>NZ_CP081943.1:1349271-2698542 GCF_020423045.1 Pseudomonas sp. MM213
CTCAAACAATTCCGCGTGTAGGCGCCTGGCTTGCCGGTGATGGCACCCGCGACATCGCCATCGCCGGCAAGCCGGACTCCTACAGGTTTGGGGTGAACCCACAATCCCCAACACCCCCGCGATCCGTAGGAGCCAGCTTGCTGGCGATAGCGCCAGTGAAATCGCCATCGCCGGCAAGCCGGACTCCTACAGGTTTGGGGTGAGCCCACTATCCCAACACCCTCGCGATCCGTAGGAGCCGGCTTGCTGGCGATAGCGCCAGTGAAATCGCCATCGCCGGCAAGCCGGCTCCTACAGGTTTCGGGTGAACCCACAAATCCCAACACCCCCGCGATCCGTAGGAGCCGGCTTGCTGGCGATAGCGCCAGTGAAATCGCCATCGCCGGCAAGCCGGACTCCTACAGGTCAACGAGTGCTTTCTCCCTCGCCAGCACAGCCTCATCCGCTGCAATCCGGGTACAATTCGCTCCCCTCTTCGTCTGCTCCAAGGAACCTCCATGTCCGGGCTTGAACTGTTTGCCGCCGCCCTCGGTGTCATTGCCGTCTGGTTGACGGTCAAACAGAACCCCTGGTGCTGGCCGATCGGTCTGGTCATGGTGTCGCTGTACAGTTGGGTCTTTTTTGAAGTGAAGCTGTATTCGGACATGCTGTTGCAGGTGATCTACGCCGCGTTGCAGCTCTATGGCTGGTGGCAGTGGACCCGCGCGGGGGTTGCGCGGCAAGGGCGGCAGGTTAGCCAACTCAAGGGCAAATCGATCGCGACAGGCCTGGCCATCGGTGCCCTCGGCAGTCTGTTGCTCGGCGCGGCCATGGCGCACTGGACCGATGCCGCGCAGCCCTGGCTCGATGCGGCACTGACGGGGTTCAGCCTGGTGGCGCAGGTCTGGATGGCGCAAAAGCGCGTTCAATGCTGGCCTCTGTGGATCACCCTGGATGTGGTTTTCGTCGGGCTCTTCGTCTACAAGGGCATGTACTTGACCGCCGGGCTCTATGCGTTGTTTGCCGTGATCGCCGTTCAAGGCTGGCGGGAATGGCGCACCGACCCGGCATTGCGCACATGAAAGTCCTGGTACTCACCGGCCCCGAATCCAGCGGCAAGAGTTGGCTCGCGGCCGAGTTGCAAGCGCATTTCGGCGGAGTGCTGGTCGACGAATATGTCCGCTGGTTTATCGAACAAAATCCGCGTGATACCTGCCTGGCCGACATTCCGGAGATCGCCCGCGGGCAATTGCAATGGGAAGACGAGGCCCGGGCCCGGCAGCCATCGTTGCTGATTCTCGATACCCACCTGCTGAGTAACATCCTCTGGAGCCAGACCCTGTTTGGCGATTGCCCCGCGTGGATCGAGCAGGCGCTGCTGGCTCGCCAGTACGACTTGCACCTGTTGCTGTCTCCCGATCAGGTCGACTGGAAGGATGATGGCCAACGCTGCCAACCCGATTTGAGCGAGCGCCGGGCATTTTTCGACGCAACCCTGACATGGCTTGAAACCCATCAACAGCCTTTTCAAATTCTGCAGGGAAACTGGGCGGAACGTCGTTTTCAGGCACTGCAAGCCGTCACCCTGCTGCTGAACCCCTGACCCGTTTTTAGGGGTTTTCACCCAGTAATTCCCCTGTTTTGGGGGCAAAAGTGTCCATACCTGTTACACCCACCCCACCCCAAACAGGCCGTTTCAGCGGTCTGCACCCTCTTCGCCCGTCAGCTGTTAAGCCCCCAATACACCTCGGCGCAAAGCATTGATCTAGAGCACTGCAACCGCTTTTGTTGGACAAAAGCGCCCGCGCCCGTCTCAGACGTGAAACAGCACCGACATCGGCCTCCCGGACAAAATTTTTAACCCGTTGAATTAAAACAAAATTCAAAAAACGGCACAGCATTCGCTCTCTCCTTCACATCGCTGACTAGGGCCAGCCCACAAAAAGAAGGAATTGCCACTGTGGGGACTTTCAATACTTTCAATAAAGGCTTTACCTGCCTCCTCCTGATCGGATGCGCATTGGGCTCAAGTGTCCAGGCTGACGACGGCATCATCATTATCAAGCGTGATGTCCAGACACGAAACGCCGTGCAAGCGCCGGTGGCTCCCGACCCTAACCCCACGACCGCCAATGCCAACCCGAGCCAACAAATCCTCAGGCAAACGAACGAGTTGAACGACGGCGACTTTGCCAACGTTGCCAGTGGTGCCGGGATCACCCGCCTCGTCACGTTAGGCAACACAAACCTGGGCGGCAACATCACCACCCAGAATCAGCTTTCCAACCTTCCCGCCGGACGTTCGGGAGGTTCGGGCAACGGTATTTCCAACCTGGTCAATTCAAGCGTCCAGCGAGGCCTGAGCGGTCTGAACGTCATTACGGGAGGCCGTTGAGATGAATCGTAAGCTGCTGATTATCGCTATGTTTTGCAGCGCATCGAGCTTTGCTCAACCCCCCGTCATCAATAATGCCGACATCAGTAATTCGGGCGCGCAGTACCAAGGTAACTTCGCGGTCAACCAGGCTGCCGGCGATCAGCAGCAACAGGCTAATGCCCGGGCCATCGCCATGGGCCATGGCGCCAGCGCGACCACGCAGATTCGCCAACGATTGCATACCGAAGTCGACCCCAGGATGGATGCTCGAGCCAGCATTCAGGGCGACTCCTTCAGCCGCGGCTACGGCGTACTGGGTGTCAACCAGAGCGCCGGTGCCAGCACTCAGCAAGCCAATGCCCTGCGGATAAGCATCAGCAATCAACCGCAAAGTATCGACGACAGCGTCCTCATGCAACAGAACGTGGCGCTGATCAAAAACTCCGATCCGACTGACTCTGCACCAGGCTATCGCCAGGTCTCTACCAGTGACCAGGCATTCACCGGTAGCCGCGGGGTGATTCAGTTGAATCAGAGCGCCGGGGTGGGAAACCGAATGGCCAACACCCTGAACGTACGGGTCGCGGATTGACCCAAACAGTTAGGAACAACACTTAACCTAAAATAAGTACGGAGAATCACCATGAAACCTTCGACGGCACTCAAGCCTCTGGTTTTCGCAATTGCTGCGGTCATGGCTGTTGCTGTACAAGCTGGGCAAAACGATCGGCGTCACGATGACCACCACAATGGCCATCATAACAACGGTCACCACACTCCTCCTCCAATGAAGATCCCTGTTTACGCGACTGCCAATGCCTACGACAAACAAAGCAGCACCAACAATCGCATCCGTAACGAAGGGACTATTAACAAGGCAGAGATGACCGACTCTGCCACAGGCGCCGACGGCAACGTCGGTATCAACGTGGCGGCAGGCGACGGCAACCAACAGGACAACGCTGCCGCCATCGCGAACGCTGGCGCCACTTCCGCTCTGGATAACTCCTTCGTGTTCGGGGTTGCCACTGCCACTGCCAGCGTCAAGCAGTACAGCAACCACAACAAGGTCGACAACTACAACACCACAGCCTCTGCCGTGATGAGCGGATCGGGCAATGGTGGCAACGGCAATATGGGGATCAACATTGCCGGTGGCGACCTGAACCAACAGAAAAACACCATGGCGATTGCCAACTCCAATTCGCCGCTGGGTAACGCAACAGCCACCGCCTCCGCCGATCAGAATGGTCCTGGTCTGGTAGTGAATAACAACGCCGATCGGAACTTCGCCCTGACGACGGTGACGCTAACCACAACCAAAAGCGGTAATTCCTCTTTCAGCCATAACTCCGAGTTGAACATTGATAAGAGCGCGTCCAGCAACTGGACCAAGAAAGGTGCTAGCAGTTTTGACGTCAGCGGCACCAAGCACTTTGATGCAAACGGATCAAAAAGCACCGACAAGAGCTCCACCAGCCATGCTGCTGTTGACGCTGTTTTGACCGCAGATGCGAATGTCACCAAAACCGTTACTCATAATAACGGCTATGGCGATCGCACTCGCAGCAAGTCTGTCGACCTATCGGTTGACGCATCGCTTAAAGCATCTATCGATACAGAGCACTCAAAATCGACCGACTCTTCGTTCGAGAAGAAGTTCGATTCTTCGTTCTCAAAATCGTTTGACTCTTCGTTCGAGAAATCAGGCGAGAAATCGTCCGCTTCTACCAAACACGAAGAGAAGGGCTACAGCGAAAGCAATGCATGGGAATTGAGCAACACAGTTTCCTATCAAATCCTGACCCCAAATGGCTGGGCTAACCCTGTCACCAACACTGCAACCCTGAGCGGTTCGGTGAATGGCGGCAGTGGCAACCTCGGCGTCAACGTGGCTGCCGGTGTGGGTAACCAACAAAGCAACTCGTTGGCCATTTCCAACCAATCGTTCTGATGGCTGTCTCTGGAGGCCCCCTCACGGGGGCCTTTTTCAACACAACCAGAGGGCGTCCCACCATGCGCATTATCGCCTTGGTACTTTTGCTTTGTGTGTCCAGTGTGATCGAGGCTGCACAAATGCCGCTTTCCGTCCTGCCGGGCGGCGCGGTGGTGTACAAGCCGATCCAGAGCATACGCGAGCGTAAATTTGCCGACCTGGTGCAACAGAAAACCGACTTCAGTTGCGGCGCAGCTGCGCTGGCGACGATATTGCGCCAGGCCTATTGGCTGGACGTGAACGAAGAACAGATCATCGAAGGCATGCTGGCACATGCCGATCAAGACCTTGTCCGCGTTCAGGGCTTCTCCATGCTCGACATGAAGCGTTACGTGGAAAGTATCGGCATGCGGGCCCGTGGCTACCGGGTGGCGCCGGAAACGCTGAACGACATCAGAATTCCGGTCGTGGTCCTCATGGATATCCGTGGCTACAAACATTTTGTGGTCCTGCAAAAAGTCCAAAAGGGCTGGGTATACATCGGAGATCCGGTACTCGGTCATAAACGCTACCAAGTCGACGACTTTGTCAAAGGCTGGAACGGCATCATCTTTGCCGTCATTGGCCAGGGCTACGACAAAACCAACGCGCTGCTCGACCCTCCCGTGCCACTGACCGCCAGGAACCGCCTCGACACCTTCAGCCCGGTGCAAGACGCAGAGTTGTTGGACTTCGGATTTATCCGAAGCGACTTCTTCTAATAACAAGGGAGCATGACGCTCCGGGAGCATCTAATGAAGACTCCAATCTGGCTGGCCGTGGCTTGCCTGGCCGCCAGCCTGCCAACCCAGGCACAGACGTTCAAACCCATTGAACTGAGCGATCAGGAACTGGCGAACCTGCGAGGCCGCTATGTCATGCCGGGACGCGTCATCAGTTTCGGGATTGTCATGACCAGCACCTGGCAAAATGCCAACGGTCAGGTGATCGGGGCAACCTCCTCGATGCAAATTCAACAAACGACCATCAAGCCACAGTTCTATGTGTCGATGATCGACGTGAATGGCGATGGCTCGGCGGTTTCTCAGGGCACAGGAATCGTCAGCGGCGGTAACGGTTTGAACACTACCCAGGGCGTCACTCAGGTTGTGCGCGCTGCCGGCGACAACAACAGCGCTTACAACAACGTTGATCTCAACGTCAGCAGAGGTAGCCAGGCACCACAGATGGACAACCAGGGGCAAGCGTTGGCCTCGGGCTCAACCCTGAACCACACCAACGGTGCCGGCGTGATGAGTATTTCCGCTACCGGTACGGGCGTGCAGCTCAACATCATCGCCAACAACAACCAGGGCAGCACCGTGCAGCGCCTTGCCCAAGGCGGGCTGATGCAAAACGCGACGCTGCTTGGCGGTGGTAACCAGGTCAGAAACATGATGTCGATCAACGTTGTGCTGCGCGACAACCTGTCATCAACCGGTTCACTGAACGGCAACCTGGACCAACTCAAAGGAATTCGCACTCTAGGATTCTGATCTACGCTCAGTCTCATCAGATGCAGTCAGAAGGGACGGCTAACCCATGCACCGATCCATAACGCTCAGAGCTATCGTTTGTTTGAGTAGCCTGGCCCCGGCCACATTGCTGTACGCAGCACCGGACCCCCAGGTCGAAGCATTAAAACAAGAACTCATGGAGTTGAAACAGCGTTACGAAGCACAACAGAACGCTCTGATGGTACTCGAACAGCGCGTTCGCCAAGTAGAAGAAGCACCTGCGACACCGGCCCCCAAACGCCTGACCAAATCCCCTGCCGAGCCGGCCAGGGGTGGCCAGACGGTGGCTGCCGGTGCGCCGGGCACCACAGGCAGTTCATACGGCCAATCGCTCAAAGAAGATGCCGAGCCGGCGCAAAGCGTTTCCAACCTGTATGACGAAGCCAGCGGGTTCTTCGGCGGCGGCAAGTTCAGTGTCGAAACCGGCCTCACCTACACGCACTTCGATACACGCGCGCTGACGCTCAATGGTTTTCTGGCACTGGACTCGATTTTCCTCGGCAACATCAACCTCGACCGCATCAAGGCCGACAACTGGACACTGGACCTGACTGCCCGCTACAACGTGGCGCAGCGCTGGCAGTTCGACATTAACGTCCCCGTGGTTTATCGCGAGTCGACGTATTCCTCCGGTGGCGCCGGTGGCGCCGGCCCCGTGACGTCGGACGCAACCGTCACCCGCGACCCGACCATCGGCGATGTGAACGTTGGCGTTGCTTACAAGTTTCTGGATGAGTCGGTCAGTCTGCCAGACGCGGTCTTTACACTGCGTGTCAAGGCACCGACCGGCAAGGACCCTTACGGCATCAAACTGGTCGAAGACCCGAACAACGACAACCTCGCGGTCCCCGAGGACTTGCCTACCGGTAACGGCGTCTGGTCGATCACCCCGGGTATCTCGCTGGTCAAGACCTTCGACCCGGCCGTGCTGTTCGGCACCCTGGCCTACACCTACAACATGGAGGACTCTTTCAGCGACATCAGCCCTCAGGTCGGCTCCAAGGTGAAAGGAGACGTGAAACTGGGCGATTCCTGGCAAGTCGGCGCCGGCATTGCATTCGCCTTGAACGAGAAGATGAGTATGTCGTTCTCGTTCACCGACCAGTTCGCCCGCAAAAGCAAAATCAAGCCCGACGGTGGCGATTGGCAATCAATTTCCAACAGCGATTACAACGCGGCCAACTTCAACATCGGCATGACCATGGCAGCCACCGACAACCTGACGATCGTCCCCAACCTGGCCATTGGCCTGACCGACGACGCGCCAGACTTTTCCTTCAGCCTGAAATTCCCGTACTACTTCTAACCGCTACACCTGAATGAAAAAGGCCCGCTGCGAGGTTCATCGCAGCGGGCCTTTTCGTTTCGCCCCGCCCTAACGGATCTGGTGCTTGTGCAGCAGTCGGTAGAAGGTTGGCCGCGACACGCCCAGCACTCGGGCGGCGACACTCAGGTTGTCGCTGTGGCGGTTCAATACATCGCACAACGCCTGGCGTTCGGCGCGGGTCTTGTAGTCTTCGAGGGTGCCCATCGGCGCAGCGATTGTGTGTTGACTGATCAGCCCGAGGTCACGCGCCTCGATCTGCCGGCCCTCCGCCAGAACCAGCCCGCGACGTACACGGTTGGCCAGCTCGCGCACGTTGCCCGGCCAGTCGTGCTTGCCCATGGCGATCAGTGCGTCCTCGCTGAAACTGCGCGGACGGCGGCCGGTTTCATGGCTGTAGAAATGGGAGAAATGGTTGGCCAGCATCGACAGGTCGCCATGCCGCTCACGCAGCGGGGCGGTGACCACTTGCAGCACGTTGAGGCGGTAATACAAATCCTCGCGGAAGCGTTTCTTCTCGATGGCCGCTTCAAGGTCGACGTGGGTCGCCGCCAACACCCGCACATCGACCGGAATCGGCTGGCTGCCGCCCACGCGTTCGATGTGTTTTTCCTGGAGAAAACGCAACAGGTTGGCTTGTAGCTCCAGCGGCAGGTCACCGATCTCGTCGAGAAACAGAGTGCCGCCATTGGCCGCTTCGATCCGCCCGACCTTGCGCTGATGGGCGCCGGTAAAGGCTCCTTTCTCGTGGCCAAACAACTCGGACTGGATCAGGTGTTCGGGAATTGCGCCGCAATTGATCGCGACAAAGGGTTTGCTGTGGCGCTGGGATTGCCGATGGAGGGTGCGGGCGACCAGTTCTTTACCGGTCCCGCTCTCGCCGCGAATCAACACCGGAGATTCGGTTGGCGCCAGCTTGCTCAGCAGTTTGCGCAGTTCGCGAATCGGCTTGCTGTCACCAAGCAGCTCGTGTTCGGGCTGATCGATGTGAACCGTGCCTTGACCACGCAAACGCGCCATACCGAACGCCCGACCCAGTGTCACCTGAACCCGGGAGACATCGAACGGCAAGGTGTGGAAATCGAAAAACCATTCGCAGACGAAGTCCCCGACGTTTTGCAGCCGCAGGACTTCCTGATTGAGCACGGCGATCCATTCGGTGCCGCTGCGGCTGATCAGTTCCTTGACCGCCTCGGGGTGCTCCAGATGAAAAGGCTGGAGCCGCAACAGGCCGACGTCGCAGGTTCGGTCAGCGGCATTTTCCAGCGTACAGCTATCAACATCCCAACCTACAGAACGCAGACCTGGCAGCAGGCGATGACAGTCGTCGCAAGGGTCCACTACTAACAGACGTCGTAACGCAGGCGCTTCGATCATGACTGTTCCTTGACGCCAAATTTTATGAAATTTTATTAAAAACAATCATTTGGCGGATCTGGCTGTAACACTAGCAAGAATTTGACACTGTCTTGTATCGATTGACTATAGGAAGTGCGCGCAAGCAGTTATAAGAAGCAACTTTATTAGTTACCTAACGACTCGAACCTTTCACCCAGCTTTCAAAAGCCGTCGAAACCTCGAACCGATGAAAGAAAGTTGAAAATTCTTTTAATTGTATGTGACCCACCCACCGGTTGCGGGCATCAGTACAAGTAACCAGCCGAACGGTAAGCCCAACCGACGGCACATCACTTGATTGGGCATACAGAGAGAAGACCCCATGACCGCCCCGCTCCGTATCAACGAAGCTCTTTTGATTGCCGACCGCGCGTTCAAGCCATTTCAATGCGTGGCCTGGGCCCCACAAGACGGCAACGGCGAACTCAGCCTGACCGTCATCGACCGCACCAATACCTGCATTCGCAAGCAGATCCCAAGCAGTGCCTATACCGACCCGGCACAACTGGAACATGTTCTGGAAGAAGCCCGTAAAGAGCTGAGCCAGGAAGGTTACGCGCTGCAATCGTGGTCGATGCCGCACTAATCTTTTTGCGGATTACTTATCGGTAATCCGCACCCTCCCCCATGATCGTTAGTTTGCCGGCCTTGCCAGCAGACAATACGCGCAACATTTATTTGTACCTGAACGCGGCCAAATACTTGGCAGGCTTGTCAGTGGGTCGAAAAGACACTGTTCTGGCACAAAACGCCCCTCCGTCTGTTAGTTATTACAGTTGTGCAACCAATCATTCAGGGATTGAATGTTTCTACTATAAGTCGCCCCCCAACTCCTGGATCAAGACGACTCGCAAGGAGATGCGTGCATGTCAACCCAGACCGCTGTGGTCCTGCCTGCGACGCTGAGCGCCGCCGGGGAGCTCGACAAAACCTTTGCCAGCGCCGGTAAAACCCAGGTGTATTTCGCCGGCAGCACGTCGAGCATGGCCACCGGCGTCGCGATTGATTCACAAGGCCGGCTGCTCGTCGCGGCCAAGGTCGGAACCCCGAGCGGCAGCCGCTTCGGTCTGGCCCGCCTGCTTGCGGATGGCTCGGCGGATCTGGCGTTCGGCAAACAAGGCAGTGTCATCAGCCAATTCGAACCCGGCTTCGAGTCCATGGGTGGCAAAGTGCTGATCCGGCCCGACGGGTGCATTCTGTTGGCCGGCCTGCACTATGAAAATGAGCACCAGACACTGCCTGCCCTCGCCTTGTTCGATCAGCAAGGCAAACCGGTCCCCGACTTTGGCGACAACGGACGCCGTGTCGTGCGCCTGCCGGGCAATCTTTCCCGGGGCGTGCGGGATGCCTGGCTTCCCCCCGGCGTACCGGGCGCCGAAGCCTGTGATGTGTGCGTGCAGGAAGACGGCCGGATGGTCCTGCTGGCCAATCATCATTTTGAACTGGCCGATCACGTCGGCCTGCTGGTGCGACTCAACCCCGACGGTTCGCTGGACGACACCTTCAACGGTCGTGGCTTCGTCCTGGTCAGACACCTGCTGATGAACACCTGGCTCAGCAGCCTGCTGGTGCAACGCGACGGCCGGATTCTGGTGGGCGGCTCGATCAACTTCCCTGAAGAAGGCCTGCTTGCGCGCTATCTAAGCGACGGCAGCCTGGACGACCGTTTCGCCGTGGATGGCTTCATGAGTTTCTTGGCACAAGGGCGTCACGCCCAGGTCAGCCAGGTCGTCCAGCAGGCCAACGGCGACCTGCACTGTTTTGGCAGCAGCCGCGACCCGATGCATTGCATGGCCTTGAAAGTACACAGCAACGGTCGCCCGGACATCCATTGCAACGGTGGCCAGCCGCATTTGCTGGGGATCGGCCACAGTGGCTGCCAGTGGACCGCCGCCCACGCCCTTGCAGACGGGCGTGTGCTGACCGTTGGCGCGACCATCGGCGGTGTCGAAGCCGACTTCATCCTGGCCCGGCATCGCCCTGACGGACAACTCGACGAGCTGTTCGGCAAAGGCATCGGCTGGGTCCGCACCCGCCTGGGTCGCAGCCTGGATACCGCAACGTCGCTGGCCGTGCAGGACGATGGCAACATTGTCGTAGGCGGCTATTCACTGGATGGCAACTACCGGGCAATCGTCGCTCGCTATCTGGGATAGGCCTGCCGAGCTTTCCTGCGCTTGATCTTCCGTACCGCTTGCGGCAAGTTGCGCGCTTCTTAATACAAGGAGCAGCCGATGTCCGGCTCAATGGCCCAGGCGTTCGCGCATAATTTTCTCGGGCACTCACCTCGCTGGTACAAGGCCAGTATTGTCGGTTTCCTGATTCTCAATGCCCTGGTGCTATGGACCGTAGGTCCGGTAGCGGCCGGTTGGCTGCTGGTGCTGGAATTCATCTTCACCCTGGCCATGGCGCTCAAGTGCTATCCGCTGATGCCGGGCGGCTTGCTGCTGGTCGAAGCGCTGTTGCTGAAGATGACCACGCCTCAGGCGCTGTATGACGAACTGCTGCACAACTTCCCGGTGATTCTGCTGCTGATGTTCATGGTGGCCGGCATCTACTTCATGAAAGACCTGCTGCTGTTTCTGTTTTCGCGCCTGCTGCTCGGCGTTCGCTCCAAAGCCATGCTGGCGTTGATGTTCTGCTTTCTTTCGGCGTTCCTCTCGGCTTTTCTCGATGCCTTGACCGTGACCGCTGTGATCATCAGTGCCGCCGTGGGGTTTTACTCGGTGTATCACCGTGTCGCTTCGGGTAACGATCCGCGCCAGGACAGCGAATTCAACGATGACCAGCATCTGCCAACGCTGCATCACGGGGACCTCGAACAGTTCCGCGCCTTCCTGCGCAGCTTGCTGATGCACGGCGCCGTGGGCACTGCACTGGGTGGCGTTTGCACGCTGGTCGGCGAACCGCAGAACCTGCTGATCGGCCACGAAATGGGTTGGCACTTCTCTGAGTTCTTCCTGAAAGTCGCCCCGGTTTCCATGCCGGTGCTGGTGGCGGGCCTGGTGACCTGCGTGCTGCTGGAGAAACTGCGCTGGTTCGGTTACGGCACGCTCCTGCCAGACAACGTGCGCGCGGTGCTGGCCAATTACGCCGCCGAAGACAACGCCCAACGCACCTCACACCAACGCGCTGCGCTGATCGTTCAGGGGCTGGCGGCGCTGATACTGATTGCCGCCCTGGCGTTCCATATTGCCGAAGTCGGCTTGATCGGCTTGATGGTGATCGTGCTGATTACCGCATTCACGGGCATCACTGACGAGCACCGCATCGGCAACGCCTTCAAGGACGCCATGCCGTTCACGGCGCTGCTGGTGGTGTTTTTCGCGGTAGTGGCGGTGATTCACGACCAGCAGTTGTTCACGCCGCTGATCCAGTGGGTGCTGGCGCTGCCGGCGAATCAGCAACCGGGCATGCTGTTTATTGCCAACGGTTTACTCTCGGCGATCAGCGACAACGTGTTCGTCGCGACCATTTACATCACCGAAGTGAAACAGGCGTTCATCTCCGGCCACATGAGCCGTGAGCATTTCGAGACACTGGCGATTGCGATCAACACCGGCACCAACCTGCCGAGCGTGGCGACGCCGAATGGCCAGGCAGCGTTTCTGTTTCTGCTGACGTCGGCGATTGCCCCGCTGATTCGCCTGTCGTATGGGCGGATGGTGTGGATGGCGTTGCCGTATACGGTGGTGATGGGTGTGCTGGGCTGGTATGCGGTGAGTTTCTGGCTTTGAGTCGGCAGGTTTGACGCCTTCGCGGGCAAGCCACGCTCCTACAGATTCACCGCTAACTTGTAGGAGCGAGGCTTGCCCGCGAAGAACGATAACGCGGTTAACCTGCGTTGATGATGTACCGCTCGATCGCCTGCGCCGCGCCGTCTTCGGTATTGGCCCCGGTCACTACGTCGGCCTGACGCTTCACCGCCTCCTCCGCCTGACCCATGGCAATCGACAATCCGGCGCGATGAAACATCGCCGGGTCATTGCCGCCATCGCCCATGGCGGCGGTCTGCCCGAGCGGTACACCGAGGAACTCTGCCAGTGTCGCCAGTGCGTCCCCCTTGTTTGCCTGCATCGCGGTCACGTCGAGGTACACCGGCTGCGAGCGTGACACCTGCGCCTGGCCCTCGACCCTGGGCAGCAACTGCGCCTCAAGCTCAATCAACAACTGCGTGTTGTTGCTCGCCGCGACGATCTTGTCGATGTATTCCAGATAGGGCTCGAAACTCTCCACCACCACGGGCGGATACCCCAGGCCGTGCTGTTCCCGTGGCACCATGGGGCCATTCGAGTCTTTCACCAGCCAGTCGCCGCCGCTGAACACCCACACCTCGATGTCCGGCAGATCGGCAAACTGCGTCAACGTGGTCAGCGCGGCCGTTGCCGGCAAGTAATGCGCGACCAGCAAACTGCCGTCGGGGTTTACGATGGTGCCGCCATTGAACGCCGCCGTCGGCAGATCGACGCCCAAGGCTTCGATCTGTTGCAGCATGGCTTTCGGCGGCCGGCCGGTGGCCAGGCTGAACAGCACGCCCGACTCACGCAACGAACGGACCGCGTCGATGGTGCGCTGACTGAGGCTGTGATCGGGCAGTAACAATGTGCCGTCCATGTCACTGAGCAAAAAGCGGATGGGTTGTTGCGTTTCGTCACTCATCCGAGGCTATGCCAGACGCGACCATCGCGGGTCAGCAGGTCTTCTGCCGCCGCCGGCCCGTCTTCGCCCGCCGCGTAAGTCTGCACGCTCGCATCCTGCTGCCAGGCATCGAGGAACGGTTGCACGGCACGCCAGCCGTTCTCGATGTTGTCGGCGCGCTGGAACAGCGTCTGATCGCCGGTCAGGCAATCGTAGATCAGGGTTTCGTAGCCGGTGGACGGCTGCATTTCGAAGAAATCCTTGTAGGCAAAACCCAGTTCGATATTGGCCATTTTCAACGCGGGGCCGGGGCGCTTGGCCAACAGGTCGAACCACATGCCTTCGTTGGGTTGAATCTGAATCCGCAGATAGGTCGGTTGCAGCTCATCGACCTCGGTATCACGGAACTGCGCGTAAGGCGCCGGTTTGAAGCAGATGACAATCTCGGTGTCGCGCACGCTCATGCGCTTGCCAGTGCGCAGGTAGAACGGCACGCCGACCCAACGCCAGTTGTCGATCATGACTTTGAGCGCGACATAAGTTTCCGTCGTGCTGTCGGGCGCTACGTTGTTTTCCTGGCGATAACCCGCCAACGGCTTGCCGTCGATTTCGCCAGCGGCGTATTGGCCGCGCACCGAATTGGCCCGTGCCTCTTCGGTGGACCAGGGACGGATCGCCCCCACTACTTTGGCCTTCTCGCCGCGAACCGCATCGGCGCCAAAGGCAGCCGGCGGTTCCATGGCCACCATCGCCAATAGCTGGAACAGGTGATTGGGCACCATGTCCCGCAGGGCGCCGGTGTGTTCATAAAAACTGCCACGGGTTTCCACGCCGACGGTTTCCGCGGCGGTGATCTGTACGTGGTCGATGTAATGGTTGTTCCAGAACGCTTCGAACAGGCTGTTGGAGAACCGGCTGATCAGAATGTTCTGCACGGTTTCCTTGCCCAGATAGTGATCGATCCGGTAGATCTGGTTTTCCGTCATGACCTTGAGCAAGCACGCGTTCAAGGCTTCGGCGGTGTGCAGGTCAGAGCCGAACGGCTTTTCGATGACTACCCTTCTGAACGCTTCCGGCGTCTCTTGCAGCAAACCGGCAGCGCCGAGACGACGCACCACTTCGCTGAAGAAACGTGGCGCGGTGGCCAGGTAGAACACCGCGTTGCCGGTGCCGCTGGCGGCGATTTTCGCCGCCAGCGCCTGATACGTGCTGTCGTCCAGGAAGTCGCCCTGGACGTAGCTGATGCCTTTGGCCAGTTTGGCCCACAACGCCGGGTCAAGGGCTTGATCGCCCTTGCCGACTTTGCTTGCCACTTCGGCCCGAATGAAGTCTTCGAGCTTCTGGGCAAACGCTTCGTCGGTGATGGCGTTGTGGTCGACGCCGATGATCCGCAGTCCATCGCCAAGCAGACCGTCGCGACTCAGGTTGTACAGCGCCGGCATCAGCAAGCGCTTGACCAGGTCACCGTGGGCACCGAACAGGAACAGCGTGGTCGGTGGTGCGGGTTCTGCCTTGGATTTATTGCGGATCAAACGGGTCATTTCTTCGCAGTCTCCACGTGGCCGCCGAAGCCGAAGCGCTGGGCCGAGAGAATCTTGTCGCCAAAGGTGCCTTGGCCACGCGAGCGATAGCGGGCGAACAGCGAGTTCGACAGCACGGGCACCGGTACCGCTTGTTCCATGGCCGCTTCAATGGTCCATTGACCTTCCCCGCTGTCCGCTACGGAACCGGAGAAATTATCGAGCTGCGGATCGGCAGCCAGGGCATCGGCGGTCAGGTCGAGCAGCCACGACGAGACCACGCTGCCACGACGCCAGACTTCGGCGATATCGCCGACGTTCAGGTTGAAGCGCTGGTCTTCCGGCAGGTTGGTGCTGGCCTTGGTCTTGAGGATGTCGAAGCCTTCGGCGAAGGCCTGCATCATTCCGTATTCGATGCCGTTGTGGATCATCTTCACGAAATGGCCGGAACCTGCGGGGCCGGCGTGGATGTAACCGCGTTCGGCGCGATCGTCGTCCGACTTGCGGTCCTTGGTGCGCGGGATGTCACCCATGCCAGGCGCCAGGCTGTCGAACAGTGGATCGAGGCGTTTAACCACGTCGGCTTCGCCACCGATCATCATGCAGTAACCGCGCTCCAGGCCCCAGACGCCGCCGGAGGTACCGACATCGATGTAGTGCAGGCCTTTTTCCGAGAGGGTTTTTGCCCGGCGAATGTCGTCCTTATAGAAGGTGTTGCCGCCGTCGATGATGGTGTCGCCGGCTTCAAGCAAGGTGCTCAGGGTGTCGATGGTGTCTTCGGTCGGTGCGCCTGCCGGCAGCATGATCCAGACCGCTCGTGGTTTGGCCAGGCCGGCGACCAGGGCCGGCAGGTCGGTGACGCCCTTGGCGCCTTCGGCGGCCAGGGTGTCGACGAAGGCGGTATTGCGGTCGTAAACAACGGTGGTGTGCCCGTTGAGCATCAGGCGCCGCGCAATATTGCCGCCCATGCGGCCCAGTCCAATAATCCCGAGTTGCATGTGCTGATGCTCCCTACTACAAATAAATGTGTGTCAAAGGTTATAGCCCAACGCGACTAATGAGGGTTAGTCCAGAGCGTTGGCATGAAGTTTCCGGGCATTGTGCCCGATCCTGATTGATAACGTCGGGAATCGTGCCGAAGACACAACGACCACGAAAAATAAAAAAGTTCCCTTCCGGGACAAAAGAAATCAAAATCAGCGCCGATAGTAAATCAGCACCGATGTCGGGGCGGATTTACAGTTGAGGCAAGCCATTTGCGAGGTGAGCAATGGGCACAGTACAAGCAGCACGGCCAGCACAAACCCTTTACGTCACGATCCGTCGTGATGAATTGCGCCAGTTGAAAGACGAACGCGACCAGCTCAAACAGGAAGTCGAGCAATTGCGCCTGCTGACGCAAGGTATCCAGGCTCAGCCGATGCCTGTCACTTTGCGCGCTCCCCACGCCTGATCCCCTCGCCTGAATCGGAAGCAGCCAATCGCTGTTTCCGATACGCCATCACGATTTACCCGCGCCCAGCAGCTCACAAAACTTTCACACGCCCTTGTTGATACTCCGGTCCTTTATGGCCGCCCGGTATCTGCGCGGCGCCTGTTCGTCGGCGACCTTCCCGTCCCGGCGGTGGAAGTGATTTCTGGCTGGAGCACGCAATGGCTTTGTATGAACGCAGCAATTCGACTGCGGACAAGTTTGATTGGGCAGGGTTTCTCTGGCTGTTTCTGTTCTTCTGGTATTTCTCCGGCATTACCCAACTGCTGATCCAATTGACGGGCACCTCCGGGTTCAGCGGTTTCCGCCAGGCCTTCACCATGAGCGCCATCTGGCTGGCGCCGATGCTGCTGTTTCCCCGCAAGACGCGTGTATTGGCGGCGCTGATCGGCGTGGTGCTGTGGGCCTGTTCCATGGCCAGTCTCGGTTACTTCTTCATCTATCAGCAGGAATTTTCCCAGAGCGTCATCTTCATCATGTTCGAGTCGAACATCTCTGAAGCCGGCGAGTACATGACCCAGTATTTTGCCTGGTGGATGGTGGCGGCATTTGTCGCCCACACGCTGTTCGCCTATTTCCTGTGGACCCGCTTGCGCCCGGTGTACATGCCCCGTGGTCGCGCATTGGTCGCCGCGACCGCCATTCTGGTGGCCGTGGTGGGTTATCCGCTAGCCAAGCAGACCGTTCACACCGGCAGTTTCGCCAGTGGTTTCGAGAAGTTCGAAACCCGTATCGAACCGGCAGTGCCGTGGCAGATGGCCGTGGCCTATCACCGCTACCTCGACACCCTGGCCGACATGCAGGGCATGCTCGACAGCGCGAGCAAGATTCCACCGCTGCACAATTTCAAGGATTCGATGGCCAATCAGCCTGCCACCCTGGTGCTGGTGATCGGCGAATCCACCAACCGTCAGCGCATGAGTCTCTACGGCTACCCGCGTGAAACCACGCCGGAACTGGACAAGCTCAAGGACCAACTGGCGGTCTTCAATAACGTCATCACCCCGCGCCCTTACACCATCGAGGCATTGCAGCAGGTCCTGACGTTCGCCGACGAAGAAAACCCGGAGCTGTACCTGTCGACGCCGTCGCTGGTCAGCATGATGAAACAGGCGGGCTACAAGACCTTCTGGATCACCAACCAGCAAACCATGACCAAGCGCAACACCATGCTCACGACCTTCTCCGAGCAGGCCGACGAGCAGGTGTACCTGAACAACAACCGCAACCAGAACGCCGCCCAGTACGATGGCGACGTGATCGAGCCGTTCAACAAGGCCCTGGCCGACGCGGCGCCACGCAAGTTGATCGTTGTGCATTTGCTCGGCACACACATGAGCTATCAGTACCGCTACCCATCGACCTTCGACAAGTTCAAGGACCGCAACGGCGTTCCGGCTGGCGTGCGTGACGATCAGTTGCCGACCTACAACAGCTATGACAACGCGGTGCTGTACAACGATTTCGTGGTTTCGAGCCTGATCAAGGATTACGCCAAGACCGATCCTAACGGCTTCCTGCTGTACCTCTCCGACCACGGCGAAGACGTTTTCGACTCTGCCGGTCACAACACCCTGGGTCGCAACGAGGCCAAGCCGACGGCGCCGATGTACACCATTCCATTCATGGCCTGGGCCTCGCCGAAATGGCGCGAAAGCCATGACTGGAGCTTTGCCGGTGATCTGGGGCGGCCGTACAGCAGCTCGCACCTGATCCATACCTGGGCCGATCTGGCGGGGCTGAGCTTCGATGAACTGGATCGCAGCAAGAGCGTGGTCAGCGACAGTTTCAAGCCGCGCCCACTGCTGATCGGCAATCCTTATGAGCGCGAGCAGAAAGCGCTGATCGACTTCAGCCTGATCAAACCCAAGGTGAAGCCGACCCCGGCAGTCGCTCAGCAGTAGATCTGTAGGAGCGATGCTTGCTCGCGAAGAGGTCGGCAGATTCAACATCTATGCTGGCTGGGTCAACGTCTTCGCGAGCAAGCTTCGCTCCTACAATTACCTCGGAAGATAATAATAATTCTCGTTTATAACTAAATACCCCCGCCCTCCTTCGTCTTTGAACAAACGGAATTTTTTCATTGACGACAAGGAGTCGGCTGCGATGTTCGCGCCTATCACCCGTTCCATGACCTTTACCCTTGGGTTTTGCAGTGCCGTACTAAGCCCGGACCTACTGGCTGAAACCGACCCGGACAAACAACCCTCCGCCCTGGTACTCGGTGCCACCAGCGTCACGGCCCAAGGCTTGGGCAGCACCACCGAAAACACCGGGTCGTACACCACCGGCGCCATGAGCACCGCCACCCGTTTGAACCTGTCGATCAAGGAGACGCCGCAATCGGTGTCCGTGATCACGCGCCAGCAAATGGACGACTTCAAACTCGACACGCTCTCCGACGCCATGCGCCAGACCACGGGCGTGGTGGTTCAGCACAACGACTCGGACCGGGTCGTCTATTCCTCCCGCGGCTACACGATCAACAATTTCCAGATCGACGGGATGCTCAACACCTTCAACTACATGAAGTCCGATTCCGACACCATCATCTATGACCGTATCGAAGTCGTGCGCGGCGCAACCGGCCTGACCACGGGCGCAGGCGACCCTTCGGCCACCATCAACATGGTGCGCAAGCGTCCGACGGCGCAGTGGGAAGCCAAAACCGGTGTCAGCGGCGGCAGTTATGACGATTACTACAGTTACGTCGATGTCGGCGGGCCGCTGGCGTTCGACGGACGCTTGCGCGGGCGCAGCGTGCTGGCCTATCGCGACAGTCATTCGGTACGCGACAAGTATCAGCTGCAAAGGGAAGTCGGCTACGGGATTCTCGAAGCCGACCTGACCGACGATACGCTGCTCGCCGTGGGTTATGACTATCAGGACAAACAGGTGCAGGGCACCTCCTGGGGGACCGTGCCCTACTGGAACGCAGACGGCAGCAAAGCCGGCCTCGGCCGCTCCACCAACATGGCCACCCCCTGGAGTTCCTGGCCGCTGAAAGACAAGACCGCGTTCGCCACGCTGGATCAGCAACTGGGGATGGGCTGGCACCTCAAGGCGGCTTACACCCATCGCGAAAGCGACACCGACGGCAAGATTTACTACGGCGGTGGCGGCTTCCCCGAGGCGGATCGCAGCGGCATGATCGCCAACGTCAGCCACATGATCGGCACGCAAAAAATGAAGGCTTACGACTTCAACGTGTCCGGACCCTATTCATTGTTCGGGCGTGAGCACGAAATGATGCTCGGGTATGGCGAAGCCGAACGCAGCGACGAAAGCCCACACACCGTCGATGGCGCCCGCGCGAAGGACTACGAAAACGTACCCGACTGGAAGTACATGGGCGGCATCCCCAAATTCCCCGACACCGTCACCAGCCTGCGTGGCTCCAGCGACAACACCCGCCAAAAGGCCGGTTACCTGGCCACTCGCCTGACGTTGACCGACGATCTGCACGCCGTCCTCGGCAGCCGCTATGGCAGCTGGAAAGCGTCGAAAACGGCTAACAGTTACACCGACAATCTGCAGTTGAGCGAGTCCGAAGTTACCCGCCAGCAACACAACGACCTATGGACGCCATACGCCGGACTGCTGTACGACCTGACGCCCGAATACACGGCTTACATCAGCTACACCGATATCTTCAAGCCACAAACCAACCGCGACAGCAGCCGCAAGTACCTCGAACCGGTGGTGGGCAGCAACTATGAACTTGGCCTCAAGGGCAGCCTGCTGGAAGAGCGACTGAACCTCGCCACCGCCGTGTTCTGGAGCAAACAGGACAATGTCGCCGAACGCGACGATTCGGTGCCGCCGGACCCGGTTACCGGCGAGGAGTTCTACACCTCCAGCGGTAAGGGCAACAAGGTTCAGGGGTTCGAGGCCGAGCTCTCCGGCGAGGTCATGCCGCACTGGAACATGACCGCCGGTTACACCTACACCCACTCGGTCAATGGCGAGGAAAAACGCACCAATACCAGTCAGCCGCTGAACCTGCTTCGGGTGTCGACTTCGTATCGCTTGCCTGGCGACTGGCAGGCCCTGACCGTGGGCGGTGCAGTGAACTGGCAAAGTGACGTTTACCGCGCCGCCAATCGCCCGGTCGGACGCAACGCCGCTGGCAATGTGATAACTGAACGCACAAACATCCGGCAAGGCGCCTACACCGTGGTCAACCTGATGTCACGTTACGAGTTCGACCCGCACCTGTCCGCCTCGCTCAACGTCGAGAACCTGTTCGACAAGAAGTATTACGACAACGTCGGTTTCTATAACGGTGTGTATTGGGGTGATCCGCGTACGGTGACACTGAGCCTGGACTGGAAACTCTAGGCGCAGTTAATTCCCAATCGACGAAATCGGCAGATAATGTTCTCGCGACATTGCTTCATGGATGAAAAGCACCCGATATCCGTTTTGGGAGGCGAACCATGAAATGTACACCCTTGATCGTTGCCGGCCTGATGACGTTCGTTTCGGTCAGCGCATTTGCCGAAGGTGGCGCAGAACGCATGCGCTATTACTACGAAAGCCTGCGGCTCAGCCAACAGGAGAATCAAAGCCAGCAAACCGCTGAGGTCCGGGTTCCGGACGATCAAACGGCGCAAGTGACCGAGCATTACAAACGCTAGATGTAGGAGCCAGGCTTGCCGGCGAAGGCGATTTCAAATACGCCTTCGCCGGCAAGCCTGGCTCCTACGAAGAGCGCGATGCTACAACGCCTTGGTCCAGAACAGCATCCGGCCGTGCTCCGGATCGAACATGCCGGCGCTGAAGCCGAATTTAGCGTAGGACGACTGCGCCACGGCATTGCCTTCCAGCACCTCCAGCGTGATTTTGCAGCAGCCGCGCTGACGGGCGATTTCCTCGACCTTTTGCAGCATCTTCTGGCTCAGGCCCAATCCGCGAAACTGTTTCACCACCACCACGTCATGCACGTTGACCAATGGCCGACAGGCAAACGTCGAAAAACCTTCAAAGCAATTGACCAGCCCTGCCGGTTCACCCCCGACGAACGCCAGCACGCTGTACGCATGGGGACGTTTGGCGAGTTCCCTCGGAAGGTGCTCCAGCACCTCGGCCGGCAAAGAATGACCGATACCCATCGGGTCCTCGGCGTAATGATTCAACACCTGACCTATCGCCTCGGCATGCACCGGATTGGTGTAACTGGCCTGAAGCACTAGAATTTCTGCGGATTCCATTTCCACCTCGATTACACATGAATTGCCCCGGCGCGCAGATCGCGCCGCAGGGCACAGCGACCCTATCGCGAGTCCCGTTCATCGCGCAATCTTTAAACAGAGGTGCCCCAGATCAATGCTTCGGTCCACCCCAGCTCGGCGAAATCCGCCGCCCTCAGGCCCGACTCCCCGGCGCAGAAAAACTCGTCCAATTGTGGTGGCGCGACCGACGTGCCGCTGAGCATGGCGTGTACTTGCCCGCGATGATGGATCTGATGCTCGAGCAGATGAGACAGCAGGCGCAAACGGCTGTCGTATTGCGGCGTGTCTCGGGCGATTGTCACAATCTTGCCCAGGTCGGCGTCGCGCATTTGCTCGCAATAGGCGATCAGGCGGCGGTCAACCTGGGCCTGTTCGCGCTGCAGGTCAGCGGCAGTGGTGAACGGCTCGTCTTTGTTGAAGAACACCGTGCATTCAGGATGCGGAACATCGCCACGCAACTCCCGTTCCAGCGCATCCATGTAAAACCAGTCGCAGGTCAGGATGTGGTTGAGGGTCGCACGCAGGCTGGGGAAGAAACTGACGCGCGGCGCCGCCAGCTCCTCTGCGCTCAACTGGCTCCAGGCCTTGGCCAGTCGATGATTGGCCCAGGCATTCTGATAAGCCATGGTCAGCAAATGGTGGGACAAGGGCTGATTCATGTTCGCGGCTCCTTGGGTTCAAGCGTCGGCGAAACGTTGCAGCTGCATTTCCTGTAGGCGACTGAGTGTGCGGCGGAACGGGAATTCCAGATAGCCTTCGGTGTAGAGCGATTCCATCGGCACCTGGGCTTCGAGGTACAACGGCACTTTGCGGTCATAGCATTCGTCCACCAACGCGATGAAGCGCCGCACACCGTCGTCGTGCACCGACAATTGCGGCAACTCGCGATCACCCGCCACCACCCGCTCGACCCCGTCTTCGGTGCCACGGGCGATGCGGCCGGCGCGTTTTTGCGCGCTGAGGTTGGGCACGTCACTCAACAGAATAGCCCTGAAGGTGTCGCACAGGGCCATGAAATCCATGGCGGCAAAGGGTTGTTCACAGAGGTCGGCGTATCGGCTCCAGAGCACGGTTTCACTGGCCTGCACCACATTCAGCGAGCGGTAACCGACCTTGATCGGTTCACTGGAGACTGACTGGCCGGCGGTCAGCGCCTTGAACACATCTTCCAGCGCGCCGGGTTGCCCGGGCGCGGCGACCCAATAGCGCTGCAAACCAGCGCCGGGATGCAGGCGATGGTCTTCGCCGCCATCCACCGCGATCACCTGCATGTGCTGCTTGATCGCCTCGATCGCGGGCACGAAGCGGTCGCGGTTGAAGCCATCGGCGTACAGCATGTCCGGCGGCTGATTGGACGTGCAGACCACCACCACGCCCTCCTCGAACATCACCTGAAACAAGCGCCCGAGAATGATTGCGTCGCCGATGTCGTTGACGAACAGCTCATCGAAACACAACACGCGGACTTCTTCGCTCAGCTCGCGGGCCAGGGCTTTGAGCGGATCGGCGGTGCCGGTCAGCTGAAACGAGCGTTGATGCACCCACCCCATAAAATGGTGAAAGTGCTGGCGCCGGGCCGGGACCTGCAGGCTTTGGTAAAACTGATCCATCAGCCAGGTCTTGCCACGCCCGACGGGGCCCCACAGGTACACGCCCGTGACCGGCGTCTGACCTTCATGCAACGCTTCATGGCATTTTTGCAACGCCCAGACGGCATGTTCCTGGGCTTCGTCCTGGACGAAGCCCTTCTGTTCGATGGCGTGTTGCCAGGCGCTTAACGGGGAGTCGGCATTCATGCGCGGCAGTATGCCATCGTGACGCGACGTCTACAGTGAAATGTCCAGCCGGGCGATCTTGCCCTGCTCGTTCAGGCGAAACATGTAGCGCAATTCCAGCGGACTGCCGGGAAACGTCCCGGAGATCAGGTTGTGCACCAGCACCTTGCCGGTGCGCTGTTGTACGTCGAGCACTTCGACCTTTGGCTGGTAACGCCGGGCGGTGTCTTGCATCCATTGGGCGATAGCCTGGGTGCCAATCCGGTGTTGACCTTCATCGAACACATTGGCGTCCTCAGCGAAAAAACTGGCGACCGTCGAGGTGTCGCGGGCATTGGCGGCAGCAATGTAAGCGGCGATGGCGGGCGCCAGTGCAGAGGCAGGATGGGACATGGTGACAGCTCCTTGTTGGTTGATTCTGACGCCATGCTAGAACACGCCTGTGTCAGTTCTTGTCAGGAGTGAAACGCCCGGCTTCATCCAGTTGCATCTGCTTGCGCCAGGTGCGCAGCAGGTCGCTGCGCCGCCCCGGATAACGCTCGCCCTGCTCGCTCGCCGCCGAAATCCGGTCGGTACGAAAAGTCCGATAGGCGCCGCGCAACTCACACCAGGCGACGATGATCCGCACTTCATTGAGAAACCCCAGCGCCAGCGGCCAGATCAGCCGCTGACTCGGCACTTGCTGTGCGTCCGCATAGTCGATGTGCAGCTTGGCCTGATCGCGAATCGCCTGGCGAAACGCATTCAGCGGCACGGCATTTGGCGCGAAGCCATAACCGGGCGGGCCCGGCATTACCGTCGGGTTGCGTAGTGCGTCCAGCGCTTCGGGCGCCAGCACCGCAGCAATCTTGGCCAGCGCATCGGCCGCCGCTTTGCTCAACACTTCATCGCCGCGCTGATCCACGTAACGCAGCCCCAGCACGATGGCTTCGGTTTCATCGGCATTGAGCATCAACGGCGGCAGGAACAAACCGCTGCGCAACACGTAACCGATCCCCGCCTCACCGTAGATCGGCGCGCCCAGTGCGGTGAGTTCCGCGATGTCGCGATAGAGCGTACGCTCGGAAATCTCAAGCTCGCTGGCGAGTGTCGCCGCCGTGACCGGACGACTTTTGCCGCGCAGCACTTGCAACAAGGTCAGTAAACGCGTGGTGCGAGACACAATCGGCAGGCTCTTTTCGGAAAGGATGTCGCAGATTAGCAGAGCCCCCTGTCAGAAAGTGGCAGTAACCACAGGCCCGTTTTGCCACTCATGAAAAAGCACCTTGACTGAATACATGACTAGCATCATCTTAAATACATGTCTTGCGACATTTATATTAATCCGCAGCGTCTTCCTTCAGGAGTCATCCCATGCATTACAAAGTGTTCGGCCGAAAAACCGGCTTGCGCGTTGCGGAACTGGCGCTGGGTGCCGGTAACTTTGGTACCGGTTGGGGTCATGGCGCCGAGCGCGATGAAGCCAAGCGCATCTTTGATGGCTACCTGGAGGCCGGCGGTAATTTCATCGACACCGCCAACGGCTATCAGGGTGGCCAGTCGGAAGCCATGCTCAGCGAATTCATCGCCGCTGAGCGCGATCGCCTGGTCATCGCCACCAAATACACGTTGGGGACTACGCCGGCCGCAGGCATTTCCTACACCGGCAACAACCGCAAGAACATGGTCCGCGCCGTGGAAGAAAGCCTGACACGGCTCAAGACCGACCACATCGACCTGTTCTGGGCGCACATGAGCGACGGTGTCACGCCCATGGAAGAAATCCTCCGTGGTTTTGATGATCTGGTGCGCGCCGGCAAGATTCATTATGCCGGGCTGTCGAACTTCCCGGCCTGGCGTATCGCCCGCGCCGATCTGCTGGCTGAAGTTCGCGGTTTTTCGCCGGTTGCCGCCATTCAGGTCGAGTACAGCCTCGCCGAGCGCACGGCCGAACGTGAACAACTGCCGATGGCCGAAGCGTTGGGGCTGGCCGCTACCTTATGGTCGCCGCTGGGTGGCGGGTTCCTGACCGGCAAATACCGCACCAACGACGAGAACAGCCGTGCCGCCAAACTGGGCATGCTGGTACACGCCGAGAAAAGTGCCCGCGAAACCGCCCTGCTCGACACCTTGCTCGCGGTCGCGGCGGAGCTGGACGCCAGCCCGACGCACGTGGCCATTGCCTGGCTGCGGGAAAAAGCCAAACGCTCGACCACGGCGCTGATTCCGATTCTGGGTTCGCGTACGCGTGAGCAGCTGGATGCGACGTTGGGCGCGTTGGATGTGCAGTTGAGTGCCGATCAGTTGTCGCGGCTGGATGGCATCAGCGAAGTGGCGAAGGGCGTGCCGCATGAATCCATTGCCGGTTCTTTTGCACGGTTCAGCGGGGGCGAAACCCTGGACCTGCCAATAATCCCGGTCGCCTGAAAAAGCTTCGCGGGCAAGTCGGATCGCCGCACCGCTCGCTCCTACAGGTCATGCTCTATGTAGGAGCGAGCGGTGCGGCGATCCGACTTGCCCGCGAAAGCGTCATCACGAACACCGCAAATCCGTACTACCGATCGACCTTATGCTTCGCCGCATACAAACACAGCATCTCCATCGCCAACGTCGCCGCCGCCAGTGAGGTAATGTCCGCGCTGTCGTAGGCCGGCGCCACTTCCACCACGTCCATCCCCACCAGATTGATCCCGCGCAAGCCGCCGAGGATTTCCAGCGCCTGTACCGTGCTCAAACCGCCACACACCGGTGTGCCGGTGCCGGGTGCAAACGCCGGGTCGAGGCAATCGATGTCGAACGTCAGGTACACCGGGTTGTCGCCGACCCGTGCGCGAATCGCTTCGACAATCGCGTCCACCCCACGCCGATGCACTTGCCGCGCATCCAGCACCTGAAAGCCCTGATGATCGTCATTGGTGGTGCGCAAGCCGATCTGCACCGAGCGCGACGGGTCCACCAGACCTTCCTTGGCCGCGTGCCAGAACATCGTGCCGTGATCGACGCGCTTGCCCTCTTCATCCGGCCAGGTGTCGCTGTGCGCGTCGAAGTGAATCAACGACAGCGCCCCATGTTTACGGGCATGCGCCTTGAGCAGCGGGTAACTGATGAAGTGATCGCCGCCGAACGTCAGCATCGCGCAACCGGCATTCAGAATATGCTCGGCGTGGGCTTCAATGCTTTCCGGCACCGAATGCGGCGAGCCGTAATCGAAGTCGCAATCTCCGTAGTCGATCACCGCCAGATGATCGAACGGGTCGAACGTCCATGGCCAATGCCGTTCCCAGGCGATCCCGGTGGACGCCGCACGAATGCCGCGCGGTCCGAAACGCGCGCCGGGACGGTTGCTGGTGGCGGTATCGAACGGCACGCCACTGACGGCCACATCGACACCGCGCAAGTCGCGGCTGTACCGGCGACGCATGAAACTGGTGATACCGGCGTAGGTACTTTCGGCGGCAGTCCCGTAGAGACTGTCGCGGGTCATGGCCTGATCGTTTTGCACTGGGACGTCCATCAGGTGCTCCTTCTTGTTTATTTATTGGCGGCTACGGAAAGTGGTCCACAAACGGGTGCGCTGACGCATGTCCTTGAGGCTCATGCTGCGGTCGGCGTACAACCGCTCGCGCACATCGGCGAGGGGGTAAATGTCAGGATCGCTGCGTACTGCCTCATCCACCAGCGGTGTGGCGGCCTGGTTGGCCGTGGCAAAGAACAGCGTGTTGGTCAGCGCCGCCACGGATTCGGGACGCAACATGAACTCGATAAAGGCGCGGGCGGCTTCGGGGTGCGGCGCGTCCTTGGGGATGGCCAGGTTGTCCTGCCAGACCAGCGTGCCTTCCTTGGGAATCCGGTACGCCACTTCATACGGTTTGTTGGCCTTGCGCGCCTGATCGGCGGCCATGCTCGCGTCACCGTTGTAGGTCAAGGCCAGGCAGACGCTGCCGTTGGCCAGGTCGTTGATTTGCCGGCCACTGGCGACGTACAGCACATTCGGCTGCAACTGATGCAACAACGCTTCGGCGGCTGACAGATCGGACTTGTCGGTGCTGTAGGGATCTTTACCGAGGTAGTGCAGCGCGAGGCCGATCACTTCCTGCGGCGAATCGATGATCGCCACGCCGCAATCTTTCAGCTTGCTGGCGTATTCGGGTTTGAACAGCAAGTCGAGGCTGTTGAGCGGCACATCCGGCAAACGCTTTTTCACCGCCTCCACATTCATCCCGAGTCCGAGCGTGCCCCAGGTGTACGGCACGCCATAGTGGTTGCCGGGATCGACCGCGGCGAGTTTTTCCAGCAAATCCGGATCGAGGTTGGCGTAGCCCTTGAGGCCTTCGTGGGGAATCGCCCTCAAGGCACCCGCCGCCAATCCGCGCGCCAGCACGCTGGACGACGGCACCACCACGTCATAGCCGCTGCCGCCGGTGAGCAACTTGGTTTCCAGGACTTCCGAGGAATCGAACGTGTCGTAGCGCACGTGAATGCCGGTTTCCTGCTCGAAGCGCTGCAAGGTTTCCGGGGCCACGTAATCGGCCCAACTGTAAAGATTGACGACCTTCTCCTCGGCATGGGCCGACACGGAGGCGGCAAGGAACAGCGCGGGTAAACACAGCTTGAATAGAGGAGCCATGACGAACACCTGACCAGAGGAAGTGGCCCCAGCATGCGTCGTCGGATACATTGGAAAAATACCAAGTCAGTTACCCTGACTTTATTGCGGAGTAATGTTTGATGCTCGGCCAGCTTCACGATGTGGATCTGCAATTGCTGCGCCTGTTCGTCAGCGTGGTGGAATGCGGCGGTTTCAGCGCAGCCCAGGGTGAACTGGGCCTGAGCCAGTCGAGCATCAGCCAGCAAATGGCCAGGCTTGAAACCCGGCTCGGCTATCGGCTGTGCAGTCGCGGCAAGGGTGGATTCAGGATCACCCCCAAAGGTGAACAACTGTTGACCGCGACACGCGGACTGTTCGAATCCATTGAAGCGTTCCGTCATCAATCCAATGGCGTGGCCGGTCGGCTGATCGGCGAAGTGCGCCTGGGGCTGTCCGAAGCCGTGGATCAATCCGTGCTGCAACGGGTAGCTGAGGCGATCCGGCGCTTTCGCGAACGCGATGAGTCGGTGCGCATCGAACTGATCAGCGCCATGCCCGGCGAGATGGAGCGCTTGCTGCTGCAACAACGGCTGGACCTGGCGATCGGCTATTTCTCACAGGTGCAGAGCGCGTTTGACTACCGCGAACTGTTCACGGAAACCCAGCACTTGTATTGCGCCGCCGGCCACCCGCTGTTCACCGACGAGGCGCCGGACGATCAAGCGTTGCAGGCGTGCGACCGGGTGGATCACCCTTACCGTTTTTTGCGCAGCGACGAGCCCTTTCAGGGCAAACGGTGCTCGGCGCGCTCGGAACAGGTCGAAGGCACCCTCGCCTTCATTTTGTCCGGCAAGCATGTCGGTTACCTGCCCAGCCACTTTGCCCGCAGTTGGGAAGACAAAGGATTGCTCAGGGCCGTGCGCCGCAGCGACATGAGTTTCGACGTGGCGTTCCATCTGGCCCGCCACCGTGCGCAGGTGCCGGAGGATGCGCAGAAAGCCTTTGAAGAGGATTTGCTCGCCGCGTTCGCCTGAACCACACCGCCAATCCCCTGTGGGAGCGAGCAGGCTCGCTCCTACAAGGGTTTTGTGTAAGTCGATGAATTTTCTGGCATCCTGCGCCTCCATTTTCTGACCCGGCCCGCCTTTCGGCACGCAAACCACCATGACCGCCTCTGAAAAAGCCCCTGCCCCGCGCCACAACGACCTGATCTACGGCCTCGACGACCGCCCTCATCTGACCGCCACCGTCTTCGCCGCCCTGCAACACGTACTCGCCAGCTTCGTCGGCATCATCACCCCGACCCTGATCATGGGCAGCGCCCTCGGCCTGCAAAGCGAAATCCCCTATCTGATCAGCATGGCGCTGTTTGTCTCGGGGTTGGGCACCTTCGTCCAGGCGCGCAAGTTCGGCCCGATCGGTTCCGGTTTGCTGTGTCTGCAAGGCACCAGTTTCTCGTTTATCAGCGTGATCCTCAGCGCCGGTTTCATGGTCAAGGCCCGCGGCGGCGGCACTGATGAAATCCTTTCGACAATCTTTGGCGTGTGCTTTTTCGCCGCGTTCATCGAAGTGGTGTTGAGCCAGTTCATCGGCAAACTGCGGATGCTGATCACGCCGGTGGTAACCGGGACGATCATCACGCTGATGGGGTTGTCGCTGATCAAAGTCGCCATGACCGACATCGCCGGCGGCTTCGGCGCGACGGATCTCGGCGCCGCCAGTC
Organism: Pseudomonas sp. MM213; assembly: GCF_020423045.1. Lineage (NCBI taxonomy): Bacteria > Pseudomonadati > Pseudomonadota > Gammaproteobacteria > Pseudomonadales > Pseudomonadaceae > Pseudomonas > Pseudomonas sp. MM213. Next base: position 1,378,791 of record NZ_CP081943.1, read on the forward strand.
ACCTCGCGTTGGCTGCGTTGGTGCTGGGCACCATCGTGGTGCTGAACCGTGTTGATGTGCCGTTCCTGCGCCTCGGCGCCATCGTGATCGGCCTGACCCTCGGTTATGTCGTGGCGTGGCTCATGGGCCACGTGGATTTCGCCAGCATGCCCGACGTACCGCTGATGAGCGTGCCGGTGCCGTTCAAGTACGGTTTCAACTTCGACTGGGTGGCGTTCGTGCCGGTGGCGGTGATTTTCCTCGTGTCGCCGCTGGAGGCGGCCGGTGACCTGACAGCCAACTCGATGATTTCCCGGCAGCCGGTCAAAGGCCCGATCTACATTCGCCGGATCAAATCCGGCCTGCTCGCCGACGGCCTCAACTCGGCCATGGCGGCAGTGTTCAACAGCATGCCGATGGTGACCTTCGCGCAGAACAACGGCGTGATTCAACTGACCGGCGTGGCCAGCCGCTACGTGGCGTTTTTCATTGCCGGCCTGCTGGTGGTGCTGGGGCTGTTCCCGATGATCGGCGCGGTGCTGCAACTGATGCCGAAACCGGTGCTCGGCGGCGCTGAACTGGTGATGTTCGGCACCGTTGCAGTGGCCGGGATCAAGATCCTCGCCGAAGCCGGCCTGCATCGGCGCAACATGCTGATCGTGGCGATTTCCCTCGGCATGGGCCTGGGTGTGGCGGCCGTGCCGGAGGTGTTGCGCGAGTTGCCCAAGGCGCTGCATAACATCTTTGAATCGCCGATTACCGTCGGCGCGTTGTGCGCTATCGTGCTGAACATCTTCCTGCCTGAGGAATTCATCGAGCTGGAAGAAGACGATTTCGATCCGGAAGCCTCGATCCTCCAGGTCATGGAAAACCCGGATGTCCCGGCCAAAGGCTAACCCGCCGTTCTGTAGGAGCCGGCTTGCCGGCGATGGCGGCCGTGAGACTTGCGTTGATTATTCGGCCGCCATCGCCAGCAAGCTGGCTCCTACAGGGGGTGGTGTGTCAGAGGAAGCGGACACCGGGTTTGGCCCGTTCATCCACGGTCAACTCGAACACGTCCGGTCGCGCGTAATGGCCGACGACGTCGTAGTCGTAACGCGCGCGGATCAGGTCGTGTGTGTCGATTTCGGCGGTGAGCAGGCCGCGCTCGCCGCGCAGCGGCCCGGCCAGAATGTCGCCCAGCGGCCCGACAATTACGCTGCCGCCGGCAATCAACGGTCGGTCTGCCGGCCAGTTGGCGATCTCCACGCCCAGGGCTTGCGGCGAGTCCTGAACCTGACAGGCACTGACCACAAAGCAGCGCCCTTCATGGGCGATGTGGCGCATGCTCACCTGCCACATCTCCCGCTCGTCCACCGTGGGTGCGCACCACACCTCCACACCCTTGGCGTACATGGCGGTGCGCAGCAGCGGCATCATGTTTTCCCAGCACACCACCGCGCCGATCCGCCCGACCTGGCTGTCGATCACCGGTAACGTCGAGCCATCACCCTTGCCCCAGATCAGCCGTTCGGTGCCCGTGGGCATCAGTTTTCGGTGTTTGGCGACCAGTCCGGCCTGCGGATCGAAATACAACGCGGTGCAATACAAGGTGCTGCCGGCGCGCTCAATGACGCCAATCACCAGATTGGCCCCGGTGCGCGCCGACAACCCGGCCAGCGCTTCGGTTTCTACGCCCGGGACGTCGATGGCGTTGGCGAAATACCGGGCAAATGCTTCTCGACCTTCCGGCAGTCGATAACCCAGTTGCGTGCCGAACCCCTCGCCTTTCGGGTAACCACCGAGCAACGCTTCGGGCATGACCACCAGCGCCGCGCCGGCTTCAAGGATGGCGTTTTCGTAAGAGAGGATTTGCTCCAGGGTCTCGGCCTTGCCGCCGGGCAGTGCGCCGATTTGCAGTGCAGCAACGATTGACTTGGGCATTGCAGTAACTCCATTCGAATCGGGTGTTGCTCATTCTCAGGCGCTACCGGATCATGAATAAAGCCCCGTTCGCTGCTGAATGATATGAACACCATGAATATCGCCACCGTCGATCTCAACCTGCTCAAAGTCTTCGAAGCCTTGCATGAAGAGTCCAGCGCCAGCCGTGCAGCGCTGCGTCTGGGCGTCACACAGTCGGCGGTCAGCGCGGCGTTGCGCCGACTGCGCGAGGTGTATGGCGATCAATTGTTTGTGCGCACCGGCCGAGGCCTGGCGCCGACGCTCAAGGCCAATCAGTTGAAACCGGTGGTCAGCGACGCGCTGAACAAATGCCGACAAAGCCTGGCGATGGTCGATCCGGCCGCCCATCACTATGAAGGCCGTTCGGTCACGGTGGGCATGTCGGATGATTTCGAAATTGCCTACGGCCGCCGCTTGATCGAAGAGATCGCCCGTTGCGCGCCGAAGTTACGGCTGATCTTCCGCCAGACCCACAGCCAGATCGTCGCCCACGCGTTGATGGAGCGCAGCATCGACCTGGCGATCACGGCCGGCGGGTTTGCCGAACGGTTGCTGAGTCGTCAGGTATTGGGGGAAGGCGATTATCTGTGTCTGGTTGACCCGAAGAGTCTGGCCGCGGGACAACAAACCATCGACCTTGAGGAGTTCGTCACCCGTGAACATATTCTGGTGTCATCGGGTGGTTTTATCGGGATCACCGACGAAGGGTTGGCCGCGTTGGGCCTGAGCCGGCGGGTATGCGCTTCGACCACGCATTTCGCAGCGTTACCGCATCTGCTCAAGGGCAGTCAGGCGGTGGCGACCATCCCGGCGCATGCCGCCCGAAGCATCGCCGCGCTCAGCGGGTTGACGCTGCTGCCCTGCCCGTTGGCATTGCCGCGTTACCCGATCGAACTGGGCTGGCGTACCAGCACGCAGCTCGATCCGGTGGTGTTGAAAGTGCGTGAGGCGATTGTCGCGATTTTTGCGTGAGGCCGGCCTTATTTGGCCGCCATCAACCGATTGACTTCACTGCGCACCATGTTGGCGAATTCCGGAGGCGACATGCCGTCGAGTTCGGAACGGACCCACTCGGCCCATTTGCCTTTGCGCTTGGCGCGTTCGCCGAACAAGCGTGCGGCCTCGCCTTTGGCTTTGCCCAGGTTGTTCTGCCAGAGTTCGAACAGACGGGATTTCTCGTCTTCAAGCGCTGCGCGCTCGGCAAGGGGTTTGTCGGCCAGATTGAAGCTCATGGGGAGTTACCTGCTGCGTAAATAGGCGACATCTTACACTGTAGGAAGAAATGTCCTGCGCAGGATTTTTCTACAGTAGGGCCTGCGCAGGTAAAATCGCTGCAACTTTTTCAATCGCCGCAGACTCCATTGTTCACTGCCCACTCACCTGCAAGGAGTATCCCAATGGCTCGGAAAACCGCCGCACAAGCCGCCGAAGACCAAATCAAGGATCAAGCGTTCAGCGAGCTTCAGGCGCTGATCGAAGAGTCGGAAAAATTGCTGAAAAGCAGTGCCTCGCTGGTCGGTGAGGAAGCGGACACGCTCCGTGGGCAAATCGCCCAGAAACTCCAGCAGGCGCGGGACTCGGTAACCCGCGTTCGTGACCGGACCCTGCCTGCGGTCGAAGCGACAGAAATCTATATCGGCGGTCATCCGTGGCAAACCGTGGCGATTTCCGCCGGTTTCGGTTTGGTTGTCGGGTTGTTGCTGGGCCGACGCTAACCGGCCGCGCCTTTGTCACGCTGACGTTGGCTAAACGCAATTTAATGTAGGAGCCGGCTTGCTGGCGATAGCGATCTCAAGGACGCCATCGCCAGCAAGCCGGCTCCTACACAGTCCGTGTTTCGACGTTAGAGTTCGGCCAACTCGGTTTCGAATTTAGAGACCAGCCAATTCGCGCAGATTCGCCAGCGTATCCGCATCCAGCTGAATACCATCAGCGTTGGACTTGGCGCGCTGATGATGGCGGCGATCACCCGGCAACCGTTTGAGCCCCACACCGTGCATCTGCCGCACCAGTTCCTGGCTGCGCTCAGCAAAACTCTGCCCGGCGGCCTTGCTCGGATCGATCACGATCAACAGTTGGCCGGTCCATGGCGTCTTGGCGCCAGGGTGGTTTTTCCAGTCGAATTCGAAGGAAAAATTGCCGCCGGTCAACGCCGCCGCCAACAGCTCCACCATCATCGACAACGCCGAACCTTTGTGCCCGCCAAACGGCAGCAACGCCCCACCCTCCAGAATCGCTTTCGGGTCCTGGGTCGGCTGACCGAGGCCGTCCACGCCCATGCCCGCGGGCAAGCGCTCACCCTTGCGTGCGGCGATCTGCACATCGCCATGGGCGATGGCGCTGGTGGCCAGGTCGAAGACTATCGGATCACCGTCCGCGCGCGGTGCGGCGAAGGCAATCGGGTTGGTACCGAACAGCGGGCGATCGGCGCCGTGCGGCACCACGCAGGTCATGCTGTTGACCACGCTCAACGCCACCAGCCCTTCATAGGCGAACGGCTCGACGTCCGGCCACAACGCCGCGAAGTGATGGGAATTGCGAATCGCCAACACCGCGATCCCGGCGCTGCGGGCCTTCTCTACCAGCAAGGAACGTGCGGCGGCGAGCGCCGGTTGGGCGAAGCCATTGCCGGCGTCGACCCGGACAAAACCCGACGCCACGTCTTCAACCACCGGCAAGGCCTGGCCATTGACCCAGCCGCTTTTCAGCGTCGACACGTAACCGGGAATGCGGAACACGCCATGACTGTGGGCGCCATCACGTTCGGCACCGGCGCAGTTGAGGGCCAGTGCCCTGGCGACTTCGGCGGAGGTGCCGTGACGAACGAAAATGCGTTCGAGCAAAAGGACGAGAGAATCAAAATCCAGGGTCGAGTTGGCCGAACTGACTGCCATTTCAGGCGAAGCGGTCATCTGAAGCTCCAGTGTTATTTTTAGAGGCGGGCGACAGGTCGATTAAGCGCTTTTTTACCGGCTTCCTGTCAAGTCTCTCGCGCAAGCAATATGTACCGCACCCCGCCTTTTCCCGCCCCCTATTGTTGCCCCTCGACCCAACGAACTGCGCTGAACACCGTCGCAGTCCATCGAGGAAACATCATGACGACACCTGCACTGCCGTATTTTTTTGACGAAGCCTTGGCTGCATCCACTGCCGGGTTACTCGGCGAACGGGAAACCGCGCTGGGCTTTACCCTGGACGATCTGAACTGGTTGAACACGGTTTACAAGCCGACCCAGGCAGCCCGCAAAACCCATGAAAAACCGATGCAGGCCTTCCAGTTGCTGCTGTCTTTGCCCGGCAAGGCCGGCATTCCTTTGGCCGGCGCCTTTGCCATGAGCCGACCCGATAATGGCGCGGTCACGCTCTTCACACCGTGCAAAGGCTTGATCAAATTCGCGGGCATGGCCGACCTCAAAAACAAACTCAAAGAATGGCTGGCACAGGCCACTGAAAAAAGTGAACTGCTGCGCTTCCACTCCATCGAACAACGCCTGCCCTTGGCCGCCGCCGCTGCACTCGATATCTCCACTCGCGAAATCGAAGGCGCGGTATTTGAAGATCAGGAACTCACGCTCAAGCAACAGCGGGAACAAAACCTCAAGGCGATGGCGGACGAGTTGGTCAAGATGCCCACCTTGCAATCAATGCTGGACGACCTCCTCAAACACGCGTTGTCCAAGCCATTCCCCAAACTGGACCAGCGTCTGACGCGGCTGAACAGCTTTGTCAGTACGGGATCTGCGTTTGATCAACGTGGAACGCCCCATGGGATTGCAACGATGTCACTGAGCGAGGCCCTCCTGCATTTTTACCTGACGAATCAGTGGCCGACGGGCGCCTCCAGGGTGTTTACCCATCCCGAGCACGCCACCAGCAGCAATGCCGATAACCAGACCTGGGAAAGCGCGGTAAAAAAAATCGCGCAAGGTTTTACGCCTCACCTGCATAGCCTGCTCGAGACGTTCTGGGACTCGCTCATGAGCAATGGATTGTCGCGCCGGGCTTTTTTCACCGAGGGCCTGCAAGACACTTTTCACGCGAGGCTGTTAAACCAGCACCAGCAGGGCACTTTGACGACAGAGCAATACCTGCGGCTGATGAATGTGAGCCTCCCCCCGGCCACGGTCGATCCCCTTCGCATCGAAAAAGTGCGGTTCACCGCCCCCTTCAAACAATTCGCAGAGCTTGCCTCGACCTTGATGATCGGCGGCGCGAACACGCTGGGTTTCCTGTACAGCCCGTCCCGCGGCATCGAGGCCACAAGCAACCTGCCAGCAGTGAAAAAAATCGCCCTGCAAATGCTCAACAGCGCAGAGCATGAAGACACGCTGCTCAAGTTCATGTCATTGAACGAACGCTGCACGTTTCTTGGACTGGTACTGAACGATCGGGTGATCGTCGGTGAACCCATCGTCGGCCCGGTGTTTGCAAGCGTGATGACTGACATCATTGATAAACAACGGCAAAACCTCAGCCATGCCTTGAGCCGTTACCGTGAAAGCGAAGGCACGCTGGACCCTCATGCCTTGCTCGACAATGCCCTGGACGTCCGGGCATTGATCGATCCCCGCTTGCTGCTGCCTGAAGCCGTGGGACGCTGGAGCACTCGACCGGACCATGGCGTGAATGCGCGGCCGGCCACCGTGCGCGCCGAGTCGGCCAAACAGGAGCTGTCGCTGCTGAGCTCGGTCGAACAGGCGCTTGATCAAGTCCTTGAAAAACACCCGGTCATTCCCACAACAACCCGCACGTTCGCCGCGGCGCAAAGCCTCGTCAGTTCATCATTGGCAGGTTTGAAATCGAGTTTTACCCACACACTGTCAACGGCACTGCGCAGTGAATTGAAGCTTCGCGCCGTCTCGCGCACCCTGGGTGCGGCGGAACAGGCGATCATCAAAACCGTTCTCGATACGCCTACAAGCGCGGACCGAGCGGCATTGAACGGCTTTTTACCGGAGGTCTTTTCCCTGGCGTTGAAGGCCGGCACCGCGGCAACCCCACTGAAACTGGCCAGCTGTTTTGTCCTGACTGAACGCGGCGGCCTGGATCCGCTGCACTCGGGCAAGGCCATTCTGTGGACGCCGGCACTGGGATTTGAAGCCTTCAAGGCACTGACGCCGCTAAAGGAAGAGCTCGAACGACGCCTTAAAGACAAGAATCATCGTTCCATGCTTCTGGAAAACCTCGGTCGTAGCGAGCGATTGCCAGGCAGGGCCTACACACTGGCGCCACTGCAACAGGTCCATGGGCATTTTCTCGACAGTGTGCAAAGGCCCTTTGTTGATCTGGACCAGACCTTCGTCACCCGCGCGCTGACCACCCCGCTCTCCCCCGCGCCGCTGGCCAGTCTGCTGAACCTGGTGGCCCTGCGTGAGCCGATGACCGGGCTAAGTCGCGCGAGCGACATTGCCCAGTCCCTGATCACCCAGCAAAAACTGCCGGCCTGGCTGGCCAAGGCGCCGATCAAAGACTTGATCCTGCATGGCGAATTGCTTCAGCAATATCTGCACAACGTCAAAGACGACGAGGACTACCTCACCGGCATCCGATCATTGAAGCAAACCGCCCACCATGAACTGGAACAACAACTCAAGGCCGACACGTTCAACATCAATCCGGACAAGGTCCAGGTCGAGATCAGCGCCAGCCCCTGGTCTGCGTCCAGCAAACAGACCCTGACCGATTTTGCGTTGGCTCACCTCAAGGACCTGGACACTGTCTCGCTCAAATTGACGTCGCTGGACACCACGGTCATTCCGGCGGGCATGGACGAACGCTACATCAAAGACCTGATACGCAACCTGAAACCGGGCGAACATCAGCAGAAAATACTCAGCGCAGCCCTTGCCGACACCGTGGCAAACGCGGATCGCAGGCAACGTTTTTACACGCAACTGCCCTGGCAACTGATGCACCACGCCCACGTTGAAAAACTGCAGGAGCGCCTGAGCGAAACCGGGTTTGATCTGATCCGCCAGGTCATGGACATGCCAGACGCCATCGCCCGTGCAGCCGTCGATGGCGCCCACGCGATCATCCGGCCCCTGGAGTTGCTCGGTGTCAGGAGCGGACAAACCGTCAAAGTGCCGGGCGTCTACCTGATCGGCTCATCGGCCGACCGCACGGCGCCGCAGGTGCTTGTCGCCCCTCACAGTCCACGGCACGGGATCAAGGAATACCAAAGCGAAACCCAGCTGCTGGCAGAACTGAAGACGCGCGGCGCACTGCTCGACTGGGTGCTCATGAACCTGCCGCAACCCGAGCGGATCTTGCTCGAAACCCGAATGGCAACGCGCAGTAACCGGGCTACAAGAGCCGCACCTGTGGCAACGGACAATACCGATGCCGACGTCAAGCTGGCGTCCAACCCGATCAAGGGGCACCTGTTCGGGCACTTGTTCAATGACAATGCCGCGTTGTTGGGCCGCTTGCTCGGTTGTCAGTCCGATAACCAAAAGCAGAGTGCATGGGCAACCATCAAGCATGTTCTGGGCGAGGACCTGCACGAGGCGTATTCATTTTTCATGGGCAAGCTCGCCTACCCTGTCACGGTGTACCACAGCTACCTTGACATCAAACAATCCGCCGAAGACCTGCAGACGCACAAATGGGGCGCGGCCATCAGAGAATTCATCAGCGGCATTGCTCAACTCGCTTCGTTGCGCCAATCGCTGGACACTCACGCACCGCCGACTTCCACGCCAGCCGAACCGCCACCGGAAAAAACCGATGCCCGCTGCAAATGGCAGGACATCAAGGTGACCGCCCCCGAGCGCACAGGCTTGAAGCGTCATGAAAGCCTCCACATCGACCTGGGTTCGCTCAAGCCCGACTCAACGCCCGGGCTCTACGCGCACCCGACGACCAAGCAACTTTACGGGCCGGTGGAAGGCAAAGTGTTTCCGGTGACCAAACGCGGCACCCGCTGGCGCATCGCCGACACACAGACGCTCGGCCCTTATCTGCGGCAAAACGAATCGAAACAATGGGTGCTCGACCGGGATACACCGAAGCCGCAGTTCGGCCTTATCCGTCGGCTGGATGCTCTGGCAGCGGCTTGGGACGGCATGAACATCGACGCCCATGGAATGCGGCAGATACGACGTTTTTACCCGCACAAGGCTCGGCAGATCGACCAAGCGCTGGACCAGGCAACGAGCTATGCCTGGAACAGTTTTCAAAACCTGCAATTGCTGAAGAACGCCGAAAACACGAACACCCCCGCGCATCAACTCATCAAGCGTTTCCTTGATGTGCCGGAGGTGTTGCCAGCGCATGTGGAAAAACTTGAAAAGGTCGTGGGCGACATGTTTACCGCGTTGTTGGACCCTACGCTCAGAAAAGCCAAGTCCGATCGTTTTGTCGTCGGCCGGGTAAACGATGGCGCCGACAGTACATTCGGCCTCACCGTCCCGAATGACACCGAGAAGAAAATCTATCTGGCAGAAAAATTCTTCGATCCCGGTTTCGAGCATTACCGCCAATATCTAACCAACACGGCCTTCCCGATCCACACGCATGCCCGGGCGATAACGCTCCTGCATGAGCTTTCACACCTTGTTTGTAATACCGAGGACATTTCCTACCTTGACCCTGGCAGACCTTTCGCCGACCTGATCGGCACGGCCAGCGCGACCGCCACTGATCTCAAGAATGCATTGACCGATGCTCAGGACACAGCACTGTCACTCAAGACACCTTACACACAATTGTTCATGACCCAGGATGCCGACACCGGCGTATGGGAAGACCCAGGAAGTACGACTTATGAAAATACTGACCGGGTAAAAGCCCAAATTTTGACGTTGACCGGCGCAGACAACCTGAGCGGTGCTCGCGAGACCTTCAAAAAAGACTCACTGAGGCGGCTGGCGGTGCAACTTGGAAATGCCGACAGCGTGGCCTGGTTGATCAGTCATCTCGGACGCGAGCTACACGTCAATACACCTTAGACTCCAGAAAATAAACAGCCGTTTGATGGGTAAATGCCATGACGGCTGTTCTCGCAGACTGCCCTCAAGGTTAGAATGCAGGAAATCAGGATGAGTCAATGACCGACACCCCTCTCTCGCAAGCCCAATATGACGCCATCACCGATGCCGCTGCGCACTGGTGCATGCGTCTGCACGCCACCGACTGCACGGCCGAGGAACGGCAGGCATTCAAACAGTGGCTTGACGCTGATCCAATGCATGCGTTCGAGTACGAGGCCATGCTGGAGATTTGGGATGTCGCGGGAGATTTGCCTCGTCCCGAAGCCGTCATGCCCGTCGCTCGCCTCCAACCCACAACGCCTTGGCGCACGTTCGGCATCGCTGCCGCCGTGTGTGCCCTGGCGTTGCCACTGGCGGCTTTTAGCGGGTGGAGCCTGGGCTGGATTCCCAACTCGTACCAGCATTTCGAAGCCAGCAATACGGTCCGTCAGGTCACACTGAGCGATGGCAGCCAGGTCGAACTGAACCTTGGCACCGAGCTGACCTACAGCAATTACAAGGATCAGCGCCGCGTCAGACTGGAAAAAGGCGAAGCCTTCTTCAAAGTCAGCCACGACACGAACCACCCGTTTATCGTTCGGGCGGCAGAAGGCAGAATCCGGGTCACCGGCACCCAGTTCAATGTCTGGATGTACGAGGATCAGGTGCGCGTCAACCTGATCGAAGGTTCGGTTCTGGTCAGCAGCAACAATGACCTGCCAGGTGATGGCCTGCGGCTTGAGCCATCGATGCAGGCGCGCTACAAACACGGCGACTTCACGCCGCAGATCAGCCAGACCTACGCTAACGACAGCTCGCTGGCCTGGCGTCACGGCAAACTGGTGCTCGATAACCTGGCGTTGTCCGAAGCCCTGCCATTGATCAATCGCTACCTGAACACCCCGGTGATGGTCGCCGACAGCAGCACCGGCTCAATCCGCCTCGGTGGCATCTACAACATCAAGGAACTCAACAGCCTTGTGGCGACGCTGCCCAAGGTGTTGCCGGTCTACCTGACCCGCAACAAGGACGGCAATCCGGTCCTCAACTCCATGCCGCAGCAACCGCCTAAAAGCTGAAGGCCGCAACCCTTGCGGGGTGCGGCCTTCTTTCTGAACACAAACTCTGTTCGATTTACTGTTTGGCCACCTTCGCGGCTTTTTCATCCTGCTCGCGAATTGTCAGTGCCTGGTACTGCGGGTCCGAAGTGATCTGCTGTTCGGTGAACGGCAACACACTCAACTGTTTCTTCGAGAAGGCCAGTGTCTGGTCGTTGGCGTGCTTCGAGGCCGGGTCGCTGGACAACGAAAACGCCAACAGCCCATTGGCCTGCGGTCCCTTGTCGTCGAACGTCACCACTTGCAAATAGCTGGTGCCACTGACCACTTCGCGTTTGCCGTCGGTTCTCGGCACGCTCTGAATCGCGTTATACACGCCCAGAGTGCCCGGTCCGCCGTGAATCGGCGTCTGCTGGCCACCGCTGCTGACCACCTGGATATCGCCCCAGCGGCTGTCCGTCTTGAGCCCCGATGTGTTGACCGATTCCACCGACGCCAGCATCGCCTCGCGCACAACCTTGGCAACTTCCGCCCGCTCGACCGCCAGGCCGCGAGGCGTGTGTTGCGGGTCTTTCGGATCAAACACCACACGCCAGACATCGGGCGCTTCCTGCAGCGCTTCCATGACATTCTGGAAATGTACAAACCCCACGCCGCTGTCGAGATTCGCGCTGCGGTCCCAGGCCTTCAGACTGGCACACAGCGGTGTGAGCGTCGGCGCGTCGGCGCCCAGGTCTTCAGCGCAGAATTTCAACAAATCCGGCATCACTTGAGTCGCCTGGTACACCTGATCGTCCATCACCATCTGTTGCAGATCAGCGGCAGCAATCGGGCCAGCCTTGTTCAGTGTGCCCAGGCGATCCAGCGCAAAACGTGAGCGCAGGCCCAACGGCTGGCTGTCCTGGCTGATCAGTGGCGAGAAACCGGTGAGCGGTTGTGCCGGGTTGGCCATCCACGCCGAATCGTTGGAGTGCTGCACAAAGTCCTTGCGCAACAGCTGCGGTAATGTGTCCGAGGCATAAATGCCTTTTTGCGCCGCCGCCGGGTCGATGTCCCAGGCACAGGCGCTGTTGGAACCGTCGAGCACGATCATCTGCAACCCGGCCCGTGGATCGCTGCACGCGGCCAGTTTGTCGACACTGACGTTCGGCACCACCGACAGGTTCATGTACAGCGTCTGCCCCTGATCGTCCGCCGCCAGGGTGTTGACCCACGGGATGCCCTGGATCTTGTGAACCGATGCCTGCAATTCCTTGAGGCTGACCGCACGATTCATCGCGTACCACTGCTGCAACACCCGGTCGTTATCGAGGTTGGCATCGCGCAGGCTGTAGGCGAACTGGTTATCCCAGTCCAGTTTTCCCGGCCATTGCACGATTGGGCCGAATTGCGAGCTGTAGATCACGCGAGAGACCGCCCGGGTCTGTCCGTCAGGCTGTTTCACCTTAACGGTCACGGTCTGCTGCTTCATCGGCAGCGATTTGCCGTCGAGCAAATAGCGGGTCGGGTCCTTCGGATCGAGTTGCAGGCGATACAGGGTGAAATGCTTGGACGAGTCCACGGTGTGGGTCCAGGCCAGGTGTTGATTGAAGCCGATGTTGATCATCGGCAGACCGGGCAGCGCGGCGCCCATCACATCGAGTTTACCGGGGATGGTCAGGTGCATCTGATAGAAGCGCATCCCGCCGACCCACGGAAAATGCGGATTGGCCAACAACATGCCACGGCCATTGAAGGAGCGCTCACTGCCCACCGCGACTGCGTTGCTGCCGCGATCCAGCGCGAAGCGTTGAATGCGCGCAGCGGCTAGCTGGAACTGCGCCGAGGCCTGCGTATTCTGCGCGACCGTTTTGGGCGGCGTGGCACCGGCCAGCGCTTCGGCAAACTGCCCGACGCCGCCTTCCACCAACAGGCGCCGCGTCAACTTGACCAGGTCCTGCGCGGTGATGTCCCGCACCCATTCGCCCTGGCATTGCTGCGGCAAGCCTTGTGCGCGACGTTCCGCCAGCGAGCGGTTGTAACCCGCCACATACCCTTCAATGAGGTCGCGGACTTCCGGGGTCTGCGCCTGCCAGAACGCAGCGACCGCTTGCGGCGTATTCAACCAGTTGAAAAACACGTCGCTGACCTGATTTTCGCGCTCTTCGACCGTGAACTGCTCCGGGCCGAAATAACGTGAACGCTCGCCGTTCACCGTGGTGATCTCATTGGCCAGCAGGCACAGATTGTCCTGCGCGTACGCGTAGCCGATGCCGTAGCCGAGGCCACGTTCGTTGTCGGCACGAATATGCGGCACGCCGAAGCTGGTCCGGCGGATATCGGCCGTCGCCGAAGCATCCGGCTGGCTGCGCGCGTGTGCCGCAAGACTCAAGCCCACCAACACGGCGGCAAGGCTCAATCGGGTTAACTGCCTGGTAATAATCACACTCGCTCCTGATCCAAATGCACGCAAATAGCCCTTGTAGGAGCGAGGCTTGCCCGCGAAGAAGGAGTCCTGGCCAACATAAGTGTTGACTGATCCCCCCTCTTCGCGGGCAAGCCTCGCTCCTACAGGAACGAAATCCATGACAAAAATTTAGGCCGCTGGAGGGCGTTTCTGCGGGGGTTTACAAGCTTCTGACGTGATGGCAACAAAATTTCTACATCTGATCCTTCATGATTTGGGTGGCTCGTACGTCTTATTGAGTAAGAGCACCCAACACATCTTTCCGGTTCAGGCTCTGAAAAGGAGATTTTGCATGTACAACTCGCAACTGCCAACGGACGGTAGCACTGCGCCAATGGGCACTTCCATGGGCTCGGGCCTGTTCAATCCGCGTACTGAACGACACAGCAACGAACGGATCCGGGTACTGCTCAAGAGCTTCGGCCTGCGCACCAGCCTGATCCGCCTGAAAGTCATCGACGCCTTGCTGACCGCCGCCGAAAGCGATCGCAGCCTGGGTGTGCGCGGCGTCCACAGTCACCTGCTGGACCTGGATATTCCGCTGTCCTTTCTCAGTGTGCGCGAAGTGTTGAAACGCTTGTGCAGCGAAGGCGTGATCACCCTGAACCCGGACAAAAGCTACAGCTTGCACCCGCAGGCGTTCGCCGCATTGCACGGCGAATAACCTGCCCGTGGTGCGTCGCTCAGGGCTTGACCTTGCGACGCATCACGCCATTGATCACCACCACGATCACCGCCACGCCAATAGCGATGTACTGGAACAGTTTTTCGCTGATGACCCCGGCATTCTGCAAATACGAAAGGCCAAACATGATCCCCAGCACCACCAGGGAGATCAGAATCGAGTATTTCAAACGTTGCGACTGGGTCATTGCCCTTTTCCTTAAACAAAAAGCTAAAACGTAAGGCGAACCTGAAAATGTATCGGGTTTGTATCCGAATGCATGCCAAGCCACTACCGTTTTCCGGGGATGGGGCGCTGCAAACGGGGTCTCATGTTACAGCCGATGAAGCCTTTTGGCTTCATAGCGGCGATAACCATGAGGATTTTGAAATGTTCCGTCGAATCACACTGCTGATTCCCCTGCTGGCCATACTTTCCCTGAGCGGCTGCATTATTTTCCCCCACGGCGGATGGCACGGCGGCCACCATTACGACGGCCGTGGCGGACCGGGTTACTACCAACACCGTTAGGATTTTTCAGCGGCCTGAATGCTCTTTGACAAAGCCATTTCCCGGCTGCGCGCAAAGCTCAACCATCCAGTCGACAAACACCCGTACCCGCCGCGACAGCTGACGGTGAGGAGGATAGAGCGCCGCCAACGGCATCCCCGGTGGCGGCACTTCCCTCAGCACCTCGACCAGATTGCCCTCCTTCAATTGCCTGGCTACGTGATAGTACGGGGTCTGGACCAATCCATACCCCGCCTCACACGCCGCCAGATAACCGTCGGCACTGTTGACCGCCACATGTTTGGACAGATTGATCGGTTGTATCTGGCCATCGACCACAAACTCCAGCCCAAAACGTTTGCCGCTGTGACTGGAAACGTACTCCACCATTTCATGCCCCTCCAGATCGGCCAGACACTGCGGCGTTCCGTGGCGTTGCAGATAACCGGGGCTGGCGCAGGTGACCTGATCCAGCATGACCAGCGGCCGCGCCACCAGAGAGTCGTCCAGTGACGAACCGCCCCGGAGCACGCAATCGACGCCTTCGCGAATCAGGTCCACGGGCCGGTCATTCAAACCGATTTCCAGCTCGATCAAGGGATAACGGGCCGTGAACTGCGGCAAGGCCGGGATCACGATCAGTCGCCCCACCCCCGCCGGCATGTCCACGCGCAATAAGCCCTTGGGGTTTTGACGCGCGGCGGAGAACACCGCTTCGGTTTCCTCCAGATCCGCCAGCAAACGCACGCAACGCGGGTAGTAGGCCGCGCCGTCGAGCGTCAGGCTGATCTGCCGCGTGGTGCGTTGCAGCAACTGCACGCCCAGATGCGCCTCCAGCTGTTTGATCAGAATGGTCACCGAGGCGCGGGGCAATTGCAGGCTGTCAGCCGCTTTGGCAAAGCCTCCCAGCTCGACGATCCGGGTGAATACGCGCATGGCGTTGAATCGATCCATTGTGCTGTCGTACCGGCTGATTATTTAGAAATTACTAATAGTGATAGCAGTTTTAGCTGGTTTATCTGGATTCTGTCGAGGTTAACAATGGGATCCACATTCACAGGGAGCTGATTTCATGCAAACACGTCAATTGGGTAAAAACGGTCCGCAGGTCAGCGCGATCGGTCTGGGCTGCATGGGCATGACCGATTTCTACACCACCGGCACGGACACCCGGGAAGCCACGGCCACCCTGCATCGCGCACTGGAGCTGGGCATCAACCTGCTCGACACCGCCGACATGTACGGCCCGCACACCAACGAAGAGCTGATCGGCAAAGCCATCGCCGGCAAGCGTGATCAAGTGTTCCTGGCGAGCAAGTTCGGCATCGTCCGCGATCCGGCGAACCCGTCCGCCCGAGGGGTCGACGGACGCCCGGAATACATACGCGCCTCTATCGATGGCACCCTCAAGCGGCTCGGCGTCGAAACCCTCGACTTGTACTACCAGCACCGCATCGACCCGCAAGTGGCCATCGAGGAAACCGTCGGCGCCATGGCCGAACTGGTCAAGGCCGGCAAAGTGCGTTACCTGGGCTTGAGCGAGGCCTCGGCCGCAACGCTGGAGCGGGCGCACCAGGTTCATCCGATCAGCGCGCTGCAAAGCGAATATTCGTTATGGAGCCGGGATCAGGAAGACAACGGCTGCCTGGCCGCGTGCCAGCGACTGGGCATTGCCTTTGTCCCTTACAGCCCGCTGGGTCGGGGCTTTCTGACGGGCGCACTGAAAAGCCCGGACGATTTTGCGGCGGACGACTACCGTCGGTTCAGCCCGCGTTTTCAGGGTGACAACTTCGCGAAAAACCTGTTGCTGGTGCGGCAAGTGCAGGACCTGGCAGCGGAAAAAGGCGTGACGGCGGGTCAACTCGCGTTGGCGTGGGTGCTGGCCCAGGGTGATTACGTGATCCCGATCCCCGGGACCAAACAGCGTAAATACCTGGAAGAAAACGTGGCAGCGCTGGAAATCAAACTTGGCCGCGAAGAGTTGCACGCGCTGGAAGCGATCTTCCCGGCGAATGCCACCGCCGGCTTGCGTTACCCGGAAGAAATCCTGAAGTTGCTCGACCGTTAATCTGCGTTCGGCCCGTTCAATTGTCTGAACGGGCCGGCGCAATCCCGCCGTCCGTCACCTCCCTCCGTTCTAGCACGATCGTACCTAAAGCTCGACTTGAGCCAGCCGATAGCCCTTTGAAGCGTCCAGTTTCATACCGATACCCACAATAAGATCGCTGCTCAAAAGGACCCGGCCCCATGCCCGCATTCCGCACTATTCAGGCTCGCTACACGCTGTTTCTGGTCCTGTTCATTCTGCTGCTGTCCATTCTCACCGTGGTTGGCATCAGCCAACTGGTCGCGCCAAAGCTGCGCCACACCGAAGAACAAGTCGCGCTCAATCGCATCGCCGAAGTCGCCGAACAAATCCAGGGCGAACTGAACAAGGTTCAGGCGCAACAGCGCAGTATCACCCAGACCATCCCCCTGCTCGACAGCGCCGCCATCGACACGGTCCTGCCGGGGCTGGTCGATCAGTACGGCGAACTGAAAGTCTTCGGTGGCGGCATCTGGCCCCTGCCCGGCCAGCGTGAAGCAGGACGCAACAAGTTCAGCACGTTCTGGCATCGCGATGCCTCGGGCAAACTGGCGGTCAATACCTTCTGGAACAGCGACGCCGCGCCTAACTATTACGACCAGAGCTGGTACAAGGGCGGCATGCAAACCCCGCGCGGGCAATGCGCCTGGGCAGCGGCCTATAAAGATGACGCCAGCGCCGAGCCGCGCACCAACTGCGCCATGGCGATCCAGAAAAACGGCGCCGCCTACGGCGTGTCGACCATCGACGTGACCCTGGGTTTTTTCAACGAGCTGGTGGCGCGCAAGGAAAAAGACCTCGGTGCCGAAATGCTCATCGTCGAGGCCGACGGCAAGATCATCAGCAACAGCTCGCGCATCAGCGGACCGATCGTACTGAAGAACATCAGCGAACTGGCCGGCAACTCACCTTTCGCCAGCCAGGTGAAGGCCGGCCTGCAAAACCGTGATCAGGCGCAGCGCGTCGAGTTCGACAACAAAGGCGAAGCCAGCACCTTCTTCATGCGCCCTATCGAAGGCACGCCGTGGTTCCTCGCCACCGCCCTGCCGACCAAGCTGATCACCGCGCAGCGCGACGATGTGCTCAGCACACTGAGCCTGCTGCAAATCCCGATGGTGATCCTGCTGGTGCTGCTGCAAATCTATGCGATCCGCCAACTGATCCAGCGCATGAAAGCCCTGAAGGCCAATATCGACGCACTGTCCGCCGGTGACGCCGACCTGACCAAACGCATCACCATTCGTGCCGAAGACGAGCTGGGCGCCATTGGCCACTCGGTCAACGCGTTCATCGCTTACCTGCAAAACATGATCGGCGAAGTCACCCAGGCCACGGGCGCCATGGCCTCCAGCCTCGACAACCTGCAACGCACCTCTGCGCATACCAGCCAGATTCTGGTGCGCCACGCTTCGGAAACCGATCAGACCGTCACCGCCATTACCGAAATGAGTTCGACTGCCGAAAGCGTGGCGCAGAACGCGGCTGAAACCGCTGCTTTCACTCAACGCGCCAACGAAAACGCCGACCGTTCGCGGGTCGTGGTGGGCGAAGCGTCCAGCAGTGTGATTGCGTTGATCGACGAAGTGGCCAGCGCCACCCATAAAGTCGAAAGCATGCAGCAAGACGCCCAGCGCATCACCGAAATCCTCGGGGTGATCGGCGCCATCGCCGGCCAGACCAACCTGCTGGCCCTTAACGCGGCCATTGAAGCGGCACGTGCCGGTGAGCAAGGTCGCGGTTTTGCGGTGGTGGCCGACGAAGTCCGCGCCCTCGCCGCCCGCACCCAGGCCAGCACCTCGGAAATCAACGAGATGCTCACGCGCCTGACCCAAGGCGTCAGTTCGTCGGTCAGCGCCATGGAAAACACCCAGGCCAGCTGCCAGTCAGCGGCCGATGCCACGGCGCGGGTCAATACCGGGCTGGACGAAATGGCCGGTTCCGTCAGCCACATCAATAGCCTCAGCACTCAGATCGCCACGGCCGCCGAACAGCAAAGTGCGGTGACGGAGGAGATCAACCGCAGCATGGTGCAGATCCGCCACATGGTGGATGAACTGGTGAAAAGCGGTCAGGCCAGTGAGCTCAATACCCGGCAGTTGCTGGAAGCCAATAGCCGCGTGAGTGCGATTATGGGGCGGTTCAAAGTCCGCTGATTGGCTGTAAGGCTTTTGTGTGCATATCCATTGTTTTGGTGATGGCTGATATGGGTTTCGCCCTTACGGCGAGTCACTTGGAAAAGCCCCAAGTAACCAAGGGCTCTTGCCCCTTTCGTTCGGCCCTTCGCTTAGGCTCAGGGTCCCCTCGCTCCGGTCCTGCTCCGTGGGCCCGCCGCCATCGGCCATCCATGGCCGGGGGCGGCTAACCCGGCATCCATGCCGGGTTGCCCACTACGCAGAACCTCCACTCGGCCTCTCGAGGGGGCGCTCAGATCAAAAGCTGAAGGCGAGCTAACGCTCGGCCTGATGAGTGGTGAGAAGCAAAAGCAAACGCGATTCCCTGTAGGAGCGAGGCTTGCCCGCGAAAAACGACCGGACAACGCGCTCATTCAGACAGCCCGCGTTATCGTTGGCGTCCATCGCCAGCAAGCTGGCTCCTACAAGGGAAATGCATATGCATTTGGATAAATACGATCAACTGTAGGAGCCGGCTTGCCGGCGAAAAGCGTCTAGGCGACGCGTTCATTCAGACAGCACGCGTTATCGTTGACGTCCATCGCCAGCAAGCTGGCTCCTACAAGGGAAATGCATATGCATTTGGATAAATACGATCAACTGTAGGAGCCGGCTTGCTGCGGGCGGCGTTCCGACGATGGCATCCGTCCAGTCAACAAATATGCTGGATGACCCACCGCTATCGCCAGCAAGCCGGCTCCTACAGGGATCGGTGTGCGCTTTTGATCTTCACCACTCATCAGGCCGAGCGTTAGCTCGCCTTCAGCTTTTGATCTGGCTTTTGAGGTACACGCCCCCTCGAGAGGCCGAGCGCAGGTTCTGCGCAGTGGGCAACCCGGCATGGATGCCGGGTTAGCCGCCCCCGGCCATGGATGGCCGATGGCGGCGGGCCCACGGAGCAGGACCGGAGCGAGGGCATGGCGAGCCTTAGCGAGCCACCGAACGAAAGGGGCAAAAGCGCTTGGTTACTTGGCGCTTCTCCAAGTGACTCGCCGTAAGGGCGAAACCCATATCAGCCATCACCAAACCAATGGATATGTACACCAACCAAACCCCGTGCAACCCAGAATCCCTCACAACCCCAGCATTAATTCGAAACAATCTCGTCGCTCTTAACCGGCTAAAGTAGTCAAAATGCCTCTTTTTTTGACCGCCATCCGAGTCGAGATCCCTCCATGCGAACCCATCTGCGTCTGGTCGCCCTGAGCGCCCTGTTCATTTCGTTCCTGGCCCAGGCCGCCGACCTCATCCCCATCGAGGTCCACCGCGACGCCAACTGCGGCTGCTGCAAAAAGTGGATCAGCCACCTGGAGGCCAATGGCTTCAAGGTCGAGGATCACGTCGAAGCCAACATGAGCGAATTCAAGCAACAGCACGGCGTGCCGCCACGCCTGGCGTCCTGCCACACCGGTTTGATCAATGGCAAATTCGTCGAAGGCCATGTCCCGGCCGATCAGGTGCTGGCCTTGACCAAGCGTGACGATCTATTGGGCGTGGCCGCGCCCGGCATGCCGATGGGTTCGCCCGGCATGGAAATGGACGGCATGAGCGACGCCTATCAGGTGATCGGCCTGAAAAAGGACGGCGCTGACGTGGTGGTGGCGGACTACCCCGCCGCCCATTGATGTCTGCGGCGTACATCGGGCTGTTTTTCGCCGCATTCGGTGCGGCGACCCTGCTGCCGTTGCAGTCCGAAGCGGTCCTGGTGGGGCTGTTGCTCAGCGAGCAGTACTGGCTCTGGTCGCTGCTGGCAGTTGCGACGCTGGGCAACGTGCTCGGCTCGCTGCTGAACTGGTGGTTGGGTCGCGGTATCGAGCGGTTTCGCGACCGGCGCTGGTTTCCGGTCAGCCCACGCCATCTGGACAAGGCCCGCATTCATTATCAGCGCTACGGTCATTGGTCGTTGCTGTTGAGTTGGGTGCCTGTCATCGGTGATCCCCTGACGCTGGTCGCCGGCGTCATGCGCGAACCGCTGGGGCGCTTCCTGCTGATCGTGACGCTCGCCAAAGGCGCCCGTTACGGCGTGCTGGCCCTGGCGACTTTGGGCTGGATCGATTGAACCATCACCCGCCGCGATGGCCTGTGCTTAATGCCGCCCTAATCATGCCGATCCAGCATCGCCGATTTCCTCTGGAGTCCACCCATGCCCCTCGCACGCTCCCGCTGGCTTCCGAGCCTGCTGCTGACCGCCGCACTGCCGGCCATCGCGGCCGACGGCCCGGAATATGGCCCCGAACTGCAAGGCTTCGAATACCCCTATACGCTCAAGCATTTCGCCTTTGAATCCCAGGGCCAGTCACTGCAAATGGGCTACATGGACGTCGCCGCGCACGGCAAGGCCAACGGGCGCAGCATCGTGCTGATGCATGGCAAGAATTTCTGCGGCGCAACCTGGGACACGTCGATCAAGGCCTTGAGCGACGCCGGTTACCGGGTCATCGCGCCGGACCAGATCGGTTTCTGCACCTCCAGCAAACCGGACAATTATCAGTACACCTTCCAGCAACTGGCGGCCAACACCCAACAACTGCTCAAAGCCCTCGGTATCCAGAAAGCCAGCCTGCTCGGGCATTCCACGGGCGGCATGCTCGCCACCCGCTATGCGCTGCAATATCCCGAGCAGGTCGAACAACTGGCGATGGTCAACCCAATCGGTCTTGAAGACTGGAAAGCCCTCGGCGTGCCGTATCGCACGGTGGATCAATGGTACGAGCGTGAGCTCAAGGTGACGGCGCAGGGCATTCACGACTATCAGCGCAACACTTATTACGACGGCCGCTGGAAACCCGAATTCGACCGCTGGGTAAACATGTACGCGGGCATGGCCAAAGGCCCGGGCAAAACCCGGGTGGCGTGGAACTCGGCACTGATTTACGACATGATCTTCACCCAGCCGGTGTACTACGAATTCAAGGACCTGAAGGTGCCGACGCTGTTGCTGATCGGCACTGCCGACTCCACGGCCATCAACAAGGACATCGCCTCACCCGAGGTCAAAGCGAAAATCGGTCACTACGACGTACTCGGCAAACAGGTGGCGAAACTGATTCCTCACTCGACGCTGGTCGAATTCCCCGGCATGGGCCACGCGCCGCAAATGGAAGAACCGGCAAAATTCCACCAGGCCCTGCTCGCCTGGCTGAACAATTCCAACCCCGTTCATTGATGAGGTAAGGCGGATGGCTGTGCAGATTGCGGTACTCGATGACTGGCAGGATGTGGCGCGGCAGGTGGTTGACTGGTCGGCGCTGGACGCCATCGGCCAGGTGAGTTTCATCCATGACTATCCGGCGGATAACGAAACGCTGGCAGCACGGCTGGCCGGGTTTGAAGTGATCTGCGTAATGCGCGAGCGCACCCGCTTCGATGAAGACCTGCTGCGTCGGCTACCGACCCTCAAACTGCTGGTCACCGGCGGCATGCGCAACGCCGCCCTCGACCTGAAAGCCGCTGCCGCGCTTGGCATTCAGGTCAGCGGCACCGACAGTTACAAACACGCCGCGCCGGAACTGACCTGGGCGCTGATCATGGCCGCCACCCGCAACCTGGTCGTGGAAGCCAACGCCCTGCGTGCAGGTAAATGGCAACAAGGCCTGGGGGGTGACCTGCACGGCAAGACCCTGGCGATTCTCGGTTTGGGCAGCATTGGCCAGCGAGTCGCCCAGTTCGGCCAGGTGTTCGGCATGCGGGTAATCGCCTGGAGCGAAAACCTCACAGCCGAACGCGCCGCCGAAGTGGGCGTGACCTACGTCAGCAAGCAGGCGTTGTTCGAACAGGCCGACGTGTTGTCGGTGCATCTGGTGCTCAGCGACCGCAGTCGCGGCTTGGTCGACGCGCAAGCGCTGGACTGGATGAAACCCACCGCACTGCTGGTCAACACAGCTCGCGGGCCGATTGTCGATGAGGCAGCGCTGATCAAGGCACTGCAAAAACGACGGCTGGCCGGTGCGGCGCTGGACGTGTTCGAGCAGGAACCCTTGCCCGCTCATCACCCGTTCAGGACGCTGGAGAATGTGCTGGCGACGCCGCATGTCGGGTACGTCAGCCAGCAGAATTACCATCAGTTCTTTTCGCAGATGATCGAGGACATTCAGGCCTGGTCAGCTGGAGAGCCGATCCGGTTGCTCAGCTGAGACCCGGTCATCGTTCATCGCCGGCCAGCCGGCGATGAACGCACTACAAATCTAACTGGCCTTCATCGCGACAAACGCCGCCGTCACATAAGGCACCGTCACCACGTCCTTGCCCCCGCAATTCGGGCTCAGCGGCGATCAGCCCGCGAATTTGCCCATCCACCTTCGCCCGTTCCTGCGCGGATAAAGCCGCGACAAAACGGGTGGACACCCAGATCGACCACGAACCTGTGCGCGCGTGCCTCGAAAAGACTGCCCGAAAGAAATGAATAATTGTTCACCCTGCGGTGTTCATGACAGCGAAGACTCATCATTTCGGCCTGCGGGATAACACCTTGCGTTGCATGTTGCCGGGGCGTGGTTGAACTGAAACGAATAAACCAGTGGAGATCATCCATGAATACCCGTCTTACTGTTTTTACCGTTCAGCTACTACTCGCCTTTGCGTTGTCCGCTACCCTTGCATTGGCCAATGGTGACGATGACGCACCGGCCAGGCCCAACTGCCCGAAAGGCCAGGTCTTCGACTCCAGGTCGCAAAAATGCGTGAGGCAGACCAGCGGCGAGGTATCCGATGCCGACCGCACCGATTACGCCTATCGGCTGGCAAAGGACGGTCGCTACGAGGAAGCCCTGGCACTGCTCGACACGCTGAAAGAACCCGACACCGCCAAGGCGCTCAACTATCGCGGCTACGCTACGCGTAAACTGGGGCGCACCGACGAGGGCATCGGTTACTACCTGCAATCGGTCAAACTCGACCCGCAATACGCGCAAGTCCGCGAGTACCTCGGCGAGGCTTATGTGATCAAGGGTCGGCTGGATCTCGCCCAGGAGCAGTTGCAGCAGATAAAATCGATCTGCGGCAGCACCTGCGAGGAGTACCAGGACCTGGCTGAAGCCATTAACGATTCATCGAAAACCTGACAGGACGGAGGTCGCCATCGCCAGCGATCAGGCAATACGGGCAGAGCTGGGCCAGCACCTGGCGCGGTTATGGCGCTACGGCCTGCTGCTGTCCCGGCAGCGGCATGTCGCCGAAGACCTGGTGCAGGCCACCTGCGTGCGGGCGCTGGAGTGTGCCGGGCAATTTGTCCCCGGCAGCCGCCTGGACCGCTGGCTGCTGAGCATTCTGCATTCGATCTGGCTCAACGAAGTGCGCTCGCGCCGGGTGCGTCAGGGCCAGGGGCTGGTGGATGCCGACAACGCCTTGTCGTTCGACGGTGAACACGCCGCGCAAACTCACGTGCTCGCCACGCAGGTGATTCGGCGCGTCGATGCGCTGCCCGAAGCGCAACGCGAAACGGTATTTCTGGCCTACGTGGAGGGCCTGTCCTATCGCGAAGTCGCCGAAGTCCTGGACGTGCCCATCGGCACGGTCATGAGCCGCCTGGCCGCGGCGCGGGCGAAACTGGCCGAGTACCCGCCCTTGCACGCGGTGTCGAACCCTTCCACAGGAGAACGTCGATGAACGATCACACGATGCCTACGGACGAGCAACTGGTGGCCTACCTCGACGACCAACTCGATAGCGATCAGCGCAGCCGCATCGACGCAGTCATCGCCCAAGACTCGATGCTCAACCTGCGCCTTCAATGGCTGGCCCGCAGCAGCCTGCCGTTCAAGGCCGCCTACGACGAACTGGCGCAACAGGCGCCCGTGGACCGCCTGCAAGCGATGCTCGACACCTTGCCCTCGCCTGCCCGGCCCGCGATAAATCGGCGCCGGTTCCTCGCGGCGGCAGCCGGCCTGGTGTTGAGCGGCGTGCTCGCGGACCGGTTGTTCCTTGGCTGGCAGGCGAGCCAGCACAAATCCAGCTGGCGAGGGCTGGTGGCGGACTACATGTCGATGTACGTGCCGCAAACCCTGGAACACTTGCCCAGCGACGAAGCCACTCAACGCGCGCAATTGCACACCATCGACGCACGCCTGGGGCTGCGCCTTTTGCCGGCTCAATTGAGCCTGCCACGCGTTGAGCTCAAACGCGCACAAATCCTCGAATACGACGGCATGCCCATCGCCCAGATTACGTATCTGGACCCCGCGCACGGCCCCATGGCGTTGTGCGTCACCCGCTCAAACAGCCGCAGTCGCCACTTCGCCCACGAGCGTCGGCACGGAATGAACGTGGTGTATTGGGCGGACATGGAACATGCGTGGATGCTGATCGGACACAACCCGGCGTCGGAGCTGGAGGAGATGGCGAAGGTGTTGCGCAGTCGGCTAAGCGCGTGACCTGTAGGAGCCGGCTTGCTGGCGATGGGGCTATCAGACATTGCGTTGAATTCAAGGACGCCATCGCCGGCAAGCCGGCTCCTACACAGGTTTTGCGGCGGTCATCAGGCCGGGACCGGTAACCACAAACGGAACCGTGCGCCGCCCAGCGGAGACGGTTCGACGGTGAGCGTGCCGCCCTGTGCCTCCAGCGCCCGCCGACTGATCGCCAATCCCAGGCCAAAGCCGCCCGTCGCCCGATCGCGACTGCGATCCAGTCGATAAAACGGCTCGAAAATCCGCTCGCGCTCGTCATCGGGAATGCCGATCCCATCGTCATCGACCCAGATTTCACACCCCTTGGCACAGACCTGAACCCCGATCTGAATACGCTTCTCGCAGTAGCGCATCGCGTTGCGCAGCAGGTTCTGAATCGCCCGGGCAGTCAGCCGTGGATCGAGTGTGAAGCGTTCGAGCTGGCCGTGAAGCAGCACGTCGATCACGATTTCAGGGGACTCCAGCTCCTCATCGACACTGCCCAGAATGCTGTCGATGAACTCATCCAGCGACACTTCAACCTGCTCCGGTAGCCGGGCCGGGTTTTGCAAGCGGCTGTAAGACAGCAGCTCCAGCACCAACTCATCCAGTTCACGAATGTGCGCGACCAGCCCTTGCAGGCGCTCCCGACTGGCCGCCGGCAAATCGTCGGACAGTGCCAGCGCGAGGCCAAAATCCAGGCGGGTCAGCGGTGTGCGCAGCTCGTGAGAAACCGCGTTGAGCAAATCCCGCTGCTGGTTCAGCAGGTTTTCGATATCGCCGGCCATGGTGTCGAAAACGTTGGCCAGGCTACCAATGTTGGAATGGGTGGGGATCTGGGTGCGCTCGCTCAAATGCCCCTTGCCGAAGCGTTCAGCCGTGCCTTTGAGCCGCTCCAGGTCGCGCCAGTGCGGGCGCAGCCACAGCAACAGGCACGCGAGCATGGTCGCGCCGATCAACACGTTGATGCTCCAGTACAGCAAATTCACGTCCAGCGGGTCCGGCGGCACGACCATTTGCACGACGGTTTGCGAGTTCAACGGTGCCACCGCCAGCGTGCGCCAGCCCCAGTCGCCGATGCGCACGACATTCTCGCCACGCTGCAAACGTTTCTGTTCCGCCAGGGTCAGGCCGTCATCGTCATTGCGGCTGAGGACGATGTGCAGCGGGTTGAATTCCTTGTCCATCTCGGCCGCCAACGCTGACCACTGCGTTTCGGGCACGGCGTGAAACTGCTTGACGATCAGCGACTGCAACCCGCGCGAGTAATCGAGGTTGTAGGTGACAAAGCGCTCCTGGAAGACCTTGATCACCACGTCCGGCACCAGATAGATCGCCGCGCTGTACGAAATGATCGTCACCAGGTACAGGCGAAAGAGGATTCTGAACATCGCCTCAGCATTCCCACTCGGAACGGCTGAACAGGTAACCCTTGCCCCAAACAGTCTTGATCTTGCGCGCCTCGCCGGCATGGTCGTCGAATTTGCGTCGCAGCTTGGAAATCGCCACGTCCACCGAGCGGTCGGTGCCGTTGAATTCGATGCCGCGCAGGCGTTGCAGAATCTGGTCGCGGCTCAACACTTCGCCGGCATGCCGGGCCAGCACCACCAGCAAGTTGTATTCGCCGCTGGACAGCTCGACCAGTTGTTCACGCCAGGTCACGGTGCGTTCGGACAGGTCGATGCACAAATTGCCCATGAGGATGCGGTCGTTGGCAGTCTGCGGTTCGCTGAGGCTGCTGCGGCGCAACAGCGTACGAACGCGGGCCAGCAACACGCGGGGTTCGCAGGGTTTGGTGACGTAGTCATCGGCGCCCATTTCCAGGCCCAGCACCTGATCGTGGCTGTCGTCGCGGGCGGTGAGCATCAGGATCGGCAGCGTGGCCGAATCCGCGCGCAACAAGCGACAGACTTGCAGGCCGTCGAGCCCCGGCAACATCAGGTCGAGGATCACCAGGTCCGGCGGATTGACCCGCGCACGCTCGCGCACGTGGTCACCGCGGCTGATCACGCTGACGGAGTAGCCGTTGCGTTCCAGGTAGCTGGAAATCAACTCGGAGAGCGCGGTGTCGTCTTCGACCAGGAGGATGTTGGGCATGGGTGTTTCCAGAGAGTGCAGTGGCGGCTGTTATGCCGCCATCGCTAGCAGGCTAGCTCCCACAGGGGTTCAGTGGTGTTCACAATGTTTGTGTCCACATGAGATCCCTTGTGGGAGTTAGCCTGCTAGCGATGACTGCCTGACAGGCGCAATAAATTTCAAGCCGTGAAGGATATACGCCCTCACCCGTGCCTGAGCAAAACCATTACACAATTTCACACAGCACCAACAAAGCTTCACCGCTACCCTCGTCGCCTCCCCGTAGGATGCGGGAGTTCATTATTGGGGTATTTACATGTCGAAGAACCTGCTTGCCAAGCTCAGCCTGCTTGCCCTGGCGTTGACGCTGAGCGCGTGTGACAAATCCACGAGCGCTGAAGAGCAGGCGCCGTTGGCCACCGTGCGCATCGAGACCATCAAACCGCGGCCCCTGTCGATCACCAGCGAATTGAGCGGACGGATCGCCGCGCCACGGATAGCCGAAGTGCGCGCCCGGGTCGCCGGCGTGGTGTTGCAACGCGCCTTCCACGAAGGCAGCGACGTGAAAAAAGGCGATGTGCTGTTCCGCATCGACCCGGCACCGTTCAAGGCTGACCTGGACAGCGCCGAAGCCTCGCTGCGCAAGGCCGAGGCCAACGCCTTCCAGGCCAGGCTGCAAGAACAGCGCTACGCCCAGTTGATCGAAGGCAATGCCATCAGCGGCCAGGATTACGACAACGCCCGGGCTGCCGTACGGCAAACCGCCGCTGAAGTCGCGGCCAATAAAGCCGCCGTGGATCGAGCGAAACTGAATCTCGGGTACGCCACCGTCACCGCCCCCATTTCCGGGCGCATCGGCCGCGCACTGGTCACCGAAGGCGCATTGGTCGGGCAGAACGAAACCACGCCGCTGGCATTGATCCAGCAGTTGAACCCGATTCATGCCGACCTCACCCAGTCGACCCGCGAACTCAACGACCTGCGCCGCGCCTTCCGTTCCGGCCAGTTGCAGGAAGTGGGTCAGGGTCAGGCCAAAGCCACGCTGATTCAGGATGACGGCAGCCTCTATCCGCTGCCGGGCAAGCTGCTGTTCACCGACATCACCGTCGATCCGGGCACCGGCCAGATCATCCTGCGCAGCGAGTTTCCCAACCCGGACCTCGACTTGCTGCCGGGCAGCTTCGTGCGGGTGCGCCTGGAACAAGCGGTGAACCAGCAAGGCATCAGCGTGCCGCAACGCGCCATTCAACGCGACAGCGCGGGTGTTGCGCAGGTGCTGGTGCTCGATGCGGAACTGCGCGTCGGCCAGCAAACCGTAGAGCTGGGCGCCGTGCAAAACGATCGCTGGATCGTCACCGCAGGCCTCAAGTCTGGCGACCGCATCGTCATCGAAGGCCTGCAACACGCCAAGCCCGGCGAGAAAGTACAGATCGACGATTCCCTCTTCCACTTGCCCAGGTTTCTGGTCAGTAAGCAGGACGCTTTTCTATGCCGCAGTTCTTTATCGACCGCCCGGTGTTCGCCTGGGTGGTTGCCCTGTTCATCCTGCTGGCCGGTGCCCTGTCCATTCCGCAGTTGCCGGTGGCGCAGTACCCCGATGTCGCGCCGCCGCAGATCGAAATCTATGCCGTGTACCCGGGCGCCTCGGCGCAAACCGTGGACGAAAGCGTGGTCAGCCTGATCGAGGAAGAGCTCAACGGTGCCGATCACCTGTTGTATTTCGAATCGCAAAGCAGCCTCGGCAGCGCCACGATCAAGGCGACTTTTCAACCGGGCACCAACCCGGAGATGGCTCAGGTGGATGTGCAAAACCGCCTGAAAGTCATCGAGTCGCGCCTGCCGCAAGCGGTCAACCAGCAAGGTTTGCAGGTGGAGAAAGTCTCCGCCGGTTTCCTGCTGCTGATCACCCTGACGTCTACTGACGGCAAACTCGACGACGTGGCGCTCAGCGATTACCTGGCGCGTAACGTGATGAACGAGATCAAGCGCCTGGACGGTGTCGGCAAGGCCCAGCTGTACGGCGCCGAGCGGGCGATGCGGATCTGGATCGACCCGCAAAAACTGATCGGTTTCAACCTGACACCGGCCGACGTCAACGCCGCCATCGTTGCGCAGAACGCCCAGGTTTCGGCCGGCAGCATCGGCGACCTGCCGACCCGCACCACCCAGGAAATCACCGCAACCGTTCTGGTCAAAGGCCAGCTGTCGACCCCGGAAGAATTCGCTGACATCGTGCTCAAGGCCAATCCGGACGGTTCCACCGTGCGCATCGGTGATGTGGCGCGGGTCGAGATCGGCAGCCAGGAATACCAGTTCGGCACGCGCCTTAACGGCAAGCCGTCCACCGCCGTCGGCGTGCAATTGTCGCCCGGCGCCAACGCCCTCAGCACTGCGACGCTGGTGCGGGCGAAGATGGATGAACTGGCGCGCTACTTCCCGGCCAATGTGGAATACAAGATCCCGTACGACACCTCGCCTTTCGTCAAAGTCTCGATCACCAAAGTGGTTTACACCCTGATCGAAGCGATGGTGCTGGTGTTCGCGGTGATGTTCCTGTTCCTGCAAAACTTCCGCTACACGCTGATTCCGACCCTCGTGGTGCCAGTGGCGCTGATGGGCACCTTTGCGACCATGCTCGCGCTGGGGTTCTCGATCAACGTACTGACCATGTTCGGCATGGTACTGGCCATCGGCATTCTGGTGGACGACGCCATCGTGGTGGTGGAAAACGTCGAACGGATCATGGCCACCGAGGGCCTGTCGCCCAAAGAGGCGACGCGCAAAGCGATGAAGCAGATCACCGGGGCGATCATCGGCATCACTCTGGTGCTGGTCGCCGTGTTTATTCCAATGGCGTTCATGCAGGGCTCGGTCGGGGTGATCTACCGGCAATTCTCGCTGTCGATGGCCACCTCGATTCTGTTTTCGGCCTTCCTCGCCCTGACCTTGACCCCGGCGCTCTGCGCAACGCTGCTCAAGCCGATTGCCAAGGGTGAGCATCACGCCAAGGGCGGCTTCTTCGGCTGGTTCAACCGACGCTTCGAGCAACTGACCGAGCGCTATCAGGGCTGGGTCGCTTATGCGCTGAAACGCAGCGGTCGTTACCTGCTGATCTACGGCGTGCTGCTGATCGGTCTGGGGCTGTGCTTCAGTCGTCTGCCCTCTTCGTTCCTGCCGGTGGAGGATCAGGGTTACACCATCACCGACATTCAACTGCCACCCGGCGCGAGCAAAAATCGCACGGTGCAGGTGGTCGAGCAGATCGAAGCGCACAACGCCACCGAACCGGGTGTCGGCGACAGCACGGTGATTCTGGGTTTCAGCTTCTCCGGCAGCGGGCAAAACGCGGCGCTGGCGTTTACCACGTTGAAAGACTGGTCGGATCGCGGCAGCGATGACTCGGCGAGTTCGATTGCCGACCGCGCCAACATCGCGCTGAGCCAGATCAAGGACGCCATGGCGTTCTCGGTCCTGCCGCCGCCGGTGGACGGCCTCGGCACCTCCAGCGGTTTCGAGTTCCGCTTGCAGGACCGTGGCGGCCTCGGCCATGCCACGCTGATGCAGGCGCGTACCGCGTTGCTGGCAGCCGCCGAGAAAAGTCCGGTCCTGATGAACGTGCGCGAAAGCGCGCTGGCCGAAGCGCCGCAAGTGCAACTGATCGTCGACCGTAAACAGGCGAATGCGCTGGGGGTTTCGTTTACCGACATCGGCAGCGTGCTGTCCACCGCAGTCGGTTCGGCTTACATCAACGATTTCCCCAATCAGGGGCGGATGCAGCGGGTGGTGGTTCAGGCTGAAGGCGATCAACGCAGTCAGGTCGCCGACCTGCTGAAGATCCACGTGCGCAACAGCAGCGGGAAAATGGTGCCGCTGTCCGCCTTCGTCCAGGCCAAATGGACTCAGGGCCCGGCGCAGTTGACCCGTTACAACGGCTATCCGGCAATCAGTATTTCCGGTGAACCGACGCCAGGTCACAGCACCGGTGAAGCCATGGCGGAAATCGAGCGACTGGTCGCGCAAGGGCCAGCGGGCCTGGGCCAGGAATGGACCGGGTTATCGCTGCAGGAACGGCTGTCCGGCAGCCAGGCGCCGATCCTGCTCGGGTTGTCGCTGTTGATCGTGTTCCTGTGCCTGGCGGCGTTGTATGAGAGCTGGTCGATTCCGACTTCGGTGCTGCTGGTGGTGCCGCTCGGCGTGCTCGGCGCCGTGCTGGCCGTGACCTTGCGCGGGATGCCCAACGACGTGTTCTTCAAGGTCGGGCTGATCACCATCATCGGCCTGTCGGCGAAGAACGCGATCCTGATCATCGAGTTTGCCAAGAGCTTGTACGACGAAGGCCACGACCTGATCGACGCCACCCTGCAAGCCGCGCGCCTGCGCCTGCGGCCAATCGTCATGACGTCCCTGGCGTTCATCCTCGGCGTCGTGCCGCTGGCGATCGCCACTGGCGCGAGCTCGGCAAGCCAGCAAGCCATCGGCACCGGGGTGATTGGCGGGATGATCACCGCGACACTGGCGGTGGTGTTTGTGCCGGTGTTTTTTGTGGTGGTGATGAAACTGGTGCGCAAGCGCCACAAGAAAACCTGACCGCACACATCCCCCTTGTAGGAGCGAGGCTTGCCCGCGAAGGCGGTGTGTCAGTCGAGTGAAGTATTGACTGTTACAGCGCCTTCGCGGGCAAGCCTCGCTCCTACAGGGGTCGGTGTTGGTCAGAGGGGGCCACGCTGGGCTAAGGTGTTTGCATACCCTGGCCCATCGAGTTCACATGCCCTTCCTCGCCCGCACCCACCCTCGCCTGTCCGCCGCTGCGACCCTCGGTGTTGCGGTGGGCATTCTGGCTCCGGCCGATTCGATCATCAGCAAAATCCTCTTCGGCTGGAACGCCGGGGTCTGGTCGTATCTGGTGCTGATGCTCTGGCTCGCCGCCCGCGCCAAAGCGCCGGATGTGAAACGCATTGCCGAAGTCGAAGACGAGAACGCCGGGCTGGTGCTGTTCGTGGTGTGCATCGCCGCCATCGCCAGCCTGGCGACCATCACCTTCGAACTGGCCGGCAGCAAGGACCTGGAAACCACCCGCAAGCTGTTGCATTACGGGTATACCGCACTGACCGTCATCGGTTCATGGCTGTTGATCGGGGTGATTTTCAGCGTGCATTACGCCCGCCTGTTCTACACCTGGGCCGGCAAAGACCCGGCTTTGCGCTTCGCTGAAGGGCTGACCACCCCCAATTATTGGGACTTCCTGTATTTCTCGTTCACCATCAGCGCAGCCGTGCAGACCTCTGATGTCGGCGTGGCCACTCGGGAATTGCGCAAGATTGTGCTCGCGCAGTCGCTGATCGGTTTTCTGTTCAACACCGCGATTCTCGGGTTCTCGATCAACATCGCTGCGGGCCTGTTCAACTGAGCCGTGCACAAACGTTCTAGGCATCGCCCTCGCCACGGGCGTTAAATAACCCGGCAATCCGTCTCGCAGGTGCAGCATGACCACTCACAACTGGATCGACCTGGCCCAGGACGCCGACACCGGCATCGAGACGCTGCGCGCGCATTTCGAGGGCCACGCCTACGATCAGCACTGGCATGACAGCTATCTGGTGGGCGTCACCGAGCAAGGGGTGCAGCAATTCAACTGCCGGCGGGCCAGGCACCAGAGCACGCCGGGCAAAGTGTTTTTGCTCGAACCGGGTGACATCCACGACGGCGAAGCACCGACGGTCGATGGTTTCACCTACCGCATGCTGTACCTCGACCCGCAGTGGTTGAAGCGCGAGCTCAGTGCCGTGTTCGACAACGCGCCGGACAACAGTCAATTGAGCTTCGCCAATACCCTGGCCACCGACGTGCGCCTGGCCCACGCCACCAGCCTGGCGTTTCAGGCCCTGCACAACGGCGAGCTGAAAATTGTCCGCCAGACTGCCCTCGACGGACTGCTCGAGCGCCTCACCACTCACCTGCACTGGCGTGCCCGTTATGGCGAAGACCCGCGATTGCCGTTGGTGGCGCAGAAGGCTCGGGAGTATCTGCACGCCCATGCCCACGAGGACATCGGCCTCGACCAACTGGCCGCCGCAACGGGCGTCGATCGCTTTCGCCTGACCCGCGCCTTCAAGGCTGCCTACGGCATCGCCCCGCACGCCTATCTGGTGCAATTGCGCCTGGCCACGGCCCGCAGAATGCTGGCCCGAGGCGAACAACCGGCCACGGTGGCCATGGCGTTGGGGTTCGCCGATCAGAGTCATCTGGGCCGTTGGTTCGTGCGGGCCTACGGCCTGACGCCCGCGTTGTATCGCAAGCGCTGCTCAAATCTTCCAGACAGTTAACCGTGGGATTGTGAAGATCGACTTCAAAGATCTTCACCGGAGTTTGCCCGCGATGCTGTCCACTTTCCCGACGTTACTGCCCTTCCTGTTGTTTGCGTTCGTGGCGTCGATCACGCCCGGCCCGACCAACATTCTGGTGTTGAGCAACAGTGCCCGATACGGCTTGGTGGCCGCCGTGCCGATCATCTTCGGCGCCTGTGCCAGCGCCGCGACAATTGTGTTGTTGGTCGGCAGCGGTGCCGGGGCGTCGTTGACCGCTTGGCCCTTCGTGCAAACCGCCATGCAGTGGATCGGCGTCGCCTGGCTGAGTTACCTCGCCTGGCAGATTTTCAACGCTCCGGCAGAAGCCGTCACCACCCGAGATGCCGACGCCCGGCTCGGTCTTTTGGGCGCTGCCGGCCTGCAACTGATCAACCCGAAAACCTGGATGATGGCGCTGGCGGTTGTCAGTGTCTTTGCCGGGGCCGGCGAACAGCGCCTGGCCCATGTGATGGTTTTGTCGCTGGCGTTCTTTCTGATTTCCCTGCCCTGCCTTGGGGTCTGGGCGTTGCTCGGCGCGGGCTCCACGCGCTGGTTGCGCTCACCTCGCTCAATGCAACGCTTCAATCGCTGCATGGCCCTGTTGCTGTTGGGATCGGCCTGGTTGAGTCTTTGGGCCTGAATCCCATTCGTCGGCCATTGTCGGACAATCGACGATGCGGGGCTTGACGGCGTATTTGCTTTTGGTGTCTTCTGAAACCGGTTTCAGTGCGATCTCAAACGCACGGACCTTATAACTCCAATAAGAAGGTTTCAGACCGTGAACGATTTCTCCGCCGCCCAGCGCAGCCGCGTGACCATGCTTGATGTCGCCGAACACGCCAAGGTCTCCAAGGCCAGCGTGTCGCGGTTCATCGGCGAGGATCGCGCCTTGCTGTCCGATGCGATTGCGTTGCGCATCGAACAGTCGATTGCCGAACTGGGCTATCGCCCGAACCAGATGGCTCGCGGTCTGAAACGTGGACGAACCCGCCTGATCGGCATGCTGGTCGCCGACATCCGCAACCCTTATTCGATTGCCGTGATGCACGGGGTGGAAACCGCCTGCCGTCAACACGGCTACAGCCTGGTGGTGTGCAACACCGACCGCGATGACGAGCAGGAATGCCAGCACCTGGCCCTGCTGCGCTCGTACAACATCGAAGGGCTGATCGTGAACACCCTCGGCCACCACCGCGACGAATTGCAGGAACTGCATCGCGAGATGCCGCTGGTGCTGGTGGACCGCAAGGTCGAGCACCTCGAAAGTGACATGGTCGGGCTGGACAACCCGGCAGCGGTCGAGATCGCCATCGCCCACCTTGAAGAACGCGGATACCGCGATGTGCTGCTGGTTACCGAACCGTTTGACGGCACCAGCTCACGGATCGAACGAGTCAGCAGTTTCAAGGCGCAGATCGCCCGGCGTTCGGCGCTGCGCGGAACGATGAGCGAAACCGGCAGTGACCTCACCGCAAACCTCAAAACCTTTCTCGATACACCCGGCCCCGGCCCGAAGGCGCTGTTCTGCGCGAACGGGATTGCGGCGCTGGCCGCGACCCATGCGTTGCGCGAATTGCAGTGCACGTTGTTCGAGGATGTCGGCTTGATCGCCCTTGATGACCTGGATTGGTACCCGCTGGTGGGCAGCGGCATCACCGCCCTCGCCCAACCGACGACCGAGATGGGTGCAAGTGCGTTTGAATGCTTGCTCAAGCGTTTGCGCGGGGATGACGGGCCGGTGCGGACGATGGATTTTTCGGCTCGGTTGATTGTGCGTGGGTCGACCCTGGGAAATTCTCGGTGAATGTTTCGGCCCCTTCGCGGGCAAGCCTCGCTCCTACAGGACACCGACAACCCGTAGGAGCGAGGCTTGCCCGCGAAAGGGCCCGAAAGACCACCACAAAACCTCATCCTCTTTTTTTGAACAAAAATGAAACCGGTTTCAGAGGTCCATGACAATGCATAAACCACCCGTTTCCATCAGCCTCTCCAGCTACGGCGCCGACCTCGTCCGCCAGCGCGGTCAAGGCAGTTTCATCGATATCCTCGCCGCTGCGGGCGCCAGCCACATCGAATGGCGCGAAGAATTGCTGACTGTTGAAGACCCCGCCCAACTGGCCGATGCCACCCAGGCGCAAGGCCTCGAAAGCGTGTATTCCTCGCCGATGGAACTGTGGCTGGCCGGCCAGTCGAAACCCAATCCGCAACTGATCACCGCCCTGCAACGCGCCCAGGCCTTCGGCGCCAAATGGCTGAAGGTGTCCCTCGGTTACTTCACCGACACCAGCGACCTGCAAACCCTCGCCCGGATCCTGGGCAAAAGCGCCGTGCAACTGTTGGTGGAAAACGATCAGACCCTGCACGGCGGTCGCATCGAACCGTTCCAGCGTTTTTTCGCAGCGGTCGAGCAACACAATCTGCCGATCAAAATGACCTTCGACATCGGCAACTGGCACTGGCAGGACCAGTCCGCCAGCAGCGCCGCGCGTCTGCTCGGGCGCCACGTCGGCTACGTGCACTGCAAAGCCGTGTCACGCCGGGCCGACGGCAAACTGGTCGCCATGCCGCCTGCTGCCAGCGACCTGCATTCGTGGGAACAACTGCTGCGGCACATGGCCCAAGGCGTGATGCGGGCCGCGGAATATCCGCTGCAAGCCGATGACCTGGTGCAGCTCACCACCGAGCATGTCGCCGCCCTCGCCCACTTGGGGCAAGCACGCCTGGAGAGCGCTCATGTCTGAGATCGATATCCTGTCGTTCGGCGAAACCATGGCGATGTTTGTCGCCGATCAAAATGGCGACCTCGCCAACGTCGACCACTTTCACAAACGCATTGCCGGGGCCGACAGCAACGTCGCCATCGGGTTGTCGCGACTGGGGTTCAAGGTGGCGTGGTTGAGCCGGGTCGGCGACGACTCTCTGGGGCGCTTCGTAATCGACACCTTGAAAAAGGAAGGCCTGGATTGCAGTAACGTTGCCCTCGATGCCGCACACCCGACCGGGTTTCAGCTCAAGTCACGTACCGACGATGGCGACGATCCCAGGGTCGAGTACTTTCGGCGCGGTTCGGCGGCGAGTCATTTGTCGCCGCAGTCGATCATCCCCGAACTGCTCAAGGCGCGGCACTTGCACGCCACCGGCATTCCTCCGGCGCTCTCGGAAACGGCGCGACAGATGTCTTTCGAACTGATGACGCGCATGCGTGAAGCCGGGCGCAGTGTGTCCTTCGACCCGAACCTGCGCCCGAGCCTGTGGGCCAGCACGCAACAGATGATCAGCGAAATCAACCGCCTCGCCGCCCTCGCCGACTGGGTGCTGCCGGGTTTGAGTGAAGGTCGTTTGCTGACCGGCTATGAAGACCCGGCTGACATCGCCGCGTTTTACCTCGACCAGGGTGCCGAAGCGGTGGCGATCAAGCTCGGCCCGCACGGCGCGTATTACCGCACGCATCTGGATGACGGTTTCGTGGCGGGCGTGCCCGTGGAAACGGTGGTCGACACGGTCGGTGCCGGCGACGGGTTTGCCGTCGGCATGATCAGCGCGCTGCTGGAAAACCACAGCGTTGCCGACGCCGTGAAACGCGCCAACTGGATTGGTAGCCGTGCGGTACAGAGTCGTGGGGATATGGAGGGGTTGCCGACCCGATCCGAAATGTCCATCGAATTCGAGACCGCTATCGCCAGCAGGCTGGCTCCCACAGGGGATTTGTGTCGCCTATAGATCCAGTGTGGGAGCTAGCCTGCTAGCGATGAGGCCCGCTCAATCACCGAAGATTTAAACCCGTTACCTGCTGCGACAAAAACAACAAGCTCAGGAGCACCACTCATGAAAACCGCAACGCTCGCCACCCGCCGCTGGTGGTACATCATGCCCATCGTGTTCATCACCTACAGCCTGGCGTACCTGGACCGCGCCAACTACGGATTCGCCGCCGCCTCCGGGATGGCCGCCGACCTGATGATCACGCCTGGCCTGTCGTCGATGCTCGGCGCACTGTTCTTCCTCGGCTACTTTTTCTTCCAGGTGCCGGGCGCGATCTACGCGCAAAAACACAGTGTGAAGAAGCTGATTTTCGTCAGCCTGATCCTCTGGGGCAGCCTGGCGACGCTCACCGGGATCGTCTCCAACGCCTACTGGCTGATCGTCATTCGCTTCATGCTCGGCGTGGTCGAAGCCGCGGTGATGCCGGCCATGCTGATCTACCTGTGCCACTGGTTCACCCGTGCCGAACGCTCGCGGGCCAATACTTTCCTGATCCTCGGCAACCCGGTGACCATGCTCTGGATGTCGGTGGTGTCGGGCTATCTGGTGCAGCATTACAGCTGGCGCTGGATGTTCATCATCGAAGGTTTGCCGGCAGTGCTCTGGGCGTTTATCTGGTGGCGTCTGGCGGATGATCGTCCGGCCCAGGCCAAGTGGCTCAGCGACGCCGAAAAGCACGATCTGGAAAGCGCCCTCGCCGCCGAACAGGTGGGTATCAAGGCGGTGAAGAACTACGCCGAGGCCTTCCGCTCGCCGAAAGTGATCATCCTGGCCCTGCAATTTTTCTGCTGGAGCATCGGCGTCTACGGCTTCGTGCTATGGCTGCCGTCGATCCTCAAGGCCGGCGCGCAAATGGACATGGTCGAAGCCGGCTGGCTGTCGGCGCTGCCGTATCTGGCGGCGGTGATCGGGATGCTGCTGGTGTCCTGGGGCTCGGACAAACTGCAAAAGCGCAAACGCTTTGTCTGGCCACCGCTGCTGATCGCCTCGATTGCGTTCTACGGATCGTACGCGCTGGGCGCCGAACATTTCTGGTGGTCGTACACCCTGCTGGTGATTGCCGGGGCCTGCATGTACGCGCCTTACGGACCGTTCTTCGCGATCATCCCGGAAATCCTCCCGTCCAACGTCGCCGGTGGCGCCATGGCGTTGATCAACAGCATGGGCGCGCTGGGCTCGTTTGGCGGCTCTTATCTGGTCGGTTACCTGAACAGCTCCACCGGTTCGCCGGGCGCGTCGTACCTGCTGATGAGCGGCGCGCTGATGTTTTCGGTGGTGCTGACAATTCTCCTCAAGCCCGGCGCCAGCGACCGGGAACGTCCTGCGGTTGCGCAAACACGCCCGACCGCCGCCCATCCTTGAATTGATGCAGAGATGAATACGATGAAAAAGCAGGTCGTGCTGTACAAGAAACTCTCACCGTTGCTGATGGCTCGCCTGCATGAGCAGACCGACGTGACGCTGATCGACAACCTCGACGCCGATGGCCTGGCGCAACTGCGCGAGGCCCTGCCCCGCGCTCACGGGTTGCTCGGTGCCAGTCTGAAACTGGACGCGGGCCTGCTGGATCTGGCGCCGAATCTACGCGCCATCGCCAGCGTTTCGGTAGGCGTCGACAACTACGACATCGACTACCTGACCGAGCGGCGAATCCTGCTCAGCAACACCCCGGACGTGCTCACCGAAACCACCGCCGACACCGGCTTTGCGCTGATCCTCGCGACGGCCCGGCGCGTGGTGGAACTGGCGAACATGGTTCGTGCCGGCCAGTGGAACCGCAACATCGGCCCCGTGCATTTCGGCAGCGATGTGCACGGCAAAACCCTGGGCATCATTGGCATGGGGCGAATCGGCGAAGCGTTGGCCCAACGCGGGCATTTCGGTTTCGGCATGCCAGTGATCTATCACAGCCACTCGCCGAAACCGGCGGTGGAACAGCGCTTCAATGCGCAATACCGCAGCCTGCCGGAGCTGTTGCAGCAGGCCGATTTCGTTTGCCTGACATTGCCGCTGACAGTGGAAACCGAGGGGCTGATCGGTGCTGAACAGTTTGCGCTGATGCGTCCAGAGACGATCTTCATCAACATTTCACGGGGCAAAGTGGTGGACGAAACGGCGCTGATCGAAGCGTTGCGTTCCGGGCAGATTCGCGCAGCGGGGCTGGATGTGTTCGAACGCGAACCGCTGAACCCGGACTCGCCGCTGTTGCAACTGAACAACGTGGTGGCGACACCGCACATTGGCTCGGCGACCCATGAGACGCGCGAAGCGATGGCGACGTGTGCGGTGGACAATCTGCTGGCAGCGTTGGCGGGTGAGCGGCCGAAGAATCTGGTGAATACGCGGGCGTGGAAGGGTTGAAGATTTAGTCGCCTGTCAGTCAGTCTTCGCGGGCAAGCCTCGCTCCTACGGGATTACGCAGCACCTGTAGGAGCGAGGCTTGCCCGCGAAGGGGCCGGCATTGCCAACACAAATCTGTCAGGCCCGGCGCGCTTCCAAAAGATCCGCCGCACACAACGCAATCCGCCGACACGCATCCGCCAGTTTCCGTTGATCCACCACCAACCCGATCCGGATGTGCCCCGCCGCGCTTGGCCCGAACGCTTCGCCGGCCAGCACCGAAACGCCATAGCCCTCCAGCAGCCGCTCGGCGAAGTGCTGGGCAGACAACCCGGTCTGGCGCACATCGACCATCACAAACATCCCGCCATCCGGCCGAACCGCCCGCACCCCCGGGCACGCACTCAGGCTCGCGCACACCAGGTCGCGCCGCTGACGGTATTCCTCGCGCATCATTGCCACTTCCGGCAGATCACCCTCCAGCGCAACCTGCGCCGCCTTCTGCACAAAGTCCGGAATGCCGAACAGCATGCACAACGACAGATGTTCCAGATGGTCAATCAAGGGCTTGGGCCCGATCACCCAACCGACCCGCCAGCCGCTCATGGCGTGGGATTTCGACAGGCTGTTGAGCGTCGCGGTGCGCTCGGCCATGCCCGGCAGGCTGGCCGGGCTGATGTGCTCGCCCTCGTACAACAGATCGCTGTAAACCTCGTCACTGATCAGCCACAGGTTGTGCCGAATACACAGCGACGCCAGTTCCTGCCAGATCTTCAGCGACAGACTGGCACCGGAAGGGTTGTTTGGACTGTTGAGCAAAAGCGCGCGGGTTTTCGGCGTGATCAGCGCCGCGACATCCGCCGGATCAACGCGAAAGCCGTTCTCCGGACGCACCGCCACCGGCACCGCTTTCGCCCCGCAGGCACCGAACACGCCTTCATAGGTCACGTACATCGGTTCGGCGACGATCACTTCATCGCCCGGATCGAGCAGGCATTGCACGACCGAATACACCCCGCACTGGGCGCCGGGCGTCACAATCACCTGATCCGCATCGATCTCCTGACCGCTGCAACGCCGGTGACGGTTGACGATGCTGTCGCGTAGCCCGCGACTGCCGCGCACTTGCGAGTAATGCGTGTCGCCAGCCAGCAGGCTGTCAATGCACGCCTGGACGATGGGACGCGGCGTATCGAAGTCCGGATCACCCACCGACAACAGCAACACATCAACGCCCTGCTCTCGTAATTCCAAAGCTCGGTAATGAATCTGCCAGGCCGCAGCGCCGTCTCCGGCAATTCGTTGGGTCAAGGCTGAATAGCGCATGTATTTCTCCAATCGCGCGTGTTCCTAGTCTCAACCCTATCTCAAATCACGAAACGCGCCACCATGGCATTCAAATCAACGGCCAGGCGCGACAGTTCGTGGGTGGCAGCGCTGGTCTGGTTGGCCCCGGCAGCGGACTGGGTCGCCAGGTCGCGGATGTTCACCAGGTTGCGGTCGACTTCACGGGACACCTGCGCCTGCTCTTCGGACGCGCTGGCGATCACCAGGTTGCGTTCGTTGATCAGATGGATCGACTGGGTGATCTGCTCCAGCGCGACACCGGCGGCTCGGGCCATTTCCAGGGTGCTGTGGGTGCGCTGATTGCTTTGCTGCATCGACGAAACCGCCTCCCCCGTACCGTTTTGGATGCCGGCCACCATCTTCTCGATTTCCTGAGTCGATTGCGCCGTACGATGCGCCAACGCCCGCACCTCGTCCGCCACCACTGCAAAACCACGCCCGGCTTCACCGGCACGGGCCGCTTCAATCGCGGCGTTCAGTGCCAGCAGGTTGGTCTGTTCGGCAATGGCGCGAATCACGTCCAGCACCTTGCCGATGTCCCGCCCCTGAGCGGCCAGGCCTTCGATCATCAGCGAGGTGTTCTGCACGTCGTGGGTCATGGTCTGGATCGCATCGACGGTTTCCACCACGCGGTCGCGACCTTCACGAGCAGCCTGGGTCGACTGGTTCGAGGCTTCGGAAGTCGACACGGCGTTGCGCGCCACTTCTTCCACGGCGGCGGTCATTTCGTTGACTGCTGTGGCGGCTTGTTCGATTTCATTGTTTTGCTGTTGCAGACCGCGGGACGCTTCTTGCGTGACCGTGCTCAGCTCTTCGGCGGCGGCGCCCAGCTGCGTGGCGGAACCGGCGATCTGCTCGATGGTTTTGCGCAAACTGGCCTGCATGGTGGACAAGGCGCCGAGCAAACGGGCCGGCTCATCCTTGCCATCGACTTCGATGACGTTGCGCAGGTTGCCGCCCGCGATGGTTTCAGCAGCCTGCAATGCACGGTTCAGCGGGGTGACGATGCTGCGGGTCAACAGCCAGGCCAGCAACACGGTCATCAGCGCGGCAATCACCGCAACGACCACGATGCCGGTGATGGCGTTGCTGTAGTGTTCGCCCGCTTCGGCCGAAGCGGTCTTCGCATCGGTGGTGTTGAGTGCCACCAGTTTATTGAGCTGCTCGCCCATCTGGTCGGTGCCGTCCTTGATCCGCGTATTGATCAGGGTGCGCATCTCATCCAGCTTGTTCTGCCGCGACAGTTCCATCATCTGGTTCTGCGCTTGCAT
The DNA here is from genome assembly GCF_020423045.1 of Pseudomonas sp. MM213. NCBI lineage: Bacteria > Pseudomonadati > Pseudomonadota > Gammaproteobacteria > Pseudomonadales > Pseudomonadaceae > Pseudomonas > Pseudomonas sp. MM213. Next base: position 1,421,145 of record NZ_CP081943.1, read on the forward strand.
ATAGGTGTCGAGGGTGGCGGTGAACGTCTTGTACAGCGCGGCTTCTTCTGGCTGGGCGGGCAAGGCTGCGTAGCTGGCCTGAGCGCTGCGCAGCTTGTCGGTGAGGACGCTGATGCGAGTCTGGGCTTCCTGCAACGCGGCGGGTTCGCGGTTGACCAACACCCGGAACGAGAGGATGCGCATGCGCAGGACGTTTTCCGTCATGTTGCCCAAAAACCCGATGCTGGGCAGTTGCGTCGTCTCCATATCGACCGATGCCTGGCGAATGGTCGTCATGCGGCTCACGGCAAATACACCCAGCACGATGACCAGCAAGGCAATGAAGGCAAAACCCAGGAAAGCTCGAGGCGCGATGTTCAGATTACGCAGGGACATAGGACGATACTCGGGTGATTGAGTCTTCGAGCGTCCTTGCCGTGATCACTGGCGGGCGGGCATTGAGGCGCACCGCTCAGGCTGGCGCCACTGTTGTAATAGGTTTGTGTGCGCCTGATATCTGTATCGGCTGGGGTTGAGGATTTTTGCGGGGATTTGCGAAATATATTTCAAGGGATTACGAGTGTTTCATCCGTGAAACACTGATCTTTGGTTCGCCGCGTCCCCCTGTAGGAGCGAAGCTTGCTCGCGAAGGTCGTCAACGATGACGCAGGTTGTCTGGATGAACGCGTTGCCCTCACGTTCTTCGCGAGCAAGCTTCGCTCCTACAATGGCCGTGGGGTATTCAGGATTGGCGTTTGGCGATACGCCAGACCCGGGCGATGTCGCTCGCCCGCTCGCGCAACAACCGTGGCGCCTCGGTGCACGCCTGCTCCAGGGTCATCGGCCCGCTCGCCAAGGCAAACGCGGCGTCGATGCCATGTTCGTACAGGGCCTGATAACCCTCGCCCAAGGTGCCGGCGATGACGATGACCGGTACGCCGTGTTGCCCGGCGATGCGTGCGACACCAAACGGTGTCTTGCCGCGCAGGGTTTGCGCATCGAAGCGGCCTTCGCCGGTGATCACCAGGTCGGCGCCCTTGACCGCATCGGCCAGGCCGACCAATTCCGCGACCACTTCAACCCCGGCTTTGAACTGCGCGCCCAGGAAGGCCTTGGCGGCAAACCCCAGGCCACCCGCCGCGCCGCTGCCCGGCTCGTCACGCACGTCATTGCCGAGGACCTGGGCGCAAAGCCCGGCGAAGTGCCCGAGGGCGCGATCCAGCTGCTCGACCTGCGCAGGCGTTGCGCCTTTTTGTGGGCCGAAAATCGCAGAGGCGCCGTGGGGGCCGCACAGTGGATTGTTGACGTCGGCGGCGATGTCGAAGCGCACGTCGGTCAGACGCGGATCGATGTCACTGAGATCGATGCGCGCCAGTTGCGCCAGTGCCAATCCGCCGGGCGCCAGGGTTTGGCCTTGTGCATCGAGCAGTTTCACGCCCAGCGCTTGCATCGCCCCCGCGCCGCCGTCGTTGGTGGCGCTGCCGCCAATCGCCAGGATCACCCGTTGCGCCCCGGCGTCGAGTGCCGCGCGGATCAACTCACCGGTGCCGAAGGTGCTGCTGATGCACGCATCGCGTTGCCCCGGCGGAACGAGTTGCAAGCCGCTGGCCTCGGCCATCTCGATGATGGCGGTGAGGCTCTGGGGCAACCAGCCCCACGCGGCGTCGACCGTTGTGCCCAGCGGCCCTTTGACGCGAGTGCGACGGAGTTGACCTTCGCAGGCGGCCAGAATCGACTCGACCGTGCCTTCGCCCCCATCGGCCATCGGGCATTTGACCAGTTGCGCATCGGGCCAGACTTCAACCAGACCAAGGGCAATGGCATCGGCCACGCCTTGTGCGCTGAGGCTGTCCTTGAACGAATCGGGGGCGATGACGATTTTCATGCGAATTCTCCAGTTCCAATGCCCCCATGCTGCCAGCCGGCCTGAACAATAACGCCGGTCCGCTGCACAAGTGGCACGGAGGATTATTGTTCATTTTCACAAAACCCGGTGGGAGCGAGCCTGCTCGCGAAAGCAATCTCAAGTACGCCGAAAAACCTGTAGGAGCCCGGCTTGCCGGCGATGGCGATTTCGAGGACGCCATCGCCGGCAAGCCGGCTCCTACAAGGACGTGTTCACAACGTCATGGATTTGCGTCTGTTTGTGGGAGTAGCTGCACGCCGAGGTACAGCGCCAGCATGCCATCGAGGCGCAACGGGTCGACGCCGCTGAGCTCGGCAATCCGCTCCATCCGGTAACGCAGGCTGTTGCGGTGAATGCCCAGCGCATCGGCGCAGGCCTGGCTCTGGCCGTCGTGATCGCACCAACTGCGCAACGTCGCCAGCAATTGGCCGTTGCCGTCCTTGGCGATGACTTTGCGCAAGGGCTTGAGCAATTCGTCCAGCGCATCATCGTTGCGATGGCGCCAGAGCATCACCGGCAATCGATAACGGGTCAGCGTCAGCAGACGTGAATGCGGCAGTACATCGCGCCCATAGGCCAGCAAGTCGCCGACCCGCCGATAGCAACGGCGCAAACCCGACAAGCCGTCGGCCTGCCCGCCCACGGCGATGCGCAAGATATTCCAGCCGAGGCCGTCGAGCTTTTCCAGCAAGCGGTCGTTCTCGATCGCCTGGTTGGCCGGCCGGCACCACAGCAACGACGACTTGGCCGAACTCACGCACCAACTGTCCGGGTAGCGCGAGGTCAGCCAGGCGCTGAGTGCGTCGACGGTTTGCCCCGGACCGTGCTCCATTCCCAGCTCGAACAAATACGGCACCCGCGTCAGTTGCGGTTTGAGCCCAAGCTGTTGCGCCTCATCGATCAAGCGCGGCGAATCCCCTGCCTCGCTGAGCAGCAACGCCAGCAAATCATCGCAACGCTGGCGCCGCCATTGCTGTTCGGCCTGCTGATTGCGCTGGCCCACCAGCATCTCGGCGGTCATGCGCACCAGTTCGGCGTAGGTGCGCAATTGCTCGGGTTCGCCGGTGATGCCGAGCACGCCAATCAGCCGTTGATCGAGCAACAGCGGCAGGTTGATACCCGGTTGTACGCCCTTGAGGTGGATAGCGGTTTGCGCATCGATTTCCACCACCCGCCCGTTGGCCAGCACCAGTTGCGCGCCTTCGTGCCGGGTGTTGACCCGCTCCGGTTCACCACTGCCGAGAATCAACCCCTGGCTGTCCATGACGTTGACGTTGTAAGGCAGGATGGCCATCGCCCGGTCGACGATGTCCTGGGCCAGGTCGTGATCGAGTTCGAACATTGTGGTGGTCCTTCAAAGCGCGGTTGTTCACCCGCACAGGGCTTGGTTGCAAACCCTGTGCTCAGGCACAAAGACAGCAGCCCTGAGGGTGGTCGAGACTCTCAGGGCGATCAACGTTACCCTTTGCATCGCAAAAAATCATAATAAAGAGAGAGCCCGCCATGTCACAGAGCGCCGCCGCTACCCAGGCCATCGTTGACGAAAAAAACGCCGTCTACAAACGCATTACCCTGCGTTTGATCCCCTTCATCTTCATCTGCTACCTGTTCAACTACCTCGACCGGGTGAACGTTGGATTTGCCAAGCTGCAGATGCTCGACGCGCTGAAGTTCAGTGAAACCGTGTACGGCCTCGGCGCCGGGATCTTCTTTATCGGCTACGTGCTGTGCGGCGTACCGAGCAACCTGGCGCTGACCAAATTCGGCCCGCGCCGCTGGATCGCGCTGATGATGATCACCTGGGGCACGCTGTCGACCTGCCTGCTGTTCGTCACCACCCCGACCGAGTTCTACACCTTGCGCCTGTTCACCGGCGCGGCCGAAGCCGGGTTCTTCCCGGGCGTGGTGTTGTACCTCTCGCAGTGGTTCCCGACCTTCCGCCGTGGCCGCATCATGGCGCTGTTCATGTCGGCGATCCCGGTGTCCGGCCTGCTCGGCAGCCCGTTCTCCGGCTGGATCCTCAACCACTTCGCTGCGGGCCAGGGCGGCCTGGCCGGCTGGCAGTGGATGTTCCTGCTGCAAGGCATCCCGACCGTGATCCTCGGCGCCCTCGCCTACTTCCTGCTGAGCGACAGTTACGCCAACGCCAAATGGCTCACGCCGTTCGAACGCTCGGTGCTGGAAGCCGACCACGCTGAAGACCTGGCCAACAAACCGAAAACCACCACCGACTCGCTGCTGGCGGTGTTCAAGAACCCGGCAATCTGGGCGTTCGGTTTGATCTACTTCTGCATCCAGAGCGGGGTCTACGCGATCAACTTCTGGCTGCCGTCGATCATCAAGAACCTGGGCTTCAACGATAACCTGGTGATCGGCTGGTTGAGTGCGATCCCGTACCTGCTGGCGGCCGTGTTCATGTTGATGGTCGGCCGCTCGGCGGACTTGCGCAAAGAACGTCGCTGGCATTTGGTGGTACCCATGTTGATGGGCGCAGTGGGCCTGCTGATCGCCGTGAACTTCGCCACCACGCCTGCCATCGCCATCCTTGGCCTGACGATCGCCACCATGGGCGCCCTCACCGGCCTGCCGATGTTCTGGCCGGTGCCGACCGCACTGCTGAGCGCCGGCGCGGCTGCCGGTGGCCTGGCGTTGATCAACTCGATGGGCCAGATGGCCGGCTTCCTCAGCCCGTACCTGGTCGGTTGGGTCAAGGACACTACTGGCTCGACCGATGCCGCGTTGTACTTGCTGGCGGGCGTGATTGTCTGCGGCAGCCTGCTGGCGTTGCGCATGACCCGCACCCTGCGCGTCTGACACCTGTCCCCTGTGGGAGCGAGCCTGCTCGCGATAGCGGAGTGTCAGTCAACATAGCTGTTGAATGTTGAACCGCAATCGCGAGCAGGCTCGCTCCCACATTTGATTGTGGGGGGGGGCAATAATTGTGTTTGCCCCATGCGGTTGTTCTGGTATTTGATTGAGCCTTTCCCACTGGTAAAAGGATTTCGTCATGAGCTACCGCACGCTGGGTCACTCGGGATTGCAGGTGTCCACCCTGACCCTGGGGACCATGATGTTCGGCGAACAGACCAGCACCGAAGATTCCCTGCGGATCATCGACAAGGCCTGGGACCAGGGCATCAATTTCATCGACACCGCCGACGTCTACACCAACGGTCGCTCTGAAGAGATCGTCGGCGAAGCGATCGCCGGCAACCGCCACGAATGGGTGCTCGCCACCAAAGTCGGTTTCGGCCCGGTGGACGGTGTGCCGAACCGCAGCGGCCTGAGCCGCAAGCACATTTTCAATGGCATCGATGCCAGCCTCACGCGCCTGGGCACCGACTACGTCGACCTTTATTACCTGCACCGCGAAGACCACAACACGCCGCTGGAAGTGACGGTGTCGGCCATCGGCGACCTGATTCGCCAGGGCAAAATCCGCAACTGGGGGTTGTCGAACTACCGTGGCTGGCGCATCGCCGAGGTCATTCGCGTGGCCGACCAACTGGGTGTCGACCGCCCTGTCATCAGCCAGCCGCTGTACAACATCGTCAATCGCCAGGCCGAAACCGAACAGATCACCGCCGCGCAGAACTACGGTTTGGGCGTTGTGCCTTACAGCCCGCTGGCGCGCGGCGTGCTCAGCGGCAAATATGCGCCGGATGTAAAACCGGATGCCAACAGCCGCGCCGGGCGCGCCGACAAACGTATTCTGGAAACCGAATGGCGCGTCGAATCCCTGCGCATCGCCCAGCAGATCCAGCAGTACACGCAAGATCGCGGCGTCGGTATCGTCGAATTCGCGATTGCCTGGGTGCTGAACAACAGCGCCGTCACCTCGGCCATTGTCGGGCCGCGTACCGAAGAGCAATGGGATGCCTACACTAAGGCGCAGGCGGTGAAGATCACGGCGCAGGATGAAGCGTTTATCGACTCGCTGGTGACACCGGGGCATGCGTCCACGCCAGGGTTCAATGATGTGAGCCATTTCGTGTCGGGCCGCAAACCGCGCAACACCTGAAGAAACACATAACCACTGTAGGAGCGAGCCTGCTCGCGATGATCTGTCAGTTGATACCGATGTGGCTGATACACCATCGCGAGCAGGCTCGCTCCCACAGGGTATTGCCGTGTTGTAAATATTGATCATCCGAACAATATTCAACACAAAAACCACGTATCCTCCGCACCCCGTTTCACGTTCAACTTCGCGAGGACAGTTTGTCTAAAGGTATCGCTCTATCGGTTTCGGCCTCTGTGCTGTTTGCCGTCATGTATTACTACACCTCACTGCTCAACCCGTTGAGCGGTGTGGAAATTTTTGGCTGGCGCATGCTGCTGACAGTGCCGTGCATGACCGTGTTCATGGTGGTGTCCCGCGAATGGAAGCGCGTGGTCGAGCTCGTTCGCCGAGCCATCGCCCAGCCGAAACTGATTGCCGCCCTGATCGCCTCTTCGGCCCTGCTGGGCGTGCAACTCTGGCTGTTCATGTGGGCGCCGCTCAACGGCTACAGCCTTGATGTGTCGCTGGGCTATTTCCTGTTGCCACTGACCATGGTCCTGACCGGACGGCTCGCCTACGGTGAGCGCCTCTCCTATCTACAGAAAATTGCCGTGTTTTTTGCCTGCCTCGGTGTGATCAACGAGGTGTATCAGGTCGGTGGTTTTTCCTGGGCGACGTTGCTGGTGTGCATCGGCTATCCAACGTATTTCATCCTGCGCAAGCGACTGGCGACGGACAACCTCGGCGGCTTGTGGCTGGACATGGCGTTGATGCTGCCGGTGGCCTTCTGGTTCGTACAGACCGGCGAGCAAGGTTTCAATGTGTTTGATCAGCATCCGTGGCTGTCACTGTTGATCCCGCTTCTCGGCGTGATCAGTGCGTCGGCGCTGGTGATCTACATCATCGCCAGCCGGCTGTTGCCCTTCAGCCTGTTCGGCCTGTTGAGCTACGTCGAGCCGGTGCTGTTGCTTGGCGTTGCGTTGCTGCTCGGGGAAAGCATCAAGACCGGGGAATGGCTGACCTACATTCCGATCTGGATGGCGGTGCTGGTGCTGATGTTCGAAGGGTTCAAGCACATGATGCGACAACGCCGCCCTTAAGGCCTGTGCAAAAACAAATGTGGGAGTGAGCCTGCTCGCGATAGCGTCGTCAAACTCAACATTGATGTTGGCTGACAGACCGCTATCGCGAGCAGGCTCACTCCCACAGTTTTTATCGGTGGATCAACTTAGTCGGTGGAGAGCACACCACGACGAACCTGGTCACGTTCGATCGATTCGAACAGCGCCTTGAAGTTGCCCTCGCCGAACCCGTCGTCGCCTTTACGCTGGATGAATTCGAAGAACACCGGGCCCATCAGGGTTTCCGAGAAGATCTGCAACAGCAGACGCTTGTCGCCCGACTCGGACGAACCGTCCAGCAGGATGCCTCGCGCTTGCAGTTGATCAACCGGTTCGCCGTGGTTCGGCAAGCGGCCTTCAAGCATTTCGTAATAGGTTTCCGGTGGCGCCGTCATGAAGCGCATGCCGATGCTTTTCAGGTGATCCCAGGTCTTGATCAGATCGTCGCTGAGGAACGCCACGTGCTGGATGCCCTCGCCGTTGAACTGCATCAGGAACTCTTCGATCTGCCCGGCGCCCTTGGAGGACTCTTCGTTCAACGGGATGCGGATCATGCCGTCCGGCGCGGTCATCGCCTTGGAGGTCAGGCCGGTGTATTCGCCCTTGATGTCGAAGTAGCGGATTTCACGGAAGTTGAACAGCTTCTCGTAGAAGTTCGCCCAGTACGCCATGCGGCCACGATACACGTTGTGAGTCAGGTGATCGATGATCTTCAGGCCGGCACCGACCGGGTTGCGGTCAACGCCTTCGATGAACACGAAGTCGATGTCGTAGATCGAGCTGCCTTCACCGAAACGGTCGATCAGGTACAGCGGCGCGCCGCCGATGCCTTTGATCGCCGGCAGGTGCAGTTCCATCGGGCCGGTTTCGATGTGGATCGGCTGCGCGCCGAGTTCCAGTGCACGCTTGTAGGCCTTTTGCGAATCCTTGACGCGGAACGCCATGCCGCACACCGACGGGCCATGCTCGGCCGCGAAGTACGAAGCGACGCTGTGAGGTTCGTTGTTGAGGATCAGGTTGATCGCGCCCTGGCGATACAAGTGCACGTCTTTGGAACGGTGGGTCGCGACTTTGGTGAAGCCCATGATCTTGAAGATCGGCTCCAGCGTGTTCGGGGTTGGCGATGCGAACTCAATGAATTCAAAGCCCATCAGGCCCATCGGGTTTTCGTATAAATCTGCCATGGTCGGTGCCTCATCATTTTCTGGTCAATTAACGAATCGTTAGTTGCTGGCAATGCTGAGACCGGCGGGTGGCGCGCAGGAGATGCCCCGCACGCTGCGCGCGAGGAAGTCACCGTAGATCAATTGAAACCCAAAACTCTTCATTGTCGACCCAAGGCTATTACGGGCGAGGCTTCTGCTGCCAGAAGCCATTTATTCTTATATGCGTAACCGGATTCTACACAGCGTAAATAGGTTTGTCCGCCTTCTGTATCAAATCCCCTTTTTCCCTAGTCGCGCAAGGGGTTTGTTGCAGAGGAAAATCCCCGCCAGAATCAGCCCTCCGCCCAGACACATCGTCAGGGTCAATCGCTCGCCGAGCAGCAACGCACCCAGGATGACAGCGGTCAGCGGATTCAAGGCGATGAACACCCCGGAACGGGTCGCGCCGATTTTGCGCAGGCCGTCGTAATAGCCAATATACGCCAGCGCCGAGCCCAACACGCCCAGATACATCAGGCTCAACCATTGCGCCGGGTCAAGGCTGACCAGCGCCGCAACACTCACCTCGCCCCTGACGGCACTGGCCACCCAGAGCATCACCGTGCCCAGCAAAATCGAATACGTCACCGTTTGCACCGGCCCCAGGGTTTGATTCAGATCTCTGGAGAACAGTGAGTAAATGCCCCAACCGAGCACGCAGCCGAAAATCAACAGATCGCCGAACCAGGCATCCGCCTGACCGGCCAACAACTGCGGATGACGACTGACAATCACCAGGCTTGCCCCGGCAATGCAGATCGCGATGCCGATGACTTTCGCTCGACTCAAGCGCTCCTTGAACAGCAGACACGAGGCCAGTCCGATCACGGCCGGGTTCAGCGCCACGATCAATGACGCCCGCGAGGCATTGATGTAGTGCAGGCCATAGAAGAAGCACAGGTTGTAGAAAAAAATCCCGAAAAAGCCCAACAACGCCAGTTGCAACCATTGCCGAGGGCTCGGCCGGGCCAGTGGAATGCGCGCGAGCAGCAAAAACAGGAGCAGCGCCGCGCTGGCCAGCAAAAAACGCAGGCTGGCGGCGAACAACGGGCTGAGGCTATCCGCCAGAAACCGCCCCGCGACGAAAGTGCCGCCCCAAATCATGGTGACCGCCGCGAGTTTGAAATAAACCGCGACATCGGAAGGCTCCGACAGGCTTTGCTCATATGCAGTCATAAGTCTCCAGAACGACAGATCGATTCGATGGCGTATCATTTCGCTAATATTCGATCATCGTAAAATGAGTAAAAGCTCATGACCCTCACTCAGCTGGAGATCTTCTCGCTCGTTGCCGAACTTCACGGCTTTACGGCGGCGGCCAATCGTCTGGGCATTTCTCAATCCGCGGTGTCTCACGCCCTCAAGTCGCTGGAACAGGAACTGGGCGTCGAGCTGCTGCGGCGGCATCAGTCTCAGGTCGAACTGAGTGACATCGGCCAACAGCTGCTGTTGCGCGCCCGGGCAATGCTCGGGCTGGCCAACACCTTGCGCCAGGAAGCGGCGGATGCCCGCGGCATGAAACGCGGCACATTGCGCATCGGCTCGTTCGGCCCGACCTCATCGATCAAGTTGTTGCCGACGATCCTGCAGCACTACCGCGCCGCTCACCCCGGCATCGAGGTGCACATTGATGAAGGCCCCGACCGCCAAGTGATCCAGTGGCTGGAAGAGCGACGCATCGACATCGGCTTCGTGGTGTTGCCCGAGGAGCGCTTCGACACCTTTGCGCTGTTCGAGGACCAGATGGTCGCGTTGCTGCCCGCCCATCATCCGCTGGCGGCTCGCGCCAGCCTGACCCTGGGCGATTTGTGTCACGACCCGTTCGTGCTGACCGAGGCCGGCTCTTCGGAGCTGGTTTCCCGCTTGTTCAGTGCCGCGCGGTTGACGCCGAACATTCGTTATCGCTGCTCGCAGCTGCTCAGCACGCTGGATACCGTTGGCCGGGGCGATGCCTTGACCGTGGTCGCCGAAGGCTCGCTGCCCACGCATCACGACGACCGCTACCTGAAAAAACCGCTATCGCCAGCGATCGCACGCCAGGTCGGCCTGGCCGTGCTCGACCAACGCCAGAGTTCACCGGCGGCACTGGCCTTTATCAAACTGGCCACAAGCCTGGCCTACCGTTGAGCGGCATAAGCCACAAAGGCCAACTATCATGGCCTCTGACCGAACTCTTTTGGGGAGGCGTGCCGTTGTCCTGCCTGCATTTGAGAGCCCTATTTCATCGCTACAGGTTTCGCAAATGCCACTGACTGTAAAAACCCGCCGCCAACGCGGCAGACGGATTATTGTCACCGTATTGAGTGGTTTGCTCCCGATGTTGCTCGGGTTCGCCATTCTTTACCTGCAAGCTGAGCGCGCGCTTGAGCAAAGCACCCGACTGACCGCCGAAGAAGCCATCCGCCAATTCGAACTGATGCTCGACAACACCGCGCAGGCCGCACGCGAATTGCTGCCGCTGGCCGGGAAAAGTTGTATTGACGTCAATCTGGCCTTACGCGAGCAAGTCACCCGCCGTCCGTTTGTGCGCTCGACCAATCTGGTGTGGGACGACACCAATTATTGCAGTTCTTTGTTCGGCGACTTCCGCGAAAAAATCGAAGCGGGCGACTACAGCAACGGCACGTTGCGACTGATGAAAGGCAATCTGGTCACGCCCGATTCCGCGGTGCTGGTGTACCGCATCGGCGAAGGCAAAAAGGGCGCGCTGAGCACGCTCGACGGTTATCACTTGAGCAACGTACTGCGCATGATCGGCCGCTCGACAATATTGATGCTGCAAGTCGGCCCCCATTGGCTGACCGCCGATGGCCAGTTCCATCAAGACCCCCTCCCCACTTTGCCCGTGGCGCAAACCAGGCTCGGTTCCTCGCGCTACGCGTTCTCTGTAACAGCCGGATTTCCCGAAGGCGAAACGTGGCGCTACATGAGTAGCGAATATCCGCCGCTGTTCAGCTTGCTGATCTTCTTCGGCGTGGTGTCAGGTTCCATCGGGCACTTTGTGCAGAAGCGCTCTTCGTCGCCGAGCCATGAACTACAGCGAGCACTGGAAGCCGCGGAGTTCGTTCCATACTTTCAGCCGGTGGTTCATGGCGACAGCAAGAAATGGTCAGGCACCGAGGTGCTGATGCGCTGGAAGCACCCGAAGGAAGGCCTGGTTCGTCCCGATCTGTTTATTCCGTTCGCCGAGCACTCCGGGCTTATCGTGCCCATGACCCGTTCTTTAATGCAGCAAACCGCCGCATTGCTGGCGCCCTTGTCGACCTCATTCGAAAGCCCGTTTCACGTGGGCATCAACATCACTGCCAGCCACTGCAAGAACCTGGAACTGGTCGAAGATTGCCGGACATTCCTGGGCAACTTTGCGCCGGGCTCCATTCACTTGGTACTGGAGTTGACCGAACGTGAACTGATCGAGCCGACCGCCATCACGTTGCAGTTGTTCGAGCAACTTCACGCGCTGGGCGTGATGATCGCCATCGATGACTTCGGCACCGGCCATTCAAGCCTGGGTTATCTGCGCCAGTTCAATGTCGACTTCCTGAAAATCGACCAGAGCTTTGTCGCCCTGATCGGTGCCGACGCCCTCTCCCGGCACATTCTGGACACCATCATCGAACTCTCCGCCAAGCTCGATCTGGGCATCGTCGCCGAAGGCGTGGAAACCGAAGAGCAAAGTGACTACCTCACCGCCCATGGCGTGAACTTTCTGCAAGGATATCTGTTCGGCAGGCCGATGCCCGGTGAAGACTTCATTAAGGCATTAAGTCACCATTAACTAATGGCATTAAGCGACGAGACAACGGCGATGCGCACCAAATTGAATCAAAAGACTACTCTCGTTACATGAAGAAAAAGTCAGGATTTACTCTTTGCTCATTAACTACTACAATTTTTCATGCCTGCTATAAATTGGCAGGTGAGCCACTATCACCGAGTCGCTACAAGGCTCTTGGCTTATAGCTTTGTTTGCGGTTGGTATCAGCCAAACACACTATTGGAGTAAAGATATTGTCCAGACTCGCTGAATTTCGTGCAGCTGAAAAGGCCCTTCAAGAGCAGCTCAAGCAGCTGGAATCCCTGAAGAACGATGCCGGGCTCAAGAAAGAAATCGAATTCGAAGAAAAGCTCCAGGGGCTGATGAAAACCTACGGCAAGAGCTTGCGCGACATCATCGCCATTCTCGATCCGAACCCGGCAAAATCCGGTCTGCAGCAGGCCGCCGCGCCGAAAACCCGCCGCGCTCGCGTGGTCAAGGTTTATCAGAATCCGCACACCGGTGAACTGATTGAAACCAAGGGCGGCAACCACCGCGGCCTGAAAGCCTGGAAGGAACAATACGGTGCTTCCACCGTTGATTCCTGGCTTCGCGGCTAAGCACTCGCGGTGACAAAAAAGCCCTGCATCAAGCAGGGCTTTTTTATGGATACCTGTTAAATGCAACGATTGGAATCGATCAATTCGCTACTTATCGACTAACTTTGTGCTTAATCCCTTTGGGTATCTAAACATTGCGAAATGCACGACCGTGCAAACCGTTATCTAAAGTTTCAAGCTGTTACGAGCAGCCTCTATTTCACCCAGGCTTGCCTTGTAAGCCTCTGCCTGCCCTGCGTACGAAAGAACATAAGCCTTATCGGCATCCACCGCCGCGACCAATGTTTGCGAAAGCACATGGCGTCCGTTCTGCGTAATGGTGCAGGTAGTTTCCAGTGCCGCCAGGCGGCTCAACGTTGCCGGATGGATTTTGTTGCACACGCTTTGATAACCGCCCTGAAAGAAGTCTTTCTGCACGGACTTGCGCATTTCCAGCAGCACACCTTGCAGATTGACCTGATGACCGCTTTCCACTGTCGTCATGGTCAACTCCATGACCATCAACGGCGCACCGCCTTGATCGTTTTTCACCGCGCGCTGCCGGGACACCTGAGGCGTAGCCTGATCCGGCGGGGTCGCTTCGACTTCCCAGCCATCTGGCCAGGTCACGATCGGCGCATCCGCATGAGCACAGGCAACGCCTGACAACAGGAAAATCAGAACGAACAGCGATTTACAGGATCGGGTCATTGCAATGAATACTCACGGATTGAGCGATAAAGTCTGAGCCTCGTCCGCCTGTCAGGCAATAGCGGGTGGTTTGGGTTTGGTGATGCCTGCGCCCTTGCGTATCATTGGCGTCATTCGTTAGCCCCACTTATTTTCCGGAGGGCCCATGAGCCTGCACGAATTGAACACCTTCCCAGGCGTCACCGCCCAACCTGACACCGCAACGCAGAATTTCGTGTTCAACCACACAATGCTGCGGGTCAAAGACATCACCAAGTCCCTGGATTTCTACACGCGGGTCCTCGGTTTCTCGCTGGTGGAAAAGCGCGACTTCCCGGAAGCCGAGTTCAGCCTGTATTTCCTGGCGCTGGTCGACAAGAACCAGATCCCGGCCGATGCCGCAGCCCGCACCCAATGGATGAAGTCGATCCCCGGCATCCTTGAGCTGACCCACAACCACGGCACCGAAAACGATGCTGATTTCGCCTACCACAACGGCAACACCGACCCGCGCGGTTTCGGCCACATCTGCATCTCAGTCCCGGACATCGTCGCTGCGTGCGAACGCTTCGAAGCGCTGGGCTGCGATTTCCAGAAGCGCCTGAACGACGGCCGCATGAAGAGCCTGGCATTCATCAAGGACCCGGATGCTTACTGGGTCGAGATCATCCAGCCAGCGCCACTGTAAACATCACCACGTCCCTGTAGGAGCAGAGCTTGCTCGCGAAGGCGGTGTGTCAGTCTGCATATCTATTGACTGACACACCGCCTTCGCGAGCAAGCTCTGCTCCTACAGGGGTTTGTGTTTTCAGCGTCCGGTTTATGCCGGGGCCGATGTCCGGATCAAGTGATCGAATGCGCTCAGGGAAGCCTTGGCGCCCTCGCCTACTGCAATCACAATCTGCTTGTACGGCACGGTCGTCACGTCACCGGCGGCGAACACGCCCGGCATCGAGGTTTCACCACGGGCATCGACGATGATCTCGCCGCGAGGCGACAACTCGATGGTGCCTTTGAGCCAGTCGGTGTTGGGCAGCAGACCGATCTGCACGAAGATACCTTCAAGGCTCACCGTGTTGAACTCACCCGAATCGCGATCCTTGTAGACCAGCCCGGTCACCTTCTGGCCGTCACCTTTCACTTCACTGGTCAGTGCGCTGGTGATGACATCGACGTTGGGCAGGCTGAACAACTTGCGTTGCAACACCGCATCGGCGCGCAGCTTGCTGTCGAATTCCAGCAGCGTGACGTGGCTGACAATACCGGCCAGATCGATCGCCGCTTCAACTCCGGAGTTACCGCCGCCGATCACCGCTACGCGCTTGCCTTTGAACAGCGGACCGTCGCAGTGCGGGCAGAAGCACACGCCTTTGGCTTTGTATTCCTGCTCGCCCGGCACACCCATTTCACGCCAGCGGGCGCCGGTGGCGAGGATCAGTGCCTTGGTCTTGAGGGTCGCACCGCTTTCGAAGCGAACCTCGTGCAACTCGCCTGGATTCTTCGCCGGGATCAGCGCGGTGGCCCGTTGCAGGTTCATGATATCGACGTCGTATTGCTTGACGTGCTCTTCGAGCGCGCTGGCCAGTTTCGGCCCTTCGGTCTCCTGCACGGAGATGAAGTTCTCGATGGCCATGGTGTCCAGCACCTGCCCACCAAAACGCTCAGCCGCCACACCGGTGCGAATGCCTTTACGGGCGGCGTAGATCGCTGCCGAAGCACCGGCCGGGCCACCGCCGACCACCAGCACGTCAAAGGCTTCCTTGGCGCTGATTTTCTCGGCCTGACGCTCGGCACCACTGGTGTCGATCTTGGCGAGGATTTCTTCCAGGCCCATGCGGCCCTGGCCGAAAATCTCGCCGTTCAGGTAAATGCTTGGCACGGCCATGATCTTGCGATCATCGACTTCGGCCTGGAACAACGCGCCGTCGATAGCAACGTGGCGGATGTTCGGGTTGAGCACGGCCATCAGGTTCAGCGCTTGAACGACGTCCGGGCAGTTCTGGCAGGACAGCGAGAAGTAAGTCTCGAAGCTGAACTGGCCTTTGAGCGAGCGGATCTGTTCAATCACTTCCGCACTGGCTTTCGAAGGGTGGCCACCGACTTGCAGCAGGGCCAGCACCAGCGAGGTAAATTCGTGGCCCATCGGGATGCCGGCGAAACGCAGGTTTATGTCGGCACCGGGGCGATTGATCGAGAACGATGGTTTACGCGTGTCGTCACCGTTGTCGAGCAAAGTAATTTGGCTGGAAAGACTGGCAACGTCTTTCAGCAGTTCGAGCATTTCCCGGGATTTCGCACCGTCGTCGAGGGATGCAACGATCTCGATCGGCTGGGTGACCCGTTCCAGGTACGATTTCAACTGGGCTTTAAGATTGGCGTCCAACATACGGGCGATTTCCTTTGCTTTTCTTGAGGCGAAAAAAAGCCCGAGCGAATCTCGCCCGGGCTTTTCTATTGGGCGGTGCAGCTTACTGAGTAGGTGCGGAGTTCCGCCCTTTGAAGCGTGTCACAGACTTAGATCTTGCCGACCAGGTCCAGGGACGGAGCCAGAGTGGCCTCGCCTTCTTTCCACTTGGCTGGGCAAACCTGGCCTGGGTGAGCAGCGACGTACTGGGCAGCCTTGATTTTGCGCAGCAGCTCGGAAGCGTCACGGCCAACGCCGCCATCGTTCAGCTCAACGATTTTGATCTGGCCTTCTGGGTTGATCACGAAGGTGCCACGGTCAGCCAGACCAGCATCTTCGATCAGTACGTCGAAGTTGCGGGAGATAGCGTGGGTCGGGTCGCCGATCATGGTGTACTGGATTTTGCCGATGGCTGGCGAAGTGTTGTGCCAGGCAGCGTGGGCAAAATGGGTGTCAGTGGAAACGCTGTAGATCTCGACGCCCAGTTTCTGGAACGCGTCGTAGTTGTCAGCCAGGTCTTCCAGTTCGGTCGGGCAAACGAAGGTGAAGTCTGCTGGGTAGAAGAATACAACCGACCACTTGCCTTTCAGGTCAGCGTCCGAGACTTTTACGAAGTCGCCGTTTTTGAATGCGTCAGCTTTGAATGGTTTAACTTGGCTGTTGATGATAGGCATCGTTGACTCTCCGTCAGGGGTTAAGAAGTTGATGGAGTGAACTCTACCCACTCGACGGACGGATGGCTCATTGGCAAACCTCATGCTGCTGATTGGTTTTCGCTATTAGCAGGCAGTATTAATAGAAGGAAAAGGTATCTAGGGCGCCAACGGCTTTTCCGAAATCCGCGTCATTCCCAGAAATGGACTGGCTTCTACGTAACGCATGGCCGATTTCATATCCTTCCAGCCGACGTAACTCATCAGCGATTTCAAATCCCAACCGCTTTGATGAGCCCACGTGGCAAAACCCCGTCGCAACGAATGGCTGGTGTAGTGCTCGGCCGCAATGCCGGCGCGCTCCAGTGCCTGGCGCAATAACGGAATGATGCTGTTGGCGTGCAAGCCCTCTTCGCTCAAATGCCCCCAGCGGTCGATGCCACGGAACACCGGCCCGCGCACCAATGCGGCCTCGGTCATCCAGTCGATGTATGCCTGCACCGGACACAAGCGCTGCAACGCCGGCGTCTGGTAAGTCTTGCCAAGGTTTTCGCGGTCGCTCTTGCTGCGAGGCAGATACAGGGTGATGCCTGAACCGGCACTGGCCTGCACGTGCTCAATCTGTAGGCGGCATAACTCGTCGCTGCGGAAACCGCGCCAGAAGCCCAGCAAGATCAGCGCCCTATCGCGCCGGGCTCTTAACAGGGCCGGTCGGTCGTCTTTTGATTTCGCGGTTTGCGCCTCCTGCTCAAGCCAGGCCACCACTTGCTCCAGATGCTGAAGCTGCAATGGTTCAGCCTGCTTCTCCTGCGCCGGGTGCAGCGCGCGGATGCCTTTGAAGACTTTGCGCACCACGGGCGCCTTGGTCGGATCGGCAAACCCCTGGCTGTTGTGCCACTGCGCCAGCGCCGACAACCGCAGCTTTAACGTATTGATCGATAACTCACCCGCATACGCCACCAGATAACGCGCAACGCTGTCAGCCGTGGCCGGCAGAAACCCGCCCCAATCGACTTCGAAATGTTCGATGGCCGCCCGGTAACTTCGGCGAGTGTTGTCGCGCGTGGCGGCTTGCAGGTAACGATCCAGATCGCTCATGGGCTTACTTCTCGAAGGCGTACTGATTTCTTGGCTGAAAAGCCGCGCCAAAGCGCATCACATTGGGTAATACCAGTATATCCCGTGTGAATACTTCGTGTATTTAATGTTGTTTGTTGGCGTGGTACATTATGTACTTTAGTGGTACGTACCACAGTACGAAATCGTAGGAGAGTTCATGGCACGCGGCGGTGTAAACAAAGCAGTGGTGCAAGCGGCACGCTTGGCAATTCTGGCTCGCGGTGAAAACCCCAGCATCGATGCAGTACGGATCGAAATGGGCAATACCGGCTCGAAAACCACTATTCACCGGTACTTGAAGGAGCTGGATGACGGCGCCGAGCCGGTAGCGCCCTCCTCCGAACCCATCGACGACGAGCTGGCCGGGCTGGTCTCGCGCCTTGCGCAACGGCTCAAAGAGCAGGCGCAGGAACCCATCGATCAGGCACGCGCGCAGTTCGAACAGCAACGAAAAGACCTGGAAAGCCAGCTGACAGACGCCCAGGAAGCCAACAGCGAATTGCAGCAGCAGTACGAGATTCAAACCCTGGCGCTGACGCAGGAGTCCGACACCCTGCAAAACACCCTGTCGATGCTGCAGACCGAGCAAACCCGCAACGCCGGAATGAACCAGGCGCTCGCTGATTTCGAGTTGCGCTTGCAGGACAAGGACGAGCAGATCCGCTCCCTTGAGGAAAAGCACCTGCACGCCCGTGACGCACTTGAGCACTATCGCAATGCCGTCAAAGAGCAGCGCGAGCAGGAACAAAGCCGCCACGAAGGCCAGGTGCAGCAGATTCAGATGGAGTTGCGCCAGGCCCAGCAAAGCGCCCTGGTGCGCCAGGATGAAATCACCCAGTTGCACCGCGACAACGAACGCCTGCTGACCGAAAATCGCGGCACATTGCGCGAGCTGAGCCTGCTGCAGGAACAGCTCAAGCACACCCATACCCGCCAGGATCAACTGCTGGAACAGGTCAACCGGATCGACAGCGAACGCACCCTCCTCCAGGAACGCCTGCGCGCAGCACTGCTGGAGAGCCAGTCGCTGAAGCAGAACGTCGAGGAACAGTCGCAGATAAACAAAGCGCTGGAAATTGAATTACTGAAGACTCAGGCGAGCCTCGATGAAAGCGTGCGCCTGGCAGCGGTCATTGCGACAGCGCCAGACGCAGCCAAGGCCGATTAACCCGCGACCGGTGTACGCATGGTGACGAACTCTTCGGCGGCCGTCGGGTGCACGCCGATGGTTTCGTCGAAGTCGCGCTTGGTAGCGCCCGCCTTCAAGGCAATCGCCAGACCTTGCACGATCTCGCCGGCATCCGGTCCGACCATGTGGCAACCCAACACCTTGTCGGTTTTGCCGTCCACCACGAGCTTCATCAGCGTGCGTTCCTGACATTCGGTCAGGGTCAGCTTCATCGGGCGGAAACGGCTTTCGAAAATCACCACGTCATGGCCGGCCTCGCGAGCCTCTTCTTCCGTGAGGCCGACTGTGCCGATGTTCGGCAAGCTGAACACGGCCGTCGGGATCATCTTGTAATCCACCGGGCGATACTGCTCAGGCTTGAACAAGCGACGCGCAATGGCCATGCCTTCAGCCAGCGCAACCGGCGTGAGCTGAACCCGGCCAATCACATCGCCCAGTGCGAGGATCGACGGTTCGGCGGTCTGGTATTGCTCATCGACCTCAACGAAGCCTTTCTTGTCGAGTTTGACCCCGGTGTTTTCCAGCCCCAGGTTGTCCAGCATCGGACGCCGGCCGGTGGCGTAGAACACGCAATCCGCCTCCAGTTCGCGACCGTCCTTCAGCGTTGCCTTCAAGCTGCCGTCGGCGAGCTTTTCAATGCGCTCGATGTCGGCATTGAATTGCAGGTTCATGCCACGTTTGGTCAGTTCTTCCTGCAAGTGCTTGCGCACCGCGCCGTCGAAACCGCGCAGGAACAGATCCCCGCGATACAGCAACGTGGTTTCGGCGCCCAGGCCGTGGAAAATACCGGCGAATTCAACGGCGATGTAACCGCCACCGACAACCAGCACACGTTTTGGCAGCTCTTTGAGGAAGAATGCCTGGTTGGAGCTGATCGCGTGTTCATGCCCCGGAATCTCCGGAATCTGCGGCCAGCCGCCCGTGGCGATCAGGATGTTCTTCGCCGTAAAACGCTCGCCATTAATCTCGACCGTATTAGGATCGACGATCTTCGCGTGACCTTCATGCAAGGTCACGCCGCTATTGACCAGCAGGTTGCGATAGATGCCATTCAGGCGATTGATCTCGCGATCCTTGTTGGCAATCAGCGTTGCCCAATCAAACTGTGCTTCGCCCGGCGTCCAGCCAAAGCCCGAAGATTGCTCGAAGTCTTCGGCGAAGTGCGCACCGTAGACCAGCAACTTCTTCGGCACGCAGCCGACGTTCACGCACGTACCGCCCAGGTAGCGGCTCTCGGCCACGGCCACTTTCGCGCCAAACCCGGCCGAAAAACGCGCCGCTCGCACACCGCCGGAACCGGCGCCAATCACATAAAGGTCAAAATCGTAGGCCATTTTCAATCTCCTCGGCAGGCAAACAGCATACCCGCAGACGTCCGTTGGGCAAGCGCTGCAAACGATATGGGGCCGGAAAATGAAAAAGCCACCCGAAGGTGGCTTTTAAGAAACAAGCAAATCAAACGCTATCAGTAAGCCTTGCCAGTCTTGTAGAAGTTCTCGAAGCAGAAGTTGGTTGCTTCGATGTAGCCTTCAGCGCCACCGCAGTCGAAACGCTTGCCTTTGAACTTGTAGGCAATGACGCAACCGTTTTGCGCCTGTTTCATCAAGGCGTCGGTGATCTGGATCTCGCCGCCCTTGCCTGGCTCGGTTTGCTTGATCAGGTCGAAGATGTCCGGGGTCAGGATGTAACGACCGATGATCGCCAGGTTCGACGGTGCGTCTTCCGGGGCTGGTTTCTCGACCATGTTGCGAACGCGGTAGAGGTCATCACCGATCAGGTCACCGGCAATTACGCCGTACTTGTTGGTTTCCTGCGGATCGACTTCCTGGATCGCAATGATCGAGCAGCGGTACTGTTTGTACAGCTTGACCATCTGTGTCAGTACGCCGTCACCGTCGAGGTTGACGCACAAGTCATCCGCCAACACCACGGCGAAAGGTTCGTCGCCGATCAGCGGACGACCGGTCAGGATGGCATGACCCAGGCCTTTCATTTCGGTCTGGCGAGTGTAGGAGAAAGAGCACTCGTCGAGCAGTTTGCGGATACCGACCAGGTATTTCTCTTTGTCGGTGCCCTTGATCTGGTTTTCCAGCTCGTAGCTGATGTCGAAGTGGTCTTCCAGGGCGCGCTTGCCACGACCGGTAACGATGGAGATTTCGGTCAAACCGGCATCCAGAGCTTCTTCGACGCCGTACTGGATCAGTGGCTTGTTTACCACCGGCAGCATTTCTTTGGGCATGGCTTTAGTCGCTGGCAGGAAGCGAGTACCGTAACCGGCTGCTGGGAACAAGCATTTCTTGATCATAAAAGTCCTTGAAAGGGCTGTGTGTACGAGTTTCGGCGCAGTCTAATCAGGCGGCGTGCACCTTACAATGCCCCGCACTGGCTAACCGATGCCAACATAGAGAAATATTCTTGCGGATAGTTCCGCAGAACGTCGCGATGCCTCTTATAGATAGCAGATTTTCGGGGCTGCACAGGTGACAACCGAGCATGCAATCGCAACCACCCTACACCCATCAACACCGGTTGCGTGCGTTTGGCGTTATCATTGCGCAATTGAACCAGCCAACGAGGCAGATAGATGTCGGTAGCAAAAAGTGTCAACGGGTTCCTGATCAATCAGGCGAAAGACGGCCAGTGGTGGGTAGCCAGCGTCAGCGGCGAGAATATCGCCGGGCCATTCCCGACTGAAGCGTTGGCGATTGAAGTGGCGTCTGTATTGGAACTCGAACACCCGGAGCCCAAGCGTCGCGGCAAGGACAAGTCCTGATCCGGAGCCGATTTGCATGACCAAGCCCTGCCTCGCGCAGGGCTTTTTTGTGATTGGATGAAACGAAGTGGCCTTTCGCTATAACCTTTTGATTCCGGCGCTGTCACAGGCTTAGCCCATCACCCTGACGACGACCACGACATGAATAGATTTTTGCCTTTGATTGCGATATTGGCCCTGAGTGGCTGCGCCACCTCTGAAAAGACTTACCTGGGCAATGGCGAAACAGGCCTGTCCATCGACTGCTCCGGCGAAGCCAATTCCTGGGCCTCCTGCTATGAAAAAGCCGATGCCTCCTGCGCCGGCACCGGCTATCGAATCGTCGGCACTGACGGAACCCCGTCGACCAAGGAAAGCGACAAGACTCTCGGCGTCGACGTAGGCAACTACAAAAACCGCAGCGTCGTGGTGGTCTGCAAGTAAGGCGCCCTGCCCTACATGTGAATTTCGGCGAACTTGATCCCGAGACCGCGCACGGTCTCGATCAGATCGTCGAGACGACTGAAGGATTCGACTTCATCGTTATCGTCCACCAGAAAATAGCTGCGTCCGGCGCTTTTCTTGAAAAACACGATCCATTCCCCCGGATCAGCCGGATTTTGAATCACATGGGTAGCAGAGATGTGACCCTCTGCGTGCCGTTCCCGTACCTGCTCTCGCTTCATGCTCGACTCCAGAAATGACAATGCCGCCAAAGCGTTGCTTTGACGGCATCGATGCTGACTGTCGCCAGTCTATCAGCCGGAAATGCACGCCGTGGCGGCATCGCGCACATCCATGGGGCGTAATGGCACATTGGAGATGCGCTCATGCAGCTTGATGCTGCTGCCACTGGAACGTTCTTCGATATCGAATACAGCGGCCGGACCCGAGGAGAACTTCTGCGGCACGATGACCCGCACGCCGTCTTTGCCCTGCGGCTCGACTTGCAGGGCACCGCGGCTACCGGCCAGTTTCTCGGTCAGGCATTGCGCGTACTCATGGGGCTTCTTGCCTGAAATCACGCTCATGGTGGGCAGCGTCTCGTTGATTTCCGAGACACTCGCACAACCACTCATCGCCAACGCCAATGGCAAAACCCACGCACCCCACTTCATAAAAAACCTCCGATAAAGCCCCTCCGACAGCACAAATGCTGGTTTTCTCCGAGGCCCACTGCTTTTATCGCTCATAGAATTCCGAATAACTGTTTTTAATTGTCAAAGCGGAGCCCGACGACCGGATAATAACCCGTTCGGGCTGATAAACTGCGCCAATCGCCCATGCTATCGTTTTGATTTTGTAGAAAAAGCCCTTCTGGAGGCGCCTCATGAAATTTATCCACCAGCGCGAGCACCTCAACGAAGACGACATCGTCGTCATCCAGTGCTCGCAAATGTGCAACATCCGCTTGATGAACGACGCCAATTTCCGCAGCTTCAAGAATGGCGGCCGTCACACTTACCATGGTGGTGCATTCGACACCTTCCCGGCCCGTATTACTGCACCAAGCACCGGTTTCTGGAACATCACCATCGACACCGTCAATCGTCGGGCGATCAGCGTGACCCGCAAACCGACCTTGTCCCACTCGATCAAGATCATCCGCCGCTCCAGCTCGAAACTGAGCTGAACGCCGCCCGACGCGAACATAAGCAGGTATGACCGTGGCTCAAACGACCAAGTACGTCATCAAATACAAACTCAACGGCGAACGCCGCTTCGAATTTGCCCAGCTTGAAAACGGCACCGAAGCAGAAGCCAGAGCCGCGCTGGACGCCATTCATGGCCAGGGCGAAGACGTTATCAGCGAGATCAGCGTCAGCAAAGCGCTGTAACGGGATTCGGAGCGACAACCGGGATGTCTGCTCCGTCCGTTGAATTTGACCGCAAGCGCCGGAGTGTTCACGACGGCAGCGCTCCCTAGACTGGCCACCTCAACCCTGGGTTAAGGAGTCAGCACATGTTTAACGAGCGTACGCTCGATGCACTCGACTGGGACAGCCTGTACCAGCAACTCGATCAGGATGGCTGCGCCATCATCCGGTCATTGCTGAGTGCCGAAGAGTGTGACGACATCAGCGCGCTCTATGCGAAACCAGAGCCTTTCCGCTCACAGGTCATGATGGCCCGCCACGGCTTTGGCCGCGGCGAGTACAAATACTTCCGTTATCCGCTACCGGATCTTGTCTGCCGAATGCGCAATGCGCTTTACCCGCGACTGGTGCCGATTGCCAATCGCTGGTACGAGCAGATGGACTTGCCGATCCGTTTCCCTCCCGGGCATGAGGCGTTCCTAGAACGATGTCATGCCGCCGGTCAGGAGCGCCCAACGCCGTTGTTGCTGCAATATGGGCCACAGGACTACAACTGCCTGCATCAGGATCTGTACGGTGAACATGTCTTCCCGCTGCAAGTGGCGATTCTTCTGTCAGAGCCAGGCGAAGATTTCACCGGCGGCGAGTTTGTACTGACCGAGCAACGGCCACGGATGCAGTCTCGTCCCCAGGTGATTGGCCTGAAGAAAGGTGACGGGCTGATCTTTGCCGTCAACCAACGGCCGGTCAAAGGCCTTCGCGGCTTCTACCGAGTCACGTTGCGCCATGGGGTGAGTCGCCTGCACAGCGGAAAACGGCATACCCTTGGAATCATCTTTCACGATGCGACATGACCCCATGACCCCGAGCACTTTCGACCTGTTTGCCGACGCCGAGCCCGAGCAGCTACCTCGGCGTGAGCAGATCGGCGAACAGTCCTGCGTACTGAGAGGCTTTGCCCTGCCCTGGCTGGATCGTTTGCTGCCTGCACTGGAAGCGGTTCTGGCCGCCGCGCCGTTTCGGCAGATGATCACGCCCGGCGGCTTCATCATGTCGGCAGCCATGAGCAGTTGCGGTACCTGGGGCTGGACAACCGACCGTAGCGGTTATCGCTACACCCGCAATGATCCGCAAACCGACGCACCCTGGCCGGCCATGCCCGCGGTGTTTTTGGCGCTCGCACAAGCGGCGGCGCGCGAAGCCGGCTTTGCTGATTTCGTACCCGATTCGTGCCTGATCAACCGTTATGTCCCCGGCGCCAAAATGTCTTTGCATCAAGACAAGGATGAAGCGTCCTACGCGGCGCCGATCGTTTCGGTCTCCCTGGGCTTGCCGGCGATGTTCCTGTTCGGCGGGTTTGAACGCAGCGATAAAAGCCAGCGAGTACCACTGTTGCATGGCGATATCGTGGTCTGGGGCGGCGTTGATCGCTTGCGTTATCACGGTGTCTTGCCGATCAAGGACGGTCAGCACCCGCGAATGGGCGAGCAACGGATCAACTTCACGTTTCGTACCGCAAAATGAATCCCCGAATTTGACCGCAAGCCCCGGAGTGCGACGACTGCGCCGGCTGGTTAATCTGAATCAAACAGGTCAACGGACAAGAAGCCATGACACGCCAATCGACAAGAATCGCCACCGAAAACGATCCGCGCTGGGCCGCCGTCGTCGCACGCGATCCCCGCGCAGACGGGCAGTTTGTGTATGCAGTTAAAACCACCGGCATCTATTGCAGCCCCAGCAGCCTGGCGCGTTTGCCCAAGCCGCAGAACGTCGAATTCTTCGACACCGCCGAGCAAGCCCAGGCGGCCGGTTACCGCCCGAGCAAACGCGCGGCGAAGGATCAAAGTGACGTCGCCGCGCAACATGCCGCAACGGTGGCTGCCGCGTGCCGTCAGATCGAGACCGCAGAGCATCTGCCGGCACTGAGTGAACTGGCCGACGTGGCGGGACTGAGCAGCTTCCACTTTCACCGAGTGTTTAAAGCCGTGACCGGATTGACGCCCAAGGGCTACGCCACGGCCCACCGTTCACGCAAGGTTCGCCAACGTTTGATCGATGGAGGCTCGGTGACCGATGCCTTGTATGACGCCGGTTTCAATTCCAATAGCCGATTTTATGAGGCGGCGGATCAATTGTTGGGGATGAAACCTGGCGACTACCGCGCCGAAGGCCAGAACAACGACATTCGATTTGCCGTCGGCCAGTGTTCTTTAGGGGCGATTCTGGTGGCGCAGAGCGAACGCGGTGTGTGCGCGATTCTGCTGGGTGATGATCCGCACCAATTGGTGTGCGACCTGCAGGACAAGTTTCGGCGGGCCAACCTGATCGGCGCCGACCACGGGTTCGAGCAGTTGATCGCCCAGGTTGTCGGGTTTATCGAAGCGCCGGCCATCGGCCTGGACTTGCCTCTGGATGTGCGCGGTACGGCGTTTCAGGAGCGCGTCTGGCAAGCCCTGCGAGAGATTCCTGTCGGCAGCACCGCCAGCTACGCCGACATCGCGCAGCGCATCGGCTCGCCGAAAGCGGTGCGCGCCGTGGCCCAGGCCTGCGGCGCGAACAGCCTGGCAGTGGCTATCCCGTGCCACCGCGTGGTGCGCAGTGACGGCAACTTGTCGGGGTATCGTTGGGGAGTGGAGCGCAAGCGGCAGTTATTGGAGCGCGAAAGCCAATAAATAGAAAGATCGCAGCCTGCGGCAGTCGCAGGCTGCGATTTTTGCTTTCAGCGATTCACATCCACCACCACACGGCCACGCAGCTGACCGGCGAGCAATCGCGGTGCCGCATCGATCGCCTCACTCAAACCGATTTCGTGGCTGATCAGCGGCAGCAAGGCAAAGTCCAGATCCTTGGCCAGACGGTTCCAGGCCAGTACCCGCTTGGCTTTGGGTTGGGTCACGCTGTTGATTCCGGCCAGGGTTACACCACGCAAAATGAACGGGGCGACAGAGGCCGGGAAGTCCATGCCTTGCGCCAAACCACACGCGGCAACAGTGCCATTGGCTTTCGTGCTGGCACAGGCGTTGGCCAGGGTGTGACTGCCGACCGAGTCGATCACGGCCGCCCAACGCTCCTTGGCCAGTGGTTTTCCCGGCTCGGACAATGTAGCGCGGTCGATGATTTCGCTGGCACCCAATTGCTTGAGGTAGTCGTGTTCGGAGGTGCGGCCAGTGGACGCGACCACCCGGTAGCCGAGCTTGTTCAGCAGCGCGATGGCGAAACTGCCGACACCACCGTTGGCGCCCGTGACCAAAACGTCACCCTGCTCAGGCGTCACACCGTTATGTTCCAAGGCCAGGATGCTCAGCATCGCCGTGTAACCGGCCGTGCCGATCGCCATTGCCTGGGCAGCGGTGAATTCACGAGGCAGCGGAATCAGCCAGTCGCCATTCAGGCGCGCCTTCTGCGCCAATCCACCCCAATGCCCTTCACCGACTCCCCAGCCATTGAGTACGACTTGATCACCGACCTTGTAGTCCGGATGCCCACTGACTTCGACAGTCCCCGCCAGATCAATGCCCGGCACCATCGGGAATTTTCGCACCACCGGGCTGCTGCCGGTGATCGCCAGACCGTCCTTGAAGTTCAGCGTGCTGTACGCCACACGCACTGTCACATCGCCCTCGGGCAGTTGATCGTCATTGATCTCTTGCAGTGTGGCCCGGTAACCGCTGTCGTCTTTGTCGATCAAAATGCCTTGGAACATTGTCGTCTCCTGTCAGATCATTCAGTTGTCGTGCTACTGGAATATCACACTGCAACCTTTTGCCGTACCCGACTTTAAGCCAATCCAGGAATGCCCCATCCTGAAACCCGATGGGTCTTGCGCCTGTCTTTGCTGATACAAGTCCCGTCCTGCAGCCCTGCCCCGTTATGACCCGGAGAACCTTGAAATGAGCCAATGGCCAGATACCCGAATTATCGATTTGCTGGGGATCGAACTGCCGATCATCCAGGCTCCGATGGCTGGCGCAACCGGTTCAGCCATGGTCATCGCCGCGAGCAATGCCGGCGGCCTGGGCTCGATGCCCGCGGCCATGCTGACCACCGAGCAGTTGCGCGAAGAATTGAAGACCATTCGCCAACACACTCAACGCCCGATCAACGTCAACTTCTTCTGCCATCAGCCGCCCCCTGCCGACGAGCAACGTGCCCGGGACTGGAAGAATCTGCTGCAACCCTACTACCGCGAACTCGGCGTGGATTTCGACGCACCGACACCCGTGTCCAATCGCGCGCCGTTCGATAACGCAACCTGTGAAGTGATCGAAGAATGCCGCCCCGAAGTGGTGAGCTTTCACTTCGGCCTGCCGGAAAAATCTCTGCTGGATCGCGTCAAGGCGACCGGGGCGAAAGTGCTGTCTTCGGCGACGACTGTCGAAGAAGCCGTCTGGCTTGAGCAGCATGGCTGCGACGCGATCATCGCCATGGGTTACGAAGCCGGTGGCCATCGGGGCATGTTTCTCAGCGACGATTTGAGCAGCCAGGTGGGCCTCTTCGCGCTGCTGCCGCAAATTGTCGACGCGGTGAAAGTGCCGGTGATTGCCGCTGGCGGCATTGCCGACGCACGGGGCGTGGCGGCGGCGTTTCTGTTGGGCGCGTCCGCGGTGCAGGTGGGCACGGCGTATTTGTTTACGCCGGAAGCCAAGGTCAGCACCTCTCATCACAAAGCGTTGCGCACGGCCAAAGAAAGCGAGACCGCCGTCACCAACATTTTCACCGGCCGCCCGGCACGCGGGATTCTCAATCGCGTGATGCGCGAACTCGGACCGATCTGCGATAAAGCACCGGCCTTCCCGTTGGCAGGTGGAGCGTTGATGCCGTTGCGGGCAAAGGGCGAAGCGGATTTCAGCAACCTCTGGGCCGGGCAGGCGTTCAGGTTGGGGGTTGAGATGACGACCGCAGAATTGACGCAGCGTCTGGCCCAAGACGGATTGGCGAAACTGTTACACCGCTAGGCACAAGACCTGGGGCGAGGCGTTTCGCCGCAATGCAATCGAGATCAACACATTCCGTTTGCAGGCAATTCGCTATATATTCCGCTATATAGCGTTTTAACCCCTCGCTGTCCCTGCCTACAACGGAGCCGTTTCATGACCATTCGTGCCTCACGTTTTGCCCCTACTTGCCTGGCGAGCCTGCTCGCTGTGTTCGCCATTGGCGCGGCCCAGGCGGACGAAGTCCAGGTCGCCGTCGCGGCCAACTTCACCGCGCCGATCCAGGCTATCGCTGCCGATTTCGAGAAAGACACCGGGCACAAACTGGTCACCTCCTTTGGTGCAACCGGCCAGTTCTACACGCAGATCAAGAATGGCGCGCCGTTTGAAGTGTTTCTGTCGGCGGACGATACCACCCCGCAAAAACTCGAAGCCGAAGGCGACATCGTCAAGGGCTCGCGCTTCACCTACGCCGTTGGCACCCTGGCGTTGTGGTCGGCTAAAGAAGGTTACGTCGATGCCAAAGGGGACGTGCTGAAAAAGAACGAATACCAGCATCTGTCCATCGCCAACCCGAAAGCCGCCCCTTATGGCCTGGCTGCCACCCAGGTTTTGGCCAAGCAGGGCCTGACCGACAAGGTCAAAGACAAGATCGTTGAAGGCCAGAACATCACCCAGGCTTATCAGTTTGTCTCAACCGGTAACGCAGAACTGGGCTTTGTCGCCTTGTCGCAGATCTACAAAGACGGCAAAGTCACCAGCGGTTCGGCGTGGATCGTTCCAGCCAGCCTGCACGACCCGATCAAACAAGACGCGGTGATCCTCAACAAAGGCAAGGACAACCCGGCTGCCAAGGCGCTGGTTGACTACCTCAAAGGTCCGAAAGCCGCTGCTGTCATCAAATCCTACGGTTATCAACTCTAAATGACCCTGTCGAGTGCCGATTTTTCCGCCATCTGGCTGACCCTGAAACTGGCGTCCCTGACGACAGTTATCCTGCTGGTGATCGGCACTCCGATTGCGTTATGGCTTTCGCGCACCCAATCGTGGCTGCGCGGCCCGGTCGGGGCGATTGTCGCCCTGCCCCTGGTGCTGCCGCCCACGGTGATCGGTTTTTATCTGTTGCTGGCGCTGGGCCCTAACGGCTTTATCGGCCACTTCACTCAATCGCTGGGGCTCGGCACCCTGACGTTCAGTTTTGCCGGATTGGTGATCGGCTCGGTGCTCTATTCGATGCCGTTCGTGGTCCAGCCGTTGCAAAACGCTTTTTCTGCCATTGGCACCCGCCCACTGGAAGTGGCTGCGACCTTGCGCGCCAATCCCTGGGACACTTTTTTCAGCGTGATCCTGCCTCTGGCCCGACCGGGGTTCATCACCGCCGCGATTCTCGGTTTCGCCCACACCGTCGGCGAGTTTGGCGTGGTGCTGATGATCGGCGGCAACATCCCCGACAAGACCCGCGTGGTCTCGGTGCAGATCTACGATCACGTCGAAGCCATGGAATACGCCCAGGCCCACTGGCTGGCCGGGGCTATGCTGGTGTTCTCGTTTGCCGTGTTGCTGGCGCTGTACTCCAGCCGTAAAACCAAAGCGGGCTGGAGCTGATCGATGATTCAAACACGTCTGAAACTGAGGTATTCGGGGTTCGCCCTGAATGTGGACTTGCAACTGCCCGGCCGTGGCGTCACCGCGCTTTACGGTCATTCCGGCTCGGGCAAGACCACTTGCTTGCGCTGTATCGCGGGCCTGGAACGGGCCGAACAAGGCTTTATCCAGGTCAACGATGAAGTCTGGCAGGACAGCGACAAGAAGATTTTCGTAGCGCCGCACAAACGCGCGATCGGCTATGTCTTCCAGGAAGCAAGTCTGTTTACGCACTTGTCGGTGTTGGCGAACCTGCAATTCGGCCTCAAACGAATCCCCAGACACCAACGCCGGGTCGACCTGGCGCACGCGACGGAACTGTTGGGCATCGGTCATCTGCTGGACCGCCATCCGCAGCACTTGTCGGGTGGCGAGCGACAGCGTGTCGGCATTGCCCGGGCGCTACTCACCAGCCCAAAACTGTTGCTGATGGACGAACCGCTGGCGGCGCTGGATTCGCAACGCAAAAGCGAAATCCTGCCCTACCTGCAAAGGCTGCACGATGAGCTGGACATCCCGGTGCTGTACGTCAGCCATTCCCAGGATGAAGTGGCGCGACTGGCCGACCACATCGTCCTGCTCAGCAACGGCAAAGCCCTGGCCAGCGGCCCTATCGGTGAAACGCTGGCCCGGCTTGATTTGCCTTTGGCGCTGGGCGATGACGCCGGCGTGGTGATCGAGGGCCACGTCAGTGCCTATGACGCCGATTATCAGTTGCTGACCTTGCAACTGCCAGGCACCGCTCTGAACATCCGCGTGACGCACACGCCGATGGACCCCGGCCAGGCGCTGCGTTGCAAGGTCCAGGCGCGCGATGTCAGCCTGAGCCTGCACAGCGCCGAGCAAAGCAGCATCCTCAACCGTCTGCCGGTGACCGTGATCAGTGAAATGGGCGCAGACAACGCCGCCCACGTGCTGATTCGTCTGGATGCGGCCGGCACACCGCTGCTGGCGCGAATCACCCGCTACTCCCGGGATCAGTTGCAGGTGCATCCCGGCCAACAGCTCTGGGCGCAAATCAAAGCGGTGGCGGTGCTGGCGTAAACCCGCTGGCACGACTGCACTGGCACGCGGTCAATGGCTGTAACGGCCCCTGATTCGTCGCCAAGGACTACCGCCATGCCCGATTCCGCGCTGACTGATGCGCTGCCACCTGACCTGCATTATGTCGATGACACCCAGCCCGGCATCGCCCGCAAGAAACTGCGTGGCAAGTTCTGCTACTTCGACCCGGACGGAAAACGCATCACCGACCCAAAGCAAATCAAACGTATCAATGCCCTCGCCGTACCCCCGGCCTACACCGACGTTTGGATTTGCGCCGACCCGCGTGGGCATCTGCAAGCCACTGGCCGTGATGCGCGGGGGCGCAAGCAATACCGTTATCACCCGCGCTGGCGCGAAGTGCGCGATGCCGACAAATATTCGCGCCTGCGGGATTTCGGGCTCGCCCTGCCGAAACTGCGCAAACAGCTTGAAACGCTGTTGGCCGCGCCGGGCTTCAGCCGTGACAAGGTCATGGCCACGGTCATTACCTTGCTCGACGCGACATTGATTCGGGTCGGCAACACGCAGTACGCCCGGGACAACCGCTCGTATGGGCTGACCACGCTGCGCAACCGGCACGTCGAGATCAACGGCAGTGCGATCCGGTTCCAGTTCCGGGGCAAGAGCGGCGTCGAGCACCAGATCACCGTGAAAGACCGGCGCCTGGCACGAATCATCAAACGCTGCCAGGAGATTCCCGGGCAGAACCTGTTTCAGTATCTGGATGAAAGCGGCGAGCGGCACACCGTCAGTTCCTCCGACGTCAACGCCTACCTGCAAACCCTCACCGGCACCGACTTCACCGCCAAGGACTACCGCACCTGGGCAGGCAGCGCGCTGGCGTTGTCGGTGTTGCGCGGTTTGCAGTGGGAACCGGAATCAGACGCCAGGCGGCATGTGGTGGAGATGGTCAAGAACGTCGCCAGGCAACTTGGTAACACCCCGGCAGTTTGTCGCAAGTGCTACATCCACCCGGCGGTGCTTGAGGGTTTCCTGATGGGGGCATTGGCCGGGTTACCGCGCCCGAGAACACGTAAAGGCTTGAGGGCCGAGGAAGTCGGGCTGGCGATGTATTTGGAGACGATGATCGAGGCGACTCAACCGACGAACTGACCTGTTCATTTTTTGCGCGATTACAAATGGCTTCTATAGTTGTTGTGACACAAATTAGCTTCGAGTGAAGCCATGGAAGACATTTACGTTGTCAAGCGTTGCAACAAGATCATCGTTTATGGCCGCCGAGCCGGCGAAGACCAACATCAGCCACCTGAAGCCGCCGTCTGGTATCGCATCACCGATACCCGGACTAACGGCTACATCGGTGACGGCTACGATCTTGAAGAAAAAGCCCAACGCACGTGCGATCAACTCAATGCCCGATCGCAAGTGGTGGCCCGACAAGGCTGAAGTCCGGGTCTATACTGAAAAATGGCTGAGGGAACAGCGACCCCATCGGCAGAAAGCTCGCTCTTTGCGGGCTTTTTGCTGCCACTGCCAGGTTTCTTGAACGGAGGTGTTTGCCATGTCCGAAAAAGAGTCCATCACCACCCTGCTCACCCTGCTCGACTCGCGCCAGGTTCGCTTGGCCGCAGCGTGCAAGGAAATCGCCGACTGGGTCGATCATCAAGGCGGGCATCCGACCGCCCTCAGGATTCGTGATCGCCTGAACGACATCGAGAAGGACACGCCGCTGATTCGTAACACGCTGTCTTCGCTCAAACCTGTCGAGCCGCCGCTGCCGCGGTTCAGATGATTCGATCTGGACTCCGGACACGAGCGCACGGCCAGGACGCATGAACGGCGACGATGATCGTCACCGGGTGCGTCCTTGCCTGATCACCTGCTACTGAATCCCAAACCCGGCCCTGTACCGGGATTTTTTTTGTCCGGTCATTTCACACAGCCTTCACAACTCACGCCTTACTGTAGCCCTACTCCTTTTGAAATATCCCTTGGCCCGCCCGCATGCGGGCCTTCTTTTTGCTCGCCTGCATTCAACGAACGTCATCACTCGCGGGAGGTCAAACAGTCACACGTCACGAAGGAGGCGTCTGATGGTTACTCACTTCAAAGTTGCCGGGCATCTGGCTTGCGGCCACAAAGGCAGCAAGCTCACCTCAACCACTGAACTGAACCGAGTGAAATGCAGAAGTTGCCGAAACACCGATGCATACAAGGATGCACGCAAAGACCAACGCAACGCGGCACGCCGCGCCGCCCGCAAAGCCAAAGCCACTCACACTGCCAATGACTGGCGCGCAGCATGGGTCGAGCGGCTTACCGCCATGGCCGGGCTGCAACGGTTGCCCCGTGGCTTTAGCGGTCAACCATTCGTTTAACGGACAGGTTCGGCGGTTGAAGCACGTTCACTCGGCCCGGCCGCCGGCCCCATGATTTCTCGCAAAGACATCCGCTTGAACGCTTCGACCAGCGCGCGTCCCTCCTCGGGAGCGCATGAGATGGCCAGGCGCATTGTCGCCTCGCCCAGACTCCAGATCAGAAAGGCAGACGCCTGAACCTGTTGTATATCGCTGCTGGGGTTTACCCGCAGCATCGCATCCGCCAATAACCCGCCGGCAATCCGACACTCCTGCAGTTCCAGCGCCATGAGTTGCTTGTCTGCCTGCATGCCTGACCAGATGTCACGCATCGCCGGTGTCGCCAGGAAGATCTCGTAATACTCGTCCAACAGCTCTGAAAATGCCTCGCGCAGCCCTTGCGCGTCCTCGACCGCAGCCATGGCGACTTCGATGCAACGACGGCTTTCGGCGTTATAGCGCTCGGCCAAGGTGCGAATCACCGAACTCTTGTCTGGAAAATACTGATAAAGCGAGCCGATCGAAATCCCGCACATTTCGGCGATTTCACTCATTTTCACTTGATCGCTGCCCTTGCTCGCAATCAATTGCGTCCCCGCCGCCAGGATTCGCTCCTGGCGTTCGCGGCTGCGCTGCTGCGTGGGATTGCGCCGGACAGTCTCTGAAACGGCTTGCTCGTGGGCTTCGGTGGTTTTCTTCGGCACTGGCGTGCTTCCCGATCAATAACATGACATAGCCTCACCTTAGCACCGCCCGTACGTCGGTTTCACCGGTTCTTCCGGTTGACGATAAAACATGAGCGTTTATCATCTTTTTAAACATGAGCATCACTCACATTAAACCGATGGAGATGAACGCGATGAAAACCACCCAAGAGACAATCCTGATTCTCGGCGCAACAGGCAAAACCGGGCGACGGATCACTCAACGGCTGCAAGCGGCCGATGTGCCTGTTCGTTTAGGCTCTCGCGGGGCGGATCCAGCGTTCGACTGGGAGGATCGCTCCACCTGGGAAGCGGTGCTTGAGAGAATTCACGCGGTGTACATTTCGTTCCAACCAGACCTTGCGGTCCCCGGTGCGTTTGAAACTGTGCAGGCATTCACCGATCAGGCCGTTAAAAGCGGCGTCCGCAAACTGGTGCTGTTGTCAGGGCGCGGCGAAGTTGAAGCTGAACAGGCAGAACGCGTCGTTCAAAACAGCGGCGTGGACTGGACCATCCTGCGGGCCAGCTGGTTCTTTCAGAACTTCAGCGAAGCGCACTTTCTTGAGCCAATCCTGCAAGGAGAACTCGCCCTCCCCGTCGGCAACATCGCCGAGCCCTTTGTCGACGTGGAAGACATCGCCGAGATTGCGGTTGAGGCGCTGACCAAACCGGGGCATTCAGGCCAACTCTATGAGCTGACGGGCCCGCGCGCGCTGACCTTTGCAGAGGCCATTGCCGAAATTGCCCACGCGTCCAAACGCGATGTCGGTTTCGTCGCCGTGCCACCCGACGCCTATCGCCAGGCGCAGGAACAGGCCCAACTACCAACAGAGCTGATTGAACTCGTGCTGTACCTCTTCACCACCGTACTCGATGGCCGCAATACACCGGTGGCTGACGGCGTACAGCGTGCACTGGGTCGCCCAGCGCGGGACTTCAGCGACTATGTTCGCCGCACGGTGGCTACGGGTGTCTGGGGTTGAGATCAGCCGAATAGATTATTCGACGATCAGTTCAATAGCGCTGTATGCCATTTCATTTTTGGCGATAAGCGTTTTCCTCAGCTAGGGTTTCTATCGCATCGATTCTGCCCCGACGATGTGGGCAGGCGCCCGATCAAGGAGGAGTAAATGACGACGATCCGTGAGGCGGAAGAAGAATACTGCCGCTGGTCCAGCCCGATCTTGCTGGAGCTCAAAGCAAGAGAACATCAGCTTGATCCGGCAGCTCGTCAGGCATTGCAAAATATATTGCGAGAAAGAAGGCTCGTTGACACCGGCAACCCTTCCGGCGCTGATCGACGCAAGGCGAATCAGCCTGCTGACAAAAGCGGCAAGTGAAAATAGTTGACCGGAAACAAACAAGGGTTTGCATCAGTTTTCGCTGGCAAACCCTTGATTTTATAAATTACGGTAAGAGTCCCACTCAAGCCGGTTCGCAGGTCAGCCTCCACGACTGCTCAAACAACTCCCCAGCGTTTCGGCTTTCAAACTCTTCCTCCAGAAAAACTCTGCTATCGCGAGGAAGTGCGATGAACCTTGAAAAACCCACCATTCCCCCGAAGCTGTTTCTACTGTTCACCTCCCCGCAAAATACCTGGTGCCTGGAGTCAATGTTCCTGAACACCGCGGATTGAGGGTCTTTCAGATAGTCCCTGACAAGGTTTTTAGCCTGGTACTCCATGTAGTAATTGAAGTACGCATACCTTGACGCGTAGGCCGCACTCGCCAGAACGATGCCCGATACCATCAGGTACTTAAGTGTCTTCCATACCATCCTGGGCCTCGCAAGAAGATGAAGTCGGCAAAGTGATCTTCGCAGAACACTTCGAGAAATAGCCGGGTAAAAATGAAAAAGGCCTGCGTGAGGTATCTCACGCAAGCCTTTGATATTCATGGTGCCCGAAGCCGGAATCGAACCGGCACGCCCTTACGAGCGGGGGATTTTAAGTCCCATGCGTCTACCAGTTTCGCCATTCGGGCGGTAGCGCGGTCAGGCAGTCTGATGGCTGACAAATGACGATATGTCAGTTCTGACGCCTGTGCAGCAGAGGACGAAATATATACATCCCGTCCCGGTGAAGCAAGTTTGCAAATGCCCATTTCAAGACTAAATCTTGCAGGACAACGCAAATAAAAAAGCTCCGTAAATCATCGATCTACGGAGCTTGTTTAAAGTGGAGGCCGAGGTCGGAATCGAACCGGCGTAGGTGGATTTGCAATCCACTGCATAACCATTTTGCTACTCGGCCTCAAACATCTGATGTCATGTAGCACAACACCAAACGCGTACAGTCTTGGAGAAGATCTAGATCTAACTCCTTGAAAACATTGAGCTTTTTCAGCGGTCAGTGCTTTCGATGGCGTGAATTATGTACTGATTTCCGAAGGCTGGCAACCCCTTGATTTCAAAAAAATTTGTCAGGTGCTTTGCATGTTGCGACGCAGGCTCAACGCTTCGCCCGCGCGCACCAATACGGCTTCAGCATGCCCCCGGCCCGCTTAGTGCCCGCGAATGTAGTACTCCAATTGCCGGATCAAATCGGCCTGCTCGACAATTGCCTCTTTGACCAGGTCGCCAATCGACAACAACCCGATCAGCTCGCCGCTATCTAACACCGGCAGATGCCGCAGGTGGCTGTCGGTCATGACTTCCATGC
Organism: Pseudomonas sp. MM213; assembly: GCF_020423045.1. Taxonomy (NCBI): domain Bacteria; kingdom Pseudomonadati; phylum Pseudomonadota; class Gammaproteobacteria; order Pseudomonadales; family Pseudomonadaceae; genus Pseudomonas; species Pseudomonas sp. MM213. The sequence goes on from NZ_CP081943.1 coordinate 1,457,648, forward strand.
AGCGCTCGATGCTCTGCTGACTGTCGGCTGTCACCACCGGCGCGCTCATGATGTCGCGCACCGGCGTCCCGACCGAGGAACGTCCCTGCAGAACGACCTTGCGCGCATAGTCGCGCTCGCTGATAACGCCGACCACCTGCCCCGCTTCGATGACCGGCAGCGCGCCCACATTCTTCTCGGCCATCATTTTCAGTGCTTCAAGCACCATCTGGTCTGGCGCGATGCTGTGCACGTGCTGGTTTTGCACGACCTTCAGTTTCAGCAGCTGTGCGGCTGTTTTCATGGATGCCTCCGCTATCGTTGCTCATTGCCGATACTTGACCTCAAGCCAGCCCGACTTCCACCACGCCGCCGTTAAGCCGCACCGGCCAGACCCGCAAACGTTGCTGCGGGTACTCCAGGCAACTGCCGTCCTCAAGACGGAAATGCTGTTTGTAGATCGGTGAAGCAACCACGAGATCACCCTTGATGCTGCCGACCAACCCGCGCCCGATGACGTTCGCCCCGGATTGCGGGTCATGGTTGTCGATGGCGTAGAGGCTTCTGCCCTCCGCGCCCGGCAGGTAGAACAGCGCCACTTGTGCGCCGTCGAGCCACACGACGACGCCGGAGTTAGAGACAAGGTCCTGCTGCTCGCACACGGTTTGCCAGACATCGCTGTCGGCCAGGGAATCGATGCGTTGGGTAGTGGACTGGCTCATCAGGCAATCTCCTCGGTGACAGGGATCAGGTTGAGTTCGGCGGCCATGATCGGGCGCCGTTGGCCGCGTTCCTGGACAAAATGGATGTCCGGGTCCGGGCGTTTATCGTTGACGAAGGTCCGGAAGCGCTTGAGTTTTTCCGGGTCTTTGAGGGCGTTGGCCCACTCGCATTCGTAGCGGTCGACCACCAGTTGCATCTGCGATTCGAGCTCGGCGCCGAGCCCGAGGCTGTCGTTGATGATCACCTCTTTGAGGAAGTCGAGGCCGCCCTCCAGGCTTTCGCGCCACACCGAGGTGCGTTGCAGTTTGTCGGCGGTGCGGATGTAGAACATCAGGAAACGGTCGATGTAGCGGATCAGCGTGGCATCGTCCAGGTCAGTGGCGAACAGCTCGGCGTGGCGCGGGCGCATGCCGCCGTTACCGGCGATGTAGAGGTTCCAGCCCTTCTCGGTGGCGATCACGCCGACGTCTTTGCTCTGGGCTTCGGCGCACTCACGGGTGCAACCGGACACTGCGAACTTGAGCTTGTGCGGCGAGCGCAATCCCTTGTAGCGGTCCTCGATGGTCAGGGCCATTTGCACGCTGTCCTGCACGCCATAACGGCACCAGGTGCTGCCGACGCACGACTTCACCGTCCGGGTCGATTTGCCGTAGGCGTGCCCGGTTTCGAAACCGGCTTCGATCAGCTCGGCCCAGATGTCCGGCAATTCATGCAACTGCGCGCCGAACAGGTCGATCCGCTGACCGCCGGTGATTTTGGTGTAGAGGTCGTATTTTTTCGCCACGACACCGATCGCGATCAGTTTGTCGGCGGTGATTTCGCCGCCGGGAATGCGCGGCACCACCGAATAGGTGCCGTTTTTCTGCATGTTGGCCATGAAGGTGTCGTTGGTGTCCTGCAACGGCACCAGCGATGCGTCCATGATCGGCTGGTTCCAGCACGACGCGAGAATCGAGCCCACGGCCGGTTTGCAGACGTCGCAACCGGTGTGGCCGCGGCCGTGTTTGGCCAGCAGTTCTTCGAAGGTGATGACCCCTTCTACGCGGACCAGCGCATACAGTTCCTGACGGGTATAGGCAAAGTGTTCGCACAGGCTTTTGTCGACGCTGACGCCCCGGGCGATCAACTCATGTTCGAACACTTGCTTGAGCAGACCGGCGCAACCGCCGCAGCCGGTGCAGGCTTTGGTCTGAGACTTGAGCAGGCCCAGGTCGGTGCAGCCGCCATCGATGGCCGAGCAGATGGAACCCTTGGTGACGTTGTGGCACGAGCAGACCGTGGCCGATTCGGGCAACGCGCCCGGGCCCAGAGTCGGCGCGCCTTCGGATGACGGCAGGATCAGGCTGGCGGGTTCCCCCGGCAAGGCAATCGCGTTCTGCATGTATTGCAGCAGCGTGTCGTAATAGCTGTTGTCGCCAACCAGCACCGCGCCGATGACGTGCTTGCCCGAGGCATCCACCACCAGCCGTCGATAGCTGGCCGTGGTTTCGTCGATGAACTGATAACTGCGTGCGCCCGGCGTGTTGCCGTGGGCATCGCCGATGGAGCCGACGTCGACGCCCAGCAGTTTGAGTTTGGTCGACATGTCGGCGCCCAGAAACGGCTCGGCCGTGTCGTTGCACAGACGTGCCGCCACACCGCGCGCCATCTGGTAGCCCGGCGCGACCAAGCCGAACAGGCCGCCGTTCCAGGAGGCGCATTCGCCGATGGCGTAAATGTCCGGATCGCTGGTCAGGCATTCGTCATTGATCACTACGCCGCCGCGCGGACCGATCTCCAGCGCGCATTGCCGGGCCAGCGCATCTTGTGCACGGATGCCCGCCGAGAACACGATCAGGTCGGTTTCAAGAAACTCGTCGTTGGCGAAGTTCATGCGGTAGCGATATTCCTCGCCCGCGCTGATCGATTGAGTAGAGCGCGACAGGTGCACACCGACACCGAGTCTTTCGATCTGCGACTTGAGCGCAAGCCCACCCATTGTGTCCAGTTGCACCGGCATCAGGCGCGGGGCGAATTCCACCACATGCGCTTCCAGGCCGAGGCTTTTCAGGGCATTGGCGGCTTCAAGGCCCAGCAGGCCACCGCCGACCACGACGCCGCGTCGGGCATTGGCTGCTGCGGCACGGATCGCATCGAGGTCTTCAAGGGTTCGATACACCAGGCGCGAATCGCCTTCGGCACCTTCGACTGGCGGCACAAACGGGTAAGAGCCGGTGGCCAACACCAACTTGTCGTAAGGGATGCTGCCTTGCGCGGTAATCACCTGGCGACGGGTGCGGTCGATTTCCAGCACCGGCACACCCAAATGCAGGGTGACGCCCGGCGTCTGGTAAAGCGACGCATCGGACAGCGCCAACGATTCGGCATCACGCCCCGAGAAATACTCGGACAGATGCACGCGGTCGTAGGCACGCATCGGCTCCTCGCTGAAGACGTGCAGCCGATACTGGTCAAGCGCGCCCCGCTCAATCAACTGCTCGACGCAATGATGTCCGACCATGCCATTGCCGATCACGATCAGCGTTTGCACTTTGTTCAACGCGGCAACATTGGAATTCATAAGAAGCACCCGGCTAAAACGGTTCAAAAAGCAAAAAAAACGCCTGAAACCTTGCGGTTCCAGGCGTCTTTGCCTGTTCTTTTGCGGTGTTAGCACCAGACGTCTATGCCTGATCCACCGATGTTGCCCATGATTCGATCGTCGTTGACCGAGGGGGCTGCCCACTCGACTGCGTTTATGGTGGGTCTGTCCGGTGTATTGCAGTGTTTGTGCCAGATCGCGAAAACGCTGATTGCGCAGCGTTTTTCAGGCGCGAGCACCGAACAGGCTCCAGACTTTTGCCTTCGCATAGTGCAGACCGAGGCCTCACGGCTTTATAAAAGTGCATTCATGGGCATTACAGGTATTTGAGCCAGGCGATGTCGCGACGTCGGGCCTTCAGCCCGGAGAACCAACGGACCGGGCGATAAAGCGCAATGGCCAACAGGATTGCGGCGATCCATACCGCGCCTACCGAGTCGAAACCGAAGTACGTGCCCTGATTCAATCCGAACAGCGCTACCGCGATGAGATACAAAACCTTCAGTGCGTAAAGGTGCAACAGATAGAAGAACATCGGCGCTGATCCAAACACCGTCAAGGGACGCAACCATCGGCTCTTCTGCAAGTGCTCAAACCAGAGAAGCAGCAAGCATCCGAGGCTCAGGGTCAGCGCAATAAACAGCAGCGACGGCGGGTATTTGGTGATGTTGAAAAAACTCATCAGTGTTTGCACGGAGGTATCGCCAACACTCCATGGCTTCTCGCCATAGCCGTTGAGCAGCCGCAGTACGACGAAACCGGCCAGCCCCAAAACGCCACAGAGCAGCAACTTGCGCTGACGCCCCTGGGCCTGCGCCGCTCGCCCGAACCACGGGCCCATGGCGTAACCCAAGCCAATGACACCGATCCACGGCAGCACCGGATAGGACGTGCGCAGCCGAAACCCTTCGGACAGTTCGATCCAGCCGCGATCATGGAGAATCGCCCATGGCACGTGCATCACCGATTCGATCGGAAAATGCAGGCCGTCCAACACGTTGTGACCGGCGATGATCGCCAGGCTCAAGAGCAACAACACCGGACGCGGCAGCCAGACCATCACCGACAGGGCCAGCATGCTCAAGCCGATGGCCCAGATCACCTGCATGTAAATGACGGTCGGCGGAAACTGGAACGTCCAGGCGAAGTTCACGAGGGTGAACTCAAGCACCACCAGAAACAGCCCGCGCTTGAACAGGAAGCTGCAAACGTCGGCCTTGCCGGCGTACTTCTCACCGTACAGCCAGGCCGACAGACCGGTGAGCAGCACGAAGACCGGCGCGCACAAATGAGCGAGCGTGCGACTGAAAAACAGCGCCGGCTCGGTCGTGGTGATGTCCATCGGATCGGACACTTGCCGATGCAGGAAAAAGGTTTCGCGAACGTGATCGAGCAGCATGAACAGAATCACCATGCCCCTCAATGCATCGATGGAAAGAAGCCGGCCAACTGCCGTGCCGGTGGAGCGAGAAGGTGCAAGGGTCATGGATGTTTCACAACGCAAGGGGTGAATAAACGTGTCCCGCAGGACAGCCTGCCGGGCACCTTATATTGTTACCCTATAACATCTCAAAGCATTTTTTTAGTTTGTGCACATTTAGAAGGAAACCATGTAGGAGCGAGCCTGCTCGCGATGGTCGTTAACGAAAACGCGTGTTGCCTGGGTAAACGCAGCGTCCTTTAAACCATCGCGAGCAGGCTCGCTCCTACAGTGTTAATGTTGAAATGTTTTGTTTCATTAATCAGACACCTGCAAAGGAATGCCTTCAACAATGGACTTCTCACTCAAGCACCTGGCCGCGACAACGTTGATGCTGGCCAGTCTTTCGTCATTCACCACAGCAGCGCACGCCAACATTACCCCGCAGCAAGGCGCGGCCATCCTCAAGACGTTCAGTGACGCATCGATCACGGATTTCAGGCAGTTCCTGACAAGCGTGGCCAAGAGCGACCTGGCCAAAACCGACGACCTCGGCACGGCAATCTCTGCCTTCCTCGACAACAAGAGCCTTTCCGCCGACCAGCAGAACGAAATCCATCGCCTGCTCGGCCTCTATGCGCGGGTGAAATACGGCAGCGCCGCCACCGAGACGCTGCGTGAACTGGTGGCCATCCCGACCTTCCGCGTGGACGGCGTTGCCCAGCACGACAACCCTGAATTCATCAAGATCGCCGACAAGATCAAGAGCCTGGCCCAGGCCTTCAACCTGACCTTTCGCAACGTCGACAACCGCGTCTATGAAATCTCCCTCGAAGGGAGCGGCGATGAAGTGGTGGGCATTCACGCCCACGCCGACGTGGTGCCCGTGACACCGGAAAACTGGGTCCTGAAAGACGGCACCCGCCTCGATCCGTTCAAGGTCACCCTGATTGGCGATCGCATGTATGGCCGTGGCACTGAAGATGACAAAAACGGCATCGTGGTGGCGCTATACGCCATGAAAGTCATCAAGGAAGAAAAGCTGCCGCTGGCGAGGAATTTCAAGTTGCTGGTGGACACCACCGAGGAAACCAGCGGCGACGCCATCCCTTATTACTTCGAACACAACCCCACACCTAACTACAACCTGGCGCTGGATGGCGGCTACCCGGTGGTGATCGCCGAGAAAGGCTACGGCACCGTCATGGCCAACTTCCCCAAGCGCAAGGCTGACGGCAAGGGCGCTGAAATCGTCTCGATGACTGGCGGCCTGGCCACCAACCAGATTCCGTCGGCGTCGGTCGCCACCCTGCTGAGTGACAAACCCGCCGAGCTGGCCGCCAGCCTGCAAAAGGCCGGCACCGAGTACGCCAAGCGCAATGGCGGCGACTTCGAGATGACGGCCAAGGTCGTCGGCAAAGACGTCACGCTGACAGTCACCGGCGTTTCCGCCCACTCCTCCGAGCCCGAGTCCGGAACCAACCCGGTGGCGAGAATGCTGGTGTTCATCAACAGCCTCGACGGCAAGGTCGCCCTCAAGCACAACCACATCACCGACGCGGCCCGCTACGCTGCCGACAACTGGGGGCTCGATTATCTGGGAGGCAAATTGGCGGTCGGTTTTTCCGATGCGTTCATGGGGCCGTTGACCACCTCCCTGACCTTTGTCGGGATGGATGAAAACACCTTCAAACTCGCGGTCAACCTGCGCGTACCGAAGGGCAAGTCCCCGGAAGTGCTCAAACGCGAAATCGCCGACAAGCTGGACGCCTGGAGCAAGAAATCCCGGGTTGCGGTGGCCTTCGATTACTCGATCGCCGAACCGATGTACCGCAATCCCGAGGGTGAATGGGTCAAGGCGCTTCTCGCCGTGGCCAGCGAAAACCTGGGCATGGAACACAAGTTCGGCACCTCGGCCGGCGCCACTTCGGTCCATGAACTGCCCAACGGCGTGCAGTTCGGCCTGGCCCGGCCCGAAGTCAAATACACCGGCCACACCGACAACGAGTTCAAGACTGTCGACCAGTTCCTGTTGGACTTGCAGATCGTGACCGAGATGTTCGGGCGCATCGGCCAGTTGCCAAAACTCTAAGCCCTCCCCTTCGGACCCGCTGCTCTGGCGGGTCCGACGCTTACAACGTCCTGACCCACTTTCCTGTAGCAGTCTTTTCACGCCTTGCCATCAGCGTTGCTTCCAGAGCAACGATCTCTGAATAAAGTTGCTCTTGCTGCCATTGGTCAATGGAGCGAGCATCGCTCTCGACACCGGAGCGGCTGCGAGCGCCACATCCTGCCGGCTGTCTTACCTCCCCCGCACGCGCACAAGCCCCGACAGAGGGCCTACGGGAGAGTCATGTCTAATAAAAACAAGAGTTAAATTATGACCAGAGACAAAGGCAAACTGTGTGTACTGCTGTTTACCGGGGCTGGCGCCAACCTTGCCCAGGCCGCCGACAGCGGATTCGTCGAACAGTCCACCGCTACCCTGCAAACCCGAAACTATTTTTTCAGCAGAGACTTCTCCGATATCCGAGGCTCGGAAAAATCGATGGCTCAGGAATGGGCCCAAGGGTTCATCCTCAACTTCAAATCCGGCTACACACCCGGGCCGGTAGGATTCGGCCTGGATGCCATCGGCAAATTCGGCATCAAGCTCGACAGCAGCCCGGACCGGGTCAACTCGGGGTTGTTACCGGTCAAGGACGATGGCCATGCCGCGGACAATTATGGTCGCCTCGGGTTGGCGGCGAAGATGCGCGTTTCCAAAACCGAGCTGAAGGTCGGTGAACTGCAACCCAACCTGCCGACACTGGTCTTCAGCGACATCCGCTTGCTGCCCCCGGCCTATCAGGGTGCGAGCATTACCAGCAGTGAAATCCCCGGCCTGACGCTGCAAGCCGGACATTTGACCTCCACGACCCTGCGCAATGAAGCCGGCGAGAGCAAACTCCAGGCGTTGCTGGGCAACAAGCCGCAACGGCAAGTGTCGAGTGATGCCTTCAACTACGTGGGCGGCGATTACGCGTTCAACAGTAACCGCACCACCGTGAGTGCCTGGCATTCCCGACTGGAAGATATCTACGAGCAAAACTTCTTCGGTTTGAAACACAGTGTGCCGGTGGGCAGTTGGGTGCTGGGCGCCAATCTTGGTTACTACGACGCTCAGGAAGAAGGTCGCAAACTGGTAGGCAAGGTCGACAACCAGTCCTTCTTCTCGTTGCTATCGGCCAAGCTCGGTGGTCATACGTTCTATGCCGGTTACCAGGGCATGTACGGCGACAGCCCCTTTCCTCGCGTGTTTCTCAATGTCAGCGCCCTTGGCAACGAACTGCCGACCTACGAGTTCGTCTCCACCCATGAGCGCTCCTTTCAACTGCGCTATGACTATGACTTCGCGGCCCTCGGTGTGCCTGGCCTGCTAGCCAGCACACGTTATGTCACCGGCGACAACGTGAAGACGGGGATGGGCTATGAAGGCAAAGATCGGGAGCGTGACCTCGACCTCAGTTACACCTTCCAGGCAGCCCCCTTGAAAGGCCTCGGCGTGCGAGTGCGCAATGCGGTGGCACGCTCCAACTACCGCACGGATATCAACGAGAACCGACTGATCATCAGTTACACGTGGACGCTGTTCTGATTTCTAAAAACAAGTGTGGGGGCGAATCACTTCGCCCCCACAGGTTTTACTGTTACCCGGCCTTCAACTGACTTCCACGGTCATCTCGATTTCGACACAGGCACCCAACGGAATCTGTGCCACACCGAATGCCGAGCGCGCGTGCTTTCCCTTATCCCCAAACACCTCGGCCAGCAGCTCCGAGGCGCCGTTCGTGACCAGATGCTGCTCGGTGAAACCGGACGTTGAATTCACCAGGCTCAGCACTTTGACAATCCGCGTGACCCGATTCAGATCGCCAAGATGAGCCTGCAACGTCGCCAACAAATCGATGGCGGTCAAACGTGCGGCCACATAGCCCTCCTCTGTCGTCAGCGTTTCGCCCAGCTTTCCTGCCCAGACTTTACCGTCTTGCTTCGCGATATGGCCGGACAGGTAAACGACATTGCCACTCTGCGCACTCATTACATAGGCTGCTGCGGGGGCTCCGGTGGTGGGCAACTCGATACCGAGGACTTTCAGGCGGGTATAAACATCATGTTCAATCATGGGTTTTCCTCGAATAGAACGTGCCAACGCCCGGAACTTCCGGGCGCTGGGCAAGTTGAAAAACGGTTGATCCGGTCGTTTAGCCGGGTATCGATTCGCGGCTGAAGGCGTCGACTTCCTGCACCAGGCTCTGCGCTGCCAACATCACCAGAGCACGGCCCTTATCAGGGGTGGCCAGGGACGGATCCGAGCCCATGCGGCCATCCGGATGGCGTGCGCGGAAATCCAGTGCTTCGCGAATCGGCCCCCACGGCGCGATCTGCGGCGAGTACCCGGCGGTTTTGATGGAATCCGGGTAGGCCCATTGGGTCACGGCAATCTCGGACGGCGTGGCATGAATGCCGTGCCCCTCAGGAAACTGCTCCCGCGCCAACTCACCGATTCCCTCCAGATCCCACCAATTACACAACTTCAGCGCGAACCCCGCAGGGCGTCGAGCGAAGCTTGCTTCGGCATAGAGCTCCGAGAACGCCGCTTCAATCGATGCGACGTTGCCGCCGTGGCCATTGAGGAAGAGGATTCTTTCAAACCCGTGGGCGGCCAACGAACGCACCCAGTCGCCAATGGCCGCAATGAACGTCGAGGGGCGAAGTGAAATGGTCCCGGGGAATCCAAGATGGTGTTGGGCCATGCCGATGTTGAAAGTCGGCGCAATCAGGATGTCTGCCGACTTCTGCGCTTCGCATGCAATGATTTCGGGGCACATCCAGTCGGTCCCCAAAAGGCCGGTCGGACCGTGTTGTTCATTGGAGCCGATCGGGATCACGATGGTGCGGCTGCGTTCAAGGAATTGCCCGATCTCGGCCCAGGTCGATAGGTGTAAAAGCATGTGGGTTCTCTCTTTAAAAGGGTTCCTTTCGGAACCGACTGATCAAGTGGGAGGCGGTTGATCAACCCGCGCTGAATTCAGAAACCGGGCGCTCACGCGGTTGCCGTTTGGTGGCAAGGATCACGAACGCTGCACACAGGAAGACGCAGCCCACAACGACGATGCCGAGATTGGCGCTGCCGGTTGCCGTTTTTGCCCAGCCAATCACCGCAGGCCCCCAGAAGCCGCCGGAAAGACCGATGGTGTTGATCAAGGCGATGCCTCCCGCCGCCGCATCACCCTTGATGTGCTCGGAGGGCATCGCCCATAACACGGTGTAGGCCATGAACATCATGGCGGTCGCCACGGTCAGCAGAGCCAGCGACGCCATCAGGTTGCCGTCGGCAAAGGGATACATGAGCAACAGGATGGCGCCAATGCCCGCAGGGACTGCGCAGTGGTAGCGTCGTTCGCCGACCCGGTCGGACCGACGCCCTATCCAGTACATGCCGCATGCCGCCGCGACATAGGGAATTGCGGCATACCAACCCAGCTGCATGGTGTCGTTGACGCCCTGGGCCTTGAGGATTGCCGGCAGCCAGAAACTCATGGCGTAGATCGAGAAGATGATGCAGAAATAGGCTGACGCGAGAATGTAGATTTTCGGGTCGCGCAACACCGCCCGGAACGAATGGGCTCGCCCCGACGATGTACCGAGTTCACTCTCCAGCAGTGTCCTTTCTTCAACACTCAGCCATCGGGCCTCCGAGGGCCGGTTGGAGAGTACGAAATAGGTCAGGATGCCGAGGAACACGCAAGGCAGACCTTCAATCAAAAACATCCATTGCCAGCCGGCCAGGCCACCAACACCTTCGAACGTGGTGATCAGCCAGGCAGACAGCGGACCACCGATAATGCCGCCAATGGGACCGGCAATAAACACGATCGCAATGGCCCGCGCCATGCGCTTCGGGCCGTACCAGCAAGACAGGTAATAGATCATGCCGGGGGCAAAACCGGCTTCGAATACACCCAGCAGAAAACGCATCGCATAAAACATCGGCACGTTGCGCACAAAGAGCATGCAGGCCGATGTGATGCCCCAACACACCAGAATGCGGCTGAAGGTTTTTCGCGCCCCCACCTTCGGCAACATCAGGTTGCTCGGCAACTCAAACAGCACGTACCCCAGAAAGAAAATACCGGCGCCCGCTCCGTAGGCCGCATCGGACAGTCCGAGATCATTTTGCATCTGCAGCTTGGCGAAGCCGACGTTGATCCGGTCCAGATACGCAAAGACGTAGCAAATGAACAGGAGTGGCAACAGCCGCCAATTGAGCTTGCGGTAAAGGGCAGAAACGGCATCACTGCTTGCCGGTGTCAGTAAGGTTGACATGCGAGTCTCCAATTATTCTTGTTGGTCTGCGTTCGTGCCAAAGAATGTTGCACCGGCACCGCAGGCCCAGCAAGAGCAACTAAGTTCGTGTATCGTTGCCCTGCAGGCAACACAAACTTTCTGGCGGGAGGGCCCGGGATGCGCGAGATCAACCAACAACGGCTGCGGTATTTTCATGAAGTGCTGGTCCACGGCTCGATTCGTGGCGCGGCGGACAGCATCAATACGTCGCCCTCCGTTATCACGCGCCAGATCAAGCTGCTGGAAGAGGAACTGGGCGCAAAACTGTTCGAGCGCCAGGCTCGCGGCGTGCAACCCACCGAGGCAGCGGCGCACTTGCTGGAGTTCTGGCGCGGTTATCGATCACACCAGGAGAAACTCGAAGACCAGCTTCAAGCGATCAAGGGCCTGCAGCAAGGTCAGGTGCGAGTCGTCATCAGTGAGGGCTATGTCGATGCCTTGGTCGACAACGTGCTCGCCCCCTTCTGCAAACAGTACCCCAAGCTCGATGTCAGGCTGGACATTCTTCCCGTCGACGACGTGCTGAACGAAGTCGCCGAAAACCGTGCGCACATCGGCCTTGCCTACAATCCGCCGCCGCATTCGCAAATCGATTACCGCGCGACGTCATCGCAGCCAGTGATGCTGTTGGTTCGCCCCGATCATCCATTGGCAGTGCGAGGGGGAACGGCAACCGTCGAGGACATACTCACCTGCCGACTGGTGCTGACGCCCCCCACCTTCGGTATCGGGCATGCGATCAAGATGCTTGAGTACGCCGAGAAAATCGAAATCCGCCCGGCACTGGTCAGCAACTCTCTCGCGGCACTCAAGCGCCTGGTGGCCTCCGGAGATTTCACCTCGTTACTCGGCGAATTCGCTGCCTACCGGGAAATCGAACAAGGCAGCCTCGCGGCAGTACTGATCGACCATCCGCTGTTTCTGGGCGTGGAAGCGAAACTGCTGGTGAAGTCCGGCCGACCGCTGGCCGCGCCGGCTCAGGAGTTGCTGAACTGGATGTTGCAGCGCTTGCCGATGTTTGGGTCGGGTGACGGAATTAGATTGGTTTCTCGGTGATCTCAGCGTGGGTTGCTGATCGGCCAGAAGCGGACGACCTGAACTTACTCCGCTAATGGCAGTGAATTCTGACCATAGCGCCATGTCAGGCCTCCACCAGATCTATACCAGTATGCTTTGGGCGGGTCGAAACCATGGGACGCAGAGGACTCACCTACATCCTTGAATTATGACGGCCCTGTGCCATCATCCTCCTCACATCCAATCCGAACAGGGAAGGTCACGATGCGCATCTCCCATGCATCAGTGTTAGTCATAGGCGTCGCGACTCTCAGCGGCTGCGCTCTGTTTTCCCCCTACACACCGGTCGCAGAGCGATTCTGTACGGAACCGGAGCCTCTTCCAGGATCTGGCCGCGCAGAGTCATGTCACTTCAGCAAAACATTCGAGTTCAATGCTCAAAGCACCGCTTACTTTTCTTCAGGGTCTACGGTAGCTCTGGCTGGGGTGCTCGGTTTGGGGGCCTATAAGTCCATTGTTGCCAGCAGCGGCCATCAGTTTGTTGCACTGGCAGCTGGCGGTGGCGCACTTTATGGAACAGGTCTGGCGCTCTATAAACCTACCCGCGAACAAATATGGATGGGAGGTTCCGCAGCCCTTTCCTGCCTGGATAACTTCTACCGCGACCTCGACCCTGCTGTAGGAACCTACTATTTCAATAAACTGACAGCAGTTCAGAAACAAGCGATTGAAGTAGACTACTTAAGAGTTCTGGGCCTGACAGAGATGTACGATGATCAATACAAAGCAAACGTCCGGAGCTTGGCCAACTCCATAAACCGACTTATTAGCACGCTACAACCTACTGCTGCGGAGTCTTATTCAGCAGTCTCCGGCGCAATTGGAGATGCCACAGACGACATAGATAAAGGCCAATTTAAATCGAAATTAGCCCCTGACACCCAAGCGATCTCTGAGGATGCTAGAAGACTGAGCATATGGATGTCCGGCGCAATAAATCGCCACAAGGACATAACGGACAATCACTTGAAACCACAGTGCGCCATATTCAGCTCTGACTTCGTGATTGCGGACTTCCCTTCAGACGGGAAATTAACAATCAAAAAGGATACCAAGAAGCAATACACCATCCTTGATGGCTCTGGATTCTTCAACATCAAGAAGTCACCAGACTCGACAAATGTAGTCGCAAAATTTGTGTCAGAAAACAAAGTCAGACTGATTATTATCGAGGGAAAGGCGGTCACCACAGAACCGATCTTTGTCACATTCATAGACTCAGAAACGGGAATCTCACGAACTTTAGAGGTAACAGTTGAACAGTAACAATTTAACAAAATACCGAGCGCAAACAAAACCAAGTTTGCGCTTTGTACTACCCTAGCACCTCTTCCCTGGGCGTAGAGTAGTTAGCTAAAAAATTAATCGGGGACAGACCACAATTAAATCGAAGGAGCACCACTCCACTCTCATGAAAAGCGTGCCCCCCCATTTACCTCAACATTGTCGCCTGCCTCGTATTACTTCGAGCGTTTTTCTCACATCTAAGCAAGAGACATAAGCGAGTATGAAAGACTAAGGTTTCGGATCCCACTGTGAGCGCATTTGCAGTAATCCTGTAGGCATATCACCATAGTCAAACAATTCCTTGAACGTAGCCTGTGCAACAGCAAGGTCAGAACATACCGTACGTGCATCCCAGTCGTCGTCACCAAAGCGAACGAACCCTCGAAATGGCGAATCCCCCTCCTCCCACCACTCTAAAAGCTCCGTTTTAGGGTCAAGTGATTTCATCAATACGACCAATCTATATTGTCCCGGCAGAGACTTCATACATAGCTCATTTATAAAGGAATGGCTTTTCCCGAGCACCCTCAAGTAGACGAACCCACCATTCTTAAATGCATTTTCAAGTGCTACGCTAACTCTTTCCCAAGCTGGTGCTTCTGTGATTTGTGCAGGCGGGCGCATTGAGTTATCTAGCGCACATAACTCCAACACAACTTTTTCATCATTTTCGCAATCAATCATTCTTTCCACCCTGATCCGCGCACCCATTCGTAGACTCTACCTTTAACTGTATCAACGACCTTAAGGCCATTTAATCCGGCACGGTCGGCTGCTGCAGTCAGGTTACTTTTGCAGAAAGAACAAAAACTTCCTCCCCTCGCACCACAATCGTCATGGTTTGACCTCGTGTCAGGCCAGAATCAAAAAACTAATCGGGGACAGACCACGATTAAATCGAAGAAGAGCTACTTCATCCTCATGAAAACGTGATCTGCCCCCATTTAACTCGAAAGTTTATTCGACCTAAGAAAAAACATAATTTCTTCCTATTTTCTTTCATTTCGGCCAATCAAAATATGCTTTAGAAAATGTGGTCTATCCCAATTATCCATGGCATCACAAAAACGTGGTCTGTCCCCGTTTCCCCGCGTGGCTGAACTATGACAATTTGAGCACGATCATGTTTTACAATCGACACCATACGCACCGGAAGAACGACAATTGAGGCTTGCCACTCATCAGTATTGGCGTCACCTCCAAAGGAGTTAGCGTTTGCTGATGGGTCTATTTGTTTTTTTAATTAATCATGACTCTCAACGCCGGCAAGCACATTACAACCTAACACCTACCAAAGCTTTCTTGAATCATTGCATTTTTTAACTCTTACAAATTGACTTCCGTTACCACACCTGGTTCCGAGGGCATTTGAATAAAATTAATCCACGCCAGCAAAGCCACTTCAAACGACTCTATATCTAGCAGCTCGATATAATTTTCATCATAGAGGGAATATATTTTAACCTGCGCTTTTGTCAGCTCAGCGCCCCAAGCATCCCTACTCCAGTCTGCACAAGGTATGTTCGAACTCCTGACATTGCTTATCCGAGTCAAACCCTCTTTCAGCCACGGCGTAGTATCCAGAAAACAAATTCCGCCATCATCATTTAACAAGCAAGCGAGCAGGCTGACTCCATCTTCATTGAGGATGCTAGACCTGCAATATGGGGAAAGCCCACCACCTGAGTCTTCCCATGAGAAATATAGTTTCACTAAGCCCCCTAAAGCTTTGGATAGACAGTTGTATTGGGAGTCAAATAACCTTCGACCCGCACACCGCTGGAAGTGGTGCCAGACCATTTATTACCTACTACAGTTTTATTCTTGAATGCTCCATCAACTTCAACTTTTATGCGATCCGCAGTCCATGAGTCGGGGAACATTGTGGAGAAACCGCCATTGTTCGTTTTAGCCAAAAACTGCCCTGGATTTGCGGGATCCGCCACCTGGATTCTAGCCGTATAAACACCCTGCGCATTGGGCGACGAGGCTGTTCCAGGGACCACTCTAACATCCCCGGTCGCTGTAGAATGTCCACCTACGACATTCCCGTTAGGCTTTACTTCAGCTTTGATTATGTGACCATCGAAATCAATCGGAGCAGTAACTTTACTTACAGACAGTGAAGCTTGTGCATTTAGATCCGCTGTGCCCTTTGTCCCCCCCTTAAAATAATCAGGAGGCAAATCACAAGGCCCAGTATTGTGTACCCAGGTCTTGAGCTCGCCGACGTAGAACGTATGCCCCACATCGACCGTCAGATTGTATGTTTTGCCCTCGGGCAGGTACAGCTCAAGCGATTCGACTTCGGACGAGGTGTTTTCCGTGTCGCCATCAGCCAGTGACTGCAGCAAGTCGCCCGGCTTCAGATCGATGACGGGAATGAAGTCACGTTTGGCCGGTACGTAGAAGGGGTGGCTCGGCGTAACCAGCAGGGTTTCGCCTTCAGCTGCGTCGGTGCCACGAACATTTTTGAGCTTGAGGCGGTAGATCGGCTGATCCGAACGCTGATGTGTTGCCAGAATGGCAGCAGCGAACGGCTTGCCCCCTTTCTCAGGCTTGCTCCAGACAACATCTCCCACCTTGAGCGACTCAATAGCGCGATCGCCTTGCGGTGTAGAAACTTTCGTACCCGCTGCAAAGCAGCAAGGCCCCTTCGTTGCTGGCGTTCCCGCTGGGCCTTTTGGAACCTGATCTTTACCACCCGCCACAGTGATATGTGAATTACCTTTCCCCGGCACCTTCCCTGGCAGCACTCCTGTGAAGATGCTGGTAATCAGCTCACCGCCACCAATCAGAAAACGATCGTCCGCCTCCTTAGAATCAAGAGGCCTCTCCTCAAGCCCCTCCGCCACCATTCGACTGATGTCAGCCTGCAGCTTACCTATGTTCTTCGAAATCGTTTGACCGGTTTCCGTCCCGGCAAGCGCCTGCATCACAACAAATTGAGCGACACCTTTCGGCCCTTGAGCGACGGCCATTACATACCCTACGGCCTCCTGGCTCCCAGGATGCTCATCGATATAGGCCTGGACCGCGGACAACTGACGATTAAGCTTTTGAAGAGCTTTAAGCTCAGGCTCAGTCACCGTCGTCGTCTCCAAGGTCACTTCGCCTGGATTTGGAATGTATTTATCCGACGCAACAACATCCTGAATATCCTTGATAACCTTAGGTTCGATCCCATTCATCCTGGCCAAATTGGCAAGAACACCGTCGATGAACGCAGGATCGCCCATCATCGCCATGGCCTCTTTACGGCTCTTGCCTGACAGGAGAAGCGCTTCCAGAGTACTTTCGGCCAGGTCCTTGCCTGCCGTAGCTTGAGCGCGGGCATCCATGGGACGGCCCAGAATGTTGTCCACGCGATTGACCACGACGTTCAGCGCCGAAGCGGCTCTGTTGAAGTTGGCCAGTGCGGTCTGGTTATAGTTGAGGAACGCTTCGGTCCATTGCTGCACGGTTACAACAGGGTGCAGTACCGCGTTAATGGAAGAATCACTGGCATACAGATCGGTACGCTCTTCTTCATCCTTGGTGATCTCATACGCTTTGCTCACATCACGGTTCAGCCCAGCCGTGGAGTCAGCGCCGGTCTGCGCGTCATTGCGCACCACGATCTGGCCTGCGCCGACGGTGGCCCGCACGATTTGCTCGCGATCCTTCTCGTAGTTCCAGCCTTCAACGCTCCAGCCCGTCTTGCCTTCCTTGCCTTTCCCTACTTGGCTGCCGTCCTGCACGGTGCCCCCACTGCCGTAGGTGCCGCCAACGTTCAAGTAGTAACCGTGCTCTTTATCCTTCCCGGCGATATCGCTGAAGCCCAACGTGCCGGTGTCCAGCTTCAGATTGCCGTTGTCGGCAGCAATCACCGCCCCGTCGATCTGGGTGTGGTTTTCGGTGCGGATATCGACTTTGCTTTTGCCGGTGATGCTGGTTTGTTCTTCAACCCAGTTGGTCTTGCCGGTGGTCTGGCCGTAACCGACCGAGCCACTGACACCGACGAAGGAGCCGGTGGCACTGATGTCGAACTCTTTGCCCTTGACCTTGCCGGTATCGGCTACCGAGGAAACATTGAGGTCGCCGCCAACACGACCGACCACTTCATCGCCACGCAGGGTGGCGCCCGCGATGTTGGTGTCCTGGCCACTGGTGAAGCCCAGGCGGTTACCGGCGTAGAGGTATGCCTCTTGTTGACGTTCGCCTTCGCGTTCCAGATTGCCCTTGCCGAGGCTGACGCTGACATAAACACCTACCCCCTGGGAGCCGAAGGTGAGGCCGGCTTCACCGCCGCCGTTGTGGCGGTTGTTTTCAACATTGCTGTCGTTCTGCGCCGAGCGGATGTTCAGTTCGTTGCCGGCATTCAGATCGATATCACGGTCTGCCTTGACCTGGGTGCCGATCAGGTTCAGGTCGTTGCTGGCCTTGAGGTTGATATCGCGTCCGGCGCCCAGTTGCGTGACCGTTGCCGATCCTTGGGCGCTGTCGCCACTGGCAGTGCCGTAGCTGCCACCGACACCAATCTTGATGCCGCCACTGGTGCCGCCGTGGATGCCGCTCCAGCTCTCGGTGTTTTGGGTTTCCTCACTGACACCGCCCTTGGCGACATCGAAGGTCACATCACGGCCTTTGACGTTGATGTCGCGCCCGGCATCCAGCCGGCTGCCCTTGACCACGACATCATTGTTGGCATTCAGGTTGAGGTCGTGGCCGGCATTGAGGGTCGAGGACCTGTTGGTCTGCTCGACAACCTGCTGGCTGTTGCTTTGCTTGCTGTTACCGAACTTGGCGTCGCCCGTCGGCCCCGACAGGAACTGGCCAATCGCATCGACTCCCTTAAGGACACTGGAGCCTTGGCTGACGCCGTTCTCGCCTTTTCCGACCCCATTCACGGCATCCTTGGTCTTGCCGTAGTTGTGGTTGAGGGTGGCCGTCAGACCATTGCGCTCGGCTTCGCGCTGCTGCTCGGTCAACAGGGTTTCCCGCGCGGCGTCGATCCGGATATCACGGCCGGCGGTCAGGTTGATGTCGTTGTCGGCCTTCAGGTCGGAGCCGATCTGGTTGATATCGCGCACGGCCTTGACCGTCAGGTCTTGCCCGGCGCTGATCTGGCTGGCGGCGGCCGTCTGCTGTTCGACGCGGTTTTTTGCTTTGTTGCTGTCGGCACCGGCGAAGAAGCTGACGCCGTTGGCATCGCTGGAGACCCCAATGCCGACCTGCTTGTTCTTCGACCAGTCCTGCTCAGCCGTGGTGTTCTGCGCCGCGACCACATTGACGTCACGCCCGGCATCCAGGCTGACGTTACGCCCCGCGCTAATGCCGCTGCCCACCACATTGATATCGCGTTCAGCCTTCAAGGTTGCATCGCGATCCGCAGACACATGGCTGCCGACACTGGTGCTGCTTTGTGCCTGACGCCCCGACTCCTTGGCCGAGGAAACGGAGAGGAACCCGTCCGAAGTAGAGAGCCCGACCTTTTTCTTGTACTGCTCGCTGCGGCTATAAGCCGTGTCGTTGGCCGAGACCAGGTTGATATCGCCCGTGTCGTTGACCAGTCCGGCCCGCATTTCAACATCGTTGCCGGCACTGGCTTTACTGGCACGGAGCCGGATGTCATTGCCGGCGGCCACCACCACATCGTTGCCCGCCTCAAGCTGGCTGCCGACTTGTGTCGCCGTGGTCGTCAGCTGACTCTTGCCACTCTTGGACAGGCCCATGAAGCCGGATTTGGTTTTCTTGCTGTACGAGCCATGCTCCTCAACGCCAGACAATATGGCCACATCGCCAGTGGCGCCGATCATCAGGTCTTCACCGGCCTTGAGTTGGCTACCAATCACGGTGACATCGCGACCACCGTTGATGCTCATGCTGCCATCGGCTTTTCGAGTGGTGTTGAGGGTCAGGTTCTGACCCGCTTCCACCACCGACGCGATGTTGGTGCTGTCATAGCTTTCGCTCTGTTTGCTCTTGCTGCGACCGAAGGAGCCTTTGCTCTTCTTCGAATAGAACGAAGCACTTTCATCCTTGGCGGAGAGCACGTTGATATCGCCCGCCGCATCCAGCGCGACGTTTTGTTTGGCCTTCACATTACTGGCCACCAGCGTCAGATCCTGGCCGGCCTTGATCGACAGATTTGCGCCCGCCTGCACGGTGGAGGATTGCTGGCGCACCTGGTCTTTGCTGCTTTGGACTTTCTTGCTCTTGGAGCTGTTGTGACTTTCATTCGCGGCCGATTCGATGGCCACATCTCGCCCGGCGTCGAACGAAAGATCCTTCTGCGCGGCCACCGTACTGGCGACCACCTTGATGTCCTGGCCAGCGGTCGCAGTGAGATTGCCGCCAACTGACACCTGACTGCCGTATTGCGTGGTTTGGCTCTGGCTCCAACTGGTCTTCTTGTGTCGGCCTTCACTGCTGTTGACTTGCTCGGTCGAGACAATTTCCAGATCGCGACCGGCCTTCAGGGTTGCGTTGCCACCCGCTTGCAACACGCTGCCGCTGTTGCGGATGTCGTTGCCGGCGGTCAGGGACAGGGTATTGTCGGCTTCGATCCGCGCAGCGCTGTTGAGGTAATCGTTGTGCTGAGTGCCGCCTGCGTACCGGGTATCTGTGCTGGTTCGCGAGCGCTCGTTGATGATGTCGCCCTGAGTGGCGACCAGACTGACATCCTTGCCCTTGAGGATTCCGCCCTGAGCGTTGCGAATGCTGTCGGTCGCGAGTAGCGACAGGCGCTCGTTGGCTTCCATCAACCCGTTGTTGCTGATGTTCTGGCCGCTGGCTTGCAGGTTGGCGCTGGCACGCAGCGTGCCCTGGTTCGCCAGGGTGCCGCCGGAAATCAGCGTCACGTCACTGCCCTGGATCAACGCCCCGTTGGGTGCCAGGCGATTGTTGGCCTGAGCCAGGTACAGAACCGGCACCAAGACCTTTTCGCCGCGAACTTCCTGTTCCTCCATCCAAACGATGTCATGGGTCAGGGCCGCCACCTGGGCCGAACTCAAGGCAATCCCGGGAGACAGGTTCAGGGAGGTTTTGCTGGCGATGGCGTTGTCCATCAAATAGCGGAACATCGCTTCGTCGCTGTTCAGGCCGGCAATGAAACGTTGGCCGGTGCGCGCGATCACCGCCTCACGAATAAGGCGCTGTTCATAGAGGCCATCACCGAGGCGACGTTGGGTCTGGTCGCTGGTGACGCCGATGCGGCTGAGCAAGTAGTCGGAGTTGATGAAGCCATTGAGGCTGGCAAACGCCGGATTGGTTTCGATCAGGTACTTGTGCTGCGGATTGCTGTTGAACTGGAACAGACCCTTTTGCCCTGTGGGCAGGCTGAAGCCCGGCAGGGACAATGGGTTAACCGCCTGCTGGCGCAGGTCTGGAGTCAGTTGCGCATTGAACTGCGCCAGGGTCTGGGTGGACGTATCGACCGCGGTCGCGGCGACTCGATTGGCGCCGGCGGTGATCGATTCGCCTGGGCGGATAGAACCGTTCACCACCTGTTGAGTGCCGGTGGCATTGACC
Source organism: Pseudomonas sp. MM213 (assembly GCF_020423045.1). Classification (NCBI taxonomy): domain Bacteria; kingdom Pseudomonadati; phylum Pseudomonadota; class Gammaproteobacteria; order Pseudomonadales; family Pseudomonadaceae; genus Pseudomonas; species Pseudomonas sp. MM213. Next base: position 1,478,617 of record NZ_CP081943.1, read on the forward strand.
TTGCCGGCGCTCTGAATGATGGCCAATGAGGCATCGACCGCCCCGGAGGTCTGGGTTGTGCTGGAACCTGTGACACTACCCAGCGCGATGGAGGAAAACGGCATCGCTGCCGGGTTGTAGCTGGCGGATGCCGGGTCGTTATAGGCGTTGTACTTCGCAATGTTGTCGTAGAAGGTGTAGTAGGAGTCCTCGTCCTTGGTGTAAATCACGTAGGCCGCGTAACGTTGCTCGCCGCCCCCGGCGCCAAGGTTATTCAGGGTCTGACTGTCGAGGGTGATATCGCCACCCGCCGAGACACTGCTGAAGTGGTTGTCAAAACTGCCGCCGGTGAATTTGAGTTCCGCACCGGAAATCAGATTGGCCCGCGCCGAGTCTTCAGTGACTTTTGTGCCATAGGTTTCAGTGACGCTGTAATAAGCCTCGCAATGTTTGCCCTTGCAATTGTCGGTAAAGGCCAGGGTGAGCTGACCCGAGGTTAGCGCCGGGATAAAAGCGAATTTTTCCTTGCGGTTGATCAGGCGGTTTGCCAGCAACTGCATGCCATGGGCGCTTTCGATGGTGCCTGAGATGTTCTCGATCAAGCTCGCAGGACGATTGTTTTCATCAGCGATGTCCAGTCGACCCAGGCTGTAGATATCGCCTTTGTTGTTGGTCACGCTGTTGGCCTGGAGGGCCATGTCGGCGCCGCTGAAAATCAGCCCGCCCTCGTTGACCAGCGTCGGCGTTTCAATACGCAAGGCGCTGCCTGCGCCCAGAGTGCCGCGGTTGGTCAGGCTGGCCACCTTCAACAGCAGGTCACCGGTGGCAGTCAGGCTGCCTTGGTTCAGCAGTTGGCTGCCGAGGTTAAAGTCGGCCTTGCCGCCACTGCGTATTTGCGCGTCCTGGCCCAGATCGGCGCTGGCAGCGGCGAGGGTCATTTTGCCCTGGCTCTTGAGGATGCCGTTGCCCCGATAAGTGCCGCTCAGGATCAGCTTCAGGTCACCCTGGGTTTCCAGGCTGCCGTCGTTGATCCAATTGCTCCCGCTGGCCTCGACGCCGTCGACGGAAATCAGTTTGCCGCTGGCTGTCTGGGTAAAGGTGCCGACCTTGAGGGCGAGTTTTTGCGCCTGGATCAGGCTGGTGTTGCTCCAGTCGGCCAGATCCAGGTTGAGTTGGCTGTTGGTGATGAAGCTGCCCCCGGCGGCGCCGGTATCCGCCAGTGACAGGTCAAACCCGTTCGTGCCTAGGTGGCGGACGGTGCCTTGCTGGTTGCTCAGGCTTGCACTGTCGAGGGCAAACCGATCATTGCCGACTTCCACCAGGCCATTGTCGTTATTGAACTGGCCGCCAATCTTGAACCGGCTTTTACCTTGGGTCCCCAATGCGCGCAATTTGCCATTGAGGTTAGTCAGCCTGCCGGCATCGATACCAAGCGTTTCACCAGCCTCGATCAGACCATTGTCGTTATCCAGCGCACCGTTCAACGTCAGTCCGATGTTCTTGCCGCTCAGATTGCCTTGATAGTTCTTCAAGCTGCCGGCATCGACCATCAACTGTTGTCCGGCGCTGAGTTCACCTGCGTTATTGAGGATTTCTCCGCGCTTGAGCTCCAGATTGCCGGTGGTGGCAACCAGGTGACCTCGATCGTTGGTAAGGCGCGTCGTGCTGGTGACTTCAACATTCTCGGCACGCGCGTCGCCCTGAGTGTTGTCAAAGGTGGCGCTGCTGGTCTTGAGCTTGCCGCCCTGTGCATTGAGCTTGCCTTGCTGGTTGCGCAGATCATCGGCGACCAGCGTCATGGCGCCCGCACCGGTCAATACCTTGCCGTCGCGGTTGTCGAGCACCTGGGTCGCCGTTGCCTTCAGTTCGCCGGTGTTGGCCTGCAGAGTGCCGGCGCGGTTATCCAGGTTCTTCGCGTTCAGGGTCAAGCCCTCGGCCTTACTGAGGATCAGTCCTTTATCGCGGTTGTCCACCGTATCGCTGACAGTCACCGACAGCGCCTGATTGCTGGCGAAAGTGCCGCCACGGTTATCCAGCCTGCCACCTTCCAGACTCAGCACTTGCTGGCCGATCACCTTGCCGCCACGGTTATCCAGCACGCCGGCCTTGAGGGTCGCGGTGCCGTCGGCGACGAGCTCGGCGTTGCGGTTATCGAGTTGTTGCAGGTCCGTCGCCAGCGTGCCCTGGGCGTTGACCTTGCCCTGATTACTCAGGCTGCCGCCCTGAATTTGCAGGTGACTGGCGCGGTTGACGCTGCCGTCTGCCTTGAGGCCGGCATTGAGATTGCCGCGATTAGTGATCTGCTGACCTTCGACGTGCACGTTACGGGCGGCGGTCAGGCTGCTGTCGATGTCGAGACTTCCCGCCGCGACGACTTTCGCGTCCCGGGCGGCATAAACGGTATTGGTGAGTGCGACTTCTCGGGCATTGAGCTTGACGTCGCCCTGGGTGGCTTCTGCACGCGCCAGGGTCAGTTTGCCGTTGGCATCAATCTGCAGATCACCTGCGCTGGCGGCCACATCGCCCGCGAGTTTCACCCCGACCCCGGACTCGGTGCCCACCAGTTTGATAGCCCCAGCGTACATGCCGCCCAGGGCCGAAGAGTCGATGGCCAGTTGCGGTGCCGAACCGGCGGCTGGTGCCTTGGCCTTCGCCGCCAGCGTGCCCGCATCGACTTCGTTGCGACCGGTGACAATTGCCAATTGCTGCGCATGTAACTCAGCGTTGATCCTGGCGCTGCGCGTGATCAATTCAAACTGGCTGACGTTGCTCGCATTGAGGCCGCGACCTTCAATGGCGATCGCACCGCCCTCCACGTCGTAGCGGGCGAGTCGACCGTTTTCAAGAATGGGCCGTCCGGTACTGAGCGTGACTTTGGGCGTATTGATAAAGCCGCAACCATCACAGCTGATGCCGTGAGGGTTGGCGAGGATGACGTGGGCACCCTGCCCGGCTACTTCGGTGTAGCCCCTGAGCTGGCTGGGGCTGCCGCCATTGACCTCGTTGAGGATGACGGTGGCCGCGCGACCGTTGAGGTTGCTGTTGCCGATGATGTAACCACCCAACTGGGTGCTCTGCAGATTGTTCGTGGCGTTGTTGAGGATCACGCCCTGCTGTCCGACGTTGAAGTCGCTGAACTGGTTATGGGACAGGCCGGTGCCATTGGGCGTGGCAATGTTCACCACAGGGACGCCGTTGGCCGCCTGCCCCACCGTGGTCGCACTGCCATTCACGACGATGCCGTCGGCCTGGGCCAGCATTGGTTGCCAGAACATCGCGTTGGCGAGGATGAACGCCAACCCGCGCTTGGGCAGCCCACAGAACGACTCACGCGATTGCAGGGCAGCCGAAGGCTGGCGGGCCAAAAAGGCGAGTTGGCGAACGTCCATGTCGTGTATCTCAGGTAAACAGCAGAGTTAAAGAAAGAAATCCAGACGGAAGTAGATCGGTGCTTCACGTTCGCTCAGCGCTTCTGGCCGCTCAAGGGAGTGGGCGAAAGTGACGCTGGCGGCCAGGTGCTGGCCCCGGGCGAAAAGCTCCAGGGAGTTGCTCGACATCCGGCCGTGCTGCTCCGCGTTGTAGCGATCGTTACGGATCACACCGACGTCATAACCCAGGCCGGTGCCATATTCCGTGAGCAGCGGACGCAGCCAGGCCCACGTCACCGGGCGGCTCCAGCGCAGGTCGTTACGCCAGTAACCGCCGCTGTCGCCGATCAGGGTCTGGTCCTTGTAACCACGGATCGAGGACTGGCTACCGAGGCTCATGCGTTGAGGGCTGAACAGCACGTCTTCACTGCGCTGGCCGGTGATCAGGCTGCTGAACACCAGGGATTCATCCCACAGCTTGAAGGGTTGCAGGTAGCTGATTGTCGCGGTGTATTTGCGGTAGCGGGCGTCAGGTGTGAGGTTGCCGAAAGCATCGCGACGCTGGTTCTCACGCTGAGCGTCGAATGCGCCGATACCGTTCTGCATACCCAGATCGACGTTGACGAACGCACTGCCGATGCGCCGGCCATGGTTTATCCCAAACTGCGCCTCACTCAGCCGATTGCTGCTGACTGCCAGTTTGCTGTCTTCGATAAAGTTGTTCGTGCGCAGATAGGCCAGGCCGGTGTTGAGGGACGTCTTGCTCACCGAGTCGCGGTGGATCACCCGTTCCAGGCGCAGCTGATGATTCTGGCTGTCGCCGGTCTGCTTGAAGTCAAACCCGCTGGCCTGGGCCACAGAGCGGTACTCACTCTGGCTGTAGGCATAGCTGAGGTTCCACCAGCCGAACGGCAGGTTGTAATAAAGCAAGGCATTGTTCGAGGTTTTCTGATGATCGCTGATTGCGTCATGGCCGCCGCGCAGCATCAGTTGATCGGCCAATCCCAGGGGGCTGTCCCATTCAAACGAAGTACCCCACTGTTGTTCGCCGGTACTTTTCTGGCCGTCATTACTGCGCGACAACCCGACGCGCCAGGGTTTTTGCGGCGTGTTCGTGACCAGTACTTCACTGCCGCCCACCTTCTGTCCGGGGGCCAGTTCCATCTTGGCCTGGTTCGACGGCAATCGATTGATCTGGTCTAACAGCTGTTCGATTTCCCGCAAGTTGAGCAGATCACCGGTCTTGCCAGCAAAAGCCATGGCCAGCTCGCGCTCTGACAGCTGGCTGCCCTGCGCGCCTTGCATACCTTCGAGCCGCCCCTCTACGACCAGCACCTTCAAATGCCCGCCGGACAAATCCTGCTGCGGCAAGTAGGCGCGGCTGGTGACCAGGCCTTTTTCGATGTAGTGGTCGGTGATGACTTTCAGCAATTGATTGAGTTGAGCGACACCCAGGCATTGGCCCATGTAAGGCTTGAGCAAGTGCTCGCGCTGACCGGCGGAAAGGCTGTCGGCACCTTTGAGCTCAATGTTCTTGATGGGGAAGCAACGGGTATCGGCAGGCGCCGCTTGTTGCGCAGGCGTGGCTTCCTTGCCGGGCAAATCCTTGAGTTCTTCAAGACGACGACGCTGCTCGTCCAGCAAGCGATCTTGACGCTCGCGGATTAGGTCGGTTTCACCGGGTGTCGGGGCAGCAAGGGTAGTATTCAGTGGAGAAAGGCACAGCAAAGCCAGGCACAACCTCGCCACGAGGGCGGGTGGGTACATGTTCGATCCCTCGATACGGCGGGTGATGGCAAAATAGCGGCGCGATACTAAATGGCCACTATTCTGACGTCAACTTTCCTTTGTCCATATAACCATTACCCGCGCCGCGTAATGAGCAACCGACCGTTGCATGCCGAATTCAAACTGCCCTTCGCGTCGGCGCCGACACCGAAAAACAGGCACAAAAAAAGAGGCCTGAGCCTCTTTTTCGAAGATGAAATGACAAATCGCGCACAAAAAAAAGCGCCACTCATTGAGTGGCGCTTTTTTGTATTTGGAGCGGGAAACGAGACTCGAACTCGCGACCCCGACCTTGGCAAGGTCGTGCTCTACCAACTGAGCTATTCCCGCGTCTTGGTGGTGCGCATTTTATAGAATCCAGAAGCTCCGTCAACCCCTTGATTCAAAAAAGTTTTATTTATTTTTCCACATCGGTCTTCAGATGCGGCCAGGCAGCCCGCAGGTATTGAACCATGGACCACAATGTCAGGCCCGCAGAGATCATCAGCAAGGCGTAACCCACCAGGACCCAGAACGTGAAGTCCGACGGATTGGCCAGCAGGATCACCAGCGCCAACATCTGCGCGGCGGTTTTCCATTTGCCCAGGTTCGACACGGCGACGTGAGCGCGAGCGCCGAGCTCGGCCATCCACTCGCGCAGTGCCGATACCACGATCTCGCGACCAATGATCACGGCAGCCGGCAGCGTGAGCCACAAATTACCGTGTTCCTGCACCAGCAGCACCAACGCCACGGCGACCATCAGCTTGTCGGCCACCGGATCGAGGAATGCCCCGAACGGCGTACTTTGCTCCAGACGACGAGCCAGGTATCCGTCCAGCCAGTCTGTGGCGGCGGCAAACGCGAAGACCGAAGCGGACGCCAGGTAGCTCCATTGGTAAGGCAGGTAGAACAGTAAAATGAAGATCGGGATAAGCAGGACGCGTAGAACGGTAATCAGATTAGGGATATTCATCGGCACAACTGGCTACGAGGTGAGGGGGCATTCTACTCGCTGTGCAGATTTGCATAAATCAACTCTGCGAGCTTTTTACTGATCCCGGGTGCTTTGGCGATCTCTTCGATGCTGGCACGAGACAGCTCCTGCAATCCACCAAAATGTTTCAACAAATCGCGCCGACGGGTCGGACCCACCCCGGCTACACCCTCAAGCGTAGACGTACGGCGCGTTTTGCCACGGCGGGCACGGTGTCCGGTAATTGCAAATCGGTGGGCTTCATCGCGGATCTGCTGGATCAAATGTAGTGCCGGGGAATCGCCACGCAAGGTAAATTCGTGGGCGGCGTCATTGAGGTACAAGGTTTCGAAACCGGCCTTGCGCGTCGCCCCCTTGGCCACGCCCAGCAGAATCAGGTCGGGCACCGCCAGTTCATTGAGCACATCGCGCGCCATGGACAACTGCCCCTTGCCGCCGTCCACCAGCAGAATGTCCGGCAACTTGCCCTCCCCGTCCTTCAGTTTGCTGAAGCGCCGGGTCAGGGCCTGATGCATTGCGGCGTAGTCATCGCCCGGCGTAACACCCTCAATGTTGTAGCGACGGTAATCGGACTTGATCGGCCCTTCGGGGCCGAACACCACGCAGGACGCCACGGTCGCTTCGCCGCTGGAGTGACTGATGTCGTAGCACTCGAGGCGCTGCGGTGGCTCATCCAGTTTAAGCACGTCGGCCAGGGCATCGAAACGTGCCGCAACGTGTTGGCGGTTGGCCAGGCGCGCGCCCAGTGCCTGCTCGGCATTGGTCACGGCCAATTGCTGCCAGCGTGCCCGCGTGCCACGAACCCTGTGACTGATGCTCAGCTCACGACCGCGCAACTCTTCGATGGCCGCGATCAGGGTCGGGAAGTCTTCGTGAACCACGTTGACGATCAGCTCGCTCGGCAAGTCGCGTTCGGGGCTGCTGACGAAGTACTGACCGAGAAACGCGGCCATGACTTCAGAGACGTCTTCCTCAATACCCACCTGCGGAAAGAAATTCTTGCTCCCCAGCACCCGTCCGCCGCGCACGCTGATCAAATGGACACAGGCACCGCCCGGATTGACGAACGCGGCGATGACGTCGACGTCACCGGTCCCGCCTTCCATGCTCTGTTGATCCTGGACCCGGCGCAGCAACGAGATCTGGTCGCGCAATTCGGCGGCACGCTCGAATTCGAGGTTGATCGCCGCCTCTTCCATGCCGGCGGACAATTCATCGGTCAGCGCATTGCTGCGCCCTTCGAGGAACATCACCGAGTGACGAACGTCCTCGGCGTAAACCTCGGGCTCCACCAGCCCCACACACGGCGCCTTGCAACGTTTGATCTGGTATTGCAGGCATGGGCGTGTGCGGTTCTTGTAGTAGCTGTCTTCGCACTGGCGAACGAAAAAGGTTTTTTGCAGCAGGCTCAGGCTTTCGCGAATCGCCCCGGCACTGGGATAAGGGCCGAAATATTTGCCCTTGGCCTTTTTCGCCCCACGATGAATGCTCAGGCGTGGGAACTGACCGTCGGAAAGAAACACGTACGGGTAGGATTTGTCGTCGCGCAGCAGAATGTTGTAGGGCGGACGCCATTCCTTGATCAGCGTCTGCTCAAGCAGCAAGGCTTCGGTTTCGTTGGCAGTGATCGTCGTTTCGACCTGGGCGATACGCGCCACCAGCGCAGCGGTCTTGGGCGCGAGGCCGGACTTGCGGAAGTAACTCGACAGACGATTCTTGAGATTCTTGGCCTTGCCGACGTAGAGCAGGCGTGCCTCGCTGTCGAACATGCGATAGACGCCGGGGCGTCCGCTGACCGTCGACAGGAAAGCACTCGGATCGAAGGTGTCAGTCATTTTCAGAGGCTGGCATCAACCATGCCGTGACGAACTGCCAACAGCGTCAATTCGACATCGCTGCTGATCGAAAGCTTTTCGAAAATTCGGTAACGGTAGGTGTTCACGGTTTTGGGTGACAGGCACAGTTTGTCGGAAATGATCTGGACCTTCTGGCAGCCGACAATCATCAGCGCGATCTGGATTTCCCGCTCCGACAGTGCGTCGAAGGGCGAATCGTTGGTCGGCTGAAAGGATTTGATCGCCAGTTGCTGGGCAATCTGCGGACTGATGTAGCGTTGCCCGGCAAACACCAGGCGGATGGCCTGGACCATTTCCGGCAACCCGGCGCCTTTGGTCAGGTAGCCCGCGGCCCCGGCCTGCAACAAACGTGTAGGAAACGGATCTTCCTCGCACACGGTGACCGCGACGACCTTGATATCCGGATGACTGCGCAACAGTTTGCGCGTGGCTTCAAGACCGCCGATACCCGGCATCTTGACGTCCATCAGCACCACATCGGGTTTCAACTCACGCGCCTTGAGCAGGGATTCTTCCCCGGACTCAGCCTGGCCGACTACTTGCAGGCCATCGATGTCAGCCAGCATTCGTGTAATGCCTGTACGAACGAGATCATGGTCATCGACTACTAGCACCCTAATCAAGCAGACACCTCGCGATATGGTCTTATTGAGTTGCCGACACCTTAGCAAAAAGCAACTGGCAGACCTAGCGGCAAGCGTCATATAAAAAGTTTCAATACATCTTGAAAGGCTTGTCTCATGCGTGTTTCAGCGATGCGAGGCATCGATATCGCGCTGCATTCTCAGGAAACACTCGTCTTTGCCGACCACTGCCAGGCCCTTTCGCTCGTATAACGCTTTCGCCGGATTATTTTCAAAAACCGTCAGGCGCAATGCCGGGCGTCGTTCCTTGCACGCCATTGCCAATACCTGATCGATCGCCCAGGAACCGGCGCCCTGCCCCCGGAACGCTTCGAGCACGTGTAACTCACGGATATACAAGGCCCTTGCATCCCGACTCAGGCTTACATAACCCAGCCGTACATCATCACGGACGATCAGCCAGTTTTCCCGCCCCGCCCAGGCCACATCAAAAGCCTCGTCCTGCCACAGCAGATCGTGCTGAATGTAGTAGCGGAGCATGGTTTTACAGGTCAGTTCACGAGCAAAGTCGAGGTCTTGCGATGTCGCAGGACGTAATTCGAATCCCATCAGGCCTCCGCGACGGCGACGACGCGCCCCGTCCAGCTGTCAGCATTACGGCGAGCAACGACCAGCAGATTGCCCGTGCCAGGTGCTGCAGCGATCAGCGAACCGTCCGATGCCCAGATGGCGCTGCGTCCCGCCGACTCCCAGCCCCCCGTCGCACCGCCATGGTTGGCCATCAGCACCGCCATCGAATGCCTGACGGCATAGCCTTGCAACAACGCAGTATCGGGGGCGTAACCATTTTCGGTGATCAGCACGCCTGCGGCATACAGGTCGGCGCCCTGTTGCGCCACTGCGGCCGCATGACTGGCGTGGGAAAAATCGGCGCACACCGCCAAGGCTATCGTATCGCCGCCGATGGTCAGGGGCGAACCGCCAGTGCCCGGCGCAAACGCGACTTCCTCGCCGGGATGCAGATGCTGCTTGCTGTAGACCCCAAGTGAACCATCGGCGCCCAGTACCAGCGCCCCAATCAACACCGGCGAATGCTCCGACAGACGAACAGGCATCCCGACTACGGTCGTTACGCCGACTTCCTGCGCAAAATCGCGCAACGGTTGCAGCACCGCATCCTCCGGAGCAATGGCCAGCTCAGCCGCCAGCCCACGCTCGTACCCGGTCAGTGACAGTTCCGGAAACACCAGCAACTGCACGCCCTGCTCCGCCGCCACCTGCATGAAGCGTTGATGCCACACAATATTGGCGGCCAGGTCTCCGGCGATGGAGATCGATTGAGCGGCGGCGATGGTCAGCGTCGTCATGGTTCGTCCTTGTGACGTTGTGTTTTTGTTTAAACGGCGAGTGTGTCACAACCGCCGACGCACTCAAGCGATAGAAAACGCCGCCAGTAACCAATAGCAATTTCTGATTGAATCCGTGTACCGGCCTCTAGTAAGCTCGGCGCATCCATCGGAGACAGACCATGTTCAACGCCCTCTCACAGCTTAGTTCCGCCAGCGCCCCGCGCTCGGTTGTGGCTGCCCGGGTGAATGTCGTTTGCGCTTCGGTCAGCTTTTATTTTGGGTATTGGTTTAGCCACTGGCGCGCCTGATACCCACACGGCGCCCACTTTAAACGGGTCGCCACCAGAGAATTCTCAACCCCCGGTCGGCCTCCCGACCGGGGGTTTTGTTTTTTCAGCCCCCACACTTTTTAGCAACAACACAGACATTTTGAGGATTCACGACATGAACTACGCCACTTATTACCGTCACGACAGTTTTACCGCCTGGCGATTTAGCAGCCTCCGCTCGGGACAGCCTGCCGCCTCCGATCGGTCACCCACAGGTGGCAAGCACACACACGCAGCCAATCCGGCCAATTGTCGAACACCCCAGTAGGGCCGAGCGCGCGGGAACGAACCCGCCGCCCGCCCAGGAAGCCTGAACATGAACTCGTCCGTCTCTGCTTTGCCGCTGTCCACCCTGAGCCCTGCCAATGAAGCGCTGACCTTGCGCCTGCCGAGCTCATTGCAACTCAAACAGCAACTGCCGCTCAGCAACGCCCTGACCCGGCAAGTCGCCGCCCACCGCGATGCGGTTCGTGCGATTCTCAACGGTGAAGACTCCCGTTTGCTGGTCATCGTCGGTCCTTGCTCGATTCACGATCCGCAGTCTGCCCTCGAATACGCCAGTCACCTCGCCCGCCTCGCCGCCGACGTCAGCGATGAAATGCTACTGGTGATGCGCGCCTACGTCGAAAAACCCCGTACCACCGTCGGCTGGAAAGGCCTGGCCTACGATCCGCACCTGGACGGCAGTGACGACATGGCCGGTGGCCTGACCCTGTCACGGGAGCTGATGCGCGAAATGCTTCGACTCGGCCTGCCGATTGCCACCGAACTGCTGCAACCGATGGCCGCCGGGTACTTCGACGACCTGCTCAGCTGGGTCGCCATTGGCGCCCGCACCACCGAATCACAGATCCACCGGGAAATGGCCAGCGGCCTGAACATGCCGGTCGGCTTCAAGAACGGCACCGATGGTGGCGTCGGTGTTGCCAGTGACGCCATGCGCTCGGCCGCTCATCCGCATCGGCATTTCGGTGTCGACAGCCAGGGGCACCCCGCGATCATCCAGACGCCCGGCAATCCTGACACTCACCTGGTATTGCGCGGCGGTCATCGCGGCCCGAACTACGACCGCAACAGCGTCGCCCAGGTGAACAGCGACCTGACCAAACTGAAGATCCCGGCCCGGATCATGGTCGATTGCAGCCACGCCAACAGCGGCAAAGACCCGCTACGTCAACCGGCGGTGTTCAACGATGTGCTTGAGCAGCGTCTGCAAGGTGATCGCTCGTTGATCGGGATGATGATTGAGAGTCACCTGTTCGAAGGCTGCCAGCCGCTGAGTCCGTCGCTTCAGTACGGTGTATCGGTGACGGATGGCTGCCTTGGCTGGGAGGGGACCGAAACGTTGTTGCGTTCAGCGGCGGAACAGCTGAGAACCGCACGCGGCTGACAGGCAAATGACATTCCGGAGGTAGGTCATTGCAGAACTCTGCGCTACCTCCGATTAAAGGACGTCCGGACATTCGGAAAAGAGCCTCCTGCTGATTCGAATATTCGTACATTCCCTATTCCGTTTTCACCCATTCACAGCGGCTTTTTCATACATCGCGCAAACGTCCGAGTGCTTTAGAGTGAGCCCCGGACACATCACGAACTCCCGCGAAAAGGTATGAACATGCAACGGAATGCAAGCACCCTCCATCCCATCCTGTTGGTCCACGGCCTGTTTGGTTTCGATCGGATCGGCCCTTTCGAACTGTTCCATGACATCAAGCAAACCCTCAGGAGCGCCGGCGCCAGAGTGTTCATCCCACACCTGTCGGCTACCCATACCAATGAGGCGCGAGGTGACCAGCTTCTGGCACAGATCGAACGGGTGCTGGAAGGGACCGGTGCAGACAAGGTCAACCTGATCGGGCACAGCCAGGGAGCGCTGGCCGCCCGCTATGCCGCAGCGATAGCGCCGCAAATCGTTGCGTCGGTGACCTCGGTCAGCGGGCCCAACCATGGCTCGGAACTGGCGGATTTCCTGCGCAAGGCGCTGACGCCTGGACAGCTGCCGGAACAGGTCGCCGACACGGTGGCCACGTTGTTCGCTGACTTCCTGTCCTTGTTGAGTGGCGACCGCCACCTGCCGCAAAACGCGATCGCTGCGCTCAATGCCTTGACCACCGAAGGCGTCAGCGCATTTAACGAGAAGTACCCTCAAGGACTGCCGAAGACCTGGGGCGGCAAGGGCAGCGAGCGGGTCAACGGCGTTCGCTACTATTCCTGGAGCGGAACCCTGCAGGGCAACCTCCTCGATGAAGGGCTCAACGCACTTGACCCACTGAATGGGTGCTCCCGTGCTTTTGCCAGGTACTTCACCATCGAGGCCGAGCAAAACGACGGCATGGTCGGCCGCTTCAGCTCTCATCTGGGCAAGGTGATCCGCTCCGACTATCCGCTGGACCACCTGGACAGCATCAGCCAGACAGTCGGTCGGGTTCGCAAAGACATCGACCCGATTGACCTGTACGTGGAACATGCCGAACGTCTGCGCAAGGCGGGTCTGTGACCCGGGCGGAACTTTGAGGAGAAATAGCCTCCTGAATCCGGTAGGCTGAGCACTTTACTGAACATTAGAAGGAGTATTTTTCCATGGCTAAAGCCACTGCCCGTCACATCCTGGTTGCCAGCGAAGACAAGTGCAACGAACTCAAAGCCCAAATCGAGGCTGGCGCCGATTTCGCCGAAGTTGCCAAAGCCAACTCCACTTGCCCGTCCAGCCGTCAGGGCGGTGACCTGGGTTCGTTCGGTCCGGGCCAGATGGTCAAGGAATTCGACACCGTGGTCTTCAGCGCACCGATCAACGTCGTGCAAGGCCCGGTCAAGACCCAGTTCGGCTACCACTTGCTCGAAGTGACCAGCCGTCAGGACTAAGTCATTCGCGTAGTTTCATGCACAACGGCCCGCCTTTTGGTGGGCCGTCGTGTTTCGGGTACGTGATACGACTGGCGAGGGACGCGCCGCTAGCGTACAAATTGCGGTTATCGATCACCCGGCTCTAAGGCTGAAAATGCGACTGGCTTTCCCTGTTTTGTTGTTCACTGCCGTGACCCTGCTACTGGGCGCCGCCGGTGTGAACGCCGCACCGCAACACGCGCTGACCGTCTACGGCGAACCGCCCAAGTACCCGGCCGGCTTCAGTCATTTTGCCTACACCAATCCGCAAGCGCCCAAGGGCGGCACGATGCGTCGCTCGGCGATCGAGATCGGGCATTTCGACCATGTCCTGCCTTATATAGACAAAGGCATCGGCGTGACGCAGATCGACGGTTTGATCTATTCGCCGCTGGCCCAGCGCTCGCAGGACGAGCCTTACACCGTGTACGGTCTGGTGGCGCAGAAGATGGAGCGCTCGGATGACGGGTTATCGCTGCGTTTCTACCTCAACCCCAAGGCTCGCTTCGCCGACGGCAAGCCGATCACCGCCGAAGACGTGCGCTACACCTTCAACCTGCTGATGACCCAGGGCAGCCTGCGTTATCGCACCCAGTTCGCCGACGTCAAAGGCGTCGAGGTGGAATCCCCGCTGACGGTGCGTTTCGACTTCAAAAGCAACGAAAACCGCACCCTGCCCCTCGACATCGCAACCTTGCCGGTGTTTCCCGAACACTGGTGGAAAACCCGCGATTTCGCCAGCGGTGGTGGTTACGAGCCGCCACTGGGCAGCGGCCCGTACAGGGTGGGCAAGGTCGACTCCGGGCGCAGCATCACCTTCGAACGCAATCCGGACTGGTGGGGCAAGGACCTGCCGGTCAGCCGTGGGCTGTACAACTTCGATCACTTCAGCATCGAGTACTTCGGTGATACCGATGTCGCGCGTCAGGTGCTGCGCGGTGGCGCCTACGACTACAACCGCGAATTCTCCGCCACCGCCTACTCCATCGGTTACGAAAGCCCGGCCCTCAGCGACGGTCGCCTGCAAAAGGCGCACCTGGCCAGAGAAGCGCCGCAATCGGCCCAGGGCTTTGTGTTCAATCTGCAGAACCCGATGTTCCAGGACCGCCGCGTCCGCCAGGCACTGGTGATGCTGTGGGATTTCGAATGGAGCAACCGGCAGATGATGCGCGATATGTATATCCGCCAACAGAGTTTCTTCTCCAACTCCGCCCTCGCCGCCCGCAGCCTGCCGGATGCCGCCGAACTGGCGATTCTCGAACCGCTGCGCGGGCAGATCCCCGACGAGGTGTTCACCAAAGTCTTCGAAGCGCCGAAAACCGACGGCAGTGGCGTGATCCGTGACAAACAACTGCAAGCACTGGATTTGCTCGAACAGGCCGGCTGGAAACCCGATGGCGATCAATTGGTGAATGCCGAGGGCCAGCCGCTGAGTTTTACCTTCCTGGTCAGTCAGAACGGGATGGACCGTTTGCTGTTGCCTTACAAGCGCACGCTGAAGCAGATCGGCATCGACCTGAACATCCGCCGCATCGACTCCTCCCAATACGTCAATCGCCTGATGTCCCGGGATTACGACATGATCGTCACCGGCTACCCGGTCACCACGTCGCCGGGCAACGAGTTGAATAACTATTTTGGTTCGGCAGCGGCCAACGATCCGGGCTCCAACAACTACATGGTGTTGAAGAACCCGGCGGTCGATACGCTGGTCAACGGTCTGGTGCGCGCCACCACCCAGGCCGACATGTTGCGCTACGCCCATGCTCTCGACCGGGTACTGCAATGGAACTATTACTGGATTCCCAACTATTACCCGCCGGGCAGCTCGACCGTGTGGTGGAACCGTTTCGGCATTCCCAGCGTGCAAGCAGCCAATGACGAAGCCATCGAGAGTTGGTGGGAAGTGAGCACCACGCCGCTGACCAACCAACAGATGACCGCCGAACTGATCAAGCGCGGCAAACCCGGAGGGCCGCACTGATGTGGGCTTATATTCTGCGGCGCCTGCTGCTGATCATTCCGACTCTGGTGATCATTCTGCTGGTCAACTTCGTCATCGTTCAGGCCGCACCGGGCGGCCCGGTCGAACAGGCGATCGCGCACCTTCAAGGCATCGGCGGCGCCAGCGTCGGCGGCGGTTCTGGCGAGGTCATGAGCGGCAGTTCGCGAGCCAGTCGCGGCCTCGACCCGCAACTGATCAAGGAAATCGAAAAGCAATACGGCTTCGACAAACCGGCCCATGAACGCCTGTGGTTGATGCTCACCAGTTACGCGCGACTGGACTTCGGCAAAAGCTTTTTCCGCGGCGCCACGGTCACCGACCTGATCCTCGAAAAAATGCCGGTGACCATTTCCCTTGGGCTCTGGGCCACGCTGATTACCTATCTGGTGTCGATCCCGCTGGGCATCCGCAAAGCCGTGCACCACGGCAGCCAATTCGATATCTGGAGCAGCACCGCGATCATCATTGGCTACGCGATGCCGGCGTTCTTGTTTGCGATGTTCCTGATCGTGGTGTTCGCCGGCGGCACGTCACTGAACTGGTTTCCGGTGCGCGGCCTGGTCTCGGACAATTTCGACTCGCTGTCCACCGTGGGCAAGATCGCCGACTATTTCTGGCACCTGGTATTGCCGGTCACGGCGCTGGTCATCGGTGGATTTGCCACATTGACCATCCTGACCAAAAACTCCTTCCTCAATGAAATCACCCGCCAGTACGTGGTCACGGCGCGTGCCAAAGGCATGAGCGAACGTCGCGTGCTGTACGGCCACGTGTTCCGCAACGCCATGCTGCTGGTGGTGTCGGGCATTCCCCAGGCGTTCATCAGCGTATTTTTCGCCGGCTCGTTGCTGATCGAGGTGATCTTCTCCCTCGATGGCCTGGGCCGCATGAGTTATGAAGCGGCGGTGTCGCGGGATTATCCGGTGGTGTTCGGTTCGCTGTTCATCTTCACGCTGTTCGGCCTCCTGATAAAACTGGTCGGCGACCTGTGCTACACGCTGGTTGACCCGCGTATCGACTTCGCCGCGAGGAATGCCTGATGTTCAAGCTTTCGCCGTTGGCGCGCCGCCGTTTCGACCGATTCAAGAAAAACCGCCGTGGCTGGTGGTCGCTGTGGCTATTTGTCGGCCTGTTTTTGCTGACCCTCGGTGGCGAGCTGATCGCCAACGACAAACCGCTGGTGGTCAGTTATCAGGGCTCGTTGTACTTCCCTGCGTTCAAGCGCTACACCGAGCAGGCGTTCGGCGGGCAACTGCCGTTCCAGGCGGATTACCGCAGTGACTATGTACAGAAGCTGATCAAAAAGGACGGCGGCTGGCTGCTGTTTCCGCCGATCCCGTTCAGCGACGACACGCCCAACTACGACCTGAACAAACCGGCACCGAGCCCACCGTCGAATGTGAATTGGCTGGGCACCGACGACCAGGCTCGCGACGTGTTGGCACGGGTGATTTTCGGCGCGCGGGTGTCGATTCTGTTTGCGCTGATGCTGACCTTTGTCAGCGCACTGATCGGCATCGCCGCCGGCGCGCTGCAAGGCTATTACGGCGGCTGGGTCGACCTGATCGGCCAGCGTTTGCAGGAGGTCTGGTCGGGTCTGCCGGTGCTGTACCTGCTGATCATTCTGTCGGGGTTTGTCGAGCCGAATTTCTGGTGGCTGCTGGGGATCATGGCGTTGTTTTCCTGGCTGGCACTGGTGGACGTGGTGCGTGCCGAGTTCCTGCGCGGGCGCAACCTCGAATACGTCAAGGCTGCGCGGGCACTGGGCCTGACCGACCGCAAAGTCATCGTGCGGCACATCCTGCCCAACGCGATGAACGCGACGCTGAGCTACCTGCCGTTCATTTTGACCGGGGCCATTTCGACGCTCACCGCGCTGGACTTCCTCGGTTTCGGCATGCCGGCCGGCAGTGCCTCGCTGGGCGAGTTGATCGGTCAGGGCAAGCAAAACCTGCAAGCGCCGTGGCTGGGGCTGACCGCGTTTTTCACCCTGGCGCTGATCCTGTCTTTACTGGTGTTTATCGGCGAGGCGTTGCGAGATGCCTTTGACCCTCGATCCTGACGCGGACTGTTGATATGAGTAACAACCTGATCGAAATCCGTGACCTCTGCGTGGCCTTCAGCGGCCAGACCGTGGTGCGCAACCTGTGTCTGGACATCCGCCCCGGTGAATGCCTGGCGCTGGTGGGTGAGTCGGGTTCCGGCAAATCGGTGACCGCGCACTCGATCCTGCAACTGCTGCCCGAGACCGGCACCGAAACCAGCGGCAGCATCCGCTATCGCGGCAAGGAGTTGCTCGGCGCTTCGTCCAGGGTTTTGCGAGAGTTGCGGGGCAACCGCATCGCCATGATCTTCCAGGAGCCGATGACCTCGCTCAATCCGCTGCACAGCATTGAAAAGCAGATCGGTGAAACCCTGCTGCTGCACAAGGGCCTGACCGGCAAAGCTGCGCAGGAGCGGATTCTGGAGCTGCTGCACCTCGTGGGCATACAGAAACCCAAAGAGCGGCTCAAGGCGTACCCGCATCAACTGTCCGGCGGCCAGCGGCAACGCGTGATGATCGCCATGGCGCTGGCCTGCGAGCCGGAGTTGCTGATCGCCGACGAGCCCACCACCGCGCTCGACGTCACGGTGCAGCGCAAGATCCTGATCCTGCTCAAGTCCCTGCAACAGCGGCTCGGCATGTCATTGCTGCTGATCAGCCACGACCTCAATCTGGTGCGCAGCATCGCTCAGCGTGTGTGCGTGATGAAGGCCGGGGAAATCGTCGAACAGGCACCGTGCGAAACGCTGTTCACCGAGCCGAAACATCCCTACAGCTGCGTACTGCTGAACGCCGAACCGGAAGGCCAGGCGCTGCCCCGTGACGAGCGCGAGAACGTTCTGGAAGTGGACAATCTTTGCGTGCGCTTCCCCCTCGGTGGCGGGCTGTTTCAGCGCAAAACGTACTTGCATGCCGTGGACGGCATCAGCCTGAATGTCCAGCGCGGCAAGACATTGGGCATTGTGGGTGAGTCCGGCTCGGGCAAGTCGACACTGGGTCAGGCGATCCTGCGCCTGCTCGACTCCGAAGGCAGCATTCGCTTTCAGGGCCAGGCGCTGGACGGCCTGACGCAAAAGCAACTGCGACCATGGCGCAAGAAAATGCAGGTGGTGTTCCAGGACCCTTTCGGCAGCCTCAGCCCACGGATGTCCGTGGCACAAATCATCAGTGAAGGCCTGGAAGTGCATAGCCAGTTGACGGCGGACGAATGCAAGGCCGAAGTGATTCGGGCCCTGCAGGAAGTCGGCCTCGACCCGCAAAGCCGCCATCGCTACCCCCACGAGTTCTCTGGCGGCCAGCGCCAACGCATCGCCATCGCCAGGGCGCTGGTGCTGAAACCGGCGCTGATCCTGCTGGACGAACCGACCTCGGCGCTGGACCGCACCGTGCAGAAACAAGTGGTCGCGCTGCTGCGCCAGCTTCAGGAAAAACACGGCCTGACGTATCTGTTTATCAGCCACGACCTGGCGGTGGTGCGCGCCCTCGCCCACGACATGATCGTGATCAAGGACGGCAAAGTGGTGGAAAGCGGCGCCAGCCACGACGTGTTTGATTCACCGCAGCATCCGTACACCAAAGAGCTGTTGGCGGCGGCGCATCTGCAACAGGCATAAATCGCGTCGCTGCCTTCGCGGGCAAGCCTCGCTCCTACAGGTGAACGCGATCCCCTGTAGGAGCGAGGCTTGCCCGCGAAGAGGCCCGCACAGACACCACACATTCTGGACATGACCCCATGAACACCACCGAAAGCCTCAAGGATTACCAGCGCGTTCGTCTGTTGGCGATCCGTTCGCTGTTCGAGATCATCGAGCAGTCCAGCGAAGGCACGGTGATTGTCGACCGCGACGCGAACATCGTCTGGATGAACGAACGTTATGCCCGACGCTTCGGTCTGGAATCGGCGGAAGTGGCCATCGGCAAGGCCTGCGAAAGTGTGATCCCCGGCAGCCTGCTGCGGGAAGTGGTGCGCACCGGCCGACCGATTCTGCTCGACATGCAGGACACCCCCAAGGAACCGTTGGTGGTGATGCGCCTGCCGATCCATGACGACGCCGGCGTGGTGATCGGCGCCATCGGTTTTGCGTTGTTCGATGAGTTGCGCAGCCTGTCGCCGATGCTCAAGCGCTACATGAGCATGCAGGAAGAACTGGCCTCCACCCGCTCGCTGCTGCGGGCGCGGCAGACCAAATACAACTTCGCGCATTTTATCGGCACCAGCGCGGCCAGCCTCGAAGTCAAACGCCGCGCCCGACGCAGTGCCAGTGCTGATTCCCCGGTTTTGCTACTCGGCGAAACCGGCACCGGCAAAGAGCTGCTGGCGCAGGCGATTCATGGTGCATCACCCCGTGCGCACAAGGCTTTCGTCAGCATCAACAGCGCAGCGATTCCCGAGGCGCTGCTCGAGGCCGAATTCTTCGGCACCGCCCCCGGCGCGTTTACCGGCGCCGATCGCAAGGGTCGCGTCGGCAAGTTGCAGATTGCTCAGGGCGGTACGCTGTTTCTCGATGAAATCGGCGACATGCCGCTGCCGCTGCAAAGCAAGCTGCTGCGGGTGTTGCAGGAAAAGGAATTTGAACCGGTCGGGTCCAACGAAGTGATTCAGAGCGATGTGCGGGTGATCGCCGCGACCTCCACCGACCTTGAAGCGGCGATCAAACGCGGCGAGTTTCGCGCCGACTTGTATTACCGCCTCAATGTGCTGCCGATCCAGGTGCCGCCGCTGCGTGATCGTCTCGATGATTTGCCGGCACTCAGTGAAGCCATACTTGAGGAGTTGCGCAGTCAGCACGAGCTGAACCGCGAGGCGCTGGAGTTGCTTGCCCGACACGCCTGGCCGGGGAACATTCGCGAGTTGCGCAACGTGCTGGAACGGGCGGCATTGCTCAGTGACGATCTGATGCTGAATGCGACCGATATCCGCGCGGCGATTGGTACGTTTACGCCGGTGGAGCGTGTGGCACCTTTGAAGGTTGAGTCGGTGGCACACGAGACGTTCAGTGAGGCGCGTGAACGGTTTGACCGGCAGTTGATTGAATCGGCCCTCGCGCAATGCGGGGGGAAAGTGATTGAGGCGGCGGCGCGGCTGGGGCTTGGGCGGTCTACGTTGTACAAGAAGATGGTGGCGTTGGGGATTGCTGAGTCTCTATAACGAGACATAGATCTCTATTTACAGACATATTTTTGGAGCGCTTTGCGCTCATCGCCAGCAAGCCGGCTCCTACAGGGTTTCGGTGTTGACGCGATCTTCTGTAGGAGCCGGCTTGCTGGCGATGGCGGCCTCCAAACCACAAAAATTCTCAAAACAGAGACAAATACGTTCGTCCGCTTCTGAAAAAACAATAAATATCCTTATATTTCAACATGTTGCCACCTTGGCACAAATCTCGCTAAAGCCCTCCCCCACACCGTTTCACCCCACAAAAATAACAATCCAGGAGACACACCATGAGTGTGATCATTGCCTTGGCAGCCCTCGCGCTGCTGATGCTCGCGGCCTACCGTGGCTACAGCGTTATCCTCTTTGCACCGATTGCCGCCCTCGGCGCCGTCCTGCTCACCGACCCTTCCGCCGTCGCCCCTGCTTTTACCGGGGTGTTCATGGAGAAAATGGTCGGCTTCATCAAACTGTATTTCCCGGTGTTCCTGCTTGGCGCCGTGTTCGGCAAGCTGATCGAGTTGTCGGGTTTCTCGCGTTCCATCGTTGCGGCGGCGATTCGCCTGCTCGGCACCCGTCAGGCGATGCTGGTGATCGTGCTGGTTTGCGCCCTGCTCACTTACGGCGGCGTGTCGCTGTTTGTGGTGGTGTTTGCGGTCTACCCGTTCGCGGCCGAGATGTTCCGCCAGAGCAATATTCCCAAGCGCCTGATCCCGGCGACCATCGCCCTCGGCGCCTTCTCGTTCACCATGGACGCCCTGCCCGGCACCCCGCAAATCCAGAACATCATCCCCAGCACCTTCTTCAACACCACCGCGTGGGCGGCGCCGTGGCTGGGTTTGATCGGCGCAATCTTCGTGGTCTGCGCCGGCATGGCGTTTCTGCAGCGCCAGCGCAACAAGGCTCAGATTTCGGGCGAAGGCTACGGCACCGACCTGCGCAACGAGCCGGAAACCGCCGCCGACATCAAACTGCCGAATCCGTGGATCGCGCTGTCGCCGCTGTTGGCCGTCGGCATCATGAACCTGTTGTTTACCCAGTGGATTCCCCAGTGGTACGGCAAGACCCACAGCCTCGCGCTGCCAGGCATGGCCGCACCGGTAACCACCGATGTCGCCAAACTCACGGCGATCTGGGCGGTTCAGGCTGCGTTGCTGGTCGGCATCATCATGGTGCTGGTGTTCGGCTTCCAGGCGATTCGCGGCAAGTTGGCCGAAGGCAGCAGAAGTGCGGTCAGCGGTTCATTGCTGGCAGCAATGAACACGGCGTCCGAATACGGTTTTGGTGCGGTGATCGCGTCCTTGCCAGGCTTTCTGGTGCTGGCCGACTGGCTCAAAAGCATTCCCAACCCGCTGGTCAACGAAGCGATCACCGTGACTTTGCTGGCCGGTATCACCGGCTCCGCATCGGGCGGCATGAGTATTGCGCTGGCGGCCATGGCCAATGACTTCATCGCTGCGGCCCATGCGGCGAACATTCCCCTGGAAGTGCTGCACCGCGTCGCCGCGATGGCCAGTGGCGGCATGGACACCCTGCCGCATAACGGCGCGGTCATCACCTTGCTGGCGGTGACCGGCCTGACCCACCGCGAAGCCTACAAAGACATTTTCTGTATTACGCTGATCAAGACCCTGGCGGTTTTTGTGGTGATCGGTACTTTCTACGCCACTGGCATTGTGTGAGGTATTCATGACGACTCTTTCAGGCAAGACCGCACTGGTCACCGGCTCCACCAGCGGCATCGGCCTGGGCATCGCCCTCAGCCTGGCCAAGGCTGGCGCCAACCTGATTCTCAACGGTTTCGGCGATGCCTCCACAGTGATTGCCGAGGTTGAACAGTTCGGTGGCAAGGTTGGTCATCACCCCGCCGATGTCAGCGACCCGGCGCAGATTGCCGACATGATCGCCTACGCCGAGCGCGAGTTCGGCGGGGTGGACATTCTGGTCAACAACGCCGGCATTCAGCACGTGGCGTCGGTGGAAGATTTTCCCGTGGAGCGTTGGGATTCGATCATTGCGATCAACCTGTCGTCGGTGTTTCACAGCACCCGTTTGAGCTTACCGGGCATGCGTGCCAAGGGTTGGGGGCGGGTTATCAATATCGCCTCGGTGCATGGCCAGGTCGGTTCGGTGGGCAAGGCGGCTTACGTCGCGGCCAAGCATGGGGTGATCGGTTTGACCAAGGTGGTCGGCCTGGAAACCGCCACGACCAACGTCACCTGCAACGCAATCTGCCCAGGCTGGGTGTTGACGCCGTTGGTGCAGAAGCAGATTGACGACCGCATCGCCAAAGGGGTTGATCCGCAGCAGGCGCAACACGATTTGCTGGCCGAGAAGCAGCCGTCGCTGGAGTTCGTTACGCCGCCTCAGCTGGGTGAACTGGTACTGTTTTTGTGCAGTGAGGCCGGTAGCCAAGTGCGGGGCGCGGCGTGGAATATAGATGGTGGGTGGTTGGCGCAGTGATTGGGCGATAGACCGCGTTATCGTTCTTCGCGGGCAAGCCTCGCTCCTACAGGTCATGCGTCGTTCATGAAAACACCGATAACCTGTAGGAGCGAGGCTTGCCCGCGAATGGATCTGAAGATAAAAGAAGAGGCAAAAAATGTCCGACATCCTCTGGCAACCTGACGCCAAACGCATCGCCAAGACCCGCATGGACGCCTTCCGGCGCGCCATCAATCAACGCCACCACCTCGACATTGCCGACTACGCCGCCCTGCACCAATGGTCCATCGATCAACGGGTCGATTTCTGGCAAGCCATCGTCGATTTCTTCGACATCCGTTTCCATACGCAACCGGACGCCGTGCTGATCGAAGGCGATCACATGCCCAGCGCCCAGTGGTTTCCCGGCGCCACCCTGAACTTTGCCGAACACTTGCTGCGCCGTCGTGACGATGCCGTCGCCGTCATTGCGATCGGTGAAAATGGCCAGCGCGAACAACTGACCTGGGCCGAACTGGCCGAGCATGTCGCCGGTTTTCAAAACAGCTTGATCGCCGTCGGTGTCGGCCTTGGCGACCGCGTCGCCGCGTGCATGCCGAACACCTGGCAAACCCTGGTCGCCATGCTCGCCACCACCAGCCTCGGGGCGATCTGGTCCTGTTCGTCGCCGGACTTCGGCACCCAGGGCGTCATCGACCGCTTCGGCCAGATCGAACCGAAAGTGCTGATCACCTGCGCCGGTTACCGTTATGCCGGCAAAGACATCGACCAGAGCGCCAAGGTCAACGAAATCCTTGAACGCCTGCCGTCGCTGCAACAGCTGATCGTGGTGCCTTACGCACGACCCCAAGCGCACATCAAAGACTTCCGCACCCACGCGGGCGTGACGCTTTGGGATGCGTTCTACGAACCGGGCGGCGAGCCGGATTTTGTTGCCGTGCCTTTCGCCCATCCGCTGTACATCCTCTATTCCAGCGGCACCACCGGCGTGCCCAAATGCATCATCCACAGCACCGGTGGCGTGCTGTTGCAACACGCCAAGGAACACGGCCTGCATTGCGATCTCGGGCCCGGCGACCGCTTGTTTTACTACACCACTTGCGGCTGGATGATGTGGAACTGGCTGGTGTCAGCCCTGGCCGTCGGCAGCGCCGTGGTGCTGTACGACGGCTCGCCATTTCATCCCGGCCCGGAGCGCTTGATCGACCTGATCGACGACGAACGCATCAGCGTGTTCGGCACCAGTCCCAAGTACCTCGCGACCCTGGAAAGCAACGGCGTGAAGCCTCGGCAAAGCCATAATCTCGGCACGCTGAAAACCCTGTTGTGCACCGGCTCGGCGCTATCGCCGCAAAGTTACGACTACGTCTACCGTGACCTCAAGGCCGACCTGTGCCTGGCGTCGATGTCCGGCGGCACAGACATCGTTTCGTGCTTCGTGAACGGCAATCCGCTGCTGGCAGTGCGTCGCGGCGAAATCCAGGGCAAAAGCCTGGGGATGGCGGTCGAAGTCTGGAACGATGCCGGCCGCGCGGTCATTGGCGAAAAAGGTGAACTGGTCTGCACCCGACACTTTCCGGCCATGCCCGTCGGCCTGTGGAACGACCCGACCGGGGAAAAACTGCGCACGTCTTATTTCAGCCTGTTCCCCGGCGTCTGGGCCCAGGGCGATTACGCCGAACAATTGGCTCACGGCGCGATGATGATTCACGGGCGCTCGGATGCGGTACTCAACCCCGGCGGCGTGCGCATCGGCACGGCGGAGATTTACCGTCAGGTGGAGAAAGTCCCGCAAGTCACCGACAGCGTGGCCATCGGTCAGCAATGGCAAGACGACGTGCGGGTGGTGCTGTTCGTGCGGCTGGTCGAGGGGGTCGAACTGGACGAGGCACTGCAACAGCAGATCCGCCAGGTCATCCGCGCCAACACCACGCCACGGCACGTACCGGCGAAGATTGTCGCGGTGACGGACATTCCGCGCACCATCAGCGGCAAAGTGGTCGAGTTGGCGGTGAGGAACGTGGTGCATGGCCAGCCGGTGAAAAACACCGATGCGCTGGCCAATCCCGAAGCGCTGGAGCAATTTCGGGATCGGCCAGAACTGGCTTGTTAAACGGCCTGCACTTCTGAATTATCCAACGGACGCGCCGGGCCTGCCTGACGCAGCCCCCTGCGCCGTCACATCAGGGTTGTTCAGCGTGATCAGCACCGGATCACCGATTGCGCTATCGGGATTTGCTTCAAGTGCATCTTGCAGCAGGGCCATGTTGCGTTCATACCCGCCCTTGTCCGTGTACAACTGGCTCAACAGCGAAGTGGCCACCGCCAGTGAGTCGGCGTTTTCAAAGGCTTTGGAACTGGCGTGGAGGTCATCGCCTTCATCAGTCACCGCAAGCTGCCCGGAGGCAAGGTTCAGCAGCGCCGACACATCCAGCGACTGCCCACCGCCGACATTGCCGGCGTCGCGGGCATAGGCGACATCACCGATCTGCGCAGGTCCGTGAAACAACTCATGGATCAAGTCGTCTGCGACCACATCATGGTTGAACCCCAGGCCGATGAAGTGCCTGTTGAGATTGGCGGTATAGATTTCAATGAACGTCGTATCGGATGGCCCGGTGGCACCTTTCCACTGCTGGTAAGCGCTCGTATCGAAAGCCGCGATGTGGTGGGTGTCCTTGAGCGGATCGAGAAGAAAATTACTGATGGACACGCCCGCAAAGTCCGCCCTGATCGCTCTCAGATAATTCCCCAACTGATTGATTGCCTCGTTCGAGTCGCTTCCCATCAGCAGTCTGGCGACCAGTTTGCGTTGAGCTTCGAAGTCACGATGGGTCAAGGCATTGATCGCGTTTTCGATTTTGGTCCGGGCTCGCGGCAGGCTTTGCTCAATGAACTGTCGGGTGTAACTGACGGGCAATGTCTTGGTGGAACGTGGCAATCGGACAGGGGCCACATAAGCAAAGTTGTTCAGTTTTGGTCCCCAGGCTTTGCCCAGACGGTCGAGGGCATACCATTGAAAATTGTTGCGTGCCGCCACCACCGTGAGCGTCTCACCGATTGCACCACGGGGACGCCAGTTACCCTGCCCGGTATGGAGGTTGTTGGCTGCGCGGATCAGGTCATAGGATTTATGAGTGCCATGGAGTCTGCCCAATTGGGACTTCGCCAGCCCGAGAAGCTCTTGCGCCTGCCTGCTGAAACGTAACGCGCCCTTGTGGATGAGCTTCCCGGCGCCATAAAACACCGTTGGTACATCATCCACGGGGTTGAACAAGGAAACAGACGTCATGAAGGCCAGCTGGGTCAAGCGCGCAGCTTTGGTCGTTGTCGAGATGGCTTTTGCCGAAATGCTCAGCGCTTTGGCGCCCGCCCCCACGAAGGCGCCTCCCAATGCAATAGTGTCCATGACGCATCCATAGATCCCGTCGACGACCTTGTTGTGTTCACCGGAAGATAAATCCTCGATGCATTTTTTAAACGGAACCACCAGATTCACGATGTAATCTGCAGTCTCTTCGCCCCTTTTGCGTTCGCTTTCGAGCGCTGTCGGCACGGTCGCCATTGATTCGATTTCGTCAAACGTGCGGAACGGATGATTGTTCACAACGAACTCGGCAATTCGCACCAGTTGCGGATTAGCGAAGTTCCCGTAGGTACTCTGCTGCCTCGCCGCCACAGACGCTGGCGCGGGGATTTCGCCGAGCTTTTCAATAATCGCCATGGAGCTGCTGGCGTCATTCTCAGCAACAACCCCGTCCGTGTATTCAACAACAGAGAGCGGTAACGATTCGGGAGGCGTGGGTCGAAGAGGCGCATTCAAATCCCCGTTGAAGTCCAACCTGGCTGCAGCCCGCAATTTGCCTGTTGAGATGATCAGCGAGGCGAGCGTGCTGTTTTTCCGCAGTTCACCGCGCAAGGTAAACAACTCATAACACGCGGCCGTGTTTCCGTGTGTAGCGCACATGACAATGCCAAAGCGTCCCTTGACAGCATCGTTACTGTGCTGGGTTTCGTAGGTCGTTGAAATAGGCACAGGCGATATTGAGAAGTAAGACTCGGTCCTGGTTGCCGGAAGACGAACGGTAAAAAAGCTGATCTTGCCTTTCAGAAAGATATCCAGATCATGGGGAAGCATGTGTGAAAGGGCCAATTTCACATTGGTCATCAGCGCTTTATTCAAATTGCCGTGATAGTCCCGTAATAGGCGATGGTATTCGGCATTGTTGGACGGCAGTCTCAGCAACCTTGGAAAGCGACTATAAAGGCTGGTGACGGAAGGATCGTAATAGGTTGGCCTTTTGTAATTGGTCAGGCCTGCATGCAAATCAGGTGTTTTGGAAATAACTTCGTCGGGAAAGACCGCACGAAAATCCCACTGGCCACCCGTCAGATCTCCCGACATATGCAAGCCGACCATCGACATGGGGTTAGGGGATGCATAGAGGCCGGGGCGTTGATAAAGCACTGTATCGTCGAGGAAATCACACTCCGGCACTGCGCCTTGCAACGCTTCGCGCGCCATGGTTTCGCGGTTGGGCATGGGGCTGGAATAGATGCGCGCAAGATGGGTGAAGTTCTCTGCGTATTCCTGGAACGCCGTGATTGCCTGCTCCGTGGTTTCCTTCGCCGCTTGGTTGAGTTCGCTTGCGCTGATAACGCCATTCATCAGTGCCCAATCGACAATCGGGTCAATCATTGCCAAATCCCGCAGTCGGGACAGTGGTTCGCTCACAGGCTCCAATTCGACATACGCCATGATTTGCGCATACGTCAGCACACGTGACGCGCCCTTCCTGACCGCTTCCGCCAGGGCAACGCCATGGCAAAAGGTCACCCAGGAAACCGAGCCCATCGTCAGCGCCGATGGAACGCCCCTGACCAGAAATTCCGGTGCGATCTCCGCCAGCAGCAGGTGACACGCCAGCGGTGCCGCGGCAGGATCAACCCAGCCTTTGGTATGGAGAAAGGCCTGCAACTCTTCACGCACCAAGGCTGGCGAGCGCTCAACATTGGTCGGCGTATATAAATCGAAACCACCGATACTCTTGCGCTCCTGGGTGCTGCCGAGAGTCGGATAAAGGTCCAGCAACAGACTGGTTATCAGCAGTTGCTCGAGATCTTGCGAAGAGACATCTTGCCCGGATTGCGCACCGAACCAGTCCAACGCCTCCAGCAGTGCCCTGGCGCTGGCCTGGGCCACAGGGTGCTTGACCAACTGAACCATCCGCTCAGCGGCGTTATCGTGCGTCGCAAAGCCGCGCCCCGTTTCGCGGTACAACTTATCCAGCAATTTGGTGTTGTTGGCGACAAGTGGCGTGGCCTCCCGAATCGCGGCACGTTGCTCAGCCGACAAGACGGCCAACGTCGGGTCATCCGTAACGAGCTGGCCCCAATAGTTACCCAACTCGTCAACATCGGGATCAAACTCGAAAAGCGCAATCAGGTTTTTTACTTCGCTCGCATTTCGAGGAACTGCCAGGCCATGAAACTTCAGCCATTGCTCCACATCCACTAAATCTTCGGTATAAACGTAACCACCGGCCTGCCTGGCAATGTCCCCGACCACCAGCAGTTTCTGGTAGTAGTGGGACTGGTGGACGATATCCACGTCGACGACTTCCCACACGGCACTGTCTTTTCGAAATATCTCCAAGCCACCGGCTTCATTGATTCGGGTTGCCGCCATGTTCTCGGGGCGGTGGCGACGGAGCTCATCCATCACGACCGTGTAGTTGGCCAGGTGACTCCACGCCGCTCGACCCGGCATATGGACTTCATAAAGCGAAGACCCGTCTACCAATTCCAACTCATAGCCTTGCCAACTGTAATCCCCGTCGCCCTCTTGCTCCTCGATAATAGTTGGCAACAGGCTTAGTACGAGTTGTCGCTCGGCAGCATCGGCCTTTAGCCACTGATACTGCACCTCGGAAACAGAGCCGACAACTTGATAGTCTTTATATTTAAACTTCTCACACATAAAACAACCTCATGAATTTTATTATTCGACTGATTAAGACCAGCCGAATCCTTACTTATTCACGAGCAACTAAACAGCAAAAAACCACAAGGAAACATTTCAAAAATCAGATTCAACAAAGTTCAAGCGATGCCTGTAATCAGTCGGCCAACCCCCATTTATCACTGGACGAACTTAATATCGATGCTCCCTCTCTGTGCAACTTAAGGTGTAACTTTAAATTATTCAGCGAATCCGCATTTTTTAACGCTTCGTCCTCGCTGATCACACCTTCCAGCACCAGCGCATACAAGGCGCCATCGAAGGTCTGCATCCCCAATTCGGCGGACTTTTCCATGATGCCTTTGAGCTCGGCGAATTCATTGCGCCGTATCAGGTCGCCTACGGTCGGCGTGCCCAGCATCACTTCTACCGCCGCCCTGCGTTGACCGTCACGAGTGCGCACCAGACGCTGGGAAACGAACGCTTTAAGGTTGTTGCCCAGGTCATGCAGCAGTTGCATCCGCCGTTCTTGCGGGAAGAAATTGATAATGCGATCCAGCGCCTGATGGGCGTTGTGAGCATGCAACGTGGAAATCACCAAATGCCCGGTGTCGGCAAACGCCAGCGCATGCTCCATGGTCTCGCGGTCGCGGATCTCACCGATCAGCACCACATCGGGCGCCTGGCGCAGGGTGTTTTTCAGCGCGGTATGAAAACTGCGGGTATCGACGCCGACCTCGCGCTGATTGATGATCGATTTTTTGTGCCGGTGGATGTACTCGATAGGGTCTTCGATGGTGACGATATGCCCGCTGCTATGGCGATTGCGGTAATCGATCAACGCCGCCAGCGAGGTCGACTTGCCCGAATCGGTGGCGCCGACGAACAGCATCAGCCCTTGTTTGAGCATCACCGTTTCCAGCAGCACGGGTGGCAACTTGAGGTCTTCGAAACGCGGAATATCGAGCTTGATGTTGCGCACCACGATCGACACATCGTTGCGTTGCTTGAAAATATTGACCCGAAAGCGCCCGACACCCGACAACGAAATCGCCAGGTTCATCTCCAGCTCCCGATCGAACTCCAATCGCTGTTCGGCGTCCATGATGGACGCGGCAATCGCGGCGATTTCCCCCGGTTTGAACGGCTGGTCGGCCAAGGGTTTGAGTACACCGTCAAACCGGGCGCAGGGTGGCGCACCGGTGGACAGGTACAAATCGGAACCCTCCTGGCTAGACAGGGTCTTTAACAGCGCATCGATTTCCATGGCAAAAAACACCCGCGAAGCATTCAATGAACAGAAATGACCCGAAAAATCGGTCATTCAGCGTCTACCGCCCTAGGATAGTAGACGCCGTCACCCCGACAGACGTGCAGGACACCTTGATGAACGCAGTACCCACCGGCAGCGATGCCCAGGCCTTGATTGCCAGACTGGACTGGGCGCGCACCCCGCTCGGCGCCGCCAGTGACTGGCCGCAGAGCCTGCGCACAGCGGTGGACATCGTGATTCACTCACCGATGCCGATGCTGTTGCTGTGGGGGCCGCAGCTTACGCAGATCTATAACGACGGCTTCGCACTGCTGGCCGGCAGCAAGCATCCGCACGCTTTCGGACAACCGACGCACCAGATCTGGCCAGAACTCAAAGACTTTACCGACCCGATTTACAGCGCTGTCCTACAAGGCCAGGTGCGGACCTACAGCGAACAGCGCTTCACCCTGCAACGCGACGGGAATGATTCCGACTTCTGGCTGGATTTGACCTACAGCCCGATCCGCGATGAACACGCCGAAGTCGCCGGGATTCTGGTCACGGCCATTGAAACCAATGAACGCCGACGCATCGCCCTCGAACTGGAGCAGCGCTCGGCCGCCAGCCTGAAGGCTCAGCGCGAGACCGAGGAGCGCCTGCAATTGGCGCTGGCCGCCACTGATGCCGTCGGCACCTGGGACTGGGACATCGGCGAAGACCGCTTCATTGCCGACGCGCACTTCGCCCAATTGCACGGCATCGATCCGCTACTCGCCAGTCAGTTGCCCATCAGCGACTATCTCGAAGCCGTGCATCCGGAAGACCGCTCGATGGTCACCCGCGGCATTAAGCAGTGCATCACCCAGGGCAGCGAATACGCCGAGGAATATCGCCTGCTGCAACCCGACGGCCAGTTGCGCTGGGTGTTTGCCCGGGGCCGTTGTTACAAGGACCACCATGGCCGGCCGATCCGTTTCCTCGGCGCCGCGCTGGACCTGACCGAACGAAAACACACCGAACAGGCCTTGCGCCAGAGTCAGACCGAGCTGCAACTGATCATCAACGCCATGCCGATCCTGATCAGTTACGTCGACAGCGAGGAACGCTTTCGCCTGAACAACGCGGCGTACCTCGACTGGTACGGGCTGACGCCCCAGGAGCTTTACGGTCGGACCATTCGTGAGGTGCTGGGTGAAGAAGCCTACGCCTTGCGCGCCGAATACATCGCCGAAGCACTGGCGGGCAGGACCTGCTGTTTCAGCATCAGCACGCCGCATCGTGATGGCAGCACCCGACAAGCCTTGATGAATTACCTGCCCCGCCACGGGCCGGATGGCGCGGTGAACGGTTTCTACATTTTCGTGATCGACGAAACCGAGCGCAAACAGACCGAAGAAGCCTTGCGCAACCTCAACGAAACCCTTGAGGAACGTGTCGCCGCCCGTACCCAGCAATTGGCCGAAGCCAACCAGCGCCTGCAAAACGAAATGTTCGAGCGCGAACGTGCCGAAGATGCCCTGCGCCATGCGCAGAAAATGGAAGCGGTCGGCCAGCTCACCGGCGGTATCGCCCATGACTTCAACAATATGCTCACCGGGATCATCGGCAGCCTCGACCTGATGCAGCGCTACATCGCCGATGGGCGCACCGCCGAGATCGGCCGTTTCACCGAAGCGGCGGTGTCGTCAGCCAACCGCGCGGCGGCCCTGACCCACCGCCTGCTCGCTTTCTCCCGGCGCCAGTCGCTGGACCGCAAGCCGCTGAACGCCAACGAACTGATTCATTCTCTGGAAGATTTGCTCAGCCGCACCAAGGGCGACCACATCGAGCTGAAACTGCAACTGGCCGATGAAGCCTGGCCGGTCAGCACCGACGTCAGCCAACTGGAAAACGCCCTGCTCAACCTGGTCATCAATGCGCGGGATGCCATGCCCGATGGCGGCGAGTTGCGTATCGAAACCGCCAATGTCTATCTGGACAGCAGTGACATCAACATTCTGGAACCCGTCAAGGCCGGGGATTACCTGATGATCGCCGTCAGTGACAACGGCACCGGCATGACCCCGAAAGTGTTGGCCAAGGCGTTCGATCCATTTTTCACCACCAAACCTATCGGCCAGGGCACGGGGCTGGGTTTGTCGATGATCTACGGTTTTGCCCAGCAGTCGGGCGGCCACGTGAGCCTGTTCAGCCTGCCGGGCCAGGGCACCAGCGTGCGCCTGTTCTTGCCGCGCTTGCACGAGATGGAGCCGCAAGATGTGCTGACGCCGGTCATCGGCGAGGCCCCCTCGGCGATAGCCGGGGAAACCGTGGTGTTGGTGGAAGATGATCCGGCGGTGCGCATGCTGGTGTTCGATCTGCTCAAGGAGCTGGGTTATCACGCCCATGAGGCCGAAGATGCGAAGACCGCCCTGCCCCTGCTCGAATCGGGTCTGCGGGTCGATCTGCTGGTGACCGATGTCGGGCTGCCAGGCATGAACGGTCGGCAATTGGCAGAAATCGCCCGTCAGCACCGTCCGGACCTCAAAGTGCTGTTCATGACCGGTTACGCGGAAATGGCCGCCGAGCGTCAGAGCTTCCTTGAGGAAGGCATGGACATGGTGGCCAAACCGTTTTCGGTTGACCTGCTGGCCAACAAGATTCGCACGATGATCGGCCAACCCGAGTGAGTTGAGGCATAATCGCGCGCCCCGATCCACCCACATAGCCACTACCGTTGCAAGGTACTCGCCCCATGAAAGCTCAAGCCCGCCACATTCTGGTGAAAA
This sequence comes from Pseudomonas sp. MM213, assembly GCF_020423045.1. Classification (NCBI taxonomy): domain Bacteria; kingdom Pseudomonadati; phylum Pseudomonadota; class Gammaproteobacteria; order Pseudomonadales; family Pseudomonadaceae; genus Pseudomonas; species Pseudomonas sp. MM213. Next base: position 1,511,362 of record NZ_CP081943.1, read on the forward strand.
CCTCGGAAGAAGCCGAGCAGCTCAAACAACGCATCGCCAAGGGCGAAGCCTTCGATGTGCTGGCCAAGAAGTATTCCACCTGCCCGTCCGGCAAGCGCGGCGGTGATCTCGGTGAAGTACGGCCTGGGCAGATGGTCGGTGTGATTGATGCGGTGATTTTCAAGAAGCCGTTGCGGGTGGTGCATGGCCCGATCAAGAGCAAGTTTGGCTATCACCTGGTGCAGGTGTTTTATCGGGATTAAGTGGTTGCCTTGAGGACCCCATCGTCGGAACGCCGCCCGGAGCCGGCTCACCCCCACATTGGATTTGCGGCGTACACAGATCCATTGTGGGAGCGAGCCTGCTCGCGATCCGACTGCGCAGCAGCCGGCCATTCACCACCTACCGCGGAATCAACGCCCCCGGCACCTGAATCACCCGACTCGCCAACCGATGCCCCGCCTCCGCCGCTTCGACCGGGCTCCCCCCTTGAGCCGACTGGCCAGGTACGCCGCACTGAACGAATCCCCCGCCGCCGTGGTGTCCACCACGCGTTCGACCTTCTGCGCCGGCACTTCGAACGACTCGCCCTCACAGCGAATCAGGCACGCTTCGGCACCACGCTTGAGCACCACTTCCGGCGTACCCACCTGTTCGTACGCGGCGAACACCGCCTCGCAATCGGAAAAATGAAACAACGCCTGTTCGTCGTCGACAGTCAGCAACGCCAGATCGACATACGGCAACACGCTGCGATACGCCGCCCGAGCGTCCTCGATCGACGCCCACAAACGTGGCCGGTAGTTGTTGTCGAACACGATCCGCGCATCCCGCTGCCGTGCTTCGATCAGGGTTTCCAGCAACTTCTCCCGACCTTGCACACCGAGCACCGCCAGGGTGATGCCGCTGAAATACAACACGTCGTAATCCGGCAGCGCCGCGAGGATCGGCGCGGCGGCTGGCGTGGTAAAGCAATCGCGGACGGCGGCTTCGTTGCGCCAGTAGAGAAAACGCCGCTCACCCGCGGCGTCGGTCTGGATGCAGTACAAACCGGGCAAGCGACCGGGCAGGCGCTGGACCATGTCCAGGCCGATGTTTTCGGCGGCCCAGCTTTGGCACATGGCATCGCTGAAGCTGTCATCGCCCAGGGCGGTGACGTAATCCACCGAGCCGGCCGCGCCCAGTTCCCGGGACAGGTAGACCGCCGTGTTCAAGGTATCGCCGCCGAAGCTCTGTTGCAGACTGCCGTCGGCGCTGTGTTGCAACTCGATCATGCATTCGCCGATCAGGGCGATGCGCGGGATGTTGGGGCCGAGTGTGTTGATGGTGTTCATTGTTGTGGTGTCTCTGGTGGTTCGGTGGTGTCTGGTCGGGCGCCTTCGCGGGCAAGCCTCGCTCCTACAGGTTTTGTGTCATTCGCAAATGATGATTACGGCACAAATCCTGTAGGAGCGTGCGGTGCGACGACTCGACTTGCCCGCGAAGGCCGCGCCTCGGTCTGGAACCTTAGAAACAGGTTTCCATGGTTTCGATGACATTCAACTGCTCATCCACCAGACACCCCGTGCGCCACTTGTCGAACGTCAGGCACGGGTGCGAAGTGCCGAACGAAATGATGTCGCCCACCCGCAGTTCAATCCCCGGCGCCACCGTCATGAACGCGTGCTGGTCCATCACCGCCGTTACCTTGCAGGCACTGACGTCGTCGCCCGTTGCCGGCACTACACCGGCCTTGTAACGCAGCAACGGCACCGGCAGCCCGGCGTCGTAGGCCACGTCGCGTTTGCCTAGGGCAATCACCGCAAAACCCGGTTCCGGCAACGATTGCACATGCGCCCAGACTTCCAGCGCCGGGCGCAGGCCTTCGTGCAGATCGCTACGACGGTCGAGCACGCAGCATTGCGCTTCTTTATAGATGCCATGGTCGTGGGCCACGTAGCTGCCAGGACGCAATACGCTGAGGAAGCGCCCGCCAGCGTTCTGCGCTTCGAAGGACTCGGCGATCAGGTCGTACCAGGCCGAACCCGACGCGGTGATGATCGGCTTGGCAATGGCGAACGCGCCGCTGTCCTGCAATTGCACCGCCAGACGCACCAGCGACGCGGCGAATGCACGAATGCCGGTGACCGCATGATCACCGTGAATCACGCCTTCATAACCTTCGATACCGGTCAGTGCCAACGCGGGTTGTGCATTGATGGCCTTGGCCAAAGCGATCACTTCCTCCTCGGTCCGGCAACCGCAACGGCCACCCACCACGCCGTACTCGATCATCACGTTCAGGCGCACACCGCGCGAGGCGAAATACGCACCGAGGTCAGCGACGTTGTCCGGGTGATCGACCATGCAATGGAAATCGAACGTCGGGTCCGCCAGCAGATCGGCGATCAGCGCCATGTTCGGCGTCCCCACCAGTTGGTTGGCCATCAGCACCCGACGCACACCATGTGCGTACGCCGCGCGGGTTTGCGTGGCGCTGGCCAGGGTGATGCCCCAGGCGCCGGCGTCCAGTTGGCGGCGAAACAAGGCCGGGGTCATGCTGGTTTTGCCGTGAGGCGCGAGTTCGGCGCCGCTGTTGCTGACGAACGCCTGCATCCAGCGAATGTTGTGTTCCAGCGCCTCGCGATGCAGCACCAGCGCCGGCAGGCTGACGTCGCGCACCAGATGGGCACCGGTCTGGGCAAAGCCCTTTTCCACGGCAGCAGTATTTTGGGCAGAAGACATGGTCGAACTCCTCACATTTTCGCGGCCGCGAACAGCCGCTGTTATTCGTTAATGCGACGGGCCAGGCGGTTGGCGTTGTCGATCAACACCCGGCGATAGTCGTTGTAATGCGTCTTGGCATCGGCCCGTGGGGCGACGATGCACAGGGTCGCAATGGCCACGCCGTTCGGGTCTTTGACCGGGGCGGCGAAGCAATGGGTAAAGGTGTCGGCGACACTGTCGAAGGAGAAAAAACCGTCGATGCCGGCCTGACGGATTTCACCGAGAAACTGCTCCAGCGGCAGGCGTTCACCGTTAGGCAGGATGAAGTCGTCGTGATCGATCAGGTCGATGATTTCCTGGTCGCTCAGGTGCGCCAGCAACAGGCGCCCGGACGCGGTCCAGGGGATCGGCGCGTTTTCGCCGATGTCCGAGGAAATGCGGAAATGCCGCTCACCCTCTTTCATCAATGCCACCGTGTATTTGCGCCCGTTGAGCAGGCACATCTGCGCGGTTTCATGGGTCTGGCTGACGATCTCCTGCAAGGCGTGATCGGCCTCGCGGGTCAGGTCGAAATGACGCAAATGCGCCTGCCCGAGGAAGTACAGCTGACGGCCGAGGTAGACGTGACCGTCCTTGCCCACGGGCTCCAGAATCCGCCGTTCGAGCAAGGACGCCACCAGTTCGTAGACCGTGGATTTCGGGCTGCCGATGCCACTGGCAATTTCATTCGGACGCAGGGGCTGGCCGATCTCCTTGAGGAAATCGAGGATATCGAACGCCCGGTCCAGACCGCGAGCCCGGCGCTTGATGGTGTCTTCGGTCATGTTTCAAATTCCCATTCAAAGTGCCGGGAGTTTACCTAGAGTGCCGTGTCGACCGTTAGGCCGCCTTCGCGGGCAAGCCTCGCTCCTACAGACGATGAGCTCATGTAGGAGCGAGGCTTGCCCGCGAAGAATTCACCGCAAATCTCAGGCCTTTTTCTTGTACGCGATGCAGTCGATCTCGACCTTGCAATCGACCATCATGTTCGCCTGCACGCAGGCCCGGGCCGGTGCGTGTTCGGGTTTGAAGTACTCGGAGAAGACCTTGTTGAAACTGGTGAAATCCCGCGGATCTTCCAGCCACACCCCGGCGCGCACCACATCTTCGAGGCCATAACCGGCCTCTTCGAGAATCGCGATCAGGTTCTTCATGGTCTGGTGAGTCTGCTCGACGATGCCGCCAACAATGATCTCGCCATCCAACGCCGGCACCTGGCCAGAAACGTGCAGCCAGCCGTCGGCTTCAACGGCGCGGGCGAAAGGACGAGGCGTACCGCCAGCGGCGCTGCTGCCGGTGCCGTAACGAGTAATGCTCATGAGTGTTTCTCCTGATTGAAAAGCTAAAAGTTAAAACCGCGTGTTTTTGAGGAACTCAGCCAGACGCGGTGATTGCGGGCGTTCGAACAGCTCCTTGGGAGGCCCCTGCTCTTCGATACGCCCCTGATTCATGAAAACGATCTTGTCCGAGACCTCGAAAGCGAAGCGCATTTCGTGGGTCACCAAGAGCATGGTCATGCCATCCTCGGCCAGGCCCTTGATCACGCTCAGCACTTCGCCCACCAGTTCCGGGTCGAGGGCCGAGGTGACTTCGTCGAACAGCATCAGGCTCGGGTTCATTGCGATCGCCCGGGCAATCGCCACGCGCTGTTGCTGACCGCCCGACAATTGCCCCGGATAGTGATCGCGGCGCTCCAGCAAACCGACCCGCTCGAGCCATTTTTCGGCGAGCGCGACAGCCTCGTCCTTGTGCAGCTTTTTGACCTTGAGCAAACCCAAGGTGACGTTCTGCAATGCGGTCAGGTGCGGGAACAGGTTGAACTGCTGGAACGCCATGCCGGTCATCGCGCGATGGCGGGCGATGACTTTTTCCGGGTGGCGTATGCGCTTGCCATTGACCTCGTCATAGCCGATGGATTCGCCATCGAGCATGATCTGTCCGCCCTGGAATTCTTCGAGCATGTTCACGCAACGCAGCAGCGTGGTCTTGCCCGAGCCGCTGGAGCCGATCAGCGTGACCACGTTGCCGCGCTGCATGGTCAAGTCGACGCCCTTGAGCACTTCGAGCTGGCCATATTTTTTGTGCAGCCCGCGAATGTCCAGCAGGGGCTGCTCATTTGGAACGTTCGAAACTTGAGGTTGAGTCATGGCAAGGCCACCCGCTTTTCAATGTGCCGGCCGAGTAATTCGATGGCGTAGTTGATGACGAAAAACAGAAATCCGGCGAACAGGTAAAACTCCAGCGTCATGAAGGTCCGGGCGATGATCTGCTGGGTGCTGAGCAGCAACTCGGCCACGCCGATCACCGACAGCAGCGTCGAAGCCTTGACGATCTCGGTGGACGAATTGACCCAGGTCGGCAGGATCTGCCGTAGCGCCTGCGGCAACAGCACGTAACCGAGGGCTTGATAGAACGTCAGCCCAATCGCCTTGCTCGCTTCCATTTGACCGCTCGGCAACGCTTGCAGCGCGCCGCGCACAATCTCGGCGACGTGGGAACCGCAGAACAGCGTCAACCCCAAGGCTCCGGCCTGGAATGCACTGATCTGCCAGCCCAATGCGGGCGCCATGTAGAAGCAAGCGAGTACCAACACAAACACCGGTGTGCCGCGAATAATGTCCACGTAAAAACGGAACGGCGCACGCATCCAGAACTTGCCGTAAGTCAGCACCAGACCGGCGACAATGCCGACCATCGTGCCCAGCAAAATCGCCAGCGCCGAGACCTGCACACTGGTCAGGAAGCCTTGCCACAACACTTCGCGGGCAACCCATAACTCATGCAACCAACTGGGTGATTCGTACATGAGGGCCTCCTATCGGCGGATCGCCAGACGCTGCTCGAGGTAACGCAGCATCATGGCAATGAGGTAACAGGCCGCAACATAGAGCGCTGTGGTCACCAGCCAGGTTTCAATCACCCGGTAGCTCTCGACATTGATCTTGCGCGCGTAATAGGTCAGCTCGGGCACGGCTATCGCCGCCGCCAGCGAGGTGTCCTTGAACAGCGAAATGAAGTTGTTCGACAAGGCCGGCAGCACGTTGCGCAACATCACCGGCACAGTGACGTAGGCCTTGACCTGCCACTCGCCCAAGCCGATGGCCAACCCGGCTTCGCGCTGGCCCTTGGGAATGCTCAACAAACCGCCCCGGAACACTTCGGTCAGGTACGCCCCGGCATACAGCGACAGGGTGATGATGAACGACGGGATCTTGTCCAGACGAATCCCCAGGCTCGGCAACGCGAAGTAGATCAACAGAATCAACACCAGAATCGGCGTATTACGGATCACCGTCACATACACCGACGCCATCACCCGCAATGCGCGGTGCTTTGAGAGCAAAGCAAACGCCATCATCAGGCCGATCACGCAACCGATGGCGATCGACACCAGCGCCAGCTCCAGGCCCAGGCCGAGCCCCGCCAGCAAGGTGTCGAAATCGCGCCACACGGCGGCAAAATTCAACTGATAGTTCATGGTCAGCAGTACCTTGAACGGGGCGCGTTATGGGCGCCCCACTCTCACGGGGTCATTTGAATTCGACGGGAAAACCGATGGCCGGGGTAGGCAGATCCACACCGAACCACTGTTTGAAGGACGCCGCATACGTCGGGAATTCAACGCCGGTCATGGCTTCATGCAACGTGGTGTTGACGAAGTTCAGCCAGTCCTGATCGCCGCGTTTAACTGCGCACGCGTACGTTTGCGGGCTCCAGGCGTAGGTCGGGCTGCGATAGCGACCGGGGTTCTGCACCATCAGGTACTTGACCGAAGACTGGTCGGTGGCAGCGGCGTCGGCACGGCCGGAGTTCACGGCCTGGTACATCAAATCCACGCTGTCGTACTGATCGACCTTGGCTTTGGGCAGCGCCTGGTGCACCAGTTCTTCGGCGTAAACGTTCTGCAGCACCGCCACGGTCACGCTGTCATTGGCCGCCTTGAGGTCTTCGATTTCCTTGTACTTGCTGTTGGCCGGCAACAGCAGGCCGACACCTTCGCGGTAGTACGGCAGCGTGAACGCCACTTGCTGCGCACGGCTGGCGGTCACGGTAATGAACTGGCAACTCATGTCGACCTTGTCGGTCAGCAGGTTGGGAATCCGCGCATCGGACGACTGCACCACGAACTCGACCTTGCTCGGATCGTTGAACAACCCTTTGGCGACCATTCGCGCGATATCGATATCGAACCCCTGCAACTTGCCGTCCGCGCCCTGGAAATGCCACGGCGCATTGGTACTGCCCGTGCCCACGATCAGTTTCCCACGGGCCAGCACGCTATCGAGCTTGCTGTCCGTCGCCTGGGCAACGCCCATGGCAGCAGCCGAAGCTGCAAAAAGAAAAACACACGCTTTAAACAAGGAAGGTCGGCGATGCATGGCAAGCACTCCAGGATGATGTGTATTCCGCTATACCGGAACCGAGTATGTAACAACGGAATAGACAGCAGAAAGTGTGCCACAGGTTGTGGGGCCATTTCTCGGAAAATTACAAATCGAGTGAAATCAACGGGATGCGCTGCAACAGGAAAAAACGGTAGCGCTCGTGCAAACGACTGGGCGCTACCGTTCGCCACAACGGGCGGGTAAAAGCATCTCAATTGGGCGAAGGCTGACCCGATCGGGTGCGCCGCCTTGCCTGCGCCCGGCTCACACCTACATCTCAACCCGGAACAAACCGCTTAACCCCCCTTTGTTATAGAACAAGCCATCGAGCAGTTCGATTGCATACCCGGCCCTGGACTCCTTGCCGATGAGGGGCCGAAGCACGGTCGGATCCACTCGAAAGCTCAGAAAACCATCCGCGGTCGTGCGAATCTGCTGCCACGCCAACAGGTACTCGATGCCTGGGCCACAAGGTGGAGGAACGTCAGGACCGCACGGGATGCCGCCAGTCGTGGAGTAAATCCTCAGCCCCAGAAACATTCCTCGGTGCAGACCGCGAATCGGGGGAATACGGAAAGTGGCGCCATTCGGAACATCTGCAAGTTTGAGGACGCCGTCCCGCGCCTCGACAATCTCGACATCCGGCAGGTGATCGATGTCCAGTTCGCCAGTGGCCACCACGAAGGAGAAGGCGTGGGAGCTCGATTGCGTGCCATCCGGGTGGCTGACGGTATAACTGACGTCAACTGTGCCCCCCGAGTGCATTAACACGGCGGCGTCGGGAATAGCGACCTGTTGCAATCCAGAGGAAACAACGGGATGAGGTTCGGCCTCATATTTCCCTTTATCGCTAAACCACGTGATGTACACGCAATCGCCTGGCGCCAGCACAGGATCAGAGATATGCGTGGTCACCCTGCCGGGGCGGTAGTCGACCAGTACCGGAAGAAACACTCGCACGACTTCGTACGCGGAAAACCACACCGTCGGTGCCGTGAGTAAAGAGAGGGAGTATCGTGATTGCCTATCGAAAAAACCGCTGTCCACTGCTGTCGAGATCATGCCGGCCACCCTTCCATATCCAGAGATGAATTCATCAAACTGGCTGAAAAACTGTCGGCACGGCCTGGAGTCCAACACTCAACCGAGTGCAATCAAGCCCCCGGAGCGACAGCCTTGTCTACTGTCAATACTGACAGGAGACGATGTCTGCGTACGGGCATCCTCGCTGGCACTGAGCGGCGAGGCCCTGTTCAATAACGGTGTGGAGAATGCATCACGTATACTCGATACCCGAAAATGGCCTTCAACCCGAGCTCATCAAGTTGATCGAATTGGCAAGAGACCAAAACCGACTCGCTGCGACCTTCTTTGCACTGGATTGAACGTTTAAGGAAACTGCTGTCCAAAAGCCATTATCGACAGAGCATTCGCTGCAATTGATTGTCATCAATCAAGCGCCGAACCGAATTGGACAAGCTCCGATCCGGCTGCTTTCATTTATATCTCAGTAGGCAGTCAAGCGCTGCTGGCCTTGAGCCAGAGCCTTGTCACATTCCCAGGAGGGGTCAATGTCTTTCAACGTCATGATGGTTTTCGGTACGCGTCCGGAGGCTATCAAGATGGCGCCACTCGCCAGGGTGTTGCGTCAATGGCCCGGGGTCAAACTGAACATCTGCTCCACTGGCCAGCACCGTGAAATGCTCAAGCAAGTACTCGACTCCTTCGAACTGACGGTCGACGAAGACCTGCAAGTCATGACCCAGGGCCAGACCCTCAACGGGTTATCACAACAACTGCTGATCAACCTCGATCAGGCATACGAGCGGACAAAAACCGACATCGTGCTGGTTCACGGTGATACCACCACCAGCTTCATCGCCGCCCTCGCCGCCTTCAATCGCCAACTGCCCATCGGCCATGTCGAAGCCGGCTTACGCACCGGCAATTTGCGTGCGCCGTGGCCGGAAGAAGCCAACCGGCGCTTGACGGGCGTCATCGCCGACCTGCATTTCACACCGACCACCAAGGGCGAAAACAACCTGCTGCGTGAAGGCGTGCCCAAAGCCAACATTGAAGTCACCGGCAATACGGTGATCGATGCACTGCTATGGATGCGCACCCATCAACAGGAAATCAACTGGCACCCTGCCGCCGATTCGTCTCTGGCGGTGCTTGAAGACCATCGACGCATGGTGCTGATCACCGGCCACCGCCGGGAGAATTTTGGCGATGGTTTTCGCAACATCTGCCAGGCGCTCGCCGACCTCGCCGTGCGCTACCCGCAGGTGCAATTCGTCTACCCGGTGCACCTGAATCCGCAGGTGCAAAAAGCGGTGTATGGCGTGCTGTCCGACAAGCCGAACATTTATCTCGTGCCGCCGCAGGACTACCAGCATTTTGTCTGGCTGATGGGCCGTGCGCATTTCATCCTCACCGATTCGGGCGGCATTCAGGAAGAAGCACCTGCTATCGGCAAGCCACTGCTGGTGCTGCGCGATGTCACCGAACGTCCCTCCGTGCTCGAAGGCGGAACCGTTTTGCTGGTGGGCACCGACACCGACCGCATCGTCAAGGAAGCCAGTCGGTTGCTGGATGACGAGGCTCACTTCGAACGCATGAGCCGCATTCACAGCCCCTATGGCGACGGCCACGCCAGCGAACGCATCGGCACTCGATTGTTCGAGTGGCTGAGCGTGCGCTCGGCGGCGGTCAAAGCACGATGAGTTTCGGTTTTGTCGATTTTTTTGCCTACGTTCTGTTCGGTCTCAAATACCTCGCGATCACCCTGGCGTTTTTGATGTTCCTCCTCGGGCTCGATGACCTGTTCATCGACCTCGTGTACTGGGGCCGCAAGCTGGTCCGGCGCTGGCGGATCTACGAAAAATTCAAGCGCGCGGATGAAGAGCGCCTGTACGCCATCGCCGAAAAACCCCTGGCAATCATGGTCCCGGCGTGGAACGAAGTCGGTGTGGTCGGTGAAATGGCGCGCCTGGCGGCGTCGACCATCGATTACGAGAACTATCAGATTTTCGTCGGTACGTACCCCAACGATGCCGAGACGCAGGCGGATGTCGATGCGGTTTGCCAGCACTACCCCAACGTGCACAAAGTGGTCTGCGCCCGCCCCGGCCCCACCAGTAAGGCCGACTGCCTGAACAACATCATCGACGCGATCCTGCGCTTTGAAAGCGAGGCGAAAATCCAGTTTTCCGGGTTCATTCTGCACGATGCCGAAGACGTGATTTCGCCGATGGAATTGCGCCTCTTCAACTACCTGCTGCCAGCCAAGGACCTGATCCAGATTCCGGTCTACCCCTATGCGCCGGAGTGGCGAGGCTTCACCGCCGGGCATTACGTCGACGAGTTCGCCGAGAACCATGGCAAGGATGTAATCGTCCGCGAAGCCATGACCGGCCAGGTGCCCAGCGCCGGGGTCGGCACCTGCTTCAGCCGTAAAGCCATCAGCGCCCTGCTCGAAGACGGTGACGGCATCGCCTTCGACGTGCAGAGCCTGACCGAAGACTACGACATCGGTTTCCGCCTCAAGCAAAAAGGCATGAAGTGCATCTTTGCCCGTTACTCGGTGACCGACCCGAAACTGGCGCTCGAACAGCCTTGGGCGTTCGGCATGGACCGCGTGTTTTCCCAGGTCATCTGCGTTCGCGAGCATTTCCCCCGGGACTTTCAGCATGCCATCCGCCAGAAATCGCGCTGGATTGTCGGCATCGTCTTTCAAGGCACCAAGAACCTCGGCTGGAGCCCCACGGGCGTGCTCAACTATTTCCTCTGGCGCGACCGTCGCGGCATGATCGCTTACCTGCTGAGTTTCCTGGTGAACCTGTTATGCATCGTGCTGCTGGCGATGTGGCTGATGACGGTGATAGCACCGACCGCCTGGCGCTATCCGTCGATCCTGTCCAACAGCCCGGTGCTCGCTGCGCTCTTGTGGCTCAACGGTTTGATGCTGATCAATCGACTGTTCCAGCGTGGCTGGTTCGTCACCCGTTACTACGGGCTCGTCGAAGGCCTGTTGTCGGCACCGCGCATGATATGGAGCAACTTCATCAACTTCTTCGCCAACGTGCGGGCGCTGCGCCAGGTCATGGAAATGGGGGATTCGCGCCGTGTGGCGTGGGACAAGACCACCCACGAATTCCCGGCCCTGACCAAAGCCCAGCGCACGCCGCTGGGTCATCGCCTGGTGGAAAAAGGCCTGCTCACCGAAGAGCAACTGGAAGCGGCGATCACCAACCCGATACGCCGGCGTCTGGGCCACGAACTGCTGCTGCGTGAACACATCGACAGCACACAACTGGTAGAAACCCTCGCCGAGCAGCTGGATCTCGAATGGGCGCCACTGAACCCGTTCAAACTCGACAAGCGCCTGATCGACGCCGTGCCGCGCAAGATCGCCTCCCACTACGGCGTGCTGCCGGTGGCCGAGGAAGGCAACACCCTGGTGCTGGCCTCCGAAGGACCGGTGAGCCAGGTCTCCCTCGGTGCCATCAGCCGTCAATTGAAACGCCCGGTGCGCTGCCGTCTTGCGCCTCAGGGCCGGGTCACGCTGGGTATCCGCTACTGGTACGCCAGCCCTCGCCAGAATAAGGAAGTGCACCACATGCTCGAAGTGCTTGAGCGTCATCAGGACGATGAAGCCTTGCTCGAACGCGTCAGCCATCACCAGGTGCTGCTGGGTAATCTGCTGCAAGTGCGCGGCATGGTCCCGCCGAGCCTGTTCAATCAGGCTTTGATCGACTTCGATGCCGAGCACATGTCCTTGGGTGAACACCTCATCTCGCGCGGCATGATCACGCAGGAAGTGCTCGAACAGGCCCTGGCCGACCAGGCCAGTGAACAGCAAGCGGCCTTCCGCATTGTCCGGGAGGTCGCATGAAGCCTGATCGTCATGCCCTCCTCATCGGCAGTCTGTTGCTGAGCCTGGCGACCAGCTCATGGGTACAGGCTGAACCGCTGACCGAGTTCGAACAATTTCGCAGTTTCCCCTACATGGATCGCAGCTACCGCGAAGCGAAAAAGGGCAACTGGGCCGAAGTCGAACGGCTGATGCGCCACCTGCTGGTCAAGGTGCCGAAAAACGATGAAGCCCGCGCCCTGCTGGTGGAAGCGCTGGCCAAGCAACGACGGTACAAGGATGCCGTGCAGGCGCTGCCGGACAACCCGGACAACAACGACGCCCTGCTCAACCTGCGCCTGACCTGGATCGAACAGGACCCTCCGGGCAGCGAGCTAGTAGAACAATGGATCGCCAACAGCAACCTCAGTCAGCGGGTACGCCTGTGGCAGGCCTATAGCTTGAGCCTCGCGAAGTTTGGTGGCGCCGGCAGGGCTCACGACTGGCTGGCACAACTGACGCCCAAGGGTGACGACAACATCCTGCAACTGGCCCGCTCCAATTGGTCCGAGCAATTGCGCGACTGGAACGGCACCATCGAGCAACTGGCGCCACTGGCCGCCAGCGATCAACTGGACGCCGAAGGCTGGCAGCGACTGGCCAATGCCTATGTGCAGCGGCTCGACGAACAGCCTTTGCAGCAATTGCTGCAGCAAGCCCCGTCACCCGAAGCCGCGCGCAAGGCACGCCTTGCGATGATCGATCGGGCGATCGCCATGGGCCAAGTGCAACTGGCTCAACGCTGGATTCAATCATTGCCCGCCAGCGAACTGGCGGATCCGGCGCAACGCCAGCGCCTGTGGGAACTGGCTCGACAAAGCGGCGATGTATCGACCGTGCAACGCTTGAGTGGCGAATTGCAGCGCCCGTGCCTGGAGACGGCCGAATGGTTGTCCGGTCGCGATCCACAAGCCGCACGCACGCAGCTGCGTGGCTGCCAGCCGAACGATGACCCGCAAAAATGGTTGATTCTGGCCCAGCGCCTGCAAGACACCGAGCTGCTGCAAGGCACGCGCCTGCCCGAACCCTGGGACAGTCGCCGCCAGGCACGGCTGCTGGACATCTGGCAGGACCAGGGCGAGAGCGACAAGGTCATGGCCTGGCTCGCCGGCCAGCCACAGACGGCTGACGTGGTCAAACGCCGGGCCGAACTGGTGCAAGCCCTGGGTCGAAATTCAGAAGCCGCGACACTCTGGGAGCGACACTACCAGCAGACCGGCAACCTCGGCTCGCTCAATCAGGCAACGTATCTGGCGCTGAATGCCGGCCAGCGCGAACACGCGCAACAGCTGCTCGAAAACGCCTATGACCGTCATGGCGGAAAGTTGCCCGTTGCCCTGCTGCAACGGCTGGCGGGGCTCTATGCCTCATCGACGCCGACCCCGGCGCAGCAGAAACGCATGGTGTCGCTGCTCAATCGCGTCGATCCCGCCACACGCGGCCAACTGCTGGCGCAACTGGCCGAGAAAGGTCAGTGCGACGCGGTGCGACAAGCCATTGGCGACCACCCGCAGGTCGCAGGCGACTATCGGGCCCTGGGCCGTTGCGCCATGCCGGATCGGCCGGGTGAAGCCGTCGTCTACTACCAGACCGCAGAAAAACTCGGCGACCGTGGCAGTCGTCTGCCACTGGCGTATGCGCTGGAAGCGTCCGGTGATTCGTCGGGCGCCCTGGCTATCTGGCGCAGCCTGCCGGAGGCTGAGTTGAGCGATAACGCCAAGCTGACGGCCAGCCGCAGCGCCCTCACCGCAGGCGACACGCAGCTCGCAGAACGTTACTGGCAACACAGTCGCGCCCGGGGGGCCAATGAATGGGCGCTGGGCGCGGCGATTGCCGACGCGCGCGGCGATCATCTCGAAGCATTGCAACGTCAGCGTTCAGCCTTGCAGCAGGCGCCGGATGCCGGGAATTTCTACGCAGCGTCGGTCACCGCGCAAAAGGCCGGCGAACTGGAACAAAGCACCGCGTGGCTCGCCGAAGCCGTGCGTCGCGAACCGCACAACCCGCGCTATCGCGCCGATTACGGCATGCGTCTGGCGGGGGCCGACACCCGGGAACAGCGCGCCCACGCCATCCCTTATCTGCAAAGCGCCACCCGTGATTTTCCGGAAGACTATCGCCTCGGCGAAACCCTGGCGCTGCGTTATGACGAAGTGAAGGACAGCGCGGCGGCGCGCAAGGAATTGCGCCGGGTCATTGACCTGGAACAGCACCCGGTAGCCGCCGACGATGAAGACGGCAGCATGGAAGCCAGGCGTTATCGCCAGCGCCGCGCTCACGAAACCCTGTCCCGTCGCGACAGCCGCACGCTGGCCAGCACCTGGTCACCGGCCGGCGTCTCGACCAACGACAGCTTCCGCCCCAACGGCACCCTGCGCGACAGCTCACGACGCGCCACCTCACAGAACGTACAAGTGGCGATCTGGGACCATGCGCTCGGCGAAGAGCCGAGCCGCGCCGGCAGCACGTTATCGGTTTATGGCCGCGTACTGCTTGGTGGTCAGGGTCGATCGAGTTACGGCGAATCCCTCGGCACCGGCGTGGGTCTGCGCTACAAGCCCTGGGGCACGGCGAACATCAACTTCTACGGCGAGCTCTACAAGCAGAGCTCGTTTGATGACAACGACAATCAGCATGTGAGCCTGGGCCAATTGCTGATTCCTGAAAAACTCGCCGACCAGTTCAACGATCACCGCCAGGACGGTCACACCAGCACTGATTACCTGTTGCGCGCCACGGCCTCGTTTCTTGATCAGGGACGGTTCCGCAACGACTGGCGCATTGATGAAAACGATTGGGAGGAACGTTTCCTCTACCTCGACGCCGCGTGGTGGACCAAGGCCGGTGATCACCAATGGCTGTCGCGCTTCCAGCAAGGTCACACCTGGAAGTTGCCGTTCAACGGCGCGCAAACCGTCATGCCGTACGGCTTTCTCGAGTTCGCCAGCCAGGACCCGAACAATGACTGGCGCCAGGACCTGCGCACCGGTATCGGCCTGCGCTGGCAATGGTGGTTCGACGACGACATCTACAACGCTTACCGCGCGCACCTGACGGTTCGTACCGAGTATCAGCAATCCCTGAGCGGCAACCTGTATGAAGGCGGCAACGGTGTGTTGCTGGGTGTGGAGTTGAATTTCTGATGACGCGTTTTCTCCTGGTTCTTTGCCTGTTGTTGAGCAGCACAATGGCCCGCGCCGATGAGCGGATTTTTTACCAACCCCTGAACGTCGACGCCAGTCTGAGCCAGGCGCAATGGCAACGGATCTGGCAGGACACCGCTCAACACGGCGTGCAGACTGTCATCGTGCAATGGACCGCGTACGGTGATTCAAACTTCGGTGGCGTCGATGGCTGGCTCGCCAACAGTTTGAAACTGGCCCACGAGCAAGGCCTGAAACTGGTACTGGGCCTGAACATGGACCCGGCCTATTACCAGCGTATCGATGAACTGGACAGCGCCGGGCTCGCGGCTTATTGGCAGGTGCAACTCGGGCAGTCGCTGGCCCAGCAACAGCGGCTGCGCCAGGACTGGAAGTTGCCGGTCAGCGGTTGGTACCTGCCGATGGAGCTCGATGACTTTCACTTCCTGGCGGTCGAGCGACGGCAAACCCTGCAGCGCCAACTCAAGGATTTCGTCGGCAAACTGGACGCACCGCTGCACGTCAGCGCCTTCACGGCCGGCAAACTTGCGCCACAGGTCAATGGCCAGTGGCTCGATGGGCTGACGAGCGTGGGCGTTCAGGTGTGGTGGCAGGACGGCGCGGGCACCGGGCGTTTACCACCACTGGTGCGCAACGGCTACGCCAGCGCGCTGCCCTGCCCGGTCGGCATCGTGCGCGAAGCGTTCCGGCAGGTCAGCGCCGAAGGTCAACCGTTCCGCGCAGAGCCGGCCGCCCCGGACGCCTCCTCGGCAGGTTGCCATCCAACGGCGGTGTTTTCCCTGCGTTATCGACCGTGGGGCAAGGTGATTCTCGACAACCAGCGCAAGCAACAGGTCGGCGATGTACAAAACCATTGAAGATGAAGTCCTGAAAAAAGCCGCGCCGGCGGCACTCAAGGCTGAATTCATCCAGCATGAATTCGAACGGCTGCATAAATTCTGTCTGCTGATTTATGTCGCCAGCATCGTTATCTGGGTGCTCTTCGATCTGATTGTCAGCTTCATCGGTGGCCAGGGTTTTACCTGGCTGTCGATGCTGTTTCTCGGGGTTTTCACGATCCTGGCGATTGTGCTGCTGTTCACCCGCAAGGCTCGGCATTTCCACGTATTGAACCTGATGTTCGTCTTCGCCATGACCTTGGGCATTCGCCTGGTGATCGAAGGCTTGCCCGCCGATTTCCAGCCTGCCTGGCTGGTACTGGCCGCTGCGAGCACGCTGTACAGTGCGTCGGTGTTGCCGCTGAGTCGTTGGTCCTTCTACGGTGCGCAAATCATCACCTGGCTGCTGCTCAATCCGTTCTACGACACCCACTTTCACGTGCTTGAGCTGCGGGGAATGATGACGGTCTGCTACGCCGTTTTTCTTTGTGCGATGACCGTCTACTGCTTCCTGAAATTACGCGAGGCCAAACTCTACAATTTCATCATGTCCCGGTTGCTGCTGGATCAGGCCTACATCGACACGCTGACCGAGATTCCCAACCGTCGCTCGTTCATGGCACGCGCCGACAAGCAGTTGCAAGCCGCGCCACGGGAATCCGACCATTACCTGGCAATGATCGATATCGACAACTTCAAGAAGGTCAACGACGTGTTCGGCCACGACATTGGCGACGAGGTGCTCAAGCGCGTTGCCGCGGACATCAAAGCGGTGATGGCCAACTTTGAATACGCGCGACTGGGTGGTGAAGAGTTTGCGATTTACCTCGCCGGTGTGCGCCGTGAAGACGTCGCCGCCCTGGCCGGCGATCTGTGCCGGGTGGTCCGCGAACGAACCACCCTGCACCCGGTGACCATCAGCATTGGCCTGGCGCGGGTCGCGGAGAGCGACACGCTGAATCAGGCGCTGGTGAAAGCGGATGAGGCGCTGTATGAATCAAAACACTCGGGGAAGGATCGGTATACGTTTCATCAGTGATGAGCGTATTCGCGAGCAAGCTCGCCTGGATAACGCGGTGTACCTGGATAAATAACGATTTCAAAGGAATCGACAATGGCCGTTGACCAACCCGCCCCCGCCCTGAAGGAAATCTTCAACGCCGAGCGCCTCAAGCACATCGCCACCGAGATGACCGCGGTCTACCCCGACTTCAACGCCAAAGCCTTCCTCAAACTGGCCAACGACGGACTGGCCGAGCTGTCGATCATGCAGCGCATGGCCCGGGTCAGCGAATCTCTGCACGCGGTATTACCACTGGGTTTTGACGAGTCGCTGGAGGTATTGCGCGCCCTCGCCCCGCGCCTGAACAGCGGCTTCGTCAGCATCTCGCTGCCGCATTACGTCGCGACTTACGGCGCCCATGCTTTCGAACCGTCCATGGCTGCGCTCAAATACTTCACTACATTCGGCTCTGCTGAATTCGCGATCCGCTATTTCCTGCGCAGTGACCTCAAGCGCGCGTTGGCCGTGATGCACGATTGGTCACTGGATGAAAACGAACATGTCCGGCGCCTGGCCAGCGAAGGCTGTCGCCCGCGCCTGCCGTGGTCATTTCGCCTGGAACAGATTCAGGCCGACCCGAGCCTCGCCGCCGCGATCCTCGACAACCTCAAGGCGGACGCCAGCCTTTATGTGCGCAAGTCGGTGGCCAACCACCTCAACGACATCACCAAGGACCATCCCGAGTGGGTGCTGGACCTGATCGAAGGCTGGTCGCTGGAGAACAGGCACACCGCGTGGATCGCCAGACATGCACTACGCAGCCTGATCAAACAGGGCAACCAGCGGGCGCTGGCGATCATCGGCGCGGGCGGCAAGCCCGAGGTCGAAATCATTGATGTGAACGTTGAACCGGCGGTGATTGGCCTGGGTGAGAAAGTCACGTTGTCCTTCAGCGTTAAATCCACGGTCGAGGACAGTCAGCACCTGGTGATCGACTACGCCATCGATTACGTCAAAGCCAATGGCAGCACCTCGGCGAAGGTGTTCAAGCTCAAGGCATTGACGCTGCCGGGCCAAGCGACCGCCCTCCTCAGCCGTGGTCAGCACATCAAGGAACTCACCACTCGCAAGCACTACGCCGGCCGGCACGCGGTGCACGTCCTGGTAAACGGCGAACGCCTCGCCAGCACTGCCTTCGAAATCCTCCCCTAAACACGCGATCAACTGTAGGAGCGAGGCTTGCCCGCGAAGGCGGTTTTGAAATTGATGCAAGATTCAAGGGCCTCTTCGCGGGCAAGTCGGATCGCCGCACCGCTGCTCCTACAAGGGATCGGGGCCTCGCAGTAGATCCTGTTCACGCTCACACAACTCCACCACGTAATCCCACAACACCCGCAACCGCACGGACTTGTGCAGCTCGCGACGAGTGCTGATCCAGTAGCTGCGCTGGATGCTTTCATCCGGCAACAACGGCACCAGCTGCGGATCGGCGCTGGCCATGTAGCACGGCAGCACCGCAATCCCCAACCCCGAGCGCGCCGCCTGTTGCTGGGCGATCACGCTGGTGCTGTGGAACACCACCTGCGGATTGCGGCAGAAGCTGTTGAGGAACATCAACTCCTGACTGAACAGCAAGTCGTCGACATAGCCAATCCACGCGTGGCGCCCGAGGTCTTCGCGGCTGCGCAACGGTGGCGCCCTGTCGAGGTAAGCCTGGCTGGCATACAGCGCCAGGCGATAGTCAGTGAGTTTGCGCGTGACCAGCATGTCGGCTGCGGGGCGTTCGAGGTGGATGCTGATCTCCGCTTCGCGGTTGAGGATGCTGACAAATCGCGGCACCGCCACCAGCTCCACTTCCAGCCCCGGATAGCGCTCGAACAAACCGTTCATACGACTGGCGAGGAACATGATGCCCAGGCCCTCGGTCACCCCCACGCGAATCTTGCCCAGCGGCGCCGTCGATTGGGTGATCTCTTCCTGGGCCAGCAAGGCGACGTTCTCCATCGCTTCAGCGTGTTTGAGCAGCGCTTCACCTGCCGGCGTCAATTCATAACCCTGGGCGTGCTGGACGAACAGCGCCGTGCCGAGGCTTTTTTCGATGGCCTCGATGTGCCGGGCCACGGTGGCGTGGGTGGTGTTCAAACGGCGGGCAGCGGTGAGCAAACGCCCGCTGCGCTGCAATTCGAGAAAAAACCGCAGGTCATTCCAATCGAACATGAACCGTCCTTAGGGATACGCTGTTTAAAAACGCACAGCGGCTGCGCAAAAACTAACATTCTTTTGACGAAAGCTAACAACTAGGATGATCGACAACAAGAACAACAATACGAGGTCAGGGATGCAGACTTCCCTTGATGAATACGATTACATCGTGGTCGGGGCCGGGCCGGCGGGATGTTTGCTGGCCAATCGATTGTCGGCCAACCCGCAACACCGGGTGCTGCTGCTCGAAGCCGGCGGCCGCGATAACTACGCGTGGATTCACATCCCCGTGGGTTACCTGTTCTGCATCGGCAACCCGCGCACCGACTGGTGCTTCAAGACCGAAGCACAAGCAGGCCTGCAAGGTCGCGCCCTGAGTTACCCGCGCGGTAAGGTGCTCGGCGGCTGTTCCTCAATCAACGGCATGATCTACATGCGCGGCCAGGCCGGCGACTACGACGGTTGGGCAGCCGATGGCAATCCCGGCTGGCGTTGGGACGATGTGCTGCCGCTGTTCAAGAAGAGCGAAAATCATTTTGCCGGCGACTCGCAATTTCACGGCGCCGCCGGGGAATGGCGGATCGAGCGCCAGCGACTGTCCTGGCCGATTCTCGACGCCTTCCGCAGCGCGGCCGAACAAAGCGGCATCGCCAGCATCGATGACTTCAATCAGGGCGACAACGAAGGCTGCGGCTACTTTCAGGTCAACCAGAAGGCCGGGATTCGCTGGAACGCGGCCAAGGCATTTCTCAAACCGGTCCGCCATCGTCCCAATCTCACCGTGCTGACCGACGTTGAAGTCGACCGCGTGCTCCTGGAAAACGGCCGTGCAGCGGCGGTCAGCGCACGCTGGCAGGGTCAGGCGAAAACCTTCAAGGCGCGCAAGGAAATCGTCCTTTGCGCGGGTGCCGTCGGTTCGCCGAGCATCCTGCAACGCTCCGGCATCGGCCCTCGCCCGCTCTTGGAAAAACTGGGCATCGGTGTGGCCCATGAGCTGCCCGGTGTGGGCGGCAACCTGCAGGATCACCTGCAACTGCGGCTGATCTACAAACTGCAAAACGCGCGTACCCTGAACCAGATCGCCGGCAGTGTGTGGGGCAAGATCGGCATGGGGCTGCGTTATCTGTATGACCGCAGTGGCCCGTTGTCCATGGCGCCGAGTCAGCTCGGTGCGTTTGCCCGCTCGGGGCCGGAGCAGACTTCGGCGAATCTCGAATACCACGTGCAGCCACTGTCGCTGGAGCGTTTCGGCGAGCCGCTGCATGCCTTCCCGGCCTTCACGGTGTCGGTCTGCGATCTGCGTCCGCAAAGCCGTGGGCGAATCGACATTCGCTCGGCCAACCCGCAGGACGCGCCGCTGATTCAACCCAATTACCTGAGCCATCCGGAAGATTTGCGCGTCGCTGCCAATGCGATCCGCCTGACCCGACGCATCGTTTCCGCGCCTGCCCTGCAAGCGTTCAAACCGGTGGAATACCTGCCCGGCGACAGTTTGCAGAGCGAAGAACAACTGCACGAAGCCGCCGCGCGAATCGGTACGACGATTTTCCATCCGGTCGGCACCTGCCGCATGGGCAATGACGGGGACGCGGTGGTCGATGCCGAATTGAAAGTCCACGGCATCCCCGGCCTGCGTATCGCCGACGCCTCGATCATGCCGCGCATCACCTCGGGCAACACCTGTTCGCCGACGCTGATGATTGCCGAAAAGGCCGCACAACTCATCCTCAACCCCGCCACAAGGAGCCTGACCTCACCGATGGAACTGGTGACCAATGCCTGACCTCCAAACACAAAACCTGTAGGAGCCAGCTTGCTGGCGAAAGCGGTGTCTCAGGCGACATCGCTGTTAAATGATCCACCGCTATCGCCAGCAAGCCGGCTCCTACAGGGTTGTAGGTAGGGCACAAGAAATATGAACGACAAAGATCAACTGTAGGAGCTGGCTTGCCAGCGATAGCGGCGGATCAATCAACATCGATGTCACCCGATGCACGGACAGTAGCGGCACCCGCCCACAAGGCTGGTGCCGACAGTGGAACAACAAAAACAATCACTGTGAGGGATACCGATATGTCAGAACACGTTCAATCTCTGGAAATCACGCGCAGCACCGATGCCAGCCGTGACACCCGCAAAGTCATCTTCGCTTCGTCACTGGGAACAGTGTTCGAGTGGTATGACTTCTTCCTCTACGGCGCCCTCGCGGCGGTGATCAGCAAACAGTTTTTCGCCGGGGTCAACGATACCACCGCGTTCATTTTTGCACTGATGGCGTTCGCCGCCGGCTTTATCGTGCGGCCCTTCGGTGCGCTGGTGTTCGGGCGGCTGGGGGACATGATCGGGCGCAAATACACCTTCCTCGCCACCATCGTCCTCATGGGCGTCGCGACGTTTTGCGTCGGGTTGCTGCCGACTTACGCGAGCATCGGCATCGCCGCGCCGATCATCCTCGTGGTGCTGCGCATGCTTCAGGGCCTGGCCCTGGGCGGTGAGTACGGCGGTGCTGCGACCTATGTCGCCGAACACGCGCCCATCGGCAAACGCGGATTCCACACCAGCTGGATTCAGTCCACC
The DNA here is from genome assembly GCF_020423045.1 of Pseudomonas sp. MM213. NCBI lineage: Bacteria > Pseudomonadati > Pseudomonadota > Gammaproteobacteria > Pseudomonadales > Pseudomonadaceae > Pseudomonas > Pseudomonas sp. MM213. The sequence goes on from NZ_CP081943.1 coordinate 1,533,210, forward strand.
GCGACCCTCGGCCTGCTGCTGTCGTTGCTCGTGGTGCTGGGTTGCCGCTACTTCACCGGTGACCAGTTTGAAGTCTGGGGCTGGCGGATTCCGTTTCTGTTTTCCATCGTGCTGCTGGGCATCTCGACCTGGATTCGCCTGAGCCTGCACGAATCGCCCGCGTTCGTGAAAATGAAAGAGGAAGGCAAGCTCTGCAAATCGCCACTGCGTGACTCCTTCGGCAAATGGGAAAACCTCAAGGTCGTGCTGATCGCGCTGTTCAGCATCAACGCCGGGCAAGCGGTGACGTTTTACGCGGCGCAGTTCTACGTGCTGTTCTTCCTCACCCAGTTCCTGAAAATGGACCCGGCCCTGGCCAACAGCCTGCTGATCGTCAGCGTGATCATCGGCGCGCCGTTCTTCATTTTCTTCGGTTGGCTGTCGGACAAGGTCGGGCGCAAACCGGTACTGATGATCGGCCTGTTGCTGGCCACCGCGCTGTACTTCCCGATCTTCAAGACCCTGGCCCATTACGCCAACCCGGCAATCGACCAGGCCAGCCGTCAGGCACCGATTACCGTACTGGCCGACCCGGCGACCTGCACCTTCCAGTTTGATCCGGTGGGCAAGGCGAAATTTGACAGCCCGTGCGACAAGGTCAAAACCTTCCTGGTGAAACAGGGCTTGCCCTACATCAGCGAAGCGGCCCCGGCAGGCAGCGGCGTGCAGGTCAGCGTCGGTGACGTGAGGCTTGAAGGCTTTGACGAAGCGGCCCTGCGGGGTGCGGTGACCCTGGCCGGGTATCCGTCAAAAGCCGACGTCCAGTTGATCAACAAACCGATGATCGTGGCGCTGATCGTCGCGCTGATCATCATCTCGGCCATGTGCTACGGACCGCTGGCGGCGTTGATGGTCGAGCTGTTTCCGACGCGCATTCGCTATACCTCGATGTCCCTGCCGTATCACATTGGCAACGGGTGGTTTGGTGGGTTCTTGCCGACGGTGTCGTTTGCGTTGGTGGTGTACACCGGGGACATCTTTTATGGGCTTTGGTACCCGGTGGTGATTACTGCGGTGAGCCTGGTGGTGGGGATGATCTGTTTGCGTGAGACCAAGAACGTGGATCTGGATACTAACTGAGGGATGGTGTTTGGGGGCATGTCCGTTATTGCGGTGATGGCGGCTATTGGTTTCGCCCTTACGGCGAGTCACTTTGGAAAAGCCTGTACGGACCGGACACATGGTTGACGGGTGTGCGGGGACATGGTGGACACTTTTCGGCGAGCCAACTTCGCCGGGAATCCATCATGCCCTGGGACACGAGAGATACCATGAGCCTGAAAGAAGAGTTTGTTGCCTTAGCACGGCAACCCGGCAGCAATAAACGAGAACTGTGTCGACGGTTCGGCATCAGTCCGCAAACGGCCTACAAGTGGCTCAACCGCTACGAGACACACGGTCAGTCGGGACTGCAAGAGAAGTCCCGCAGACCTGCAACCAGCCCCAAGCTGACCCCTGCTGCTTTGGAGGCCGAAGTCTTAGCCCTCAGGCAAGAACATCCCGCATGGGGCGGACGCACAATCAGCATCATCTTGAAAAAGCAGATCGCTCCCAGCACCGTCACCAATGTCCTGCGCAGGCACGGGCTGATTCAGCCTGCTCAGAATGAGCAAGAGGCCAAGCTGAGATTTGAACACGATGCGCCTAACGATCTGTGGCAGATGGATTTCAAGGGGCACTTCTCAACGCAAGAAGGCCGATGCCACCCCCTGACTTTGTTGGACGACCACTCACGATTCAATTTGGCTATTCAGGCCTGCGATAACGAGCGCGGAGCCACGGTGAAGGAAAAGATGATTGAGGTATTCCAGCGCTTCGGATTACCAGCACGCATCAATGTTGATAACGGCCCGCCATGGGGCTCACCGCGCAACCCAGGTGAAATCACAGAGCTGAGTATCTGGCTGATTCGTTTAGGAATCCGGATCAGCTTCAGCCGCCCTTACCATCCCCAAACCAATGGGAAGATCGAGCGCTTCCACCGTTCACTCAAAGCCGAAGTGCTTGAGGGGCGTCAATTTTCCACGGTCAAGGAGGCTCAATCCGCGTTTGATCGATGGCGGGAGGTTTATAACCTGCAACGGCCTCATCAAGCGTTGAACTATCAAGTGCCGATGGACCGGTATCGCTCTAGCCCCTGGGCTTATCCGCAGCAACTATCGGAGTTTGAATACGGGCCGGACGATGTGTTGGCCAAGGTTTATCACAGCCGATTTCGCTTTCAGAAACGCTATTTCAGCATCGCCAAGGGCTTGGTTGGGCAGCACATCGCAATACGGCCCAACCCTGAAAGAAATGGACTCTTTGACGTCTACTTCTGCCATCACTTCCTAAGAACGTTCGACGTGAGCAAACCTGACTATGGGTCATAATGTGTCAACCATGTCCCCGCACATGTGTCCACCATGTGTCCGGTCCGTACAAAAAGCCCCAAAGTAACCAAAGGGCTCTTGCCCCTTTCGTTCGGTGGCTCGCTAATGCTCGCCATGCCCTCGCTCCGGTCCTGCTCCGTGGGCCCGCCGCCATCGGCCATCCATGGCCGGGGGCGGCTAACCCGGCATCCATGCCGGGTTGCCCACTGCGCAGAACCTCCACTCGGCCTCTCGAGGGGGCGCTCAGATCAAAAGCGGAAGGCGAGCTAACGCTCGGCCTGATGAGTGGTGAGAAGCAAAAGCAAACGCGATTCCCTGTAGGAGCGAGGCTCGCCCGCGAAAAACGACCGGACAACGCGTTCATTCAGACAGCCCGAGTTATCGTTGGCGTCCATCGCCAGCAAGCTGGCTCCTACAAGGGAAATGCATATGCATTTGGATAAATACGATCAACTGTAGGAGCCGGCTTGCTGGCGATAGCGGTGGATCAGTCGACGCATGTATTGGCTGGACGGACGCCATCGCCAGCAAGCCGGCTCCTACAAGGGAATGTGCAAACATCCAACATTAGTGCAGCCACCATGATGTGGGAGTGTGCACACGACCAAAGAGCCAGGTCGGCTTTCAGGCCGCCTCGGCGGCTGTGGCGGTCGTCGCCCCCTCGAGAGGCCGAGCGCAGGTTCTGCGCAGTGGGCAACCCGGCATGGATGCCGGGTTAGCCGCGCACGGCCAGGGATGGCCGATCGCGGCGGGCCCACGGAGCAGGACCGGAGCGAGGGCATGCCGAGCCTAGGCGAGGCACCGAACGAAAGGGGCAAAAGCGCTTGGTTACTTGGCGCTTCTCCAAGTGACTCGCCGTAAGGGCGAAACCAATAGCCGCCGTTACCCCAATAACGGATATATCCCCCCCAAAAAACCCAAACACCCAACACCGCGAAAAACAGAATTACCGCAAACACGAGCCGTTTTCGCTACTCTGGCTCCAAGCACCCATCGCCCCGCCACTCACCCGACCGAGGCACCATGATCATTTCATCCGCATCCGACTATCGCGAGGCAGCCCGCCGCAAACTCCCCCGGTTCTTGTTCGACTACATCGATGGAGGCGCTTATGCGGAACACACACTGAGGGCCAACAGCGCCGACCTGACAGGCATCAGCCTGCGTCAGCGCATTCTGAAAAACGTCGAAACCCTGAGCCTGCAAACCACCCTCTTCGACCAGCCCCTCGCAATGCCGATCATCCTGGCGCCCGTAGGCCTGACAGGCATGTTCGCCCGTCGAGGCGAAGTACAAGCCGTGAAAGCGGCGCAAAACAAAGGCATTCCCCTGTGCCTGTCGACGGTCTCGGTGTGTTCGATCGAGGAAGTGGTGGCGCAAAGCCAACAATCCATCTGGTTCCAGCTGTACGTGCTGAAAGACCGGGGCTTCATGAAAAACGCCCTGGAACGGGCCAAGGCCGCCGGGGTGAAGAACCTGGTGTTTACCGTCGACATGCCCACGCCCGGTGCCCGATACCGGGATGCGCACTCGGGCATGTCCGGGCCGTTTGCGTCATCGCGGCGAATACTTCAGGCGATGACCCGGCCCGACTGGGCCTTCAACGTCGGCGTCATGGGACGCCCGCACGATCTGGGCAACATCTCGAAGTACCTTGGCAAAGCCGTCACGCTCGAAGACTACATGGGCTGGCTGGCGAACAACTTCGACCCGTCGATCAGCTGGAGCGATCTGGAGTGGATTCGTGACTTCTGGAAAGGCCCGATGATCATCAAGGGCATTCTCGATCCTCAGGACGCGCGAGACGCCGTCAGCTTTGGCGCGGACGGCATTGTGGTATCGAACCACGGCGGACGGCAGCTGGACGGCGTGCTTTCCACCGCCAAGGCATTGCCGCCCATCGTACAAGCGGTGGGGAATGATCTGACGGTGCTGGTCGACTCGGGGATCCGCTCGGGGCTCGATGTCGTGCGGATGCTGGCCCTGGGCGCGAAAGGTGTATTGCTGGGGCGATCCATGGCCTATGCGCTGGCCGCCGATGGTCAACGCGGGGTGGAAAACATGCTGGATATTTTCGCCAAAGAGATGCGCGTGGCCATGACGCTGACCGGAGTGACCTCGATTGCTCAGATCGATGAGTCGACGCTGGTGCAGGCGGTTCGTGAACTGAACGCTTGATCGTAAAAACGCCCTGTCAATGCAGGGCGTTTTCAATCACTCGACGTCTTTGAGAATCTCGAACTTCACCTGATCGGGATAGAACGCAATGTAGCCCCGAATCTGTTCTACCGACACCTTGGGATCTTCATAACTCCACGCCGCATTCGCACCCTCATGTCCCGGGACCTGCAGGCTGAAATAGCTCGCATCACCCTTGTAGGGGCAGTAACTCGTGTGGTCGGTGCGGGCAAAATACTTCTCGTCGATATCCTCCCGGGGCACGTAGTACACCGGAGGGTAATTGGCCTCCAGCAGCACCAGCGCGCGCGCCGACGCAGCCACCTGAATGCCGTGAAACTTCACCAACAGACAGCCGGGCTGCTCGGCGATGGTAATGACAGGGCTAGGACCGGAGCTTTTCATGAAATGCGTTCCTCGGGACGGTGAAAAACCTGTGGGAGCGTGCGATGCGGCAATCCGACTTGCCCGCAATGGGTCGCACAGTGCCCCAAAACTTGAGAACACAGCTTTGTCAGGTATAACCCAGATTTCATCAGCGCGACGGCTTCACAGCCGAACGGGGCGCTGAAGCTATCCGTCGCAGGACCGGCACAAGCGCAGAGGCGGATAACGTCAAATGCAGAAGCGAGATGCCGTTCGTTGCAATGAGTCGAAACGCACGAGCTGTACATCCATACAGATAAAGATTGCTCCATCGCTCATCAGCCGCCATTCTGTGCACCTCCCGGCAGTTGATGAACGATGGTGGTTATGCGGTTGTACCTCTGTGAAAAACCTTCCCAGGCCAAAGACATTGCGGCCGTGCTCGGCGCCCGGCGTCGCGGCGACGGCTGCTGGTTGGGAACGGACGTCACGGTGACCTGGTGCATCGGCCATCTGCTGGAAACCGCGCCACCGGATGCCTACGACGTACGCTACAAGCGCTGGGTGCTGGCGGATCTGCCGATCATTCCGGACAAATGGAAAATGACCGTCAAACCGCGCACCGCCAGTCAGTACAAGGCCGTCAAACGCTTGCTCGGCGAGGCCGATGAATTGGTGATCGCCACCGACGCCGACCGTGAGGGCGAAATGATCGCCCGGGAACTGGTGGAGCATTGCCGTTATCGCGGGCCGATCCAGCGGTTGTGGCTGTCGGCGCTGGACGATGCGTCAATCCGCAAGGCATTGGCTGCGCTGAAGCCGGGGGCGGAGACCTTCAGCCTTTATCATTCGGCATTGGGCCGTTCACGGGCCGACTGGCTGATCGGCATGAACATGAGCCGGTTGTTCACGCTGCTGGGGCGCCAGTCCGGTTATCAGGGCGTATTGCCGGTCGGTCGAGTGCAAACGCCGACCCTGCGCCTGGTGGTGGACCGCGACCGCAGCATCGCCGATTTCGTCCCCGTGGCTTACTGGGCCATCGACGTGCAGCTGCTGAACGATGGCACCGCGTTCACTGCACAGTGGCGTGCGCCGTCCGACGTTTGCGACGACCAGGATCGCTGCCTCAATCAGGCTCTCGCACAACAGGCAGCTGCGGCGATTGGCAACGCGGCGAGCGCCCGGGTGATCAAACTGCGTACCGAGCGCATGCGCGAAGTGGCGCCATTGCCGTTCGATCTGGGCACCTTGCAGGAGGTCTGTTCGAAGAAACTCGGGCTTGGCGCTCAGGAAACCCTCGACATCGCCCAGGCACTCTACGAAACCCATAAAGTCATCACCTACCCTCGCAGCGACTGCGGTTACCTGCCGGTGAGTCAACACAGTGAAGCGCCCGGAATTCTCGCCGCCCTGCGGCAAGCAGATCCGACGCTGAACGCCTTGCAGGACTACCTTGAACCGCAACGGCGCTCACGGGCCTGGAATGACGCCAAGGTCAGCGCTCACCACGGCATCATCCCCACGGCTGCGGCAAAGAACCTGGATCGACTGGTGGGCAAGCAGCGAGCGGTCTACACGCTGATCCGCGCGCGGTATCTGGCGCAGTTTCTGCCCAACCATGAATACGACCGGACCCAGGCCGACTTCGACTGTGCCGGTGAAGCCTTGCGCGCGGTCGGCAAGCAGATCGTCGAACCCGGCTGGAAACGCGCCCTGCCCGAGGCCCTTGCTCCGGCCAAGGGCCGCGAAGTACCGGCGCCGCAAACACTGCCGACATTGAGCGAAGGCCGTGATTGCGCGGTGGCCGAAGTGAAGCTCAAGGACCTTTGGACGCAGCCGCCCAAACCGTTTACCGAGGGTGATTTGATCAAGGCGATGAAGAACGTCGCCAAGCTGGTGGAGGATCCACTGCTGAAACAGAAACTCAAGGACACCACCGGGATCGGCACCGAGGCCACCCGCGCCTCGATCATTCAGGGGCTGCTCGACCGTGGTTATCTGATCAAGAACGGCAAGGCCCTGGCCGCCACCCCGGCGGCGTTCAGCCTGATCGACGCCGTGCCGCGCGCGATTGCCGACCCGGGCACCACAGCGATCTGGGAGCAGGCGCTGGACATGGTGCAGAACGGCGAAATGAGCCTGGAAGAATTCGTCACCAAACAAGCGGCGTGGATGAGCAAGCAGGTTGCCCGCTGCTCCGGCCTGAGCCTGACCATCAGCGGGCCTGCAAGCCCTGCCGGGCGAGGTTCCACACCCTGGAAAAACAAACGCAAGCCGGCCAAACGCAAGCCATCGACCGGCGTCAAACGTGCAGCAAAAACGCCGGGTAAAGCTTGATGGCACTTCGACTGGCCAGCGATGGTCTAGTGTTCTTCAAGCCCGGCTACAGCCCTGTTTCCTGAAAAGGCATCGACCATGATTATCGTGCACCACCTGAACAACTCCCGCTCCCAGCGCATTCTGTGGCTACTGGAAGAACTGGCCATCCCTTACGAACTGAAGCTCTATCAGCGCGATCCGAAAACCAACCTGGCCCCGCCGGAACTGAAAGCGATCAACGCCCTGGGTAAATCGCCGGTCATCGAAGACGGTACCCAGAAGCTGATTGAGTCCGCCGCAATTATCGACTACCTGATTCGTCGCCATGGCGAGGGGCGCCTGCAACCCGATCCGTCCACCCCGGCCTACGATGAATACGTGCAGTGGCTGCATTTCGCCGAAGGCTCGGCCATGTTGCCGCTGATGTTGAACCTGTATGTCGGACGTCTCGGTGAAGCCGGCGCACCGCTGCATCCGCGGATCAACTCGGAAGTAGCCAACTACCTCGGCTATCTGAACACCGCGCTGAGCCAGTCCGATTACCTGTTGGGCAAGGAATTCAGCGCAGCCGATATCCAGATGAGTTTTATAGGCGAAATCGCCCGCGCCCAAGGCAAGCTCGGCAACTACCCTCATGTAGCGGCCTGGATCGAGCGCTTCCAGGCGCGCCCGGCCTATCAAGCCGCACTGAAGAAAGGTGGTAAATACGACTTCGCGCCTCACTGATTGATTCCGCTCTGAACAGGAGTCAGCCCGCATGCCCTCGATAGAACTGCACGCCGCTCAGCGAGACGAACTGGAAACGCTCGAAAACCTGATGCAGTTCTATATGTACGACCTCAGTGAGTGGCTCCCGCTCAAACTCGGCGGGCATGGCTTCTTCCGCATCCAGCCGCAACAGGACTACTGGCGCAACCCCGCAACCCGCCCGTTCCTGATCAAGGTCGACGGGGAACTGGCGGGGTTTGTGACCGTGGATGACAACACCCACCTGCCTGGCGCCCAGTACAACATCGGCTACCTTTTTGTCAGCCGACGCTTTCGTGGCCAAGGAGTCGCGACGTTTGTCGTTTCTACCCTCTTGAGCCAGCTTCCCGGGCAATGGCAGATTTTCCACATCGACGCCAACCCGCCTGCACGGCAGTTCTGGGCCCGTGTGATACCTGGCCTCACGGGTAACACGTTCTCCCGGCATCATCAGCCAGTAGACGGTTATCCCTGCACCTTTTACCGCTTCCAAAGCTCGCTGCCCTCGTCCTGAGGGGCGCTTTCACCCTGCTGCTTTCTAATTCCAAACAGCTTTGTCCGACAATATGTAGTGACTGAAAATAATCACTACAAAACCGTTGACGCCTCCGATTTGCCCTTGCATGATGCAGACATCTCCCCGATCGGGAGTACAGCAACATGTTTGAGCAAGCTCGTCTGACCGCCGAGCTGTTTTTCCCGGATACACGCTGCCCACAAGGCAGATTGAAGAAGCTGACCTGGCCCGAACGTCCAGTACAAGGACGAGAAGCGCTGGCGATCAATCCTCATGAAGCTTGTGGCCGACCCTGAAAACGTCGGCAGTGGCCTGAAGGTATTCGCTGCTTCTCTTCGTTGTGACGCTATTGCGTAGCAGTTATTCAACACGACTACATGCAACAGACGCGTAACCCCGTCACTCTCGACGGCCGAACGCTGACGTCCTGGTTTCGGTGCCAGGGATCAACTAACCGATGGGCTACTTGTATTAGCGAATCAACTTTGAAAGATCACCAAATGGTCAAGGGGCATATTATGAATCTGAACAATCAACCTACTATCGATGAACTGGCTCGTATGTTCGCTGCGCAAAAAGACAGCCACGACAGCCACATTCTGTGGATCAGCAAATCGGGCCAGGTTCATATCGATTGCCTGTCGCCGCATGCCCATGAAGCCGAGTTCGACCAGAACAACCAGAACCTGTTGGCCCGACTGAAAATGTACCGTCGCGGCCAGGGTTATGTCGGCAAGAAAGCTGCAGCCGACAAAGACTTCATCGGCAATGTCCTGCAAACGCTGAAGCAGGCCTGGGACTCGATGCAGAACCAGAATGAAGTTCGGGTGATTGATCGGTTCTACTGATAAACCATCGCAATAAAAAAGGCCCCGCTCGAATAAACGAGCGGGGCCTTTTTGTTTGTCTCCGGTTTGCCAAACAAAGCTATTGTTAAGCGTATCCGCTGTTGGTCACTGGAGACTTGCGATGAAAAACAAGCTGATATTCCCGCTGTTGCTGGTTCTGACAAGTGTTGCTCAGGCAAACAGCGTCGACGGTGTCCCGTCATTCGCGGTGGAGTGCCCCGGCAAGTTTCTCGTCCAGGCGGATCAGGATGGGCCGGTCATGATCAACGGCAAGGAAGCAGACACCAAAATCATCAGTGAGCGCCGCTTCGAAGCCAAAGGCTCCGGCATCACCCTGTCAATTGTCCTCGCCGATGACGATTCGGTCGCCGTGACCTCCACCGGCAAGGCCTCCAACGGCGTGTGCCAGTCAGTGGATGACTGACGTCGCCTCAACGGTTCCCAGCAACAGTTCCATGAAGGCCACCGACGCCGCGCTGTGGTAGTTGTTTTTACGCCGCAGCAGCGCGGCCCCGCGCTTGGGCGCCTCCCCCAGCAACGGGATCCTGCGTAACGCGCGGTCCTGAGTGGCGATGGGTTCCGGAAGGATGGTGGCAATCGCCGTGTGGCGAATGACTTCCAGCAAGGTGCTGACCGAGTTCACCTCAATGGCCACTTTTGGCGTGATCTGCTGCTCAGCGAAATACTCATCGATTCGGGTTCGGGTGACGAAGTCCGTGGCCAACAGGGCAAATTCCAGCTGGGCCACCGCTTCAGCGGATAACGCGACCTGGCTTTCGTACAACGGATGATCCCGCCCGACCATCACTCCCAGCGTCTCGGTAAACGCCGGGATCGACTCGATGTCAGCATTCCTGACCTGATCAAATGCAATGGCGATGTCCAGTGAGTCATCCAGCAGCCCGGCCTCGATGTCGTCCATCGACAACTCGAAAATCTCCAGGTGAATGTTCGGATAGCGCGCCACGTAGTCGCGCACCAATGGCCCGACCAGATACGCCATGAACGTCGGCGTCATCGCCAATCGCAACGTCCCCCGTGACAAGTCCTTCACGTCATGCAACGCCCGTTTACCCGCCTCCAGTTCCACCAGCACCCGCCGAGCGCACTCGATGTAGGCCTCACCCGCATCGGTTGGCTTGACCGTGCGCGAGGTGCGGTCGAACAGGCTCACGCCGAGGGTTTCCTCCAATTGGCGGATCTGTTGCGACAAGGTCGGTTGGGACACGTGCAATGCCTCGGCAGCACGGGTGAAGCCGCCGTGGTCGGCGACCGCCAGCAAGTAGCGCAAATGTCGGAGCAGCATCGGGATCAACCTATAGGCAGGGCTTATGCAATGCATTGTATATCGGTCTTGGACGCTATGAATCAATCGGCAGAAGATTGCTTCACACCCAAGCAGTACTCAACCCGATAGGAGATTCACCATGCAACAGTCCCACGCTTACAACGACCCGAGCCTGGCCCTGACCACCTCGATCCTCGATGCCAAGGCGCGTAAAAACCTGTCGTGGCAGGACCTGACCGACGGCACCGGCCTCGGCCTGGCCTATGTCACCGCCGCCCTGCTCGGTCAGCACCCACTGCCGGAAAGCGCCGCCAAAGTGATTGGCGAGAAGCTCGACCTGGACGCCGACGCCGTGGCTCGCCTGCAAATCATTCCACTGCGCGGCAGCCTCTCTGGTGTGCCGACCGACCCGACCATCTACCGCTTCTACGAAATGATCCAGATCTACGGCACCACGCTCAAAGCCCTGGTTCATGAACAGTTCGGCGACGGCATCATCAGCGCGATCAACTTCAAGCTCGACATGAAAAAAGTCGAAGACCCGGAAGGCGGCTCCCGCGCCGTGATCACCCTCGACGGCAAGTTCCTGCCACTGCGTCCTTTCTGACTTGATCCCGGCCCGCATTCAAGTGCGGGCCAGTTCCAGAACCCCGCTTGTTTCTTTGTTCACCACATTGGTCTGGAGGATGCCCCATGAAAAAAATTCTGTTGGTGCTGTCGTTGTTAGCGGGCATGTCTGCCCAGGTTTACGCAGAAGAAACGGCCGTCGCGTACGAGTACGGCATGAAACTGGACATCGCGCATGTCGTGAGCATCACGCCGATTGCCGATGAGTGCGGGGTCGTCCCCGTGGAAATGACGTACCAGGACTCCACAGGCGCCACCCACATTCTGGACTACAGCGTGTTTGGCACCGGCTGCTCGAACTGATCCCCCATCATTTGAAAGGAAACTCCCCCATGAAAGCGCTCATCGACGGTTTTTTGAAGTTCCAGACGGAAGCCTTCCCGCAACGGACTGACCTGTTCAAACACCTGGCCACCACGCAACACCCCGGCACGCTGTTCATCACCTGTTCCGACAGCCGTGTCGTACCGGAACTGCTGACCCAGCAAGAACCCGGCGAACTGTTCGTGATCCGTAACGCCGGCAATATCGTGCCCTCCTACAGCCCGCATCCGGGCGGTGTATCGGCCACGGTCGAATACGCGGTGGCCGTACTGGGCGTCACCGACATCGTGATTTGCGGCCATTCGGATTGTGGTGCGATGACAGCCGTCGCCAGCTGCAAATGTATGGATCACCTGCCCGCCGTCAGCGGCTGGTTGCAACATGCGGAATCGGCGAAGGTCATCAACGAATCCCGGCCTCATGCCAGCGACGCGGCGAAAGTGAGTTCGATGGTGCGGGAAAACGTGATCGCGCAACTGGCGAACATTCAGACACACCCGAGCGTGCGACTGGCTCAGGAAAAAGGCCTGCTGAACCTGCATGGCTGGGTCTACGACATCGAAACCGGGTCGATCGATGCACTGGATGCCAACAGCCGCACGTTCGTGTCGCTGGTCGAGCACCCGAGCACGTGCGCCGTTTACGGCAAAGCGGTTGAAGCGGCTTGATCCGTGTACCAGAGGGCCATCGCCCTCAGCTGGCACCTTGCAGCCAATCAGCATCCGCGCTCAATAACCGCGAAGTGAAAATGCAGCGCGCCCGATTCACGGAAGCGCTGCACCCCGCTTTATTTGTCTTCCGGTTTGGCTGACGAGGATGGCCGGATCTCCGGGTTTTCCTCGGCGTTGGGCGGTGTTGGAAAGCTTCCAGGCGTGAACACGTGAGTCAGCAATTCCCTGGCATCGATTTCATTGACACCACTGACCGTGCGAGCCAGCGCAACAGCCTGCTCACATTGCTTATGCGTGTTGACGCGACCACTCAACATCACCATTCCCGCGAGGGTTTTGACATGGACTTGCAGGCCAAGGGTCGGATCGGCCAACGCCAAGGCCGACTTCACCCGGGCTGTCAGCCACGCGTCATGCGCGGCCAATTCCAGCTTATGAGAGTAATGATCGAAGGATTGAAGTTTCATGGCGGACCCCTGTCTCAAGACGCAGTCGCAGACACCCTTAATTATAGTGCGGTCTGCGCTTGAGGTCGGGTTCTCAGCGTTTGACCGACAGATCGATCTGCGTCATGCGACTACGGATCGTGAACACACCGTCGCCCGAGAGAATCGCGCTGCGAGCGAACAGGCGACCACTCTCCCAGTTCGAAAGCCCCAGTTCCGGTTTATTCAGCGCGTACTGCCCGTCAACCCAACGGGTAATCCCGTTGCCGACAAAAGGTGCGTTGACTGCGTTGTAGAAGCGCTCATGCGCCTCGGCATCTTCACTGATCAACGACACGGTGAATTGCGGGCTGTAGCGATTGAACAAGGCGATGGCCTGGCCCAGGTCGTCGACGATCTTCAGGCTGACTTCCGGGGTTTCTTCCCACTCCCACTCGCGGCCCAACTGGTCTTCGGGCAGTGGTTCGGCCAACGCTTCGGTCTGGTAGCCGTCGGGGCGGTAGACCTCGACGGTTGCAGTCCGCCAACGGCCCGGCAAATACGTTTCGCTGCCCTCGACGATGTGCAACTTGCAGCCCTCTTCCCGGGCGCTGCCGGCTTTTTCCAGGGCGTCCAGAAACAGCGGCACCAGTTCGGCGGCGCGATCGCGGTGGATCAGGCAGACGTTCAGGGTGTTACAGACTTTACGGTCCAGGGAATTGCGCACGACGGCGGCGAAACGCTTGGCGTCGGCGTCCTTGTCGGCGACCAGCCAGGCGCCACCGGTGCCATGCAGGCTGACGGCAGTGCCGACCTGTTGCGCGATACTGCCCAACTGACTGACCGCACGCCCCGAACCTCGGGCCACCGCCAACGACAGACGACGGTCGGCGAACATGGCCCAACCGGCGGCGTGATTGACGCTTTCCACCAGCGACACTGCGCCCACCGGCAAACCGGCCTCACTCAATGCCGGATTCAACGCGTGGGTGACAATGGCTTGCGCCGTGCCCAAGGCATCGCTGCCAATGCGCAGCACCGCGGTGTTGCCGGTGCGCAACACGCCGGCGGCGTCGGCGAAGACATTCGGCCGGCCCTCGAAGACGAAGGCGACGATGCCCAACGGCGAAACCACCTGCTCGACTTTCCAGCCGTCATGCTCGACGCAACTGATCACTTTGCCACGCGAGGCTGACGCATCGCGCCAGGCCCTGAGGCCCGCGATCATGTCACGACGCATGCGCTCATCGGCCAGCAACCGTGTGGTGGAGCGTCCACGCGACTTGGCCCATTCGATGTCGGCCCGGTTGGCCGCTTCGATCAAGTCCCAGCAGTCCTGGTTTTCCAGGCGTTGGGCAAAAAGGTCGAAAAACGCACTGATCGCCTGATCGGAAACGGCGGACATCGCCGTAAACGCCGCTTCAGCCCGCTCAATCGCGACCGCTGCTGCTTTCTGGTCTGCTACGGGAATCAGCAACAACTCACCGCTGACCTGCTCCACCAACAGGTGGTCCCCGGGCTGAAAGCGCAAGGCCAGTTCGGGGCTGACCACAGTGACGCGGTTACCAGCGAAAGGGATTGGCGTGCCAGCGACTAGACGTTCGAGCGCAAGAGACATGAAGCGGTTTCACCATGCAATGGGCGGTCAGAAAATGTATAGCAAAATTTCTGGAGCGTCATTAACCGGTGGCCATCCGGCGCATTTCGTTCGATTGCGAAACCGTACGCAGATCCCCTGTAGGAGCCGGCTTGCTGGCGATAGCGGTGGATCAGTCAACGTGTGTATTGGCTGGACAGACGCCATCGCCAGCAAGCCGGCTCCTACAGGGAATCGGTGGACATGTCCAAAATGAGCGGTCGCAGTAGTGAAGGAGAACGCGGACAACTGAGAAACAGGTCGGCTTTCAGGCCGCCTCGGCGGCTGTGGCGGTAGTCGCGCCGGCCACAACCCCGCGCTATCAGAACACCGACCAGCCAATCCGCTGGCTCAGCAGTTCCAGCGCGGCCATGCCCGCCAATGAGTTACCGGCGGCGTTGAGTTCCGGTGACCAGACGCACACCGTGAACTGCCCCGGCACCACCGCGACGATCCCGCCGCCCACGCCGCTCTTGCCGGGCAAACCGACGCGATAGGCGAAGTTGCCCGCCTCGTCGTAGAGGCCGCTGGTAGCCATGATGGAATTGACTTGCTGGGTCTGGCGGCCGCTGAGGATCTGTTCGCCGCTGTGTTTGCAGAAGCCGTCGTTGGCCAGGAAGCAGAACGCCCGCGCCAGGTCCACGCAGCTCATGCGCAGGGCGCAATGGCTGAAGTAGCTGCGCAGCACCGCTTCGACATCGTTGTGAAAATTGCCGAAGGATTGCATCAGGTACGCCATGGCGGCGTTGCGCGCCCGGTGCTGGTATTCGGACTCGGCGACCTTGCCGTCCACCATGACTTGCGGATTGCCCGACAGGCGCCGGACGAAATCACGCATCGACAAGGCCGGTGCGGCAAAGCGCGACTGATTGATGTCGCAGATCACCAGCGCACCGGCGTTGATGAACGGATTGCGCGGGCGCCCGCGTTCGAATTCCAGCTGCACCAGCGAGTTGAACGGCTGCCCGGAAGGCTCGTGGCCCAGGCGCTGCCAGATGGCTTCACCGGAATGTTCGATGGCCTGCACCAGGCTGAACACCTTGGAAATACTCTGCACCGAGAACGGCGTGTGGGCGTCACCGGCGCAAAACAGCTCGCCGTCGTTGCCATACACGGCGATGCCCAGTTGATTGGCCGGCACGGTGCCGAGGGCAGGAATGTAGTCAGCCACCTTGCCCTGACCGATCAGGGGCCGAACTGCGTCAAGGATCTCGTTCAACAGCGCTTGCATGCCGGGTTCCGAAGTCTCGCCCCAAGGGATTGCGGGGACACTGACGCTAGACGCTGGTGGTCAGCAGCGGATCACAGTTGTGAATTGGAATGCCATTGTAGGAGCCGGCTTGCTGGCGATAGCGGTGGGTCAGTCGACACATTTATCGCCTGAACGGACGCTATCGCCAGCAAGCCGGCTCCTACAAGGATTTGTGTAGGCCAAGGAAATTTAGGGGGTTACGTATCAGAGTGTGTACAGCCCCGCCCTTGACACACCCCGTCCATAAAACCCCACCCCAACGACACATCGCAGATACACCCGATTGATGAAATGTGCCTGTCGATTGGCTCAGCCGATCAAAGCGCTCAACTCACTCAATGCTACGGAGTATCACCATGTTCAAGCTCTCGACTTCTTCCCTGACCCTCGGCCTGATCATCGCAGGCGGCCTGGCCCTGTCCAACGTCGCGTCGGCCTCCGAGTCCGAAGCGTTCAGCATGAAACAACTGGCCCACGGCTACAGCCAGGCCCACGCCGACACCGCGGAAAAACCGGCTGAAGGCAAATGCGGCGAAGGTAAGTGCGGCGCCGGCGAGTAACCCTTGCGCGGGGCCGCGAGCCCCGCATCCCTGACTGAACGGAGACCACGTCCATGAACTCTGCAATCTCGTCGGCCGTGAAAGGCCTGCACCTGAATCTCGACCGTGCCGGTAGCTGGCTCGCCCCATTGACCCTGCGGTTGTTCATTGCCTGGGAATTTTTCGAGTCAGGCCTGGAAAAATGGAATGGCGAAAACTGGTTCGCCGACATTCAGGATCGCTTTCCGTTTCCCTTCGACCAGATACCGGCGACGCTGAACTGGGAACTGTCGATGTGGGCCGAACTGCTTTGCGCCCTCGCCATCCTCGTCGGCCTTGGCACGCGGATTTCGGCCATCGCGTTGATCGTGGTCACCCTTGTGGCGACGGCCGCCGTCCACTGGCCGGCCGATTGGTCTACATTGAGTGAGCTTGCTCAGGGTTACGCCATCAGCAACAAGGGCTACGGCAACTTCAAACTGCCGCTGATTTACCTCGCCGCCCTGATGCCGCTGTTGCTCTCGGGTGCCGGCAAGCTCAGTCTCGATACGTTGTTGGCTCGCTTCTTCTGGCGTCGCAACCACCGCTGAGGCGCCGGCGTTTCGATAACGTACCTGCCACTCCCAATAGAACAGGAGCAATCGCCATGAGTCTCACTCTCTACGGTTTTGACGGCAGTACTTATGTGCGCACAGTGAAGATGTTGCTGGTGGAAAAAGACGCGGACTTCGAGCAGGTCCAAGTCAACGTGATCAAAGGGGAACCACACCTGCCGGAGCATCTGGTGCGTCACCCGTTCGGCAAGGTGCCCGTCGTCGACCACGACGGGTTTCGGGTGATCGAAACCGGCGCGATCATTGCCTACCTGGACGAAGTCCTGCCCGGCCCGTCAATCACCCCGGACAACGCCCACGACCGTGCGCGTACCCACATGGCCCAGGGCATTTATGATTCCTACGGTTATGGCGCGCTGGTCTCGGTGTTCGGCTACCATCTGTTTCCCGACTTCATTGGCGGGCAGAATGAGGATTCGCGCCGCCAAGGCATCGAGAACTCGAAACGAGTGCTGCGCGAGTTGATGAAGATTAAAGGCACCGATCCGTATATCGCCGGCCTTGAACCGAGCATCGGCGACTTCTACCTGGCACCGGGTTGCGCCTACATCGCGATGACCCCGGATGCGCCACAGGTATTTGCCGTGGACGGCTTCAACAGCTGGTGGAAACGGATGCAGGGGCTGACGAGCTTCAAAGCCACACAGCCGCATTAAGCTACGCCCCAACTCACTTGCGAAGACAGGAGCCACCATGAGCGTGACCACCCAATGGATCGAGATCGACAGCGCTGAAGGTAAATTCGGCGCTTACCTGGCGATTCCGCATACCCGCAAAGGCCCGGGGATTGTGCTGATCCAGGAGATCTTCGGTGTGAATGAACACATCCGCTCGGTCGCCGAGCAATATGCCGCCGACGGCTACCTGGTAATCGTACCGGACCTGTTCTGGCGCAACGGCCCGCGCATTGAACTGACCTACGACGAAGCCGGCTGGAAACGCGCCGTCGAATTGATGAACGCAACCGACGTCGGCAAAGCACAGAAAGACATCGAGCTGGCCATCGACGCCCTGAAAGCACAACCGGGTCTGGATGGCGGCATTGCCTCCATCGGCTACTGCTTCGGCGGCTTGCTCTCCTACCACACCGCTGCCAATGGGCTGGTGGACGTGGCGATCGCCTACTACGGCGGCGGCATCCAGAACCAACTGGACCGCGCCGACGAAATCGAAGTGCCGCTGCTGATGCACTTTGGTGAACAGGACAGCCACATCCCGCTGGAAGCCGTGGAAAAAATCGCCGAGCGTTTCGACAACAACGATAACGTTGAAATCGTGGTTTACCCGGAAGCCGAGCATGGCTTCAACTGCTCGCATCGCGACAGCTACAACCAGCGTGCCGCGGCTGAAGCCCATGGCAATACGCTGATCTTCCTGGGCATGGAACTCTAAGACCGACACGCTTTTGGTAGGAGTCCGGCTTGCTGGTGATGGCGATTTCACTGACGCCTTCGCCGGCAAGCCTGGCTCCTACAGATCTCGGGTGTGTACGGCATCGCAGGTTCAAGCAAAACCTGTAGGAGCCAGCTTGCTGGCGATGGCGATTTCAACGACGCCTTCGCTGGCAAGCCTGGCTCCTACAGATCTCGGGTGTGTTCGGGATCGCGGGTTGACGCAAAACCTGTAGGAGCCAGCTTGCTGGCGATGGCGATTTCACTGACGCCATCGCCGGCAAGCCGGCTCCTACGGATCACAGGTGTGTTCGGGATCGCGGGTTGACGCACAACCTGTAGGAGCCGGCTTGCTGGCGATGGCGATTTCACTGACGCCTTCGCCAGCAAGCCGGCTCCTACAAATCTCGGGCGTGTTCGGGATCGCGGGTTGACGCAAAACCTGTAGGAGCCGGCTTGCTGCGGGCGGCGTTCCGACGATGGCGATTTCAAAGACGCCTTCGCCGGCAAGCCGTGCTCCTACAGGTGAAGCGTTTACCGGTTGATCGTCATGACTTCCATAATCACAACTCTTCCGCTTGCGCAGTGTCGGCCAGCTTCGGCTGCGCGTTGCGCTCGTGCACATGGCGATGCGGTGTCCGGTCGATGTTCAGGCTGAGGATTTCCGGACGGCTGTAGTGGCCGCGCCCATCCATCTGACGCTTGCGCACTTCGATCTGGAACAAGTCGATGTCGGCAATGACTTCGCCTTCACCTTCGGTCAGTGCGCCGACGACTTCACCTTGCGGATCGATGATCGCGGTGTAGCAACCGCCGGAAATCGGACCAATGCCGCAACCGGTGTCAGCCATGATTTGCGCCTGCTGATCCGGGTACAACCAGGCCGTCGAGTTCACCACGAAGCACGCCGATTCCAGCGCGTGCATGCGGATGCTGACTTCCATCTGGCGGGTGAACCGCTCACCGGCGAACGAACCGGGGTACATCGAGGCGTGAATCTGTTCGCCATCCTCGATCAAGGCGTAACGCGCCAGCGGATTGTAGTGTTCCCAGCAAGCCAGTTGACCAATGCGGCCAACAGCGCTGTCGGTGGCGCGCAGGCCGGAACCATCACCCATGCCCCAGATCATGCGCTCATGATAGGTCGGCGAAATCTTGCGACGGGCCTGAATCAGGGTGCCGTCCGCATCGAACAGCAATTGCGTGTTGTACAGGGTACTGCCATCGCGCTCGTTGACGCCGATGGACACCACCATGTTGGCGTCCTTGGCGGCTTTGCCAATGGCATCGGTGGTCGCGGAAGGCACGACGACGGCCTGATCGAGCAATTTGTAGTGCTCGGAACCCATTTCGAACGGCGCCTGCACAAAGGAAAAGTACGGGTAGTACGGAACGATGGTTTCCGGGAAAACGGCGAACTGCACGCCTTTCTCGCCGAGTTCATGGATCTTGTTGACGACCTTTTCTACAGTGCCTTCACGGCTGTAGAGCACAGGTGCGATCTGGACGGCAGCGGCTTTGACGATGGTCATGGCGGTGATCTCAGTGGGGAATGGGCTTCAACGAGATCAAGATTACGCCAATAATATTTTGTCTCAAATGCCAAATACACCACCTTTTAAGCCACGCAGATAGCAATTTCAATGACGCCATCGCCGGCAAGCCGACTCCTACAAAGTCAGCCTCGATTCGCACGCTGGATGACTTGCGGCGGTTGACCAAAGGCGCGAATAAACGCCCGGCGCATCCGCTCGCGATCACCAAAACCGGTCTCTGTCGCCACCACATCGATGGCGTGCCGGCCGGTTTCCATCATCAGGCGCGCGGCCTCCACCCGCAGGTTTTCAATGGCCTTGGCAGGAGACTGACCGGTTTCAGCATGGAAGACGCGACTGAACTGTCGCGGGCTGAGGTTGGCGGCGCTGGCCAGTTCCTCGACCGACAACTCGGACTTCAAATGCTGCTTGGCATAGGTCAACGCGGCTTGAATGCGGTCAGTCTTGGGCTCGAGTTCAAGCATCACCGAAAACTGCGACTGCCCGCCCGCGCGCCGGTGGTACACCACCAATTGCCGGGCCACCCGCCGCGCCACTTCTGCACCGAGGTCACTTTCCACCAGGGCCAATGCAAGATCGACACAGGCACTCATGCCCGCAGCGGTCCAGACGTTGCCGTCGTTGATGAAGATCCGGTCCTCCTCCACCTTCACTTTCGGGTAAGCCCGTTGCAGCGCCGGTGCATGGCACCAGTGCGTGGTTGCTCGCCGGCCATCGAGCAGACCCGCCTCGGCCAGCGCGATGGCACCAGTGCAGATCGAGCCGACCCGGCGGCAGGTCTGACTGGCGCTGCGCAGAAACGCCACCATGCCCGATGAAACCGGACGGATCAGGTTGTCGCCCATTACCAGCAGCGTGTCGAACGAGCGCTGATCGAACGCGGTGGTTTCCACGCCGAAACCGGCGGAGGTCTGCACCGTCCCGCCGTGTTCCGACAACAAGGAGAGGCTGTACACCGGCTCGTCGGCGGCGCCATTGGCCATTTCGAACGCCGCGCACATGGCCAGGCCCAGCACCTGGAATTCGGGGTAAACGATGAGGGCGATCTCGTGCATGACGCCAATTCCTGATGACCGCAAAGGAGGCTTGATAGCTTTTAAGGCCATCTAACCTGCACTGTACGCCCTGATCAGGTCTACACCTAACGGAAAGCCGTTGGCCGACAACACGAGGCGCAGGCCGTGGTCGATGCGTTGAACTATGCGAAGTTCTGAAGGGATCGCGGCTGGCACTCAGTGCCGGGACATCAACCCATGCAGTACACCGAACCGCAAACCGGGCTCGGACGGTGTCATGTGCGAGACGCCGAAGACTTTGAACGCTGCCAGCATCAGCACCAGTCCGCCGGGCAGGATGCTCAGGCGGTGACTTTGCAGGCCTGCGAGCCTGAGTTGATTGACGTGCCCCACTTCCAGCAGGCGCAGCGACAGGCGCAACAGGCCGCTGTAGGTAATGCCGCTCTGGCCTTCGTCGTTCAAACCGTTGGCCTTGAGCACTTTGGCGAGCATCCGTGCGGTGCCTGATGAGCCGATCACCTGCTGCCAGCCCAGCGAGCGATAACGGCGCGCCACGCGTTCGAATTGCAGGGTGGCGACACGCTCGGCTTCCAGCAGCGCCGGGGCCGTGATGCGCCCTCCTTGAAAATAACGCGCACCAAAGGTGCCGCTACCGATGGCAATGCTCTCGGTCAACAGCGGCTGCGCGCCCTGCCCGAGGATCAATTCCGTGGAGCCGCCACCGACGTCGATCACCAGCCGTTTGCGTTCCGTACCGGGAACCGTGTGAGCCACACCGGCGTAAACCAGCCGCGCTTCTTCATGCCCGGAGATCACGTCGATGCGAAAACCCAGATGCCGCTCAGCGCTGGCCAGGAATAACTGGGCATTGTCGGCTTCACGCACGGCGCTCGTCGCCACCGCCCGCACACGACCGGGCTCAAAGCCGCGTAACTTTTTGCCGAATCGCGCGAGTGCCTGCCATCCGCGATCCAGTGCCATTTCGTCCAGCGCACCGCCCTGAAAACCCTCCGCCAGACGCACCGGCTCGCGCAGGGTTTTCACTTCCTGGATCACCAGTTGCTGATTCCGCTTGACCGACTGGCCGATCATCATGCGAAACGCATTGGAACCCAGGTCGATGGCTGCAAACAGGGAGGCATCTCCTTTCATTGAGGTATTCCTTGCAAATTCATCTGTCAGCAGACCCAGGCCCGCTGTACGTTCAAGACGGTTTGCAAGAATTTTTACATGGGTTCGATGACATCCAGATGACATCGCTAATGGGCCTCTCCGCCCTTGGGTTTATAGAAGAGAAACATGCTGGTCTCGGTGGTCTTGATGTATTTGCTGGCCCAATCGGGGTTCACGTTGCGGTCGTGAAAATACATCGCGCCGTGGGTGCGGTCGTTGAGTTGCTTGTTGAGTGCCTTGCGCGCGATTTCCTTGGCGATCGTGTATTGGGTTTCTTCCTGGACCTGATCGGAACGCCCGTCACACCACCAGGAAAACTGGCAATTCTTGGTTTCAGAACCTTGTTTGACCACCGCGCATACTGTGTCCGGAAAGCCCTCATGGCCCAGGCGATTCATCACCACGCTGGCCACGGCTTCCATGTCGGCGGAGGACTTGCCCTTGGCTTCCCAATAAATGGAGCGCGCCAGGCAGGTGATTGCATCGTCCAGCGGCGACGCGCCTGCCGGGTCGACCGCCTGCACTTCGGAGGTGGTAATCGCTTCGGACTTGGGCACCGGCACATCGGCCCCCTTCTCCGCCGCTTTCTGTTCCAGCACTTCGGCCTTGTTTTCGGCCGTTTCCTTTTTTTGTTCCTGTTCAGTAGCCGCTGCCTGGCCGCCGAGTAGCGTGATTGCAAAGCAGGTCGCTATCCAAATCAAGCGCATGATCGACCCTTCTGAGTGGACTGGATTCAAGCAACAAACTGTCGACGCTGAGCGCCCCTGGCCGGCGACATCGCTTGATTGTAGTTGCCCGTTTTCATTTCGACAGACGGCCGACAACCTGTATTTCGGTGTGAAAAGGCATTGCGCTCACAGGGGTGAAATCGCGCATCATGGGCGCAGTCCGAACAAGGGAGATTTCCATGCGTGTCCTGCCACCCGTTTTGCGTCTTGCCACGTTGTCGCTGGGGCTGTTGTTCGCCATGAATGCGCTGGCGGCCGACGAGAAACAACTGATCGACTCGATCAACGATTACCGCAGCCAGAACCAGCGGTGCGCAGGCCAGGTCTCGTCGGAACTGCCGCCGCTGGCGGGTGATCCACGGCTGGTGTTGTCCGCCACCAGTATCGGCAATCTGCAACAGGCCATGGTCGCCGCGAATTATCCGATGAAGAACGTGCAGGCGATCAGCCTGTCCGGGCCGCGCGATGCGGCGGCGGCGATGAAAGCGATCCAGGAGAGCTTTTGCCAGATCGTGCTCGATCCGCAATTCGTCGACATCGGCGTGAGCCGCCAGGACCGTGAATGGCGCATCGTGGTGGCCCGTCCATTGTTGAGTGCGCGCCTGGGCGACTGGCAGGCGGAAGGCCAGAAGCTGCTCGCCGAACTCAACGTCGCCCGCAGCCGTCCACGTCAGTGCGGCACGCAATCCTTTGCCGCCGCCACGCCGTTGACCTGGAACGCCACACTGGCGACAGCCGCCGAGACGCACTCGCGGTCCATGGCCAACAACAATTACTTCGATCACAAGGACCGCGACGGTCGCACGCCGGGTGACCGGGCAGAACTGGCGGGTTACAGCGGCCAGCAGATCGGCGAGAACATCGCCGCCGGGCAAGACAGTGTGCGCAAGGTCGTCGATGGCTGGGTCGCCAGCCCCGGCCACTGCGCGAACCTGATGAACCCGCAGTACCACGAGCTGGGCGCGGCGTATGCGGTGGACCCGAAAAGCGATTCGGGGATTTACTGGACAGTGATGTTTGGTTCGCCGTAAACCGCATCTCCTGTAGGAGCGAGCCTGCTCGCGATGGACTTCAGGGCGCCGCGTTCATTCAGGACAACGCGTTATCGTTAACGTCCATCGCGAGCAGGCTCGCTCCTACAGATACAGGTCGGCGTTTGGCGTTGTCATAGACTCTGTCAATCAACTGGTCATCTAAAGTGATTGGACGCCCCGGCCCGTTGCTTCTAGCCTGCGCGCACTCATTTCGTGAACAGCGCCCTCCGACACAGGCAAAGCACCATGATCGTCCGCCCCAAACCCAATCTGATCAACATCCTCACTTCGCTCAAGGGCTCGATTGCCAGGAAAATTGCGCTGCGTTGTCTGATGGTGACGCTGCTGGCGTCCATCATCGTGCTCGTGGAAACCCTGCACCCCAACTACTTCTCCAAAGTGAACGCGACGCCATTCACCTTGCTCGGCCTGTCGCTCTCGATTTTCATGAGCTTTCGCAACAACGCCTGTTACGACCGCTGGTACGAAGCACGTAAAGCCTGGGGCGAAATGATCGTCGCGATCCGCTCGATGATCCGCGAAACCCAAGTGATCAAGGACGCACACGCGCGGCAGACCATCCTGCGCAACCTTTGCGGGTTCGCCCACGCGCTGAACGCAAAATTGCACGGCAAGCGCGAACTGGACGCCGCTGGTGAGTGGCTTGAGCCGAGGCCGGACGACAACGCGCCGGACATCAGCGGACGTATTCTCAACCATGTCGGTGAGCAATGTTCAGCACTCGGCGAGTCCGAAGCCATCAGTGAGTTTCGCTACACGATCATGGCCAACCACCTGACGAGCCTGAGCCGGTCGCAAGCGGCCTGCGAACGGATCAAGCACACGCCTCTACCCTTCGCCTACACCCTGCTGCTGCACCGCACGACCTACCTTTTCTGCCTCTTGCTGCCCTTCGCCATGGCAGAGTCGCTGGGCTGGTTGACACCGGTTTTCACCGCCATCGTCAGCTACACGTTCTTCGGCCTGGATGCGATTGGCGATGAATTGGAGGACCCGTTCGGGCGTGACGAAAACGATCTGCCGACCCATGCGATGGTGCGCAACATCGAGCGCGAAATCCTCGCGGCACTGGGTGAAACACAACTTCCCCCGGCCCTTGAACCCGTCGATTTCGTGTTGAGCTGAAACACCAGCGGGACAGGTTCAGGCCTGTGCCTGAACCACCTCGATCCCCAGTTTCCGATAATCCCCGACATCGCCCGACGCCACATGGCGCTCGGTGATCAGCGTATGGATACGGTTGCACGGCGCGACCACAAACGGCTCGACCGCGCCCAGTTTGTCCGCCGTGGTGACGGCGATCACCTGCGAAGCACTGTCGAGCAGCGCCTGTTTCACCGGCACCTCATCGAAGTGCAACGAGCTGATGCCGACTTGCGGATGAATCGCGCAAACCCCGGTGAACAGCACATCCGCCTTGATGCCCTGCAACAAGCGCAAGGTCTCGTGTCCGCTGACCGACATCGTAGCGAGGTTGAGTTGCCCGCCTGCCAGAATCACCTTGATGCCTTTGTATTCGGCCAGGGTGATGGCGGTCATCGGCGAGGTCGTGATGGCGGTGATGGAAATGTCCGAAGGCAACGAACGCGCGATCTGCAGCGTGGTGGTGCCGGAATCGAACATCACGATCTGGCCATTCTCCACGCGACTGGCGGCGAGCTGCGCGAGGTGGGTTTTCACTTCATCGGTTTCGCTGACCCGCGTGAAGTAATCCTTGCCCGTGTCCTTGGGCCGAGGCAGCGCGCCGCCGTGCACGCGTTGCACCAGACCGGCCGTGGCCAACTCTGACAGGTCGCGGCGGATGGTGTCTTCCGAAACGGCGAAATGCTGACTCAACTCGGAGGCCATGACCTTGCCGTCACGTTCGAGGATCAGCAGGATTTTCTGCCGGCGCAGATGAGGGAGTTCGGCGGCCGAGTGATGGTCGTGCATGTTTATGCCTGAGTTTGCGGGTTTGTGCGAGATTAGCCAAACCTTCGTGCAAACACAATCGATGCAGGGCTCAGGGGCCCCATCGCCGGCAAGCCGGCTCCTACAGGATTGCGGTGAAGCGTCAGTTGATCGCGACCTGAGCCACATGGCCCGAGGTCACCAGCGCCTTCAACGAGGTGTCGAACTGTTTCAGTGCATTCACTTGCAATGCGGTTTGCTGATCGATCTGCGCGGCGATCTCCGGTGCGGCTTTGCCATGCACCCAGACCGAAGGCATTTGTTGTGTGCGCGAGCCCTCGGCCTTGCCGATGTATTGCAGGTTCGAGTCGTAGAATTTGGCCATGAACCGCGCTTCAACCTGGTTGTTACGCTTGGACACCAGACGGCTGTAAGTGTCGAGCATCACCACCACGTCCGGGTGCGCCTGCACCAGCGCATCGAGGTTGTCGTAGACCGTCACCGAGGCAAACTCTTTCTGCAACGACCCCATCAGCCAGTTGATCGCCCGTTTCGGATCGGAGCTGTCGACGAAGGCGCTGCTGATGCGTGAATCCAGTTCCGGGTTCTTCGCGCCGTTCAGTGCAACCGAGTGGTACTGCTCAAGGTATTCGAGGGTGCTGACAGTGTTTTCGCTGTAGAGCACGCCCACTGATTGCGCGTGTTGCAACGTCGCGGCGCTGTCGGCGACCGGCGGGAAGTGGCAGGACTGTTCGGCGGCGTATGCCGGTACGGTGGCGGCAACGCTGCCGGTCAGGACAGCGACAAGGGCCAGCAGGGTAGAGATTCTCATCGCGCAGGTTCCTTCGGTGGCGAATTCGGTATGTGGCTATCCTCCTCCCTTGGCGAAAAAACAGAACTTGCGATTCTTGATGATGGTTATTGATCAAACGAATGGTTGCGGCAAAAGGGACCGTTACCCCCTAGCCTCATGCCCCCGGCCGATCAGCAACCGGCGCATGCTGCGCCATCAACTCGACCACCCAATCAATAAACACGCGCAGCTTCAGGCTGATGTGCCGGTTCGGCGGGAAGGCCACATACAAGGGCATCGTCTCGAGACTCCAGCCCTCGAACAGCGGTACCAATTCACCGCGAGCCTCGTAGTCCCGGGACATGTATTTGGGCAGCCAAAGCACACCGAGCCCGGCGAGGCCCGCCGCAAGAAATGCGTTGCCATCATCGACGGCCAGCACATAACGTCCTTTGACCTGCACACGCTCACGTTCGTTGTACATCGCGTAGGGCACCGGTTTGCCGGTGCGCGCCCACAAAAAGCCGACGACTCGATGATCCGAATCCTCCAGCTCTTGCGGATGCACAGGCACGCCGACGCGAGCCAGATAGCTCGGTGCTGCAAACACCCCAAGCGGCAGGTCAGCGACACGCCGGGCCATCAGCGACTGGTCCATCAGCTCGCCGCCGCGCACCACGCAATCGACGTTTTCATCGATGATGTCGACGATGCGATCGCTGACGCCCATGTCGATCTGGATGTCCGGGTATCGCGCATAAAACGCAGGCAATGCCGGCACCAGAATCATCCTCGCCAGCGGGCTCGGCACATCCACGCGCAGCCGGCCTCTGGGCAACGTCGACGCACCGGACAGGCTGGTTTCGGCATCGTCCATGTCGGCCAGCAGCCGCAACACCCGCTCGTAATAGACGGCGCCATCAGCCGTGACGTTGACCTTGCGCGTGGTGCGGTTGAGCAACTTGACGCGCAACCGGGCCTCCAGTTGCTGCACCAGTTGGGTCACGGTGGTCTTGCTCATGTGCAGGGTTTCGGCCGCCTTGGTGAAACTGCCCGCCTCCACCACGCGCGCGAATGCCTGCATTGCATCAAAACGGTCCATTGCAGCCCCAGGTATCGATAGGATTGTTTGGATATCACAAACAGTGCTGGCCAAGGTTGCTCGTTTATCGCCCCGATGCAAGTCCTTACAGTCCCTTCATCGTTCACACAGAGCCCTTGATGGAGGCCTTTCATGACGCAGCGCGATGTTGTTTTCCCAGCCAAACGCCAGGCGCTATATGAGCGCAATCGCTACTCACCGGCTATTCGCTCCAACGGCTTTTTGTTCGTCTCGGGGCAAGTCGGCAGCGCTGAGGATGGATCGCCCGAACCGGATCTGGAGAAACAGGTGCGGCTCGCCTTCACCAATTTGAACGCGATCCTCGTGGCGGCCGGTTGCACCTTCGACGATGTGATTGATGTCACCGTGTTCATCGTCGACCCCGAATCGACCTTCGAAACCATCTGGAAGATCGTGCCGGAGTTCTGGGGTAACGCACCGCACCCGACGTTGACCGGAGTCGGCGTAACGTGGCTGTATGGCTTTCAATTCGAGATCAAGGTGATTGCCAGGCTTCCAGACACCGCCGAGGAATGAACTGAAGCCTGCACAGGGAATGAACGCGGCTATCCGTTCGGCGTTAGAATCGGAAAATGTTCAGCCCACACTTTTGAGGATGACCCAGGCATGTCCACACCCGACATTTCCCTGCAAGACACCGCAGCGCCGGAAGGCGTTTGTTATGGCTGTGGCAGCCGCAACCCGCATGGGCTGCACGTCAAGAGCTACTGGCATGAAGACGGCGAGCATGTCATCGCCGAGCACGTGCCCGACGCCAGGTATTGCGGCTGGCCGGATCTGGTCTACGGCGGTTTGATCGCGATGCTGGTGGATTGCCATTCCAACTGGACCGCGATGGCCTATCACTACCGGGCGGAAAACCGCGACCCCGTCAGCCTTCCGCGCATCAATTGCGTCACGGGCAACCTCGGCATCAAGTTCATCAAGCCGACGCCGATGGGTGTCCCGCTGACCCTGCGGGCGAAAGTCGAAGGTGATGTCGGGCGCAAGACCCGGGTCATCTGCGAGATCTACGCCGGGGACGTGCTCACGGCGGTGGGCGACTCCACTTTTGTTCGCGTGGACACCGCTCAATTGGCCGACGTCGCGCACAACCGATAGGTCGCCGCGTGATAACGTGCGCGCATCCTCTTTTGGAAGCGCACGCCCATGTCCATCGCCGACAATCTTCTCGCCTTTACCTTCGCGGCCACGTTGCTGACACTGACACCCGGCCTCGATACCGCATTGATCCTGCGAACCGCAACGGTGGACGGCCGACAACAGGCCTTCCGCGCGGCATTGGGCATCAATGCCGGCTGCTTCCTGTGGGGCGCTGCGGTCGCTTTTGGTCTGGGCGCGTTGATCGCTGTCTCGGAACTGGCCTTCAACGTCCTGAAATACTGCGGCGCCGCTTACCTGGCGTGGCTGGGCTTGAACATGCTGTTGCGCCCGCGCCGCTCGCTGTCGCCCCTCGAAACGGACGCAAAACCAACGGCCAACTGGTTTCTGAAAGGCATGATGGGGAATGTGCTCAACCCGAAAATCGGCATCTTTTACGTCTCTTTTCTCCCTCAGTTCATTCCCCAGGGCCACTCGCTGATTGCCTGGACTTTTGGCTTGGTCAGCATTCACGTGGTGCTCGGTTTGATCTGGTCGTTGACGTTGATTCGCGCTACACAACCACTCGCCCTGGTGCTGCGGCGTGAAAAAGTCATCAAGTGGATGGACCGCACGACGGGCATGATCTTTGTTCTGTTTGCAGCGCGGTTGGCGTTCAGCAAGCGGTGAACAGCGCTCCTACAGTTTTGTGTTTCCCGGGATTGCGTGAAGAACCCAAAAAAATGCCCGCCTCTTGCGAAGCGGGCATTTCGTTCACGGGTTATGCGTCGTTTTCAGCGCGGCCTGCGTTAAAAACTCGCTTTGACCGACACCATAAAGTTGCGTGGATCACCGTAGTAGTTGCCGAAGGTTTCGGTACCGATGGTGGCGTAGTAGCGCTTGTCGAACAGGTTGTTGCCGTTGAGCGCAACCGACCAGGTGTCGTCGATGCGGTAACCGATGCGGCCGTTCCAGACCGCATAACCTGACTGGCTGATTTTTTCGCCACTGGAAGGTGAAACCCGGAAGTTATCGCTTTGCGCGTTGACGCCGGCACCGATCGTGAATCGCTCAAGCGACCCGCTCAGGGCGTAATCGCCCCACATGCGCAGCACATGCCGAGGCACATAACTGTTGAACGCTGCGCCGTTCAGGCTGGTGTCGATGTCGTCGAGGGTTTTGGTCTGGGTATAGGTGTAACCCGCCAGCACTTGCAGGCGCTCAATGACTTCACCGCTGATCTCGGCCTCGAACCCCTGGGCGCGAACCTTGCCGGCATTGACGTAGCAGTAACCATCGGATGAAGGACAGGATGAGTTGTAGTCCGTCTGCGCCTGATCTTTCTGGATCGTGCGGAACAAGTTGAAGGAACTGTTCAGGCGACCGTCGAACCAGGCGCCCTTGATCCCCAGCTCATAGCTCTGGCCCACGAGCGGCTTGAGTGCAGATCCGTCTTCCGAGCGGAAATTGCCTTGCGGGGTAAAGATATCCGAGTAGCTGGCATAGGCCGTCAGGTTCTCGTTAAGGTCCAGAAGCACACCGGCAAACGGCGTCACCTGCCCGGTCTCGGTAGCGCTGGAATGTTCCGAGGTGCCTGTGTTGATGAAGTCGGAGTCGGTTTCGGAGTAGTACCAGCTCACCCGACTGCCGACGACGAATGTCAGCGGATCGGCCAGTTTCAACCGCAGTGTCGAGTAGATGCCCTTCTGTTTGGTCACCGAATTGACCGGCCCGCCGCGAGATGAGTTGTCAATAAAGTAACTGTCATCCGGCTCCGGAATATGTTTGTCGGGGTTGAACACATTCTGGCGTTGCTTCAGAAACGCCACCGAGTAGAAGTCGTCCTTTTTCGAACGACTGGCGTTGGCGCCCACGATCAATTCATGTTGCTGGCCGAACGCGTTGAACTTGCCATCCACGTACGCATCAAGACCGTAATCGACTTGATCGTAATCGTACATGCTGCCCAGCATGCCGGTGGTATTGGTACCTGGCGTCACGGCGCCGGAGGCGAATGCGTACTTGATGTCCTGGGTGTTTTTTGTATAAACACTGGCGACCTTCAAGCTCCAGTCATCATTGAACCGGTGATTCAAATCACTGAAAACGGTGGTGCGCTGGCTGCGCCACGTGTTCCACGAGGGATCGAGGCAGGTCGAGCGGCTGAGTTTCAAATCGCTGCGGTCCCGGTAACGCGGCAGGCCACCCCAGCAAGGGTTGGCGTCTACATCTTCATAGGCAACGCCCAGGCCGAGTGTCGTGTCGGGGCTCACATCAGCGTCGAGCGCGCCGTAATACACCTGATCCTTGCGACTGGCGTCGTCTACCGAGTAATGCCGACTCTGCTCGGCGACAACGGCCCGCCCCCGCAGGGTGCCGGATTCGTTCAGCGGGCCACCGGTGTCGACCTGTCCGCGATAGTTGTCCCAGCTGCCACCGGAGAGCGTGATGTCGGTGTGCGGGGCCGTCTGGCCGCGTTTGCGCACGAAGTTCACCCCGCCGGCGGTGCCACCTGAACCTTTCATCATCCCGGCTGCGCCGCGAAGGATTTCGACACGGTCGTAGTACGCCATGTCACCGCTGAAACTGTCGGCCTGAACATAGAGGCTGCCCATGTCCAGAGGGACGCCGTCGTACTGATACTGGCCCGACATGCGGAACCCGCGCGAATAGAAATACTTGCCGCCCATGGTCGAGTCGTAGACGGTGATGCCCGGGGTCTTTTCCATGACCTGGTCGATGGTGTTCAGGTTCTGGTCATCGAGCATCTTGCGCGTCATCACCGTGACCGACTGCGGCGTTTCCCTGAGTGAGTGCTCACCCTTGCCGATAGTCACCGCACCCGTGGTGTACGAGCCGCTGTTTTCGGTGGTCGCGCCGAGCATTTGCCCATTGATGTTGGTCGCGCCCAGTTCCAGGGCCGCGCCGGCAGCCGTGGCTGGTCGCAGGACATAAGTACCGTTGGCCTGGGGTTCGGCTTGCAGACCACTTCCACCCAGAATCCGCGCAAACCCTTCGCTGATCCCGAAAGCACCGTTGAGGCCCGGGGATTTCAACCCTTCGAGTTGTCGCGCATCAAAGGAAATGGCGGCACCCGCCGCACTGGCGAATTGGCTGAGCACTTCGGTCAGGCTGCCGCCGGGAATGTTGAACGATTTCACCGGGCTCTGCTGTTGCACCGGCACCTGTGCCGCAAGCGTTGCCGTTGACCAGACGCCCGCCGTCGTTGCCGCCAATAGCCCGACCGTCACTGCGGTCGCCAGACGATCAGACTTGTACACCCGAGACATGCTTACCCTCCCCCAAAAACAATCAATAAAAACTCACTGAGGGATGAGCCGAACGATGTGTATGAAAAGTGCAAAGGCCGAAAAAATTATTTTCAGATCTATCGCGAGCAAGCCCACATTCAGAGCAAATCACCACGCGACACGTCGACCCAATATCGACTGAACCGGGTGATCCGCAGCGAGAAACCACTCTCCAGCGCAGCCAGCGCCAGGTCGGTGTTATCAATGGGGAAAGCGCCGGACACCTTCAGTTGGGCGATACGCGGATCACAGCGCAACACACCTGTGCGATAGCGCGAAAGGTCGGCCAGCAACTCGGCCAAGGGACGATTGATGGCAATGATGCTGCCCGTTTGCCAGGCGCCGACCGCTGCGTCGTTGCGCCGTACCGCCCCCACCGAGTGACCATCGAAGTCCAGGGACTGGCCGCCCTCCAGACGCACCGTCGAGCCACCGCCAGCCGAACGGACCTCTACGGCCTTCTCGATCACCGCCACCCCGCCGCCCTGTTCAAGGGACCGGACGATAAAACGCGTCCCGAGCGCCAGCACCTCTGCATGACGGGTGAGCACCTTGAAGGGTCGCTGCAAGGGATCGACAGCGGTCGTCACAAGGATCTCGCCACGCAACAGTTCGAGCACACGCTGACGACCGTCAAAACGAAGATTGACTGAGGTGTCGGTATTGAGCAGCAACGAACTGCCATCCGCCAACCGGAACTCACGGCGCTCACCCACGGCGGTGCGAAAATCGGCGAACAGGTTCTTCGAGGTTTCACTGCGCCAGCCCAGCCAGCCCAGTGAACTGGCGGAGGCAAGCACCAGCACACTGCGCAACACCTGACGCCGGGATCGATCAGCACCACGCAACGCTGGCAATGCCAGGGCACCCGGCACACTGGCCATCTGCTCGCCGACGTCCGCCATGCGTTGCCAGGCTTGTCGATGGGCAGGGTCGGCGACCAGCCAGTCGTTCCAGGCGGCCAGGTCCGAATCGGTGGCGACACCCGACCGAAGTCGGGCGTACCACTGGGCGGCAACGCTGATTGCCTTCAACTCAGCGGGCGAAAGGCTCATGCCAGTTGCAACTGAATCTGCATCAGGCAGCAATGCTCCATGGCTTTGGCCATGTAGTTGTTGACCGTGCGAGAGCTGATATTCAAGCGCTCGGCAATCTGCGGGTAGGTCAAGCCGTCGAACTGAGACAGGATGAACGTCTGTTTGACCTTCGTCCCCAATCCTTGCAGCAGGCGGTCGATCTCCATCAGGGCTTGCAACAGGATCGCCTGCTCCTCCAACGAAGGCTGCTGCCATTCGGGCATGGCCGCCAAGGCTTCCAGATAGGACTGTTCCAATGACCGCCTGCGGAACAGATCGATCAGCAAACCCTTGGCGATCATCGACAGGTAAGGTCGCGGCTCGCGAATATCGAGTGCGTTACGCGCCTTGAGGACCCGGACGAAGGTGTCCTGCGTCAGGTCTGCCGCATCGAACGCATTGCCCAGGCGCTTGCGCAGCCAGCCATTGAGCCAACCGTGATGGTCGCAATACAGATCATTGACGGCGCTACGCAGGGATAAATCGTTGGCGGACATGACGATGGAATAATTCGCGAGTGATAATGACTCGCATTGTCATGTGTGCAATGGGTGATTTGCAATAGCCACATTGGCTGACAGGCGCGACGCCAGGCAGATGCATCAAGCCCATCAAAGAATACATGCAGGCGACTATCAGAATGTTTATGCAGTCGCTTGATCAATGTCGCTGACGCCTACCTCTGCATCACACGGATGAAAACCGCTTGCGATAATCGCTCGGCCCCACTCCGAGGCGTCGCATAAATGCCCTTCTGAACCCGTCCGTATTGGCATAGCCGACGGTATCGGCCAAGCGCTTGAGTGATACGTCCGAGCCTTCGATTAGCCGCCTGGCCGCATCAATGCGCGCCAGCTCGACAAATTCGGCCGGGGTCGAATTCGCTTCGGATTTAAAGGTACGGGCGAAGTTGCGCTCGCTCATCCCGGCGCGGGCAGCCAGGGTGGGCACGCTCAAGTCAGCCTTCAGGTGCTCCAAAACATAATCCTGCACGTCTCTGATTACGCTGCGTTCTGCGGTTTGCGCTGCCAGTTGCGCGCTGAACTGCGACTGTCCGCCAGGCCGCTTGAAGAACATCACCATTTCACGGGCAACGCTCAGCGCCAGTTCTCTGCCGTGATCCTCTTCGACCAGCGCCAGGGCCAGGTCCATGCCGGCCGTGACACCCGCCGAGGTGTAGATGTTGCCGTCCTTGATGAAGATGCTGTCGGGTTCGACCTGCGTTTGCGGGTGCTCCTTGGCGAGTTTTGCGCTGGAATTCCAGTGAGTGGTAACTCGGCGTCCGTCCAGCAGGCCAGCGGCGGCGAGCAAGAAAGCACCGCTGCAGACCGAGCCGATACGGCGCACGGATTTCGCCTGTCGGCGCAGCCACTCTTGCAGTGCAGGGTCGAGCGCAATTTCATCGATGTGTGGGCTTCCGGCCACGAGCAACGTATCGATCTTGCCTTTATAGGTATCGAAGGTCTCGTCGATGCCCAGCTTCAATCCGCTTGAACCTTTGATCATCCCCTTGTCGGTACCGATGACTTCCACCCGATAGGCGCGCGGATTGCCGAGCTGCTTTGCCGCTTCAGCAAAGACGTCTGCCGGGCCGATGACATCCAGAAGCTGCACGCGGGGGAACGCCAGGAGAGTTATGCGCATGATGTCTGTCCTCGTCGAATCATTGGCTGAATACGTCGTTATGTGACTATTTCAGCCATGGTCTTTTCGGCTGAAAATAGCTCCAACAGCAAATTCAGTCAAACGGGAGACCGCCATGAACACTGCATACACTTCCTCCGTCGCAGCTGCACAATCGGTATCAAGCAGTACGACGTCGATCAAAAACCTGCCCATCAACCTGTTCGGTTCAGTCATGGGTCTGGCTGGCCTGGGACTGGCCTGGCGTTTGAGTGGCCAATATTTCGGCGTCGGCGGCGCATTGGGAGAAGCGATTGGCGCACTGGCCGGCCTGGTATTCGTGCTGCTGACCCTGGGTTACCTGAGCAAATGGGTGAAACACCCTGAAGCAGTAAAGGCCGAGTTCAACCATCCGATTGCCAGCAACTTTTTTGGCACCGTCACCATTGCCCTGTTGCTGCTTTCGGCAGTCGCTGCGCCCCATAGCCAGTGGCTCGCAGAGGCTCTGTGGATACTGGGCAGCGCGCTCACGGTGTTGCTCGCAGGCCTGGTGGTTTCGCGTCTGTTGTCGGGCAATCAGGATTCGGTGAATGCCGTGCCTGCCTGGCTGATCCCTGGTGTTGCCACCCTCGACATCGCGGTAACCGGTGCGCACATGCCCATGGTTTGGGCTGCGGAGTTCAACCTGTTTGCCCTCGCCGTGGGTGCGGTGCTGGCATTGGTTTTCTTCACCCGGATCTTTTCGCGACTGGTGCATGAGGCCGCTTTGGCCAAAGGCATGGTGCCTTCGTTGATGGTCCTGATTGCACCCTTCGAGGTAGGTTTCCTGGCGTACACCAACGTGTTCGGCGAAATCGACCGGTTTGCCAGTGTGTTGTTCTACTTCGGCCTGTTCCTGTTCGTGGTGCTGAGCTTCAAAGTGTTCCGTCGCGATGTGCCCTTTGCCCCTTCGTGGTGGGCTATCAGCTTTCCTATCGCGGCCTTGAGCAATGCGGCGCTGAAATATGCACATGCCCAGGACAACGCTCTGCTGATGGTCATCGCTGCGGCGATCCTGCTGTTCCTCACCGTGGCACTGGCCGTGCTGTTGGTGAAAACCCTGATCAGCCTGTTCAGCGGCAAACTGTTGGCCAACTGACGTTTTACCTCCCTTTGGCGAGCCTTCACCGGCTCGCTTCTTTTTTTGCCCCTACAGGTTTCATCGAATGACACACAGCACTTCGTGGTTAATGCTGATCGTTGCCGGACTACTGGAAATCGCCTTTGCGGTCGGTTTGAAATCTGCAAACGGCTTTGAACGGCCCGCCGTGTTGGCCGGTACCGTCATCGTGTTGGCCGGCAGTTTGTGCCTGTTGACGATGGCGTTGCGCGTTCTGCCAGTCGGTACCGCCTATGCAGTCTGGACCGGCATCGGCGCCGCCGGCACAGCCATTGTCGGCATGTACTGGTTGGGTGATGGGGTTTCACTCTGGCGAATGGTCTGGATCGGATTGATCCTGCTGAGTGTCGCGGGACTACGCTGGGCAGCTTGAACGAGCAAGTACTTCAGAGTGTTTTTTGGGGTCAAGCCAGAGAGGATTTCAGGGATTTCAGGGGCAGACCACATCTAGAAAATGTGGTCTGTCCCCTAATGACCCTACACAGATCAGCCGTTGGTGCGATCGGTCGCCTTGGCTTTGCTTTCGGCAACAGCGGCTTCAGCCTTCTGTTTCTGTGCAACCTGGAAGGCTTCCATCGAGACTTTCCGGGCCGACTCCATGCGTGTGAAGGTCCGATCACCGCCACCTGTGGCCATAGCCAGAGTGGAAGCGGTCAGAGCGGCGGCGACGAAAAGAACTTTTATGGATTTCATTTGGGTTTCCTCAAGTGAGAGTTTATTAATAGATAACAGTGGTAGTTATTTGCTAAAGCATTACTTGCTCATTCAACCTGGCTTTAGCATTAAGCCAGGGCGGCGTTTTGTTGCGTCCAGGTGCCTTGCTCCATACGCCCGTCGGCATCTCTGCTTTTTGCCCAGGCGGTGAGCATTACCATCATTGCGAATCCACCGACGATGAGAACCGGATAGGCTGCCAGCAACTCGATCAGCGAGTATTTCCAGGCCAGCGGACGACCAACACCCAACATGGCGGCATAGAACCACGACACGCCAGAGAGCGCCCCCGAGAACAGCGCCAGCATGCGAAGGCTGAAGGAAAGTTCAAGTAACGAACCGGCTTTTTTCAGCGCCGGCAATACAGCGCTATGCAACAGGAAGCCGTTAAATGTCAGCAGTACAACGATCCCGATTTTTGCTTGCAACTTTGGATTCTGGAAATACTCCATCCCCTTGCCGGCATAATCGATCCCGATAATGCCAATGCCCGTAATCCAAAGAGCTACAAGTGCAAGTACGACGGTTTTTTGAAGGCTTTCCATATGTGCGTCATCATGGTGACCCGACACGTCCCCTTTCAGGAGTTGCTTGACCATTGCAACGTCACTGGTCAAGACAAGACCGATTGCAACACAGCAGGCGATAAGATGGAAATATACAACGCCCAAACGAAAATATTCCACGGTGGACGAAGAAATCATACTAAGTTCCATGGTTACCTCTTGACTTCAATAGTGAATCAACATAGCTCTCGGCACAGCTTGATTGGAGTTTGCCGTTGCTGATTGTAATTAGGATCCAACAATTATTATTAAATAATCTCGCAGTGTTACGCTGCCAGGATAATAGTGATTTTCGCGAATGAACTTTTAATCATCCGTACTTAGTGCATATGAGGTTTAACTTCCGCTTCTGGGGTCGGCGAGATCCAGAACCCTATCGGCGAGCGGATCAGGCAATGCTGGCGGGATTGGCTGGGCTTGCGCCCCATTCGAGGAAACGGATCTTGTGAACCTCACCCAGGCTGTCTTCATAGACCAGGGTCACCGGTACCACGCCTGTCTTGTTGGATGTATCAGTGCGCTGCAATACCCGCTTCACATCGATTTCCATTCCGTAGTGGTAATCGACGGCTGAGACATGCGCGCCGGGTTCTTGCAGGCCGTTCTGGTCGAAGACAGTTGGCGCGAGACTGGAAATCACGGCACTGACAATTGTGGCCATGTTCATAAGGCTGTACCTCCACTGAAGTTCTCTTAACGAGGACTTAATGTGACACGTGATCAAAGTGAAGTTCACTTCACCGCGACGAACGCGCCGATCTGAGTCGCCTGTAGTGGCTTCAGGCCCCTAGCAATTCCCCGCGCTTGACGCCTTACGACCATTCGTCCATTAAACGCCGTATTTGTTGGGCCAAACGGCATTTTTGAGTGAGGTCATAACATGTTATGACGGATTTTCGAGCGAGATTTCACGTGCTGGCTGTGACGGCACATGGACCGAAAACGTCTGCGAGCCAGGGTGAGAAATATCGGGTATTGGCCGATTTCTGCCGTCCATGACTGGCCGAAATCGGCCAGTTTCCGCCGTTCGAGCGTCCAGGTTCAGTACTTGATATCCCGGGCTTTTTGACGTCCTTCCTGCTTCGTTTGTCGCTTGTCTTGTCGGCAACCGGGATTGCTCTGGGCATCGGCTGCTCGACAATCCTGTTTCGTCTCACGCGCACCCTGGCGCGTTTCCTGCCTGACATCGCGCGCGGAACGACGCGTCTCGGCTCGTTCGGTGGCCGCCCAAGCTGCCCCGTTCGCCACCAGAAGAAAAATCATCGCTACCCAACCAAACGTCCTGTGCTTTCTCATAATCTGATCTCCAGGAACTCGATGTCGGATTTTAAGTACAGCTGATTTCCAGACGTCCCGCAGGCTGAGGAACTGCCATTCATCCAAGCGATATCCATTGCTCGAGTCCAAGGGGGCAGCTGGCGAGCATCAGTGTCGATGGTGAACGGCAACAATCAGCCAGAAGCGCTCATTCCAGGTCCTCTCGATTGCCCCCTCGCAAATTCCTGCCAGGGGTTATAGATGCCCTCTCCGCCCCTGACATTGCATAGGTATAGGGGGTATGCCTATCATGCGCAATACATAGGCAGGGGGGGTATCCCATGGGCCATATTGCAGCAAACAAAGGCGATCTTCTCAAACGCGTAAAACGTATCGCCGGGCAAATCCAAGCCGTTGAACGGGCATTGGAATCGGATCTCGATTGTGCCAAAACACTGCACCTTGTTGCCGCCACCCGCGGAGCCATCAACGGCTTGATGGAAGAAATCATCGAGGACCACGCGCGGGAGCATGTCGCGAACCCTGCTCTCAGCGAAGAGGAGCGAAACAAGGGCGTCGAAGAACTTCTTGAAGCCATTCGCCGTTACTCCAAGTGAACGCAGGTACACACTCATGAGCAGCTCCAACATCAACTACACACACGACCACATGTTCCTTGGCTCAGCACACGACGAAAACGCCAAGCGTACGCTTTGGGTTGTGATACTGACCGTTGTGATGATGGTCGGTGAGATCACCGCCGGGTATATGACGGGCTCGATGGCGTTGCTGGCCGATGGCTTTCACATGGCAACCCATGCCGGCGCATTGGGCATCGCGGCGGCGGCTTATGGTTACGCAAAACGCCACGCTTTCAGCCAGCGCTACAGTTTCGGTACCGGAAAGGTTGGAGACTTGGGCGGGTTCGCCTCGGCGCTGATTCTCGGTATGGTCTCCCTGGGAATTGGCGTTGAGTCCGTCATACGTCTCTTGCAGCCAACGGAAGTTCAGTTCGGCACCGCGACGCTCATCGCGATTGCCGGCTTGATCGTCAACATAGTCAGCGCTCTGCTGCTGGGTCACGGGCACAGTCATGGGCACGATCACGATCACGATCATGACCATCATGGGAACGACAACAACCTGAAATCGGCCTACGTCCACGTCATCGCAGACGCGCTGACTTCGGTTCTGGCCATTGCTGCACTGCTCGCCGGCCGGTATCTCGGTTGGGTGTGGCTGGACCCGGTCATGGGCATTGTCGGCGCTATCGTTATCGCGCGTTGGGCGTGGATCTTGATGGGGGTCACCGCAGGTGTACTGCTGGATCAGACAGACGCACACGTTGCCGAGGAAATCCGTGAACGGGTTGAGAAACCTGGGGATGCCACCATCACTGACTTGCACGTCTGGCGAGTTGGACCGCAAGCGCATGCGGCCATCGTCAGCGTCCTTGGTGAAGCCACTGCGAACGCCGACAGCATTCGTGAACGTCTGAAGCCGGTTCATGAAGTCAGCCATCTGACGGTCGAGTTTCGACCGGCCTGATTCAGCGCCTCCCCTCCACTGCCTCCAAAGGAAACCGTAATGCCCCCAGGGAAACGTGAACTGGCGCGGATCGAACGCCGATTGATTGCCACGCTCACTGATGCGTGCGAAACAGCAAAAAGTGAAATCAAGGGTTTTACCTGGCTCACCCACATCACTGACCTGAACGCATTGGCTGAAACCCTGAAGGTGATCTGGGTGTTCGAAACCCTCGCTGACAAAAAGCTCGCCCAGGTTAACGCGAAGACACGCATCTTTGAGCTCACGACTATCGCCTTGAATGAGGCCAACATCGATCTGAGCCCTTCAGACCTCAATGTCCGCTTTGACTCCGAGGAAGAATGCCAGCGCACTCACGGTGGCGATTGGCAGAAGCGCCTGGCCAAGGGTTATTGACGATGGCTAAAGAAATCGAAAACCCCTGCATCTCGGTTTGCCAACTGAGTGGCGATCTGTGTGTGAGTTGTGGACGGAGCAAGGAAGACATCAGAAAGTGGAAACGCATGAAGCGGCCTGAAAAAATGGCCGCTGTGCAACGGGCGAATGTGCGTTTGAAAGGGTTGAAGAAAGCACAGGGATAGTCGCTTGAGCTGGATGACCGCAATTGGGATTTCAGGGACAGACCACATTTAGAAAATGTGGTCTGTCCCATAATGACCCTTGTGAGAACCAACTGATAGACAGCAATCGGCTGTGGATTCAACAGGCTAGCCCTCGCTTAACTACTAGCCAAGTGATATACCGCTCTCGGGTCTAATGCATGGCAAAAACAGGCAGTCTCATGAGGCGATTCTCAATTTATAGCGGGTTGGTTCTGGTGGGCTACTCCGCGCTCGAGTACGGAGATCCCCCCATGGGCGTTGCTTTCGGCCAATTCGAATCTGCCGATGGGTACACAGCCGTCCAGAGCGAGTGCTCCACGAACCACCACGATCAGACCGCTCTGGATCTTTCTGTTCAGACCGAAGCGGGCCTGGTAATTCCGTGTGCGGGCCTGAGTATCCTGGATTACTCCAAAGAGTTCCCGTCGCCTTGCATCGAAGTGAACATTTTCGGTATTCCATATCCTCTCTATGGTGAGTTGTTTCCTCTGCATGTCACGCTGTATGAGCGTCAATTCAGCTAGTCCGCTACGGCCCGTTTGCAGCCCTTCTGACAGACAGAAATCGGCGATAAGCAGACGTTTAACGAGCAGCCCGACTAAGATCTGCGCCTTCTTCTCACTAGCCAACGAGATACTACCCAGTGTTTAACCGCTATGCCGCCTCCCGCGAGAGGATGAAGCACGACTTAGACAAGGCGCGTTTGCTGCTGGGTCAGCGACTTTCCGTGCTATTGCATGACCAGTACTACTTTAACGATGAGAAGTGTCCGGAAGACATAGGATCGTTGGTGTGGCTGTGTGGCGAACATCAGACCGTTTCGATGTACTTGTTAGCTGATGGGGAAAGTGTCGGTGCTGAGCTATCTGATCTGCCACCCCCCGCGCCGTTTGAGCTTGGCGCAGATAGTGCCTGTTCGTGGCGTAGAGAAAATCTGCTTTCTGAATTATCCGCCCTTTCGCTTGAAGGAAAGATCATCACTGAGGTTCAAGGAGTCGTGGACAAAAGATTGGACGAGGAGGCTCGGCTTGTAGCTTTCAAGATTACCTTCGAGACCGGCGACTACCTGATCTATCTGAACCAGGGTGACGATGCTGTCATGCTTATCAACGAACCGGCCGAAAGTGTGACG
The DNA here is from genome assembly GCF_020423045.1 of Pseudomonas sp. MM213. Classification (NCBI taxonomy): domain Bacteria; kingdom Pseudomonadati; phylum Pseudomonadota; class Gammaproteobacteria; order Pseudomonadales; family Pseudomonadaceae; genus Pseudomonas; species Pseudomonas sp. MM213. The sequence goes on from NZ_CP081943.1 coordinate 1,574,765, forward strand.
GGCATCGAAACCCGCTTGGTGACTTCGCTAGGATGACGCCTAGGGTCGTCCGCTGCACTCCGCGACGGGCAGTAATCGGCCAGAAGCGGTCGGTTGAGTGCACAGCAGAATCCGCCTATAGGCAGCGTGTGATGACTGGAGCGGTCATCCCAGACGCGCCCGAAGGAAATCGATAAAAAGTTGAGTCTTAGCAGGCAGTAATCGAGTCTCGGTAACGGCATAGACAGTCATCGGCGCTCCCTTCCATTGAGGCATGACACGGCAAAGTTGACCATTGCCTAGCTCATTAGCCACGATTTCCTCGGGCATCAGCACGATGCCCTGATCGAGTGCCGCCAGCCGTCGAATCAAACCGACGCTGTTGACCATGAAGCGTCCTCCAACCGCTACCGAGATGGTTCGTACACCATCGTTCAGCTCCCACGTCCCGGCCTTCTGAATGTTCAGACACTGATGCCGTTCAAGATCACTAGGTGAACCCGGCACGCCTGAAACCTGCAGGTAATGCGGCGACGCATACAAATAAGACGTTAGCGAGGCCAGAGGTCGGGCGATCAGCTGCGAGCTTTCGGATTCCCCCATCCGGATTGCGACGTCGAAGGGTTCGCTCACCAGGTCGACTCGCCGAGGTGTGAGGTCCAGATCAAAGGTGATCCCTGGATAGAGACCAGCGAACTCTGTGAGCAGAGGAGCCAGGTAAGTGACGGTAAAATCCACAGGCAAAGAAACTCGTAGCACCCCACTCGGTCGAGCCACCATCTCTCCAAGCTGCTCATGCGCCAGCCGAGCCTCCTCGACAATGCGCTTGCACCGTTCGAAGTAGATCTGCCCGGCTTCAGTCAACTCGACCTTGCGAGTCGTGCGATGCAGCAGCCGCAACCCGATTGCCTTTTCCAGCTGACTGATTCGCCGTGACAAGGTGGAATTCGGTATGCCAGTTACCTCGGAGGCCCCGCGAAACCCTTTCGCTTTGACGACTTCGACAAACAGCGCCATATCATTCAGAAAATCCACGCTTATTGCCCCATAAATGGATCAGTAAAATCCAATAAACCATATTTATCCCAAAAACAATAAAGCGGATGATGCGTTTCCAACAATTTATTTGAGAGCCATCATATGAAGCGTGACAGCAGCCTGACGTGGCGCCATGTCGATGCAGAGAACCTTGACCTCAAAGGGATGCGGGTTGCCGTCGTCGGTGGCACCGGTGGCATCGGTCAGGCATTGAGTCGCTTGCTCGCCTCTCGCGGCGCTCGCATCCTGGTCGTTGGGCAAACCTTTCGCGATGCTGGCACGCAGGGGATCGAATTTCTCCAGGCGGATCTAAGCCTGATGAGTGAGGCTCTGCGGGTTGCCAAGCTGCTGCCGTCGGAATCCTTGGACCTGCTCATCTTCACCACCGGTATCTTTGCCGCCTCCCAACGTCAGGAAACAGCAGAGGGCATTGAGCGCGATCTGGCAGTCAGTTATCTGAACCGTATGGTCATCCTGCGCAGCGTCGGACCGAAGTTGGGTGCAGACAGGCCCAAAACTACTAGCAAACCAAGGGTGATTGTCGTGGGGTATCCCGGTACGGGCCAGATAGGGACGTTCGACGACCTCAATGCTGAAAGGTCCTACAAGGCCATGCCCGCGCATATGAACACTGTGGCCGGCAACGAAATGCTCGTTTTGGATGCGGTGAAACGCTATCCGCACTTGAGCGTTTTTGGCCTGAATCCCGGCCTTATCAAAACCAGTATCCGCGATAACTTTTTCGGCAAGGGCTCGCTAAAGTCGAGCATCGTGGAGGGCCTGATCGGGCTGCTGACACCCACCGCCGAAACGTATGCAAAGAAAATCGTCCCGCTACTTGTTGCCCCTGAGATCGAGGATCGCAGCGGCGCGATGTTCAACAACAAAGGGCAAGCGATCCTTCCGTCTACGGGCATGACTGAAACGCATATCAGCCAGTTCATGGTCGCGTCCGAAACACTTGTTGCCCGGACGGGTATTTCAGTCGCAGTCTCTTGATCGCGAGACAAGCGCTCTCCATCACAGACCTTTGAAGATCGCACCACGAGCGACAACTTGGTGACCTAATCCTACACGCTTCGACCGACTGCTTTGGGTCGATTGCTGCCCTCCGCGACAGGCAGCAATCGGCCAAAAGTAGCCACTCAACAGCCTGTCAGCAAGTCCATAGCCCGCTACTCATTGGCTGCGAACGCTCGGCAATTTGGCCAGCTTCATATCGAGTTTTTCTCTGCTCGGTTCCGCATTTGCCATGATAGGATCTAAGAAAAGTAACGTCTTAGCGTGTAGCAAGGGATTTTATGCAACAACGATGTCCTTAATAGGAGTTATAGGAGTCAGTGGAAGTACGATGAACATTACGAAAAAAACAACCTTGCCCTTTATTGGAATCAGTGCGGCTGTCGTTGGGGCATTACAGGTGCTTTTGTACGAACCCTTTATTGCAATTGCGCAAGCACAATTTGGCGGCGTTCCTCTTCGACTGATCATGGAGATACTTTTAACGACTGCAGCTCACTCGGCTATAATTTCAATAGCTCCGTTATTTTTGGCGACATTTAACAAGGTCGCCATAAGCTACGCAGTCCTTATCTTGTTTATATCTATATATATACAAATCGCAGTAGGTATAAACCCCGTCGGTCCGACGGTGGCTGCTATAGCTTGTTCAGTTTTAATTTTTTATGCATCCATAAAGGCAAGTGAGCTTATTCGGCATTTTCGTGCGAAGTGAATGCCTATAACAAGTCGTCCAAGCGATTCCTCTTGATCTCCGGGATCTCGTTCTGCTGCTCCGCAAGCTAAGCTTCAGCGACTGGCTGCTTTGGATTGTGAATTCAATCGGTCGCGACAGGCAAAAAACGGCCAGATTCGGTCATTGCCCGGTGCCGATAGAAACCTGCTGAAATGACTCTTCTCTGACCTGGGTATGTGTATGCACTTCGACAAATTACTGGCACGTTCGTCCATGCTTGAGGACCGGCTTGTCAGCTTTTTCGCCCTGCCTTTAGTCGATGCTTCCAGCCGCCGTCAGGCAACCCAAGCGCTAGCTAGTCTAGGATTTGAGCACGCCCGGAGCCTGAAACATCTGGTAGCAGCAGGGCTGTACACCTCTGCTGCTGCGCTACTACGAGTACAGTACGAATCACTAGTTCGCGCACTTTGGGTTCTTTATGTAGCCAAGGATGATCAGGTGGATTTGATGCTTGCTGAACTCACACAAGAGACGGCAAAGCAGGCAAGAAAAATTCCTATGCTCAGCCAAATGTTGGAGGAGATTGAGGTGAAAGCTCCGCACGCTCCGGTAGCTCTCCTAAAGGAGTTTAAGCACTACTCTTGGGGACCTTTGAACTCCTACGTGCATGGAGGTATCCATGCAGTTAATCGTCACGGAAGGGGTTTTCCACCAGAGCTGGTTTTATTAGAGATCCAGCACTCGAATGGTCTGCTCGGAATCGCAGGCAATCTACTTCTGTTCCTGAGTGGTGTACCGCAGGAGGCAGGAACTATGGTGGGCATCTACACGGAGTTCCAAGATTGCTTCCCTGCGAATAACCCACCATACAAGCGTACGGCCGAGCCGGCTCATTGACCGTTCAGGACAGTCAGTTTTCGCCCAGAAGCGGCCAGCCGCTGACGCCTTGAATTCAGAGGAAATTTTCCTAGCCGAAGGTTATATTAAAATGTTAGGTTTGCCCTTCTTATCTTACCCCCCAGTAGGTATAAAGCCAGTTACTTGATTAACAAGGTTTCTGGGGGAACTATAATACAGATCGCGAGAGAGCTAGAGGCTTTAAATGTCGATGTTAGAAATGGATAGCGAACGCGCGTCAAATGAAGACCTAGCCCACATAGTGTTTTTATTGCGCAATGTCAGCAGCAAAGAACTCAAAAGAAGAATCGAGAAATTTAACGATAACTATAAAAATTTAGACTCCCAAGACATCTACGCTCGAATTAAAGAAGTCATCATGATTTCAACAGGGGCTGTGAGAGCGGGCGCCATCGCTGCACAGGAGAAGGAATACTTTCCTGGCGGCATTTTCTACCGTGCGCGAATTTGGGATTCTGAGTTCAAAGACCTTCCAGAGTCAGAGTTCTGGGCGGCCCCCAACGATCGCGTTAAATACCACGGTCGTGTCAACCGGCCGTCTCAAGGTTTGCTCTATACCTCAGAGGGCCAAATACCTACAACATTTGCAGAGGTTAGAGTCGAGCCACAGTCCAATGTACTCCTGATGGCCTATCAATCCAAAGAAATACTCACTGTGGCAACGGTGGGCAATAAGTTCTATACCAGCCTGCCGTCGGATACTAGGAAAAAACTCTCCATCATTCGGAAGTTTATTAACCAGAACCTACTGGCTGCCGGGGAAGGCGCTTACCTTTTCAGTAGCGAATTTACCAACTCAATCTTAAATATTAGCCCTGACGGTTGGGCATACCCATCTACGGTTTATCAAGGCGGTGAGAACGTATGCTTCCGCCCCGAATCTCAGCACAAGCTTGAGTTGCTCGAGATTTTTGCGTTCAACGGTAAAGAGAGTGGGTTAAAGATGCCTGTAGGCTATTTTCTACTGCAAGAAGATGGAACCTATAAGTATCACGCAGAGGCTGAAGCAGCAGGTGCACGTTTCGCAGAGTTTATAAAAAAGCATCGGAGAATTTACGCGTCGAATGACCGCTCTACCTTAGAGCAGAGGACTACCATAAACACGACAACCAGACTAATTCCCTAGTCCTGTGTTCTGCACATCCTATAAACAAGCGCCGACTGCGCAAAATTGATCGTTTAACTCGCCGCAGTCGTTACCCGAAAGCCAGAGTTGGCAGGGCTGTCGTCTCTGATGCGAGTTTGATTCAGATTGCTGGCTAGCAGAATGCCACTGCTTCGTCCATTGCCACGCGCACAAAGCCTAATATCTCGAATGTCAGCTACGGGTCGTTTTCTGCCCTTCGTGACAGGCAGCAATCGACCAGAAGCGTTCGGTGGACGGAGCGATAGCAAATGAGTAGCTATGCTTGGTCTACTGCCGGAACTGATTGAGCCGATTGGGCTTTCCGTCCTTGGTGTATAAGCCCCTTCAGCGGTTACCCGACTATCACAATGCCCGGCCTGGTCAGGAATAGACGACAGAACAAGGAATGTTATCCATCAAGCCTGTGAAGGCGTTATCACCCCAACTTGGGGTCTTAGGCCCAAAGAGGAAGTCCGCCATGACCGTAGCCGATCGCCTCAGGTATTTGCGCGTCGTTCTAGTTTTGGCTGGCCTCGCGTGCCTTGCTCTCTACCCACTTATGTTGTTCTGGCCGTCCGGCTGGGCCTGGCACGTCGGTCACTCGGACTACCCGATGATGATCGTTGGCATCTACGCCACACTTGGCGTGTTCTTGATCCTGGCCGCACGTGATCCATTAGCCAATCTGAGCCTGATCTGGTTCACCGTGTGGTCTAGCGCCGTACACGGAGGAATCATGGCCGTCCAGGCGGTCACCCAGCCGGGGCAAATGGGGCACTTGGCAGGTGACGTGCCGGCGCTCTTCATCGTGGCGGTTGCCTTGGCCATCTTGACGCCCCGTTCGTAATTGGCCGCCGAATGGGTACGCCCTCACGTTTTTGGAATTGTCGGGTTGTCGATTTTCGACTGGCTGTTATCGAATTTGCAGTCGATTCACCGATATTCCTTGGTCAAGCTACCTGCGGGAGATCTTGCGCGCTATATGCGATTGAAAAACTGCCTGCAGAGAATCACATTGCGCAACAAGGGCCAGCTAACCCAACTCGCCAGCAGACCACCGATGACTCCCACCAATGGCGCTCCGAGATAATTCAACCGGCTTTTACTTTCCACGCTTACCCTCATCACTACACGCTAAAACAGAAATATCTGATTTCAAGGTAATCTTCGATGCCGCACTTGGAGCCTTCACTTTTCAAACACTGAACAACGATGTCCGAAAACTGGAGCAAAAATGCTGTCTGGATTAGTACGCTTTTGGCAGTGCCACTCGCGCATCATGTTGCCCACTTTCGGCTAGCGCATTTGCCACGAAGCCATCTTTTACGCGACGACTTATAAAATCCTGAATGTACGCAGCTGCGATGCTCCGAGCCTTCGGAACAGCCATCGCCTGGCGAATTTGGGTGAAGTTGTCTGCCAGCACCCTTACTCCCTGAGCTGACTTTGCAAACCGCTCCAATGGCTGCCGCACTCCCGCTGCTGCCTCCAATCCCTGCTCATAAAACAGATCAATAGCGCTCGCTGAGGTCTCCCCTCTGACGAGCTCAGCTCTCTGAAGAGTGCGTGTGAGATACAAGTCATACGCGGCACCACGACCTACAGAAATCCTGTGACCTTGCGCATCCAGGTCAGATGCACTTTGGTAAGGGCTTTGCTCACGAACGAGGTAGGTGCCGTCGATACTCACATAAGGTTCTGAAAAGGCGATCTTCTCCGCGCGTACTGGCTCAATAGCTAGGAACGCCAAGTCCCACTGCCCGTCCTCCAAGGCAGCAAACACCTTCCCAGCGGCATCGTATGCAGCCAGCTTGACCGCGACACCCAGCTCCTGTGCCAACGCATTTGCCAACGCAACAGATACACCTCCTAAAGTGCCGGTGGCTTCATCGCGCTGGGCCAGGACTGGATTACCTAGATTGATGGCTACCCGCAGTTCGCCATAAGGGGCCAAATCGCGACGCACAGCTGCAATATCAGAACTCATAACTGTTCACCTCTTTCAATCTCTGGAGACAGCTCGCCATCAGTTTGCTGACGACGCTTCACGAGCATGCCCACAATCAAGACCAACATCGCACCGACCACCCCGGCTGCGTAGTGCGACCATGACGGGAGGCTTGGCAAGCTGATGTCACCGACAGCCATGCTTCCGGCGATCCAGCCAAGCAATGCCGCCCCGAGTGTGACGATCAATGGAAACCGATCCATAAAATGGAGCACCAGCTTGCTGCCCCAGATGATGATTGGAATGCTGATGACGATGCCAAAGATCACCAACTCCAGGCTTCCTTTAGATGCTCCCGCGACCGCAACAACGTTATCCAGGCTCATGACAGCATCAGCGACAATGATTGTCTTGATCGCCCCCCACAGCCGAGGACTGGCTGCAAGGTTGTCATGCGCATCCTCCTTCTCTGGAACGAGCATTTTGATACCAATCCAGAGAAGCAGTGCTGCCCCGATGAACTTGAGGTACGGCAATTCCAACAATTGCAGTGCAAAGAAAATCATCACAATGCGGAGCACTATGGCACCCAGCGCGCCACCAAGAATGGCGCGATTACGCTGAGCTTCCGGGAGCTTGCGGCATGCCAATGCAATGACAACTGCGTTGTCGCCCCCGAGCAAGATGTCGATGGCTATGATTTGCGCCACTGCCAGCCAGAACGTTGGCGAGTTGAGTAGTTCGATCAAAGTAAGCATTCCAGGTCTCTGCGAATCAGGCGGTCAGGTCGTTTTGAAAATCATACAAACAGGGCTGCCGGTTTTAATCACATGGCCATTTTCAGTAAGTCCACCTGAATGTCTGTCAACGTCAAATGCGACATTGAATCAGGTGTGCTCATGCCGAGCGTCGCTCGGCATGACACTGGCAAATCAAACCACTTCGGGGATGCGTACCCAGCCTTCCATCAGTCGACGAGCACTGCGGCTCATGACTGCTTTTTCGACTGTCCAGGCGCCCTCTACAAAGGCGGTTTTCGCACCGACAGCGACGCTGCCAGCGGTGTGTCCCATGCGTACCTGACGATCTCTGACGTCGCCGACGATGCGATTGACCAACGTGCCATCAAGTGCTGCTGCAACTGCGACAGCAACAGCGCCGGTGCCAGTGATTGCATGGTGAAGCTTGCCCATCGAGAGAATCCGGGCAATCACGTCGATATCACCTGGCTCAACCTGTTTGCCACCCGCTGCCTTGTAGGCTTGAGGTTTAGCAACCATGCATAGCTTCGGAGTATGAGGACGCAATCGCGTTGCTTCTTCCGCACTCTCGGCCAAGCCCATGGCCACCGTGCAATGGGCGCGAATGATTTCAAGCCGTGCAAGCAACTGCGCATCACCGTTAACCTGGTCTTGAGTTTCGGTGCCTTTCAGGCCCACCTTATCCGCGTCTACGAATATGGTCGGGTTGCCAGCATTCAGCAGTGTCACTGCAAGATTACCGACGCCCGGAATGTCCAATTCATCGATGGCATTTCCGGTTGGCAGAATGCTGCCATCTGAACCACCGGGATTGAGGAACTCCAAGACAACTTCGGCAGCAGGAAAAGCTACGCCATCGAGTACAAAATCACCCTCTTCCTGAACCTCACCATTACGCATTGGCACGTGAGCGATGATTCGCTTCTGGATGTTGGCTTGCCAGATGCGGACAACTGCCATGCCATCGCGAGGTGCATCCACCAAGCCTTCGGAAATCGCGTAAGGGCCAACCGCCGAGCTCAGATTTCCGCAGTTACCTGACCAATCGATTACAGGGGTCTCAATCGCCGGCGCACCAAACAGGTAATCCACATCACAGTCATCACGGGTGGATTTACCGATGATCACAACCTTGCTGGTACTGGAGGTGGCGCCGCCCATCCCATCGATCTGCTTGCCATACACATCCGGACTGCCAATCACACGAAGCAGGATCGCATCACGCTCCGCACCTGCCGGTGGCAGGCTCTCGTCAAGAAAAAACACGCCTTTGCTGGAACCGCCACGCATGTAAACGGCAGGAATACGTCTTTGGGTCATTTTTTTACTCCAACGAATCAGCGGTGCATCAGTTAACGGATGCGTTCTTCATGCTTTCGATCAGAAGCTGTGGCAGCAAACCACCGCTGCGGAAGTAGCGGACGTCTTCGAAGGTATCCAGACGACTCACGACCGTGACGCGCTCTTTCTCACCACTCTCACGTTCGATCACCAGCGTGATTTTTGCGCCCGGCTGGAAGTCTGCGGTGATGCCTTCAACGCTGAATGTTTCACGTCCATTCAGGCCCAGACTCTGACGAGAAACACCGCCCTCAAACTGCAACGGAAGAATGCCGAGGCCAGCCAGGTTGGTGCGGTGAATACGCTCGAAGCTTTCGGCCACGACCACACGAACACCCAACAGACGGGGGCCCTTTGCAGCCCAGTCGCGCGAGGATCCACTTCCGTACTCCTTACCGGCGACAACGATCAGCGACTGCTTACGTTGTGCGTAGATCTCGGCGGCCTGGAAAATCGTGGTGACTTCTTTCTCGGGCAGAAGCAACGTCCACGGGCCCTCACGGCCATCTTCAAGCAGTTCGTTTTTCAAACGAGGGCTTGCGAAGGTCGCACGCTGCGCCGCTTCATGGTTGCCACGACGCGTACCATAGGAGTTGAAGTCTGGTACTGCGATGCCATGCGATTGCAGGTATTGGCCCGCATCGCTTTCTGGAAGAATCGCGCCAGATGGCGAGATGTGGTCGGTGGTGATGTTGTCCGAGAGCATGGCCAACACACGCATGTTGCTGAGGTCTTTGGTGGTGTCTGTCGCAGTCACCGCTTCGCTCCAATATGGAGGTTTACGGATGTAAGTGCTGCTTTCTTGCCAGGCATATTGGTCGCTGACACCGGCGCGCAGATCGCTGGCGATCAAGCCTGCTTCACGCGGAACATCCTCGTAGGCCTTGTCGAACAAATCGGCAGTCAAATTATCTGCTTCGATTTGCGTCAGCTCCTCATCGCTCGGCCACAATTCGTGCAGGTAGACCGGTACGCCTTTGTCGTCGAGACCCAATGCGTCCTTTTCCGGGTCAATCAAGTAGGTGCCGGCAATCGCATAAGCGACGATCAACGGTGGCGACATGATGAAAACTTCGCGCGCCAGTGGGTGGACTCGGCCTTCAAAGTTACGGTTGCCTGAAGTCGCAGCCACAGTCTCCAACTTGCGAGCACGGATTTCGTCTTCGATTTCGGTGCTGAGCAACGGGCCGGACATACCGTTGCAGGTGGTGCAGCCATAGCCAACCAGGTTGAAACCTAAAGCGTCCAGATCTTCATTCAGGCCAGACCGCTCAAGATAGTCCGATACCACCATGGAGCCAGGAGCGAACGAGGTTTTCACCCAGGGGGCTCTCTTCAGTCCACGCTTGCGTGCGTTACGCGCAACCAGCCCCGCAGCGATTACTCCCCTTGGGTTGGAGGTGTTGGTGCAACTGGTAATGGCAGCGAGAACTATCGAGCCATTGTCCAGACCGGCAGGAAGATTGGTGGCAGGCGCCTTTTGTCCCAATACGATGCGTTGGTGTGGCTGCTTAGGCCCGGCTATCGAGCGTGCAACAGTGCTGAGATTGAGTGTTACGACACGGTTGTATTCAGCCTCGGCAAGACTGTCATGCCAGAGACCTTGTGCCCGCGCATACGCTTCCGTCAGTCCCGAAATCTGACCGCCACGCCCCGTCATACGCAAGTAATGCAGCGTCCGGTCATCAATTGCGAACATTGCTGCTGTTGCACCGAATTCCGGCGCCATGTTCGACAAGGTTCCACGGTCTGCCAGTGATAGCTGTGGCACGCCCGGGCCAAAGAACTCAAGGAAGGAACCGATCACACCTGCATTACGAAGTTGTTCAGTCAACGCCAGTGCAATATCGGTCGCGAGGTAGCCTTGAGGCAATGTGCCTTCCAGGCGCACACCAACGATTTCCGGCAGGCGCAGCATCAGTGATTTGCCCAGCATCGCGGCTTCGGCCTCAATGCCGCCAACACCCCAGCCCAACACACCAATGGCGTTGATCATAGTGGTGTGGCTATCAGTACCTACCAACGTATCCGGGAAAGCCCATAGCTCGTCGCCACGGCGCTGAGTACCTACAACGGTGGTCAGACGCTCAAGGTTGATCTGGTGAAGGATGCCTTTGCCCGAGGGAATGATGGAGAGATTGCTGAATGCCTTGTTACACCAGTCCAGGAACTGGAAACGCTCCGCATTGCGTTCACGCTCGATTGCCTCGTTATCAGCAAGAGCACTGGCATCGCCCCAGCGTTCGACGTTGAGCGAGTGATCCACAACGAGGTGGGTTGGGGTCACCGGGTTCACCAAGCGCGGATTACCACCTTTCTCCGCGACGGCATCTCTCAAACCAGCGAGGTCTACGAGTGCTGGCGTACCCAGCAGATCCTGCAGCACAACCCGGGCCGGGCGGAACGGGATGTCGAATTCTTTGGAACGGGCACATATCACTTTAAGTGCGGCTTCAGGATCGCCCTCACCACGCAAAACGTTCTCGGCAAGAACTCGCAGGCTATAGGGCAGCCTGGCGTAGTCACCTCCCAGGTCAGTCACAACCCCCCGAATATCACTTACACGGTACTCGATGCCGTTGGCGGAAACGGTTCGACCCTTTGATTTAGGCATTGGCTAATCCTCACAGGCTGTACGGGTAATGTTTTTGTGAGAACCATATTGCACTTTGTCACGATATAGATCAATGTTGATTTGTCCGAGTCATCTCAAACCCGAGATCGGACGTACCCCAACCAACGATTTCTACTGTGCACAGTCGCTCCTCTGACGCAGCGCCCGGTTGGGTACGGTAGAAAAAATAAACATAAGAAAGTCGAGGCTCACCATGATCAAGCTCACATGCCCCAGCTCCATCCTCACTCCCCTTTTTTTCGAGCCAGCCTCGACTTGATAACCATGGATCTGGAACAGCCACGCGGCTGACGAGAGCCACATACGTCTAATAAAAGTGGGAGTAGGACCGTGTTAACAATCCTTGGTTTTTCAATGGTCATTTGTTTCATGTACCTGATCATGACAAAGCGCCTATCGGCGCTTATTGCGCTGATCCTGATACCTATCGTTTTCGCTTTGATCGGGGGCCATTACGCGGGCCTCGGCGGCATGATGCTCGACGGTGTAAAAACCCTCGCACCAACGGGCGTGATGTTGACGTTTTCGATTCTTTACTTCGGCATCATGATCGACGCGGGGCTCTTTGACGGGCTCGTGCGCTTCATCTTGAAGCTGGTGAAAGGAGACCCACTGAAGGTTCTGGTGGGCACTGCCGTGCTGACGATGCTGGTATCCCTGGACGGCGACAGTTCAACCACTTACATGATCGCCTGTGCAGCGTTTCTGCCGCTTTACCAGCGATTGGGTATGAACGTGCTGGGTATGGTCTGCGTAGTGAATATCGCCAGCGGCATCATGAACATTTCACCCTGGGGTGGGCCAACAGCGCGCGCCGCTGCCGCCCTGCATGTCGATGCGCTTGAGATATTCCTACCGATGATTCCTGCCATGCTGATGGGGGCGGCCTGCCTCATATTTACGGCCATTGTGCTGGGTCGCAAAGAGCGTGCCGCGCTCGGAGTGCTTCATCTCGAAGACTTTCACCATGGATCGATGGCTTTGGGGAATGGATCGGCAGAAGAGTGTGACGTGCATCGCCGTCCGAAAATGTTCTGGCCAAACCTGATTCTCACACTCGCCTTGATCGCTTGCCTTGTCGCGGGGGCCATGCCAATCCAGGTGCTTTTCATGGTCGGTTTCGCACTGGCAATCATGATCAACTACCCAAGTATCGAACACCAAAAGGAACGTATCGCCTCCCATGCGTCGAATGTGCTGGCCGTCACCGCGCTGATCTTTGCCGCCGGGATATTCACAGGCATCCTGTCTGGAACCGGCATGGTGGATGCGATGGCCAAAAGTTTGCTCACTGTCATTCCACACAGTTTCGGCCCGTTCCTGGCCGTATTCACAGCATTGGTCAGCATGCCGTTCACATTCTTCATGTCCAATGATGCGTTTTACTTCGGCATTCTGCCCGTGATCGCACAGACAGCCGTTCAGTATGGAATCACGCCTCTTGAAATTGCCCGCGCCTCAGTGGTCGGCCAACCTGTCCATCTGCTGAGCCCGCTGGTACCGTCCCTGTACCTGTTGGTCGCATTGGCAAAAGTCGATCTGGGTGACCACCAGCGCTTCGCTCTCAAGTGGGCAATTTTTGCCAGCTTCGGCCTGCTCGCTGGTGGCCTGTTGTTCGGGGCGTTCCCCTTCTACCAAGTTCGATAAAACAGGCGCTCGGAGCAACACAAACCTCGGCAGAGGCAAAAAAATGGTCTCTGCCGTTAAGCTTACCGACACGCTAGAATGGCGATTCCATGGTCAGCTCTATTTGGTTCTCGATCCAATGCCTCTAAGTCCTCTGCAAGCACGCATTGCGCGTGACATTGTTTCTCACGTGCGTCGTGAACGCTTCGATATAGGACATCACCTGGTCGAGTCACAGCTGGCGGCAACGCTTAACGTTTCACGTACTCCAATCAAGTTTGCCATGGGCCATTTGGTCGAAAAGGGCATGCTCACATACGACCGAAATCGAGGCTTTTTCTAGCCCGCTCCAGCGACGATCTAGTAGACCTCGCCTCGGAAGTCATGGAGAGCAGTGACGATCCGCTCTACCTGAAGTTTGCCGAATTACGTCTCAGCCGACAGCTTCCCGAACTGTTTACCGAGATTGAGTTCATGCGTCGGTTTGATGTGTCTCGGGCAGCGCTGAGAGCGGTTCTCTCACGCATCCAGCAGGAAGGATGGATTGAACAACGCGCGGGTCAAGGATGGCGGCTTCTGCCCATGATCGATTCAGTCGAGGCGTATGAAGAAAGCTATTCATTCCGCGCAACCATCGAGCCCTCTGGCCTGCTCTCACCCACATTTCAAATAGATCGTGAAACGCTTGCTACCTGTCGCAAACAACAGGAGTTCATTGCCAACGGTGGTTACCTGACTATGACTCCTCAGGAGCTGTTTGAGGCGAACTCACTGTTTCACGAGACACTGGCGGCGTGCTCCGGCAATCGCTTCCTGCATCAAACCGTCCGCCGTCTCGACCAATTGCGTCGACTGGTAGAATACCGTCAAGCCAGCACACGAGCCCCACGCAAAGGCCAGGCGGAAGAGCATCTCGCGATCCTCGACTGCCTGGAACGAGGGGACCGGCTGGCAGCAGCAGACCAGATGCGCAGACACCTGGAGCAGGCCCGACGTAAAAAAGTAGATCCTTCTCTGTTCGAATAACCCCCTGCCCTCCTCACTTCATGCCAAGTGCGACCTCACAGGTCGCGCTCGCTTACCCCTTCCTGACTTTTGCCAAACGATAGCCTCTAGCTAATCGTCGGTTTCAGGCCCCCAAAACACAGATTGATCTATATCACTACAAAGACCATTTATAATTCAAGCAGAGCGAGTACTGGCTAACGTGTCCGCTTGAACACAACCTCACTAGCCGGCGCATCGACCAAGGACAGCCAGACGGCTTTTATCAGGGGGGCTTGGGAGCCAATAACAAGAGACATGAAAAACCAACGGTATACACTGCTTCGCTTGGTTCCTCATCGAAAAACGAGTCGGTCGGGAGCAATCAAGGTGTAGTAAATTTTAATGTTCGGGAGCAAGCATGAGCGGATTCAACGACTATCGTCTCCCTTCTCTCGATGCCCTATTGGCATTCGAGGCCGCAGCACAGATGGAGTCTTTTGATCGAGCCGCTGAGTCATTATCGGTTACCAGCAGCGCGCTCAGAAAGCGCGTATCGGGCTTAGAGCAGCTTCTCGGTGTACTACTGTTTAATCGCCTCGGCGGTACCGTGACACTCACCGCTCAGGGCCAAGCCTATCTTGAACAGATCACCCCGATACTAGAACAGTTGGTCGCAATCCCAATGCATAACCGCCTGACCCAGCGAAAGCAGCGGCTCACCATCTGCTGTCCACCGACCTTCGCTCGCCAAATTCTAATTCCTCGTCTTCCAGAGCACAGCGCGGCGCACCCGAACATAGATCTGCAAATTCAACTCTCGGCGCCTCTGGCACGTAGCATCGGCGGTACATGGGATATCAATATCAGTGGCGATAGCGCCAAGGTAGAACCAGAGCACCGACTGCTGGACGAGCAACTGCAGCCCCTGGCAGCACCAGACTTGCTTACCAGGTTCGGCTCGCTGCATTTGCTTGACGATATTTCCCGGCTCCCCCTGCTACGCTCACCGCTGGAGCCTTGGCGTCCTTGGTTGAATGAGGCCCAACTGGATCTGCCAGAACCTCATGTGGGTCCAGTGTTACTCGACCTGGGCATGATGTTGGAAACAGCAGCGAACGGCCAAGGGGTGGTACTTGCTCGGCCATCGCTGGCTCGGTCGTGGTTGGCTGATGGCAGGTTGGTACCCTTAGGCAAGATTCGTAGCAAACCATCTTTTCACTATGAAGTGAGCGTACTTCAACCTTCGGTAGCGGCCGATGCGTTCGTAGCCTGGCTCAAGCAAATTTGTTGCGAGGCGGTATCCAGCGCCCAGATGCAATTGGAGCACTCGCTCTAACGGAAAAAAACGCCTAGATGACGCGCATTTTTTTCCCCGCCCACTCGCTCCATAACCGCTAGCATCCCCATCAATGTTTTTGGGGAGTGGCCGTATGACCATCATTACTTGCGTAGAAGATCTTCGCCTGTTAGCTCAGCGGCGTGTGCCGAGAATGTTCTATGACTATGTCGACACGGGCTCCTGGACTGAGAGCACTTATCAAGAAAACGAAAGTGACTTTGCGCGGATCAAGTTCCGTCAGCGGGTAGCGCGCAACATCGAAAACCGCTCACTGAAAGCCAAGATGCTTGGAATCGACATGGCAATGCCAGTCGCTATCGCCCCGACCGGGCTCGCTGGCATGATGCACGCCGACGGTGAAATTCTTGCGGCTCGGGCTGCAGCATCGGCGGGCATTCGCTACACCTTATCGACCGTCAGCATTTGCTCGCTGGAGGATATTGCTGATGAGGTGGGATCCCCTTTCTGGTTCCAGTTGTACATCATGCGTGACCGTGACTTTATCGGCCGCTTGATTGATAGAGCAAAAGCCGCAGGTTGTGATGCACTGGTGCTTACTCTTGATCTGCAACTCAGCGGCCAGAGGCACAAAGACCTGAAAAACGGTCTGAGCACCCCTCCTCGGCCAACCCCTGCAAATATCCTGAACATGCTGAGCAAACCCCGCTGGATCAAAGGAATGCTCGGCACCCGCCGACACCACTTCGGCAACATCATGGGGCACGTCAAAGGCGTCGATGACCTGAGCCAGCTTGCTGAGTGGACGTATGATCAATTCGACCCGAGCCTATGCTGGGACGACATTGCCTGGGTCAAGCAGCGCTGGGGTGGAAAACTAGTATTGAAAGGCATTCTGGATGTAGAGGATGCGCGAATGGCAGTCAAGGTCGGTGCCGATGCACTCATCGTGAGTAATCATGGCGGACGTCAACTCGATGGTGCACCTTCGAGCATCAAGATGCTGCCGGCCATTGTTGACGCAGTAGGCAACCAGGTCGAAGTCTGGCTCGATAGCGGTATCCGCAGCGGACAGGACGTGATCAAGGCACTGGCTCTTGGCGCCAAAGGCACTCTAATCGGTAGAGCCCACCTATACGGCCTTGGTGCATCTGGGGAAAAGGGTGTTCGGCAAACACTGGAGATCATTGCCAAAGAGATGGATCTTACAATGGCACTTTGTGGCTATACCGACATCAGCCAAATCAATCACAACATTCTGTTGCCTGGTAGCTACCCGACGCCATAACGAACACATCAAAATTGCTTTTTTTGTATCGTTACGGTGAAAACTTTTTCATCCATTTTACAGCACTGGGTAATTCTCCGAGCTTTCAACTGAAGCGACTTTAGTTTACTCCTCGGCATTTCTCTAAAGAGGATAAAAATTATTTCGATCATGAAACTCAGCGCAATCACCTTATCAATTTCAAGAATATAAGCTCACGGCTAATTTTAAGAAGTGATTTAGACATACGAAAAACAGACTCCCAGGGAAGTAATCTTAACAGCAAACGGAATATTAGTTTCTGGAGTACCACGCACATCGAATGGGTTGGTACTCAGAAAAACAAAAACAATAAACACTCGAGGACAATGCCCTTCCTTTTTATAGGCAAGCATTGCTACGTCTTATTCCTGCCCGCAAAAATCCCACTCTACAAAGGAGTCACGTAATGAGAAAAACTTCACTTATTGGTGCCATGGCACTGTCTCTGATATCACCATTGATTGCCATGGCCGATGGCACGCCCCCTCTGCGCATAGGTATCGAGGCAGCTTACCCCCCCTTCGCCTACAAGACTTCGGAAGGCAAGATAACCGGCTTCGACTACGACATAGGGAACGCCCTATGCGAAGAAATGAAGGTCAAGTGCCAATGGATAGAGCAAGAGTTCGACGGTCTTATTCCTGCTCTTAAAGTCCGTAAGTTCGATGCCGTGCTGTCATCGATAAGCATCACTGAAGAACGTCTCAAGTCGGTGGACTTCACTGATAAATATTACAATACCCCGGCTCGCCTAGCGATGAAAGAAGGTGCCGTGATCAACAATCCATTGACTGATCTGAAAGGCAAGAAAGTCGGTGTGCAACGTGCGTCAACCTTTGATCGCTACGCAAGCCAAGTCCTGGTTCCTGCCGGTGTGGAAGTGGTGCGTTACAGCTCGCAGAACGAGGTCTTTTTAGACTTGGCCGCAGGACGCTTAGACGCCACTCTGGCGGATGCGGTGAACATCAATAATGGCTTTCTGAAGACCGACGCCGGCAAAGGCTTCGCTTTGGCAGGCCCGGCCTTCACTGACAAGAATTACTTCGGTGAGGGTAAAGGTATTGCTGTGCGCAAGGGAGATAAGGTCTTGGCTGAAAAGATCTCCACAGCCATTGCAGCCATCCGGACTAATGGCAAGTATAAAGTAGTCCAGGATAGATACTTCCAGTTCGACGTCTTTGGCGACTAATTACTTCCCCTTGGTAATGGCGCAACTCTCAACTTAGTGATTGCGCCACTTTTTCGTTGAATTGGCAGCGCCCGATATCTCAGAGCGCGTTTTAAGGACTTGAATCATGCTTAATGGCTACGGTTCGACCATACTCGATGGTGCCTGGCTTACACTGTTATTGGCCCTATCTTCCATATTGCTGGCGATCACTCTTGGCCTGATTGGCGCAGCGCTTCGGTTGTCGCGAATCAAGTGGATGGCGCTCTTGGGTGAAGGCTACGCCACCATCGTGCGAGGCATCCCTGACCTGGTCCTGATTCTATTGGTTTTTTACGGTGGCCAGCAGGTCGTGAACCTCGCAGTGTCGATGGTCGGCCACGAGAACTACATTGATCTCGACCCCTTCTGGTCTGGCGTGTTCACCTTGGGATTAATCTTCGGTGCCTACTTGTCCGAAACCTTCCGCGGTGCCTTTATGGCCATTGCAAAAGGACAGAGCGAGGCAGGAGTTGCCTATGGTATGAGCGACTCTCAGGTTTTTTTCCGTGTATTAGTACCGCAGATGATTCGCTTGGCCATTCCTGGTTTTACCAACAACTGGCTGGTGCTGACCAAGGCTACAGCACTTATCTCCGTGGTCGGCCTGCAGGACATGATGTTCAAAGCAAAGAGCGCCGCAGATTCGACACACGAACCCTTCACTTTCTATCTGGCAGCGGCGGCGCTTTACCTGGTGCTGACCAGCGTTTCATTGCTGGCATTGCGTGTTTTGGAAAAACGCTACTCCGCGGGTATCAAGGCGGTTGAACTATGATCTTCGACTACAGCGTTATTCTGGAGAACCTACCGCTTTATCTTGCAGGCATGCTGGTAACCCTCAAACTACTCGTGATCTCCCTGACCTTGGGTCTGGTGTCGGCAGTACCACTGGCACTGATGCGGGTGTCCAGAAACCCGTTGGTAAACCTGCCGGCGTGGCTCTATACCTACGTAATCCGTGGCACACCGATGCTGGTACAACTATTCCTGATCTACTACGGCCTGGCGCAGTTCGAGGCATTACGCGCAAGCGCGCTTTGGCCTTACCTCTCCAACGCCACCTTTTGCGCCTGTATAGCCTTTGCCATAAACACCAGTGCCTACACCGCTGAGATCCTTGCTGGCAGTTTGAAAGCTACACCTCACGGCGAGATAGAGGCGGCAAAAGCTGTCGGTATGTCGCGTGCCAAGCTGTATCGCCGGATCTTGTTACCTTCGGCCCTGCGCCGGGCGCTGCCGCAATACAGCAACGAAGTGATCATGATGCTGCACACCACTTGCCTGGCGTCGATTGTCACACTGATCGACATTACCGGTGCCGCACGCACGGTGAGTTCGCAGTATTACCTGCCGTTTGAGGCCTTCATCACAGCAGGCTTGCTCTACCTTGGCCTGACCCTAATCTTGGTGCGCCTGTTCAAGCACGCCGAGCGCCATTGGCTAGCGTACCTCGCCCCGCGCAAGCACTAGGGAGTGGTGCCAAGCACGCTCAATTCATTACGCGCCTAACCCCCCGCTTCTTCGCGCTGCCTGAACGATGGCTGGCCAAGGTCAGTCGTGAAGCCACCCATCAGGAGCGCGTTCCGAGCGACATGGCCACAGGAGATCGAAACCATGTACAAACTAGAAGTCCAAGACCTGCACAAACGCTACGGTACTCACGAAGTGCTCAAGGGCGTGTCCCTGACCGCCAAGGCTGGTGATGTTATTAGCATCATCGGTTCAAGCGGTTCCGGCAAAAGCACCTTTTTGCGCTGCATCAACATGCTGGAGCAACCTTACGGCGGAAAGATCCTGCTCAACGGCGAAGAGCTGAAGCTAACGCCAAGCAAAGACGGAGCGCTTAGAGCCGCTGACCCTAAACAATTGCAGCGTATGCGCTCGCGCCTGGCAATGGTGTTCCAGCACTTCAACCTCTGGTCACACATGAGTGCCATGGAAAACGTCATGGAAGCTCCCGTACACGTGCTCGGCTTTTCCAAAAGTGAGGCTCGCGACAGGGCCGAACACTACCTGAACAAGGTCGGAGTGGCACACAGGAAAGATGCTTATCCAGGACATATGTCTGGTGGCGAACAGCAACGCGTGGCCATTGCCCGCGCTCTTGCTATGGAGCCGGAAGTGATGCTGTTTGACGAGCCCACGTCGGCGCTAGACCCAGAGCTCGTTGGTGAAGTACTTAAGGTAATGCAAGACCTTGCGCAGGAGGGACGCACTATGGTGGTGGTGACCCACGAAATGGGCTTTGCTCGTGAGGTTTCTAACCATCTGACCTTTTTGCATAAGGGACTGGTAGAAGAGAGCGGTTGCCCTAAGGAAGTGTTGGCAAATCCAAAATCCGAACGGCTCCAGCAATTCCTTTTTGGAAGCTTGAAGTAGTCGGCCGCTTGCATCTCCGTCGTAGAGCGCCTTGGAATGCCTTCCCCACACACTAGCTTTCTAGCTGACAGGCCCAATAACGCCGAGCGAACCACCACGTAATCATTTCCAAAGCACTTTCATGACTTAGACCGTTGCTGTAGTGGTCATTTAGAAACAAAGTAGATCTATCGAAGGCTGAATGCACATGCATTCGGCCAACGTCAAATTATTAGAAACCGTATGTAATCCTCGATGATCAATGACGCCAGAAATGCACGGATTATCGCCTGATTGCATCGGTAATTTGACTGACTGCAAAGGGTCGATTGCTGCCTGTCGCGGAGGGCAGCAATCGGCCATGAGCGGCCACTCGAACACATCACCTGATCGGCTGTTTTGCAGGACGAAGCAGTCACCGATGTTCCGCTGCCAACATTGACCTGAATTGAGAAGTGATCTCTGAAGATAGCCCGGCAGCTTCGAACACTGCGCAGGTGAAGCTAACGGGTGCAGGGCCTGGAGCAGTTATAATGCGGTCTGCAACCACAGCCACTGCACTGCATCGATAAAGCGTGCGCCCCTCATAACCTACGGCATTCTGCTGTAAGAAGTCAGCGCTGTTCGATGTATGAGGAACCGTGTCGAGAAGCCCGGCCCTCGCAAGTGCCAGCGTTCCCCCACAGATACCGGCAATTGTCGCTCCACTTGAACGACTAGCATGAAGAAACTCTCGAATATCCGGTGCTTCTGCACGCTCCCAGACCATTCCTCCAATGACGACAACAACGTCCGGTTTCCAGTCCAGATATTGTTGCAAGCTGCTATCGACAGTTACAGCCAATCCACCCTGCGAGAGGAACTGCCCCGTAGCAGAAGCGAAAAACCTGACGTCGATCCCGTAAAACGGAGACGCAGTTCCAGCAATGAAAGCATATTCCCAGTCCGCAAAACCGGGTGTCAGTATCAATCCCACGCGTGCCATCAGTCAGAATCCTCCATGAATGCCAATAACATATGGCGACAACACACATACATCAAGGGCTGCTATGGGTCGTTTGCTGCCCCTCGCGATAGGTCGTTATCAACCATTTGATGTGCCTACACCTTTGAGGGATATCCGCCCGGCTAACGTCCGTACAAACCCGGGAACCGTACTCAAGCCAGCAACTCACTAATCCACCGCGCCTGCCGGGCGACATCCTGCACCTTCTCCTCAGGCACGGCCTGCCGCGCTCGGGCGAACTGGGTCAGGGTCTGTTGCTTGTGGCGCAGGATGCGCTGCCATTTGACCAGGAACGCCGGGGTGCGTGCCTGCATCTGCAGCGGGCCGAAGTACAGTTCTTCGGCGGTGTACGTCACCGGTCCGACGCGCTCGGCGACGATGATTTCGTAGTCGAAACGGTTTTCGCGCAGCACTTCCTCGCAGAGGATGCGGTAGCCATTTTCCATCAGCCATTGGCGCAGTGGCTGCTCGCCGCCGTTGGGCTGCAGGATCAGGCGTTCCTGGCCGCTCAGGTGCGCCTTGCCGCTGTCGAGGATGTCGCGGATCGTCTCGCCGCCCATGCCGCAGAGGCTGATCGCGGTGATCCCGTCTCCCGGCTCGATTGCCGCCAGGCCATCGGCCAGGCGCACGGTGATGTGCTGGTCCAGGCCGTTTTCGCGCACGGTGCGTTCGGCCGAGTGGAACGGCGTCAATGCCACCTCGCCCGCCACCGCCGATGCGATAGCGCCACGGCGCATCAACGCCACCGGCAAGTAGGCATGATCCGAGCCGATATCGGCCAGGCGCGCACCGGCTGGCATATGCGCAGCCACGCGCTCCAGGCGCATGGACAATGTCTGTTCGTTCAACTGCAGTTCCTTTTCACCACGGATGTCCGGCACCGTTGGCATGAGTGCGGGCCGCACATGATGCTTGGTGAGGGTGGCAGGGTAAAGCGCCGGCGCGGGTTGTGTGATGAACTGCCTGTCGTCTTGCCTTCGGGTAGACAGGCTTGAACGGTTGAGTCGCCCTACTCCCGATCTTTCGTCGTACGGATGAGGTTGCCCCGTAACTTCACGATTGCCTGCTGCAATTGCACGAAGTCGTCGGCATCCAGACCGGTTTGCGGGAAGCCGTCTTCGGAGAGACCTTCACGCAGTTTTCGCCCCTCTTTTGTGAGGCTGATCCGCACTTGGCGTTCGTCTTCCGGGTCGCGCTGGCGTAGCACATACCCCATGGCTTCCAACTTCTTCAGGATCGGAGTGAGGGTGTTGGATTCCAGGAACAGTTTTTCGCCGAGGCTGCCAACGGTCTGGTTGTCTTCCTCCCACAGCGCCACGAGGGTGATGTATTGCGTGTAGGTGAGTCCGAGCCGTTCGAGCATTGGCTTGTAAGCCTTGCCGAAAGCGAGGTTGGAGGAATAGACCGCAAAACACAGGAAGTCGGAAAGTTTCAGGTCGAGGGCGGATGTCTTTTCAGTGGGTTTCATGAGCATTCTCCGGGCCAAAGACAAATGGATCGCAAGGCCCGACTATACATCGCATGCGATGGTGTCGGAAGTGCTCGTTCCTCTGATGTTCGTTATCCAAGTGCAGCAGGCCGGTGACGGTCGACGCACGGCTCACCAGGGAGTCGTGCGTCGACGGACACTGCCGCCGTCAGCATCAAGTCTTCATGCTTTGGGCTTTTCACTTACCTCAGCGACTTGAACCCGGCTTTTTATATCGACTCACGACGTCTGAACATTCAAATACACATCAATGTTGCCGCGCGTGGCCTTCGAGTACGGGCAAATTTGATCCGCCGCATGTGCAACAGCGCAAGCGACCTCATAAGGCAGGCCTGGCAGGTTGACGTTGAACCCGGCCTGCAGGAAGTAAGCATTCCCGGTTTGCCCCAGATCAATCTCGATGTCGACGGACACGTCGGCCGGAATAGCCACCTTCAACTCTTTGGCCGCAAGGCCAAGCGCTGCGATGTAGCAAGCCGACCATGCGCCGGCAAACAACTGCTCGGCCGTCGGGTGCGGCTGGGTGGCGGCAAATACGTGGGCCGGTTTGGCGCTCCCCGGCGTTGAGAGTTCGATGTCGAGGTTGCCGTTGTGCCCGCGCGAATTGTTGCCGGAGCTGCTCAGGGTGGTGTGAGTCTTGCCGGTAGCCAAGACTTTTTCGATTTTGCTCATCAGTGATTCCTTGAGTTTTTTATTAAAGTCAAATAGCACAAAAGATACGTAACTATATGACTTGGCTAATTTTATAGACGAGATCAGAGCGCCGGGAATGACGGAAAAACCGATCACCTTCGGCTTTTCCGACCACCTTGCTGCCCTTCGCCAGTTGAGATGAAGCCCATCACCGCTCGTCGCCAAGTCGCGACAGGATCTTTGACATCGAGGGGTCTTTGCTTGAATATTTATAAATCGCATGCGATCTAATCGATAGCGATAACAAGCCACTACATCCCTTGCCGTTTGGAGAATCCGCCATGAACACCGCAAGCAGCCGCACAATCTCTATCTCTCACGCTGCCCATGGCCACAACGGCAACAACTGGATCACTGCTGCATGAAACTGATCCAGCTTCGGGCGTTCTGCTCAGTGGTCGACATGGGCAGTTTTCGTTCGGCGGCGCGAACGCTGGAAGCGGCTCAAAGCACCTTGACCGAGTCGATTCAAAGTCTGGAAAGAGAACTGGGGGCCACCTTGTTGGTGCGCTCCAATCAAGGCATCAGCCTGACCCTGGCCGGCAAGGTTTTCCTGACCAGGGCACGCTCGATCATTCTGGATTGTGATCGCGCAGTACAGGACGTCCGACAATGCAACGGTGCGCCCGAAGGTCAGATCGCATTGGGTGTCACGACGGAACCCTTGGCTGCGTGCCTGATGCCGGTCTTCAACAGTTTTACCCGCCGATTTCCAAACGTGCAGTTGCACGTCGCCGGTGGCCAGACGAAGAAGTTGATCGAAATGATTCGCGCGGGCCGGCTCGACTTTGTGATGTGTCCACTGAGTGCCGACGTTTGCGATATCGACTTGCAGATTGAGCGGCTTTACCGCTCGAAAGCCAGCGTCATTGCGCGCAAGGGGCATCCCCTGGCGGAGGCTCGCTCAGTGCGCGACCTCGCCGACTGCCAGTGGATCAGCGTCCGCCCGGCGGGGATTGCCGGTAGCGCGGAGAAGCAACTGATCGAGCTGTTCAAAGCCCAAGGCTTGCCGCCCCCGAAGATCGCGATCACGACCGAGTCGCTGCTGGAAATCCTGCACATCATCTCCGAGACGGACTACCTGACCATTGAGCCCGGCATGCTTGCCGGCATGAAGCTGTTTTCCTCGTCGCTGACCAGCATTTCGATCCGCGAGCCGCTGGAGTCGTGCGAGGTGTGCCTGATCAGCCGTCGAGTGTCACCCTTCACCCAAGTGACACAAGAACTGACCAGCATGCTGATTTCGTACTCACGCTTGCGTCACCGAGCCAAGGGGTGAGGCTCGAGTCGTCATTCACGCGCGTCCATTTCCGTCACCAGAATCCTGATCGCTCACGCCTGAAAGTGGTCCCCATGCGAAGTTCTCAGTATCCTGCGCAACACTGAAAACGCGTGACACAAGGAAGTCCCCATGTTTATCCATCGCAGTTGCATCACCTTGCTGGCGAGTCTGATGCCGTCGCTGTGCATGGCGAGTTCGTTTTCCATAGATTCTCGCTCCGAGAGTCTCTACCAACAGGCTGTCCCGTATCTGCAGCAAGCCAATAGCAAGCTTGAAGCGGTGCCTTCCAATTTTCCCACGGCGAGTGCCGAGGAGAAGCAGCGCTCAATGGCGCTGGTCGACGAAGCGGGAGTGTTGCTCAGGCCTGCGATCACATTGCTGGAGCAAGCCGCAGCGCTTGAGCATCCGGTAGCGCAGTATCGTCTGGCGTTGATCTACGTGATGCTCCATCCGAGCGACGTGATAAAGGAGAAGGCTTGCCCCTTGTTCGAACAAAGTCTGGTACATGGCTTTGCTCCAGCGGCACTCGAGATTTCGTCCTGGTGTGTGGCGTTCACGGACACCGTCCAATACCAGACAGCGCTGCAGGCGATCGAGGCCAGCATGCCCCTCTATGAGAAATACTTTCCGCAGCCGGTTGTAAAGCTTGAGTGTCGACGCGAAGAGCCCATGGGCATGGCAATGCAATGGGGCAGCAGCCGTGATTATCAAGCGGAGATTTACCGGCTGCAGGGCGACAGTAACCGCGCGCAGCGCTGGGAGTTTTACCAGAAAGCGCTCGATATCAATGACTGCTACAGGGTGAAACGGCGCATGGCGAGTCGTACCTGACCTGCGCCCCCTGAACTGAAGGGCGGTGAATGGTGAAACGGAACCGGTGACGGCTACAAGCGCCGTCTACCGGTTCAACCTCTCAAGCCAGCCGATTACAGATCGGTGATTTCCTTGTGGCGCGGTACCAGCAGTTTCATCACGCTCCACGCCACCAGGTAGGCCACCGCACAGATGGCGAACATGATCATGTAGCCGGTGTGAATATCGTTGATCGATTTGTAGTAGTCGAACACCCAACCGCCAAGCTTCGTCATCGCAACACCGCCCATGCCGCCGGCCAAACCGCCAATGCCGACCACTGACGCGATGGATTTTTGCGGGAACATGTCAGACACGGTGGTGAAGATGTTGCACGACCACGCCTGATGCGCCGACGCCCCGATGCCGATCAATATCACCGGTACCCAAAAGCTGATGTAACCCAATGGCTGAGCCAGCAACACCAGCAGCGGGAAGAAGGCGATGACCAGCATGGCTTTCATCCGACCGTCATACGGCGCATCGCCACGTGCCATGAAATAGCTCGGGAACCAGCCGCCGCCGATACTGCCGACCATGGTCATGCTGTACAGCACGGCCAAAGGCAAGACGATGGCCGCGCCCTTCATGCCGTACTGCGCCGACAGGTAGGTTGGCAGCCAGAACAGGAAGAACCACCACACACCGTCGGTCATGAATTTGCCGAAGGCGAACGCCCAGGTCTGGCGGTAGGTCAGCAACTTGAACCACGAGACTTTTTTCTCGGCAACGCCCGGTGCCGGGGTGGCAATCACCTGCGCATCGCTGCGGATGAAGGCCAGTTCCTCTGCCGAGAGGCGTTTTTGATTTTCAGGTTTTTCGTACAGTGCAATCCACACGGCCACCCAGACAAAGCCCAGCATGCCGATCACGATGAACGCCGCTTCCCAACCCCACAGGGCGGCAATCAGCGGCACGCAGATCGGCGCCAGGATCGCGCCCACGTTGGCACCAGAGTTGAAGATACCGGTGGCGAAGGAGCGTTCCTTCTTCGGGAAGTATTCGGCCGTGGCCTTGATCGCGATCGGGAAGTTACCCGCCTCGCCTATCGCCAGCACGGCGCGGGACAGCATGAAACCGGCGATAGAGACCGGGATCACCGCAAGGCCGAACGCACTGCTCACCGCTGCGATGCCCTCGCCCATCGGCACTGAAAAGGCATGCATCATGGCGCCGGTCGACCAGACAGCGATCGCGATGATGTAGGCCTTCTTGGTGCCGATCTTGTCGACGAAACGGCCGGCAAACAGCATGGATATCGCGTACACAAACTGGAAAACGGAAGCGATGTTGGCGTAGTCGCTGTTGCTCCAGCCAAATTGCGTCGACAGATCCGGCGCCAACAGGCTGAGCACCTGGCGGTCGAGGTAGTTGACGGTGGTGGCGAAGAACAACAGTGCACAGATCGTCCAGCGATATTTGCCGACGGACTGGCCGACACGTTGCGCATTGATGGGCTCGTTCAGATTCATGGCATCACTTTATTATTGGATTGTGGTGATGATCTCTCGGTTTCAAGCGAGATCAATTCTTACGCGTAGCGAACTGCTCTGTGGCTATCGTCAGACGAGTAGCACGTGCAATCGGGGGGTTGCTACAGATAACGGGGATGACTGAGCGCCTGGGCAGGCAATCAGGACCGGACCACAAGAAGCGGTATGCGGGAAGGCTGGAAAGCGGATTGAGTTCATGATGGGACCCGGTTTTTGTTTTTAGGGGTGTAACATCGTATGTCGTCGTACAACTGCGCCTTTTATAACGACTCCCCTACCCGGCTGTCAATCCGGAAAATGGCCGTTCGTCTCGACAGACAACCCGCCGAACGGCAAAGGCTGTGCCGCCCTTGAAGAGATTAGTGGTCCGGGTGTGGCCGTGGGTATTTGAAAATCAGATAGTCGTACGACAACGCATGTCGTGACGAACACTTCAACTGTAGGAGCGAGCCTGCTCGCGATGGACGTGAACGAAAACGCGTGTTATCTGGCTCAACGCGGTGTTCTGAAGTCCATCGTCGGAACGCCGCCCGGAGCCGGCTCGCTCCTACAATTTTTGAGGAGGGGCTTATTTGACCAGCCGTTTTTCCTTCGATGGCCTGTACCCGAAATACGAGCTGTAGCACTTGCTGAAATGACTCGGTGACACAAAACCACAGGCCACCAGCACATCCACCTGGGACAGTTCCGTGTGCTGCAGCAGGCGCCGCGCTTCGGTAATGCGCAATTCCATGTAATAGCGCTGAGGCGTGGTGCCGAGTTGCTCCTTGAACAGACGCTCGAGTTGGCGGCGAGAACGGCCTGCGTAAACGGCCAACTGCTCCAACTCCAGAGGCTCTTCGAGGTTGGCGTCCATCAGCTTCACCACCTCGCGCAAGGGTGCGCTCACGCAGACATTTTCCGTCGGTTTGATCCGCCGGTAACGCGACTCTTCGAACGCGAGGATGTCCTCGATCCCTTCGACAAGAGCCTTGTCGTGCAAGCTCTTGATCCAGTCCAGCGCCATGTGGAACGCGCCCGAAGGACTGGACGCCGTGAGCCGGTCTCGATCAATGACAAAAGGCTCGCTGGTGACATGCGCCGCTTTCGCCACTTCCGCGAGCGCGGGGCGATGTTCGGGATGAATCGCGCAGCGATAGCCGTCGAGCAAGCCGGCACTCCCGAGGAACCAGGCGCCATTCCACAATCCGGCCAGGCTCACGCCATGGTCGGCGGCCGCTCTCAACAGACTGGTCAACTCGTCAGAGGCCTTCAGCTCGGTCCTGTAGCCACCGCAAATGACCAACAGATCGAGGTCGTGCACGACGGAGCAATCAATGCGCGCATCCGGCCGGATGACCAGCCCCAGATCGCTGATGACCTCCCCGTCGTGCAAGCCGAACGTGCGCGACGAGAACAGTTTTGGCCGTAGCAGATTCGCCGTGATGATCGTATCCAGTGCCTGCGTAAATGCCGGCAGCGAAAAATGTTCGAGCAGCAAAAAGCCTGTCCGTGTCAGTTGAACAGGCTCGTCGGGGTTGTCGTTCAGATAGCGAAGATTTTTCCCCTTCATGCCTCCGCTAAATTGGCGTCGTTCGATCAAAGTTTTAGGCACTCGGTTACGGCGTAGATAAAACCTAATGCTACCTGCTGACGCTCAAAACACCCTAGCGCCATTTACACCTCTTCACGCCAACTGAAAGCCATGACGAAGCGGGTCCTTGTCATCGACAAAAATGGTGTTGTGCCCGGTAATCTGCGCCCAGCCACCGATGCTGGGGCGAATGCCGTCGAATGGGCCGACTTTCACCGCAGACTCGACTTTGCCTTCGAAGATCGTGCCGATCAGGCTCTCATTGCGGAATGTCTCGCCCACGTGCAACCGGCCCTTCCCCACCAGCTGCGCCATCCGCGCCGACGTCCCGGTGCCGCCGGGAGAGCGGTCAATCGCCTTGTCGCCGTAGAACACCGCACTGCGGCCATCGGCGGCGGTGCCGTGTTCGTCGTCGCACCAGATGACATGGTGAACGCCGCTGATCCGGCTGTTTTCGGGATGCACGGGATCACACACGCCTGCCAATGCCGAGCGAAGTTTCCGACTCAGGCTGACGATGTCTGCGGTCGTCATCCCCGTCAGGCCGGCCCAACTTTCTTGTGGTTCAACCACTGCATAGAAATTGCCGCCATAGGCAATGTCGACGGTGAAGGTTCCAACGCCCGGCACCTCGACCACCACGTCGGCGCTGTGCAGGTAGCTGGCCACGTTGAACAGTCGGATCGAGTCCACGTATTCGCCGCTCATGACGTAGTCGACATCGACGCGCCCGGCCGGTGTTTCGATGGCCAGCCGGCCCGGCTCGCGCGGCGTGACCAACCCCTCTTCGATCACCACGGTGGACAAGCCGATCGTACCCGCCCCGCACATTGGCAGGCAGCCGCTGACTTCGATGAACAACGCACCAAAATCGCAATCGTCGCGGTTCGACGGGTAGATGATCACGCCGGACATGATGTCGTGCCCACGGGGTTCGAACATCAGCGCGGTGCGAACCCAGTCATGGTCACGCACGAAAATCTCACGGCGTTCGGCCATCGAAACGGACGGCAGCAGAGGCCCGCCGCCGGTCACGACCCGCACCGGGTTCCCGCACGCATGGGAGTCGACACAAAAAAAGCTACGTCTCATTCTGAAGGTCTCTCAAAGAAGTGCGCGTGGGGAGTGACGCTGCAACGCGCCGCGTGTCAGCCGGTCCAGCAACAGAGCCACCGCGACGATCGCCAGACCGGCGCGCAGCCCCAGGCCCATCTCCATTCTGGAAAGACCTCGCGTCACTTCTGCACCGAGTCCACCGGCACCGACCAGGCCCGCCAACACCACCATTGCCAGGGACATGAGGATGCATTGGTTGAGCCCGACCAACAGCGTCGGCGCGGCGGTCGGCAGTTCGATCTTGAACAGAATGTCCCGGGGTGAAGCGCCGGACGCCTGGCCCAGTTCCAGCAGGTCTTTCGGCAACTGTTTGAACGCCAGGGTGGTCAGCCTGAGCATCGGCGGAATGCCGTAGACGATGGTCGCGATAATCGCCGGCACTCGCCCGAGGCTGAACAGCATCACGGCGGGAATCAGGTAAACCCACGGTGGCACGGTTTGCATGATGTTGAGGATCGGCAGGAAGGCTTCATCCACGCGTTTTACCCGTGCCGCCAATACACCGAGCGGAAAGGCGATGGCCACCGAGATCAACACCGCCACCGAGACCAGCGCGATGGTTTGCATGGAGGCCGCCCAAAGGCCGGCGAACAGGCAAAACGCCAACATCAAGGCGGCAAACACCGCGACGCGTTTGTTGGCGAAAAAGAACGCGCCGACCACGACGATGGCGATGAACAGATAAGGATGCGGCGCCAGCAACGCGGACTCCACCGCGCCCAGCACCGCCTCGATGACTTGGCTGATGCCTTTGAACACACCGTGCAGATTGGCGTTCAGCCAATCGACTGCGGGCGCCAGGAATTCGCCCGGGGAAAATTGCAGTTCTGAGGCACTCATTGGCTTTCTCCCATCCGCGAGCGGGCAGCGTGCTGCGCTAACCGATCCAGGATCATGGTCAGAATGACGATGGCGATGGCCGCGTTGATCGACTTGGCGATATCCAGTGTGCGAACGGCGCCGTAGATCGACTCACCCAGCCCGCCGGAGCCGACGATGCCGGCGATAACCACCATGCCGAACGCCATCATCAAGCTCTGGTTCACCCCGGCCATGATGCTGGGCTTGGCGAACGGCAGGCGAATCTTGAAAAACATTTGCCAGCCAGTGACACCACTGGCATCGCCCAGCTCGATGAACTCTCGCGGGGTCATCCGAATCCCCAAGGATGTCAGGCGTATCGCCGGCGGCACGGCCACGATAAAAGTGGCGAGCAGTGCGGTGGCCGGGCCGTAGCCCAGCAGCGCGATGGCCGGCAACAGGTAGATGTAGGGCGGCATGGTCTGGATCAGGTCCAGCACCGGATCGACCACGCGATCAACCGACGGCGCGAGGCCGGCCAGCACGCCCAATGGAATCGCGACCACCAGCGCCAGTACGGTGGCCGTCAGCACCAGCGCAAGCGTGCTGACCGTCTCTGGCCACAAGCCGATCACGTCGCAGAACACCAGCGCGAGGCCCGCGAGAATCGCGAACCGGGCGCCCACCACCCGCCATCCGATCAGGGCGATGGCCAGCGCGACGAGGTAATACGGTGGATAGGCAATGCACCAGAGCACACTTTTGTAGACGCCCGTCAGCAGTGCATTGACGCCGTCGAACAAAAACTCGCCGTGATCCGAGAGCCATTCCAGACTCGAGTCGATGGTCGTGTCGAATTGATCGGAAAAGTCCGGAATGCTCATGTCGATGCCTCCAGAACGGTGTCGGCTGTTGAGGCCGAGAATTCATTCGGAATGCCCTGAACGCCGCGAAGCAGATCGCGCGGCGTAATGATGCCCACCACCACGCCGTTGTCGATGACTGCCAGCGCGTCGCGCTCGGACTTCATCGTCAATCCGATCAGTTCGTTGATGTCTGCGCCCAGCGAAGTCTTGCTCAGCCTGGAAATGTCGCATCCCGGGTTTGCGACCTTGAAAGGCTCGACCGGCGTCATGACCGAGTGAGCCTTGACCAAGTGCAGCCGGGAGATACCTGCCACAAATTCCGCGACATAATCGTCCGCTGGGTTAAGCACGATTTCCTCGGCGGTGCCGACCTGGATGATCACGCCATCCTTCATGATCGCGATGCGATCACCAATGCGGATGGCCTCGTCCAGGTCGTGAGTGATGAAGACCGCGGACTTGCCAAGCTCCTTGGTCAGCTGGCGAAACTCGTCCTGCAACTGCCGGCGAATCAATGGATCAAGCGCACTGAACGGTTCATCCATCAAAATCACTTCAGGGTCGGCGGTAATCGCACGGGCCAGGCCGACACGTTGCTGCATGCCGCCAGACAACTCCGTGGGGTAACGCGATGACCATTCGCTCAGCCCCACTTTGGCCAGTGCCTGCTCGGCCACTTTGTACCGCTCAGCCTTGCCGACGCCCTGCACTTCCAGGCCGAATGCCGTGTTCTCCAGCACCGTTCGATTGGGCAACAACGCCACACTCTGGAAGACCATGCCGATGTGACGCGCCCTCACCTCTCGAAGCTGCGCCGGTGTCAGGGAAGACAGGTCCTTGCCTTTGACCAGCACTTTGCCTGAGCTCGGTGTGATCAGTTTGTTGAGGAGCCTGATCAAGGTGGATTTGCCACTGCCGGACAAGCCCATGATGCAGAAGATTTCGCCTCTTCGAACCTGGAGGCTGACGTCGGAGACCCCGACCACACAGCCGTAGTTTTGCAGGATCTGAGTCTTGGTCAGCCCTTGCTGAGTGACAGCGTTCATCGCTGCCGGTGCGGCTTTCCCGAAGATTTTCCAGACTGACTGGCAATCTATCAGCACTTCGTTAGTGTCTATTTTGGCCGTTGTCATTTTCGTAACCCGTGAACCAGTTTTCTGGTTTCTCTAATGAATCAAAGGGCGGCAGTGGCGTAAGGCATCAGCAATCAGTTCTTGATATTTTCCCAGCGCTTGAGCAGCTCGCTGTGGCTATCGGTCCAGCCCTTGATGGCCTGTTCCATGGTTTTGCCATCTTTGACTTCGGCGTTCATCGCGGTGATGTCGGCGATTGGCACGTAGACGCTCGCCATCAGTTCACGCGCACGCGGATTGCTTTCAGCGAAGCCTTTGTGGCCGATCCAGTAGTAGCCTTGCAGCGGCGGGAAAATGCCTTTTGGATCTTTCAGGAATTTGAGATCGAATTTCTTGGTCATCCAGGACGGATCCCAAACGGTGACGACTACTGGCTCTTTACGGTCGACTGCCGACTTCAACGCCGCCGTCATTGCCGTGGTACTGCCTTCCACCAGTTTCAGCTTGAGGTCATAGGCTTTAACCACATTGGTCGCATCGTTCATCAGGCCAGAACCCGGTTCGATGCCGATGATCTTGCCGCCCAGTTTTTCCGAATTGGCGTTCAACTGGTCGATGGAATCGATGTCGACATAACTCGGTACCGCAAGCCCTTGGTAGAGGCCAAACGAAACCGGCGAGAGTTTCTCGATTTTGTTCTTGTTTTTGTTCCAGTAATCGTTTGCCGCGTAGTCCGTTTGCGACGCCAGCACTTGAACATCACCTTTGCTTAATGCCGCATAAGCGATGCCCCACTCGGAGAACTCTACAACTTTTACGGTATAACCAGAGTCTTCAAGCACCTTCTTGGTAATACCTGTAATTGGCGTCAAGTCCTCCCACGTCATAGTACCCATGGTGATATTTTTTTCTTCGGCGTGAACTGGCAAACACATAACGCCGGCCACAGCGACAGCGCAGACTGCCTTCCAAATCTTTTTCATGGCGTGCTCCGATCTACGGTTAAAACTAGAGATTAGGCCTTTATGAAATAAAAGCCGGTGGTTTGAAACTATTCAGCCTTCTCGCCCTGCTCTGAGCGCCTGCCAGCGAATAACCGAGTTGACACCCAACATCGTCAATATCTTTGGTGGAAGCCGGCTAGGCCCTGGCAGTTGACTGAAACTTTGCAAAACCTGTGAATGGTGACCGCTGGCCAACTCGGCAGCCATCACGCCTGCCAATGTGCTTTTAACCGTGCCCAGCCCGTTTTCGCAGCAGGCGGAATAGAGGTTTTCCTCGATTTCGCCAAAGGCGGGCGCGCTGTTACGACTCAGGCAAAGCCGCCCTGCCCAGCTGAATTCCAGCGGCGTCGATTTCAACTCCGGGAAACGCGCATCCAGAGAGTGCCGTTGTTCTTCGGCCACCGCCGCGACACGCATCGGTGTGACTTGAATACTCGGGTCATAGGTAAACTTGGTGCGGATAACAATCCGCGAAAGTCCATTCGAAGTTATCTTGCGAACTGTCGCGCCCATCGGGTCCGCTGGCAATAAGGCCCAACGATCTTTACCGGTAACCGGCCTTGAAAACTCATCATGACTATAAGCAGCCGTCATTGAGGCGTAAGTAAAGACATGCAGCAACCGGCCTTGAAAGTGACCGAAGTCTTCAATATGGCCATTGACCGCAAGAATGACTTTAGGCGCACTAACGGAACCACGATGAGACTTCGCCTTCCAGCCAACTCCCGCCCGGGACAATTCCACAATCGGTGAACGCTCATACAGTTCAATCTGCCGATCCAGTCCGTTTGCAAGATCCCGAATATATTGCGCTGGCTGAATCATCACCGCACCAGGCGTATACAGCCCGTTGTGGTAATAAGTGGAACCGGTGATGTCTCGCATCTGCGCGGCGTCCAGTACTTCAAACCGCTCGCCAATGCCTTTTAACGATTTGGCATAGTTGTCATTGAGTTTCGTCCCCCGCTCGGTGGCGGCGGCGTTGATCTTGCCGGAAGGGTCGAACGTCTGCGCAGACATGCCATATTCACGAGCAGCGTCGGCGGCAAACGCAATGGCAAAACGGTTCTGGGCAATTTCTAGTGCCGTTGCCGACTCACCGCCCACCGAATACTCCCCGGATGAAAGGCTGTGCGGCACATCGATCATGAACCCCGAGTTCCTGCCCGCCGGCCCCTTGGCGATTTCATGGGCATCCACCACCGCGATGCGGCAGCCCGGATGCAGTTGAGCCAGCCTGCGAGCCGCAGACAGCCCGGCAAAACCCGCACCGATGATCAGCCAGTCCGCCGTGACGTTGCCATCAAGCAGGCGAACAGGCGCAGTGCGTACGGAAATTGCCTCCCAACCTGAAACCCCGGTGTCTACCGGAAGGCGCTTGATGGTATGGGTGCTCATTTTTCGTTCTCTTCATCCGACCGATCAGACACATCGATCCAGATGGTTTTGATTTCGGTGTATTGATCGTGGGCAAAAATCGATTTGTCCCGACCGCCGAACCCGGACTCCTTGTAGCCGCCAAACGGCGTGGAAGCATCGCCCTCGCCGAAGCAGTTCACGGTGACGATCCCGGCGCGAATCTCCCTCGCCAACTTGATGGCACGACGCAAACTGCCGGTGTAAACCGAGGCGGCCAGGCCGTACACCGTGTCATTGGCCAGGGCAATGGCTTCAGAAATCGAGCTGAACGTGGTGACCGACAGAATCGGACCGAAGATCTCTTCCTGGAACAACCGACTCTCTGGCGCGACACCGTCAATCACGGTCGGCTCGACGAACGCACCGTCTTCGGTGCTACCGCCGTACACAACGTCAAGTTTGCCGACGCTGGCATGCTCAAGGTACGACTTCACTTTCGCGAAATGTTCGGGGCTGACCAACGCGCCGACGCGGTTTTGCGGGTCGAGTGGATCACCCATTTTCCATTCGCGGATGTAGGCGCCCATGCGTTCCAGCAGTTCATCCTTCACAGACGCGTGGACGATCAGCCGCGAGGTTGCGGAGCAGTTCTCGCCCATGTTCCAGAACGCGCCGTTGACGACATGCTGAGCGACGAGGTCGAGGTTTTGCGCATCGTCCATCACCACGGCCGGGTTTTTCCCGCCGCACTCGAGAACGATGCGTTTCAGGTTCGAATCGGCTGCGTAGTGCAGGAAACGGCGGCCGGTCGCGGTGGAGCCGGTGAAGCTCACCATGTCGACGTCGTGATGCAGGCCGATCGGCTCGCCGACCTCTTTCCCGGTGCCGGTGACAATGTTGAGCACACCGGCGGGGACGCCCGCCTCGAACGCGAGTTGCGCCACACGCAACGTCGTCAGCGTGGTCTGCTCGGCGGGTTTGACGATCACCGAACAGCCTGCGGCAAGTGCCGGGCCGATTTTCCAGGCCAGCATCAGCAGCGGGAAGTTCCAGGGCAGCACGCAGCCCACCACCCCGATGGGTTCACGCACGACCATGGTCAGCGCGTCACTGCCCACAGGGGCGGTGTTGTCATAAATCTTGTCGATCAACTCGGCGTGCCAGCGCAGCGTATGAATGGTGTCCGGCACATCGACCAACTGGCACTCGCTGACTGGCTTGCCGCTGTCGAGACTCTCAAGGACGGCCAGTTCGTGGCTATGCCGTTCAAGCAAATCGGCAAACTTCAACAGGACGGTTTTGCGCTCTTTTGGAGAAATGGATCTCCAGCGGCCATCCTCAAACGCTTCCTTGGCGTTGCTGACCGCGAGATCGACATCTGCCGACGCGCAAGCGGCGACGTCTGCCAGAAACTCACCGGTCGCCGGATTGTTCGTGGCGAAGGTTTTGCCCGAGATCGCGGGTTTGAACGCGCCGTTGATGAAGGCATTGCAGGGGAACGAAATGTCTTTGGCGATGGCGGCGTATTCGGCCTTGGTCAGGAGATCACCCATGGCTGGCTCCTGATGTGATGCGTGCAACGTCGCGCTTCACATTGGCAATGATGGTTTGCAGGCTTTGCTTTTCTTCCAGGTCGAGAGGTTGCAGCGGCAAGCGCACGTCCCCTACTTTCAGCCCGGCCAGTTCACAACCGTATTTGATCGACTGCACAAACTTGCCGCCGTCCAGGGCATTCATCAGTGGCATCATCGCCGACATGATCCGGCGGCCCTTGTCGAAGTCCTTTTCGAGCACACAGGCTTCATAAAGCGCCACGTGTTCGGTTGGCAGGAAGTTGGAGCCGGCACACACCCAGCTTCGGGCGCCCCAGGCAAAAAACTCCAGTGCCTGATCATCCCAACCGCAGGACAGCGCGATGTTCGGGAACTCACGGGCCAGCAGATGAACGCGGCCCATGTCGCCGGAGCTTTCCTTGATGGCAACTACATTTTTGGAGGCGCTTACACGGGTGAGGTAATCCTCGTCCATCGAAACGGACATGCGGCCGGGGTAGTTGTAAAGCATGATCGGCAGGTCGGCAGCGCGATCGATGGTCAACGCGTGGATTGCATTTTCCTGGGAAGTCGGCAGCGCGTACGGCGGGCTAGTGACGAGAATGGCGTCCGCTTTGATCGCTTTGGCATCCTTGGCGTATTGCACCGAATCTTCGGTACGAATGGCCCCGGTGCTGACGATCAACTGGACCCGGTTGCCGATGACATCCTTGGCATAAGCGGCAAGCTCGGTACGCTCTTCCGAGGTCTGCGCATAATATTCGCCGGTCGAACCGCCGATGATAATGCCGTGCACTTTCGCCTCGATCAGCGACTCCAGTACTTCGGAGTACACGCTCCAGTCTATTTCCCCATCCGGTTTATGAGGTGTCACTGCGGGGGTGTAGATGCCTTCAAATTTCAAGATGATTTCTCCGGAAATGAATTGCGTGGAAGATCAACGAGCGCGTCCGCCTTGATGCCTTGGGGCGCGATAAAAATCTCCATGTTTTCCCGGGACAGTTCCCAGTGTTCAAACACGAGATCGACTACTGCAGATTCATCGCGGCGTTCAATCGCCTCGATAAACAAATCGTGGTGCCCCGCCGACAGCTCAAGACGCTCTTCCATGTCCTCGTTTTGAGGCCGGAAAAAGGTATTGCCGATACGGGAGTGATCAATCAGCAATCTTTCCAGGCTGGGCTGGAGGTATTGATTGCCGGCCATTTCGCCCATGATCGCGTGGAAGCGGTTGTTCTCGACGACCATGGCCAGCGCATCCCTTGAGGTAGTGGCGATGCGGAACCGGTGCTGCGTGTCCTTCAAGTCGACCAGTTGGCGCGGCTTGTAGTTTTGAACGGCCAGACGGCCAACGGCTGCGTAAATCATCGGTGCGACGAGGAAGAAATTGCGCAGGGTCGAGTGATTCATTGGAATCACCCGGGCACCGCGGTTTTCCCGAATGTCGACATAACCTTCACCGGCCAGGCGTCGGAATACTTCCCGGACCGGCGTGCGGGACAAGCCATATCGCTCGCTGAGAATGACCTCATCCAGCGCTTCGTCAGGGTCCAGTTCCATCGTCAGGATTTGACGTTTCAGATCTTCGTAAAGACTGGTTTTGCCGTTTTTCACAACGACCTCCAAGGGCAGTTTTGCGGTCAGGTGCGGCTGACTGATGAGTCGAGACTCGCACGGGTTTTTGGGTCGGTCAATAGATTGTATTTCTTGTGTATACATAGAAAACACAGGAAAAACACAACGCGATTTCGATTAATTTCTTTTTAATTCATTTAGTTATGCGTTCACCTCAAAAATGAACTAGTCGGTTACAGAAAAGAAACACGTCGTTTTTGGAATGCTTATTTCTAGATCATTCCATCATAAAGCTTATTGCCAAGCGCACTTTGCCAGCAGCCCGGTTGACCCGTAGCGACATGGCGCAAGGCGTTTGCGACACGGCTTTGCGAGCACTTCCCGGCGAGCAACGGAACAAGCGATAGTGTGTCGCCGGTTGAGCGGCTCCGTTCTCCTTCAGGATCGACCAAGATGGGCAGTGAAGAAACCAGTAAGAAGGTCAAGGGCTACCGCCGACTGATACCGTCCATGACGGCCTTGATGGAATTCGAGGCCGTCGCGCGGTTGAGCAGCTTCACGCTGGCGGCGCAAGAATTGGGCGTGACCCAGGCGGCCGTCAGCAAGCAAGTCAAATACCTGGAGGAAACCCTCGGCACCCGTCTGTTTCATCGACTGCACCGGGCGATCAAACTGACCAGCGAAGGCTACGTGCTGTATTCGGTGGTCGCCGAATCCATGCAGCGCATGGCGAACGTGTTCGACAAGATTTCCGAGGGGATTCCCGAGCAGGAACTGGTGCTCGCCTGCACTGCGGCGTTTTCACACCTGCGCATCCTGCCCCGGCTGGCTGCATTGCGCCTGTCGCAACCCAAGCTGCAGTTGCGCCTGATCACCCAAGTCCACAATCCGGACGTGCACCGACAGGACGTCGACATCGCCGTGCGCTTCGGCAATGGAAAATGGGAGGACGGCACGGCGATTTTCCTGTTTGACGAAGAAGTGTTCCCGGTGTGTTCCCCCGCCTGGCTGACCACGCACCCTGCCCCGCTGTCGGTCAACGACTTCCTGCACATTGACCTGATCGATTCGGACACCACGCTCGAAGGCTGGATGACGTGGAACAGCTGGTTCAAGGAGCTGGGCGAGAGTCGTCCCAAGGTGAATTACTGCCTGCGCTGCAGCAGTTACAACGACACGGTGCAGGCCGCGTTGCAGGGCTATGGCGTCGCGCTGGGCTGGAACCGTTTGTTGCGTCCACTATTGCAGAGCGGCGAACTGGTGCGGATTACTGACTATGCGGTGAAACCGAAAGATGCCTATTACCTGATTGTTCCGAACGGCCGGGAAATAACCCCGTTGGTGCACGCCATCGTCGATTGGCTGCGGGATGAGTCGCTACTTTCACACTAAGGTCAGTTGTCGATTCTTCGCATAACTTTTAGCTATGCGAGGGTGAAATTAAAGCGCATTGACGCAAAACCGGACCATTTTGATACTTGCCTCACCGTCACTTGCTGACGATTCAACATCGCCCCCGTGAGGCAACAGATGACAACTACCGTCGCGAAATCCCAACAAGAACTGGTGACTGCACGTACCCCCGGCCATGGCATGCATGGCGCGTTGTTCGGGCGTCAGGACATTTTCGACAGCGACGTCGATATCTTTTTCACCCGGCACTGGATTCTGGTCGGCGTGACGGCGGACATCCCGGAGCCTGGGGATGTTTCGACCATAGACATCGGCAAATCCTCGATCATCCTCGTGCGCGATGACGACGAGCAGGTGCAGGCGTTTCGCAACGTTTGCCGCCATCGCGGGGCACGCCTGAAACAGGCCGGCAAATCAACGGTGGGCATGCTCGTGTGTCCGTATCACCAGTGGACCTACGACCTTGATGGCAGCCTCAAGCACGCCGCCCACATGGGTAAGGATTTCGATCCGACCTGCAAAAGCCTGATTCGTGTTCATACGAAAGTGGTCGGCACTCATGTGTTTGTTTGCCTGGGTGACCGACCACCGGAAGACATCGCCTATCTGGAACAAACCATGGCGCCCCGGCTGGCGCCCTACAACCTCACGTATTCGAAGATTGCTTATGAAGCCGAGATCATTGAAGACGGTAACTGGAAGTTGGTCATCGAAAACAATCGCGAGTGTTATCACTGCTCTGCGACGCACCCTGAATTAACCGCCTCATTCCTGCCGGAGGATTTTGGTTTCTGCGCTGAAGGTCTGAGTGAGGAATCGCTGCAAGCGCTGGATGAGTATGAAGAACGCAATGCGGCGGCCAAACGCAGTTGGGAACGTGAAGGGTTTATCTGCGACGCAGTGGAACACCTGGACACAGACGCGGTGACCCAGTTCCGCACGCAACGGCTGGTCATTGCCGGCAATGGCGAATCGCAAACGCTCGACACTCGGGTGGCCTGCACACGGCTGTTTGGTGATCTGACCCGCCGCGATCTCGGCGACGTGCACCTGTGGACTCATAACTCCTGGACGCATGTGATGAGCGATCACGCCGTCATTTCATACATCATCCCGCTCGCGCCCGACAAGACGTTGGTGCGCACCAAATGGCTGGTCCATGCCGACGCCATCGAGGGCGTGGATTACGACATCGAAAAACTGACCGAGGTCTGGAAAGCCACCAATCAGCAGGACGCCAACCTTGTCGCGATCACCCACAGCGGTACGCAAGATCCCGGCTACTCGCCAGGCCCCTTCTCGGCATTTACCGAATCCTACGTGGATCAATTTTCTCGCTGGTACGCCGCGCGGCTTGCCGCACAGGGAGTGTGAGCAATGACCATGACCCTCCTTGAAAAGCCACCGGTTACAGCGAGCGCCGTGTCTGCACCGAACGTATTCACCCATCCGGACACGTGGGCCACCAACGGTGCACAGTGGAACAGTGGCGAGCAAAAAGCGCTGCACTGTTGCGCCGTACGCGACGAAACCCACGACGTAAAAACCTTTACCTTTCGAAGTGCGGATTTCAGCGCCATCAGTTTTGAGCCAGGGCAGTTCATTACGGTATCGCCGACCATTTCGGGGCAACGCGTGTCGCGCTGCTACACGTTGTCATCGTCGCCCACCCGCCCCTTTGCGCTGTCGATCACGGTCAAGCGTGTTCCCGGCGGGACCGTATCGAACTGGCTGCACGATCACTTGCGCGAAGGCGACAGGCTGCTTGCCTCAGGCCCTGCGGGCAGCTTCACACCGACAGGCCGTCCAGCCGACAAGCTGCTTTATCTATCGGCGGGGTCCGGCGTGACACCGCTGATGTCCATGACCCGTGCGGGTTTCGACCTGGCAGCCCGACTGGATATCGTCTTCGTGCACAGTGCTCGAACCCCCGACGATATTATTTTCCATGAAGAACTGACACGGATGCAGGCCAGCATGCCGGGACTTCGTGTCGTGAATATCTGCGAAGGACACGGCGACAGCGCGGATTGGGCCGGGCCGATTGGCCGCCTGGATCTGGCCTTGCTCAGCGAACAGGTGCCGGACTTCAAGGACAGAGAAGTGTTCACTTGTGGGCCGCAAGGTTACATGGGCGCGGTCAAATCGCTACTCAAACAGGGAAACTTTGATTTCCAGCACTATCACCAGGAAAGCTTCGATATCACGGCGCTGGATGAGGCCCCTCTGATCGAAACGGCCTGCGTGCTCGATCAGCCGGAGAGCCTGTTTACGATCACGCTGTCCCGCTCCGGTAAAACCTTCAGCATGCCGGGCAACCAGACCGTGCTGACCGCAGCGAAGAAGGCCGGCGCCATCATCCCCTCCTCTTGCAGCCAAGGGGTCTGCGGCACCTGTAAAACGGCGGTGCTGCAAGGCACGGTGGCGATGAACCACAACGGCGGCATCCGCCAGCGTGAAATCGACAAGGGATTGCGCCTGCTGTGCTGCAGTAAGCCAACGTCAGACCTGGTCATCGATTTGTAGGGTCCATCAGAACCTTTCAATGTGGTCTACGCTCCAGCCTTGGGTACCTTGTTCTGCCCCGGGCGACGTGCGTTTTCGGCACGGTGGTTTGCAGCGGATGCGGTACGCAACTCTCCATGCATCCTTCCGGGAAAACCACATGATCCGCACCTTGCTGACTGCTTCTTTGCTGCTTGCGCTAAGCCTGCCCGCCCATGCCGGCGTCACGCCATTCCCCACTTCCTTCCGCACCCAGGACATCGCCGTGGAAGGCGCGAAGATCCACGTGCGCGTCGGCGGCAAAGGGCCTGCCGTGGTGCTGCTGCATGGCTTCGGCGACACCGGCGACATGTGGGCGCCTCTCGCTGCCGACCTGGCCAAGGATCACACGGTCGTGGTGCCGGACCTGCGCGGCATGGGCTTGTCGTCGATCCCGGACGGCGGCTACGACAAGAAGACGCAAGCGGGCGACATACGCGCGGTACTCGCAGCGTTGAAAATCGAACATTCCGTGGTCATCGGCCATGACATCGGCACCATGGTCGCCTTCGCCTACGCCTCGCGTTATCCGCAGCAAACCGATCGCCTGGTGGTCATGGATGCGCCCGTACCGGGCATTCCGCCGTGGAACGACATCGTGCGCTCACCGATGCTGTGGCACTTCGATTTTGGCGGCCCGGATGCCGAGCGCCTGGTGGCCGGTCGTGAGCGTATCTACCTCGACCGCTTCTGGAACGAGTTCGCCGGCGACCCGACCAAAGTGGACGAAGCCACCCGCCAGCATTACGCCAAACTCTACGCCCGCCCCGGCGCGATGCACGCGGCGTTCGCGCAGTTTCGCAGCATTCGCCAGGACGCCGTGGACAACGAAGCATCAATGAAGACACGCCTGACCATGCCCGTGCTGGCCGTCGGCGGGGAAAAATCCTTTGGCAACAACGAAGCCATCGTCATGCGCAACGCCGCGGACAATGTCACGGAAGTGGTGATTCCAGGGGCAGGACATTGGTTGATGGAAGAGGCGCCTACGCAGACTATTCGGGCGATTCGCGACTTTTTGCAGTGACCGTCTGTAGCAGGGCAAAAACGAATTGAGCTCCAATCACATGGAGGCGGCGATGAGTAATATCGCCGCCCCGTGTGCGAAGCTGACTGCGATCAGCATTCCGGTATAAGCGTTCGATTGATTGCGAATAGCTGCTTTGTGTCATGCCCTGACGTGACTGGCGGCAATCGGCCAGAGAGTCCGATGGACACGTTAATGGCCAAACGATATCATGCAACTATTAATACTCGGCAATGGATCTTTCCATCTATGTAGTGTCGTTTACACGATATCGCATATCGCCTGATAGTAGTTAGACTACTTACATGAGATCGCGCAGTTGAAAAATATACTTTTAGCCGGATGCATTACCTGTGCCTTGACGGGTTGCACCTTCACGGGCGCCAATGAAATTGCACCGGGCCAATATATGATCACAAGCCACGGAAGTATCTTTAACTCTAGAGAAGGCTTGTTAGAAAACATAAACCAGAAAGCCACAAAAGTGTGCAATGGAAAGCCTTACCATCTGGAAGGTGACTCAGGCGCCAACATGGTCATTGCTACTCAAACTCAGTTGGGTAGTACTCCAACTACAGTCCTTGGTCTGAAAGCAATTTGCGAAGAGAGCAGCCAATAGCCTAACCGCGAGCCATACGGACAAATATTAATGGTCGCCAACAAAGTGAATGGAGCTTTCTGATGGTTTTACGCCATTTTAACGTCGTACTGCTGGCACTGACCTTGGCCGGATGCGCTACAGACTACGACCTCAAACCCATCTCCCGGATGCCCGACGCCGAATACGCACAACTGATGTTGGCGCAGTCAAAAGCAGGTGTTGGGTCTATTGCAGGAAAGCTCTACTTCACGGACCGAAGAGGCCAAATACGCGTTGGCAACAACAGTAATATGCTGCTGTGGCCAGCAACGCCCTACACGGAAAAACGGGAACGGGCCATACGGGATGGCATTAAACTGCCTGATCAAATGGACCCCAGAATTGATTCACTTACCCGCCGAACTCATAGCAACAGCTCTGGCGAATTCCAGTTTGAAGCATTG
The DNA here is from genome assembly GCF_020423045.1 of Pseudomonas sp. MM213. Classification (NCBI taxonomy): domain Bacteria; kingdom Pseudomonadati; phylum Pseudomonadota; class Gammaproteobacteria; order Pseudomonadales; family Pseudomonadaceae; genus Pseudomonas; species Pseudomonas sp. MM213. Next base: position 1,618,757 of record NZ_CP081943.1, read on the forward strand.
CCGGCGGGCGCTTACTTCTTATGGAGTGTTGTCGACATGAACTCGCTGACGAGACGAATCGTAGTGGAAGAAGGTCAAGAGACGACTGTGTTTCTTACCAACGATTGATCGATGCATGTCCTCTTGGATCGCAATTTCACCACAGGAAAACGAAGGATGAACAAGTGGATATTGGCGCTCGTCGCGCTGCTATCGTTGGGCGGCTGCGTCACTGCTTCCAACATGATCGATCGAGTCGATGAAAGTAAGCCTATCAGCTCCCAGAAGAGCCTTATCGTCGGTTTTGTTTCAGAAGGCTTTCTCACTCAGCCCCATGGCTTGAATGTGATGCTCAAATACCAGGACCCGGATCCCCGGGCGAAAGATACGCGCATCGCCCTTACGACTCTTGACCAGAACAACGAAGTGCGTGGTAACACGCACATCATGGGCAACACTTTCGTTTTCGAAGTACCTCCGGGGACCTATGAAGTCACCCACTGGTACTACCGTTTCTATGACGGCTTCAGCGACGATCTGAAAAAACCGCTGCTGTTCAACGTCAAGGCTGGGGAAGCCGTCTACATTGGCAATTTTCACGCAAACTCCCTGACGATGTGCCTTTCCAATCGTGACGACTTTGCAAAGACCATTGTCGACATAAAAAAAGCTCATCCCTTCCTGGCCGACGTGGCAATAACAAACGTCTCCCAACCACTGCAATTTCCAGGCTGGCCCAATGAAAAGGCAACGGATGTCTTTGGAAAAGGGCTGTGCAACATGCTGTAACGCTGGACGATATAGATTCTTCCGCGGCCAACTGCGGCTTGCTCAAAAGAAGCCTTTTCAATCGCTGGGTTTAAGCATTAACCCAGCGTTCGCAGCCATCCGTCAGGGTTGGCAACTGCCCTTTACCTAATCCTCCAGGAGCGACTTCACTATGGAAGCAAACATGCCTCAGCCTTGGTACACCACACGTCCTGCCCCGGTCTTCATGACTGTCTTTTATTGCTTCATCGTCTTGATTCAAGCGGGTCTTTGGGTGGTCAACGAAGGATTTGAACAAACGCGACAAGGGGATATTTCACTTCTGGTGCTGCTCAATGTCTGTACCGTAGCACTTCTGATATGGGTCGGCGGGTTGATGCTACTGGCCAGGAAAAAGAGCAGCTCGTTGTGCTTTATTCTTGCCTTGGCATTAGGCGTGGCTTTCTCCCTCAGCCAAATGCGCAGCGGTTCTATCGTGCACCTGCTGACGCTCCCGATGTTTAAGGAGTACGCCCTGGTCTTCGGGATCTGGGTATACAGCCTGCAACTGCGCACGAGCGGCTACTTCTATCCCGCGCGGTCTGTTAGCTAATCCCGTCTTACGATGATGACGGGCAGTGTATTGGCAAGGTAGAAACCGGGGGACATCCAAAATGACTGAAACCTTCCAGGGCAGTTGCCTTTGCGGCGCCATTCAATACCAACTCCGGTCACGACCCAAAGCTGTTTCGCACTGCCATTGCAGCCAATGCCGCAAAAGCCATGGCGCTGCATTTGCGAGCTACGGCAGTGTCTTGAGGGGCGACTTTGATCTGGTACAGGGTAACGACGACATCCGTTCTTACCCTTCCTCTGAATCTGTCGAGCGCCAGTTTTGCGTTCGCTGCGGCTCGTCGCTCTTCTGGTCAAATAACCAGGGCGAATACTCCGACTGGATCTCCATAGCCCTCGGTACGCTGGACACGCCCTTTACTTGCGATAAACAGAAGCATGTCGAGGTGACGTCCAAGGCTGTATGGCATGACATTCAGGATCACTGGCCGCAGTCCCGATAATCGCTTTGTGGCTCGATAATACTCATCCGCCCCTGCATCATGCCGCTCGCTCCCCTTTCCCGTGGCACTCGTGCCAACAGTGCAGAGCCTGCTACCACGCATCAGGCATTTACACTGCCAGCCCCAGGGGAGAAGCCTATCGAAATGGAAGTCATCTCATGTTTGAACGTAGCAAACTGGTTCCAGAGTTAATGGTCACCGACCTTGGTAACAGCCTGGATTTTTGGGTGTATTGCCTTGGCTTCGAAGTAGCGTATCAACGCCTGGAAGATGGATTCGCTTACCTCGATTTGAACGGTGCTCAGGTAATGCTCGAGCAGATTGATCCGGACGCAGGCCAATGGCTTACGGCCCCCCTGACGAAGCCATTTGGAAGAGGAATCAACCTGCAGATCGACGTTGCCGCTGTCGCCCCCATCACCCAAAAACTTGGCCAAGCCGGATTTCCACTCTATCGAGCATGCAAAGACACCTGGTATCGGGCTGATAACGTAGAAGTAGGCCAGCGCGAGTTCATCGTCCAGGATCCCGATGGTTATCTCGTCAGATTGGTTGAGCGGTTGGGTGAGCGGCCGGCTTTTTCAATCTGAACGCAGGCCAAGGCGACCATCCGTTTAGTGTCGAAAGCATCCTTCCCTACTGACTGCAATCGACCTGAAAAACTGGGTAAAGTGTTGGCAAGACTGCCCGTACGAGCAAAAAAAGGATTAAAAAGTGAACGTCATAAAGGAATGGCTGGGTAAGCTGAAGAACAAGCAGGTGCCAGCCTCCTCATTGGCGGAGCATCGGCGAAACGAAGCGATGGAACTGCTGGGGAATGCTGAGAACAGTGGAAAATGGATAGAGATCAGTACTCACTACAACGGCTTCATTCGAGAAGTCGCTGTCAGGGGGCTGCGCGATCATCCTTCTCCTGAAGCGTTAGTCGCTTTGATAGAGCGTTTGAACGATTGGGTACCCCAGATTCGCGATCTGGCGTTGGAGGGGCTGAATCACTATTTAACTCCCTCTCGGGCCCAGGCGCTATTGATCGCACTGGAGCCACTCATAGCGTTGGCTGCGCGCCGAAGAGCCGATCATGGCCCCACGCTCATGGCCGCCCGCACAGTACTGCAGTCACCCGAGATCAAGGCTGAGGTCTACGCCAATTTCCTTGCGCGACAAGGTAAAGCTGCGCGCTATCTGTTTGCTCTTTTGCTGGAAAAGGACTCAACGCCGGAGACACTTTTAAGGGACGCCTTAGCCCATCGCGAGCTGACCGTACGCTTAGCTGCCGTGTCAGCTTGTCAGGATTTACCAGCTGCACAAGCTTCACCACTGCTACTCGAAGCCCTATCACGTCCGGGCGCCAAAGTTCGTGTCTGCGTGCTGCGCGCATTACTGCCTTTGTTCGACGATCCGAGGCCAATTTTGTGCAAGGCCTTGCTGGATGCATCCGCCTCAATCCGCAGTTTGGCGCGCTGGGCAGCAGCACGCCATGACGTCGATGCAAACGCGATCCTGAAAAAGAAATTGAATCAGGGCATTCCAACACGGAAACAGGATTGGCTCGGTGTCATTGGCTTGGCAACCGAACTTAACTTCCCTCTCGACAAGCTGTGGCTAACTGAAGCGATGCGCTCTCGCTATTCCACCGTGCGCCAAGCGGCCGTACGTCTGCTTGGCGATAACCAATTGTCCGAATTGCTGGGGGCGCTTGACGATCCGTCGGACAAAGTGTTTTACGCCGCAGTTGCTCAACTGGACAAGCTATCTTGGGCATCAGTGACACCTGGATCAGGTGCCAAACTAGATAGGGATTGGCATGAACTGTCGACAGCACGCCGCCAGGCGATACTTCAATTGAGACCTGGTTGGCAGCAGGTGGCGTACCTACTGGAGCGACTGGCTACTGAACCGGTTGCACAGGCTTTCTGGCTACGTCAGGTTGGCATGTGGTGCGATCGCCAATATCAAATCGTCGATCCGGTCACCTCAAAGGCCGAGCGAGAAGCATTGGCTCAAAAGCTTCGAAACCTGGCCGCAACAGGACTCATCGGCAGCGACAGCGTAGCCCGTGTTGCATCGACCGGTTGAATCCCCAACCAAAAGCTGACCTTTCAGGTCATCTGCCAGACGACAAATTTTCCACTGCTATGCTGATAAGACCTGTTTCTGCACTGGGGACGAGTAGCATGGCAGTACAAGGCAAGCATTCCCCATTCACGCTCAAGGCTATGGCCTGCTGGGCTGGGATTTTCCTTGTCGCTTGGGCTGTCATAAAGCTGCTCGACACTCACCTAGACCTGAGATTGTTGGCAGATAGCACGAGCTGGCCGCAACGTTTTTCGGATTGGCTTTCGCTGGAAACGCCAATGCCGAATTGGTCGCTGCTGATGATAATCGCGATTTTAATCAGCACTTTGTCTGCAGCGATTTACTACGCCCGCAACACTGATGGAGCTTACGACGAGCTACATGAGATAGAGCGAAAAGTTTACAAAATGAACAACCCTCAGTTCCCACGACTGACAGATAACCAAACGCTATTAATGGAAGCTTTGGCCTATCATGCAAATTTCAGGAAAGTTGCAAATCTGAACTCAATTTGCAAACTTGTCTCACTCAGCACAGCAGAAGTTGAAGCCGATCTAAAGCAACTTCAAGACAAACGCCTTATCAAACAAAAAGTGACACGGGGTACGTTTGGCGCCACCACTTTTGAACTTACCTTGGCAGGCAAGGATTATGCGTTAGAGCGTTTTCAGCTAACGTAGTACAGACAAAGTGGAGGTAGGCTGGAGGTGCTTTTTTGAGTAACGTAGTTCGCCCTCCAGGCGACATGACTCATCTTTTCACAAGATCAAGTGGCCCCATGTGGGTAATGTCCAAGGATGTGATCTTTCCCTACTGGACCGTCACTTTCCGGCTAGAACCAAACATACAGCTACTTCCAGACGCCACTTTGTAGACCACAGGTTTACAGACGTTGGTAGCGCCGTTCGAAATCACTGGCCAACTGTTCAAGCGTGACGCTTCCCAAGCGATCTATAAGCAGTGCCTGCGCCGCATCAAACGCTTCGGTCAGCGCAGCATTCACCGCTTGCTCCACCAGGCATTCTGGATGGTCGGTCGACAGACCGATGGCGAAAAGCGAGGACGAGCCCAAGGCCTGATGGATGTTCAACAGTGTTATATCCGCTAACGGTTTCGCCAGCGTCCACCCCCCACGGTGCCCCTTTTCCGAGCGCACATAGCCCCCGTCCTTGAGCAGCGCCATGGTCCGCCGGACCACCACCGGGTTGGTACCGAGCATCTGCGCGATGGTATCGGACGTGGCGGGCTGTTCGTGGCGAGCCATGTGGATCAGCACGTGCAGCATGCGGGACAAGCGAGTGTCATTTCTCATGGATGGCGGTTTCCTGAAGTTGCGTGTGCCGAGTATCGCTCGACACAGCATAAGTTACGAGACTATTGACACCCCGACATCACGTAACTTACGTTGTATCTAGAGTTTTCGAGCAGGTCGAAGACCCAGGGAGACTGATCAATGGTTTACGACGTGATCATCGTTGGTGGCAGCTATTCCGGTATTTCCGCAGGCTTGCAACTGGCACGGGCGCGCCGAAAGGTGTTGGTGATCGATGCAGGTCTGCGCCGTAATCGGTTTGCTCACAATTCACATGGATTTCTCGGGCAGGACGGTCGTGATCCCGGCACGATAGCCAGCGAGGCACGTGCCCAGTTGCTGGCCTATCCAACAGTCGAGTGGCTTTCGCAACCCGCCACCCAGGCAAAGACGGGCGATGGTGGATTTGTGATAACAGCCGCGAACGGGGAGCAATTCGCAGCGAGGCGTCTGATCCTGGCCACAGGGGTGGTGGATGAGTTGCCTGCGATTCCCGGGCTGTCAGAGCGCTGGGGGCAGCGAGTGTTTCATTGTCCGTATTGCCATGGATATGAACTGTACGGCGGACCGATTGGAGTATTGGCGGCGTCGCCAGTTGCCATCCACCAATCGCTGATGTTGCCGGACTGGGGGCCAACGACACTCTTCCTCAACGAGGTATTCGAGCCAGATGCCGAGCAGTTGGCGAAGCTGGCCAGGCGTGGGGTTGCGGTGGAGCGCGAACCTGTCTTGTCGGTTGGCGGGGAACAAGCCGATGTGACACTGGCCAGCGGTCGTGTGATCAAACTCGCAGGGCTGTTCACTCAGCCTCTCACGCGTATGGGCAGCCCACTGGCAGCGCTGCTTGGTTGCGAGTTTGAAGCCGGGCCGACGGGTGAGTTCATCAAGGTCGATGCGATGCGCGAAACCAGTGTACCCGGCGTGTTTGCCTGCGGGGATGCAGCAACAGCCGCAGGCAATGTGGCAGTCGCAGTGGGTGACGGCGCACGCACGGGCGGCGCGGCACACCAGTCGCTGATCTTTCGCTGAATACGCGTCGCAAGCGGATTAAGTGCGTCCGCCGGCACCCGACCTTCTCATGCCGATTGCCTGCGCCAGGTGCCGGGTGATGTGCCGAACTGGCGCTTGAATGCACGACTGAACGCGGCTTCTGATTCGTAGCCCACTGCAAAGCCGATCTGCGCCACATTGCCGCGACCTTCGCGCAGATGTTGAGCCGCCACGTGCATGCGCCAGAGCGTCAGGTATTGCATCGGTGGCTGGCCGACCAATGCCGTGAATCGTTCCGCGAAAACCGAGCGCGACATGCCCACTTCAAGCGCCAGGGCTTCTGCCGTCCAGCCCTCGGTTGGGCGAGCATGAAGCAGCGCCAATGCGCGCCCTATATGCGGATCCCGCAAACCCGCCAGCCACCCGCGCCGTTCAGCGGGGAGGCTCGCGACATACTGGCTGACGGCTTCGACGAAAAGCAATTCCGATAGCTTGGCGATGACCGTTGTCGAGCCGACGCGCCCCGCCGCGATCTCGCTGACAGCAAACCGGAATGAGCTTTCAATCCAGGCTCCCGAAGCCGTCGCGCGCACATCCAGTTTCAATAAGGATGGCAGCGACGAGAGCAAAGGACTGAAAGGGGTTTCAGTGCCGAGGAACCCACACAATAACTGCGTGACCTCGCCGCCTCCGCCGCACTTGATACGTGAAATGCCGCCGACTTCCGGCGGCTGAATAACGTCGCGCGCCGACATGGGAGCAACGCTCAGGTCGCTGCCAAACGTATGAACGTCATTGCGCGGAAGCAGAATGAGTTCGCCTGCCCCCACGTCGAGGGGGGCTTCACCGTCGATTTTCAATTGCATGTGCCCCGCAGCGACAAAATGCGAAGCAATGACATGTCGAGGGGCCGCCAGGAACGGTTTGCAATCGTCCGCAGAGATTTTTCCGCTGAGGCACCAGGGCGCAGTGAATTCCGCCTCGAGGAAGACCCCTCCAGAGAGCCGAATGACACGCAAGACATCAGAAAGCGCATCCAGCAATTGCCAGCCCTCCTTTCCGGAGTCCGGAGCATGTAATCAGGCGCACCGGTCATTCTGCGCCTGAACGGCGAGGCCTAGATTAGCACCAACGCGGACTCAGTGATCAGGACGCCCCCCAGAGGTTTCACTCATGGTCACAGGCTCCGACGTTAACCGTAATGGCCCCCTTCCAGTTCGACCAGGAAGCAGGAGATCGATATGAACACCGTCGCAACCTTACCCGACGCAGATTCGGGCAACGCCGCCCGTTATGCTCAACTCGTCAGGTCCTCGAAAAAAGCCGAATGGCAGATCGATCGCGATTTGCTCCAGGACCGCCGCTTCGACTTCTCGCGCAAATTCTTGCCCGACGGACTCTCGCGGATCGACCGCCTGACCTTTCTCACCCTGGAAGAGGCGCGCCTGCTCAGCCAGATTCAGGGCCGAACCTATGCGTATATCTTTGGCCTGGTCGAGCGTTTCATCAGTGCCAAAATGCTCGATCAAGGTCGGGCCCATGTCTTTGACGATCAGCTCGCACTTGAAGCGCTGGTGCGATTCTCCAATGACGAGATCAAGCATCAGGAGCTGTTCCGGCGCATAGAAACGATGATGGATGCGCAATTGCCGTCGGGATATCGTCAAGTGGCCGATCCGAACGATGTGGCGCGTGCGGTACTGGCGGCCAGCACCTGGTCGGTGCTGGCGCTGACCTGTCATATCGAACTGTTTGTTCAAACGCATTACGCAAAAAGCATCGCCCCGCGCGAGGAGTTGTGCCCACTCTTCAAGGATGTCTTCAAATTTCACTGGAAGGATGAAAGCCGGCACGTCGTACTCGATGAGCTGGAATGGAAAGCGGAGCATGCGAAACTTTCGCCAGTCGAGCGCGACCAGGCCGTGAACGATCTGATTGCGCTGGTGGCAGCCGTCGATGCAATCCTGCAGGCGCAATCGGCATCCGATGCCAACTACTTCATTCGCAATGTTCCACGCTCGTTCAGTGTTGACGAGACCGCGCAAATCAATGCCTCCGTGCTGGGCGCCTACCGCTGGCAATACATTATCTCGGGCGTGCAGCATCCACACTTTGGCCAACTGCTTGCGCGCATGACAACACCCGCACAGATGTCCAGGATTCAGACCGCACTGGCTCCCATCATGAGCAACTGATCTACAGGGTGCGGCCGACCTCGCGTCGGTCGCGCGGATGTGCAATGACGTGCTGGATTGAGGATAGCAGCCATGACGATACCGATGTGGATGTTGCTGGGGTTCGCGACCTGGACTTTGCTGCTGTTGATGGCAACCGTCGGGGTGTATCGCTGGGTCAGAATCCTGTTCTCGAATGTTCCGATTGCCTCTTTCCGAAGCGATCAGCCCGATGGCGAGGATTGGTATCGGCGCGGAACTCGAGCGCATGCGAACTGTGTGGAGAACCTGCCGGTCTTTGGCGCCATCGTGTTCGTGATTTCAGCCCTTGGTATCAACACACCCGCCGTTGACTACTTGTCCATGCTCGTCCTGATCGCTCGCGTGTGCCAGTCTCTGGTTCACGTATCTCATGTGCAGACAAACAGGTTCGTGGCGGTTCGGTTTACCTTCTTTTGCGTTCAGTTGGTCTGTTTCCTTGCGCTCATTGTGATAGCGGCGAGTTACGGCGCATGAGTAAGGGATGAAGTGCTTGCTTGCCGCAAACGTCGAGGGCAATGCGTTGCCGCTCTCGGCAAGCCTACGCCACGGCCCCACCTCAGCGACGCTGTTCGGTTCGCAAACAACCCCATGAAACCCCTTCTGATCCTGAGGGTGACGTCGTTATCATGGACGCCGGTTCGACAGGAGAAATGCAATGGAGTTGAAGTTCAGTCACGTCGATGTACTGGTCACGAATCTTGAAGAAGCCTGTGCTTACTACGCACAGACACTGAAGGCCAGGATCTCTAAAACCCTCGTCTGGGAACGCGGTGGCCTGCACGTGCGCTACGCGATTGCGTTGATTGGTCAGGAGCGTTTCATGCTGGTGCAACCGTTGGCGGGGAACCTGAAAGAACTCCTGGATTCATCGGGTGAAGGCATGATTTATCGCCACTGCTACTCCACGCCGGACATCGAGAAGGCCTATGACGAATTGATCGCCACGGGTGTTCAGCCAGAAGACGAAAACGGCAAACCCCTCGCCCGCGAGAACCTGCAATCCCCGTCCGGGGCCCGCATCATCTGGTTGCCCAAGCGCTTCGGGCACTTCTCCATCGAGATATTGGAAGACAAGGCGCTGGAAGCATTTATCGAGGAGGCGTTTGCCTGAAATCTGGTCTCGGGATTCGGAAGTTGACCACAGCGCTCCGGCCATCTGCCTCAATAATTTTTTGCCAAGCCCTCAGCAGCGGAGATGTATCCCGTCCTCCTGAAAACAGATCAGAAGGTGTAAACCTTATTCAGGACGGGACAACTCTCGAATTAAAGCCCCCCGCCAGCGCCTTTTTTGTAGTTCAGTGCCCCGCAACCGCAGGCCGGCCAGCCGCACGCGGTCCCGATTTGAAGCCGTGAGCCCGAGCCCCCCAGACAATCGCAAAACCCACTCCCACCAACACCATCATTGCCCAGGGAAAAGAGGCGATGCCCCATCTATCCAGCAACACGCCGCCCACTACCCCACTCCCCGCAATCGCACTGTTCCAGGCCACCACATTCAGCGACAACGCCACATCGGCCCCATCTCCCGCCGCGTCTGCCAGCGCTGTTTGCAACAACGTCGCCGCCCCGCCGAAGCTCAACCCCCAAACCGCCACGCCGATGTAGATCACTTCAGGCACGCTCCCCAAAAATCCAAGCACTACGCAAACCGCCGCAAACGTCGCCAGGCTCACCAACACTGTCTTGCGCAACAACGGCTCAACCAATTTGGCAGTCAGCCAGATCCCCGCCAACGCCGCAGTACCAAACACCAACAATACTAAATCCACCCGATCCCCCAACCCCGCCGGCACCACGAACGGTGCGATGTAGGTGTAGAGAATGTTGTGGGCCAGCATCCAGCAGATCACCACCGCCAGCACGGGGCGCACGCCAGGAGTGGTCAGAACGGTGCGCAGCGACAGGCGCTGGTGCTCGGCTTGGGAGGGGTAGTCCGGGACTTTCACCAGCACCCAGGCAATCAGCACCAGGGTCAGGGCCGACATGATGCCGAAGGTCGTGCGCCAACCCACGAGGCCGCCCAGCCAGGTGCCGAGGGGTACACCCAGGGACAGGGCAATCGGTGTGCCGACCATGGCCAGCGCCAGCGCCTTGCCCTGTTGATGGGGCGCGACCATGCGTCGGGCGTAACCGGCCAGCAGGCTCCAGGCCAGCCCCGCCGCGACGCCGGCGAAGAAGCGCGCCACCAGGGTCGCTCCGTAGTGGGATGACAGCGCGGTGATGGAGTTGAACAGCAGGAAACCGACGATGGTCAGCAGCAGTACATTGCGGCGGCGCCAGCCACGGGTGGCGATGGTCATGGGGATCACCGCCAGAACCGAACCCAGCGCGTAAGCGGTGACCATCTGCCCGGCCATGGAGGGGGAAATCGCCAGTCCTTCGCTGATCAGAGGCAATAGGCCGGCGGGCAATGTTTCGGTGACGATGCAGATGAAGCCGGTCATGGCCAGTGCAAGCAAGGCGCCAATGGGTAGGCGCTCGGGCGCCACCGATAAGGTAATTGAGGGTGTCACGGTAGATTCCTTGAGTGAGGATTTTCGACTTAAATACTGATCGATACAAATGTTGAAGGCTGCCAGCACTCGTTGTCAACGACTTATGTATCGACTAGTATTTATCTCGTAATCCTCAGGAGCCTTGAAATGGCGCAAATGGGCCGCCCCCGAACCTTTGACCGCGACCACGCCGTGGAACAGGCCATGCACCTGTTTTGGCAACACGGCTACGACGCGACCTCCCTCGCTCAGTTGAAAGCCGGATTGGGCGGCGGAATTTCCGCACCGAGTTTTTACGCGGCATTCGGTTCCAAGGAAGCGTTGTTTGACGAGTGTGTGCAGCGTTATCTGGCGACTTTCGCTCAAGTCACCGAATGCCTGTGGGATGGGAGCCTGCCTCCACGCCAGGCTATCGAAACCGCGCTGCGCCAATCGGCGCGCATGCAATGCGAAGAAGGTCATCCCAAAGGCTGCATGGTGGCCCTCGGCGTGATGAGCGCGCCCAGCCCGGAGAGTGCGCGGGTGGTCGATGCATTGACCCATTCACGCACCCGCACTCGTGCGGGGATTTTGGCGTGTGTCGAGCGGGGTATCAGTACAGGTCAATTGCCGGGCAATGTTCACGCGCCCGCGATGGCTACGGTGTTCGACAGTTTCCTGCAGGGTATTTCCATCCTCGCTCGGGATAACACGTCGCATGAGGTAATTGATGCGGCCATCACCCAGATACTGCTGACTTGGGACATTACGGCCTCTTCCGCTCCGCCAGCTATCGCAATGGCCAACAGGGACTGATTGATTTAACCCGTGAGGCCATGGCGTGAATCCGGCGCAACTGCGTAATTGTCAAAGGCCCGTCCAGGGCCGGGTTATCGGATAGCCGGGAACTCTTCGACGCTGTCAGGCCAGGCAGATAGAACCTCAAAGCCATCGTCAGTGACCGCCACCATGTGCTCCCACTGGGCTGAAAGGGAGTGATCCTTGGTGACAACGGTCCAGCCGTCCGCCAGGGTTTTCACGTGACGCTTACCCGCGTTCAACATGGGCTCAATGGTGAAAATCATGCCCGCTTTCAACTGCAATCCCTGGCCGGGGTAGCCGTAATGGAGGATCTGCGGCTCATCGTGATAGACCTTGCCAATACCGTGACCGCAGTATTCGCGCACAACACTGAATCCATCCCTTTCGGCGACCGACTGAATGGCATAACCGATATCGCCCAGCGTGGCACCGGGGCGAACGACTCGAATACCGGCGCACAGCGCTTCGTAGGTGGTCTTGACCAAATGCCGAGCCTGCGGACTGGGTTCACCCACGAAATACATTCGACTGGTGTCGCCATACCAACCGTCCTTTTTGACAGCGACGTCGATATTCACAATGTCGCCATCCTTCAGGACAGTGGCCGAAGGCAGGCCATGGCAGACCACCTGGTTGACGGACGTCAGCACGGTTTTCGGGTAGCCGAGATACCCGATATTCCCCGCAATGGCCTTTTGCACATTGACGATGTAGTCGTGACAGCGCTGATCGAGCTCGTCGGTGGTGACACCCGCTTTCACATAAGGCCCAATCATGGCCAGCACCTCGGCCGCCAGCGTTGCAGCGGCACGTGAGCTGGCGATGTCTGCCCGGGTATTGATGCGCACGTTCGCCCTCATTTCCTGGCTCCGATGGCTGCATGAACCTGTGGGCCTTGCGAACTTTCTTCGAGGGCGCAGAGCTTCTTCAAATCAAGACCGCCTTGCAGTTCTGCGCGAATCAGCATGCGGCAAATGTCGCTGTGATCCAGGTCGGGGTGTAATTCGGCAAGCATCCCGATACGCATCCAGTGCTCGGCCTGAGCGTTGATCGAGCGACTCAACGCATCGCTCGCGACGCGCAGATGCTCATGCATGTCTTCAGAAATTTTTACGATGCCCATCAGCTTCACTATATGAAATGGATATGGAACGTATATTAGCCGGTTCGAGCGTGAAATCAAATTTGCGTTGTCGGATTGGGGAGGATCAAAAGCTGGTGCAGATGAAAACCCGACGGGCCATCGGTTCAATGCCTCGTCTTGCGCTCCAGCAAACGCACACCGAGCGACAGCGGATAACACAGCGCAAAATAGATCGCGCCGACGAGGATGTAGATCTCCAGGGGCATGAAGTACACCGAGCTCAAATCCTGAGCCCGCAACATCAAATCCGGCGCCGCGATCAACGAGGCCACCGAGGTGTCTTTCAACAGCGAGATCGCCACGTTGCCAATTGGCGCCAGCACGATGCGAATGGCCTGAGGCAACACGACCCAGCGCAACACCTTGAGATGAGGCATTCCAATTGCCTTCGCCGCTTCCACCTGCCCCTTGGGCACGGCCTCGAGGCCCGAGCGATAAATCTCCGACAGGTAGGCAGCGGCGTTCAATCCCAAGCCGATCATGGCGGCTTGAAACGAGCTGAACTGCACGCCGACTTCGGTCAGGCTGAAGTAGACGATGAACAGTTGCACCAGCGCCGGTGTACCGCGAAAGACCTCGATGTAGACCAGCGCGGCGCGGCGCAATGGTCGGTTACGTGAAAGCCTGGCCAACGCCACCAACAGCCCGACAATCAAACCGATGACCAGTGCGCCAAACGCTAACTGGAGCGTCGCCCAGGCCGCCGCCAGCAATTCGACATGGGTTGCTTCCCACAACTCGCCATAGCCCATATCAATGCTCCTTCACGACTTTGAGTCGCCGTTCTGTGCGCGCCGCCCAGTGGGACAGCACCAGGCTCAAGACCAGATAGATGATCGCCAACAGGAAGTAGATGAGGTTGGTCTGATAGGTTTCGCTGACCAGCATCCGCGCCTTGAACGTCAGCTCCGGCACCGCCGCTGCCGAGGCAAGGGAGGTGTCCTTGAGCAGGCCGATGGCGAAGTTGGCCATCCCCGGAATCGCCACCTTGAACGCCTGGGGCAGCACGATAATGCGCATCGCCAACGACCGGGTCATACCGATCGAAAACGCTGCTTCGCTTTGCCCCCGATCAATGGTGCGGATGCTCGAACGGAACACTTCCGACAGGATCGCGGCACCGTTCAGGCCAAAACCGATGATCGCCGCGCCGATCGCCGGCAGCGTGATACCGATATAGGTCAGCCCGAAGTACAGAATGAACAACTGGGTCAAAATCGGTATGTTGCGAAACACCTCCAGGTACACGCTGGCAATCAGGCTCAGTACCCGGCTGCGCGAGAGCCGCATCAACGCCAGGCAAAACCCCAGCAGCATCGCCACGACAAACGCGGCGGCCGTCAGGCCGACCGTCGTCAGCGCACCGATACCCAGCACATTCAAAAAGTACGGCAGCATCTCGATGGCTTTGTGCAGTGCAGTCGAATCGAACATCAATCAGTGCTCCTGCACGGCGCGGATGAAGGAGCGGGTGCGTTCGATCTGGCTCTCGCGAAAAATCTGTCGTGGCGGCCCCTGTTCAACGATGTTGCCGTCGGCCATGAAGATCACTTGATCGGAGACGCTTTCGGCGAAATGCATTTCATGGGTCACGATGATCATCGTCATGCCCTCCTCTGCCAGCTTGCGCATGACGGTCAACACTTCGCCCACCAACTCCGGGTCCAGCGCTGATGTGGCCTCGTCGAACAGCATCAGCTTGGGTTGCATCGCCAGCGCCCGGGCGATGGCGATGCGTTGCTGTTGCCCGCCCGAGAGCTGTTCCGGGTAAACGTCGCGCTTGGCAAACATGCCCACCTTGTTCAGCAGGTCTTCGGCCAGTTCCACCGCTTCGGCGCGGTTGCGTTGCTGCACCTTGAGCGGGCCGAGGATGATGTTCTCCAGCACCGAGAGATGCGGGAACAGATTGAAGCGCTGGAACACCATGCCGATCTCGGTGCGCATCCGCGCCAGCTCCTTGTCGCTCATGGGCACTTTGCGGGTGCCCACCAGGCGCTGGCCGATCAGTTCGTTATCGATGTAAATATCGCCTTTGGTCGGCTCTTCGAGGTAGTTGACGCAACGCAACAAGGTGGTCTTGCCCGAGCCGCTGGGGCCGATGAGCGAGATCTTCTGGCCTTGCTGTACGTTGAGGTCGATGCCTTTGAGCACGTCCAGGCTACCGAAGGACTTGTAGAGCCCTT
This sequence comes from Pseudomonas sp. MM213, assembly GCF_020423045.1. Taxonomy (NCBI): domain Bacteria; kingdom Pseudomonadati; phylum Pseudomonadota; class Gammaproteobacteria; order Pseudomonadales; family Pseudomonadaceae; genus Pseudomonas; species Pseudomonas sp. MM213. The sequence goes on from NZ_CP081943.1 coordinate 1,633,776, forward strand.
CGATCCGCACCAGTGGAGTTGATTCAGCCATGTGCAATGTCCGTAAGTGGATGACGCAAACTGTGATCGCGACGTCGACTCAGGCGAAGGCCTGACTGAAATCTCGCGGCGGGTGCTCGAACGGCCCGATAAGGTTGCCCTTTTCGTCGCGGTCCACGCCGATGCGCGGGTCCTTGGCGGGAGGCACGAGGTAGTCGGAGTTCTTGATCCCGTACTTGGCGAGGATCGGCTTGATCTGATCGGTGCTTTTGAGCCAGCGCAGGCCCTGGTTTATGCCATCGAACAAGTCCTGGTTCTGCGGATGAACACCCCAGATCGCCTCGAACTTGGCGGTCAGGCTGGGGAATTTTTCATCGTAGGACATAGGGATTTGTTTGAGTTTGAGGCTTGGGTCCTGAAGGATCATGTAGTCAATGGTCGGGGCATCCAGCACGGCAAAATCCAGTCGCCCGGCGCGCACGTCACGCAGACAGGAGTCGGTGTTGTCGTAGAGTTTGACCTCCTTCACGCCTTCGATTTTCTTCATGTCCGGAATGGTGAAATAGCCGGTAATCGCGCCGATGGTGCGGCCCTTCACGTCGTTGACGGTGATCGAGGTGGTGAACGGCTCACTGTCGCGCATGATCACGTAGGCACCGGTGTAGAACACCGGGTCGGTCAGCAGCAGGATCTTCGAACGCATCGGGTTCCAGGCGAAGTTGCCGCCGAACCAGTCGGCCCGTCCCGACCTTACCGCTTCGACCACCGCCGGGAAACCCATAGTCAGCACGTCGAGCTTGAGTTCGAGGCGATCGGCAATGATCTTCAGCAATTCCAGATCGGTGCCGACCGGTACGCCTTCACGCAGCGCACCCAAGGGCATATCACCCAGGCAAGCGGCTGTCAGGTAGCCGGGGCGCACAGTCTTGATCGGTTGCCCGGCGGCGAATGACATCGGGATCGGGCCTACGACGCTGCTCAGCAGCACAGCCAGCGAACCGTAACCCGTGGCTTTGAGCAACCCGCGCCGAGAGAAACCCTGGGAGTCGAATTTGAAGTCGGACATAGATCACCTATTGGGCAAATTATTGTTTTGGACGGTTTCAAGCCAAACAACTCAACCGCCATCCGTGGCTGGATTTCCCTATGATTTATGACCGTGTCGGCAACCCCGCCAGCAAGTCGATGGCATTGATGTGGGGCTTGCCGACTGACTGCCGACGACGCTTGAGTAGCAGGTAAGCCGCCGATACCACGCCCAGACTTACAAGGCTGGCAAGGAACTGTGTGCGCAAGGATTCCTGAAAGGCCATGGCGACCAAAACACCCGCAATCACCGTTACAACAGCATAGGACAGCCAAGGAAACAGCCACATCTTGAGGGTCAGCCGGGCCGGCGCCGTGGCTTGCACCTGACGCCGAACCTGGATCTGCGCCAGCGCTACCGCGAGATACACGAACAGCATCACCGCGCCGGACGCATTGACTAGGAACAGGAACACGCCTTCGGGGGAAATGATCGCCGCCATGATCGCGATGTAGCCGATCACACTGCTCAGCAGCACCGCGGCCCGGGGCACTTTGCGCCCGGTCAGGGTCGACAGCCTGGCCGGTGCATCACCGCGCTGACTGAGGCCGAACAGAATCCGCGACGACACGTACAACCCGGAATTCAGCGCCGAGAGCACGGCCACCAGCACCACCGCTTGCATGATCATGGCCGCGCCGGGAATGTGCAGGACCTCCAGCGCCGCCACGAACGGCGAGTGCCCGGCCACGATCTGCCCCCAGGGCACCACGCAGACAATCAGGAAAATCGAGCCGACATAAAAGGTGATGACCCGGAAGATCACCGAACGGGTCATGTTCGCCACGTTCTTCGACGGGTCATCGGATTCGGCGGCGGCGATGGTCGCGATCTCGGCACCACCCACCGCGAAGATCACCGTAGGCACCCCGGCCAGAATCGCGCTCACGCCGTAAGGCATGAAGCCGCGGTCGTTCACCAGGTTGCCCAGCAGCGCACTGGTGCTTGGCGCAAAGCCGAAGAGGTAGGCACCGACCACAAAGATGAAGACGATGATCGCGAAGACCTTCAATGACGCAAACCAGTACTCGAATTCGCCATAGGACTTCACGGACAGACAATTGATGGCGGTCATCACGGCCAACAGCGTCAGACCGATCATCCAGGCCGGCAACGGTATCCATTGCTGGAGAATGTTGGCGCCGACCACGGCTTCCACGGCGACCACGATCACCCAGAAGTACCAGTACAACCAGCCGCTGGTGAAGCCGACCCAATTGCCCAGGCCGATGCGCGCGTATTCGGTAAAGGAGCCGACACCGGGCAGGGCCACGGCCATTTCGCCGAGCATGCGCATGACCAGCATTACTACGATGCCTGCGGCGAGATAACTGAGGAACGAGGCCGGGCCGATGGCCTGAATCGTCGCGCTGCTGCCGACAAACAGGCCCGCGCCAATGATCCCGCCCAGGGAAATCATCGTGATATGACGTTGGCGCAACGCCCCGCTGAGTTGTTGCTGACCGGGCTTTGTATTGGTTGGCTGGGCGTTGTTCATCGGATGACCTCCGCTGCGTTGTCTGGGGCCGATCGACCGGATAATTTCATCGAAGACTTTGCGCGGGGGGGACAACACACCGGATACTCTGTGCCGCCCGCTGCCAGGCTGAAAAGTCGGTGGTGCCGGGGCGTGCCTGGCTGGAACGTTTTGATAGTCATGTGCGTACCTGTTGGGCTGAGCGTGGCAGCCATTTTCTTATTGTGTTGCATGACAAGCATTACAACTCACACACTAATCACGATTTTTTAGCTTGTCAATGGGCCTTGTATCGGATAAAAAGCAATACAAATTTGCTTATTGTCTTGCTGCAAGCATGACAAGCAGGGATAAAGCACCATGAGTCAATTCGAACAGTTGCTGGACGAGCTCAAAGCCAGTGCCGCTTTGCAGCGCGACAAGGCAGAAACCCTTTACGCCCAATTGGCCGATTCACTGGCTGAAGCGATCGGCAATGGCAAGCTCAAGCCGGGCGAGCGCCTGCCGCCGCACCGCGAGTTCGCCAGCGCACTGGGGGTGAACATCACCACGGTGACCAGAGCCATGGCGGTGTTGCAGCAAAAAGGCCTGGTAGAAAGCCGCCCGGGTCGCGGCACGCAAGTCGCCCAGCCTCGGCATCCGGCCGCGCAGTTCCAGTCGGCGCCGAGCAATGATCCGGGCACCGTGGACCTGAGCGTCAACCGCCCGGCCACCGATGGGTTCAATCGGGTACTGGCACAACTGCTGCCACGGCTGTCCAGTGATCCGCGCTTTGGCGACATGAAGGACTATCACCCGTCCGAAGGTCCGCTCTGGGCCCGGGAAGCCGCTGCGCAATGGTTGCGCCATACCGGCGTAGAGGCCCAGGCCAGTCAGATGCTGATTGTCGAAGGCGCGCAACATGGCATCGCCAATACCCTGCGCAGCCTGACCAACAGCGGCGACACCGTGTTGGCCGACAGCGTGACCTATCAAGGCATTAACGCCCTGTGCCGCTCTCTGGGCCTGATTCTGGTCGGGGTTGATGCTGATGCGCGCGGCATGTCCCCTGAAGCGTTGCGCCTGGCCTGCGCCGAACATCAGCCACGGTTGCTGTTTCTGGTGCCGTCGATCCATAACCCCACCGCCATTACCCTCGACGCCGAGCGCCGCGAAGAACTGGCGGAGGTGATTCGCGAAACCAACCTGCTGGTGATCGAGGACGATGTATACCGACCGCTGCTGGATCAATCACCGCCCTCCTTCGCATCCCTGATGCCGGAACGGACGATTTACATCTCGGCCCTGTCCAAATGCATCGCGCCGGGGCTGCGCATGGGTTTTGTCATGGCGCCCCAACCGTTGGTGCAAGACATCGCCGCCATGCAACGCATCGACTGCTGGAGCACTTCGCCGCTGACTGCGCTGATCGCCACCCGGTTGATCGAGGACGGGCATGCCGAGCAACTGGTGTCCGAACAGCGCGAAGAACTGCGGATCCGCCAGGCGCTGCTGGCCACGCATCTTGAAGGCCTGGAATTCCAGCACAGCGCCACCGGCACTCACGCCTGGCTGGTGTTGCCAGAACCGTGGACCGGTTCGCGCTTCGCCCGATTGTGCCAGGACCGCGGTGTCGTGCTGCTGGCCGGCGGCGCCTTCACCTTGCGCCCGGAACTGTCACCGCAAGCGGTGCGCATCAACATCTCGGCTGCTCTGTCACGGGAGCAGTTGGTCAAGGCCTTGGGCATCATCAGCCAACTGGCGCGCCAGGGTCATCTCTATATGCACAACCGGATCTGAGGTCATGACACAGCCAGTTCATTGCGAAATTGCCGTTATCGGTGCCGGTGTTGTCGGGGTGGCAACTGCACTCTGGCTGCGTCGCCAGGGTTACCAAGTGCTGTTGCTGGAGCGCGAGGCGATTGCCGCCGGCGCGTCCTACGGCAATGCCGGCACCCTGGCGCCCTACGGCGTGATGCCGATCGCCCAGCCTTCACTGTTGAAGGCGATTCCGTCGCTGCTGTTTTCGCCGGACTCTCCCTTTGTCATCAACTGGGCCCGCTTGCCCCGGCTGATGCCCTGGCTGTTGCGGTTTCTCAATGAATGTCGCGCTTCGCGCTGCGAAGCCAACACCCTGGCACTGACAAAAATATTGCAACACACCTACAGCGGTTATGCGCCCTTGCTGGCAGATTGCCCCCAGGCCAATCAGCATCTGCGCCACAACGGCTGCATCTATGCCTACGGCACCCAGCAGGGTTTCGCCGGCGCCCAGGCCGCCATCGAACTGCGCCGCGCCCTGAACATCCCGCAACAAGTGTTGAACGCTACCGATATCGAACAGCTGGAACCGGCCCTGGCGGGTAAAGCGGTCGCCGGGATTCTGTTTCCCGAGTCGTCGCACATGGATGACCCGCGAGCCTTCATTGAAGCGCTGGCGGCACCGCTGGTGGCTGAAGGGGCGCTGCATCAAGCAACGATCACCGGCCTGCAAAGGCACAGCGACGGCCTGCACCTGCTCAGCGTCGAAGGCCTGACCTACCGCGCCGACCGGGTGGTGCTGTGCGGGGGGGCTTGGTCGGCGGCGTTGGCGCGTCAGGTCGGCGATCACATTCCGCTGGATACCGAGCGCGGTTATCACCTCGAATTCGACCTGCAAGACACCTTGCTCAATCGCCCTTGCTGCCCGGTGGAAAGCGCGTTCTACATGACGCCCATGGCCGGTCGCCTGAGGGTGGCGGGTACGGTGGAGCTTGGCTCGATCAACGACCCGGCCAATCCCAAACGCTTTGATTATCTGGAGCGCCATGTACGCCGTGTCATGGGTTTGACCGAACCGGTGGCGCGCAAATGGCTCGGCTTCCGCCCGTCCCTGCCCGACTCGTTGCCAGTGATCGGCCCATCGCCAAACGAACCGCGACTGATCTATGCCTTCGGCCATCAACACCTGGGCCTGACCCTCGCCGGGGCGACCGGCCAGTTGGTCGCGGATTGCATCGCCGGCAAGCCCCCCGGCTGGCTCGACAGTTTTTCCGTGCAACGTTTCTGAGCCACGTCATTCCACAGGAGAGCAATTGATGCCAACCATCGAACGCAAACAGACCAACCAACGCATGAGCCAGATCGTCATCCACGGCGACACAGTGTACCTGGCCGGTCAAGTGGGTGAGGCCCACCACAACGTCGCCGACCAAACCCGCGATGCCCTTTCACGGGTCGATGCCTTGCTCAAAGAAGCCGGCTCTACGCGGCAACACTTGCTGCAAACAACCATCTGGCTCGCCGACATGGCGGACTTCGAGGCGATGAACGCCGTATGGGATGCCTGGATACCGGCGGGCCATGCTCCGGCACGTGCTTGCGGCGAGGCGAAACTCGCTGATCCGCGGTTGTTGGTTGAAGTGATTGTCTGCGCGGCGAAGGAGTGAATTTTTACGGTTCTCTCAAGCGCATCAATGGCTACGAGAGCCGCATAGCTGCCGCTAGTGACGGGCAGCAATCGGCCAGAAGCGGACGGTCAGTGACCCGCAAGCACGGCAACGAATCCACTTTCCCGTTTGCGGCGATTCGTCACTCTGGCAACCCCATGCCGTCGCTCACTGGTTCAGGAACTCGATGACAGCAGCGGCGAACAGTTCTGATTGATCAAGCATGACGAAGTGAAAACTGCCGTCAATGCGTCGCAAGCTGATGTTTGGGGTCGAGACATAGGCGTTCCGGTACATTGCATCAACGTTGGAAGCATCTATGCCGTAAAGCGGGTCGTAGGCATAGACAACCTCGACCGGCACCTTAATGCGTTCAAGCTCAGGCCGCAGGTCAGTAACCATCAGTTCATACATGGCATCGGCCACGGTCTTTCGGTCCGAGCTTATCCCCGCTGCGGCCAAACCTGGCCTGAACGCTTCAGTTTTGACGAGACGGGCGATGGATGCATGCTGCATCGCTTCGGCCTGGTCAGGTGTTGCCGCTAACATCGCATCGCGCATCGCAGCAGCATGCGGGGTGGCCGTTTCACTGGTAGCCGAGGGTGCGATCAGCAACGTATAAAAAGGCAGAGCATCGACAATCATCAGGGGGCCAACCTGGTCGGGATGACGAGCACCAAGCATCAGTGCCACCTCACCACCCAACGAATGACCGATGATGACCGGCGCCTCGATGCGCTGGCTGCGGATATATTCAGCAATCGCCTCGGCTGTAGGCGCTGCTACTTTCCCTTCTGGATCGGATGCGGCAGGCGAGCCGGCAAAGCCAGCTACCTGTACGAGATGGAGACGGTGGGTCTGTCGCAATCTGGAGGCCAAATCAGCCCATACTTCGTAGGACGATGCCAATCCTGGAATCAATATAATGTCTGTTCCCTTGCCTTCGACCAGCACAGAGATACGCCCCTGTTTGACCGTCACTGGCGACAGGGACTCAGACAGGGCTGGCGATGCCGACACCGGGGACAAAGTGGCGCCGATCACGCCGACGAGTAAGCTTAAGGGGTTCATAGCCATTCCTTTGACCGAAGAAATGTTGCCACTATATAGCGATAACGGCACACGAAGGCGCGAGAAAACTATCCCCCCGCCTGCAATCCGTAGCGTCAGCTTCGGGTCGATGGCTGTCCCTGGTGACAGGCTGAAAACGGCATTCCCGGCATTTGTCCCCTAGCTCGATAGCAGGCGTTTTCGGTCCATGTACCGTCACAACCACCGCGTGAACATATGCCGCTAGGGTCGGGACGCAGTGATCGGGGACAGAGGTACGCTCTGCGTGACTTTGGCCATCTGGGTGATTTCCACCTGCATCTTATCCTTGCCGAGCAGGTAGTCGGCCAGCTTCTGCGAAAACGGCCAGTAGTTCAGGTTGGCATTCAGGGTCAGCGGCCCGACGGCGTCGGCCGGCACCAGGAAGGAGAATTCCCGGATATCGTAGCCCTTGGGCAGAATGCGGTTGTCCGAGAGAATCTGCGTGGCATTCCAAACCTCGACGTCCAACGGATTTCCGTCCTTGTCGCCTATGTGCACTTTGAAATTTCGCGTGTCGTCCTCGGTCTTGCCGTCCTTGATCGAACCCAATCGATAGAGCTCGCGACCCGTGGCATCCTGCACCCGGAAATCGATCCACATCTCCCGTCCCTCCGGAAAGCCGGTCGGCAGCTTGTGCCCGGCGCCGACATTGGAAACTTTGACTGCGACCGAGGTGTATTGCCCGGGAATGATGGCTGCCGGCAGTTGCTCGAACTTTACTTCCGCCGCGCGCGCGAGCATGTTGCGCGCGCGTTGCGCGCCCTCTTCCTGGCCGAGGTGCTGGAGCAGCATCGCGTTGGCTCCGCTGAACCAATGCGAGGCGACCTCCTCGCGGTCTGGCCCCATGATCGCGGCCTTGCCCGCAAAACCTGGCATATGGCAGCTCTGGCAGGTGACATCGTTAAGGCTGTAGGTGCTCTCCTGCCATTCGTCATAGGTGCGCTCGACCGCCACACTGCTGAACGGGTGCGTGACGTTGTGGCAGGTTCCGCAAAAGTCCGAGCGCGTGTGCAGAGCGGAATACACGGTGTCGTGATAAGGCGAAACGGCATCTTTACGCGGGCCGAACTTGGTGGGTTTACCGTGCGCTCGAGGGCTCAGAACATAGGCACCGTTATCGAGGCCCGTGCGTGCACTGATGTTGTGGCAGGTCTCGCAATCGACCCCAGGCATCGGATGATTCTTCGCGCTGTCTTCAATTGAAGAGCGGTTAACTTGCGAATTGATCTGCCCGGTCGTGAGACCGATCGGGGTATGGCAGCCGGTGCAGAAGTTATCGACCTTCCCCTCGGTGGCCGAACTCGCACGCTTGAGCAAAGCCCGATAGATGGGTTCATCCCAGGCTTGGGACATCATCGACGAGCGCCACTGCTTGTAGATCTCTGTATGGCAAGCGCCACAGACCTGGGCATTGTCGAAGTCTTTGACATTCAAAACCAGGTTGCCGGTGGTATTGGCCCGATGAGGAAAGAACGGCATCCCGCCAATCACATGCATGAGCCTGGAGCGTGCCGGCTCCAGCCACTTCTCATTACTTTGGTTGTCATTGCCCTGAGGTTCGTCGGCCGCCACCAGCGTGACCATCAGCAGGCAGGCTAGAAAGCACAACCGGTTCAGTGCTACCTGCGCACACGTATTTCTGGAGTGGCCCATAAGCATTTCCCCTGGACGGTTGCAGAGGATGACTGCAGTACTTCTATTGAGTAGCCCCAGTATTGAGTAGTCGGAGGTACTTCGTGATGCAAACCGATGGTTACAGGCAATCACTCAATGGAGTACTGACAGTTCCACAGCACCCCGACCCTGCACCTTGCATGAACGGGACAAGCTCACTCAGCAATTGCCTTGCCAGCCCCGCAACAAAATATGTCGGATTACCTGGGAGACCAGCAAACATTGGTCAGTGCTTGAAATTTTGAGTTAATGGAGACGCGAACTCTGCTGGGGAATCACGCCCATTAGTGGGGAAGCTCACTCCGAAATCGGGGGGGAACAAAAGCGCTTCAGCAGCGCTACAGGCCCAAGGCTTGCAGCCAAGCGTCTTTCACTCAAATGGTCTGATTATTGCCTCATTGCTCATACGAGCTCATGAATATTGAAGGGGTCAAGCTTTTCCTGTTCAGCCAGTACGCAACGCGTAATTGACCCGTCCTAAATATCACGCTCTACCCCTTAACCAGGAGAGTCAAAAGGCTTTCTTATAAAACCTGGCGCGCGCGGCCAATGAGTTTTTTTATCATGTAAAGGAGCGCAGAATGAGCAGCCTGGCGTTCGAATGACATGCCGCAGGCGGCTGGCGTGTAGTCATCTCGTACACCACCGGCAGGGACTTTCTCGGGGACGATGAGCGCGCTTGCTGTCGACGGCAAGGGCTGGAGAGGCGTTTTGAAACCATTCCCGCTCAGACCTGGCGCCTCAACTCTGGACATGTTTCTTCAAGCGTGTCTGCCACGCCGTGATGCTGTTCCGCCAGCCTTGACGGAAAAAGCTGTCATCTCAGGCATTCCCGATGCTCGCTACAGGCTGGACCACGACCTGACGCCTTTCATTGAGGATGCGGTTCAGTCCAACAAACGTGAGAGCGAGGTTCTCGCCAAGGCCGGGAAGCCGAACAATATCCTTCCGCTGGCAAATATGCTGGCGATTTCCGGTGGCGGCGACGCGGGTGCATTCGCAGCGGGACTGATTGCTGGATGGACGACGCAAGGAACTCGCCCCATGTTCAAGGTCGTCACAGGCGTTAGCGCGGGTGCCCTGGTCGCCCCGTTCGCTTACCTGGGGTCCGAGTACGACGGCGTGATTCGGTATGTCTCCAACGCAATCGGTCCAAAAGACATTTTTCATTCGCGAAGCGTATTCACCCGTCTTGCCAGCGACGGTATAGCGGACAGTAAGCCACTGTCGCGGCTCATCGCAAAATACGTTACAGCACAGATTCTTGCGGCGATCGCGACAGAGTACGCCAAAGGACGAATTCTGCTGATTGGCACAACTGACCTTGATTCGGGGCGGCCAGTCACGTGGAACATGGGCGCGATTGCCGCAAGCAAAGCACCGGGAGCGCTCGACCTCTTTCGCAACATTATGCTCGCGTCAATGAGTATTCCCGGTGCAGTCTCACCCGTCATGATTGATGTGGACGTTGACGGCAAACAGTTTCAGGAAATGCACGTGGACGGAGGGGTCATCACTCAAGTGTTTCTTTACCCACCCAGCACCGTGATGGCGCTGAGCAAAGCCACCGGAGCACCTTTGCGACTCGACCGTCATTTCTATGTCATTCGTAATGGGACACTGGAGCCACAGTGGTCCGGGACAAAGCGCCGCACATTGAGCATCGGCGGTCGAGCCATCAGTGCCTTGATTCAAACTCAGGGGATCAGCGACCTGGAGCGTATTTACCGTATGGCACAACAGGATGGAGCGGATTTCAATCTTGCGTACATTGGCTCCGACTTCTACTTTCCGCACAATCGAAAATTCGATGGCGAGTACATGAAGCGTTTATTCGATTACGCCTTTCAACTCAGCGCGAAAGGCTATCCGTGGCATAAATCGCCGCACTTGGAAAACACCAAACATTGAAACAACCGCTGAAAGATCGAGGCAATCTGCTGCATCGACCGGTTGAATCCACAGCCGATTGCAGCAACGTCAACCTACCGTCTAATCTGATAAGTACACGACTACACACACGCTGCTAGCCGCCTCTTGCAGGAAAACGCCATGACCGCAAACACAGTACGCCACTGCTCGTCATGGATCCTGCCCTCCCTGCTTGCCATCATCCTGGCGATGATGGCGGGATGTTCAGGCAAAGCGGCCACGGCTCGCTACTCGACCTTGAGCGTAGGCTCAAGCTGCTATGCCAAAGCACTGCCCACTTCCGGTGAGGGCGGCCTCGCTTGGGGGGACACCTTGAACATGGCACGCCAGAAATCCCTGAGTAACTGCATTCGCTATGCCGGCCGCTCCGGTGGCACGCCGGATACCTGCCAGGTGGTGTTGGCCGAGTGCAAAAATTAGGCGTGCAGCCGTGTGCGCTTCTACTCAATAAACATCTGTGGAAGGCGCGTGTTTAAGCGCCCTCATGCTTACGTCCAGAGGCCGACGACCATTTCCCGTCGGCTGCGGACATTAAAGCCAAGACTCGCACGCCGAGACCGCATTTCTGCAAAGACCCATGACAGGCAGTGAATTGGCATTCAGACAGCATTTGACCAATCCATATGGAAAACCGTATATTCGATTAACCATATGTACTCAGAGAAGTCACCATGCGCGTTCTGTTCATGTGCACCGCCAATAGCTGCCGCAGCATCCTCTCCGAAGCGATGTTCAATCATCTCGCGCCGCAAGGTTTTCAGGCAGTCAGTGCCGGCAGCTTCCCCAAGGGCCAGGTTCTGCCGCGCAGTCTTGTGACGCTGCAAGAAGCCGGCATCGCGATTGACGGGTTGAGCAGTAAAGGCAACGACGCCTTCGAAGCCAACCCACCGGACATTGTCATCACCGTCTGCGACAAGGCTGCCGGCGAGGCGTGCCCGGTTTACTTCGGCCCGGCGCTGAAAGCCCATTGGGGATTGGAAGATCCATCCGAGGTGAAGGGCGACGAAGCGGTCGTGACCGCAGCCTTCCACTCAACCCTGGCGCGCATCGAAACACGCTGCCGGGCCTTCCTCGCCCTGCCCTTCGGCGAACTTGACCGGGATGCCTTGAAGCGCGAACTCGATCGCATCAGCACCCTGTAACCGGAGCCCTCATGTCCCACGAACTGCCCAATCTCGACGCCTCCCTGATTCAATCCATTGCCGGTGACGACACCCCGCACAAGCCGCGAATCCTGCTGTTGTACGGGTCGACTCGACCGCGCTCATTCAGTCGTCTGCTGATCGAGGAAGCCGCCCGATTGCTCGAACATTTCGGTGCAGAAACGCGGATCTTCAATCCATCCGGCCTTCCTCTGCCGGACGATGCACCGACCGATCACCCGAAAGTCCAGGAACTGCTCGAACTGATGCAATGGTCCGAAGGACAGGTCTGGTGTTCACCCGAGCGTCACGGCTCGATGTCGGCCGTGTTCAAGGCGCAGATAGACTGGGTGCCACTCGCGCTAGGCGCCATTCGCCCGACCCAGGGCAAAACCCTCGCGGTCATGCAAGTCAGTGGTGGTTCTCAGTCGTTTAACGTGGTGAATCAACTGCGCGTGCTGGGGCGCTGGATGCGGATGTTCACCATCCCCAACCAGTCTTCCGTGCCGAAGGCTTATCTGGAATTCGACGAAGACAACCGCATGAAACCGTCCGCGCTTTATGACCGGGTGGTGGACGTCATGGAGGAGCTGGTGAAGTTCACTCTGCTGCTCCGGGAGCGTCCGGACCTGGTTGACCGTTACTCCGAACGCAAGGAGTCGGCGGAGGAACTGACCCGGCGGGTGAATCAGCGGTCGATTTGAAGCACCCCGACGCTTTATAGATCGCAACGAATAAAACACCGATGTGGCGAGATAGAGAAAACCCTATCTCGCCACACCGGTGTTGTTGTAGTCGGCAGTCCCCACTATCAGCCCTGTGCTTTGCTCATTTTGGTGAACAGCTCGGTTGGCACTTTCTTGCCGTTGGAGGTGAACTGGTTGGTGCGGAATTTGTAGACCTCGCCTTCGGAAAGGAAACCGTCGTTGTTGGTGTCCATCGCCTTGAACTCTTCAGCACCCTTTGGGGCCACGGTCAGCAATTCTTTCAGGGAAACTCGGCCGTCGTGGTCGGTGTCGGTACGGGCGAAGGAAGCGTCGCCGCATTTGCCTTCACCGCATTTGCCTTCACCGGCCTTGGTGACCTTGGCGCCGGTTTCGCTGGCGCCGCACTTGCCTTCGCCACACTTGCCTTCACTGGTCTTTTCCGCCGCGGCGAGTTGGTAGCCTTGAGGCAGTGCGTCAGCGGCGAAGGCGGACGAAGCGAGGTTCATGCAGCCGACCAGTGAAACAGCAATCAGGCCAATACGGGATTTGTTCGAAAGACGGGACATGGTTATTTCTCCGGATACTGTGTGCGGTGAGGCCGCTCAGGGTCATGCCACCAGGGCGATAAGCCGTGGTGCGAGGTGCGTTTGCTTTCTCGCTAAGGCCAGGCTATTTGACTGCAACCGTGTATCCCGGATGTATCCGGATCGAGGGGCATTTGTACGCCAGCATCTTTACAGCGGGTCTGGATACACAGCGATACATTTGGCCCACTGCTTTTTATCTTTGCCGCCTGGAAGGCCCTGAACCAATCGGCATCAAACCTATCCCTGAGCAATTCCAACATGATCGTAGTCGTGGCCCCGCCGCAGAAGATGCCCGGGCCAGACTCGCTCATCCTGCAGCCTTGCCATACTGTTCATCATGGCCAGTGCAACCTTCCGCTTCTACGAGGAGCTCAACGATTTCCTGCCGGCCGAACGGCGGCGGCAGTCATTCACCTGCAAGTGCGCGCGAGGGGCGACGGTCAAGCACATGATCGAGGCGCTCGGGATACCGCACACGGAGGTCGAGCTGGTGCTGCTCAACGGTGAGTCGGTGGGTTTCGAGCGGGTGATCTTCGACGATGACCGGTTGGCGGTGTATCCCAAGTTCGAAACGCTGGACATCAGCCCGCTGTTAAAGGTTCGGGCTCAACCTTTACGGGTGCTGCGCTTCGTCGCTGATGCGCACCTGGGCGGGCTGGCCAACCTGCTGCGTATGAGCGGCTTCGACACCCTCTACGACAATGGCTTCGAGGATGGCGAGATTGCTGAGATCGCTGCGCAGCAAGGACGTATCGTGCTGACCCGTGACCGCGAACTGCTCAAGCGGCGGATCATCAGCCACGGCTGTTACGTGCACGCCCTGAAACCGTCGCTGCAGCTGCGCGAATTGTACGAGCGCCTCGACCTGGCGCGTAGCGCGCGGCCATTCAGCCTGTGCCTTCATTGCAACCTGCCGCTGCACGAGATCAGCCCGGAACTGGCCCGGCCGCAGGTCCCGCCACGCGTTGGCGCGCTCTATTCGCACTTCCTGCGCTGCGACGCCTGCCAACGGGTTTACTGGGAGGGTTCGCACTGGCGCAGCATGTGTGCACTGCTGGCACCTCTGCTGGACCGATAGCCGAATGCATCGACCGGGAAGAGATTGCGAGGACCGTTTACTCGGGAACTCCGGTCACCGCATGCACTACGCGCAAGGAGATCGGACCGATACGCCTGCGTTGTGTCACGAAAGTAGATTGCATCCATCTCCATACCTGTCCCGCTCGTGGCTTGCACCGGTGCATGGAGATTAACCATTGGTCGAGAAAAACTCAGGGCAGAAGTCCTCCCCTTAACTACTGATCTAGTATCAACGCAAGTTTCGGCAGGAGATTCTCATGTCGTTGGCTGAAGAACAAAAACCGCAGCGTCGCAAAGAAGCCCGGCTGTTTGTCTTTCTTGTCGTCTGCCTTTTTCCGCTGCTGTCGGTCGCGATAGTGGGCGGCTATGGCTTCCTCATCTGGTTTTTCCAAATGCTCTACGGCCCGCCCGGACCACCTAACTGATAGTTCTCTTTCAGAGCCTGTTGGAGTCAGCGCATGGACGAAACTCTGCATATAGCCAGCCTGGTGGTACTTGCCCGACCTGAACTATTCGACGCCGTCAAAACCAACTTGCGTCTATTGGACGGCCTGGAATTACATCACGAAAGTGCCGCCGGAAAACTGGTGGTCGTGCTTGAGGCCAGCCACGAAAATCAGATCCTGCAACGTATCGAGCAAATCAACAATCTGCCGGGTGTGCTCAACGCCGCGTTGATCTATCACGAACTCCTAGAGCCCACAGGAGACACCGAATGAGCATGTCCCGCCGAGAGTTCGTCAAGGCCCAGGCCGCGGCCATCGCAGCCGCCGCCGCTGGCCTGCCGATTGCCACCTCCGCCAGTAACCTGATTACCGAAGCGGACATGGTCACCCTGGACTGGAACAAGGCGCCCTGCCGTTTCTGCGGCACCGGGTGCAGCGTGATGGTCGCGACCCGCGACAACCGGGTGGTCGCCACCCATGGCGACGTCAAGGCCGAGGTCAATCGCGGACTCAACTGCGTGAAGGGCTATTTTCTCTCCAAAATCATGTACGGCGTGGATCGCCTGACCCAGCCACTGCTGCGCATGACCAACGGCCAGTTCGACAAACAGGGCGAATTCCAGCCGATCAGCTGGGACCAGGCCTTCGACATCATGGAAGAAAAGTTCAAGCAAGCCCTGAAGAGCAAAGGCCCGGAATCGATCGGCATGTTCGGTTCCGGGCAATGGACGGTTTGGGAAGGTTACGCGGCCAACAAATTGATGAAAGCCGGTTTTCGCAGCAACAACATCGACCCCAATGCCCGCCATTGCATGGCCTCGGCGGTGATGGGTTTCATGCGCACTTTTGGCGCGGATGAACCGATGGGCTGCTACGACGACATCGAAGCCACCGACGCCTTTGTGCTGTGGGGCTCGAACATGGCTGAGATGCACCCGATTCTATGGAGCCGGGTCACCGACCGGCGCCTGAGCCAGCCGCATGTGAAAGTCGCGGTGCTGTCGACCTTCGAACATCGCAGCTTCGAACTGGCCGATATTCCCATGGTATTCACGCCGCAATCCGACCTGCTGATCCTCAATTACATTGCCAACCACATCATTGAAAACGGTAAGGTCGATAAGGATTTCATCAGCAAGCACACGCGCTTCGCCAAAGGCGCCGATGACATCGGCTACGGCTTGCGTCCCGACGACCCACGGGAAAAACAGGCGAAGAATGCCGACAAGGCCAATACCTGGACCGACATGTCCTTCGAGCAGTTCGCCGCGTTCGTCAAACCCTACACCCTGGAACGTACCGCGAAAGAGTCCGGCGTGGCCCCGGAACACCTCAAGGCCCTGGCTGAACTTTATGCGGACCCCGAACGCAAGGTAGTGTCGTTCTGGACCATGGGTTTCAACCAACACACACGCGGGGTGTGGGCCAACAACCTGATCTATAACATCCACCTGCTCACCGGCAAGATCAGCGAGCCGGGCAACAGCCCATTCTCGTTGACCGGCCAGCCGTCAGCCTGTGGCACTGCGCGGGAGGTCGGCACCTTCTCCCACCGCTTGCCCGCCGACATGGTAGTGACCAACCCCAAGCACCGCGCCACCGCAGAACAGATCTGGAAACTGCCGGCCGGCACCATCCAGGAGAAAGTCGGTTTTCACGCGGTACAACAGAGCCGCATGCTCAAGGACGGCGTCCTCAACGTGTATTGGACCCAGGCCAGCAACAACATGCACGCCGGGCCGAACATCATGCAGGAAGTCTTGCCGGGTTGGCGCAACCCGGAAAACTTCGTCATCGTCTCGGACGTCTACCCCACCGTTTCCGCCCAGGCCGCCGACCTGATCCTGCCCAGCGCCATGTGGGTGGAAAAGGAAGGCGCCTTTGGCAATGCCGAACGTCGCACGCAGTTCTGGCATCAATTGGTCAGTGCACCGGGAGACGCCAAATCGGACTTGTGGCAGCTGATGGAGTTTTCCAAACGCTTCACCACCGACGAAACCTGGCCCGCCGAGTTGCTGGCCAAATCGCCGCAATACAAAGGCAAAACCCTGTTCGAGGTTCTATTCAAGAACGGTCAGGTCGACCAGTTTCCCGTCGAGCAAATCGAGGCCGGCTACAAGAACGACGAAGCCAAGGCCTTTGGTTTCTATGCGCAAAAAGGCTTGTTCGAAGAGTACGCCCGGTTCGGTCGTGGCCACGGCCATGACCTGGCACCCTTCGACCTTTACCACAGCGAACGTGGCCTGCGCTGGCCGGTGGTCGACGGCAAGGAGACCCGCTGGCGTTATCGCGAGGGCCTCGATCCTTACGTGGAGGCCGGCAGCGAAGTGCAGTTCTATGGCTACCCGGACAAGAAGGCGATCATCTTCGCCCTGCCCTACGAGCCACCGGCCGAAATCCCGGATGCTGACTACCCGTTCTGGCTAAGCACCGGCCGTGTCCTCGAACACTGGCATACGGGCAGCATGACCCAGCGAGTCGAGGAGTTGTACAGAGCGGTGCCGGACGCCCTGGTGTACATGCATCCGGAGGACGCCAAGGCCTTGAAGGCACGGCGTGGCAGTGAAGTGAAGCTGATCAGCCGCCGCGGTGAAATCCGCGCGCGCATCGAAACCCGCGGGCGCAACAAACCACCCCGTGGCCTGGTGTTCGTACCGTTTTTCGATGCCAACAAGTTGATCAACAAGGTCACGCTCGACGCCACCGACCCGATCTCCAAGCAGACCGACTACAAGAAATGCGCCATCCGCATCGAGTTGATCAGCGCGGCTTGAGGAGAACCGTCATGACTTTTCGAATCCTGCCCCTGGTCCTGCTTGCCGCAATGGGCATGGTGCTCGCCGCCGAGGTCGATTACCCGCTGGATGCGCCCGGCCCCGACGGTCGCCGCCCCGGCGGTACCCTCACCCGGAGCATGCCCGCGCCACCGATTGCCAACGATGAAAACAAGGACCTGAAGCGCGAGCGCAACTATCCTGACCAGCCGCCGACCATTCCCCATAGCATTCGCGGGTACCAGATCGACAAGAACGGCAACAAATGCCTGACGTGCCACAGCCGGGCCAATAGCGCGCGCGCGCAGGCGACGATGATCAGCATCACCCACTACATGGATCGCGACGGTCAGGCGCTGGCGGCGGTCTCGCCCCGGCGCTACTTCTGTACTCAGTGCCACGTGCCGCAAAAAGAGGTACTGCCGCTGGTGGGCAACACCTTTGAAACCATCGACAAAATCCTGCAAGACGATGCCAACGCTGCGCAAAAACCTTGAGGAGGCGCCATGAAAGCACTGTTCGCCCTGCTTAAGGATTATTGGGGCATCCTCTGTCGACCCAGCGTTTACTTCGGCCTGGGGTTTCTGACACTGGGCGGCTTTATCGCCGGGATCATTTTCTGGGGCGGTTTCAACACGGCGCTGGAGCTGACCAACACCGAGAAGTTCTGTATTTCCTGCCATGAGATGCGCGACAACGTCTATGTCGAGTTGCAGGACACCATTCACTACACCAACCGCTCCGGTGTGCGCGCCAGTTGTCCGGACTGCCACGTTCCCCATGAGTGGACGCACAAGATCGCGCGCAAGATGCAGGCATCGAAGGAAGTCTGGGGCAAGCTGTTCGGCACCATCGACACCCGCGACAAATTCCTCACTTTGCGCCGTGAACTGGCGGAACATGAATGGGCCAGGCTCAAGGCCAACGACTCGCGCGAATGTCGCAACTGCCACAACTTTGAGTTCATGGACTTTACCCGCCAGGGCAAACGCGCTGCGGCCATGCACTCCACCGCATTGGCCAAGGGCGAGGCCACTTGCATCGACTGCCACAAGGGCATTGCGCACAAGTTGCCCGATATGAGTGGAGTGAAAGGATGGTGATGCATCCGAAATATCCGACCGGCCGCCCCACACCGTCAGCGTAGGGCGACAGATCTCACACCGGCATCAGTTCGTGGCTACCACTTTTTTGCCGACACTGTCCCACCCTCCTCCCAACGCCTTATAGATCGCGACGATGCCCCGGTACTGATCAATCTCACCCAACGCCTGCGCATCCTCGGCGTTCAGGCGTTCACGCTGCGCATCCAGCAACACCAGATAATCCACGGTGCCTTCCTTGTACTGGATCGCCGCCAGGTCTGCAGCCGCTCGGCTGGACTCGCTTTGCCGGATCAATGACAGCAGCCGCTGCTGGCGTTTGCCGTAGTCGCTGAAGGCGTTTTCCGACTCTTCCAGCGCCAGCAGCACTTACTGTTCGTAGGTGGCCAAGGCGCCTTCGGCATTCGCGTCGGCGCCCCGGATGCGCGCTCGCACACTGCCCAGGTCAAAAGCTGCCCAGGTAATGCTCGGTCCCAATCCCCAGGCTCTGGCGGCACTGGAACCAATCTGCGAACCACGGCCGGCGGTGAAACCGAGGAAGCCGCTCAAGCTCACTCTCGGGAACAGGTCGGCGGTGGCCACGCCGATTTCCGCCGTGGAGGACGCCAGCCTGCGCTCGGCGGCGAGCACATCGGGACGCCGGCGCAGCAGCTCGGCGGGATCACCGATCGGCAACGCTTTGGCGATGGCGGGCAACTGCGCAGGGCTCAACGACACGCACAACGTATCCGGGCGTTCACCCAACAGCGTGGCGATGCGGTTTTTCTGCCGCACCTGTTCCGCTTGCAGTTGCGGAACCGTCGCCTCGACAGCCGCCAAACGTGCGTCGGCACGCACCACGTCAAGCTCATTGCCCACGCCGGCATCGCGCAGGCTGACCGTCACGCTGCGCGAATCCTGCTGATTCTTCAGGTTGGCCAGGGCAATTTTTTCCCGCAACTGCGCGCCGCGCAATTGGCCGTAGGCATCCACCAGCTCGGCGATCATTGTCACGCGGAGCTGAAACAAGTCTGCGGCGGCAGCGTCTTCCTGGGCGCTGCTGGATTCCAGTTGACGCTGGATCCGGCCGAACAGATCGACTTCCCAAGCCATGTCGAGGCCCAGGTCGTAGCGTTCGATATTGACGCGGCTTTCGGTCAGGCCAGGCACTTGCGACTTGCCATGCTGGCTGCTGACGCGGCTGGTGACAACCGGCAAAATGTCGTTGCTGACGTCATCACGAATCGCCCGGGCCGCTTTCCAGCGGGCAAACGCGACGCGCAAGTCGCGGTTGCCCTCCAGGGATTTGCTCACCAACTGATTGAGCGTGGGGTCATCAAACTGTTGCCACCACACCGTTTCAAATCGCGATTGATCGTAGGCACTGCCTTGGGCAGACACGACGTTGGCGGGCGCGGTGTCAGGCGTTTTGTAGTCGGGGCCTACCGTGCAGGCGCCGAGCGCGACGACCAGAAGGCTGGGTAAAAAAAGCTTCAAGGTGTTCATGAATGAGCCTCCTGATTGAGCGCGTTTGCCTGATGAGCCTTGGTGACCTTGCGCGCGTTTTTGCGCTCGATGTAGCGACGAATCAGCACGAAGAACACCGGCGTCAGCAGCAACCCGAAGAAGGTCACGCCGAGCATTCCGGAGAACACCGCGACGCCCATCGCACGGCGCATTTCCGAGCCGGCACCCGTGGACGTCACCAGCGGAATCACCCCCATGATGAACGCGAAGGACGTCATCAGAATCGGCCGCAGACGCATGCGGCAAGCGTCCAGCACTGCATCCAGCGGCGACATGCCCTGGTCCTGTTTATCCTTGGCGAATTCGACGATCAGGATCGCGTTTTTGCAGGCCAGGCCGACCAACACGATCAGGCCGATCTGGGTGAAGATGTTGTTGTCGCCCTTGGAAATGATCACCCCGGCAATCGCCGACAGCAGGGTCATCGGCACGATCAGGATCACCGCCAATGGCAGGCTCCAGCTTTCATACAGCGCCGCCAGCACCAGGAACGCCAACAGCACGCAGAGGGGGAACACCAGAAGCGCCGTGTTGCCCGACAGGATTTGTTGGTAGGTCAGGTCGGTCCACTCGTATGTCATGCCGTTGGGCAATTCTTCCTTGAGCAACTTTTCAATCGCGGCTTGTGCCTGTCCGGAGCTGTAGCCGGGGGCTGCACTGCCGTTGATTTCGGCGGTGAGGAAGCCGTTGTAGTGCGAGACCCGGTCAGGGCCTGACGTCGGGCTGACCTTGACGAATGTGGCCAGCGGAATCATCTCGCCGCGATCATTGCGCACCTTCAACTGACCGATCTGTTCAGGCTCCTGGCGGAACTGTTGCTCGGCCTGCACGTTGACCTGATAGGTCCGGCCAAAACGGTTGAAGTCGTTGGCGTACAGCGAGCCCAGGTAGACCTGCAAGGTGTCGAAAATATCGTTGATCTTCACCCCGTGAGTCTTGGCTTTTTCCCGGTCAATGGCGGCTTCAACCTGCGGCACGTTGACGGTGTAGCTGGTGAACAGGTTGGCCAGCTCCGGCGTGCTACGGCTCTTGGCGATGATGTTCATCGTCTCTTTGTACAGCTCGTCGTAGCCCAGGTTGCCACGGTCTTCGATCTGCAGACGGAAGCCGCCAATCGTGCCCAGGCCTTGTACCGGCGGTGGCGGGAACACGGCGATGTAGGCGTCCTGAATGCCGCCGAACTTGCCGTTGAGCGAGGCGGAAATCGCCTTGGCAGACAGGCTCGGGTCTTTACGCTCTTCGAACGAACTCAAGCCGATGAACGCAATACCAGCGTTCGGGCTGTTGGTGAAGCCGTTGATTGAAAGGCCCGGAAATGCCACGGCACTGTCGAAACCCGGCTCGTTCATGGCGATGGTGCTCATGCGACGGATCACCGATTCGGTGCGGTCGAGACTCGCGGCATCCGGCAGTTGCGCGAAGGTCACCAGGTACTTTTTGTCCTGGGTCGGCACGAAGCCGGTCGGCGTGGTGCTGAAACCCATCCAGGTCATGGCGATCAGACCGGCGTACACCAACAACGCCACGCTGCTGCCACGAATGACTTTGGCCACGGCAACCATGTAGCCGTGACTGGCCCTTTCGAAGAAACGGTTGAACGGTTTGAACAGCCAGCCACCGAGCAAACGATCCAGCACTCTGGAAAACCGGTCTTTCGGTGCGCCATGGGCCTTGAGCAACACCGCTGCCAACGCCGGTGACAAGGTCAGGGAGTTGAACGCCGAGATCACCGTGGAGATCGCGATGGTCAACGCGAACTGTTTGTAGAACTGCCCTGTCAGCCCGGAGATGAACGCGGCTGGCACGAACACCGCGCACAGCACCAGCGCCGTGGCGATGATCGGCCCGGTCACTTCGCCCATGGCTTTCTTGGTCGCCTCGATCGGTTCCAGTCCGGATTCAATGTTTCGCTCGACGTTCTCCACCACCACAATGGCATCGTCGACCACGATCCCGATGGCGAGGACCAGGCCGAACAGCGACAGTGCGTTGAGCGAAAATCCGAGTAGGTGCATCACGGCAAACGTACCGATCAGCGACACGGGCACGGCCACCAATGGAATGATCGACGCGCGCCAGGTTTGCAGGAACAGGATGACGACCAGCACCACGAGAATCAGTGCTTCAAACAGCGTGTGCACCACCGCCTCAATCGAGCTGCGGACGAAAATCGTCGGGTCGTAGACGATCTCGTAATCCATGCCTTCCGGGAAATTTTTCTTCAGCTCGGCCATCTTCGCCCGCACCTGGTCGGAGACGTCGATGGCGTTGGAACCTGGCCGCTGGAAGATAGGCATCGCCACCGCTTCCTGGTTGTTGAGCAAGGCGCGCAAGGCGTACTGGTTGGAACCCAGTTCGATCCGGGCAATGTCCTTCAGGCGCGTGATTTCGCCGTTCGGGCCACTGCGCACGATCACGTTTTCAAATTCTTCTTCGCTGACTAACCGCCCCTGGGAGTTGATCGACATCTGGAAGCTGGTGGCATTTGGTGCTGGCGGCGAACCCAGTTGCCCGGCGGCGACTTGACGGTTCTGTTCACGCACCGCAGTGACCACATCAGTGGCAGTCAGATTGCGCGAGGCGGTTTTGTCCGGATCGAGCCAGATACGCAGCGAGTAATCGCCGATGCCGAACATCTTCACATCGCCGATCCCTTCCAGACGCGACAGCTCGTCCTTGACGTTGAGGATCGCGTAGTTGGACAGGTAGAGCATGTCGTAGCGTTTATCGGGAGAGATCAAATGCACCAGCAACGTCAGCTCGGGCGACGCCTTGTCGACAGTGATGCCGATACGCGTCACTTCCTCGGGCAGCTTGGGCTCGGTACGGGTCACACGGTTCTGGACCTGGACCTGGGCGTTGTCCAGGTCGGTGCCCAACGCGAAGGTCACGGTCAGGGTGAGCCGGCCGTCAGCCGTGGATTGCGAGGACATGTACAGCATGTTCTCGACACCGGTGATGGCTTGCTCCAAAGGGGCTGCCACGGTTTCGCCGATGACTTTCGGGTTGGCGCCCGGGTAGTTGGCGTGAACAACGACGGTCGGTGGAACCACTTCCGGATATTCACTGATCGGCAACTGGAACAGCGAGATCGCGCCGGCGATCAGGATCAGCAGCGACAGCACCGCCGCGAAGATCGGCCGCGTGATAAAGAACTGGGAGAACTTCATGTCGGTGCTCCTTATCCGCGAGGTGCAGCGGCAGAATCCGCTTTCACCAGGGCAGGTGATTTAACGGCAGCCGGCTGATTGGAGGCTTCGATGGCCTGGCGCTGGCGAGCCAGTGTGGCGACGGTTTCCGGGCTGGCCATCGGCGCATCCTGCGGGTCGATCACCGCGCCGGGCCGCACGCGCTGCAAGCCGTTGATCACGATGCGATCTTCTTTCTGCAAGCCGCTGCGCACGATGCGCAAGCCTTCAAGCTTCGGCCCCAGATCGACGCTGCGATACACGGCTTTGTTGTCCTGATCGACCACCAGCACGAATTTTTTGCCGAGGTCGGTGCCCACCGCTTCGTCCTTGATCAACAGGCCGGGATAGGCGGCGCTGCCCACCAGTTTCAACCGGGCATACAGGCCGGGGGTGTACTGGCCGTCCGTGTTGTCGAACACCGCGCGACCACGGATAGTGCCGGTTTTCGGATTTACCTGGTTGTCGACGAAGTTCATCTGCCCGAGGTGGCTGTTGCCCTCCTCGTTCGACAGGCCCATGTACACCGGCGTGGCTTGACCGCGCTGACCCTGGCGGGAAAGCAGGCTGTACTTGAGGAACATGCGCTCGTCCGCATCGAAATAGGCGTAGACCTTGTCCGTGGAGACCACGCTGGTCAGCGCTGTAGTGTCGGCGGTCACGATGTTGCCGGCGGTGATTTCCGCACGGCTGACGCGGCCGGTGATCGGCGCGGTAACGCGGGTGAAGCTGAGGTTCAAACGCGCCAGATCCAGCTGCGCCTGAATGGCATCCACACCAGCCCGAGCTTCTTGCGCAGTGGTCGTGCGGGTGTCGGCGAGCTCTGCGGAGATCGCGTTGCTGCTCAATAGACGTTGGCCGCGCTGCGCTTCGTTGCCGGTGCGGACCAGGGTGGCGCGTGCCTGTTGCAACTGCGCCTCGATGCGATGCACCTCATGTTCGAACGGCCGTGGATCAATCTGGAACAGCAAGTCGCCCTTCTTCACCAACGCGCCATCGGTAAAGGCCACGCGTTCAATCTGGCCCGACACCCGTGGACGAACCTCTACGGTTTCCGGTGCTTCCAGGCGAGCGGTGACTTCATCCCACTCGGTGATGGGCTGCTCGAGCACTTTGGCGACGGTAACGTGCGGCGCCCCCGGAGCCTGTGCGGCGCTGGGTGTGCGTTCACACGCGGTAAGCATCAGCAGCGCCAACGCAGCCAGGGGATAACGCAAAGGTTTGAGTGACTGTTCCATGGGGTGTGTCCGCCAGACGGTTTGGGATTTTGCGGATTCTCGGCCTCGCGCGAGGTCACGACGAATCGAACGGAGTGAAGTTGGCTATCATCATTAATGATAGCCGTCATGTTTAAGGGCAAAAAAAGGGGCGACCCGGTTAACCCCTCTTGTGAGCGATTGCCGAACACACGCAATCCAGCGCCGGCCCCAGCGTCTGCGCCGCACTCAATGCCCGTGGAGTGGGCACCATTCGGCGACCGATGCGCTCGAACAAAGGGTCGTTGAACAACTTGCGCAAACGCACCAGCGCCGCGCTGATGGCGGGCTGGCCCAGCGACAGTTTCTCAGCGGTACGGGTGAGGTTTCGCTCCTGAATCAGCGTGTCGAATACCACCAGCAGATTCAGATCGATACTGTGCAGATCATTACGTTTCATGGGGCAGGTCCACGTAGAGATTTTTGACTTGAGCCACAGGCGGGGAATCCGCCAGACTTGAGTCGATACCGGAAAAGCCATTGCAGCGACTTTATATGACGTGCATCATCAATACCAGCCTCTCAGCACAGCTTTTCCCAAGCGATGCCGACCTGGCGACAGGAGCAGACTCATGAAAGTCACGAAAGACCAGGCCGCCGCAAACAAAGAGGCGATCCTCACGGCCGCGTCCCGGCTGTATCGGGAAAAGGGAATCGACGGCATCGGCATTGGTGAACTGTCGCGCTCCGTGGGCCTGACCCATGGCGGCTTTTACGGACAGTTTCCGGGCGGCAAGGAGCAGTTGGCTTCAGAAGCCGTCACCCGCACGTTCGAGTCCAATATCCAGGACTGGCGGGACGCCAAATCCATTCCCGAGCTCATCAAGGGTTACCTGACGCAAGGGCACCTGGATAACTGGACCGAGGGCTGCCCCATCCCGGCATTGGGCGCCGATGTTGCCCGCGCCGGCGGGACCGTCAGTAACTCCTTCACCAAAGGCGTCGAGCGTTTGATCGAAACGTTGATGGCGCTGGTCGAGGGGGAAAGTCACGAGGAAAAATACCAGGAATCGCTGCGCATCCTGTCATCGATAGCCGGGGCGATGTTGATTGCCAGGGCGTTGGACAACCCTGAGTTGTCCGGGCAGTTCCTGCAATCGGTGATCAGTGCCTGGCCTGCTGCTCCCGAGAAAGAAGAGCAGGCAGGCGTTCCGGACTGACGCCCTACTCTTCACTCAACGAGCACATGCTCCAACACCACCTCCAGCGGGTGACGCAGTTGCTTGCTGGCCAGGCGCTTGACCTGGCTGCGGCACGAATACCCCGTCGCCAGCGCTTCACCCGCCTTGTCCAGCTTGCCCGCCCATGACTGCTCGAAGATAGTCCGCGAGGTTTCCTGGTTACGCGCTTCATGGCCGTAGGTGCCCGACATGCCGCAACAGCCGGTTGCCTCGGTCACCAGCTTCAGCCCAAGCCTGGCAAACACGGTTTCCCATTGCGAGGTGCTGGCCGGGACGTTGGTCTTCTCGGTGCAGTGCGCCATCAAACGGAACGTCTGATCGGCGTGACGGGACCTTTCAGGCAACACATCAACCAGCCATTCCTGGGGCAGCAAGACTTTCGGGCAGCCGTCGAGGCCCGGCACTTTCTGATACTCCTGGCGATAGACCAGCGTCATCGCCGGGTCGAGGCCAACCAACGGCACGCCACAGTCGGCCAGGGCCTTGAGCTGATTGGCGTTGCGGATCGCCGCTTTGGCGAATGCACCGAGGAACCCCTGCACGTGCAAAGGCTTGCCGTTGGCACTGTAGGGCGCCAGAAACACGCGGTAGCCCAACTGATGCGCCAGCTGGATATAGCTCGCCAACAGCGGCGTTTCAAAGTAGCGGGTGAAGGCGTCCTGCACCAACACCACGCTTCGCTCACGTTGTGCGGCAGTCAGTTCGCGCAGGGCGGGCACGCTGGCGACAGCGACTTTGCAACGGGTCAACGTGTTCTGCAGGTCGAAGCGGTGGATCAGCGGACTGTCGAGCATGCCGACGTGTCGCTCCAGCAAACGACTCACCCATTTCGACCCCATCACCGCGTTGTACAGGCCCGGCGCGTACGCCATGTAGGGAATGGTGAACTCCAGCGAGCCGATCAGATAATCGCGCATCGGGCGTTGATAGCGACCGTGATACAGCTCGAGAAAACGCGAGCGGAATTCCGGGACATTGACCTTGACCGGGCATTGTCCCGCGCAGGATTTACAGGCCAGGCAGCCTGCCATGGCGTCGTACACCTCATGGGAGAAATCCGCCTCGCCGCGCGAGCGCGCCAGGTTGTTGTGCAGTCGCGCTGGCAACCCGCTCAACCACGTCAACTTGCCCCGGGCCGCTTGCAACACATCAATATTGGCCGCCCCTTGCAGGCGCAACCACTCGCGAATCAATGACGCCCTGCCCTTCGGCGAATGCTGGCGTTCCCGCGTGGCTTTCCACGACGGGCACATCGCATCGTTGGGGTCATAGTTGTAGCAAGCGCCGTTGCCGTTGCAGTGCACGGCGCTGCCGAAACTCTGCCACACGCGCTCGTCGATTTGCCGATCCAGATCACCGCGCAGCGTCACTTCGTTGACCTTGAGCAAGCCTTGGGCCGCATCGGGCGGGGTGCAGATTTTGCCGGGATTGAGCTGATTGTGCGGGTCGAACGCGCCCTTGAGCGATTGCAGCGCCGGGTACAGTTCGCCAAAAAAATCGGGGACGTATTCCGAGCGCAAACCCTTGCCGTGCTCGCCCCACAACAGCCCTCCATAACGCCGGGTCAGCTCGGCCACGGCATCGGAAATCGGCTTGACCAGCGCGGCCTGCTTCGGGTCTTTCATGTCCAGCGCAGGACGCACATGCAACACGCCGGCATCGACGTGGCCGAACATGCCGTAGGCCAGGCCATGACTGTCGAGCAATGCGCGGAACTCGGTGATGTAGTCGGCGAGTTTCTCAGGCGGTACGGCGGTGTCTTCAACAAACGGCTGCGGGCGGACTTCGCCTTCGACGTTGCCCAATAACCCGACAGAGCGTTTACGCATGGTGTAGACACGGGTCACCGCTTCAGCACCTTCGGCCAGCGTGTGGCCCAGCCGTTCGATCGTCGTATCGGCCTGCAAATGCGTCACGAACGACGCCACTCGAGCGTTCACCTCCGACAGGTCTTCGCCGCTGAATTCAACCAGGTTGATACCCAGCGTCGGGCGCTCGGCATCCGTCGGGAAATACTCGGCGACGCTGTGCCAGACGATGTCTTTCATCGCCAGCAGCAACACTTTGGAGTCCACGGTTTCGATGGACAGCGGCTTGTGCGCCAGCAACGCATTGGCATCGCGCAGCGCATCCATGAAGCTGCTGTAACGCACGTTCACCAGCACCGAATACTTGGGAATCGGCAGCACGTTGAGCTTGGCTTCGACGAGGTAACTCAACGAGCCTTCCGCACCGCACAGCACGCTATTGAGGTTGAAACGCCCCTGCTCGTCGCGCAGGTGCGCCAGGTCGTAACCGGTCAGGCAGCGATTGAGTTTGGGGAACACCGCCTCGATCAGCTCGGCCTGGGTTTCCTGGATCTGCCGTGCGGTGCGGTACACCTCGCCGATACGGCCGGGTTGCGCACATGCAGCTTCCAGCTGTGCGTCGGACAGCGGCTGGCTGTGCAGGCGCTCACCGCCGAGCAGTACGCTGTCCAGTTCCAGCACATGATCGCGGGTCTTGCCATAGGTGCAACTGCCCTGGCCGCTGGCGTCCGTGTTGATCATGCCGCCAACGGTGGCCCGGTTGGACGTCGACAGCTCCGGGGCGAAAAACAATCCATGAGGTTTTAGCGCGGCATTGAGCTGGTCTTTGACCACGCCCGCCTGCACCCGCACCCAACGTTCGGCGACGTTGATTTCGAGGATGGTGTTCATGTGTCGCGACAGGTCAACCACGATGCCGTCGGTCAACGACTGGCCGTTGGTGCCGGTGCCGCCGCCACGTGGGGTCAGCTTGATCTGGCGAAAGCGCGGTTCGGCCATCAATGTTGCGATGCGCACGATGTCGTCTGCATCCAGTGGGAACACCGCCGCTTGCGGCAGACGCTGGTAAATCGAGTTGTCGGTCGCCAGCACGGTGCGGGTGGCGTAGTCGGCACTGAGCTGTCCGCGGAAACCAGCGGCACGCAAGGCCTGGAGGAATTCCGGGTACTGTGCGGCGGGTGCAGCGGTAGGCAACTGGGCGATCATCGCTGGAAAATCTCTTGTAGGTCTAATCACGGAAATCAAAATACTTGTCGCCTGAGCATTAATAGGTCAGCCTCAGGTCGTCGGCTGAGCCAATGATCCTGCAGGTTCCGACGCCGAACAAACGGATAATCCTGCCGCTATCGATGACTTTTACGAATGAATTACCGCCATCTCACCCCGTCCATGTCCTTGCTGCTGGCTTTCGAAGCCGCCGCCCGGCATGAAAGCTATACCCGCGCCGCGCTGGAGCTGTCACTGACCCAGAGCGCCGTCAGCCGGCAAGTCCAGGCGCTGGAGCAGCAACTGGGCCTGACGCTGTTTCGTCGTGAAGGTCGGCAGGTGCAATTGACCGACGTCGGTCGTCTTTACCAGCGGGAAATGAGCGACGCACTCGGGCGCATCCGCAGCGCCACATTGCAGGCGCTGGCTTATCAGTCAGGCAGCGGCACCTTGCGCCTGGCCACATTGCCCACGTTCGGTTCGAAATGGTTATTGCCGCGCCTTCACGACTTCTACAAAACCCATCCTGGCATGCTGGTGCACATCAACTCCCGGATCGAGGCCATCGACTTCGAAACCAGTGGCATCGATGCCGCGATCGTCGTCGGCACGGCCGACTCGCCGGGCCTGATCAGCCATCGCCTGCATACGGAAGAGTTGATGGTGATCATTTCTCCAGAAGCGGCCGAGGCCCATGACGCCTGGACCCCGGAACGCATCGGCGGACAGACGCTGCTCAACGTCGCGAACAACGCCAACGTCTGGGGCGAGTGGTTCAGCCACCACGGCCTGCCCCATCGAATGATGCGGCTGGGGCCGAGTTTCGAACTCACTTCACACTTGATCCAGGCCGTGAGAGCGGGCATTGGTATCGGTCTGGTGCCGCGCATCCTGGTGACCGACGAGCTGGCCAACGGCGAGCTGATCAGCCTGGACCAACCCTTCGCCAGCCAGCGCAGTTACTACCTGACCTATCCACCGCGCAACGAAAGGCTGCCGTCGCTGATCGCGTTCCGTACCTGGTTGCTGGCGCAGATATGACGACGTCCGTGGATACACCGCGTCGTCTGCATCGCCAGCAAGCCGGCTCCTACAGTGCAGCGGCGCACACAAGACCCAGCCTCACCCAATCCCTGTAGGAGCCGGCTTGCTGGCGATGGTCGTTAACGATTAAGCGTATCTACAGGATAAACGCGGCGCCTGTGAGTCCATCGCCAGCAAGCTGGCTCCTACAGTGCAGCGGCGCACACAAGACCCAGCCTCACCCAAACCCTGTAGGAGCCGGCTTGCTGGCGATGGTCGTTAACGATTAAGCGTTTCTACAGAATAAACGCGGCGCCTGTGAGTCCATCGCCAGCAAGCCGGCTCCTACAGTGCAGCGGCGCACACAAGACCCAGCCTCACCCAATCCCTGTAGGAGCCGGCTTGCTGGCGATGGTCGTTAACGATTAAGTGTTTCTACAGAATAAACGCGGCGCCTGTGAGTCCATCGCCAGCAAGCTGGCTCCTACAGTGCAGCGGCGCACACAAGACCCAGCCTCACCCAATCCCTGTAGGAGCCGGCTTGCTGGCGATGGTCGTTAACGATTAAGTGTTTCTACAGAATAAACGCGGCGCCTGTGAGTCCATCGCTGGCAAGCCAGCTCCTACAGTGCAGCGGTGTCCACAAGACCAAGCCTCACCCAAACCCTGTAGGAGCCGGCTTGCTGGCGATGGTCGTTAACGATTAAGTGTTTCTACAGAATAAACGCGGCGCCTGTGAGTCCATCGCTGGCAAGCCAGCTCCTACAGTGCAGCGGTGTCCACAAGACCAAGCCTCACCCAAACCCTGTAGGAGCCGGCTTGCCGGCGATGGTCGTTAACGATTAAGCGCATCTACAGGGTAAACGCGGCGCCTGTGAATCCATCGCCAGCAAGCCGGCTCCTACAGTGCAGCGGTGTCCACAAGACCAAGCCTCACCCAAACCCTGTAGGAGCCGGCTTGCCGGCGATGATCGTTAACGATTAAGCGTTTCTACAGAATAAACGCGGCGCCTGTGAGTCCATCGCCAGCAAGCCGGCTCCTACAGTGCAGCGGTGTGCGCAAGACCGGGCCTCACCCAATCCCGTAATCGAGCCATTCGATGCACGGCTTGTGCGAATGGCCGGTGATCACCAGTTTGACCGTCGCATCAAGCACGGCCGGGACATCGGCAATGTCATGCACCAGCAACGCCTCCCACCCGTTGAGGTCGAAACGCAGGCAATCTGCAATATCCATTGCCCAGGAAGCATCAAGATCATTGTTCCCGCGCACGACGTGCAGTGGAGCGATTGCCCCCAGCTGCTCAAGGATTTCGGAGCTTCCGATGTCGCCCGCATGAATGATCCGCTCACACCCCTCCAAAGCCGCAAGGGCCTCAGGGCGGAGCAGTCCATGGGTATCGGAAATCACGCCAACCTTCATACAAAGCTCCCGACCAGGCTCAAGCAGTGGAGCATCGCAGACTAAACCAACGGCTGATGACTGGTCACACAATGTATGCCGCCACCCCCAGCGGAAATTGCGTCGATGTTCAGTTGCACCACCTCTCGATCCGGATAGAGCCCGGACAACAGATCAAAGGCTTTGGCATCTGCCACCTTGTCACCAAACTCCGGCGCAATCACCGCGTCGTTGATCACGAAGTAGTTGATATAGCCCGCTGCAAAGTCCGGGTTGCTGCGGTTGAACCTGCTCTTTCGTGGATTAAGCGGCGGCGACACGGTATGGACCTGCAGCTTGCGGCCATCGGCATCCGTGGCATTTTTCAGAATGTCCAGATGAGCCCGCGTGACTTTGTAATCGTATGACTCGGGGTCGTTGTCGAGGTTGGCGATCACCACGCCGGGCTTGACGAAACGGGCGTAGAAATCGACATGGGCATCGGTGATGTCCTTGCCCTTGATGCCCGGCAGCCAGATGATTTTGCGCAGGCCCAAGCGGGCTTTCAGTTCCTCCTCGACCTCGGCCTTGCTCCAGTCCGGGTTGCGATTTTTATTGATCCAGCTGCTCTCGGTCATGATCCCGGTGCCGTGACCATCCACTTCGATGCCGCCGCCCTCGCCTACCAGTTCGCTGCGCAGGTAACGCGCATCCGTGGCGTCGGCCACCTGTGCCGCCAGTTGCGCATCTTCGCTGTGCTGCTGTTTGTTGCCCCAGCCATTGAAGTTGAAATCCACGGCGCCAAGTACGCCCTTGTCATCAATGACGAAGTTGGCGCCGATGTCGCGCATCCAGATGTCGTCGAGCTCGGTGACGACGTAGGTGATGTTGCTCTTGCCGCAATGCTCTTCGGCCAGGCTCCGCTCGTGCTCGCGACAGAAAACGGTAACCGGTTCATGGCGGGCGATGGTGCGCGCAATCAGGCCAATGGCCGCTTGCACGTCGGCGGTGAAATCCTCCCAGATCGCCTCTTGCGCACCAAAAGCAATGAAGGCTTGCTCGTGGCGATCGCCCTCATCCGGCATGCGCCAACCGACTTGGGTGGCTGCGTGCGCGGACAAAGGCGCCAAGCCGAAACCGATGGAGGCGACCGCCCCCATCCCCGCCACGACCGAAACCTGCTTGATGAACTCGCGACGCGTCGACATGTATTGATCCTTGGAAAGTGAACTCATTTTGCGGTGGCCGTCTTGAACTTGGTCCAGGTGCGCATCCGCGCGCGCATATCGGATTGGGGGATGTCCTTGCCTGGAATCAGCCGCGCATAAGTGGCTTCATCAAGATAGATGTCCGGGTTGTTGCGCATTGTCGCATCGACGCTCGGCCGCGCCTTGGCGTTGGAGGTCGGGTAGCCGGTGAAGTTACTGATGTCGGCCATGTTCTGCGGGCGCATGACGAAGTTGATGAACTCATAAGCGTACTCCGGATGTTTCGCATCGACCGGAATCGCCATGGTGTCCATCCACACGGTGGTGCCTTCACGGGGGATGCGGTACTCGAATCGGGTGCTTTTGCCGGCGCTGTCTGACGTCCGTTGCGCCTGGGTCATGTCGCCGCTGTAACCGAGCGACACGCACAGGTTGCCGTTCACCAGATCGGTCACTGGCTGCGACTGGAACTTGCGAATGTGTGGCCGCAGTTTCATCAGCAATTCACTCGCCGCCGCGAGGTCTTCGGGCTTGGCGCTGCGCGGTTCCCGACCGAGGTAATTGAGCACCACGGCGAGCACTTCATCCGGTGAGTCGATCATCGAAATACCGCAGTCGGCAAATTTGCCGGCCAGCTCCGGCTTGAACAACATATCGAGGCTGTTGACCGGAGCATCGGGCAAGCGCTGTTTGATCTGCTCATCATTGTAGGTCAGGCCGATGGTGCCCCACGTGTAAGGCACGGTGGCCTGACTCGAGGTTTCATACTGCCGGCGCAGTTTCTGCAAACCGGGCTCGATGTCGTTCAGCGCGGTGAGTTTGCTGCGGTCCAGCGGCAGCAGGCTGCCGGCGCGCATCAAGCGTTCGGCCACCGTGTCGCCGGGGAAAATCAGGTCATAACCGCTGCCACCGGCGAGCATCTTGGCTTCCAGCGTTTCGCTGCCATCCATGACGTCATAGATCACTTTGATCCCGGTTTCAGCGGTGAATTTCGCCAGCGTGTCCTCGGCGAAATAATCGGCCCAGTTGTACAGCCTGAGGGTTTTCTCTTCGGCGTGCAGCGACGACGAGGCCAGTGCCAACCCCAAGGTGCCGAGCAACAACGTGTGCGCAATGCCCATATCAAACTCCTTGAGTGTTCCAGCGTGCATGAAGGTGACGACCGTCCTGGCTCAACAGCGCCCCGTACATCTCAGGGCGACGGTCGCGGTAGATGCCCCAGCTCAGGCGCTCTTCGCGCATGGCGCTCAAGTCCAGGCTGTGCACCAGCACGCCGGTGCTGTCACGGTCGGCCTCGGCGAGCAGTTTGCCCTTGTGATTGCAGATGAACGACGAGCCATAGAAGCCCATTTGCAAGGTCGTATCGGTGGTCGCCGCTTCTCGGCCGACGCGATTGGCGGCCACCACCGGCAGGATGTTCGCGGCCGCATGGCCACGCATGGTCATCTGCCAATGGTCACGGGAATCCAGCTCGGCGCAGCCAGGTTCAGAACCGATGGCGGTGGGAAACAGCAAGACTTCAGCGCCCATCAACGCCAGGCAACGCGCAGTCTCCGGGAACCACTGATCCCAGCAGATCCCCACGCCGAGGCGCCCGAACGCCGTGTCCCAGACCCGGAAACCGGTATCGCCGGGGCTGAAGTATTCCTTCTCCTGATAACCGATGGCGTTGGGGATGTGGGTCTTGCGATACACGCCCAACAAGCGCCCGTCGGCATCGGCCACGCTCAGAGAGTTGAAATAGGCATTGCCGGCCTTCTCGAACCAGCTCAGCGGCAACACCACGCCCAACTCCTTGGCCAACGCGGCAAAGCGTTTGAGTACACGGCTGTATTGATATTCCTCGGCCAGTGCCAAGTGTTTGTGGCTTTGCTCGATGCAGAAATACGGCGTGGCAAACAGCTCCTGCAACAGGATGACCTGAGCGCCCTTCGCCGCGGCCTCGCGAACCAACTGTTCGGCAAGGTCGAGGTTGTGCGGCAAGTCCCAGGTGCAGGGCATTTGGGTGGTAGCAATCGTCAATAGAGTCATGGCATCAACCCTTCACTGGCCAGGCAGGCTGTTGCTGGGTGATGCAATGCACCCCGCCGCCGCCATGGGCCAGATGGTTGATCCGCACCGGCACCACTTCACGCCCAGGGAACGCCTG
Source organism: Pseudomonas sp. MM213 (assembly GCF_020423045.1). Classification (NCBI taxonomy): domain Bacteria; kingdom Pseudomonadati; phylum Pseudomonadota; class Gammaproteobacteria; order Pseudomonadales; family Pseudomonadaceae; genus Pseudomonas; species Pseudomonas sp. MM213. The sequence continues at coordinate 1,668,169 of NZ_CP081943.1, forward strand.
AGCCAACACTTCGGCCGCTGCGTGGTCGGCATCGATGCCGTAGGCCGGCATGATGATCGCGTCGTTGGCGATGTAGAAATTGGTGTACGAGGCACAGAACACTTCCGCCTCAGTGTCCACCGCATCGGTGGCTTCATAGAGCTCGATCAGCTCGAACTTCCGGCCTTGGGCATCGGTGGCCAGTTCCAGCGCGCGGCGGTTTTCGCGAGCCACTTCGGCATACACCGACTGTTTGTCGTGTGTCGCGTCCACCAGCAACACGCCGGGGCGTGCGAATGCGCAGACGCCATCGACATGGCCGTCAGTCATGTCGCCGGTCACGTAGTCCGGATCACCCGGCAGCCAGATGGTTTTCTTCACGCCCAGCAGACGCGTGAAAATCTCCTCCATTTCAGTCTTGGTCATCCCGGGGTTGCGATTGGGATTGAGCAACACCGACTCGGTGGTGATCAGCGTGCCCTCGCCGTCGACATGGATCGCCCCGCCTTCGTTACTCAGCGGTGTGCCGAAGCACGGCAAGCCCAAGTGATTGAGTGCACGGCGCGCCAGGCCTTCATCCAGATCGTGCGCCGACTTGCCGCCCCACGCATTGAAACGCCAGCTCACACCGGCCAGCCCTTGTTGCGGGTGGCAAACGAAGCTTGGGCCGGAGTCGCGGCACCAACTGTCGTTCACCGCCAACTCGATCAGTTCGATGTTCGGACCACAAAGCGCCTTGGCACTCGCGACAGCAGACGGATCAACGACCATTTTCACCGGTTCGAAACGAGCGATGGCGTTGGCTACCCCGGCGAAATCCTTTTGCACTTGTGCGAGGGTGACGCGCCAACCCGACTCCCAGAGTGCCTGATTGTGTGGCCAGACCATCCAGGTCGCTGCGTGCTTTACCCATTCTGCCGGCATCAACCAGCCGCTGTTCTGAAGTTCGTTCTGCTGCATGACAATCGCCCTTGAGTTAAGTCATTGTGTTCAATGAAAATGACCTTTTCGGTCCTGGCATGCATGCTACGGCTGTAAAAACGGGCTAACAAACGATGGATTTTGCAGAAAAGTGATTAGAGGAACTTATCAATATGCTCAAGCACTGGCCCCCGCTCAGCACCCTTCGCGGCTTTGAAGCAGCTGCCCGCTTGGGCAGTTTTCACAAGGCCGCCGACGAGCTGCACCTGACCCAATCGGCGATCAGCCAGCAGATTCGAACGCTTGAGGCGTACCTTGAGCAGCCGCTGTTTTTTCGCAGTGGACGCAGCGTCAGCCTGACCGATGCCGGCCACGATTTGCTCAGCACCACGCAGGCGTTGCTGCAGCAATTGTCGGTCGGCATTCGTCGTCTCGGGCAATACCAGAAACCCAATCAACTGGTGCTCAACACCACGCCGACGTTCGCTCGTCATTGGCTTCTGCCACGTCTGGGGGATTTTCGCCGGCAGCATCCGGAAGTCGATCTGTGGATTTTCAGCACCGATGAAGTCCCGGACATGACCACCCAGACCATCGACCTCGCGGTGCGCGATGACATCAGCTCCCAGGCCGAATGCAGCTTCAAGGTGCTGCACGCCGATCGCCTCTATCCGGCGTGTCATCCCGATGTATTGGCCGTGCCCATCGAACAGCGCACCACCCTGCACGGCGAGCGGGAAATGGACTGGAGCCATTGGGACGTCGAGGCCGGCATCGATGTGGGGCAGAAGGATCAGGGCTTGAATTTTTCCGACCCCGGGTTGCTGCTGGACGCGGCGTGTGCGGGGTTAGGGATTGCGCTGGTCAGCCAGCTGCTGAGTCGACAGGCGCGTGACAACGGACTGCTGCAACCGTTGGTGGAGGAAACCATTCGCGGGCCGAACTGGGCGTTGCTGACTCACCGTGACAGTGAGAACAATCCGTTGGCGCGAAGCTTCATCGAGTGGCTGCTGAACAACCTGACGTGACGCGGTCTTTTCGACATCCTGCAAAGCGCTTTCGCAGGCCTCAAGGTAAGCTCCTCGTTCCTCTTTGGAAACGTGACCCAGGGATGTACAAATGACCGTTGAAAGCTACGACCAACTCGCGATCTTCTCGGCCGTGGCGCAGGAGCGCAGTTTCACCCGCGCCGCTGCCAGGCTGGGCATGTCACAGCCCGCATTGAGCCGGGCCATGCGCCAGCTGGAGGAACGACTGGGCGTCAGGTTACTGTCTCGCACCACGCGCAGCGTATCTCCCACGGAAGCGGGCGAACACCTGCTGAAAGTGATCGCCCCAAGGTTCGAAGAGATCGACATCGAGCTGGCATTGCTCAGCGAATTCCGCGACAAGCCAGCAGGCAAACTGCGTATTACGGCCGGTGAGCATTCCGCGATTACGGTCCTGCAACCGGTACTCGCGAAGCTGCTGCCCGACAATCCCGATCTCAATATCGAAATCATCGTCGACTACGGCCTGACTGACATTGTGGCGGAAGGCTTCGACGCTGGTGTTCGGCTGGGTGAGCAGGTCGCCAAAGACATGATCGCCATGCGCATCGGTCCCGACATGCGCATGGCGGTTGTCGGCTCCCCGGCGTATTTCGCCCGGCATTCAAAGCCAGACATCCCGAGCGACCTCATGCAACACAACTGCATAACCTTGCGCATGCCGACTTACGGCGGCCTCTTTCTCTGGGAGTTCGAGAAGGATGGGCAAGAACTGAACGTACGCGTCGAAGGCCAAATGGTGTTCAACAACATCGCCATGCGCATGGAGGCCGCCCTTCAGGGGCTGGGGCTGGCCTATATGCCCGAAGACCTGGTGCAGGAGCATGTTGCGCAAGGCCGGTTGATTCGCGTGCTCGCGGATTGGTGCGAGCCGTTCTCGGGGTACCACCTCTATTACCCGAGCCGACGCCAGAGCTCGCCCGCCTTCGCACTGCTGCGCGAAGCCCTGCGCTATTTGGGCTGATTTGCCTGGGCAGCATTCAGCGCCGCGTCGGCACGCTTGGCCGCATCGGCATGACCTTGCGCCGCCAGCAGCCGGACCAATTGACGCAATTGCGAAACGCTCAGGCCGACCCGCAGGCTGGCGGCCATGTGCGAACGCAACTGTGACTCCACACCGGGAGTGACGGCCAACGCGGCGACCGTGGCCAACTCACGACTTTGCCAGTTAAGGTTGTCGCGCTCGAAAATATCGCCGAACAAATGCGCCTGCAGGTACTGGTTGATGACAGGGGCGAAGTCGAACAGCGGGCCCTGAACAGGCGCGCCGGCAATGCGGGTCTGATTGGCCTTGCCCACCGACAGCAGTTCACCACCGGTGGGAATGACACGACCGGGCTCGCGCCCCGGATCGTCCTGGATGCCGTTTTTCTTGCGCGCCTCCACAACCCTCATCAGCTCGCCAAGTGCGTTGAGACTGCGTGGAAAACCGGTGTAAGCGTAGAGTTGCACCAGTATTTCCTTCGCCTCGCTGACGGTCAGGCCCGCGTCCAGCCCCTGATTCAATGCAGCATTCAGCCCCGGCATGTTGCTGCTGGCCATGTGGGCAGCAATCAGCGGGATGGCTTGTTGCCTCGCGGACAGCACCTCGGAAGCGAGATTTTCGGTGGACATTGATGTCGGCGTCACGGGCTCGTGGGCGCGGTATTGATCGTCGGTGACTTTCTCCAGCCAATCCACACTTTTGCCATTCACAGCACCGGTCACCGCCAGATGGGTCATGGCACTTGACGGTGCGGCGCCGTGCCAATGCTTGACGCCCGGCGGGCAGACGATCACGTCGCCGGGGAGGATTTCCTGCACAGGCTTGCCCCACTCCTGGGTCAAGCCCACGCCGGAAACCACCACCAATCGCTGGCCTGCGGGATGGGTGTGCCAGGCCGAACGCGCACCCGGCTCGAAGGTCACGTAGGCGCTGGACGCATTGATTTCATTCGTGACGGGGAACAAGGGGTCGACGCGCACTTGCCCGGTAAAGTAATCCGCCGATCCCGCTGTGGAAGATTGGGAGCCTGCGCGACTGATCTGCTGAACGGACCGGGACTCACCGGCATTTTCAGCACCCGCAGCGCTGGCGAAGGGCGCTGCGACGCAAACCGCGATCCCCAAAAGAGTGTTTTTCATAATGACCGATCCCTCAAGTCAGAGCGTTCTGGCGTAAAACGCGTTCAACTGCGCAATGGCGACGTCCACATACTCAGGCACCCAATAGGTTTCGATATGAGTTGCGCCATCGATGGTGAACAGCTTCTTGTCCTGTGTACCGGTGGCCTTGGCAAAGGCTTGCTCCGACATATACAGGCTGTCCGCCTTGCTGCCCGCGATCATCAGCAACGGCTTGTCGATCAGTTCGATCTGATCCGTCGCATCGAAGCTCATCAGGTCCAGCAGGCTGCTCAGGGTGTATCTGAAGGTCGAGTTGGGGTGAGCATGAGTCTTGCCGTAGTACTCAAAACCCTGCCGATACAAATCAAATGGCAGCTTGGCGATCTGCTCGTTGGTGAGTTTGGCATCGCCGGTGTAGAGAATTTCTCCGCCTGCCGCCTCCTGGGCACGGGCAGCCGAAGCCTGCCGTAAACGCTCCTGAACGGTGGACAGCTGCGAATCCCTGTAGCCATTGCGCCGTACCAGTCCGGAATTGAACATGCTCACCGTTGCGATGGACTGGAAGCGCTTGTCGGTTTGCGCCGCCTTCAATGAATAGCCGCCACCGCCGCAGATACCGAGCAAGCCCAAACGCGAGTCGTCGGCGCCCGGATAGCCGGCGATAAAGTCCGCCATGCCATGGATGTCTTCGACGCGGTTCGTTGGTTTGTCGACGTTGCGCGGCTGACCGCCACTGCCTCCCTGATACGCCGCATCCGCAGTGATCGTGATATAGCCCTGATCTGCCAGGCGCTGGGCATACAGGCCTGCAACCTGCTCCTTCACCCCGCCATTGGGATGCGCCACGACAACAACCGGGTACTTCTTCGCCGAGTCATAGTTCGCGGGGGTGTAAACGTTGGCGGCAATGTCCAGGCCATTGAGTTTGTAGGTGACCGGATGGATGTTGACCTTTCCGGGCTCGTTCTTCGTCAGCGCGCCACCGTAGGTCAATGTGAATGGGTTCTGCTTGTAGTCCCCTGCCTCGACTTCGGCTCCGGACATCCCGATCATGGCGGCCAGGAATGTGGCCTTTATCGTGGTTCGCGTCATATGAATATTCCTGCCAATTCCTGTTTCCAAGGTGCACGGCAGCCATGGCCGTGCGCGTAATCAATCAAGATTTTTTTCTGCGAGGAAGGTCGAAACCAGGTCCGCGATCTCGATGTTGTTCAAGTCAGAAAACGGGAAGTGGCTATTGCCCTTGATCCCGATCTCCGGCAAATGAATGAGCTTTACGTCACCGCCATGGCGATTCACCGCATCACGCCACAGGCGCGCCATCTCCAGACGGGCACGCCAGCTGTCCTGAGCAGGCAAACGAACCGGTTTGTCGGGGATGTTGTCGCCGTAGAAGATGAGGATGGGGATACGGGTCAGCGCTTCGAACTGTTCCTTCGAGACGATCTGTGCCGAGACTGTGTCGAATGCGCTGGGGATCGGCGCGGGGCCTTCCCCCTCGGGAAACACGAAGCTGCTGCCCGGTTCAAATGCGACGATAGCCCGCACATGGCGGCTCTTGATCGCCGTCAGCCAGCCGGGTCCGCCACCTTGCGAGTGGGTAAACAGAATGGCCGGCCCCGTCTTTTCCAGCAGCGCGGATACGCCATCGGATACGACCTCAATGTCATAAGGGCCGGTGTTGGGTGTCATCGAGCGGAAGAACTGCTCCAGCGCCTGCGGCCCCCGAGGGAATTGGCTGCCCTCGAAAGTGTCGGGCCACAGGCCAATGCGGAACTGGTTGAACCACATCTGCTCGTCCGCCACCGGTTTGATCGTCGTTTCAACCAGACTGCGTCCGGCATCGCCACGGCGCGGCTGGTCGATCAACCAGGTGGAGAAGCCGCGACGCAGGAAGATGTTCTGAAACCCTTCGCGTCCGTCAGCCGTCGTTTCCCAGGATTTCGCAGACTGCCCCGCGCCATGCCACATGACAATCGGCAACGGGCGAGCGTCAACCGGGACCTGGTAGAACGCATACACATGGTCGCCATGGTAGCTTTGGCCATCAGACAGGGCAGGCTTGTACGGGTCAAAGATGCCCGGCTGAGTCTCAACCCTCCCGCCGGCAATCACGCTGCCCTGCTCCTGGATGACCAGCGGACTGCGCTCGTCCGCTTCGGCGACCGCAGAGGTGCACAGGGCAAAACACAGGGTGCCTGCCTTTGCCAGGGCTGAAACACGATAGAGAATAACGGGATGGGTCATGGGGTGCTCTCGGCGAGAAACGCAGAGAAGCAACTTACCCTCAGACTATTGATTGATAAACAGTACTAATCGGATAGCACTGATACCAAAATCACATAAATGTGATGAGAAAGCCCAACACTTTCCCTGTAGGAGCGAGCCTGCTCGCGATGGAGGCCAACGATAACGCGGGCTTTCTGAATAAGCGCGTTGCGCCTGAGTTCATCGCGAGCAATCGAGCGTCGACCGGCTGCTCCTACCATTTTGCTCAGCCCTTGGCCGCCATCGCGGTCACTTCCACACGCATGCCTTCAACTGCCAGCGAGGCCACGCCCACTGCTGCACGCACCGGCCACGGCTTGGCGAAGAAGCGCTTGTACACCTCGTTGAACGCGGCGCGGTCGGCCATGTCGGTGAGGTAGATGGTCAGGTGCATGACGCGGTCCATGGAACTGCCGGCGCGCTCCAGCGCAACCTTCAATGCCTGCAACGTGCACTCGCTCTGCAGGGTGATGTCGCCCAGTTCCAGGCTGCCGTCGGCGCGGGTCGGGATCTGCGTGGAGACCAGGATGCCGTTGAAGCCGGCCACGTCGGAGGAGATGGAATCCGCGTCGGGATCAGGGGTGAAGGTGATGTCTTGGTTCGCCATGGGGTTCTCTTGTTCGGGGAAGTAAAAAGTGTGGGGAGTTTACAGCTTCACCGGGTGACTTGCGCCTCCCCTGCGGCGGGTGAATTGCTGCTCAGTCACCACGCTGCCCCACTGACTGCCTTGCTGTTCGTGGGTCAGCTCAAAACCTGCGGCTTCATAAAGTCGACGCGCGGCGTCCAGGCCCTTGAACGTTGCCAGCTCGATCGCCTCGAAGCCGAACCGGTCGCAGAACTCCACCGCCTCGCGCAGCAACTGGCGCCCCACCCCGCCACCACGGCAACCGTCGTCAAGGATGAACCAGCGCAGGTGGGCCTGGTTATTGCCCAGATCCTGCCCGTCGATGGCAATCGAGCCGACGATGCGATCATTCACTGTCGCCACCCAGAGGTTGTTGCAGGGCTGGTCCAGACGCCCCACGAACTCAGCGATGCCACTGGCGACCTTGCTCTCGAAAAACTGCCCGAACCCTGAGTGCCTCGCGTAAAAGGCAGCATGCATTTCAGTCACACGCCCAACGACACCGGGACGGTAACCGACGCAGATCTCGACCGGGTTGCCCGGCGCTTTTCCTTCGCCGGTACGGTGTGCATTCAGGGCGTGGGCATACGCCGCCAGCCCTTGGGCGACCGCTTGTTGTTGTGATGGATTCAAGTGTTCCAGCGCCGTTTGGACCTGCGTTCGCCCATAAGCATGGATCGCAGTCACTGTGCGCCGGCCCTGCTTCGTCAATTGCAGGCGCTTGACGCGACCATCGCTGTCGGCGCTCTCCACCAGCTCGCCGGCCTTGATGAGCTTGGCCACCATGCGGCTGACACTGGACTTGTCCAGATCGAGCAATTGCACGAGTTGAGCGGCGGTCAGCGCCAGGTGTGCCTCGATCTCCAGCAGCGCGTGTACGGCAGAAGGTGAGTAGTCGGTCGCCGCCAGCGTGGCGCGCATGAAGCCCAACTCACGCACCATCGTGCGCGACGCAGAGCGGATTTCTTCAACCAGAGCGGGATGAGTGGTCACTTCAGGCCTCCCCTGAAAATTAGTTGCACCATACAACCATATTTCAACGCGAGGGTTCAACAGGCGCTGAGTCAAACGCTCTGCATCAGTTATTTATACTCAAATGCCAGCTTAATAATATTTTACCGATAACAGGGTCATCCCTAGTCTTGAGCCCAAGAAATGGCAGGCCGTTCGCGACCTAAATCCAACTCGAAGGGTATAGAGATGACCACTGAAAAAATAAAAACAGATACGCTGATTGTTGGTGCCGGTCAGGCTGGCGTGGCCATGAGTGAACACCTGAGCAAACTCGGCGTGCCGCACCTGGTGCTGGAGCGCAACCGTATCGCCGAACGCTGGCGCACCGGGCGCTGGGATTCGCTGGTGGCGAATGGTCCGGCGTGGCACGACCGTTTTCCGGGCCTTGATTTTGACGACCTCAGCCCCGACGAGTTTGCGCCGAAAGAACGCGTGGCCGATTACTTCGAAGCCTACGCGAAGAAATTCAACGCGCCGATCCGCACCGGCGTGGACGTGCTGAAAGTTGAACGCAACGTTGGCCGTCCGGGTTTCACCATCGAAACTTCTGAAGGCGTGATCGAGGCCAACCGTGTGGTCGCCGCCACCGGGCCTTTCCAGCGGCCGGTGATTCCGCCGATTGCGCCGCAGGATCAGCCTTTCCTGCAAATCCACTCCGCCGATTATCGCAACCCGCAGCAGCTGCCTGAAGGCGCAGTGCTGGTGGTTGGCGCCGGTTCGTCCGGCGTGCAGATCGCCGATGAATTGCAGCGGGCCGGCAAGCAGGTTTATCTCTCGGTCGGCGCCCACGACCGCCCGCCTCGCGCCTATCGCAACCGTGATTTCTGCTGGTGGCTGGGGGTGCTTGGCGAGTGGGATCAAGCGGCGATGAAGCCCGGTCGCGAACACGTGACCATCGCGGTCAGCGGCGCACATGGCGGCCGTACGGTGGACTTCCGTGGCCTCGCTCATCGCGGCATGACGCTGGTCGGCCTGACCCAGGCGTTCAACGGCGGCGTGGCGACCTTCCAGCCAAACCTGGCCGAGAACCTGGCGCGTGGCGACGAAAATTATCTGGCGCTGCTCAACGCCGCCGACGCCTACATCGAACGCAATGGCCTGGACCTGCCGCAAGAACCGGAAGCGCGCATCACCTTCCCCGATCCGGAGTGCGTGACCCATCCGATTCTTGAGCTGGACCTGGCCAAGGCCGGCGTGACCTCAATCATCTGGGCCACCGGTTTTGCCACGGACTACAGCTGGCTGAAGGTCGATGCCTTCGACGACAAGGGCAAGCCGCAGCATCAACGCGGTGTGTCGAGCGAACCGGGGGTGTATTTCCTCGGTTTGCCTTGGCAGTCCCGTCGCGGCTCTTCGTTCATCTGGGGCGTTTGGCATGACGCCAAGTACGTGGCGGATCACATCGCCATTCAGCGTTCGTACCTCGACTACCACGATGCGGCGCAACGCGAGGCGGAAGTTGTTTCGCTCGCCCCTAAAAAAACTGTCAGCGCTTAAGCCATTTTCCAGGAGCTTCACATGTCCACGCCAACCCATACCCGTATTCGCATGTTCAACACCAAGGAAACCTACCCGAACCAGAGCCTGGACAATGACCTGTGCCAGGCGGTCCGCGCTGGCAATACGGTTTATGTCCGTGGCCAGGTCGGGACTGATTTCGAAGGCCGTCTGGTGGGCCTTGGCGACCCGCGTGCGCAAACCGAGCAAGCCATGCGCAACGTCAAGCAGTTGCTGGAAGAGGCCGGCAGCGACCTCAGTCACATCGTCAAAACCACGACTTACCTGATCGATCCGCGGTATCGCGAGCCGGTGTATCAGGAAGTCGGGAAGTGGTTGAAAGGCGTGTTTCCGATTTCGACCGGGTTGGTGGTGTCGGCGCTGGGGCAGCCGCAGTGGTTGATGGAGATTGACGTGATTGCGGTGATTCCCGAGTAGACCGAGTCGCGGCCTTCGCGAGCAAGCTTCGCTCCTACAGGTGATCCGGATTTCCTGTAGGAGCGAAGCTTGCTCGCGAAGAGGCCCGCCCAGACACCTCATTTGCCAAGGAGTAAAACCCATGACCTTCTCCATCGCCGCCCGTTGCCCCGAAACCGGTCAGTTCGGCATCGCCATCAGTTCTTCCAGCATCGCCGTCGGCGCCCGCTGCCCGTGGCTGCTGCCGGGCGTCGGCGCCGTCTCCACGCAAAACATCACCCTGCCCTCCCTCGGTCCGGACGTCCTCGCCCTGATGGAGCAAGGCCTCGCCCCCTTCGATGCGCTGGACAAGGTCCTCACGCGCAACGGCTACAGCCAATACCGGCAGATCACCGCCATCGACCACCTCGGCCAGACCGCCCACTTCAGCGGTGCGCAAACCCTGGGCAACCACAACGCCGTGTCCGGCGAACAATGTGTGGCCGCCGGCAACATGCTTGCGGACCGGGGCGTGATCGAGGCGATGGTCGAGGCCTTCGAACACGGCGAAGGTCAACTCGCCGACCGCCTGCTCGCCGCGATGAAAGCCGCCATCGCCGCTGGTGGCGAAGCCGGGCCGGTGCATTCGGCAGCGATGGTGGTGGTCGGCGAACTGACCTGGCCGATCATCAACCTGCGAGTCGACTGGGCGGACAACGATCCAATCGGTCAGCTCGAAAAACTCTGGGATGCCTACCGCCCACAAGTCCAGGACTACATCGACCGTGCCCTCGCCCCGGACAAATCCCCCGGCTACGGCGTCGCCGGAGACGACCGATGAGCAGCAGCCGCGACGTGCTGCAAACCCTGGTGGCGTTCGACACCACGAGCCGCGAATCGAACCTGCAGCTCATCGAGTTTGTCCGTGACTACCTCGCAAGTCTCGATGTGCCTTGTGAACTGATCTACAACGAGCAGCGCAGCAAGGCCAATCTGTTTGCCACGATCGGCCCGGCGGACAAGCCGGGCATCGTGCTCTCGGGACATACCGACGTGGTGCCCGTCGATGGCCAGCCATGGACCGTTGCGCCGTTCGAACTGAGCGAGCGCGATGGCAAGTTGTATGGTCGCGGTACGGCGGACATGAAGGGCTACATTGCTTGCGTGCTTGCCCTCGTTCCGTCCTTGGTAAACGCTTCGCTGAGACTGCCGGTGCACATCGCGCTTTCGTACGATGAAGAAGTCGGCTGCCTCGGTGTACGTTCCTTACTGGCGGAGCTGGAACAACGCCCGGTCAAACCGATGCTCTGCATCATTGGAGAACCGACTGAGCTGAAACCGGTGCTCGGGCACAAAGGCAAACTGGCGATGCGCTGCGATATTCATGGCGAAGCGTGCCATTCGGCGTATGCGCCGCTTGGGGTCAATGCCATTGAGTACGCCGCCGAATTGATCGGCGAACTGGGACGAATCGGTAACCGACTGAAAGCGCCCGAGCATCACGATGCGCGTTTCGATCCGCCATTTTCCACCGTACAAACCGGTGTGATTTCCGGTGGCAAAGCGTTGAACATTGTCCCGGCCGATTGCCGGTTCGACTTCGAAATACGCGCGTTGCCCTCGCATGATCCAAGCGAAGTCGCCCAGGAATTGAAAGCCTACGCCGAGCAGCAAGTGCTGCCGCGAATGCGTGCGGTCAGTGAACAGAGCGAGATTCGCTTCAGTGAGTTGTCGGCGTATCCCGGATTGGCGACGGATGCACACAGCGAAGCGGCTGAGTTGATCGCTGCATTTTCCGGCTCCAGGGAATTTGGAACAGTGGCCTTTGGCACCGAGGGCGGCCTGTTCGATGCTGCAGGAATTCCCACTGTCGTCTGTGGCCCCGGCAGCATGGATCAGGGCCATAAACCGGATGAGTTCGTCAGCCTCGAACAATTGAACCGCTGCGATGAAATGCTGCAACGAATGCTCGCGTTCATCAGCCTGTAGGAGCCAGCTTGCTGGCGATGGCGGTCTCACAATCGCTATCGCCGGCAAGCCGGCTCCTACAGGTGGCGTGGTGATTCAACGCCCCCGAACACCCCAAATAACCCTGTAGGAGCCGGCTTGCCGGCGATGGCGGACTAACATTCAACACCTGTGTTGACTGACACTCCGCTATCGCGAGCAGGCTCGCTCCCACAGGGTTTTTGGGCGACCCGTGGACCTACTTTTTTTAACGTCTGTACCAACAAAACTACTAATTTATCTATCGCTACCCACCGCACATCATCAACTCCAACAAGAAAAGCGTCGCCCCACGCGGCGCTCACCGAAGTACGTCCACGTACTCAAAATTGCCTTGGAGTCCGTCATGGTTACCGCAGCAACAACCCCCGCCCCACTCATCGAAAAACACACCATCGGCTACGTGCCACCCGAAGATCGCCACGGCAAAACCCGTGACTTGTTCACCCTCTGGTTTGGCGGCAACATCGCCCCGCTGCCCATCGTCACCGGCGCCCTCGGCGTGCAGATGTTTCACCTCAACCTGGTGTGGGGCATTGTCGCCATCCTCGTCGGCCACCTGGTCGGCGGCGTGCTGATGGCACTGCACTCGGCGCAGGGCCCGCAGATGGGCATCCCGCAAATGATCCAGAGCCGCGCCCAGTTCGGTTCCCTCGGCGCGCTGCTGGTGGTGCTGATCGCCGGCATCATGTACATCGGCTTCTTCGCCTCCAACATCGTCCTCGCCGGCAAGTCCCTGCATGGCGTGGTCGACAGCGTGCCAGTGCCGGTCGGCATCGTCATCGGTGCCCTCGGTTCCGGCATCATCGGCATCATTGGCTATCGCTTCATCCACGTGCTCAACCGCATCGGCACCTGGGTGCTCGGCGCGGGTATCGTGCTCGGCTTCGGCTACATCTTCACCCACGTGCAGACCGCCGACTTCCTCACACGCGGCAGCTTCAACATTTCCGGCTGGCTCGCCACCGTGTCCCTTGCCGCACTCTGGCAGATCGCTTTCGCGCCTTACGTCTCCGACTACTCGCGCTACCTGCCGGCCAACGTGCCCGTCGCCGCAACCTTCTGGACGACTTATCTGGGCACTGTGCTCGGCTCCAGCCTCTCGTTCATCTTCGGCGCAGTCGCCGTCCTCGCCACGCCCGTCGGCATGGACACCATGGACGCCGTCAAACTCGCCACCGGCTCCATCGGCCCGTTGATGCTCGTGCTGTTCCTGCTCAGCGTCATCAGCCACAACGCCCTCAACCTCTACGGCGCGGTGCTGTCGCTGATCACCCTGGTGCAAACCTTCGCCTACCGCTGGATCCCCACCGCCAAAAGCCGCGCCATCCTGTCGATCATCCTCCTCGCCGCCTGCTGCTTTGCCGCCGTCGGCGCCTCCGCCAACTTCATCGGCCACTTCGTCGACATGGTGCTGGTGTTGCTCGTGGTGTTGGTGCCATGGACCGCGATCAACCTGATCGACTTCTACGCCATCCACAAAGGCCAGTACGACATCAATTCGATCTTCAAGGTCGATGGCGGCATCTACGGCCGGTACAACCCGCAGGCACTGTTGGCGTATGCGATCGGGATCGTGGTGCAGATTCCATTCATGAACACGCCGCTGTACGTCGGGCCGATTTCGCAGCACATCAATGGGGCTGACCTGTCCTGGCTGGTGGGCCTGATCATCACCTCGCCGCTCTACTACTGGCTGGCCAATCGCGACACCGCGTACAAGCGCCGACTCTCCATCGGGAAACTGGCCAATAGCCTCTAACTCCCCCGCATTTCAACCTTAATAAAAAACCGCATCAATGCGGTTTTTTATTGCTTGATCATATTATGCAGCTCCAAGATATTTACTATCACGCATAATAAAAACGCCAATAAAACCGTTATTGAAAATTTGACATGTCTCAGCAACTTTACACTCTAAGAAAAAATTGATCTGGCTGATTGCAAAATTGTAACGCTGGCGTTGCACCGCGCCAGTGCCGCTTCAAAAAAACGATATAGGCGCCTGCCTGATTTTGGTGCAAAAATACATATTCTACTCATATTTCCAAACGAAATAAGTTAGTTACCTTGCTGTTTTTATTAGTATTTTTTATTCGCAATTCACACATTGTCTTTTGGCACCTTCCTTGTAACCCCCACTCTTTATATTGCTGGCGCGAACTGTTCGAAATTCCTGTTAAAAAAAATGACAGTGCCAGGAAGATGTTTGTCTACACTCTTGGTTCTGCGTTTGCGGACCCGAAAAACACGTTGAACCAAACTGCCGCTTAGTTAGCCAAATAGAGCAACTGTCGGCCTGTGTGGCATGCCGATGGCCATCCGAAATCCGGGTATATGGGGAACTTACCAATGCGTATCAGCATATTTGGTCTGGGGTATGTGGGCGCTGTATGCGCGGGCTGTCTCTCTGCTCGCGGTCATGACGTAATCGGCGTGGATGTCTCGCAAGTCAAGATTGACCTGATCAACCAGGGCAAATCGCCTATCGTCGAGCCCGGCCTGGAACCGCTGCTCGAACAGGGGGTGAATTCAGGGCGGCTACGCGGCAGCAGTGATGTAAAGGCGGCCGTGATGGACACGCAAATGTCGTTCCTCTGCGTCGGAACGCCCTGCAAGAAGAATGGCGATCTGGATCTGGTCTACATCGAGTCGGTCTGCCGCGAGATCGGCGAAGCCCTGCACACCAAGGACAGTTGGCATACGGTGGTGGTGCGCAGCACGGTACTGCCGGGCACCGTCAAGAATGTGGTGATCCCGATACTGGAAGACTGTTCCGGCAAGAAGGCCGGGGTCGACTTCGGTGTGGCGATCAACCCGGAATTCCTGCGCGAAAGTACGGCGATCAAGGACTACAACTGTCCGCCCATGACAGTGATCGGTGAACTCGACCAACGCAGCGGTGACCTGCTCGCCTCGCTCTTTCAAGAGCTGGACGCGCCGCTCCTGCGCCGCAGTATCGAAGTGGCCGAGATGATCAAGTACACCTGCAATGTCTGGCACGCGACCAAAGTCACCTTCGCCAATGAGATCGGCAATATCGCGAAGGCTGCCGGCGTGGACGGTCGCGACGTGATGGACGTGGTCTGCCAGGACACCAAACTCAACCTGTCGCGTTATTACATGCGCCCCGGATTCGCGTTCGGCGGTTCCTGCCTGCCCAAGGATGTGCGTGCGCTGAACTACCGCGCCGGGCAACTGGATGTCGAGCACCCGCTGCTGGCGTCGATCATGCGCAGCAATGCGGCGCAGGTTCAGCGAGCCTTCGACATCATCACCAGTTACGGCAAGCGGCGTATCGCCCTGCTCGGCCTGAGCTTCAAGGCCGGCACCGATGACCTGCGCGAAAGCCCGCTGGTGGAGTTGGCCGAAATGTTGATCGGCAAGGGCTACGACCTGCATATCTTCGACCGCAACGTTGAATACGCGCGCATCTACGGCGCCAACAAGGACTACATCGAATCGAAGATTCCGCACCTGGCTTCGCTGCTACGCGCAGACCTTGTGAAGGTGATCGACGAGGCAGAGGTGATTGTGTTGGGTAACGGTGACGAGTCCTTCAGAGCCCTCGCGCTTGAGGTGCCCGAGGGCAAGCAGGTGGTTGACCTGGTGGGTTTCATGCCACACACCAGTGACGATCAGCTCGAAGGCATCTGCTGGTAAGAGAGCCACCGAACTGCAACCCGGGTAATACGGGATTATCGAACAGGAGTCACAAGTATGGCTGGTGCCAGGGATTACTTGCGCGAAGCGGCGGGCTGGCTGTTTTACGTCACCGCGTTGCTGGGGCTTGCATTGCTGCTGCCGCGCTCAGTGTTCGATCCCCAATCCAGGGACTTTCTCCTGTTGCTGGGGGCGGTCGGCATCTGGCGCTACTCGATGGGGGCTGTCCATTACATACGAGGGTTACTGTTCCTTTATCTGGTGTTCCCCTACTACAGACGCAAAGTCACCCGGCTCGGCAGCATTGCCGACCCGTCGCACGTGTTTTTGCTGGTCACCAGCTTTCGGATCGAGGCGTTGACCACGGCGCAGGTTTACCGCTCGGTGATTGAAGAGGCCATCGGTTGTGGTTACCCGACCACGGTGGTCTGTTCCATCGTCGAGCTCGCCGATGAATTGCTGATCAAGGCACTCTGGGACAGCTATACCCCGCCGGAGCAGGTCAAGCTGAGCTTCGTGCGGATTCCCGGCACCGGCAAGCGCGACGGCCTGGCCCATGGTTTCCGGGCAATCTCCCGGCACGTGCCGGACGCCGATGCGGTGGTGGCGGTGGTCGATGGCGACACCGTGCTCTCCGCCGGGCTGGTACGTCAGACCGTGCCCTGGTTCAAGCTCTTTCCGAACGTCGGCGGGTTGACCACCAATGAGTTCTGCGAGGTACGCGGCAGCTACCTGATGAGCGAATGGCACAAGCTGCGGTTCGCCCAGCGGCACATCAATATGTGCTCGATGGCACTGGGCAAGCGGGTGCTGACAATGACCGGGCGGATGTCGGTGTTCCGCGCCCAGGTGGTGACCGATCCCGGATTCATTCAAGACGTCGAGCGCGATTATCTGCAGCACTGGCGCCTGGGACGTTTTCGCTTTTTGACCGGTGATGACAAGTCCAGTTGGTACAGTCTGATGCGGCTGGGCTACGACACCTTTTATGTGCCCGACGCGGCGATCAACACCGTCGAGCATCCACCGGAAAAGAACTTCATCAAGGCCAGCCGCAAGCTGATGTTCCGCTGGTATGGCAATAACCTGCGGCAGAACTCACGGGCCTTGCACCTGGGCGTGCGGCGGCTGGGCTGGTTCACCTCGCTGGTGCTGCTCGACCAACGCGTATCGATGTGGGCCAGCCTGCTCGGGCCGTCGGTGGCGATCATTGCCAGCCTCAAATACAGCATCGCCTACTTGCTGATTTATGTGCTCTGGATCGGCGTGACGCGCCTGATCCTGAGTCTTCTGTTGCTGGCGTCGGGGCACCCGGTCGGCCCGGCTTATCCACTGATTCTCTATTACAACCAGCTGGTCGGCGCCATGGTGAAGATCTATGTGTTCTTCCGTCTCGACCAGCAATCGTGGACGCGCCAGAAAACCAAACTCGACCGTGGGCTGGCGAGCTATCAGCGCTGGTTCAATACCTGGTCGTCGCGGGCCATGACGTTTTCGGCGGGCAGCGTGTTTTGCGCGCTGCTGATGTGGATTGTGTAGTGCAGGTGTCAGGGCCGTGGCAGGCCGTGCCGGATCGGACTCAATCGATGGGAAGGAACGCGTTATGAACACAGCTTTTGTTGCTGTTGATGACAATGTCGTGCACGAGTCGGAGGTGCAGCGTCAGCATGCGCGGCTGACTCTGCCGGCGAGGATCAAGTTTCACGGGCCGGACCGGGAGCCGTTCGATTGCGAGCTGATCGACTTGTCAGCCGGTGGATTCAGCCTGAGTCAGCCGGGTACAACGCTGATCGTTGGCCGGCAACACAAAGGCAAACTGGTGTTCCAGGTCGATGCGCTGGGGTTTGCCATCGACGTGGAGTTTGTCGTGCGCTCGATTAACGACGAGGGGCAGCGCATAGGTTGCGAGTTTCAAAACCTGCGCCCTCGTGCGATTTCCGCCTTGCGTTACGTGATCACCTCTTACCTCTCGGGCGGGGTGATCAGCCTGGGTGACATGCTCTCGACCCAGCAGCGCGACAACTTCACCAAGCCGCGAAAGCACGAAAGCGGCCACGGCATGGGCATTCTCGCTCGCGTGCGGGCCACCGCGGCAAGCCTGCTGATGTTCCTGGTGGGTCTGTTTGCCTTTGGTTATGTGGTGCACCAGTTGTATGGCATTTATTTCGTCACCCATGCCGAATCGGCGCGGGTCAATGTGCCCGGCCAGTTGATCGGCCTGCCGCGCGACGGCAGCGTCAATTCGTTGGTCAAAGTGGGGTCGGTGGTGGCCAAGGGCGCCCCGCTGGCAACCTTTTCCGCCTCGCTGCTGGATGTGATGAAAGGCAACCTGCCGCCCGGACAGGCGACCCCGGAAAACCTTGAGCGCCTGTTCAGCCGAACCCTGCAAGGTTCGCTGACCAGCCCTTGCGATTGCCGGGTGGTGTCGCAGTTGGTGCCGGATGGCCAGGTCGTCGGCAAGGGCACCACGGTGTACGAGTTGATGCCGATCGACGGTGTGGCAACCATCGAGGCGCGCTTCCCCTACAAGAATTTTGCCAAGATCCAGCCCGGCAAAGCGGTGAGCTTCCAGCTGATCGGCGAAGAACAGCCACGCGCAGGCAAAATCACTGCGGTGGCGCTGGACAACGGCGGCCTGGCTTCGGACCTGCGGGTCACCATTGAGCCTGACAGCCCGTTGCAAACCGATCAGGCCGGGCGGCCGGTGGAGGTCAGTATCGAAGACCTGCAAGGCAATGTCTGGGTGCAGAGTGCCTCGGCGGCCAATGCCTGGGTGAAAAACACCTGGGCGAATAAAGTCATGGCGGCCGGAAAATGAACGGCGCATGGCGATCGGGGCTGCGGCTTTCCGCGCTGGCCGTTGCCCTGACAATGATTCATGGGTGCGGCACCCTCCCCGATCAAGGCTTGGCGCGCGAAGCCATGGCGCGCGGCGATTATGAAACGGCTCGCAAGAACTACGCGCCGCTGGCCGAGGACGGCTATGCCGACGCGCAGGCCGGAATGGGCGACTTGACGGCCTCGGCGGGCGACCCGGCGAGCCTGAAAGAGGCTGAGGGATTGTACCGGCAGGCTGCGCCGGAATCGGTCAAGGCGCAGTCACGTCTGGGCCGCGTGTTGCTTCGTCAGGGACCGACGGATCCCAAGCAAGTGCAAGAGGCCCGGCAATTGCTGGAAGGCGCGCTGGACAAAGGCGAGTTCAGTGCAGTGGTGCCGCTGACCTTGTTGTACCTGGGGTACCCGCAACTGACGCCGGGGGTGGATCCGCAACAGAAGGTCAACAGTTGGCGCGCCCAGGGCATTGTCGAGGCAGACATGGCGCAAATCCTGATTTACCGCAATCAGGGCACCTATAACGCTCACCTGCCGCAGATCGAGCAGATGTGCCGGGCGAGACTGGCATTACTCGATGCCTGTTATGTGGAGCTGGCCACTATCAACCGAATGCGCGCCCAGCCCAAGGCGCAAGCCGACTTGCTGGCGCAGTTGCGCCAGGGTTGGCGCGAGGGACGAGTCGCGCCCTTGCGGGTCGAGTCGGTGGCACGCGTTCTGTCGACGCCGACACTCGAAGGCCCGGCCGATCCGCAAAGCGCCCAGCGCCTGCTCGAAGAACTGGCACCCGACTATCCACCGGCCTGGACCAGCCTGGCGCGGCTGATCGACGACTACCCCGCCCAAGGCGATGCGCCGCAATTGCTCTCGGCCTTGCAGCGCGGGCGCGAAGCGGGCGATCCACGGGCGGAACTGCTGACCGGGCGCCTGTATTACCTCGGCAAATGGCTGCCGCAGGACCCGCGCCTGGCGCAAGAGCACCTGCTCAAGGCGGCCGCCGCTGGTGAAGTCGGGGCGCATTACTACCTCGGCCAGTTGTACCGGCGCGGTTATCTGGGCCAGGTCGAACCACAGAAAGCGTTGCAACACTTGCTGCTGGCAGCGCGCAACGGTTCGCCCAATGCCGACCTGGCGCTGGCGCACATGTTTTCCGATTCACGCGGGGTCAAGGTCAATCGAATCAATGCTTTTGTCTTTGCGCAACTCGCGCAACGCCAGGGCGTGGTAAATGCGGGGCCAGTGCTGTCGGCCGTGCAGTCGGGGATGACCCCGGCAGAGAGGAAAATCGCGCAGCCCTTACTTGAGGAAGAAGCTCAGGCCCGTCTGACGGGCGCGGCTCTCGCCAGGCTGCAAACTCCGGAAAATGGACAGGACTTACTATGAAACAAGCACTGTTGGCAGGTTATGGTCTGGGAGTTTCGCTGATGTGCAGCGCCGGTCTGGTGCTGGCGGCGGAAGTGGCGCCGAAGAATTTCGGCCTGGATGTGAAGATTACCGGCGAGTCGCAGGACGACCGGGACCTGGGCACTGCACCCGGTGGCACCCTCAACGATATTGGCCTCGACCTGCGCCCCTGGGCCTTTGGCCAATGGGGCAACTGGAGCGCCTATGTGATGGGCCAGGCGGTAGCGGCGACCGACACCATCGACACCGACACCGTGAACAACGGCGTCGACGACAGCAACACCCGTGAAGCGGATGACAGCTACCTGGCGCTTCGCGAATTCTGGGTCGACTATTCAGGCATCACGGCCTATCCGGGCGAGCATCTGCGCCTGGGGCGCCAGCGTCTGCGCGAGGACAGCGGCGAGTGGATGGACACCAACATCGAAGCGCTCAACTGGACCTTCGAAACCACGCTGCTGCGCAGCCACGTCGGCGCCGCTCAACGCTTTTCCGACTACCGCACCGACCTGGACGACCTGGCGCCGGAAGACAAAGACCGCTCCCATGCCTTCGCCGACATCTCTACGCAATGGACGCCCAACAATTGGGTCGGCCTGCGCGTACATCACTCGGAAGACAGCGGCAATCTGCCGGACCCCGGTGACCGGCTCGACACACTCGACAAGACCACCACCGGCAGCCTGACCTGGGTCGGCCTTGAAGCGAACGGTGACGGCTACAACTATCGCTCGACGATGCCGCTCAATTACTGGATCAACGCAACCTGGCTGACCGGCGATCGCGACAACCTCAACAGCGTGATCGTCCCTTCCGGCGATCGAATCGCGACAGGCCACACCAGCGGCGACGTCAATTCCTGGGCCGCGGACCTGGGCTTGCGCTGGAACATCGATGACGCCTGGCGCCTCGGTGCTGCCGCCGCCCGTGGCGATGGCGGCGGTAACGACCAGGAGAACCAGTTCCAGCAAACCGGCCTGCAAAGCAACCGCTCGAACTACACCGGCACGCGCTCACGGGTACACCGCTTCGGCGAAGCCTTTCGCGGTGAACTGAGCAACCTCCAGACAGCAACGCTGTTCGGCGCCTGGTCGTATCGCGAGGACTACGACGCCAGCCTCGTCTACCACCGCTTCTGGCGGGTCGACGACCAGACGGAAACCGGCGACGACGGGATCATCAATGCGGCGCTGGTGGACGGCGAGAAGGACCTGGGCCAGGAAGTCGATCTGGTCATGACCAAGTACTTCAAGCAAGGCCTGTTGCCCGCGAGCATGGTGGATTGGGTCGACGAACCCTCGGCACTGATCCGCCTGCGCCTGGGCGTGTTCTTCCCCGGTGACGCCTACGCCAACGACACCGATTCGAGCATGCACCGGGCGTTCATCGATTTCGTCTGGAAAATCTAGGACCCGGTGGCTGCCCGCGCTGAAGCCATCGCGGGCAACGGCACATTGATCACAACCGGCTGCCTTTTGGATGAGTGAGACTTATGGACCGTGTCGTCAAGATAGGACTGATGCTCGCCGCAATGCTGTTGGTGCAGACGGCAGGTGCCAGTGCGGCAGGTGACCTCCTGATACCGCGCTACAGCATCAGCGAGGCTCCGGGAAAACCGTTGCTGATCAAGGAACCGAAAATGCCCGACCTGTCCGGCTATACCGCCGAGGCAGTCGCCGCGAAGATTGCCTACAAGCCCGCCGGCCGTGCCTTGATCCAGCCGATGCTCAAGGAAAACGCGCTGGACGAGTTCATCGGTGGCCAGGACCGCTTCAAGGAATGGGTGGTGCGCCAGAAGCAAATGCCCGTGGCGATCTTCATCGACCGTGGCTACATGAGCCTGACGCAACTGGCACGCAGCCTGCCACAGACAGCCCTGCGCGAGACCGCACCGGGAGTGTTTCTGGCGCGCTTGCCGATCGTCATCCGTCCCGGCGGGACGCTGCATATCGACAAGTCGGTGAAGGAATTGCGCTTGTCCCAGGACGGCGGTTCGTTCCTGGTCAACGACGGCAAACTGTTCATTACCGATACCAAGGTCAGCGCCTGGAGCGAGAAAGACGACAGTCCGGCCTGGTTCAAAAAAGAGGAAACGTTTCGCCCGTTCCTGATCTCCTGGGGCGGCACCGAAACCTACATCGTCAACAGCACCATCACCAGCTTTGGCTACACCGAGAGCAAGAGCTATGGGGTGAGTATTTCCCAGTACAGCCCGAGCATGGCGCCGAAGATGAAGCGCAAAAAACCGACCGGCTGGCTGATCAATTCGCAGTTCATCGACAACTATTTCGGCTTCTATTGCTACGAGGCCGACGACGTGGTGATTCTGCGCAACACCTATCGCGCAAACATCGTATATGGCATCGACCCGCACGACCGTTCGCGCCGGCTGATCATTGCCCATAACGATGTCTTCGATACCCACAAGAAGCACGGCATCATCCTCTCGCGCGAGGTCAACGACAGCTGGATCATCTACAACCGCACCTACAACAATCATCTGTCGGGCATCGTCCTGGACCGTTCCAGCGTCAATAACCTGCTGGCCTACAACGAAACCTACAAAAACCGTTCCGACGGCATCACCTTGTACGAGAGCGGCAATAACCTGATCTGGCGCAACCGCGCGGCGGACAATGACCGACACGGGATCCGCGTGCGCAACAGCACCGGCGTGCGCCTGTACGAAAACGAGCTGATGGCCAACGCCCTGACCGGGATCTATGGCCACACCAAGGATTTGCGTGGCAGCGACCGCGATCTCAAGGAAGACCCTTACGAAGCCAAACTGTCGCTCACCGTGGTCGGCGGCAAGCTGATCGGCAACGGTTCCAGCCCCATCGCCGTGTTTTCACCCTCGCGCCTGGAACTCTATGACTTGACCTTTCTCGCGCCGCAGAAACAGGACGGCCTGGCCTTCACCGGTTTGCTGGGGGACGTCCAGGGCGACTTGATGGACATCCTCCTGCGCCGCCACGCCGCCGCACTAATTCTGCCCGAGACACTGTGAGGAGCCTGCCGATGAACACCTTTCATGGATTTGCCGCGCTTGGCCTGCTGTCCATGTCGATGGGGGCACAGGCGCAGCCGCAGTACACGGCCGAGGCCTGCTGTCAGCTGTGCCCGCAAGCGGCGCAGGCAACCTATTACGAGCCACCGGAACTGAAAAACTACGCGACGCTGGTGGAGGCCAAGGACCAATGGCTCTTCCGCACCCGTAGCGATTTGCGCACCGACTTCGGCCTTGATGAAAGCGGTTACAAAGCCCTCAAGCGCCTGCGCGACGGGCTCGCCCAGCGTGGGGTCGAACTGGTGTTGGTGATGCCACCCAGTCGCGGCCTGCTGCACGCCGACCGCCTGACGCCGCTGGAACTGGCCAGCTTCGATCAGGCCAGGGCCCGGCAAAACTACCTGCAAACCCTGGACCGGGTGCGCGACCTGGGCATTCTGGCGCCTGACTTTGCCAACCTGCTGAGCTCGCCACAGCCCGCCGGCCAGCCCTTCTACTTCAAGGGCGATCACAACTGGACGCCCTATGGCGCCGACCGCAGTGCCCAATTGGTAGCCCAGACGCTCAAGGGCAACGATGTGCTCAAGGCGTTGCCGCATCAGGTCTTCGCCAGCCAACCGGCCGGCCTGTTGGGACGCTCGGGCACGCTGCAAAAAGCCGCCGCACAGATCTGCGGCAACGGCTATGCGGCGCAGTATGTGACCCGTTATCAAACCCGCGCCCAAGGCGATTCCAAGGGCCCGGCCAAGGTCGCATTGATCGGCACCAGCGCCAGCAGCGAGCTGTTCAACTTCCCCGGTTTCCTTGAACAATATCTGCAGACGCCAGTCCGCAACTTCAGCGTACCGGGCGGTGGCTACGATGATTCGTTAATCGCCTACCTGCTCGGCGACGACTTCCAGAACGCCCCGCCGGCGATGCTGGTGTGGGAAACCGACAACCTCGACAGCCTCGGCAAACCCAGCTTCTACCGCCAGGCAATGGCGGCGCTGAGCGATGGCTGCGACAACCAGTCCCCGCTGCTCAAAAGCCAGGCGACCCTGCACAGCGGGCGCAATCAAGTGTTGTTCAACGGCAGTGGCGGCAACGTGTATCCGATCAAGGGCAATCGTTATCAGGTCGACCTCAAGTTCGCGGATCCTGGCGTGCGTCTGTTGAACGCGACCCTGACCTACCTGAACGGTCGCCAGGAAAACCTCAGCTTGAGCCGTTCGCCGACGGTCAATACCCAGGGCCGCTTCGCCTTCGAGCTGCGCGGCGACGGGGATTGGGGCGAACAGACGCTTCTTTCCATGGACGTGCAACCGCCGCCGGGAATGACCACCACAGGGCTTTCGACCCGACTGTGCGTCAAACCCGCCATCACGGCAGCACCGACCCTGCGCACCGCGCAGACGGAGGAAAACTGATGCGCCCGGCACACTGGGCCGCCATTGGCGTGGCCTTCATTCTGATGGGGCCGATCATGCAGGCGGCCGCACAACTTCGCCCACCGCAGGGCTATTACGCGCCGGCCACAGAGAAAAAGGGCGACGCGCAGAGCTGTCCGGCGACGCCCAAACCCTATACCGGCGACCTGTTGATCCCCAGCAAATACGAAGGCTCGGGCAAGGCTCGGGATCAGCTCAACGCAGAATCCAACAAACGCTACAAGGAAATGTCCGGCGAAATCAACGAACTGGAAAAAGGCGTCAACAAACAAGTCGCCGCCTATCTGCGGCTCGGCCGCCCCGGTCATGTGGACTGCACGTTGAGCTGGCTGGGCGATTGGGCCAAGGCACAGGCGTTGCTGAGCACCACCTACACCCACACCGGCAAGTCGATGCGCAAATGGGCGTTGGGCAGTATTTCTTCGGCGTACCTGCGGCTCAAGTTTTCGCAATCACAGCCATTGAAGGGCCGTGAAGCGCAGACCCGTCCCATCGAAGCCTGGATCGGCAAGCTCGCCGAACAGGTAGTGCGGGACTGGCGCGACCAACCGCTGGACCGCCTCAACAATCACCAGTATTGGGCGGCATGGTCCGTCATGGCGGCCTCGGTGGTGGTCGACCGGCGCGACCTGTTCGACTGGTCGGTCGCACAGTTTCGCATCGGCGCGTCACAGGTCGATGCAGATGGATACCTGCCCAACGAATTGGGCCGCGACACCCGTGCTCTGGCTTACCATAACTACGCGATGGGGCCGCTGATGATGATCGCCTCCTTCGCCCAAGCCAACGGCGTCGACCTGCGCGAAGAGAACAACGGCGCCATGCGGCGTCTGGCGACGCGCGTGGAAGAAGGCATCAAGAATCCAGGTTTGTTCGAACGCAAGACCGGCCACAAGCAAGCACTCGAAGACCTCAACGAGGATGGCAAGTTTGCCTGGCTGGAACCGTACTGCGCCCTATACGACTGCTCAGCGCAAACCAACCGCTGGCGCCAATCGGTCGAACCGATGAAAAACTACCGCCTGGGCGGCGACATCACCCAGCTGTTTGCAGACCAGAAAGACCAGGTGCAACAGCCGGCACGCCCCTGATTGCGGCCACTTTGAATTGAGCTTGTGTTTCAAATAATGGAAGGCAGTCCTTCGCTGTTCGAAGCGCCTTCATATCGAACGATGAAGGTGTGGGAGGAAAGAAAAATGATTCCAGTCATTCTGTCCGGGGGCAGTGGTTCCCGGTTGTGGCCATTGTCACGCAAGCTGTATCCCAAACAATTCCTGAGCCTGGCCGGCGAAGGATCACTCTTTCAGCAAACCTTGCAGCGCCTGGCGTTCAACGGTATCGGCAAACCTATCGTGGTGTGTAATCAAGAGCATCGCTTCCTGGTCAACGAACAACTTGCCGCCATCGGCTGCACGCCGCAGGCGATCCTGCTCGAACCCTTCGGCCGCAACACCGCACCGGCGGTGGCGCTGGCAGCCCTCAAGCTGATTGCCGAAGGCCGCGATGAGCTCATGCTGGTCCTTCCGGCCGACCATGTGATCAGCGACGTCCCCGCCTTGCGCGCCACACTGGAACACGCAGAGCAAGAGGCGCTCAAAGGCAATCTGGTGCTGTTCGGCATTCCGGCGACGCGTCCGGAAACCGGCTTCGGCTACATCAAGGCCGACTGCAGCGATGCGGACGCCCATGCCTTCAAGGTCGAGCAATTTATCGAAAAACCCGACCAGCAAACCGCCGCCGAATTTGTCCGCTCCGGCGAATACTTCTGGAACAGCGGCATGTTCCTGTTCCGTGCCAGCCGCTACCTCGAAGAGCTGCGCACTCACGAACCGGACATGTACGACACCTGCGTGATGGCCCTGGAGCGCAGCCCCAGCAGCGACGGCGTGACCAGCATCGATCGCGTCACCTTCGAATGCTGCCCGGACAACTCCATCGACTACGCGGTAATGGAACGCACCCACCGCGCGTGGGTCGTCCCGCTCAGCGCTGGCTGGAGTGACGTCGGTTGCTGGTCGTCGCTGTGGGATGTGCACGAAAAGGACACCGACGGCAATGTGCTCAAGGGCGATGTCGTCAGCTACAACAGCCGCAATTGCTTCGTCCATGGCAGCAGCAAACTGGTGACCCTGCTCGGGGTGGAAGACCTCGTCGTGATAGAAACCGAAGATGCACTGATGGTCGCGCACCGCGACACCGTGCAAGACGTGAAAAAACTGGTGAATGCGCTCGACGCCCAAAATCGCTCGGAAACCCAGAACAACTGCGCGGTGTATCGCCCCTGGGGCAGCTACCACTCGGTGGACAACGGCATCCGCCACCAGGTCAAGCACATCACCGTCAAACCGGGCGCGCAACTGTCCCTGCAAATGCACCACCACCGCGCCGAACACTGGATCGTGGTCTCCGGCACCGCCCAGGTGACGTGCAATGAAAAGGTCTTCCTGCTGACGGAAAACCAGTCCACCTACATTCCGATTGCTTCGGTGCATCGGCTGGCCAACCCCGGGAAAATTCCGCTGGAGGTGATTGAGGTGCAGTCCGGGAGTTATTTGGGTGAGGATGATATTGAGCGGTTGGAGGATGTTTATGGGCGGAATCAGCAGGTCAAGAATTGAGCCCATTCAGTAACCCCACCGAATACCATGAAGAGGTTATCAATTAAACAGTAACTTGTCGGATGCACTTTGAGTGGTTACGCTGAGCCTTATCAATCCAGGCTTTAGCGGACATCCTCATGAACAGCACTCCCCATGGACCGGCCCTCTTCGTCGCCGACGCCGCCGCTCTCGATTTCCTGAACTCGATAGCAACGCCGGTCGATGAACCCGTCGACTGGATTGACGACGGCAACGGCTGGCTGGACTGGCTGAAACAATCGGGCTGGGTGGAAGACGAGATACTGCAACGGCTTCAGGCACAAGCAATGCCTGGCGAGCTGGAAACCGTCGCAGCGCAGGCACGGTCATTGCGCGAATGGTTTCGCGGCTTTGTCCTGAAATACAAAGGAAAACCGCTTGAAGCCTCAGCCCTGAAAGAGCTAGAGGCCTTGAATCGCTTGCTCGAACGGGACGAAAAATACACCCAGATCACGCTGCAGGACGGCGAAACACCAAAGCTCGCCTGGGAACTGAAGCGCCGCTGGCGCAGCCCCGATTCCCTGCTGTTGCCACTGGGCGAAGTGCTCGCACAGTTCGTCAGCGAGGAAGATTTCACCAACGTGAAATGTTGCGAAGGACCGAGCTGCACCCTGATGTTCGTCGATCACACCCGAGGCAGAAAACGCCGCTGGTGCAGCATGGCGGTCTGCGGCAACCGAGCGAAAGCAGCGGCCCACCGCGAGCGGCAAAAGAAAGTCATCGATGCTTGAGGGCGAAAAACAATAACCTGTCAAAATCATTTTGACAGGTTACTTTGTTCGTGCCAGATTTAATCTCGAAAACCGGCTTGATCTCATCCATGCGGTTACGAGGCCAATCATCATGACCAGCACCACTGCACCCATCCGCTACACATTTGCCGACGTCGACGGCGTTCGCGTCTTCTACCGGGAAGCAGGAGAACCGGCCAAGCCGACCCTTCTTTTGCTCCATGGGTTTCCCAGCTCATCCCACCAGTTCCGCCAACTCATCCCGTTGCTTTCAGCCCACTTCCACATCATCGCCCCGGACCTGCCCGGCTTTGGATTCACCGAAGTGCCTGCCGAGCGCAAATACGCGTACACCTTCGACGCACTGGCAGAAACGCTGGGGCATTTCGTCGAGACCCTGGGACTGAAACGCTACGCGATGTACGTCTTCGATTACGGCGCACCGACCGGCCTGAGACTGGCAGTCAAATACCCCGAGAGAATGACCGCACTGATCTCGCAAAACGGCAACGCGTATCTGGAAGGATTGGGCGATGCCTGGGCACCGATCAAAGCCTACTGGGCAGAACCGTCGTCCGAAAATCGCCAGGTCATCGCCGACGCAGTCCTGCACCTGGAAGGCACGCGCTGGCAATACGAACACGGCGTCAGCACGCCTGAACTCATCGCTCCCGAGTCCTACACACTCGACGCGCTGCTATTGGAGCGGCCGGGCAACAAGGACATCCAGCTCGACCTGTTCCTGGACTACGCGAACAACCTCAAACGCTACCCGGACTTTCAGCGCTTCTTCCGCGAGACCCAACTGCCAACCCTGGCCATCTGGGGCCAGAACGACCCCTTCTTCATCCCGCCTGGCGCAGAGGCATTCAAACGCGACAACCCCAATGCCGTAGTCGAACTACTCGACACCGGACACTTCGCCCTGGAAACCCACGTCGACTACATTGCGAAGCGAATCATCGAAGTGATCGGTCACGCGGCATAAAAGGATCCCAGGCGGACGCAACAGTGCGCCCGCCTACATCTCCCCTGTGGGAGCGAGACCGGCTTGCCGGCGATGAGGCCTTCACATTCAACACCAACATTCACTGTCACACCTTTCAGCCCACTCGATTTCACAAACCTGACATCCGAAAAACGTGTAGGAATTCACCTTTTGTAACGAGGGGATTTATTCCCAACAAGCAGCGAAGCCGCCCCAAAACCTGCCCCCGATTTCCCAAGGCATTCCATACCTCCCGGATTACCGTGAAAGCCCCGTAAACAGTGGCATTGAGCCTTGTCGCAACAAACGCCAAAGCGTCCTACAGCCCGGTTGTGAGCGCCAAAATCGCAGCTTATAGTTCCCGCCGTCGCTGCCATTGTCGGTGACCGGGATTCGCAGCCCAAAAGAGAAGACACCGAAGACCGCCAGACCCGCGCAGCCGATCTCCGTCGGTAAACGAGTAATGGCGATTTTGATTCATCTTTCTAGGACTACATCCATGACGACCCAACATCCGCCCCGCCGCTTCACCCCCATGTCCCAATTCGCCACCGACTACCCCGTACTAGTCATCGACAGCCACGCCCCAATCCGCGAACTGCACAACGTCGTCAGCGAACGCCTCAACGCCGTCCTCCCCTACCTCCAGCTCATGGGCTGCACCAGCCTCCCCGACTACGCCGAAAACGACATCAACACCGTCGCCAACATCGCCCGGATTTTGCTCCAGGACGTGAGTGATGTGTTTCGAGTGATTGAGCAGCGTGGGTTTGAGGCACCCAAAGGGCACTGATCAGCTCTTGAACCGCAGCAACACTCGTCGCTGCGGTTTTTTGGTCGCTTGAACACACGCTGTAATGGTCACTTTCTTTTCAGTGAGCCGGTTTCAGGGGATCGTTACAGAGAGCTATCGGCAAAAGCCCCCGCATTTCATGCTGGAAAATCTGTACTTCACACAGTGATCAAGGCTTACACTACCGAGGAAATTGATATGGAACTGATGACGTTCGAAAGCCCGGTTAATGCGGTATTATCCGGACAAGAAGCACCAGAGCGCTCGCTCAAGCGGAGAGTCCCGATGACTGCAAGAACCAAACAGCTTTCGGATAAGGAGATGGACGCACTCGAGCGCCAGATACCTGATCTCGCCCAAATAGCCACCAAGACTGCTTATGCTCGCGCACTGCTGGTGAGTGATAGCGTACTTCGTGTCGATTCCGGCGATTTGGTACGGATCTCACTTGATGGCAGCAAGACTGTTGTAGCCAAAGCCGAGCCGCGTCGCAAAGTCAAAGTAGGTGAGGTGATCACCGTGCGCCGTATCGAAGATCAAACGGCTGGTGGTCGTGCCTAGGTTTCGGGTATTTGCGGGACCGAACGGATCAGGCAAAAGCACCATCAAGGGAGAAATTGATCCCGCCCTTATCAAGATGTACGTGAATGCCGATGATCTCGAGAAGGAAGCGAAAGCAACCGGATTCATCGACTTGGCTACCTTTGAAGTCGCCACTACATTGCCTGAGTTACTCACGTTCCATGCCGGACACTATCTGATAAAAAACAAAGAGCTCAGTGATCAAGCCAAACAAATTGGTTTGCTGGGCTCTAAAGTTGACTACCGAAACGTACACGTCAATTCTTATCTGGCTTCCGTAATATCGGACTTCATACGCCAGCACCTGCTGGAAAAAGGTGTGAATTTTACCTTCGAAACGGTGATGTCACATCGCAGCAAGGTCGACTTCATGAAAGAAGCCCAAGCCCACGGTTATCGGATATATCTTTACTTCGTTTCGACTGAAAATCCGGCAATCAACATAGACCGCGTAAAAATCAGAGTCCGCGAAGGTGGTCATCCCGTGGCATCTGACAAGGTACGCGAAAGGTACTACAAATCGCTGGGTCTACTGCCAGAAGCCATCGCAGTCAGCAATCGGGCTTACATCTTCGACAACTCCGGCGACAGTACGGTTTTTCTTGCGGAGATTACTGATGGGGACACCCTTGAATACCGTACTGAAGACATCCCTGACTGGTTCTTCGAGTCTTATGTCGATAAAGTCGAAACTACTTAAACCAATGAATCATTCAATCAATCAATAAAAACCAAAAAGGTGACAGGCCTGTTTATTAAATAGATCTGTCACCTTTTTTTAGGCCTACCCCATTATAAGCCAGCAGTGTGCGGCTAATTATTATTCTCCTCCAATTTTCCCTTTTGAAGCATACTTCACAAGCAATTCAGTTATCTCCCGACTGTTATTGCAGGCCTTCACAACAGCAGATTTATCTACTCCATAATCTTCATAGACGGCATTATCTTTCAACCACAAACAAGAATCCTCCACACTCAAAAGATTACAATTTTTCAGATGCGCCTCAACGAACTGCGGTTTCAAACACTTATCATTAAAGTATGGAATCACATACGCCATCGCCACCAACACTACTACCAAAGTGATAAATGTCGCTATTGCATTTTTCGTCACGCTCATTCCTTACGACCTCTTAGTTCGACAAAAAAAAGACAACTACTTAACTTTACCCGAACTTTCAGGGTGATGGGCTCAGTCCGAAATTGAAGTTTTCTCTAGCAGTTCATAAAGCCCATCGGGCACCAACGGTGCTTCGTCAGTAAAGCTTGCCCATGGGAGCCATTTGGCGATGAAGGGTGCACCATCGCTTTCTTGAGCATCCAAGTGCGACAACTCGTAGACACTGGCATCCACAAACTTCGCGTCGTACACCTGCACGATTTCGTGCCCTGGTGTGCCGTTATACGTAAAGAGGCTTTCAAGCGTGCCGAGCAAGCGAACATCGGTGATGGGCAAACCGAGTTCTTCCTGTACTTCTCGTACAACTGCCTGGGCGCTGGTTTCGCCGAATTCGATTCCGCCACCGATTGGGCGGAAGAACGGCTTTTCAGTAATAGGATCGCGAGCTTCGTTGACCAGTATCTTGCCGTCGTGATGGAAGATGCAGAGTGCGAGGGGGCGGATGCGGGGTGTGGTCATGATGTGAAGTCCATTTACTTTGAAAATTCCTGAAGCAGCTGCTTCCATTCGGCATGGGGTATTGATCGCGGACGCAACCTCGGCAACTGCCACAGGTTGGCGTCCGCTTTTGATATCAGAAGTTGGCCGGAGTGTTGGCGCTGATGATTTCCGCTTCATCCTGGCCAATATTGCGAAACTTGTGCGGCAACGTCGTCGGGAAGTAATAGCCGTCACCCGCGTTGAGCACACTGATTTGCCCATCAACAGTCAACTCAACCGTCCCCCGCGTAACCAACCCACACTCCTCCCCTTCCGAGTGCACAATCGGCTCTTCCCCCGAACTCGCCCCCGGCGCGTATTGCTCGCGCAGCAAGCGCATCTGCCGGCTCGGCACCGAAGCGCCAATCAGCAGCAACCGCAGCCCATGACGCCCAAGATCCGGTTGTTCGTTAGCGCGGAACACGTATTGATGCTCGCGTGGCGGCTGATCAAAGGTAAAGAAGTCCGCCAAAGACATGGGGATGCCTTCGAGCAGTTTTTTCAGGGAGCTGACGGAGGGACTGACGCGATTCTGTTCGATCAGGGAGATGGTGGCATTGGTGACGCCGCTACGCCGGGCCAGCTCGCGCTGGGAGAGTTTGTAGCTTTCGCGTACTAATTTGAGTCGTGAGCCCGTGTCCATGACAGCCTTATGCGAGGAAAACTTAAGGGTTATGGGGGTGGATGGCGGGCGACTTTTGGCCGCGAAAGTACCGCTTCCCTGTCCCGTAATTGTGAAAGGCGGGTATTAAATCACGTTTGGGGGTGTTGCTGTAGGCGCATGGTTGTTGGTGATGGTGGTGGGTCAGTTGGCATTGATGGGGAACCGGATAGCGTCATCGCGAGCGGGCTCGCTCCCACAGTTTTTGACCTCTGCTGCACGTACATTTTGTGCCTGCCATGGATCCAATGTAGGAGCAGAGCTTGCTCGCGAAGGCGGTGTGTCAGGCGGCACCGATGTCGGATGTGCCGCCGTCTTCGCGAGCAAGCTCTGCTCCTACAGGGTTGTGTTGGGTTAGATGCCGAAACGGTCGCGAAGTGCGTAGTACGCGGCGCCCATGGCGGTGAGCGGGGCCTGGAAGGTGCGGCCGCCGATCATTGGCATGTGCGGCAAGGATGCGAAAGCATCGAAGCGTTCGGCGTCGCCGCGGATCATTTCCGAGATCAGTTTGCCGGCCAGGTGCGAGCAGGTGACGCCGTGGCCGCTGTAGCCCTGCATGTAGTAGGCGTTTTTCTCGATGCGGCCGAATTGCGGCATGCGCGACATGGTCAGCAGGAAGTTGCCGGTCCAGCGGTAGTCGATCTTCACGTCCTTCAGTTGCGGGAAAGTCTTGAGGATTTTTGGCTTGATCAGCTGTTCGATGTCATCCGGTTCGCGCGCGCCGTAGACCACGCCGCCGCCGTACAGCAGGCGGTTGTCGGCGGTCAGGCGGTAGTAGTCGAGCAGGTAGTTACAGTCTTCGACGCAGTAGTTGTTTTTGATCAGGCTGCGCGCAACCTTTTCCGACAACGGTTCGGTGACGACGATTTGCGAGCCGCACGGCATGCTTTTGGCGGTCACGCGATTATCGAGGCCCTGCGGCAGGTAGGCGTTGCCGGCGATCAACAGGTATTTGGCGCGGACCACACCTTTGGCGGTGCGCACGGTGATCGGTTCGCCGTAGGTGATTTCCACCGCCGCCGATTGTTCGTAGATTTTGCCGCCCAGGCCGATGATGGCCGAGGCTTCGCCGAGGGCCAGGTTCAGCGGGTGGATGTGGCCGCCCTGCATGTCGAGCAGGCCGCCGACGTAGTTGTCGCTGCCGACTTCGCGCTTGATGTCCGCAGCGTCGAGCATTTTCAGGTTCTTGTTGCCGTAGCGTTCCCAGCTGCTTTTCTGCTCGGCCAGGCCTTTGAGCTGCTTTTTGTTCAGCGCAGCGAAGATGCCGCCCGGCTTGTAGTCGCACTGGATGTCGTAGTGTTGTATGCGCTGACGGATGATGTCGGCGCCCTCGAAGATCATGCTGCCGAGGACTTCAGCGGTTCTGTCGCCATAGCGCTCTTCGATGACATCGACGTCGCGGCTGTAGGAGTTGACCAGTTGGCCGCCGTTGCGACCGCTGGCGCCGAAACCGACTTTGGCGGCTTCGAGTACGGTCACGCTGTAGCCGGCTTCGGCGAGGAACAGCGCCGAGGACAAACCGGTGTAGCCGGCGCCGATGATGCAGACGTCGCAATCCACCGCTTGTTCCAGCACCGGGAAGTCGCCGGTGAAGTTGCGGGTTGCGGCGTAGTAGCTGTTTACATGTGCTTGTTTCATAGGTTTCTCCGATGGCCGCTGGCATGCGCCGGCGGCCGCCGTTGTAGAAGTATTAGAGCTTGATCCAGGTCGCTTTGAGCTCGGTGTATTTGTCGAACGCGTGCAGCGATTTGTCCCGACCATTACCCGACTGCTTGTACCCGCCGAACGGCGCGGTCATGTCGCCGCCGTCGTACTGGTTGACCCAGACGCTGCCGGCGCGCAAGCCGCGAGCGAAGGTGTGGGCCTTGCTCAGGTTGCTGGTCCAGACACCGGCAGCCAGGCCGAAGATGCTGTCGTTGGCGATGGCCAAGGCTTCTTCAGCGGTGTCGAAGGTGATCAGCGACAGTACCGGGCCAAAAATTTCTTCCCGGGCGATGGTCATGGCGTTGGTCACGCCGTCGAAAATCGCCGGTTCCACGTACAGGCCACCGGTGGCTTCCAGGGTGCGGCTGCCGCCCGCGATCAGTTGCGCGCCCTGGTCTTTACCGACCTGGATGTAGCGCAGCACGTTGTCCAGTTGACGCTGATCGACGACCGCACCGACGGTGGTTTGCGGGTCCAAAGCATGCCCCGGTTTCCAGGCTTGCAGCGCTTCTACCAGCAGCGGAATGAACTGCTCGCGGATCGAACGTTCGACCAGCAAACGCGAACCGGCGGTGCAGACTTCGCCCTGGTTGAAAGCGATGCCGCTGGCCGCTGCTTGTGCTGCCGCGCGCAGATCCGGCGCATCGGCGAACACCACGTTCGGGCTCTTCCCCCCTGCTTCGAGCCAGACGCGTTTCATGTTGCTTTGGCCAGCGTAAATCAGCAGTTGCTTGGCAATCGCAGTCGAGCCGGTGAAGGCCAGCACGTCGACATCCATGTGCAACGCCAGCGCCTTGCCGACGGTGTGGCCGTAGCCCGGCAGGACGTTGAACACGCCTTTCGGAATGCCGGCGTCCAGCGCTAATTGCGCGATGCGGATCGCGGTCAGTGGCGACTTTTCCGAAGGCTTGAGGATGAACGAGTTACCCGCCGCGAGGGCCGGGGCGAACTTCCAGCTGGCCATGATCAACGGGAAGTTCCACGGCACGATGGCGGCAACGACACCGGCAGGTTCGCGGGTGATGAGGCCGAGTTGGTCGTGCGGCGTGGCGGCGACTTCGTCGTAGATCTTGTCGATGGCTTCGGCGCTCCAGCGGATCGCGTTGGCGGTCGCCGGGATGTCGATGTTCATCGAGTCGTTGATCGGTTTGCCCATGTCGAGGGTTTCGAGCAGGGCGAGTTCTTCCCGGTTGGCCAGGATCAGGTCGGCGAAGCGGATCAAAGTGCGCTTGCGCTCGGCCGGGGCGAGATTGACCCAGACGCCGGATTCGAAGGTGCGGCGTGCGACGGCGACGGCTTCGTTGGCGTCGGCTTCATCGGTGCTGGCGACATTGGCCAGGAAGCGGCCGTCGACCGGGCTGATGCATTCGAAGGTTTCACCGCTGAGTGCCGCGCGGTATTGGCCGTCGATGAAGGCGCGGTTTTCGATGGTTAGGGACTGGAAGCGTTGTTCCCAGTCGCTGCGAGTGTTTGTCATGGTTGTGACTCGACGCAGAGGAATGTTGGGTGGGCCGTGGGCGTTGGTGGTGGCTGAGCTGCCGCCATCGCCGGCGAGCCGGCTCCTACAGGGTTTTGTGACGTACACAAAAGATGCGAACGACGAAGATCTACTGTAGGAGCCGGCTTGCTGCGGGCGGCGTTCCGACGATGGCGGTGTGTCAGGCGACATCAATGTTGATTGACCCACCGCTATCGCCAGCAAGCCGGCTCCTACAAGGTTTTGTGTCGTCGACGCAGATCTCGTCAAACCGTGTGCAGGTACCAGTTGTACTCAAGGTCCGAAATGGAGTTTTCGAACTCGGCCAGCTCGCTTTCCTTGCACGCCACGAACACGTCGATGTACAGCGGGTCGATGTATTTGGCCATGACTTCGCTGTCGTCCAGCTCGCGCAATGCATCGCGCAGGTTGTTCGGCAGGCTTTGCTCGTTTTGCTCGTAGCTGTTGCCTTCCACGGGTGCGCCCGGCTCGATCTTGTTGGTCAGGCCGTGGTGCACGCCCGCCAGCACCGAAGCCATCAACAAGTACGGGTTGGCATCGGCACCGGCCACGCGGTGTTCGATGCGCACGGCATCGGAGGAACCGGTCGGCACACGTACCGCAACAGTACGGTTGTCGATGCCCCAGCTCGGCGAGTTCGGTACGTAGAACTGCGCACCGAAACGGCGGTACGAGTTGACGTTCGGGCACAGGAAAGCCATCTGCGCCGGCAGGGTCTCGAGCACACCGCCGATCGCGTGTCGCAGCGCGGCGTTCTGCTCGGGATCCTCGCTGGCAAAGATGTTGTTGCCTTCTTTGTCGAGAATCGAAATGTGCACGTGCAAACCGTTGCCCGCCTGGCCCGGATACGGCTTGGCCATAAACGTGGTGTCCATCTCGTGGTCGTAGGCGATGTTCTTCACCAGACGCTTGAGCAACACCGCGTAGTCGCAGGCCTTGATCGGGTCGTTGACGTGATGCAGGTTCACTTCGAACTGCGCCGGGGCGCTTTCCTTGACGATGGCGTCGGCCGGGATGCCCTGCTCTTTCGCACCTTCGAGGATGTCTTGCAGGCAATCGACGTATTCGTCGAGGTCATCGATCAAATACACCTGGGTCGACATCGGACGTTTGCCGGAAACCGGCGAGCGTGGCGATTGCGGACGACCGTTCACGTTGTCCTGGTCGATCAGGTAGAACTCGAGTTCGAACGCAGCGCAAATGGTCAGGCCAAGTTCGTCGAACTTGCGCACCACATTGGCCAGCACTTCACGCGGGTCGGCGAAGAACGGCTCGCCTTCGAGTTCGTGCATGGTCATCAACAGTTGCGCGGTCGGGCGCTTCTGCCAAGGCTCGATGCTCAGGGTGCCAGGGATTGGATAGCAGATCCGGTCAGAGTCACCGATGTCCAGACCCAGGCCGGTGCTTTCCACCGTGGAGCCATTGATGTCCAGGGCAAACAGGGACGCCGGCAGGTTGATGCCTTTTTCGTAGACCTTATGAAGACTGGTGCGCTCGATGCGCTTGCCGCGCACCACACCGTTCATATCCGCAATCAGAAGGTCGACGTACAAAACCTCAGGATATTTCTTAAGGAATGCGTTTGCTTCGTTGAGTTGAACGGCACGCAGAGGGACCGACATGATGCACCTATTAGCTGTTAATTATTATGTTCACCGCACTTTCTGGAGCCCAGTCAACCCGAACGGCAAAGTGAAGTCAATAGCGAACACTTGGCCTTTCATCCTTTATTTTTGGGACTTTTCTGGGCACGAGAGTGCCATATAGGCCCTCAACACCGCACAAAGACTAGCAATCGGACGTGCGGCGTTTAGAATTTTTTACATGAGAGTTGTTAATTAAAATCAACAAAGCTAAGCTCCTGAAAAACTCGTTCAAGGTCGAGGTGATAAAAATGGCATTCAAGCCATTGATCGGCGTTACAGCGTGCGTCAAACAGATTGGCCTGCACCCCTACCACATCAGCGGCGACAAGTACTTGCGTGCTGTCAGCGTCGCGGCTCTGGGGCTGCCCGTGGTCATTCCTTCCTTAGGCGAACTGACTGAAATCGAGGATGTGCTCGCGCATCTCGACGGTCTGTTGCTGACCGGTTCGCCATCGAATGTGGAGCCCTTCCACTATCAAGGCCCGGCCAGCGCTCCCGGCACGGATCACGATCCGGCGCGGGACGCCACTACCCTTCCTTTATTGCGTGCAGCCATTGCGGCGGGCGTTCCGGTACTCGGCATCTGCCGTGGTTTCCAGGAAATGAACGTGGCGTTTGGCGGCAGCCTGCACCAGAAGGTGCATGAACTGCCGGGCATGCTCGATCATCGCGAAGCGGACAGCCCTGAGCTGGCGGTGCAATACGCCCCGGCGCATGCGGTGACGGTGCAACCGGGTGGCGTGTTCGAAGCGCTGGAGTTGCCGACCGAGTTCATGGTCAATTCGATTCACAGTCAGGGCATCGACCGCCTCGCTCCCGGCCTGCGCGCCGAGGCGATTGCGCCGGACGGTCTGATCGAAGCGATTTCGGTGGACCACAGCCCGACCTTTGCGGTCGGCGTGCAATGGCACCCGGAATGGCAGGTGCTTTCGAATCCTCCTTATTTGAGTATTTTCCAGGCGTTCGGCGATGCATGCCGACGACGGGCCGCGCAGCGTAAAACCCGCTGACCCAAAACACCCATTTACTGCCCCCGCGAGTTTGGCGGGCGTGCCTTTGCGCGTCCGTGGCTCGCGAAAAAAACACACTGCAATAACAACAAGTACGACCCAGGCAGCCAGGACGGCGGCGCCGAATAAGCCCGAGCGGTATGGATCAGGCGAGCGCAATCCTTTGTAGGAGCGAGGCTTGCCCGCGAAGGCGGTGTTTCAGGCAACGATGATATCGACTGACATACCGTCTTCGCGGGCAAGCCTCGCTCCTACAGGGGGTTGCGCCAACCGAATGCCCCGGGCTTGCAATCCACTCTTAAGTCAGGCCGCGTTGGCCCGACGACTGAAACCTGTTGGGAGTTTCACATGGCAAACGCCTCCAGCATTTACAGGAAGGCTCTTGAAGGTCACCAGGCACCGAAAAAGGTGTTGGTGAAAGTCGACCGCGTCACCAAGAAATTCGACGAAACCACCGCAGTGGACGATGTTTCGCTTGAGATTCATCAAGGGGAAATCTTCGCCTTGCTCGGCGGTTCCGGTTCCGGCAAATCGACGCTGCTACGCATGCTCGCCGGCTTCGAGCGCCCGACCGAAGGGCGGATCCTGCTCGATGGCGTGGACATCACCGACATGCCGCCGTACGAACGGCCGATCAACATGATGTTCCAGTCGTACGCCCTGTTCCCGCACATGACCGTCGCACAGAACATTGCCTTCGGCCTCAAGCAGGACCGTTTGCCCGCCAGTGAAATCGACGCCCGCGTGGAAGAGATGCTGCGCCTGGTGCACATGACCCAATACGCCAAACGCAAGCCGCATCAACTCTCCGGCGGTCAGCGTCAACGTGTCGCCCTCGCCCGCTCCCTGGCGAAACGTCCGAAGCTGTTGTTGCTCGACGAACCGATGGGCGCGCTGGATAAAAAACTGCGTTCGCAGATGCAGCTTGAGCTGGTGGAAATCATCGAACGCGTTGGCGTGACCTGCGTAATGGTGACCCACGACCAGGAAGAGGCCATGACCATGGCCCAGCGCATCGCGATCATGCACCTGGGCTGGATCGCCCAGATTGGCAGCCCGGTGGACATTTACGAAGCCCCGGTCAGCCGCATGGTCTGCGAATTCATCGGCAACGTGAACGCCTTCGAAGGCACCGTTGTCGAGGACCTTGAAGGTCACGCGATCATTCACAGCAAGGATCTGGAGCAGAAGATCTACGTCGGCCACGGCGTCAGCACTTCGGTGGAGGACAAGTCCATCACCTACGCGATCCGTCCGGAAAAACTGCTGGTCAGCACCACCCAACCCGAGTCCCGCTACAACTGGTCCCAGGGCAAGGTGCATGACATCGCCTACCTCGGCGGTCACTCGGTGTTCTACGTCGAACTGCCTGGCGGCAAAGTCGTGCAGTCGTTCATGGCCAACGCCGAACGCCGTGGCGCGCGTCCGACCTGGGACGACAAGGTCTACGTGTGGTGGGAAGACGACAGCGGCGTGGTACTGCGCTCATGAAAACACTCAATCAGCGGTTCATGCGGCTGATGCCGAGTGGTCGAAAGCTCGTCATCGGGATTCCATTCCTGTGGCTGTGCCTGTTTTTCCTGTTGCCGTTCTTCCTGGTGATGAAGATCAGCTTCTCGGAAGCGGCGCTGGCCATTCCTCCTTATTCCGAGATTTACACCTTCGCCGAACAGAAACTCCAGCTGTTCCTCAACGTCGGCAATTACCTGCTGCTGACCGAGGATGAGTTGTACATCTCGGCTTACTTCGGTTCGTTGAAGGTCGCGTTTTTCAGCACGCTGATGTGCCTGGTGATCGGTTTCCCGATGGCCTACGCGATCACCAAGGCAAGCAAGGAAGCGCAAAACGTCTTGCTGCTGTTGATCATGATGCCGACCTGGACTGCGATCCTGATCCGCGTGTATGCGTGGATGGGCATCCTCAGCAACAACGGTTTGCTCAACGCGTTCTTGATGTGGACCGGGCTCACCGATCACCCAATCGAGATCCTCAACACCAACACGGCCGTGTACATCGGTGTGGTCTACGCCTACCTGCCGTTCATGGTCTTGCCGCTGTACGCCAACCTGGTCAAGCACGATCAAAGCTTGCTGGAAGCGGGTTCGGACCTGGGGTCGAGCAACTTCAACAACTTCTGGAAAATCACCGTGCCGCTGGCCAAGAACGGGATCATCGCCGGCTGCATGCTGGTGTTCATTCCGGTGGTCGGTGAGTTCGTGATTCCGGAACTGCTGGGCGGCCCGGAAACCCTGATGATCGGCCGTGTGCTGTGGCAAGAGTTCTTCAACAACCGCGACTGGCCGGTGGCGTCTGCCCTGGCGGTGGTGATGCTGTTGATCCTGATTGTGCCGATTCTGCTGTTCAACCGCAGCCAGGCCAAAGAGATGGAGGCACGGGGATGAAACGCTTCGGATTTTCAAAGTTCATGCTGATTTTCGGCTTGTCGTTTATCTACCTGCCGATGTTGATTCTGGTGATCTACTCGTTCAACGCCTCGAAACTGGTGACGGTGTGGGGCGGCTGGTCGGTGAAGTGGTACGTCGGCTTGCTCGACAACTCGCAACTGATGGGCTCGGTGGTGCGCTCGCTGGAGATTGCCTGCTACACCGCGATTGCAGCGGTGGCGCTGGGGACTTTGGCGGCGTTCGTGCTGACTCGCGTCACGCGCTTCAAGGGCCGTACGCTGTTTGGTGGCCTGGTCACCGCGCCGTTGGTGATGCCTGAAGTGATCACCGGCCTGTCGCTGTTGCTGCTGTTCGTGGCCATGGCGCAACTGATCGGCTGGCCGATGGAGCGTGGCATCGTGACCATCTGGATCGCCCACACCACGTTTTGTGCGGCCTATGTGGCGGTGGTCGTCTCCGCCCGCCTTCGCGAGCTGGACCTGTCCATCGAAGAAGCGGCCATGGACCTCGGGGCGAAGCCATTCAAGGTGTTTTTCCTGATCACCATCCCGATGATCGCGCCGTCACTGGCGGCCGGCGGCATGATGTCGTTTGCCCTGTCGCTGGATGACCTGGTGTTGGCGAGTTTCGTATCCGGCCCAGGCTCGACGACCTTGCCAATGGAAGTGTTCTCGGCGGTGCGTCTGGGCGTGAAGCCTGAGATCAACGCCGTGGCCAGCCTGATTCTGCTCGCCGTTTCGATCGTGACCTTCATGGTCTGGTACTTCAGCCGCCGCGCCGAAGCCAGCCGCAAACGGGCGATCCAGGAAGCGATGGACCAGACCGCCAGCGAATCCTGGCAGCAACCGAAAAAGCAAATGGTAGAAGCGACGGCCTAGTGCCGTCGCGTTTCACAGCTTTGCGTACTGAATAAAAAAAATGGAGTTGTACCGATGAAAATGTTTGGCAGGACTCTGCTGACACTGTCCTTATTGGGCGCAATGGCTACCGGCGCCCAGGCCAATGATAAGGTACTGCGCGTCTACAACTGGTCGGATTACATCGCCCCGGACACCGTCAAGAAGTTCGAAGACGAGACCGGTATCCGCGTGACCTACGATGTGTTCGACAGCAACGAAACCCTTGAGGCACGCCTGCTCGCAGGCAAATCCGGCTATGACATTGTCGTGCCGTCCAACAGCTTCCTGGCCAAGCAGATCAAGGCTGGCGTCTATCAGGAACTGGACAAGTCGAAGCTGCCGAACTGGAAAAACCTCAACCCGGTGTTGCTGAAAAACGCTTCGGCCAGCGACCCGGAAAACGGTCACGCCTTCCCGTACATGTGGGGCTCGATCGGCATCGGGTTCAACCCGGCCAAGGTCAAGGAAGTGCTTGGTGCCAATGCGCCAACCAACTCGTGGGACTTGCTGTTCAAACCGGAAAACGCCGAGAAGCTGAAAGCCTGCGGTATCAGCTTCCTCGACTCACCGACCGAAATGCTGCCCGCCGCCCTGCACTACCTGGGCTACCCGGTGAACTCGCAGGACAAGGAGCAGATCGCCGAAGCTGAAGCGCTGTTCATGAAGATCCGGCCGTCGGTGGCGTACTTCCATTCGTCGAAGTACATCTCCGACCTGGCCAACGGCAACATCTGCGTCGCTGTCGGTTATTCCGGCGACGTGCTGCAAGCCAAGGCCCGCGCACAGGAAGCGGGCGACAAGGTGAAAATCGAATACAGCATTCCGAAAGAAGGCGCCGGCAGTTTCTACGACATGGTCGCAATCCCACGGGATGCGGCGAACGTCGACAACGCCTACCTGTTCATGAACTTCCTGATGCGCCCGGACATCATCGCCGAGATCACCAACAACATCGGCTACAGCAACGCCAACGCGGCGGCGACGCCCTTGGTGGATGAAGCGATTCGCGATGATCCGGGCTCGTATCCGCCCTTGGCCGTGATGGCGACGTTGTATGCGATTCCGGACATGCCGATCGGCGTTCAGCGGGTGATGACGCGCGGCTGGACGCGGGTGAAGCTCGGGAAATAATTGAGCCCCTTTGTAGGAGCGAGGCTTGCCCGCGAAGGGTCCGTCACATTCAACATTGATAGCGACTGACACACCGTCTTCGCGGGCAAGTCGGAACGCCGCCCGCTCGCTCCTACAGGGGCATTGGGTTTCTACTGTTTACCGTTCACGCAGCGCCTTACCACCGCTGCACTCCTCTCTGACGAACGGCCTCACCTGGCTTCCTCGGTTAAGGTGAATTTGGCGCCCTCCTCGGGCGCCTTTTTTTTGCAACGACTGAAACCCTGAGCCTTGTGCCTTAAAGCTATGAACTTACTTGTTCGATGTTTCAACCACACACGTTACTGCTCGTCACCTGAAAATCTAATTTTCGTTCTTGGTTACTTGCCCAATCATCACGTCCGGCCATGCATTACCACTGAAGTCAACAATTACTCCCTCTGTTGATCGGCCGGCACGCCCCAACAAAGTGGTAATTTTTTCTAGAGACTCCGTTTGTAGCGGACTGGTTACAAAAGCCATATTAACTTCCGGCAAGTCAAGCCCCGCCAGCATTCCGCTGGTGATCACAAGGACGCTTCCTCCGTCACTTGCATTATTGAATTGTTGAACCGCATGACGACCTCCATCTTTTTCTGCACTCGAAAGAAGTCCTACTGTTAGCGGAGCCACACCACTCTCTCCCTTCCCACCTAACGCGACCACCAATTTTTCGTACAAAATGGATGCAACAGATATTCTATTCGTGACGATAATAGCCTTACACCTACTATCAAACGAAAAACTCTTCAGGTCTTTACAAACCTCACCAATTATCCACTCCTCCCTGACACCATCAGAAACCGCGCTTTCATCAGCACCCGCTCGAGCCACCACAGTTACAGGCCTCTTATCCAGTATCAACGGAAGAAGAACACCATGTTCTACAGCTTGCTGCAGACCAAAACTAACAACAAGAGAGCCAAAATTCTTATCCGGAGACTCTTTGAGACCAACAGGAGAACTGGAAAAATTAATTAATGCAGCAAGCGGAGTTGATCTCTTGAAATCAAACTGAACGCCTTGCAAGCCGACACCAATCAAAAGACACTTCTGCTCAAACACCATCGGGATATTTCGAAGTTGCGCCATCGTAGTAAAGATTACTCCAGGATTCGGAGCAGAGAGCGAAGCCATCAAATTCACCTTACCCATGGGCATTACAGTATGCATCCCCGAGGAGCCAGGGCAGTGATCGATTAATCTACCTTGAAGTTGACTCAACAACTCTCTGTGAGTGCCGACCACAATGAATGGCACATACTCCAGCCCTGCAATTTGACGTGCGCGAATTATGTACGAGACAATGGACATATTTATCCCTGTCCCAAGTGTTTGATGAACCACCCCCACTTTTCTATCTTCATGCAACGACAGTGTTTTAACCGTCGCCTCAACGGCTGCCTCTACTAATTTTAACTGGTAAAGTCTGAGTTTCGAATCTATCTGGGCCGAATACTTTTTCAACTCCGACGATAGATTTTTAAGTTCAACCCCCGACAAGTCCGGCTGCTCACCACCAAGCATGACCTCCCTAACTTCTTCCGCCTTTACAGCTGCAGCAACTAATCCGTCAGGCAATTTTATTGGATAATTTTCGGCAAACTTCCGTATAGCAGAAACTAGAGAGCTCGAATGTTCAACACCATCCGCACCCATTTCCGAATTCAACAGATTTTTCACATCTATAAATGCTTTCAAGAACAGGGTAGCAGATGAAAGACCAGTTTCATCAGTTGGAAAAGGTGATTTACTCTCAACAACCCGACTGACAAAATGATCTTCAGGCTTACTTTCGAACAATACGGAAAAGACCCAATGCGCTGCGGACTTTATGCCATCGACAATTTCCAAAGCCGGTGCAAACCCATTCCCATTATGATAAAGCTCATTCCGAATCGAATGATAATAGACCAAAACATCACGCTCTATGAGCATCTCTTGTTTAAGCTGAGAAACAACATAATATTCCAAAAACTCAAGCTTTGAGTGAAAGTTGTGCATCCACTTCCCAACTTGTGCTTTTTCATATTGCAAACCACTTCGCTGAATGGGATTAAGTGACAAAAAGGTGATGATTGAAAGTTCAATAGCATTGTCAAAACTAACCAAGACCATGCGACGGTCGAAATCACTGTCCCCTCTCAAGTGCTCCTCGGCATGTTGGATCAGCTCCAAAGGTCCACGTGCCCAGGGTTTCAGTTTTTTCATAACAGTCCTTAAAACTAATTTCTCCGATAACTAACACTACCAGATCTCTCAGCGTGCGACGCGATAGCTATCGCCAGCAAGCCAGCTCCTAC
This sequence comes from Pseudomonas sp. MM213, assembly GCF_020423045.1. Classification (NCBI taxonomy): domain Bacteria; kingdom Pseudomonadati; phylum Pseudomonadota; class Gammaproteobacteria; order Pseudomonadales; family Pseudomonadaceae; genus Pseudomonas; species Pseudomonas sp. MM213. Next base: position 1,713,038 of record NZ_CP081943.1, read on the forward strand.
AGTGATCTGCGGCGCGACGCGTACCTTGTAGGAGCCGGCTTGCTGGCGATGAGGCCAAAACATCCAACATAGATACTGGCCGCTTACCCTTTTCCGTTCACGCAGCGCCTTACCACCGCTGCACTCCTCTCTGACGAACGGCCTCACCTGGCTTCCTCGGTTAAGGTGAGTTCGGCGCCCTCCTCGGGCGCCTTTTTTTATGCCGGCACCAGCGGCCATTCGGCCAGCGCCCGATAGCGGCCCTTGTGGGATTCAAACAACACAAATCGATCCGCCCGCAGAAAAAACTCCGGCGGCGTCGTCGACTCAGGCACCGGCGCCCGATAGTCGCGCATCAATGTCAGATGCGGCCTGAATTCCTTGTGTGCCTCTTCAAACCCGAACGGCAACATCGCCTGCTCCAGCGCATACACCAGCCGCAGCAACTCCGGCGGCGCCTGTTCCGGCGCGAGCACCAACACCCCGGCCCTGCGCCACACATCCAGGCGATCCAGCGCCAACCGCAACGCCGCACCCGGCACGCGCACCTTTGCTGCTGCCGCGCAGATTTCGGCAATCTGCGCCACCTCCACAGCGCCCAAAAACAGCAACGTCAGATGGAAGTTTTCCACCGGCACCGGACGCCCGATGCGCAATTGCAGCGCGCTGCGCCATTGGGCAATCGCCTTGCGCTGTTCGGGTGGGCAATCCAATGCAAAAAACAGCCGTTTGACCGGCTCCGGGGTTTCGTCGCTCACGCCTGGCACCTCCTGACATGCACGTTATAGTTGAACCAACCGAATAAACGGGACGGGGCCATGCGAGAGATCATCAGCAAAGAGCCATGGTGGGCCGTGCCACCGCAACCGGGTCAGGATGAGTCAGAGCTGGAATGGGGCTGGCTGGTTCACTATAGCGAAGGTGAACCGCGTTTCGAGTTTGTCAAAGAGCGACCGACGGACAGCGAGATCCGCAATCGAAAAAGTTGCAGGATCACCCCGACACCGGAGTGATCCTGACACACGCTCAGACCTGCAAGAGGATGTCGAAGCCGCCGAAGATCATCCGCTGGCCATCGAACGGCATCGGATTGACGTCTTGTTGCATGCGCGGGTCGGCCATCAATTTCTGCATGCCGGCATCGCGGGTGGGCTTGTCCGGCCAGACGATCCAGGAAAACACCACGGTTTCGTCATCCTTGAGTTTCACGGCCAGCGGAAACGAAGTCACTTTGCCATCGGGCACGTCATCGCCCCAGCATTCGACAATGCTCAGGGCGCCGTTTTCCTTGAAAATGACAGCGGCGGATTCCGCGTGTTTCTTGAATTTTTCGCGGTTGGCACTGGGCACCGCAAAGACACAGCCATCGACGTAAGACATGGTCATTCTCCTGCCGGGGGTTAAGGGTCGATCTGCGGTTTAGTCGGTTCGGACGGGCTCCAATCGACAGCGCCGCTGCCCGAACTGACCGACGGTACGTCGGCACTCCCCGCCAGGTTGCCCTCGATCTGCCCTGCCATGTACAACGTCCCCGCCATCACACCGAAGGTCGGGTTCTGCACCATTTTTATCCAGGCCTTATCGAACGTGTTGCCCAGGCTGCTGCGAATCAGCGCCTCGCTGTCCGGTCGGTCGCTGGCCTGAATCAGTGCGCGAATTCCCGCCACGCCCAAGGTAATCAAGCCTCCAGCGATTTTTCCCGCCGCTGCGGATACCGCGCTGGCGGCACCGCGCGGGGCCATTTCGGCTTCCATCCGCTGGCTGGCGCGCTTGGCCACCGGCGCCATGGCTTGGTCGGTGGAATCAACGCCCTTGCTACCGCCGGCCTTGTGGATTTTGTCGATCAGCGCCGCGTACGCCGGCAGGATGTTGAGCGGCTGGGTGTGCACGACCTGGTACAGCGAAGCGTCTCGCGCGGGCGGCGGTCCGAGGGCGATGGCCGGGATTTTCTGGATACGGCCATTGAGCTGGGCCATGGGCACGCCGTGGCGCTGGGAGATTTTTTGCAGTTCTTCCTGAAGAATATCCACGTAGAACGCCGTGGCCAGACCGAGAATCTGGTCGGGATCAATCTCTACCGCGACCGGGGCCAGCACGCGTTTCTGGTATTGCTCCAGCAGATAGGCCGCCAGGCGTTTCGACGAGGCATCCTGCTCACCCTGGGCGCTGAGGCTGTACCAGCTGACTTTCATCGACAGCCATTCCTGGGTCCAGTAACTGCTGAACCAGGGAATGAATTTTTCTTCGGTCAGTTGATAGACCCGGGTTCGCCAGTAATCCATGGCGCCGCGCGAATAGATTTTTGCCTGTTCGGTGGCGGACTGGGATGCCGCGACGATGTCCCGATCCACCTGCTGCCAGGTGCTCTGGGAAATGACCACGGGCGGCGCAGGCGCCGGGGCACGCGCAGGCGTGACGCATCCCGCCAACACCAGCAGCACGGCGACGATCAGCGAACGCAGGTTCAAGATCGTGGTGTCCTAAAGTCTTCCCCCGAACAGGATATTCAGGGGTTAAAGCGCCCTGATTTGAGTATAGGCGGCGGACTCTCAGGTTGATGGTGTTGCTGATGGTCTCTTCGCGGGCAAGCCTCGCTCCTACAGATGACTGGTGTCCCGCGGATATCCCTGTAGGAGCGAGGCTTGCCCGCGAAGGGTCCCTCAAGAACACCACAAAAACCCGACCATCACTCACATCGATATTCACCATCGCCGCGAATGCCTTCCGCTCATGAACCGTCAGCGTAGGATCAACTTCAACCCGACACACAACCCCGAACCGGAGGGGCAAATCATGTTGATCCATCTGCTGACCTGCCTGGCCCTGACAGCCTTCACGCTGACCGTTTTTTCGTGGTACGTCCTGACCGAGGAGCGCACATCATGATCCACACCGTCACCCTCGCCGTGAGCTTTCCGGTGTTCGGCAACAACTACTACTCACAGCAGGCCGTCTCGCGCAAAGTGCTGTCGCTGGTGTTCGACAAGAACTTCGAAGCGCTGCTGATGCCCGCCGCTGGCAACCACTTCAGCAACGAAGTGGTCGGCCTCAACGATCAATTCCGCTTTTTGAATGATGTGCTGGCCGAACATCTGCTGGATGCCGAGCTGGCCCGACACACCTCGCGGTCGTTCAGTTTTTGAGACTGACCGTCACTGGCTATTGCGCACAAACCTCACGAACACACCCCCGCAACCAGCGATGCACCGGATCGGCGTCCAGACGCGGATGCCAGAGCATCGCGACGGTGAATTCCGGCAAGGTAACCGGCAGCGCAAAACTGTGCATGCCCGCCCGCAGGTTTTCGGTGTGGCGTTCAGGAACGACAGCGATCAAATCGGTGGCTCGGGCGAGCGCCAACGCGGTCGAGAAACCGGCGACGATGGTCAAGACTTGCCGTTCCAGTTGCAGCGCCGCCAGTGCTTCATCGACAGGCCCCTTGTCGAGCCCGCGCCTTGAGACGCTGATGTGACCGCCCGCCGCATAACGTTCCGGAGTGATCTCGCCCTGACTCAACGGGTGACCCACGCGCACCACGCCGATGAAGCGATCACGAAACAAACCCTGGGTCCTTAACTCAGGCCCGGCGGCCTTCCCCACCACACCGGTTTCCAGATCAACGGTCCCGTCCCGCAGCGACGTGCTGTCCTTGTCAGGTTTGTGCATGAAGCGCAGCAGCACGCCCGGCGCTTGCTCGGCGACGCGGTCGATGAGCGGCGCGCCAAAGGTCTCCACAAAGCCCTCGCTGGTACGCAACGTGAACGTGCGGGCCAATTGCTTCAGGTCAGGCTGTTGCGCCGGGCGCAGCACCGCCTCGGCGTCCTGCACCAACTGGCTGACCCGCTCGCGCAATTCCAGCGCCCGAGGCGTGGCGACCAGTCCGCGCCCGGCCCGGACCAGCAACGGGTCACCGGTGGTTTCGCGCAACCGCGCCAACGCCCGGCTCATCGCCGACGGGCTCAGGCGCAAGCGTTTGGCGGCACGCGCCACGCTGCCTTCAGCGAGCAGCACATCAAGGGTGATCAGCAAATTGAAATCGGGAGTCGACATGCGTTGCCCCACGGCCGGGTGAGATGGCGTTTTACGCACGAGTAGAGTGCAACCCGTGCGCCTTCCGCCATGTTAGGCGCCAGCGTAGATTTCTGATAGCTCCACTTCGGGAGTGGCCAGATCCAGAGGGACAGCATGAAGCCGACTATCGCCATCGTCGACAACACAACACAGACACCCGCCGTACGCTGGGCGCTGGTCAGCCTTTCGCTGTCGATGCTGCTGTCGTCACTCGGCACCAGCGTCGCCAACGTCGGTTTGCCGACGCTGGCCCAGGTGTTCGGTGCAACCTTTCAGGACGTGCAGTGGGTCGTCATCGCGTATCTGCTGGCGATCACCACGCTGATCGTCAGCGTCGGAAGGCTCGGTGACCTGATCGGCCGCCGCCGGTTGCTGCTCGGCGGCATTGGCCTGTTCACCCTCGCCTCGGCGCTGTGCGCGTGGGCACCGACATTGGGCATGTTGATTGGCGCCCGAGCCCTGCAAGGGCTCGGCGCGGCGATCATGATGGCGCTGACCATGGCCTTCGTCGGTGAGACCGTGGCGAAAGCCAAAACCGGCAGCGCCATGGGGTTGCTCGGGACGATGTCGGCGATTGGCACCGCACTGGGGCCATCGTTGGGCGGCCTGTTGATCAGTGGGTTCGGTTGGCAGGCGATGTTCCTGGTCACCGTGCCATTGGGCCTGATGACGCTGCTGCTTGCGCATCGCTACCTGCCGGCGGATCGGCAGAGCGCAACCACCGGGAGCGTCCATTTCGACGCGTGGGGCACGCTGGTGTTGGCACTGACGCTGGCGGCATATGCGCTGGCCATGACATTGGGCCGTGGCCATTTCGGGCTGCTTAATATCGGTTTGCTGTTGGCGGCGGGGGTCGGCGTGGGGCTCTTCGTTTTGGTTGAAATGAAAGTCGCTTCGCCGCTGATACGGCTGGCGATGTTTCGCAACCCGGTGCTGAGCGCGAGCCTGGCCATGAGCACACTGGTCGCGACGGTGATGATGGCAACGCTGGTGGTCGGGCCGTTTTATCTGGCCCACGGGCTTGGGCTGAAGGCGGTTGTGGTGGGCATAGTGCTCGCGGTCGGGCCCTGTGTCGCGGCCCTGACAGGTGTGCCCGCCGGGCGGATCGCCGACCGATTCGGCGCCCAGCGGATGACTGTCGCCGGGCTGATCGCCATGGCCGTCGGTTGCCTGGTGTTATCGGTGTTGCCGCTGACCGTTGGCATTGGCGGGTATGTTGCGCCGATGGTGGTGATCACGCTCGGCTATGCCGTATTCCAGACGGCCAACAACACCACGGTCATGAGCGATGTGCAGCCCGATCAGCGTGGCGTTGTCTCGGGCATGCTCAATCTGTCGCGAAACCTGGGATTGATCACTGGCGCCTCGGCGTTGGGGGCTGTATTCGCCCTCGCCTCGCAGGCGGCCGACATCACCCTGACGCCACCCGAAGCCGTGGCCCACGGCATGCGGGTCACCTTCGCGGTAGCGTTGGGGCTGATCGTGGTTGCCCTCGGCGTCGTGCTAGCCCGCCGAGCGCTGAAACCTTTGTAGGAGCCGGCTTGCCGGCGATGGCGGCGTATCAATCACCATTGATGTTGGCTGACACACCGCTATCGCCGGCAAGCCGGCTCCTACAAGTGCGGGAGTGTTCCGGGAATGTTCGGTTGACGTAAATCCTGTAGGAGCCGGCTTGCTGGCGATGGCGGCGTATCAATCACTATTGATGTTGGCTGACACACCGCTATCGCCAGCAAGCCGGCTCCTACAAGTGCGCGTATGGACGGGGAATGTTCGGTTGACATAAATCCTGTAGGAGCCGGCTTGCCGGCGATGGCGGCTTATCAATCACCATTGATGTTGGCTGACACACCGCTATCGCCGGCAAGCCGACTCCTACAGGGGATTTGCGTGCCTTTGGCTTACTGTTTGATCACAACCAGCGGTTCGCCTTTCTTGACGATGTACGTCGCCAGTTCGGAGCTGGTTTTGGTTCCGATGTTCTTCGCGATGTGCGCAACGCCCGCCGGGATGTACAGCGAATCACCGGCTTTCAACGTCACCGGTGGCTGCCCTTCCAGTTGATATTCGAACGTGCCGTCGATGACATAAGCCACTTCCACGCCGGGATGGGAGTGGTTGGGCGACGAGATGCCCGGATCGATATCAACCCGTACCTGGATCACTTCACGACCGTCGACGTCGAGGTCTTTTTTCAGGAGATCGGTGCGATGAATCCCTGTCTGCCAGCTTTTTGCAGGGGCTTTCACTTCCTCGGCCTGAGACATCCCGGAGAACGCCGCGAGTGCGGCAGTGGTGACAACAGCGACGCCAAGCATTCTGGCGGTGTGACGAGCGTTGATACGGAACATGGCATTTCTCCGGGTGATACCGTTGTGGTGCCCCATTAGGCGGCCGTCGTGTATCGGGGACGTGTCGCGGATGCCATGGTTTTGTAAGCCAAGATAGCTGCGGCCCCGAGGGATACACAGGAATACAAACCGGCCGACTCATTTGGAGGTGTTGAGCACCACCGCCGCCCGGATCAGCGCCTTCAATGCTTTTTCATCAATCGCCTCGCCCTCATGCACATCAATCGCCCGGCGGGTATTGCCTTCCAGGCTGGCGTTGAAGAGATGGGCAGGATCGTCCAGCGCAGCACCTTTGGCGAAGGTCATTTTCACCGCCGTTTTGTATGTCTCGCCCGTGCAGATGATCCCGGCATGCGACCACACCGGCACGCCCCTCCACTTCCACTCCTCGACCACGTCGGGGTCGGCCTGTTGGATGATCGCCCTGACGCGCGCGAGCGTCTCGCCCCGCCAGTCATTCAATTCCCTGATTCGTGCATCGATTAGCGCAGAGGCCGATTCGCCCCCACTGCTTTCCTTCGTCATGGTGCTCGCCCTCGGCCGATGGTGGTCGCTTGAGTATTGCCGACTCGGGGATTCTCTCCAGCAATCAGGTGACCGGCTGGTCGCACAAAGTTGCGAGAGGCGCATTCGCGGCCTATGGTCCAAACGATGCATTGCTGGCGACCGGCGTGCGATGGCTCGCCGCCGGTTGCTGTCCTTCCCGTGCGAATTTTCGCAAAGAGGTGACAACATGCCGAACGACTCCCGCCCTGCCGTGCTTGAACTGATCGGCAATACGCCGCTGGTGCGCGTCAGCCGCTTTGACACGGGCCCGTGCACCCTGTTTCTGAAGCTCGAATCACAGAACCCCGGCGGCTCGATCAAGGACCGCATCGGCCTGGCGATGATCGACGAAGCCGAGCGCGACGGCCGGCTGAAATCTGGCGGCACCATCGTCGAGGCCACCGCCGGCAACACCGGCCTCGGCTTGGCCCTGGTCGGCCGCGCCAAGGGCTATCGGGTGGTGCTGGTGGTGCCGGACAAGATGTCCACCGAGAAAGTCTTGCACCTCAAGGCCATGGGCGCCGAGGTGCACATCACCCGCTCCGATGTCGGCAAGGGCCATCCCGATTATTACCAGGACGTCGCGGCACGGCTGGCGCTGGAAATTCCCGATGCATTCTTCGCCGATCAGTTCAACAACCCGGCCAACCCGCTCGCCCATGAGTGCAGCACCGCACCGGAGATCTGGGCGCAAACCCAGCATGACGTGGATGCGATTGTCGTCGGCGTCGGCTCGGCCGGCACGCTGACCGGGCTGACCCGTTTCTTCAAGCGCGTACAGCCCAATCTGGAAATGGTGCTGGCCGACCCCATCGGTTCGGTGATGGCCGAATACAGCCGCAGCGGCACCATGCAGACGCCCGGTTCGTGGGCGGTGGAAGGCATCGGCGAAGACTTCATCCCCTCGATTGCCGACCTGTCCAGCGTGCGCCACGCCTATTCGATCAGCGACGAGGAAAGCTTCGATCACGCCCGCCAACTGCTGCGCGCCGAAGGCATTCTTGGCGGCTCTTCGACCGGCACCCTGCTGGCGGCGGCGCTGCGTTACTGCCGCGAACAAACTACGCCCAAACGCGTGGTCAGCTTCGTCTGCGACACCGGCACCCGCTACCTGTCGAAGGTCTACAACGACCAGTGGATGAATGATCAGGGCTTGCTCAAGCGCAAACCTTATGGCGACCTGCGCGATGTGATCGCACGGCGTTTCGAGGATGGCCGGGTGATCAGCGTCGGCCCGGACGACACGCTGCTGACGGCGTTCCAGCGCATGCGCCTGGCGGATGTGTCGCAATTGCCGGTGCTGGCGGACGGCAAGCAACTGGTCGGCGTGATCGACGAATCCGACATTCTGCTGGGCATGCAGGAAGATCCTTCACACTTCCGCTTGACCGTGGCCAGCGCAATGACCGACAAAGTAGAAACCCTGCCGCCCAGCGCCAGTCTGGAAAAGCTGCAGGCAGAACTCGATCGCGGGCTGGTCGCGATCATCGCCGACGCCTCGGGCTTCCACGGCCTGATTACTCGCGTCGACCTGCTCAATCATTTGCGGAGATCCCTTGCATGAGTCAACACGATGAAAACGCCGCGGCACGCGCCTTTGCCACTCGGGTGATCCACGCCGGGCAAACGCCGGACCCGACCACCGGCGCATTGATGCCACCGATTTATGCCAACTCCACCTATTTGCAACAAAGCCCCGGCGTGCACAAAGGTTTCGATTACGGGCGCTCGCACAACCCGACGCGCTTCGCCCTGGAACGCTGCGTCGCCGATCTGGAAAGCGGCACCCAGGCCTTCGCGTTCGCCTCCGGGCTGGCGGCGATTTCCACGGTGCTGGAACTGCTCGACGCCGGTTCGCACATCGTGTCCGGCAATGACCTGTACGGCGGGACGTTCCGACTGTTCGACAAGGTGCGTAAACGCAGCGCCGGGCATCGTTTCAGCTTCGTCGACCTGACAGACCTCGCGGCGTTCGAAGCATCGTTGCAGGACGACACCAAAATGGTCTGGGTCGAGACACCGAGCAATCCGTTGCTCAGCCTGACCGACCTCGCCGCCGTCGCACGTATCTGCCGCGACCGCGACATCATCTGCGTCGCCGATAACACCTTTGCCAGCCCATGGATCCAGCGCCCGCTGGAGCTGGGTTTCGACATCGTGCTGCACTCGACCACCAAATACCTGAACGGCCACTCCGACGTGATCGGCGGCATCGCCGTGGTCGGGCAGAACCCGGAACTGGCGCAACGACTGGGTTTCCTGCAGAACTCGGTGGGCGCAATCGCCGGCCCGTTCGACGCGTTTCTGACCCTGCGCGGCGTGAAAACCCTGGCGCTGCGCATGGAGCGTCACTGCAGCAACGCGCTTGAGTTGGCGCAATGGCTGGAGCGCCAGCCGCAAGTGGCGCGCGTCTACTACCCGGGCCTGCCATCGCACCCGCAGCATGAATTGGCGAAGCGGCAGATGCGCGGTTTCGGCGGGATGATTTCTGTCGATCTGAAGAGTGATCTGGCGGGTGCCACACGTTTCCTTGAGAGCGTACGGATATTCGCCTTGGCCGAGAGTCTGGGCGGCGTGGAAAGCCTGATCGAGCACCCGGCGATCATGACCCACGCCACCATCCCCGCAGAAACCCGCGCGCAGCTGGGCATCGGCGACGGGCTGGTGCGGTTGTCCGTGGGGGTTGAGGATGTCGAGGATCTGCGTGCCGATTTGGCGCAGGCGCTGACGCGGATCTGAACAAAACGGGGGGTTCGGTGGCATGACACCGAACCTGTAGGAGCCGGCTTGCTGGCGATTGCGGTGTATCAATCACCATTGATGTTGGCTGACACGCCGCCATCGCCAGCAAGCCGGCTCCTACAGGGGAATGCGTATGGCCGGTCGATTGCGCTCTGCCTTGGGTGTTATTCGCCGGACTTGATGCTGGTCCAGACCCGTGTGCGCACCCGCTCAAGCTTTTGCGGCAGCGGTTGCACCACATACAGGGTTTTCAACGCTTCGCTGGTCGGCGTCAGGTTCGGGTTGCCGGTGATTTCTTTATTGATCAGCGCAAGCGAGTCCTTGTTGGCGTTGGGGTAGCCGAGGAAATCACTGATCGGGGCGATGACTTTCGGGTCCAGCAAGGTGTTGAGAAACTCGTGGGCTTCCTCCACGTTCTTCGCGCTTTTTGGAATCGCAAAGGTATCAAACCAGATCGGCGCGCCCTCCTTCGGCAAGCGCCAGTCGACCACTACGCCGTTGCCCGCTTCCTTGGCGCGATTGCCGAACTGGTAGAAGCTGCCGGAGTAGCCGATGGCGACGCAGATATCGCCGTTGGCGATGTCGGTCATGTACTTGGCCGAGTTGAAATAGGTGACGTAAGGGCGAATCTTCAGCATCAGCGCCTTGGCTTTTTCGTAGTCGTCCGGGTTCTGGCTGTTCGGGTCCAGCCCCAGATAGTGCAGCGCCAGCGGCAGGATTTCCGAAGGTGAGTCGAGCATGGCGACGCCACAGGATTTCAGCTTCTGCATGTTCTGCGGGTTGAACACCAGGTCCCAACTGTCCACCGGCGCATTCTCGCCCAGCGCGGCCTTGACCTTGGCCGGGTTGAAACCGATCAGCACGGTGCCGTACATGTAGGGCACGCCGTACTGGTTGCCCGGATCGTTCTTGTCCAGCAATGCGAGCAGTGCCGGGTCCTGGTGTTTCCAGTTCGGCAGTTTGGTCTTGTCGAGTTTCTGGAATACACCGGCCTTGATCTGGGTTTCGATGAACTGGTTCGACGGCACCACCAGGTCGTAGCCCGAGTTGCCGGTCAGCAGCTTGGCTTCCAGCGATTCGTTGGTGTCGAAGGTGTCCCAGGTCACTTTGATTCCGCTTTTCTGGGCGAAGTCCTTGGGCACGGACGGCAGGATGTAGTCCGCCCAGTTGTACACCCGCAATTCCCGCTGTTCGGCGTGCACGGCACTGGCCAACAGCGTCAGCCCACAAACAGTGGCGCCCAGTATGCGTTTCATCATGACCATGAATGAATTCCCCAAATGTGTCGCTCGTTGGTTTTTATGTTCTGTACACGGCAGGCCTTAAAAATTGCCCAGGGCAAGGAAAACAGGATTTCAGTTGTGGATTCGCAAGCGTGCTGAAACAGCAATGCTGCTTCGATTCTTGCTGACGAACGAGTGAGTTCATAGTGCGAGGTCGGCCAAAAGGAGATCGAAATGGCCAATATCGGTGTCCCGGTGGATCCGGTGGCGGAAGACGCCCTGATCACCCTGTTGTACGCAATCCCTGTAGGAGCCGGCTTGCTGGCGATAGCGGTTGGCCAGGCAACATCATGGGTGACTGACACACCGCTATCGCCAGCAAGCCGGCTCCTACAGGTTTGGCGTCAATCTGGAAATGAGTGAAATACGCGCATTTGGGTGAAGGCAAAGGCCACAAAAAAAGCCCGCACAAGGCGGGCTTCGGGATTCGAGTAGGTGGCCGGCGCTGGTCTCCGGCTTACAAGGTTTATCAGGACTCTCACAGAAGAGTTTTGTGCTCTTCTGCTTCACACGGCATAAGGGCTGGATCTCAGCGCGGAGATCTTTCTAACCGTGTACCCTTCGGAACGCGCCCCACGTGTCCTTGCCATCCGCTTGCGCATCAGTCTGCGTCTTCACCTACAAGTTCTAGACTAGTACACCCTCCCGAACCGCGCCCCGGAATTTTTAGAACGATTTCGCCCATGGCGACGGGCGTCAGGACGGAAAAATACTAACCAGTGCTCGAGGGTTTTGCCGCCGGAGGGTTTCCCTTCAAGCCCTTTGATGTACAGTCTTCGCCGACGTTTGCAGAACAACAAAAATACAGGAGTTGAAAATGTCGGAACTGAAACTGCATCCAAACGCCGCACAATCGTTGAGCCAGTGGCACGCGATGATCAAAAAAGCCGACTTGAAGGCCTTGCCCGAATTACTGGACCCGCAAGTGGTTTTCCGCTCGCCGATGGCGCACACGCCTTATCCAGGGGCGCCAGTGGTCAACATGATTCTCAACACGGTGTCCGGCGTGTTCGAGGACTTCCAGTACCACCGCGAACTGGCGACTGCGGACGGCTTGAACGTCATCCTCGAGTTCAGCGCCAAGGTCGGTGAAAAACAGCTCAAGGGCATCGACATGATCCGCTTCAACGAACAAGGAAAAATCGTTGAATTCGAGGTGATGGTCCGCCCCCTGAGTGGCTTGCAAGCCTTGGGTGAAGAGATGGGGCGCCGACTGGGCGCTTTCCTGGCCGCCAGCAAAGCCTGACCACTGCGCAGCGCTTCATCGGCGGGCACACTCACCGGTGAAGCGCGTCATCAGGCCAGGCTCGAAAGATACGGCCACGGGTAGATGCCCCGTTCGTGACCATCGCTGAAAATCAGTTGCAGGCCATAGCCCTGCGCGTTCAATTCGATGACTTGCACTCGGTCATCGACCCTCGGCGTCAACCCTTTCAAGCGAAACGCCCGGCACTGCGAACACGGGCATTGCCGGCGCAACTCGGCATGATCCAGCAGCTGCTCACGACCATCCGGCCAGTTCAGCCGCAGCTGCTGTTTGCTCCGGGAGTTGCCGATCGCCAGCGGGTTCATTGCAACTGACTCAAGGCAATGCGCACGGCTTTGCGCACTTCCGGGTCGCCGTCGTTCTGCGCGGCCTGCAACGGCGCAACTGCGCCTTTATCGTTCAATTCGCCGAGGGCCAACGCGGCCTCCTTGCGCAGGTTGCTGATGCGATGACCGAGGGTTTCGATCAATGCGTCCAGCGCCGGGGCATAACGCAAGCGACCGAGACTGCGGGTGGCGCGCAGGCGCACTTGCCAATAATCATCGCTCAACGCTTCGACCAATGCCGGGCCTGCGTCGGTATGACCGACCTTGCCGAGGGTGGTCGCGGCTTCTTCGCGCACTTGCCAGGCGCCATCCTGTAATGCCTGGCGCAGGGCCGGCAGGACGTGCGCATCGGAGGCCAGGCCGAGGGCTCCCGTGGCGGCGCGACGGACTTCGGTGTCCGGGTCGTGACTGGCCAACGTCGCCAGGGCCGGCAATGCATCAAGCTGTTTGAGCCAGCCGAGCACGCCAACCGCTTCGCGGCGAACGCTGGCGTCTGCATCGCCCAGCGCCGCCAAGGCAGCGGTCGCGGCATCGGGAAAACGCAATTCGCGCAACGCCCGGAACGCGGCGATACGCACGTTGATGTCGGCATGCCCGGTCCACGGCAGAATCACCCTGCCTGCGGCTTCACTCTTGAGCAGGCTCAGGCTCTGCGCGGCGGCGGCCTGCACGGCCGGCGACGGATCGGTCAACGCCTGGCACAGCGCCTCAACGACCGGCGCCTCCTCCCAGGCTTCAAGCAGGCGCGCAGCTTCGGCGCGGACCTCTGCGGTCGGGTCTTCGGCCAGTCGATCGACCAGCCACAGCAAACCGTCCGGCTCTTCCAGGTCTGCCAGCTCGATCAGGGCGATCCGGCGCACGCCGGCGTCGGCATCGGTCAGGCGCGGTTGCAGGGCGAGAATGTCATCGTTATCGGTTACATCGAATAGAGAGGTCATAGGGCAAATCGCGGCAGTTTGTTTTCAGGGGGAAGTCCGAGAGGGTTCAGGCGCGGTAGCTGCCGACCGTCTTCGTGACGCAGTAATTCGAGGCAATGGCGCTTCAAGCGGGAGAACTCATGGCTTGTCACCAGTTCGCTGGTGCGTGGCCGAGGAAGTCGAGGCGCAGGTCTTCGATGATCCGCCCGGGACGCGTGCTCATGACCAGCAGCCGGTCGGCGAGAAACAACGCTTCGTCGATGTCGTGGGTGACGAACACCACGGTGGTGCGAATCCGCGTCCAGATGTCCAGCAGCAGCTCTTGCATGTTCAATCGGGTCAGCGCGTCGAGGGCACCGAAAGGTTCGTCCATCAGCAACAAACGCGGACGGTTGATCAGCACCCGGGCGATTTCCACCCGCTGCTGCATGCCACCGGACAACTGATCTGGCCAGCGCTCGGCGAACCCTTCGAGGCCGACCAGCGCGAGGATTTCGTCGGCGGCTTCGTGCCGTTCGGCCTTGCCGATGCCGCGCATTTTCAGGCCGAACGCGACGTTGTCGCGCACCGTGCGCCAAGGGAACAGCGTGTGGTGCTGGAACACCATGCCGCGCTGGGGCGAAGGACTCGACACGTCTTCGTCATCGACTTTAAGGCTGCCGGCGCGAGGTTGCAGGTGTCCGGCCAGCGCGCCGAGCAAGGTCGATTTGCCGCAACCGGAGGGGCCGAGAATGCACACGAACTGCCCCGGCTCGATCTGGCAATCGAGGCCTTGCACGGCTTCGAACGCGGCACGGCCCTCCCCTAGGCTGATCGACAATCCGCGAATGTCGATGCGCCCTTCAAGGTGTTGAAATACGCTCATCAGGCTTTTCCTCGTGGTCGATGCCAGGGCGTCAACAACCCGCCCAACCGTTTGATCAGCAGGCTGCTGCCCATGCCGAGCACGCCGATCAGCAACATGCCGACGACGATGTCGGCGTAGTTCTGGATGGTGTAGGACTCCCAGGTGTAATAACCGATGCCGTACTGGCCGGAGATCATTTCGGCGGTCACCAGGCAAAACCACGAGGTGCCCATGCCGATGGCGAGGCCGGTGATGATGCTCGGCGCGGCGCCCGGCAGAATCACCTCCAGCAGAATCGCCCGACGCCCTGCCCCGAGGCTTTTCGCCGAGGCAATCAGGCGCCGGTCGACGCCTTCGACGCCGTGCACGGTGTTGAGCAGGATCGGGAACAGCGCGCCGGTGAAGGTGATGAAGACCATCGACAGTTCCGACGACGGGAACATCAGGATCGCCAGGGGAATCCAGGCCACGGCCGGGATCGGGCGCAGGACTTCCAGTGGTGGCAGCAGCAAATCTTCGGCCCATTTCGAACGACCGATGGCCAGGCCCAACGCGATGCCGATGATCAGCGCCGCGAGGTAACCGGCGAAGACCCGGCTGAGGCTGCTGCTCAGGTGCTGGGCGAGTTTGCCGGAATCGCCCAGGCCCAGAGCGGCTTCGATCACCGCCAGCGGTGTCGGGACATTGGCGAAGGTGACCAGGCCGAGGTTCCAGTGGTGGCTGGCGGCGAGTTGCCAGAACAAAAGGCAGAGCAGCAATGAAGCTGCCCTCGGGATCCAGCGCTTTATAGATCGGGACATACATCTTCCTCCCCCTGTAGGAGCCGGCTTGCTGGCGATGGTGTGTCAGCTACATTGATGTCGACTGACACTCCATCGCCAGCAAGCCGGCTCCTACAGGGGATTGCGGGGTTCTGGCGGTTAGCGGGCGGCTACGGCCTGGGTGGTGGCGTCGGTGAAGTCGAGGACTTTGCCGCCCTGGGCCGTGGCGAATTGCTGGGCCTGGCCCTTGAGCAGGAACGCGCTGAGGCGCCCTTTCGCGTCACTGGCAAACCACGCCTGATCCGCCAGCAACTTGATCCCGCTGTCACTCGCCTGGGCATACACCGCGCGGATGTTTTTGCCTTCGGACTTCAAACCGGCCAATGCGGTGAACGCCGACTCCGCCGAGGCGTATTGACGCACTTTCGGCTCGCCGCGCACCCAGATCTCGGCCACATGACTGAAGTCGGTAATGGCTTTGCCGCTCAACGCATCCACTGCCTTGAGCGGGGTCTGACCGTAGTTGGCCAGTTGCGCGGTGTAGTCCAGCTTCGAGGCCTTGAACGCGGCGCGGATGTACTGGTCATCAATGAAGGTGTTGAGGTCGAGACCGCGATCAGCCTTCTTCAGCAGCTTGAGGGTGTCGATGGCGGTGCCGACCGCCTGGCGATATTCCGGCTTCCAGCTCAGGTCGCGGGTCTGCACGCCGAGCGGGCCGTGGAACAGGTAATTGACCTCGGCATCGACGCCGGTGACCTTGGCGATCAACTCGCTGTACTTCTCGGGTTCTGCCGCCAATAACTGGTTGGCTTCGAGGCTGGCGCGCAGGTACGCGACGACGATTTCCGGGTACTTTTTCGCGTAGGCCTGATCGACCAGCGCACCGTGGAACGTCGGCGTATTCGCCTGTGAACCGTCATAGATCTTGCGAGCGAAGCCACGGCTCGGGAACATTTCGGCGAACGGCACAAAGTCGGCGTGGGCGTCGATCTTCCCGGCCTGCAATGCGGAACCGGCGACTTCCGGCGGCTGGGCGATGATGTTCACGTCTTTGAGCGGGTCCCAACCCTGAGCCGCCACGGCGCGCAGCAACATGCCATGGGCGGTCGAGGCGAACGGCACGGAAATGGTCTTGCCCTTCAACTCGGCCAGTGATTGCACGCCCGAAGCACTCGGCACGACGATGCCGTTGCCGCTGCCCTTGATGCTGCCCGACAGCACGCTGATAAACAGGCTGTGCTTGCCGGCGGTTTCAAACGCGACACCGTTGAACGAGCCGGGGAAATCGGCCATCGCGCCGAAGTCCAGTTTGCCGGCGACCATCTCGTTGGTCAGAGGCGCGCCGCTGGTGAAGTTCTTCCACTCGACTTCGTATTTGGCGTCTTTGTATTGGCCATCGTGGGGCAAGTATTTGTCCAGCAGGCCGAGCTCGCGAATCAACAGGCCGCCGGCGGCGCAGTTGATCGTGGTGTCCTGGGTGCCGATGGCAATGCGGATGGTTTCGGCGGAAGCCGACAAGGTGAAAGAAGCCAGTACCAGACCGGCCAATGCTGCACGCAATAACATGGGTGTGTCCCCTCGAATCATTTATAGGATGTTCGTCTCCGCCACGATCAGGGCGTGGTGGGAAACGAGGGGTGTTGGGTGAATCCAGCGTCCGGTGTTTCCGGATGGCTTTGGGTTGTCTGGGCGGGCCTCATCGCTGGCAGGCCAGCTCCCACAAGGTTCTCTGTTGCCAGCGAAATCCGTGTCCCACTGAAAATCCCTGTGGGAGCTGGCCTGCCAGCGATGGCGTCCTGTCAGTCAACGCAGCAAATAAGGGATTTCGACTTTCACCGCCCCGGTCGGGCAGTCCTTTTCGCAGGGCATGCAGTACCAGCATTCGTCGAAGGCCATGTAGGCCTTTTGCGTGGCCGGGTTGATCGCCAGCAGGTCCATCGGGCAGACGTCGACGCACACGGTGCAGCCTTTGTGGGCGATGCACAGGTCCTCGTCGACCGTGACGGGCGCGTTGGAACGGAAGAAAATTTCCTGGGGTTGATAGGCCATTTGTCGGTCTCTCTTATAGTCAGGCTCAGGCCGCAAAGGCACCGACGCGCAGCCGGTCGTAGGCCTGCATTTCTTCGGCATCCAGCGGGATGATGTAGGGCTCGACGGCTTTCTTGAAACTGCTCATCTGGCCGTTTTCATCCTTCTTCAAATGGCAATGGCAGAACCAGTCGCTGTCGTTGCGTTGCGGGTGATCGACCCGATAGTGGTAAAGCCCCCAGCGACTTTCGGCGCGGAACAACGAAGCGCGGGCGGCCATTTCGGCGCAGTCGCGGATCATGCTGACTTCCATGGCGCGCATCAGTTCGTGGGCGTTGTGGGCCTTGATCTGATCGAGATCGCGCTGGATATCGCTGAAACGCTGCAGGCCGATCTGCATCTTCTTGGTCACTTTCGGCGGTTGCAGGTAATCGTTCACGAAGCGTCGCAGCTTGTACTCGACCTGGGCCGGCGGCAGTCCGTGTTCGCGGTCCAGTGGCGCGTAGACCCGCGCTTTCTCTGTCTCGATCTGCTTGGCATCGACCGCTGAAAATTCGCGACCGGCGACAAAATCCGCTGCGTTGGTGCCGGCAAACCAGCCGTAGGTGAACGCGCCAAGCATGTAGTTGTGCGGCACGGCGGCCATGTCACCCGCCGAATACAAACCCTTGACCGAGGTTTCGGCCTTCTCGTTGACCCACACACCCGACGCCGAATGCCCGCTGCAAAAACCGATTTCCGAGATGTGCATCTCGACCATCTGCGTGCGGTAATCGGTGCCGCGATTGGCGTGAAACTGGCCGCGACTCGGGCGTTCGTTGCTGTGCAGGATCTCTTCGATGTTCTGGATGGTTTCCTCGGCCAGGTGATCGAGCTTGAGGAACACGGGGCCGTTGCCGCTTTCGAGTTCCTGGTGGAACTCCCACATCATCTGGCCGCTCCAGTAGTCGCACTCGATGAAGCGCTCGCCCTTGTTGTTGGCGGTGTAGCCGCCCAACGGGCCGGTGACGTAGGCGCAGGCCGGGCCGTTGTAATCCTTGATCAGCGGGTTGATCTGGAAGCATTCGAGGTTCGCCAATTCGGCCCCGGCGTGATAAGCCATGGCGTAACCGTCGCCGGCATTGGTCGGGTTTTCGTAAGTGCCCATCAGGTAACCCGAGGACGGCAAACCGAGGCGCCCGGCAGCACCGCACGCGAGGATCACCGCCTTGGCCTTGATCACATGAAAATCGGCGGTACGGCAGTCGAACCCCATCAGACCGTTGACCGCGCCCTCTTCGTCCGTCAGCAAGCGCGTGCAAACCACACGGTTGGTGATGCTGACCCGGGCGCGTTTCAACTGGCGGTACAGGACTTTCTTGATGTCATGCCCTTCCGGCATCGGCAGCACGTATGCGCCCATGTGGTGGACCTTTTTCACTGCGTAATCGCCGGTTTCGTCCTTCTCGAACTTGACGCCCCAGCGGTCCAGTTGCTCGATGGTTTCGAAGCTGTGGGTGGCGTAGGCATAGACCGCTGCCTGATTGACGATGCCGTCGTTGGCGATGGTGATTTCCTTGGTGTACTGCTCCGGCGTGGAATGGCCGGGAATGATCGCGTTGTTCAGGCCGTCCATGCCCATACTGATCGCGCCGCTGCGTTTGACGTTGGCCTTGTCGATCAGCAACACGCGCAGGTCGCGGTTGCGCTCCTTGGCCTTGATTGCCGCCATGGGACCCGCCGTGCCACCGCCGATCACGACGATGTCGTATTCCTGTTCGAGGGTACTTCTTGTCATGCCTGCGCCCCTTTGTGCCGGTCGATCCGCAGGCGGTACTGGAAGGCATCGCCACGGTAGTAAAGGTGTTCGAAGTCCACGGGTTGGCCGCTGGCATCGTGGGTCAGACGCTCGATGCGCATGATCGGCGAGCCGGGTTCGATGTTGAGTGCCTGGGTCAGGTCGCTGTCGGCGAGGACGGCATCGATGGCCAGATCGGCATGACCGAGGGCCAGGCCGCAGTCGTTTTCGAGGATCAGGAAGATGTCGCGGGTGACCAGATCGGCCTTTTCCAGCCGTTCGCCGATGGCTTTGGGCAGGTAGGTGATTTCCAGTGAGATCGGCTCACGGTTGATCAGGCGCACCCGCTTGATCTGCGCCACGATCTCGCCTTCGGCCACCTGCAAACGCTCGGCGACGAGTTTGTCGGCGGGGATGAATTTGAAACTGCGCAGGCGGTTGATCACCTCGTAGCCGCGCCCGGTCATGGACTCGGCGAGGCCTTGCAGGGTGCTGACGTTCTGGAAGGTTTTCGGCTTGGCGACGAAGGTGCCCTTGCCGTGAATCTTGAAGATCAGCCCTTCTTTTTGCAGATCGCCGAGGGCCTGGCGCACGGTGATGCGGCTGACTTTGAACAACGCGCCAAGCTCGCTTTCCGAAGGCATCTGGCTGTCTTGCGGGTATTCGCCGTCGAGAATGCGGGCACGCAGGACGTCACGCAGTTGAGTGTGCAAAGGAACACTGCTGAGGGAGAGAACGTTATCGGTCATGGCAGATCACTTGTTATAACGAGTTATGACGTGATCTTAGAGTTCTAGTACTGGGGTTGAGAAATACTGTTTGAGAATAAGGTTAGATTCGTGGGATGGCGCGTTACCTGACGCACCGCGCTGCATGGATCGCCAGCAAGCCGGCTCCTACAGGATTCTCGTCAACCGAACATTCCCGGTACACCCACGCACTTGTAGGAGCCGGCTTGCCGGCGATGGCGTCCATGAAATCGCCTTCGCCGGCAAGCCTGGCTCCTACAGGATTCGCGTCAACAGAACATTCCCGGCACGCATACGCACTTGTAGGAGCCGGCTTGCCGGCGATGGCGTCCATGAAATCGCCTTCGCCGGCAAGCCGGGCTCCTACAGGATTGGCGTCAACCGAACATTCCCGGCACGCATGCGCACTTGTAGGAGCCGGCTTGCTGGCGATGGCGTCATTGAAGTCACCTTCGCCGGCAAGCCGGGCTCCTACAAATCAACCGACGCGCAGTGCGCGCAAATCCAGTCGACCGTCCTTCAGCGGTGGGCACCAGTAGTAGCCGCCGGTGATCGGGCGACTGATGCGGTACAAGCCGTCGGTGATGCCATCTTCCAGACCGCTCATGCGGCGCAATTGGGCTTCGAAGGCGTCGAGGGAGAAACCGAACGCGAGGAACATCAGACCAGCGCGATCCCCTTCGATCCACGGCATCGAGCGGCGGACCACGAACGCTTCGGGGGCGAAGCTTTCCTGGGCGGTGCGTTTAACGTGGGCAGAGATCGGCGCGTCATCGATTTCTTCGTTATCGCTCAAGCGACGGCCCATGATGTTGTCCTTTTCTTCAGACGGCATCGCATGGAAGCCCTTCAGGTCGTGCTGCCACTGCTGGATCGCGGCGAAGCTGCCACCGACCACACCGTCAGCGCCCTCACCGACCAGCGCGGCAGCCACGGCGGCTTCGTTGTGCGGGTTTTCGGTGCCGTCTTCGTAACCGGTCAGGTCGTGGCCGGTGAGGTGGCGGAACGTTTCGTTCATCTGCACCAGGCGCAGGGCCGGTGCCAGCGCGGCTTCGATGGCGGTGGCGCGATTGAGCAACTCGCCACGGTCGACACCATGCAACCAGCACCACAGCGCGTGCTGGGTCGACGGGTTGTCGACACCGACGCCGGTCAGTGCCGGAAACGACCGCAGCCCGTCGATCTGCACGTGCAGCGCCTTGACCAGGGATTCACCGAAACCGGCCACCGCCGATTTCCCGTCCACCAGCAGCATCAATTTTTCGAGCGCGGCCGGCAGAGCATCGACGGATTCCAGCGCGAAGAACATATGACGGGCTTGAGGTGGAACGGGGGTGGCGAGGATGCCCGGCTGGTAGTAACTCATATGAACTCCTTAATAAAGAGCATGAAGTTTACCCGCAGCGTCGGCCGTTGTGTGTTCTCAGGTCAAAAGATCGCGGGTTCATCAAATCGGCACTTAAAAAGTCGAGGCAATAAGGCGTATAACCTTTGAAGTGAATTCTGAACTGCAAGCCGCCAGCGCATGGCTTACATCACATGGAGTAGCGACATGACCACAGCACACATCCTCGGCAACCTGTTTCCCGACGCCAGCGACATCCCAGAAAAGTACCGCCTCGACGGCCAGACCGAGCAACGTGAATACCTGGTCGATGGCGAACTGAAAACCTGGGCCGGCCCCCTCGCCCAAGTCCGCAGCCCGGTGTACCTGACCGGCGAAAATGGCGACGAACAAGTGATCCTCGGCAGCACGCCGCTGCTCGATGCCGACACAGCGCTGACCGCGCTCGACGCCGCCGTCCGCGCCTATGACCGGGGCCAGGGTTTGTGGCCGACCATGCGCGTGGCCGAACGCATCCAGCACGTCGAAGCGTTTCTCGGGCGTATGCGCGAACAGCGCGAAGCCGTGGTCAAGTTGCTGATGTGGGAGATCGGCAAAAACCTCAAGGACTCGGAAAAAGAGTTCGACCGCACCTGCGACTACATCGTCGACACCATCAACGCCCTCAAAGAACTCGACCGCCGCTCCAGTCGATTCGAGCTGGAACAGGACACGCTCGGGCAGATCCGCCGCGTACCGCTGGGCGTGGCGCTGTGCATGGGACCTTACAACTACCCGCTGAACGAAACCTTCACCACGCTGATTCCGGCGCTGATCATGGGCAACACCGTGGTGTTCAAACCGGCCAAGCTCGGCGTGCTGCTGATTCGTCCGCTGCTGGAAGCGTTCCGCGACAGCTTCCCGACCGGTGTGATCAACGTCATTTACGGCAGCGGCCGCGAGACGGTCAGCGCGCTGATGGCCAGCGGCAAGATCGATATCTTCGCGTTCATCGGCACCAACAAGGCCGCCAGCGACCTGAAAAAACTCCACCCGAAACCGCACCGTTTGCGCGCAGCGCTGGGCCTGGACGCGAAAAACCCTGGCATCGTTTTGCCTGAGGTGGACCTGGACAACGCCGTGAACGAAGCGGTCACCGGCTCGCTGTCGTTCAATGGCCAGCGCTGCACCGCGCTGAAAATCCTCTTCGTCCACGAAGACGTGGTCGAGGCGTTCATCGACAAATTCAGCGCCAAACTCGCCAGCCTCAAACCCGGCATGCCGTGGGAAAGCGGCGTAGCCCTGACACCGCTGCCGGAGTCGGGCAAGGTCGATTATCTGCACGGGCTGGTTGCGGATGCCGTGAGCAAAGGTGCCCGTGTGGTCAACCCGAATGGCGGTGAAGCCCGCGCGTCCTTCTTCTATCCGGCGGTGTTGTTCCCGGTGACGCCGCAGATGCGCGTCTATCAGGAAGAACAGTTCGGCCCGGTGGTGCCAATCGTGCCTTACCGGCATCTGGACACGGTGATCGATTACGTCCTGGAATCGGACTTCGGCCAGCAACTGAGTATCTTCGGCACCAACCCGGTGGCGGTTGGCCGTCTGGTCGACACTTTCGCCAACCAGGTCGGGCGGATCAACCTCAACGCCCAGTGCCAGCGCGGCCCGGACACCTATCCGTTCAATGGTCGCAAGAACTCGGCCGAAGGCACGTTGTCGGTGCATGATGCGTTGCGGGTGTTCTCTATTCGCACGCTGGTCGCGACCAAGTTCCAGGAGACCAACAAGGACCTCATCAGCGAGATCATCAGCGGTCGCAGTTCGAGTTTCCTGACCACCGACTACATCTTCTGAGGACCACGAGTCTGAGTACCTTCAGAGCCAACCGACTGCCACCGTTACTGCGCCGGGTACTGCGTCCGTTACTGGACCCGTACCGGCGCTATCGCCACGCCAGATTGATTCACGCCGTGCGTGTATCGCTGGGGTTGCTGGCGACGATCCTGCTGACCACCGGCATCCACCTGCCCCACGGTGAGTGGGCGTCGGTGACGATGCTGGTGGTGATCGGCGGTTTGCAGCACCACGGCAACATCGGCAAAAAAGCCGCCGAGCGCGCCATCGGCACCTTGATCGGCGCCGGTGTCGGCCTGTTATTGGTGGCACAACAAGCCTGGCTCGGGATGCCGTGGCTGACCTATTTTGCGATGTCGGTGGTCTGCGGATTTTTCTCATACCATGCCATCGGCAAAGGCGGTTACACGGCGCTGCTGTCAGCGATCACCGTGTTTATCGTCGCCGGGCATGGCGATAATCCGGTGACCGACGGGCTGTGGCGCGGGGTCGATATCCTGATCGGCATTGCCCTGGCCCTGGCGTTTTCCTTCGCCTTGCCGCTGTACGCGGTTTACTCCTGGCGCTACAACCTGGCCGATGCGCTGCGCGATTGCGCGACGATTTACGGGCGCATCATCAATGGCCAACCCGTGACCGATGACGAGCACGTGAAGTTGATGAATCGCCTGAACACGGTGATGGTGCAACAGCGCTCGCTGATGCCGTCGGTGTCCAAGGAAGTGAAGATATCCATGACCGAGCTCGATGCGATACAGCGCCATTTGCGCATGTGTGTCAGCACCCTGGAAATCCTCGGCAACACCCGACCGGATATCAATGACCCCGACGCCATGGCGCATCTGCAATCGGCGTTGAAAGCGGAGCATCGGCTGATTCGCGTGCAATGGGTGGGAATGGCGCGGGCGCTGAAATCCGGCGCGTCCCAACGGCTGAATCGACCCGTCGAACTGCCGGCGGATTCGAGCCTGGACACACCGGTCTACAATCCGCTGGACGGCTACCGGCTATTGATCCGGCAGCTGGCCAGCAACATTGGCGAAATGCGCCAGCGCCTGGCCAAGACCGCGCCGTGTTGGAACATCTGATTATTGTGTAACTGTCCGCCGAAACTTCAGGCTCCAGCCTTGTTGCATGCCCGCGGCGGCCAGCAGAATCGCAGCGACACCGATCCATTGCAGTATTTCCAGACGATGGCCGAAGGCAAACCAGTCAACGAAAATCGCCGCAATCGGGTAAATAAACGACAACGCACCGGTCAGTGCCGTCGGCAATTTCTGGATCGCGCCGTACAGCAACACGTACATCACGCCGGTGTGAACAATGCCGAGAGTCACCAGGCTGGCCCAGGCGCTCGGTGCTTGCGGCAACGCCGAGAAGTGCGCGAATGGCGCGAGCAACAACACGCCGGTGCTGACTTGAATCAGCGCAATCAGGTGCGGTGGCGTGCCGGTCAGGCGTTTGATGATCAATGCCGCAATCGCATAAAGGAAAGCGGCCCCGAGTGCCAGCGCGATGCCCATCAGGTAATCGTTGCCGCCCTCGCCCTGTTGCCCATGTGCGCTGACAATCGCCAGCATCCCCAGAAACGAAACGCCCAGCCAGAACAGTTTCTGCAAGGTGATTTTTTCGTTGAGGAACAGCGCGGCCAAGCCGACCAGCATGAACGGCTGAACGTTATACACCGCGGTACCGATGGCAATCGAAGCGCGGGAGTAAGAGGCAAACAACAGCACCCAGTTGCCGACAATCGCCACGCCGCTGAGCACGGCCAGCAGGAACGTGGTGCGGGTCAGAATGCCGGGGCGCAGGAAGCCGAAAGCCGAGCAAATCAGCAACAAGGTGCCGGCGCCGAACACGCAACGCCAGAACACCACGTCCAGCACCGGTTGCCCGGACACCAGCACGAACCAGCCGATGGTCCCGGAAATCAGCATGGCGGCAGTCATCTCGAATGACCCGCGACGAAGTGTTTTGTCCATCATCAGACTCCTGTGATTGAGCCCAAAGTATGCCCATCCAACAGGGGGCTTCTCCAGCGCAAAAAGCAGGCTAAACTCGACATCTGCCTTTTTTATCAAGGCGGTTTCGATTAATTGCCTTACAGGGGTTGCGCCATGACTGACGATATCGACCAGGTGCTGATTACGGCGTTGATGGAAGACTCACGGCGTTCGCTCAAGGCGCTGGCAAACCTCAGCGGCCTGTCCTCACCGAGCGTCGCCGAGCGTTTGCGCCGCCTCGAAGAACGCGGCGTGCTCAAGGGCTACACCGTCGAGATTGATCCCAAGTGTTTCGGCTATCAACTCCAGGCCATCGTGCGAATCCGCCCGTTGCCGGGCCAGTTGCAAGAGGTGGAGCGGCAAATCCAGGCCATCCCCGAATTCACCGAGTGCGACAAGGTCACCGGCGACGATTGCTTCATCGCCCGCCTGCACGTGCGCTCGATGGAACAACTGGACACCCTCCTCGACCGCCTGAACACCCACGCTGAAACCAACACCGCCATCGTCAAGAAAACCCCGGTCAAACGCCGATTGCCGCCCATGGCATGAGCCTTCAGCCAAATCGCAGGCAAGAAAAAACCCGCCGAAGCGGGTTTTTTACTCATGGACGACGATTAATCATCGCGGCTCATGATGCCGAAGATCTGCAACAAGCTGATGAACAGGTTGTAGATTTAGTTCTCGTTGACAAATATGTCAACCTCTGTATCGTTAGATCTCACCCAGACTAAATGTAAACATCCAGTCCTTCATCGAGAAATCTAAGACCCTCATGTTCTCTGCACCGAACCGAATAAAAAATCTAGTAAGGTTCCTGCTGATTTTCCTTTTCGGCGCTAGTAATTTGTTAGCGTATATGCTAGCGAAGCCGTCATCCATGGCCACGCGTTTTAACCCTAGATGTTGCAACAAAACGCTTAAGCGGACACCTCAAGTATTGATCAAATTCAATTCTATTACCTGAGTCGTAACTTGTGACCGATTCAATCTCGCCAATATTTAATACCATTAGTGTGCCTTCCGTTAAAGGAATTATGGTCAAGTGCAACTATATGGATCATGAGCACTTCCAGTTCGATGCTGGTTATTCAGAGGATTTACACAGAATTTTTATCAGCTATTGCAGAGAAGTTTCATACTCTACTGCAAGCGGCTTAAGAAAATCCATTGATGAGTTCCTCTCGTTTGTCGGACAGTATAATGAACTGAACAAATCAGAACTAGCCTTCCAGGGAATGGAAGATTACGACATTGAAATACATAACCAATTTCAAAACTATTTATACGCCAATTGCGAAAATGCAAACCTTGCAACGACTCGCATGGTTCTTTTCAAAAGCGCGATTACTACATATAGCAAAAAATACAACTTATTTTCCAATCTACGGTTTACCACGCTTTCAAATGCCGAATACAATAGTGCCAAACCTCTTTCACTTGAGTGCGAAACAAGTCTTGCAAACTGTTTGAATCAGCATATTGAAAAAATTTACAAAAAAATTGAATTCAGAATGCAAGTAGAGGCTTCGGAGCCTTATACCTATTCATCGATGCTCTCCGAAACAAACCCCCACACACTTGAAAATATATTTAAGTGGATAAACTTCAATCTAATAAAAAACGGCCGCATTCTTAATAAAGCCAATTTGGCAAAATTTTTAGCAAACTCTGCAGACAAAGCCCTTAACAAACTCGCTACCCAGCCAGATTATTACAACAAAGTAATGGACTTATATCAACAACAGTATAAGCATGCTGACTATATTGAACTTAGTCCTTTCGATGTCAAAAGTAAAATTGGGGGGCTCACGAATTGGAAACCTGAACCAATCAGGGTGTTGAAAACTTTTCTTACTCACGGCTTCCCCTTCGATATATCTCTTGAAACCATTGCAAAAGAATATACATCGAGTTCTTTAATCAATATTGATGATTGCAAATTCGATATCGTCAAAACCATCATTCTAAGAATTGCAAGATACAACGGTCGCTCGCCAATTTTCTCCCAAGACGAATTATTAGAAATGTATTATCCCTCGGAACTGGATATGACTGTAATCGTTTTGAAAATCATGCTTGAGACTGGTTGGAACAAGGAAACAGTTTTATCCATTACTCCTGACACTGCAACTCATTTCCTCTCAGGGGTATTTAACACAGACTCAAAAGTAATCCAGGGCGAGAAGAATAAATCTCAAGGAAAAGGTCTACCTTACGCCAACCCCCAAGCAATTTTTAGCCTGAGCGATAAAACCGATAGGTATTCCGCTTACAATTTAATTTTTTTGGCCAACACCCTTGCAGAGCCATTACAAGGTAAGCCCTTAGACAAGGTTGGAGTTTTTTATGACGAAGACGCGAGCAAGTTATTCTTGTGCATTAAAACATCCAAAACATGGGCTGTACATGGCCGACATACGTCACTCTATAACGCCTATTATTTCGAAACAGGGGTGAAACAATTCCTGGCCCAATATGAAATCTTTGAAAATGGGGAACGCTTAAAATCAGCTGAAGACTTCACTGCTAGTTTAAGACCTACCTGGGCTGAGAAAGAATACACCAAGAGCCCTTTAAGTTTCGTCGCTACGCAGATGGGTCACAAACAAGAAGACACCACAGATATATTTTATTGTAGTTCAGGGCCGGCAGTAAAAGAAAGGGAGCAACGGCTACGTGGGGCGCTAGAGCAGACGATGGAAACACTGAGATCCTTGAAGTTCCGCGGACAGCTCCTTCCGCCAAAACCTGGACAAACAAATGAAAACTCTAAATGCATAACCTTGTTCAGCATTCCAGGTATGGAGCCACCATTATGGGGATGTTCCGATCAGAAGGCTCCAGATTGGACTGGATTTGATACATACATAAAAAAAGGGAAAAAATGCGCCCACATTTCAAAATGTCTATTTTGTAGCAGAGTTATGATTTTCGAAGACTCTCTACCTTACTTAATGGATAGGGCTCATTACTTGCAGCAATACTTAGACGACAATTTATCAGCTAGTGGGATCTTCCAGCTCAGAAGCGAACTTAAAATTATTGAGTATATCATTGACAACTGGAATGACTCAGGCGCAGTGAGCAAGGCAGTTGTTTTCTTTAACGCGAACAAAGGGCTGCTACCAAAGAGCCTAGAAATATTAAACACCCTGTTCCAGGATGACTAAGATGACAAGTCTCAACGACGCTCGCCAATCCGCGAATGATATCAATGATAATGATCTTATATCGGAATTTGATTACGACTTTGAAGAGTATGCAGATGAAATACTTGACGAACTGCTTAACAGCTCAGGATCAATACACAATCCAAAATCAAAGCAAAAAACAGAAGGACTAAAAGGCAAACTAAAGCTCTTCCCAAATCTTGACTTCCCAGTTAGCAAGCATTCAAATTACGGTGATGATCAGTGGGTTCTCGGTCAACCTAATAACTATAAAAAACTAAGCATTTCGTTTAATAGATTACTGCCGGGAGAAAATGATCTTAAACGGATGCTAGGCTATCATTTAATTCCGGACTTCTCTCCATACGGGGGATGTAGAAGCTACATTACAGCCGAGCACAAAACATCAACGTTCAAGCTGTTGGACGACTACTGCTTTACACCTAATCACCTAGATGCAACACCAAGCAGTATAAGTTTGATCACAGTACCGATGCTGAACATGGCGCTTGATACGGCTAGAGACTCAGGCAAGGTTTCGCACTACAGCAATCTCTATTATTTAATCCGTTTTTGGCTAAACCTGGGGAGAGATGGTTTTATTCCAGAGCCTTTTTGTCTAGACATCCCTGCTAATAAAGTTGACACAAAAGAACGCGAGCGCGACGTCTTCGAACATTTGAAAAACTCCCTCGGTAGCTGGGAATCTTATGATGAAGATGAGTTGGAGCGCCTCATTGAATACGCGATGTTTTGGATTGAAAAGGCATTGCCAGAACTGACAAAACTTAAAGACTTCATAAAACAAAACAAAATCGAAAAGTTTTATGGATTTAAAGTTCAAGTCCCTGACCGTGACTTGAGCCTGGAGGAATCCACTACGGTCATTGTTGACAACATTGAAATATTTAAACCTCAAATGCGCCAATATACAATTGCACAAAATAACACCACCCGATATATTTATAATTTTGCCATGCCGTATATTAAAACGATCGACAAGGTCAGAAGTGCATTGTTTATTTTGATCGCGCTTTGTACTGGAGCACGGTCAAGGGAGTTATGCGGACTGTGCTTTTCAGACTTTTACTATGCTCGCGGAGAGTGGTGGGTTTCTTTAACGAGATTCAAGGTGACAAACGACCCCAACTACAAAGGTCAAAAACAAGAAATTCCTTTACCATCTTTTATTGGCGAGAATTTAATTCTACTAAAAGATTTGAAAAATCTTTACAAACCAAATTCGGACTTATTATTTCGATCCATGCGTTCTTCTCGAACTGACTCGAACCACCGAGTGCTTCTGCCTATCTTGACTCATCTGAAAAATGAAACAGGCCTAGACAGCATACACGTGCATCGTTTTCGAAAGACAATCGCAGATATCATTATCAATCGCGGTGAAGCCAACATCGATATTCTTAGACATCTTTTTGGGCACAAAAGCTACACAATGACCCTCCGCTATATCGCGAGAAACCCTTACATTATCCAAAGTGTAGCTTTAGCAATTGAGCAAAATTACAGTGATGATTTTGTCGATGTGCTGGATGCTGTTAAAAACGGACAACATTCGGGTGAGACCGCTACCAGGATCGCCAATGCTATAAATGCCAAACCTGAACACTTCAATGGAAGACAATTTAAAGTGACAGTATTTCACTACATCAAGCATTTGCTTGAATCTGGTGAACCTATATTTATTAAACGTACTGCACTGGGTGTATTTTGCCTATCTGATGAGAAATACAGCCAAACATATCTTCCTCCATGCTTAGAAGGGAAAGTTCTTTTGCCGGATGAGACCCCTCTCCCAGACCCTCAGAACTGTAAAACATACTGTAAGCATGCCGTTGTTACAGAAAAAGCCCGCGAATCACTACAGGAGGATGTAAAGTTTTACACTTCACTGCTCGATCATATGACGGGTCAAGAGAATAAGGTTTCTTTTCAAAAACTAAGCAAACAATTAAGAGCATGCCTAATTCACCTAGATAATTTAGGGCGTTCAAATATCACAATTACATCTGAATCGGATTTGGCGAGATCATAATGCGTACTGAAACAACACGTGAAGCTTTGATCAGGATTATAACAGAACAACAAATCGAAACAGGAAATGCCAAACTAAGAATAGGCGTTATCGCGGAGATGGCGGGCATAACCAGGCAGGCATTCCATCGATACCATAGTGAACTCAAACCATACGTGCTAGGTGAGAAACCTATCTCCACGTTATTTCAAAATCAAACAGACGGAATGGGATCTACCCATCTGTTGAATGCCCAGAAAAAAATTAACGAACTTCAAAGCTCACTTTCTAAAGTGGAAGATGCACATAAAAAAGAGTTGCAGGAGTTCAAAAACAACTGCATAACTTCTCTCATGAAAAGCGACTTGGCTCTGCACGATGCCGACAATGTACGAAAACGACACGCACAACAAATTAGCCACAACGAAAAGCTCAGACAAGATCTTAGCACGCTAAAAATGGCATTACTCCAAGAACAGTCACGTGCGCTTACCGCTGAAGCCGAATTAAATAATATTAAATCAAATGGCTCTAGAGCTCAACCGATGGCAAGCGACTTAATTGTAATTGACGAATTCGAATTACTTATCAAGAAAAACACCATCGAAGACGAATCAACTTTTATTCAATTAAAGAATAAATGCGCCGAGAAGACAATAAACAAAATCAATACAATAGTCGGCCACAACACTTCGTCAGTAGTTTTATATATTGACAGATTCATATCACGCTTTGAGAAATTTGCGGATCAATTCAACCCGTACGATAGCAGTGCCGCTATTTTAGTTAGGTTTCCGATTTTTGATCAATATTTAC
Source organism: Pseudomonas sp. MM213 (assembly GCF_020423045.1). Lineage (NCBI taxonomy): Bacteria > Pseudomonadati > Pseudomonadota > Gammaproteobacteria > Pseudomonadales > Pseudomonadaceae > Pseudomonas > Pseudomonas sp. MM213. The sequence continues at coordinate 1,743,884 of NZ_CP081943.1, forward strand.
TTAAAAGCTATCTAGCACAAATGGATGTTCGCGCACGCGTCCAAGTTATCATTCCTGTCTGCGATGTAGAAAGTATTGTTAAAATACAACGAACTTTTTTTGTAAGAAATGTTCCTCATTTTGAACTAAGAAATGCAGATGATTTCGGTCTTCAGGACACATCCCTAAAACGATGTAGGTCGATAGGAATAAACGCCATCTCGTTTAGTCAAATTTCGCAGGGAGATTAGTCATGATAAAGATAAACAGACAGCCCATCTCCTACCTTGACGATGAAACCGGAATGAGAGTGTCACACTACGTTTTAACTGCTTACAATGATAAAAAAACGACTATACTGAGCCACCCGAATCTTTATCTGTACAGTACTACAAGGTCTTCGCTAAAAACGTCTGACCGCTACTCCCAGATAATTTCATCATTTTATAAATTCTTGTCAACACAGATAAGATTTAGTGAATTTAATGTCGCTGAATACCATGCGCATGTTTCAAACAAGGATATTATTCGATGGCAAGTTTCAAGACTGGAGAAGCGCCTACGAGATCAAAGCGCGAGCCCATCTACAAAAACTATTGTTGAAGATGCGCGCATTCTACTCCAACTATTCAGCTGGCTCGAAGAACACGGCTATCCATCTGACGTAAAAATAAATGTATTCCAATCAATTATCAACTTTAAAAAGGAGAGACTTCTAAATTACATTGAAAGAAAGGCTAAAAAAACCCTTTCAAACAAAGGGATTAGAGTTTTAGACAAGGAAAGTCGACAGAAAAATATTGTCACGCTGATTTCCAAAGAAGAAATTCACGCACTGATTAATAATTATCATGACCCTGTATATTCAGCAATATTGAAATTTGCACTAGGCACAGCTATGCGTCCAATGGAAATCTGTAAGTTCCCTCTCTACGGGGCGGGAGTAAATCAGCATATTGCGCCATTTTCTGATATGAATAACGTTTTAGGAACTGTTGATTACACTCTTGTCGGAAAAGGAAATAAAACTCGTAAGATTAAGATCAACGTAAAAGACCTGCGCGACCTTCAAGATTCTTACACCAGTAAACTATACAAAATAAGGGCAAAAAAATATGCCGAACTTTATGGGCACCCTTGTCCCTTATCGATCTTGTTTCTCAATGAAAAAGGCGTGCCCATTACTGAGAAAATGATTTCTCAACGGACAAATTACGCAAAGAAAAAATCAAAGGTAGTTTTCCCTGACTTTCGTGACACTTCAGTTTTTTACTCTACGCGCAAATGGTGGCCGACGAAATTTCTTATCAATTACCACAAAGGAGATATTCTAACTAAGTCTTCCGATTTCTTATATGCTGCGTGCGCGCAAGCAATAATGGATCAAATGGGACATGACGATATAAGCACAACCTATAAACATTATATCGATATGGCTCGAGTCATGGTTCATTATCAAGGATGGGCCTACCAGGAGTTTATCGAACCTGAACAGACGGTCGCGGAGTTCATAGACTCATATCCAGGGCGTAATATGATCGAATGTCCATAATGATTTCCGCAAAATTACGTGATAATCGATTTGGAAACACTTGAGACCGCGGATGCATGTAGCGCTTCCTCCGGTCTCAAATCAATCCCGAACTCACAGAATTCTGTAAAAATTTCATATCCATCCATCCAGCAAGTAGATGTGGATAGTGCAGGAACTTATAAAGAGGTTGGCCAGGAGCTAGGATCGTTTATTTTACGCGCTACCCGACGCTGCCTGGGCTTCATGAGGTGATTATGATGCGTGGCAGCTAGAGCGTGATGTTGGATTCGCTGCGAGCCCTTCCCTGCTCGTGGGTCTGCCACATTTCAATGCCAGGAAATGGCATGCAGGCTTGTGTGACAATCGACCGAATCACTTAAGCAAACGGTAGAGTTGTTGGGCTTAGTTTGGCTTGGTACCTATCACCGAGGGATAGACGATGCTAGAAATGTGGCGTCCATCGTTAAGGAGATGCTTGGCTGACTACGCCGGGCCTTCGGCCCGAAAGAGCGATAACCAAAGTAGCTTTAGCCGCAGCCGAACATATCGCCTATCGAATCTCACATGAGCCACCCGCGCAATGTATGGCGACCGCAGTCAGTCATGGAGCGAGTGCTGCCTCGATCAAGCGTGCGTTAGGTACCCACCAACACCTTGACCTTGATCAATGCCCTTGCCTGCTCAAAGGTTACGCCCATTTGCAATGTAACCTCTAAGGGCTTGACCGATCCGGGCTTCATGCCCTTGGGGGTGGGCGCGAGCACTGACAAGGCGTCTCCATCCAAGGACTCTACCGTCACCCTGGCCAGATCTTTGGCCAATTCGAGCACTCCGGTTTTTTCCAGAGCCCGGAAGGGGGTCAGTTTTACATTGGCGGTGACAGCTTGGTTCACGACAGCCGGCCCGGTAGGGCACGGCAAACTAGCGCCCTCCTATGATTATTGACCCAGATCGTGACAGGCAGGGTGGTGAATAGCGAGGGTGAAAACCTACATCCCAAGATACAAATCAGGCTTCTTGTTGCTGACGTAAGACCGGCCTTTCTTCAGAACCCGTTGCGCCTCAGGAATATCCAGCTGAATGACAAGGGGAGCCACGCCCTTCGTAACCTTGAGCGCAGGTTCATGTCCGCCTCCGAGGTCTTCCATGGCCTCCAACACGCGCTCGGTCTCAGGCGCATCAGGATTAGCCGCCAGCTCACGCGCCAACACACGGAGCTCCTCCAGACCCAGGTCACTGTCAGTGTCAAATTTCCGCCCCAGTGCCATGCTCACGGCCTTGGCAAAAAGGGTCATGCTACCGTCATCGCTGTTCATTAATTCTTCTCCCGTGTTCCTTCAGCCTAGCATGTGCGGTCTGGCCGACGTAAAGGGATCTGGCATCAATCAAATGCCCCCGCACATTTGATACTGGGTTTCTGTATCGCCCATGCACTCAGTCAGCAACGTAGCCCTTGCGACGATACAAGTCGTTGTCCTTGATGATCTTCGCTGCCCCCTCAGCTTCGAGCAGCATGTACCCCTTTCTGTTTAGCCAGCGATACAGGGTAATTGGCAAGAGCTTGAAGCCGATCGACTTAAATCCCAATTTCTCGTAAAGCCTTGTCAAACCCTTACCACCTCCCGGCGCAGCATGCAGGAGCAGCGAACCATCTAAGCCAGCCCGGTATGAGGCAATGATGGCCGAGTCAAAAAGCACCTTACCCACCCCTTCTAGCTTCAGTTCCCCGAAGTACTCCTTGTAAAAGCCCTCAGGCGCCGAGGAAATGAACCAAGTATAGGTCTTGGAACCAAACTGGTCTGAATTGCACAGGTAGCGTGGCACCAGGGTCATCATGCCAACGGGCACGCGTTCGCCAAGCGCGTTACGTGCAACCATCGTGAGACCAAACGCTCGGTGCGCATTACGCGTACTGAAATGCCCACGGTTGTGCACGTCCAGCAACCAGAAATTAGTCTTCCAGTTCCAGTTCACGTCAGCACGGATCTTTTTTGCAGGATCTGCAGCTCGGTCAACAGCGGTGCGAAAACTCGCTTTGATAATGGGCTGCATCGTGTCATGCCACCAGGCAACATGGTCGGCAGTCATAGGCACGATCTCAACCTCGACCTGGCCCAACGGTTTACCTTCGAAGGAAGAGGCTTCTACAGCAGTAACGTATGGGGGGACTCGGGCCGGATCCGGGTAGAGAGCTTCGGATGTGACGTGGTCTGAGTCGAGCTCAGACATAGGCGGGGTGACGATTGATGATGGCAAACGACTCATTCCTATTCAACAGCCAGGTGGCAATCGGCCATTCTGTTGATGACCAACTGGATGCGTCAAGGCACGAATCTCTCTAGGACGATCATCTATGGTGCGACCATCATCTGCAGGGAATCGAATCCGCTTACTACCAGCGGGTTCGCGAGAGCGATGGCGGCGGGCTACAGGGTATGTTCATGATTGGGGATGGGCTGCTTGTTATCGAAAACGCATTGCGATAGGTGCTCTCTAGCTGGCTGGTAACCAGGCGTGAGCACCTGGCTCAACGTCACGCTCTGAACCAGAGCCTACACCGACGCCTACCTACTCTGGCTCTTCGTCGGGAGCTACTGGAGACAGGCCCAGCAATTCAATGATGCTCTCTGACAGCTCCAAATTTGTTGAGGTAACCCACTGGTTGACCAGGTCAAGGTACAGGTCACTAACGTCATCGTCCGTGATGATTCCCCTGCCTATCACCGAGGGATAGACGATGCTAGAAATGTTGCTTACATCATGAACGAGATGCCCACCTGACTGCCTGCTTTAGCCGGGCCCAAGTGCCCGAAAAAGCGATTTTATTGCTCTAGAGCTTCTAGCTCAGCACAGCTAAGCAATGGGCTGCATTCACTCAACACAATAATTTGGCTTCGAACACTCTCTCGAATGGATATTAGATTCGCTGTCGTGCAATTCGCCTACGCTTTGTCTAACTCAATACCTCGGAGCCAAGCGATGGAGCTGCTCAAAACGCCCTCAATCGACGCCAACGATGAAGATTGGAATCTCTATTCCTACCAAAGTGGTGAGGTGCTGATACCCCACCTTGCGGAGTTCCTTACGGAGCGTTTCTCTTACAACCCACGTTACGTGAAGCAGAAAATATGGCGAACAGGCCCCACCGTCTCCACTTACACAAGCAAATATGATCTCTACTTCCGTCTCTTTCTGCGACCTGATGATTTCTGCCCAAGGGAATGCCTAATCCTTGCCCGCTTGATGTTCAAGGAGCAGCGTGCGGGGCACGGTCGGGAGCTTTTAGAAATGCTGGTGAAGCTGACACCTGAATTTGGCTACAAATTTCTAGCCATAGAATGCGCAAACAAAAACGCGGCTGCGTTTGGAGAACGCATGGGTTTCACCTCATACGAAAATGGTCGGCACTGGGTCGGTGCAGTCCACGACATCCAGCGAGCCCTGTCCGCTGCGTACTAGGAAAAGAATTAACCGGCCCCCCTTCGGCAATCTAACCGAAATCGAACGTGTAACGGGATGGATAAGGCCTTATCGGCGTCATATGCCCTGACCGGCATGCGATCAACAGACTCATCAATAACTATCGTTTCGCTACTTTGATACCAGTATTCCCATAGTGACCAAACTGTGGGCCGCATCGTATCGAAATACATCAGATAATCGACCTGACACCATCGCCTCTGAGGCTAAACGTCGTGCCTGCACACCATCGCCCCGTATTTCATTGCTCCAAAAATCTCTGCCCTTTGGCCTCTTCCTTCTTGCTTCTTCGTCAAAGCATTTCCAATCGAGAAGCCTAGAATCACATGCGCGCAGAGCCGTCAAGAGGAAACTGTTTCCTCTATTCGGCTGGAACACGACTACCGTATATTTTGCGAACCAAACGAGGACATACGCAATGGCACGAAAGATTCGACCTGAAGAACTAAAGGCAATGAGAAAATTGAAAGGCATTTCTGCGGAAAAAGCCGCTGCAGCGGTAGGGAGATGCACCAAATCTTGGCGGGGATATGAGAACGCTGAGTCCAAGGTGCAGATTCCAGATGTCATATTCTCGAAATTCCTGCGCACATTCAATATTACTTGGCCCTACGCGAAAGTCATCAGTATCACAGCTTATAAAGGAGGTATTGGAAAGTCTCCAATAACCGTGGCAGTCGCGACATCATTTGCACAAACCGGCTTAAAAGTCGCAGTAGTCGCGAACGATGAAGTATTCCGATCTTACACCGAAACAGACCGCCAGACTATAAAGAACTCGAAGCGCCTTTCTTCTCAAGTAGACTTTTACGACCAGCACGACATTGTTATGTACCCCGCAGAGATAGCAAGATTAGAGGAAGCAAATGAGCGAAGTAGAAACTCTCCGAGTTTTAGCTCATGCATCGATGACAAAGAAATAATTTCTCGAAAAAAAGCTTCAAAACTGACCTTTGACGACATAAAAAATAAATACGATCTAGTTCTCTTTGATTTGAACAGAGATTTATACGAGACATTGGCCCAATCAGATGAAATAATTTTGCTCGTAGACGCAACCTGTCAATACTCCCCCAACAGCACACATAATTACTACAACCACATGAACAAAATCAACGTTGACAAATTGGACTCCATTCACGTGCTTTTCACTAATTTCTCCAGCATTCCCAGTCCACGAGGACAGCTGGATGTAACGCGCGCACACAAAAACAGAATATTTGACAGCTGTATGTTTAACGCTCACCTAACCCTAAAAAACTATAAAAAAATCCGTGAGCTAAAAATACCCACCTTGCGCTCACGTTTTTCCGCAGACTATGAGTACCATATCGAGCTATATAACAGTGATTTAAAAGCAACTGAATTTTGTTACTTCGACACCATTATGGATATAGCACCCAACTCAATAGCATCCATTGAGGTATCAGAGGTTAGAGATGAGCTAGCAGAAATTTTGTGGGGACGAAACTAGAATCTAGATTTCTTTATCCATTTTCGTCACATATATAGCAATGACACCCAGGAGAAAACATGACCACCATTATGCGTAGAGCATGGCGCATCATCATAGACGTATCTAATTTACTGCGCGCGGGCATTGCCTTCTTAGACCATTACGACAGGCATGACAAATAGTGCTTCGCATCGCAATTCAGTTCTATACATTGACACGGTATAATCCATGAAAAGTGGCTTTCCCATACTTCCCATTGAGACCGGTTGACTGTCAATCTTTTGGTGAGCGATTGACGCATCAGCCCCTTCCAGTTGTGACACATTGACAGCCTACAACTTCATGCCAGCCCAGCCTCTCGCCAAGGATTGACATCACTACGATAAGCACGTCGCTGGCCTTCACCAAGACGCCCTGCGAGCCGCAGTGGAGGAGCTTACTAAGTAGGTTGGGCACTGAGGAGTAGTGATGTGTCAGGGAATGTGAATGGCGCCCTCGCCACCCCGGAAGACAACATCAATGTAGTTCGTACTGGCATCTCTAAAGCCCTAATGGGTATCAGCCTTTTCATCCGGCGGTCTGAGTGGCTCTCAGATACGACCCCGGCTCAAGGCCGGGGTGAATGCAGCGCCTAACAGCGCTCAACTGACCTCCTCGCAGCTTTCAAACAAGCGCTTGGCATAAGCAAGACCGCGAACTCGAACCCAGTCATGGTTCACTAAAAATATCCAACCCAGAAAAATTAGCAGTTCGACACCCGTAGCGGTCACTAAGTACGGATGTTTTGTTAAATCCGTAAGACTTAGGCTTTCCAATGGAACACCTATCACGTGATATAAGCCCAGTAAGCAGAGCACAAGGCAAATTAATGTCAGTACGATGCCAAACGGTTTGCACGCAGTAAGGTTTCGGCTAAATCCATACTCAATATTTTCATTGAAAATCATGGAGTATTTTTTCTGATCCCGAGTCCTCTCCCTTACATAATTAGCCGCTGACCGATACATTTCATCCGCAGCTTTTGGATCATTTTTCTCATCTGTTTCACTGATCACAGAAAACCCCTTGATCAGACCTGCCAAGTGTTGCATGTAGCGGCTTTTGGTCGGTCGATCCAGCGTGTCATCAGAATGCCTGCAAACAATAGTGGTAGGTGCTCCACCCCACTTCTTGTAAAGTTTTTCCTGAAGGATATTGCCTCTGCTGGACATTTGGTTTGCCGCAAAGGCGATGACTCCAAACGACACCAGAAAAGTTAACGCAATACCTTCCATCGTACGAGACGGCTCAAAAAAAGCTATCACAAATATAACTACAGGCAAAAACAGCAAAAAAGCTGGCTTGATCCTGGCATTGATTTTGTACGGATCGTAGATCTTACTCAAGTCCATACTCACCTCTCAGAGAGTGTATTCTGTCTCTACTTCAAACGAGCCAATATAACCCGGATACTTGTTTTCCCCCTCATCACTCAAGAAGTCCCGAGAGTACCCTTCCGCTGATACATACACATGAACCTTACCATCACTGCAATCCAACGTGATATGACCAGCCGTATTCTGGGTAATCGTTTGGTAGCCGGTGTAATAATGCATGTCACGGCGAGGCGCTTCACCAATAACGATGATTTGAGGATCCAGTTTTTTCAGCCAGGAATCTGGAATTTTCCCTGTCTTTCGACCATGATGAGACGCGAAAACCACGGTGGTCTTCTCCAACTCAATGTCATCGGCGATACTTTCCATGAAGTCCGTTTCAAGATCGCCAAGCCACATGAAGCTTGCGCCATCTTTGACTGCGTAGCGAAGTACGCAAGAAAGGTTATTCGGGCTATGTCCAGCCTCACTTTTTCGCATCGCTTCGATGAAATTTGGATTGGACACATTAGGCCACAATACCTGCACGCCGGCGCTGCCACGTGATTCATCGCTAGCGTTAAGCCAGCGTCGCCTCACGCCTTTCTCAAGATAGAAAACTTTATCTCCGTCTCGCAGAGACTTGTAATGCAGCCACGAGTCCGTCAGATCATCTTTCTCCACCGTGTTCTTAACGCAGTAGAAATTATTAATTGGAAGTGCTTTATCCAGCAGCTCGATCCCTCGGAAGTGATCCTCATCAGGATGAGTGCAAATGAACCTACGCATTCCTTTCGTTCGGGCCACCCGCTTGAGCTCAGCAATGAGCTCCTCTGAACTATCTGTTTTAAGATTGCAATCGATCATGGTGAAACTATCACCAGCGTGCGCAATATAAAACATATCGCCATTGCCCACGGAAAGGCTTTTTATCACAGGCATACCACCCCCAAAGTTAAAAGAATCAAAATTTCAACATATACTAGCCAAGTATAAACAACCATCCACTTGCAGGCAGAAATATGCATCGCACATTAAATCATGAGCACCTTCAAATCATTTTATAAATTTCCGCTGCTCTCCACTGGAGAGCAGACCGGCCAGACCACATTCTCTACTTAACAGAACGCTAGATCACGTACACACCTAGGTCGACATCTGAAACAATCAACATCATTGCCGGAAGCCCCTCCACTTGCATCCTTTTCACTAACGTGGCAAATAATATTTCGTCGTCTGTGCTTGGATTAACGGAGCAACCATTGGGGTGCGAATGCCAGTCACCCACATAGTCAACGACCCCAGCAGTTAGGTGATGCACCCTCTTCAGTGCGTCCAACTGCCCCTCTTTACCTCTGATGAAGTGGGTGGGGCCCGACTCGCTGTCTGGTGGAGGTGGCAAGGTATCAACCAGGACGATCGTTTTACTCTTCAAGTCAGTAATCCCAAGAATCGATCCACCGGTCTCATTGGGAAGCTCGGACAACCTTTGCGACCTGATCTTTTCAATCAAACCGCTGTCATATTTGACCATCCACTCCCCTACCTTTACGGAAGTGACTGGGTGGACTTGCTCCTCGCGAGACTCCACACTGCCTGATTCATCATCCAGTGTGGATATCAGGATCTTAGGCTCTGAACTGGTTACTATTTTCCGCAACCTGCGCGAAATCAAACCCGCATGTATGTGGATGTTCTCATTGGACATCCGGAACGATACATCACGACAACCACCACCGACCCAACGATCCCCCAGATGGTTAACGAGATGATCTTCGCCCCAGGGATTACTCAATATCGCTCGGTAATACTGTCCCTCCAGCGCATCAACTCGTTGTAGCCGTTCCGAATCCTCGAGAATGATGACGTTGGCCATGCCAGATGGCGTCAGAAATACGCTCGCGACCCGAGGAGCCTGATCACGCAGCGCCAAATCCCGAGGCGCCGCCAACGTCGTTGTAGCGTCAATCAAAAGATCCGCGTGTTCAATGGCCTCATGGATGCGAGCATCATCTGCCAAGATTCCTTTGGAGATAGCTTTTGGAGCTGGTTCCCCCGGATACACTCGCTGCATCATGTCCTGGAGCACGTCCGCTTTCCGAAAGCCTACGTACTCGTCATTAGCAACGTGTCTTACAACGTTATGCGGTAGCAGCAAGTCAGGGTCGATGAATGTCCAGCTCCCCCATGCCAATCGCGTCCAGATATCCGCGAGCATGCCTCCAAGGGCACCCGTTCCAGCCAGCACTCCATTGAATGTCGCGGTGGTAGAGTCAACAGCAGAGAGATCTCTAGCGAACGCCGCATTCAGGGAGCCGCGAACCTCCACAGGACGTACGCCAAACTCTTTCCAGGCCTGTCCCGTGTACCCTCCAATCTGCACTGCTGGGAAAAAAACTCCCTCTGCCGTTGCCGGTGCAAGCATTTCGAATGAGGCTGCCAGATCAAACAAGTTGACCTCCAGCATGTACCCCTTCACATCCGTGCGCTCTACGACGCTATGGCGAAGCCTAGGCACCCAGACCAGAATCAAAAGCCCTTGTCTTTCGCCCTTTTCAAATTTCTGAATACCACCGGTAGCAGCCTCGTACACACAATCAGAAAGCTGCTGGGACAGTTCGCTACCCCACTCCACCAACTGATCATGCAACTCCCCGAGGTTGGCTGGAAACATCACCACTGACGTTGGTTCAACAGGCGGAACCATAATGTTAAGCAACCGGTAGCCTGATTTTTCTGACGAAGCATCAGAATCGATGACAGCCCGTAGCGTGATTTTTTCGGCTGTGTCAGTCAGCACAACTCGAAGCTTGCAAGCTCCCTGAGCCAGCTGCGCTGGATCCATAGCCGGAAGAATCAGCTGGAAGGGACTGGCGTAGAACATTTGCTCCAACGGCTGATCCTCCCGGTGCAATCGCAGCTCTGATGATTCGCGCAACCACCAGAACATCCGCTCCAGAAAACGTTCAGCCGTCCAGATCCGCTCGACTCCGCTCCAATCCACGTCGTAAAGGCAAAGGATCCTGGGAGTACCCGGATCTGACCCGTGTAGGTGTGAACGCTCTGGGAAGTCCATTCGCAGCGCATGCACGGTAACCGGGATATGAAGCCGTGGATTGACTGCAATTGCTAGCGTCTCCACGCGATGGATTCCACCTGGATTTCCACCGTTAACAGTCCCGTCGCCGGCCTCGATCACGAGGTACTCCGTCACCCCGCCGGCTTCGCTTTCCTGCCGAAGCCCCAGGAGCTCGACACCCGAGTACGCCTTGCATGCTTTCACCAGTGCTTTGGTGCACGCATGAATGGGTTCGGGCTTCTCACCCATAGCCTCACCCAACACGTAGAAGCTGGTCATTTTTTGACGGCACCTGCACGGGGTGCAGCAGCTGCTGCAGCCGAGGTCGCAGCTGCGGCGACCGCTACAACCGCTTTGACTACGCTGCCGCCAGATGTCGCCTCAAGCTCAAGTACCCCTTTGGAGCCATTTTCTTCCGTGCAGGCAAACCAGCCATCGACATCTTTCAAGATCGCCTGGTACTCCCGCTTAGCGCGGATGCAGGGCGGGTCGTTGGCATCATCTACGATTGTTTTACTGCTGGAGATAATTGTGGCCGACTCTTTAGCTTGGCCAAGGGCGTTCCGTGCAGCCTCGGAGACCTTCGCGTTCTCTCCCTTGCCAGACCAACTGTCCCACGACAGCGTGTGCCACGAGCAATGATGGGGTGCAAGCAGCAGATCATAAGCGAGGGTTTGCGGGTCATCCTCAAACCGATCCCACATCCGCTCCCAGATCAAAACCTCTGCGTCCCCGCCTACCAGGAACCGGGTACGCTTGCTGGTGAAGATTGACGGTGCGATCTCCATGTTCATGACAACACTGGACTCGTTCTTGGTCAGCGCCTCTTCGAGCTCAGCGTCATCCTCATGGGGTGCCGGCGCCAGAAGCTGCGCTCTGAACAGAGAAGAGGAAGAGCCGTCGATGGTGCTGAACCATTCGCCTGCCTTGACCAGGATCGCTCTCAGGTCATCGGTCTTGTCATCCACGTCCTCGCCCATGATCTGGATGCGATTGCCGCTGGACGCCCAGCGGTGATCACGCCAGTGCTTCACCCGCCGACGTGCCTCTTTATTGAAGGCACTCGCATCATCGCAAAGGGTGTGGTTCTTCGACCGCCGCCTGAAGACCAGTGGGGAAGACCAAAGCTCGCGTATGATGATCCGCTTTTCCCAGCGATCAAGATCATCGTCAGGGTAGTCATCGGGGTGCCCCAGCCAGAAATGCTTGCGCAGCCCCCCGCAATGATCCTGATCAGGGTGACTCAGCAGAAATGCATCAACGAAGGGGCGGCCATCCTTGTCATAAATCAATCGCTCACGCAGCGCCCTACCAACGTTCGGGGTGTCATCGTTCGGGTTATCTGCCGCCGCTCTAATGTGGCAATCAATCAGAATGGTAGTGACCCTAGTATCCGCCAAGCGCACCAAGGTCATATCGCCATTACCAACCTGGAAAAAGAAAACTTAGCTACCACTCGTACCTCCTTGCGCTATCTGGAAAATAGTACCCAAGATCGGCTGGATACGACTTTCCAAACACGGAAAACGTTTTTGTTTAAAAGCCACTGCCCCTCAGAAAAGGCGGAGCACGAATGAACCTGTTGCTTTGCCTAGTTCTGGACAAAGCTTTAAGTACGCTTATGTGCTGAATGCGGATTTCGGGTGAACAAGATAGTTTTGAGGATGCGGTAACCAACTGTGCTTAAAACACTCCGAGTGAATTCCCGTCGAAAGCTCCGTACTGGAGTTTGGGGTCAGCACAATCCACTCATTTAGCATCCACACAGCCTGCAACACTGGCAGCCCCAACGCACATCATCCCACCGACTCATTCACTGGCCGCGACTCAAAGATGGCCGATAGCCACTTTCACTTACCTAGTACCCATCCCACGAAATCCACTTCCAGACCACTGAGAAAAAACACAACATGTAGTGCCATATCTATGGCACAGCTACAACATAGGCAAAAAAACAGGACACCGCAAGCAGACGCCGCACGAAGAGCTTGGCGCAAGCCGTCTGTTGGATCCCATTTTTTAGCTGTACGTATGCACAGCCCGCGAGTTACGAGGGTTTGCTAGATTTAACGTGAAGTAAATTGTTACAAATTTGAACCGAGTCGCCTCCACATAAGAGATGACGGGTCGTGTCACGACGAACCGAACGTCTGAAAAATGACGTGTTTTTCTGTCAAAATTACGACAAACAAGTTACATGGGTTGAGAAAAATTCATTAGTTGAGAACCCTTCTCACTCCAGCAAAACCTGACCTGCTTGTTAGCTTAGTTTTTTGCTCGGCTTAATTAATAATAGAATCATCAAACAAACCGCAGACTAGTTAGTAGGATGGCAATGTGAAAACGAATTATTTATTAAAGCCACGTATCACGGAGTTACCTAGCCTGATTTACAGAAGGCAAGCCACAGCTCATCTATCCTCGTTGTGAAGCCTTGGTTCATCCTCTCTAGTCGCATTTCCCAATTCGGATCAACCGGCACGCCAGCCAACTTTATCCCCCTCCCTCACCGACCATCTACCGTATCGAGCACGCCCATTAATTTCTCACTTGCAAACAGGCTGGGCAGCCGCAGACAGATCTCCGGTGATCACTTGGTCTCATCGGGGGTGGACATTCCGGGATGTGCACTCACACGCGGTCGTTTGCAAAGCGACCGCTGAGCCCGCAGTTTTCGGAAGACCTGGACATATAGGTGGCCACGCCCCCTTTGATCAGAATCAGATCTGTCAGCCGCTCAGCCGGCGCCGACGTATTACCCTGGTAAACCTCAGAGCGGCTTCACTTCTGGCGTCAATGTTTTTTTCGCCGCTGACAGTCGGCGCCGGCCTGTTCTGAGCAGCACATTCCGCTCTCCAGATTTTGCGAAAAACATGCAAACCCGAAGAAGCTAGCAGAGCTTCATCAGCGTACCGTTGCGGCGCTGCCCACCACTTTCACATTCTCCGAACTCAAGCGTTTCAGGGCTGATAGCGAAGCGCTATTCTCCCTGGCTATACCTCTTCGGATTGCATTGCTATGGATGACGCGCTGGTGGTCTTTTCACGGAAAGGCCTCTTCCAAACTCCGATTACGGCGTACGAAATTAAAAGCCGGGAGCATTATCGAAAGATGTGGCCCTTGGTCACTACGGACAAACCCCACCGCCTCGTAAGCTGGGTAAGCCCTTGTTTCAATGATGATGGAAAGCTGAAAACACGCAGTTATTTCAGAACATACACCGGCAAACGCGGCGTTCGAGCCGCAGACTATTTCGACAGTCAGGAAAAAGCTCGACAACGTCATATTGGCGAAAGCGAGGAGCACAGGCGAGCCAAGCAGCTAATAGCCGATGAGCTCCAGCGCCGACTCGACGCAGGGCTGGCCATGCCCTGGTACTACAGGGATGAAACGATCAGCCAGTATCATCTGGCCGGCAATCTCCTGCTCGGGGCTAATGGCGTTACCCAAGAACAGAGCATCAAGACACCGTTTGGCAACTCCTATCGCCTTGATGTGGCGGTGCTCGGCAAGCCCATTCTTCGGCATCCGATGGTGCTGGCGGGTATCGAAATTGAGCTTGGCCACGCATTTGATGGGCGAAAGGCTCTGGCTGGTCGCTCAATGGGCTTTCCACTCATATCCATCGACATCACCGACATGAGTCTGGATCAGCTGACACCGCAGTGGGCCCGGCAGGCGCTGACAGCAACGAAGTCCAGCGATGATGAGGGCCGGCGCAAGACGTTCATCTACTTGAATGACCTGCTATATCCACTTTATGTTCAGTTGCCCTCTACGCTAATCGAGGGGGAAGACTTCCGGCACCAGTTCATTGTATTTGCCGCTGATGAGCACCTGGAGCGGGTGAAAGCGACCCTGGCCAAGGTCAGTTCGGCACTCGGGCTTCTGAGCCCTACGGTTCTACTGGGAGTCGTCAACGGCAAAAGCGAGTCAGCAGCCAAGCAAGTTGCCAACCTCGGCGACATCGCGGGGCCGGATTGGCGTGAGTTCCACGAGCAGCGCTGCCTGACGATCACCTTGGATCGCCCCAGGACACCGCAGGACGTGCCGAGCCACCTCATGCACATTGCCATCGCCGCATTACTGGCTGGCAAGGGCAATGCCTTGGTGGGGTACAAGAATCGGCTCGGTATCATTAACCATCGTCCTGAAGAAGACGTCTGGTATGAGTATCGACGTGGAACTTGGCACCGCACCTTGCCCAAACGTCTTGCGGAGCCATTCCAGCGCTACTTGGCAGTGATTGACCAGCTACATAGCCAATAAGCTTCATCCCTATCGGCTCTGAGCGGGATGGCGTAAATCGGGGCCATCTCTCCGTCAATCGCACGCAAGGATTGTCGACTCAGAAACAATGGAGACCACACGTGAAAAAGCTACCTATGAAAGTGATGATCGAAGATTGGGATGGTGACGGTGCAATCCGGATTCCGGATGAAGCACTGCCGGAACTAGAGCTCGATGTAGGCGACGCTGTGTATCTGATAGAAGAATTTGTCGGCAACACGCGCTGTCTAGTCCTATCAAAGAAGCCTCAAATTGCGGATCGAATAGACGAACTCACTGAGGCCTGGAATAGCGGTGAATAAAAATGATTGACGCGAACCGTCTCTGGCAACGCGAACGCAAACGGCGCTACGCTCTGTGGGATTTAGAAAGGCTGCAGCCTGGATCTGATCGAGCGATTCAGTGCCTTGAGATTCTTGATGAAATTGAGCACCAAGATCGAGATGACCCTATAGGCGATGCAGTAGCCATGTCGGTTGATGAGCTACGAGAATGTGTTCCAGAAACCGAGATCGAGGGAGTCAGCGGATCCCACTTCGTCGTCGTGCTTGACGAGCACATACCAGAACCGTGGAAGACGCGTTTCGAAGAAGCGAGCACCGGGTCTACTCGATTACGGCAAGGCTGTTACGCGAGAGATTGGCGCCGCTTTTTGCGACTATGGACAGCCGAGATGCAGCACCTCGCGGCACATAGAGAGATGCGTTAAGCTGGCCTGACGAGTCTCACACAAGAACTCCTCTCTCCAATCGACCGATAAGATCGAGGACAGTCTCGCTTTCCACCCTCATCCCAAGCATATCCAGCGGACACTTCGAACCTAGCCCACGAACCGGCGAGCTCATCCACTCCGTTGCAGCGGAAACATCGTTTTCGAACAGGGAAAGGGCTTCCTCAAAGACTACTACCAATGCAACGAGGCGGTCGCTTTCGAAGGTGTTGAACCGCCCTGCTTTCTCCCGACGGGCCACTGTTGTGGGTGACATGCAAATAGCCGTGGAGATAACCCCCGGCTGTATCTGCAAGAGGTTCGCTATCCGCTCGAGGTATTCGAAAGGCAGTCCTTCGTGAACTAGGTCATGAAGCCTGGTACCGCGTGACGGCAGCCCGAGGGTCATCCAAATGCTTGGTGGGATTTGGGGCCCTGGTTGGTATTCCTTGATCGATGACAGCACTTTCACCTCCATCTGAAAAACCTACAACCAAGCCGGGCCAAGTGGCCCGAATCAGCGACATCTCCAATCGCCCGACGCTTAGGTAAATCAGACCCGAGATGACGAGGTATCGATAGGTAGCGAAATCATCCTAACCTTTCGGCGGGCATTGACATAGGGCACCGGAATCCTATGTACGCAGACCGGAACTTGGTCAGCGCTTCCTGGCCAAAGCAATCACCGGAGCTTGGTGAACGGCCCGATTTACATGGCCTGCAGCCGACCGGAAACGAATATCGGGGGTTTTATCTCCCACAGTCCATCATCAGCATCCCTGGCCCGTTCGACGTGCAACGAACCAATATATACCGAGACAGGGCACCGGAATTTGGTGAGCGGCCCGGTTTATGTGGCCTCCAGCTGCCCAAAATCGAATATCGGGGGGTTATCTCCCACCCTCCATCAGCAGCAGCACTGGCTCCGTTCGGTGTGCAATCGGCCTAGGGCACCGGAATTCTGTGTACGCCGACCGGAATTTGCTGAGCGTTTCCTGGCCGAAGCAATCACCGGAGTTTGGTGAGCGGCCCGGTTTACGTGGCCCGCAGCCGGCCAGAATCGAATATCGGGGGTTTATCTCCCACCCTCCATCAGCAGCAGCACTGGCTCCGTTCGGTGTGCAATCGGCCTAGGGCACCGGAATTCTGTGTACGCCGACCGGAATTTGCTGAGCGTTTCCTGGCCGAAGCAACCACCGGAATTTTGTGAGCGGCCCGGTTTACGTGGCCCGCAGCCGGCCAGAATCGAATATCGGGGGTTTTATCTCCCACACGCCATCAGCAGCACTGGCTCCGTTCGGTGTGCAATCGGGCTAGGGCACCGGATTCCTGTGTACGCCAACCGGAATTTGCTGAGCGTTTCCTGGCCGAAGCAACCACCGGAATTTCGTGAGCGGCCCAGTTTACGTGGCCCGCAGCCGGCCCAAATCGAATATCGACCCAAACTCATCGATGATGGCGGATGATGAATGAAACAATATCCTTTTATAGATATCTCAGATGACCGCTGATCAATGGCTTATTCCGCCCCTGCCCGATTCGATTCCTCCGTCGATACTGTCGAAAGCAGACGTGCTTGTAACGAAAACAGCTTTCCTTGCCGGCCTGCTCGCACCTGAAACTGCAGCATGCTTGAGCAGACAGCTGAAGGTCTCTGACGCTGAGTACTCGAGGATCATCGACGGGCACAACACTGACCTGGAGGTGCTGGAAGACGCAACCAACTTGGCTAGCATGCAGTCCACGTTGGGGGAAATCACCGAGCTTCGTCGACGTCTCATTGCGGCGCTAGCCCACCACTATCACCTTGTACAAACTCAACCGCTATCTGACGGTAATGGGGCCGTGGCGAGGCTGATCGTTCATACGCATTTCGCTCAGATCGGATTACATCCGCAGCTGTGGTCGTTATCTCGCGGTATAGCTCGTAGACAGGAGGAGTATCACGCTGCGCTGGGCATAACTGGTGACACGCAAGAGAGACAACTTGCTAGTGGATTCCAGCGAACAGACAGAGCCTCTCTCACCTTCATTGAGTTCATGCTTGATGTCTGCCATGAAGAAGTGGACTACATGACTACCGCTCTGAGTCGTCACCAGCTTCGTGAGTCCGTTGCCCATGCGTACAGAACAAACTCGCGATTGACGGAAGCAAGCGTCAGCCCAGAAACGATGCCGGCGCTCCTAGCGCTGTTAATCCAAGGCTCACTACCTCGCACCGAATTCGTAACCTTTACCGGTCTTCCACGTGAAGCAGCAAGCGACCAGCTCAACCGGCTGCTCAACCTCGGTATCGTGGTGAGCCCGCCATCTAACCTCCAAAGGCTGGAGGTAAGCTTACCGGCCTGGTTTGCCCAGGTTCTCCTTCCCGATTTTCATTTAGCATGAACTTGACTGTAAGCCGGGCTGATAGCCCGGAGGGGCGATAACGGTCATAGCCTCAACTAGGATTGCCGGGGTTATCCTAACGTTCAAACAAGCCCATGAATTTTAGTACCGCCAGCGGCACGCAGCTCGAGCTGCTCACGCTAGTAGTTTCCAGAACATCCAAAGGCTCACCTCCTGCGGCTTCCATCAAACTGTTAGCTAGCCAAACCGCGTCAAGCATGCTGAACGAATAGCACATGAACTCGAATACAAGCTCTGCTCCACCGTCCTCAACTGTGTAGACGCCCACTTGCTCAGTTGTATCATTGGTATCTGTTGGGAGCTCGACAAAATAGACCGCACTTTCGGATCCGTGACAACTGAATTTCCCGTCAGCGGTGTAACTCCAATCTCCGGATACTCTTTTGTGATATTTGCGCTCAAACATACTGTCCCGTGCGGCAGGCGTTGGTACAAATCCGGCCAGATTTCCCACCGTAATCAGGACAGCATCGTAAAGGCAGCGCGCAACCTCTTCAGCTACGGGACTAGCAAACCTAATCGATACGGTATCTAAATTGATATCAACACTGTTAACTCCCTGAAAGCTTGATACTTGGCATGGATATTTGTCGTTGTATTCACGCTCTCGCCAGCACGTGAGATCGCGAGTCGCAAGGAATACTTCTGACTGCCCGTCATATTTGCCCACAAAACACCGTCATTATTTATGTTCTCAAAATCTAATCGGACGGGTTAAGGGCAGACTTTAACGTTGAAGATAAATAATTTTCCGGTAAACGTTGACGGGGAGCGGCCCTCTCACCAAGATCACTTTTTGGCACTGGATTGGTTCGAGAAAAATGGCACATGAGCAGCAATAGCGAAGGGACGATTGCAGGATGCTGATGGTGAATCATGGAATGCGGCTTTGCAGCGATGAGACTTGCTTCTGCAAGAGCTCCCAGCCAATGATGATATTGACGGCAAGATTGCCGAATGGTGCGTTCGAAGCACCTGCGAAACTAGGCACCCAGCAGTACTACGGGACGTCAAATCTGACACCAGACGTAGCCTTCACCAAAGGGTTACCTTTAAAGGGCTTCTGCGTTGATCTTTTGCGGCATGCCGGAAAAGGGCGTGATAGTAGGTTCCGAGGCACAACGCCCTTTTTGATGGTGAATGAAGCTTTGGGTCAGGGGGCCGTGTGCTGGGCCGACGAAGGTGGCTGGGTTTATGAGTTGGACAATATTCCTGGCTGGGATGTTGAAAAGCTGCTGGCCGGTAAAGTGCCCACGGCCAACGGATTTGCCGGCGCACCTTTTCCAGGAGAGATGGAGGGAGCGATCGATTCGTGGATCCTCCCCTCAATGATCCGGCGGGCTGGGAAAGTAGAGAGGTCAAGACGTTTCTTGGTGGTGAATGAATGGACGATAAACAAAAATTGCCCGAACCTGGCGTTCTAGAACTCAAGGATCGCTGGAAGACTGCCGCTGGACAGCAAGTTCGGCGAAAGTTACTTATTGCCCTGCGTGTGGGGAGCGAAGACTGGCCGGAGCTACTGTTAGACCTCCCCCCAGTAAGTAATCCGCTGTCTCCGAATGACCTGGATGACCTCAGAGGCATTGAATTGCCTGGTGAAATGCTCGACAGGATATCGCTGGCATGCTGCGACCTGAGCTACAGCAATCTCCAACACTGCTCCCTGCGTAAGGCCTCCCTGCAGAGATCAAGGCTCAACTGGGCAGACTTACAGCTCTGCAACTTGGTCGGTGCAGACCTGCTGAACTTGGAAGCCCTGCATGCCAATTTCTCCGATTGCAAGTTCAACGGGGCAATGATGATGTCGAGCAACTTCAGACACAGCGGCTTCGCTCGGACAGAGCTAAAGAGCTGCGTCCTAAACGGCTCCGACTTTACCGGCAGTGATCTCAAACCCACTGCATTTGAACGAAATGAGGTTCACAGCGTTACCTTTCCCGAGACGTTCGACTTGGCGCGTCATTTAAATAAAAGCATATCTAAACGCGACCTTAAGCCCTTCAGTCCGTAGCGCTCCCTGCTGCGGAGCTACTGCGAGACCTGGTCAACTTGCCACGGGTGGGCAGTGCCTACAGCAGAGCGATTGCCATATGCCACTACTCAAAGCAGAATAGTCGCCGGGAGGGAATCGGTTAAGATAGGACGAACATGGAAAGGATGCTATTGCGAGCGTTAGACCCAGAGACAATGGTCGCGCGTGGCTTAAATCTGCCTAGGGCCAAACAAAATGACCTGCCCATAGGGAGAGCACCGACCGCTGCCTCTCATCGTCCCCTGAGGCCTCGCACTTCGATCCTCCGATGCGAGAGCGCCGAAAATTCAATCCATTTCACGCCAGCCCAGGCCCATAGCCGGTGCGGCTCAGGACTCAGAACCCACGCGAAGTCCCCCCTGTGCCTGCGTCGTTCCCGCACACTCAAGGCAGCGCCTAGTCGGCTCTGAAGAAATCACACGCTACGAAAATCGGCTGACGAATGAGTGGGAGCGCAATAAAGACATCGTATTCGATGATGCCTTCGACGCACCGATCGAGGCCAGCTTAGAACAGACACTGATTGCTGCAGGAAAGAAGCTCTACACCTGGGCAGAGACCGAAGCACAAAAGCTTGATCATCTGAAAATCCGGGCACGCGTGACAGAGCCTTACGTCCTTCGCGGCAGCTTTCAGATTCTCGCCAATAAGCGCCCCTACCCCACTGTTTACTGGCATCCACAGCTTCTGGATCGCCTGATCAAGGCTGCCGGAGAAACAGAATGATTGGCTGGGATCAGCGTCCTTTTGAAACCAAAAACCTTTTCAACCCAGCCTTCTGTGCAGTCGTGCTGATGCGCGCCCTAAAGGCTTACGCAACGGCAGATCCCAAGGGAATGCCGTTCTCGCTATCGCTGCTCATATTGCCATTGAGCCTGCACTACGATTCTCGAAGTCTGCTGATGAAGCTGTACAAGGGCTACCTGCTCAAGACAGTGGAAACCAATCCCCAACTGCAAATTGGGCTGCCTGAACGGGTGACAGAAATGCTGCCCTTTACATTTGAGGCATTCGCTTTGGCCCACCACACTGATTGCTTTGAGGTTACCCCGCAGGGACGACTCCTTCCGAAAGCCCGAAGGCTCAAGGCAGACATCCAAGGCACGGAAGAATCAGTGGCGTGCCAACGGGCGGCGATGTTGCTGGGGAGAGAGTTTGCCAGAATCGCAGACAGGGTAACGGTGTACACGGCTTTTGGAATTCGACCATGAAAATCAGCTCTATCCATCTATATAGCCACGACGGACAACGCCGCGATCTCAACTTCGAAGTCGACGGGCTCAATGTCATTACTGGCCGTTCCTCAACGGGCAAATCCGCGCTTTCGGACATCATCGAATATTGCATGGGCCAGTCCGACTTCAACGTTGCAGAAGGCGTTATCCGAGACAAGGTCTCATGGTTCGCAGTGATCTATCAGTTTACGGATGTACAGGTAATGGTGGCCAAACCTGCTCCACGTTCTGGAGGAGCTAGCTGCAGTATGGCCATGACACGCACTGGTGAGTTCGTGCAGCCACCTGAATACTCAGAGCTCGTGATCAACACCGACGACATCGCCGTTACGTCATTGCTGTCACGACATCTCGGCATTCCAGAAAACCGTACCGAGGTTGCCGAACAGCACACGCGCAACAGCTACGAAGCGTCCATCAAGCACTCGTACTACTACCTCTTTCAAAAGCAGGGCTTGGTCACAAACAAGGATCAGCTTTTCTATCGCCAGCAGGAGCCATTTCAACCCCAGGCGATCAAGGACACGCTGCCAATCCTATTAGGTGCGTCGACCAATGAGCGTTACGAGTTGCAGGCCAAGCTTAGGACAGCACAGCGAGACCTGAGAGCCCAAGCAAAATTGCTGGATCAGGCCAAGCAGGCAGTGGGAAATAACCGAACGCAAGCTGTTTCACTGCTCACGGAAGCTAAGACTGTAGGAATACTTCCCGAAGGCACCTCGACCGGTGAAATGGATGAAATCCTTGCGGCGCTCAAAACGGCTGAGCAGTGGTCTCCCGCCAAGCCTCACTCCCAACCTGACGACAAGATTCCCAAACTAGAGTTTGAGCTTGCCAAGCTTCGTAAGGCCAGGCGCGAAATCAAAGCCAAAATTGAGGCCGGGAAGCTGTTCGAAAAACGTGCCGGCGGCTTCCAGAGCGAAGCAGCGGAGCACATTGACCGCTTAGCCTCTATCAAGTCGCTTCCAAAACATTCTTCGACAGGCGAGTGGCAGTGGCCTTTCGCAGAAAAGAACCTGGCCATGGACACACCCATTGCCCAAGCACTGATCGGCGAGCTGGAATCCTTGGAAGCTGAGATGCAGACGGTCATGGGGCAGCGCCCTCAACTCCAGGGTTACTTAGAAGAAGAGTCTCAACGACTTCAAGTGACCCACCGGTCGATCGCCGAAAAAGAAGCCGAGCTGACTGCAGCCATCGCAACCAATGCGGTTTTGGCCAACGCGCAGAAGCAAAGCGATGCCGCCAAACATGTGGTGGGCCGTATCAGCTATTTCTTGGAGGGGTTCATCCCTGACAACTCGCTGAAACAGCACCTGGTCGACCATCGCCGTAGGGAAGTGCGTGTAGAGGAACTGGAAAAGACCTTGGCGGATGTAGACGTGGATGACCGCCTAGCATCTATCATAAACAGCATCTCGGCACAGATGAATGTCTACAACCAGCGTTTCAAATCGGAATTCAGCGCCTATCCTGCCCGTTTAGACCTGAAGCGTCTGACCATCGTTTTTGATCGCCCTGAGCGTCCTGTGCCCATGTCGAGGACAGGTGGTGGCGAAAACTACCTTGCCTATCACCTCTCGGCACTGCTCGCGCTGCACTGGTACTGCGCAGAGAGCAATCGACCTATGCCTCGCTTTTTGATGATCGATCAGCCGACTCAGGTATATTTCCCCTCGGAGGAGGCCTACAAAGCTGTAGACGGTACCGTTAAAAACACCGAGGAGTCCGATGCCGATATGGATTCCGTGCGCAAGCTATTTAACTTGCTGTACCAGTTCACGGTCGAGGACGTGCCTGGATTCCAAATCATCGTGACAGAGCATGCCAACCTGCGTGACGACTGGTTCCAGACGTCCTTGGTGGAGGCGCTCTGGAGCAAGCCTCCTGCATTGGTTCCAGAAGATTGGCCTCTCAAGAGCCAAGTGTCCCGCTGACTGACGGTGGGGACGCACTCGCCCCCGTAGTTCGCAAGGAGTGAGGCGCGAAGCCCTCGCTCTTCGGGCACTAATAGCGGACAGCTTGGTAACGCCCTCGATAAATGAGACAGCCGAAATGCGCGTCTTTAAAACAATCATGGCAGGCCGTGGAGTGACTCGCCCAGGGGATGGACGATTTGGGTCGAGCCGGGCTTAAGCCCGAAGGAGCAATAGCCAAAGCAGCTTTAGCTCAGCAGCCCAGCGAGTCGCCTATCGAATCTCACACGAGCCCCCCTCTCCAGTTGACCGATAAGATCGAGCACAGCGTTCGTCTCCACCCTCTTACTAATCATATCCAGTGGACGCTTCGAACCGAGGCCCCGCACCGGCGTACTAATCCATCCCGTTGCTGCGGCGACATCGTTTTCGAACAGGTAAAGGGCTTGCTCAAAGACCGCTATCAATGCGACCAACCGGTCGCTTTCTACGGAATTTAACCGCCCTACTTTCACCCTACGCGCCAACGTTGTGGGTGACATGCAAATAGCCTTGGAGAACCCCCCCGCTGCACCTGCAGAAGGCTCGCCATTCGGTCGAGGAATTCAAAAGGCAGTCCTTTGTGAACTAGGTCATGAAGCACGGTACCGCGTGACGGCAGCCCGAGGGTCATCCAAATGCTCCGTGAGATCTGGGGCCTTGGTTGGTATTCCTTGATCGATGACAGAACTTTCTCCTCCATCTGAAAAACCTACAACTAAGCCGGGCCCGTTTTCCATCTCGCGAGCCTCCTCCCGAGTCAAGGTTACGGAAAGATAACGGAGGATTGTAACTATGGTTTTATCTGCAATATCTTAGACCTGTCGCAGGACAGCGGCTTTCCTTCAGGTACCATCGACGTCCGGTCGGTCAGTTAGTTTAGGGATTGCACGCCATGCCATTGGATCTCGCTTTCAGCATTGAAGCTAACGACTTTGTCGATCCTGATCGAGCCTATGATCTCTACTGGTCACGGGTGATCACGAGCAAAAAGGCCTTTATCTGCCCGGGGGCGGACTGTAGCGCTCAGGTTACCTGCGCCAATTTGGACAAAGACGTTCAGAACATGAAGGTGGTGCCACATTTCAGGGTTATCGGTGCCCATAGTGAGGGATGCGGGATTCCTGAAGAGGCCCCTTTCAAAGAGGTCATAGAGCCAGCAGCCCCTGAGAGCAGAGAGCGTCAGACGGTCTGATCAGTCTATCGTAGACGTTTTCAAGCTGGATCGCCCCGACTCGTACTATGAGGAGCGTAAGCTGGATCCTAGTGCGGACATGCTGGTTGCAAAGAAACTTGCAAAGGCCCGTAAGCCCTATACGCCAAAGCTCGGCGAAAAAGGCCCTAGCGGCCCCGTTTACTCCGTTCGGTCGATTGTCAGCCGGTATATACGATATCGAGAAGATGGGAGTATCGAGTTTCGTCGCCTCAATATTCTCGGACAAGACGTCCTGTATAGCAGCATTTTCAAATGCATATGGGAGCAAGATCTAGAAGATCTTCCAAAACATCCGGTTATCTATTACGGGTGGGCTTATGTCGATCGGACTAGAAATGATAAGGCCTACAAAATCAAGTTCAAGAAAAGTCTCAAGCAAGGGGGCGAGAATCTGGTGACGTCTACCTTCGTTTCGGATTCTCTGATCGATAGTTTCAAGCTGAAGAATCTCATGGCAGTCAGGCTTTCCAAGGTCTGTAAAAAACCGATACCTACCGCTTTCGTTTTCCTGTATGGGCAGCCGAGCGTGAAAGTCTATAATGAACGCAACTATGCCACTTTCGAGTTGACAAATCTCGATATGATAGACGTCAATTATGACTGTCCGCTGCCATCGAAGTACGACAAGTAGGGAAGGGAGTAAGGTGCAGTGGACTTTTCCGTAAACACACCTTCCTGATCCCAGTCCATGAAACGATGGTGTCCATTTTCTACGGGCGCGAAAATGTGTATCGCCAGGTGTTGCCGCTGACCGAAAGCTGACCCAGTGAGTCAGTTTTCAATCAGCGCCAACACAGTGATCTTAAGCTGTGCCGGCATAGCAAGTCTTGCACTTTGGGCACTTCCATTTTCCAGCGAAATCAAAGTCTGCAGGCATACTCGAGAGCCTGATTCGCGCATGCTTTCTGTGACGGAATCGGCTGCTTGGAGCCATCAAGCTAGCGTACCGAGCCACAATGGGCTTCGGCCAGATCCGTAGTCGGCATTATGTAAGCAGCTTAAGGCGACTGCCCCCTCTTGCGCCTTAGACATCGCAACAGCGAAGCTATGCAAGACTAAATTACCAAGCGCCTTGAAGTTTTTGGATTCGCCCCCAATCTAACTCCACAAATGGCCAAAGGCCATCCCTGACCGCGATAGATTTCGCGGAATTCTTACGGAGCATATGTTTGTGGCGGACAGCATCGAAATTGACTTCTTACCAGTTGGGGAAGGCGAACACAGCGGGGACGCCATTGCTATTCGGTGGCGTGAAAATGATCAGTACAAAATATTGATCTACGATGGCGGAACCAAAGCTTACGGCTCTGCATTGGTTGACCACGTGAAAACGCATTTTCATTCTCATTACGTTGACTACGTGGTCAACTCCCACCCCGATAATGACCATGCAGGTGGATTACTGCACGTCCTGGAGAATCTGACAGTTGGCCAGGTTTGGATGCACCAACCTTGGACGTACAGCAACGAGATTCGACATTATTTTCGTGATGGCCGGATTACTGACGCCAGCCTAGAGGAGCGCTTGAAGAAAAAAATGTCGGCAGCGTACGCCTTGGAAGAAGCAGCCCAAAAACGAGGGGTTAAAATCTTCGAGCCATTTGCCGGCAGCAAGATTGGGATTTTTACTGTCCTCTCTCCCACCCGAGACCGTTATGTCCATGAGTTAGTACCACAATTCGAAAAAGCCCCCGATCTGAAGAAAAACGAGAGCGCACTGGCTTCCGTCTTTGACGCAGTCAAAGGAGCTTTGGGATTCATCGCCGATCGTTGGGACGTGGAATACCTTCCAGATACCGTGTCGACTTCTGCTGAAAATGAAAGCAGCGCAATTCTGTTCGCGTCAGTGGGAGATAGGGGCTATTTGTTGACGGGGGATGCAGGAATCCAAACGCTTCGCGCCTCTGCAGAATATGCTGCTGGCATCGGTATCGATTTGCCACGGCGTGTAACCTTCGTGCAAATCCCTCACCATGGAGGGCGTCACAACGTCTCCTCTGAGACCTTGAATATGCTCGTTGGTGAGCCGCTGCCAAATGCGCCTGAGGAGCCTACTCGTACCGCCTTTGTCTCAGTTGCAGCAAAAGCACCGCGTCATCCCAAAAGAGCTGTAACAAACGCATTCGCCCGTCGTGGCTTTAAAGTTGGTCAAACGAAAGGGGGCACAATTTGTCACTTCACCCCTGGCATGCCACAGCGCGAAGGATGGGGGCCGATCTCCTACGTTCCTTTCTATGACGAAGTAGAAGAGTGACCAAAAAAAGAACTCATCAAATCCTCCTGAAGAAAATTTCAGAGGCTTAGACAGAATACTGTCGTCATATCTCATTTTATTCGGTCGATACGTTTATTAAAGCGTATCGGTCGATTAAATTGGTGATTGGCTCGAAGTATTGAAAGATAGCGGCGAGCAAAAATAACGCTCGTGTCGGAGGAGCTCTCCCCTCTCCCATCTCGATGGATGCAACATTTCCGCCACAGACCCAGCCCAGACGAGCCCCTACACGGTGGAATGCACTGATTCGCTAATTAGACATCATGCGCGGTAAAATGTTATGTAGTCAGTCATGGCTGATGCGTCAGTATTGTCTGCCGTAAAGCAGCAGGGGCGGAGCAGGTTATTTAACTCTTCGTTTAAATTACAACCAGAACTAGAGACGGCAAGTAGATGGAGTTCTTAAAGCAATTCGACACATACAGCATTAAAGCAAGGGTATTTCCTGCGATTATCGCAGGCCTCCCTACGCTTGCATTATTATTTATCATTGTGCCTTGGGATCACTTAGGCATTTCGCAAGCCATCGCGTCCTTTATGGGAGTGGTATTGGTTTTTGCATTTGCCGATATGGCTAGACACCGAGGCAAGAATATCCAAACCAAACTGGGATCTGGCGAGACGCCCGAGCAATGGCATCGGGATAATTCTGATTTGCCGGAGGTTTCAAAGAGCCTCTTTCGAAACTTTGTAGCTGATCAGCTGAAGCAAGAGGCTCCGACAGCCAACGAAGAAGAATTTGATACTACGAAGGCTAACGACTTCTATCGTGCTGCCAACGCTTGGTTGCGTGACCGCACGCGTGACACGAGTAAATTTTCGATGCTGTTTGGCGAAAATATCACCTATGGCTTTCGTCGAAATTTGCTTGGCCTAAAAACGATTGCGATCATTTGCAATTTGTTAGTTTTGGCATTTTGCATAGCCGTTTTATATTTCAAACCGACTTACTTTGAAGAGCTTCCACGCATCGATGAAAAACTGATTATAGTTATGGCTGCTTTATTGCTCCACACTGCCTACATGATCTTTTCTGTAAATAAAAAGGCAGTATGGGAGGCGTCTAGAGCATATGGTCGACAGCTCATTCTGAGTTGCGATACGCTCATGAACAATGCGCACCAGACAGCTAAAAAGAAATAAGCCATAACTAAACTTTAGGCTAAGTTTCTTCGGTGGAATTTTCACCAGTGCGTTTGAAAGAGCAAGCGCATTAGCAAAGTTGTAGTGGTTCAGCGCATGAGGAAGCTGGCGTAATGGTACCGCCTGCTTTGGGTGCTGGCCTACCCTGGCTTTGGCTGGTACCTGTCGTAGCGTCTCCAGCCCGCAATCGATAGGTTGCGATTTCAATAACATCATCGTGTGGGCTGACCTGATCCAGGTCGGCCATTCGAGTGCCTAGGAACGAGAACAGCTCGAAAGCTTGCTCACTGTGCTCTGGGCCATAAGCGAAAGCGCATTAACATTGCCAGTTCAGAATCAAAAGAGGCCGCACATGAGAAAGCCACCTATGAAAATCATCATCGAAGAATGGGATGGTGACGGTGCGATTCGAATTCCCTATGA
This sequence comes from Pseudomonas sp. MM213, assembly GCF_020423045.1. Lineage (NCBI taxonomy): Bacteria > Pseudomonadati > Pseudomonadota > Gammaproteobacteria > Pseudomonadales > Pseudomonadaceae > Pseudomonas > Pseudomonas sp. MM213. Next base: position 1,772,454 of record NZ_CP081943.1, read on the forward strand.
AGCGTTGCAGGAGTTGGAGCTGGATGTCGGCGCCCCCGTGTATCTGATTGAAGAATTTGTCGGCAACACGCGATGCCTCGTCCTATCAAAAACGCCTCAAATTGCGGATCGAATAGACGAGCTCACTGAATCCTGGAATAGCGGACACTAGGGCAATGTCGAGGAGAAATGAGGCCGTCGAAATGCGCTTCCTTGAATCAATCATGGCAGGCCGTGGAGTGACTCACCCTGGGCACGTGAAGACTTGGGGTCGAGCCGGGCTGAAGCCCGAAGGAGCGATAGCCAAAGAAGCTTTAGCTACGAAGCCCAACAAGTCGCCTATCGAATCTCACACAAGAACGCCCTTCTCGAGTCGTCCAATAAAATCAAAGACGGCCTTCGTTTCCACCCTCGTCCTCATCATATCCACGGGCGCTTCGAACCAAGCCCACGAACCGGCATGCTCATCCACCCACCCGCGCAATGTATGGCGCCCGCAGTCAGTCATGGTACAAGAGCTACCTCAATCAAGCGTGCGTTAGGTACGGCTCGATGATGTCGTAGCGCGTGACATCGACCGGGTCGAAAGACGGTTTCTGCCATTTGGCTTCAGATCCGCTGGTGTAAAAACTCTGGAAAACGCCAAAACGTCTTGGATCAAAGTCAGCCGTACAGCACCATCTGTTGGCGCGCCGAGGTCGACTGCAGTATCCCGCATCACGATTTTTTCGATTTTTTGCGCAGGTCAGGTTAGTTGCACGACATCATCAACTTCGACGTCAACCATTGATCGATGGCATTCGGCGATACAGGAAGCCAGCGGCACAGAAATCGCGGAAAGCTCTCTCTGGACGATTTTCGCGGCGGTTTCTCGCACGGAAATCATGAGCATCGAAAGTGTCTGACCTTCTGAATCGCCTTCGTGCATCCGCAAACCGTTGTTTTGGGCAATGACCGTGCGTTCATTGTAGTCATCGATGCTAATGTAAGTGAGTTTGACTTCGGTGACGGCCGCAACTTTGGTATCAACTTACTATCATTCTAAAAATATTTGGCCCGCGCGCCATCACCGCGAAATCAGAATTAGCCTTTGTCTGTATGGATTTTGGCTGTTTTGGCAACTTGCATATTAAATTGCCATGTAAGTTAATTTCAAAATAACACTTGCATTCGTGCCAGCGTTGCTGGCAGACTTGAACCAATCAGCAAACAACACCGATTGCTGGCAAATACAGCGCACAATATAAAAGGGCCGTGCCATGGCTAACTTCAGACACATCTACGATCCTGCGTGCGCTTTCGGCGGCTACGAGTACTACGCCACTACCGACGGCGAGACTGTGCACATCCACGAATGCAAGCCGGCCTCCAACAATATTTACATCGTCCAGCGCTTGAGCAAAGCGGAATGGGACAAGTTTGCCGACGACCACGACTTGGACGACGGCAACCGCACTAACCCAGCTTTGATTTCTGCGCTGGCAAGCGCAAGTGTCGAAGATGACAGTCCTTTCTACAGCGAGTACGTCGCCGCCTAACTTGCAACCAAATATAGGGTCCCGCTGAACCCTGATTGCACCAAATACATTTGACGTGAAATTGTCTTCCGGCATACACACAAATATTTATTGATCGTGCAAAATCTCATTTTCATCATGTATATATAGGCACCCAAAAAGACACCATCATCAATGATTTGGTACTTGAATCGTCTCCGTAGACAGACGACAAATACTTGACATTGGAATTACATACTGGCGAGCCCGGAACTATTATATTTTTTGATCTGGCGACAAGAAACTCTATCTTGACCCATGCATTTGTGGACATAGACTTCAATGACTTTGGCTGATCACCAAGAGGCCCCACTGGGCTTTGTTGTGCGCAAACATTTTAACGGCAAACATCCAAAGCTATAACACCCCATCAGCCCTCCACAACTGAAAAGGCGAGATCTAAAAATTGGCATACTCCATCAATATCTGCATTAACGAAAACTCATCAGCAGTTTTCCTTGAATTCAATTATCTGAGTAATGAATTTCGAATTGTGAAAATTTGCCGATTTCAATGCATTGGCTGGATTCTTGATGCGGTATCACAGGTCGAAGTAGAGGTGCAAAACGGCGCCACTTGGATGAACCCCGAAGCATCGGTCGGCGCCTTGATGAGGTTTCCCAAGATCCCTGAATCGCTGGCAAGAAGACTTATCGCGACAGACTCAAAAGATGAAAGATTTGACTTGGCGTGGAATCACATCTCAGACGAAGAAAAAAATACAGCCATCACAGTTAACTTTGATTACTATCACAACTTTTGGCCACGTTTTCAATCCTATGCAAAAGCTATCGCATTACATGTGGCGAATACGCAACAACTAAACGACCTCAGGGAGAAAGTTCTGAATCTCGAACGCGATTTAAGGCAGAGCTCAACCATTCGAACGCAAACAGCAGATACTCTGATCGAGAACGTTACGCCGATCTCGTCGATTCATTGCATTGAAAATAAAAGATGGCACTCAAACAACAATGGTAGACAAATAATATATAACCCAATTCCAACCCCTCCTAGTGATGAGTGCTCAGAAGATATCCTCTATTAATCAATTGACGATGACAAATAAATTCTGAACATCTGACGGATAGCGGCGCACGGCACCATTGAAATTCATTGGATAAGCGTTGGATCTGGATGGTTGTATTCAATACTCATAGAAAGGCACGCAACGACTTGCCTTGCTCACCTCACCTCACCTCACCTCACCTCACCTCACCTCACCACGACGTATTATGGGCCCGCTGTAGCCGCCGTCGTAACCGTCGGCCTGATCTGCTCTACGAGGCAATCGGTCTTTTTTCGGATATCGTTCAGATATTTGGATGGGCGCAGAAACGCCAGCCTGGGCGAACACTGCTGGTCGATGGAAATCCAGCACACTTGATCGAAGTCGATAAGCTTTTACCCAAGAGGAGAGAACTCGGATTCTCTCTTCCACCGAAATACCAACGCTTTCAGCGAATGACCGCCGAATATGCAGCGCTACCTGCCGGCAAAAAGTACGATGGAATTCGCCCACTCAAACCAGTCCCAACTTGCGCTCTGGATTGTTGAGCATCCCCTTCGAGCGTGAATCAAACCATTACAGCCTCTTCCATTTGAATCAAATGCAAGCCGTTGTTAATTCGCAGAAAAAAGCCCCGCAGCCGAATGCGGTGCGGGGCAAAAAATTGGTTGGTTGCGGCCAACCAAAGGAGCGCTATGAAAGCGTTTACGGGCCGGGGTCAGATGCAATCCTGCGCGGCGCGTTCAAAACTTGAAGGCAGGAAGTTCGAAGCCAGCAAGTGCCGCTCGTAGATGAACACCTTGCCGCCGTTCCCGGCCTTGTAGGCTTCCAGCACGTTGTCCGCCGAGACTTTGCTCGACACCACGATCCGGTAACTGCGCTGGGTCTGCGAGACGGTCGGGCTCAACGCACTGCCCTGCAATTTCGGTACAACGCAGTCAGCGAATTGGGCCGGGGTCTTGCTGGTCTGCAAGGTCAAAGTCGGGTCGTTCGGCGTGGATGCACAACCGGCGAGCAACAAAGAGGCAAACACCATGGCAGGCACGAATAAAGGGCGCATCGATCTCATCCTGAAAATAAAAGGTTCGCTTCATCAAGCAACGGAACTGCGTCTTGAGCGCCGCCATGCCATTTGTGTTTTGTGTCTTCAGCCAGGTGCAGTAACCACTACGCCCGTCAGCAGAGCGACCATAACGAGTCGGGTGAATGTCTTCATCGCGCAATTTCTTGAGCGGTGTGTTTGATGCAGGCGATTTTCCGGCTATTACCAATAAAGTAGAACTTGTATTTCGTGATGATCACTATTACTTCTAGCAATAGTTGCGCGCCGTTCAGACGGATACACACTCAATCACAACTAGAAAAGATTGATGAGGATCTCTTCTTGAGGACTTTTGACTTAATCCGCGACGCCGTTTTCCTCGATTTCTGTAACCGGATGGCCGAGTACCGGGTCCAGTACAAAACCGTACTGTTGTGCGAAGACGCGCCGACCGGAGTTTGCGCGGGCCACCGCCAAGTCAGTTGCGCGGTTATTTGCGCGCGTTGAATACCATACGGGTGTTGGGCGTGGCTGATTGGGAGGAGCTGGATCGGCTGGTGGTAAATATGTGGCTTTAGCGACCCACCGCTACAGGCTAATGGGCAAAGTGGAAGTGGAGATTGCGGTGGAGCCCCTTCCAAGACGTCGTCGTGCCTGAATGCGTCCATTACGGCTGCAACAGCCGCAACCTTGGGTTACAACTCGCCCAAGGGCGACTGGCAGACCCGGCTGGACATGCGCAACCTGACGGGCAAGCAAGATGCTGCCACCATCACCCCGGGCTACGATAGGGTCTGGACGCGGTACGGTGCACGCCGGGTAAGGGTCTAGCAGTGTATGTTGGTGTGTCATGGCGCTTGCACTGAAACCTGGGCGTACAGTCCGGCTTTTCATCGATGGGTGAGTCGATAGTGATCTCACAGAAACGTTCGCGTTGACACTCGCCATCGGACAGCAATCGGCTAGTCGTGGACACAAGATCTGCTGGTCAGGTCGTATGCAAACGCGTGGTCAAGTCAGGTAAGCCCTGGTAGGGAGTCCCCAAGAAGGTAATTGGTCAACCGGTGTATCGCTACATCGCGCCCGAATACCGGAAGCCGTATCGCCGACTAAAGGAACAGGCGTTTCTGGGCAAACCGGGGTCGATGGAGTCGCGCGAAATCAGCTTCAAAGGCAGCGTACACGCGCTCGAAAGCTACATAGTTTCGCTGCGCGACGTACGTGAAAATATACCTCCGTGGTCGCATTGACGCGGGATTTCAGCGAGCGCAGACTGCCGCAAGAACAGTCGCACCGGCATTTGGCTAAGTTGCCCACGTGGCATGTGTGTTCACCATGGGTGAGATGGCGACGAACATCGCAACGAACGAAAACCAACCGCTCATGACGATTGCCAACTTCGCCAGGGCAAGTATCTTACGCATCAAGCCAAGTGCGGATGCGTGTGTCGAAGTACTCGAGAACTTCGAGAGGATAGTCGGAGAGGCAAGCGCGGCGGACAGACCATTCGACAGATCCGCGAGCTCGTAGCCAAGGGAGGGCTCAAAGTAGGTCCAGTCGACATAGGCCGAGTAATGATTACAGTCCTGAACTTCGTGGAACCGAAGGCGGGACAGAGCCACATTGACCGTGCGCCACGGCCTGCTGCCGAACTCCCATCGGTTCACGCTGAAAAGATCGAGATCGAACAGATTCTGCCGAAACTGGTAAAGAGCTAGACCGATATGGAGGTGACCGTACGAGATTCAGGGCTAGCTTTCCGGTAATTGTCCCAGCCCAGATTTTCGATCTTTTCTCACCGCCAGAACTGACAGCATGGGCCGGAGCTGTCCATCAGTCACTCAATCGTGCAAGTGCATCATGGCCGGCTCTGACTGGATACAAATGCGCTTTGCGGTGCAATGTTCCGTTTCACGCTCCCAATACAATAAGAGAGGTTAACTAAATGGGCAGTTCGGGGACCGTTTTCGTAGTGGACGATGATCAAGCTGTGGCCGATTCCCTGCGCGCACTGCTCATGTCCGTCGATCTTCCGGTAAAAACTTATCCTAGCGCGCAGGCGTTTATCGACGATGACGATTGCTCCAAACAGGGCTGTCTGGTTCTCGATGTGCGTATGCCTGGTATGAGTGGCCTGCAGCTTCAGGAATACCTCAAGGCGAAAAAAATAACGATACCCGTCATCTTTATCACGGGGCACGGGGATGTGCCTATGGCCGTGCGAGCGGTAAAGGCAGGCGCTTTGGATTTCTTGGAAAAACCTTTCCACGATCAAGATCTGCTCGATCAGGTACATCTCGCGCTTACGCTTGAGCAGGAAAGGCGCTATTCGGCGGTTGGCCGTGAGTCAGTGCGTGAACGTCTGGATACGCTAACGACGCGCGAGCGCGAGGTCATGGATCTGATTGTCGCCGGCAAGTCCAGCAAGATGATAGCCAATATCTTTAATTTATCGTGCAAGACCATCGAGTTTCATCGCGCCAACGTCCTGCTCAAGACGAATGTTCATACCACAGCGGAACTGATCCACATGGTGCTTTCGGCGCAAGACGTTGCCCGTACGTCCTGACGGTAAACCGCATTCCGAGCCGGTTTCGAAATATCGCCGCCGCGCCATCCGGCGCTGGCGGAGTGTCGTAGACATGGCCTTCTGCTCTGACATTGCTGCGGTTATTCGTTGTTGACCAACTGAGATGGTTGCTTGTCTTCATGGCATTCGCTGCCCGTGTGGATCGGGAAATGGTCGCCAGGTTTCCATGGTTATTCGCTGCTACGCCAGCTCGGGAGCGAGCCTCTGGCCCCAAGAGTCAGCGTCGCGAGAGTAAAAGCGCCGCGGTCCAAGCCGCAGGGGCGTCAAAAGTTCCACCCAAGCTTGCGGCCTACGGACACCAGGTCGCGCCGCCGACGCGTATTGCACACGGCGCAACCGGTGCCCGCCGCACCGCTATTAAGAGGCTGTCACGAATGTAGCATTCAGCGCGTACCCTGCAGTTCGTAGCGCGGCACCGATCTCCGACAGTGAGCCCGGATCGTCGATTGTGGCAGGCATTTTCCATTCTTGGCCGTCGGCGATCTTCTGCATGGTCCCGCGCAGGATCTTTCCCGAGCGCGTCTTCGGAAGGCGAGTGACCACCACCGCACGCTTGAAATCAGCAACCGGGCCGATTTTTTCGCGAACGAGCTGCACAATTTCTTTGACAATCTCCTCGTGCGGGCGGTTGACACCGACCTTAAGGCATAACAGCCCCAGCGGCACTTGCCCCTTAATCTGGTCGGCGACTCCGATCACCGCACACTCGGCGACATCGCAATGGCTGCTCAGTACTTCTTCGATCGCCCCCGTCGATAGTCGGTGGCCGGCGACATTGATGATGTCGTCGGTCCTGGTCATTACATGAACGTAGCCCTCCTCATCAATGAAGCCCGCGTCCCCGCTCTCGTAGAACCCCGGATAAGCACGCAAGTAGGAGCTCTGGAAGCGTAGATCCGCGTTCCACAGTGTAACCAGCGCGCCTGGGGGCAGCGGCAGCTTGATGCACAGGGCACCAATCTTGCCTCGTGACATCACGTCCTGCTCGCTGTCGAGCACCTGGACATCCCAGCCCGGCATCGGGCGCGTGGCCGAGCCATACTTGACGGGAAACAGATGCGTGCCGAGGGGGTTACCCGCAACGACCCAACCTGTTTCCGTTTGCCACCAATGGTCGATGACCGGAACCTGCAGTTTCTGTTCCGCCCACTGCAGGGTGTCCGGATCCGAACGCTCTCCAGCCAGGAACAGAGCCCTAAGATGAGACAGGTCGTACTTGTCGATATGCTGGCCCTGAGGATCCTCGCGTTTGATGGCACGGAAGGCCGTCGGCGCGGTAAATAAGGTCGTCACTTTGTGCTGTTCGACGACCCTCCAGAATGTACCCGCGTCGGGAGTTCCCACTGGTTTACCTTCGAACACGACAGTGGTGCAGCCGGCGAGCAGCGGCCCGTATACGATGTAGGAGTGACCCACGACCCATCCGACATCCGAAGCCGCCCAGAAGACTTCGCCGGGTTGGACATTGTAGAAATGCTCCATGGTCCAACGAAGAGCGACCGCGTGGCCGGCGTTATCCCGAACCACGCCCTTGGGCTCGCCGGTTGTTCCGGATGTATAGAGGATGTACAGCGGATCGGTCCCTTGCACTGGTACGCAGGCCGCGGGCTGCGCGCTGGCCACGGCCTGTTCCCAATCGACATCCCGTCCCTCGACAAGCGATGCGCGCTCCTGCGGGCGCTGGTAAACGATGACGCTGTCCGGCTTGTGCTTGGCCTGATCGATGGCAGAATCGAGCATCGGTTTGTATTTGACGATGCGGTTTGGTTCGATCCCGCATGAGGCAGAAACGACGACCTTCGGCTTGGCGTCGTCGATACGGGTCGCGAGCTCGTTGGGCGCAAAGCCTCCGAACACCACAGAATGAACAGCCCCCAGCCTCGCGCAGGCCAGCATGGCAATAACGGTCTGCGGGATCATGGGCATGTAGACGAGTACACGATCACCCTTAGCCACACCACGCAAACGCAACGCTCCTGCGAACTGGGCAACGGACGCCTGAAGCTCGCTGTAAGTGATGGTCTGGACAGTACCGGTGAGGGGGCTGTCGTAGATGATCGCAGCCTGGTCACCACAGCCCGCCTCGACGTGCCGGTCCACTGCGTTGTAACAAGTGTTGAGTTCGGAGCCCACGAACCAGCGATAGAACGGAGCCGTGCTGTCGTCCAGCACCTTGCTCCAAGGTTTGTACCAGCTGATGCCCTGAGCAGCTTCGCCCCAGAACCGGTCTGGATCTGCGATAGAGCGGGCATGCATTTGGTCAAAGGCGTCAATTTGTTCTGCGGTCATTGCGATATCTCTGGCAGTTGTCAAAGTTGAATCGAAACCAACCATGAAGCGCTGTTGCCGGATGGAGCCGACGCCCATGGCCGCGCGTTGTGCCGCGACGCGGAGTAAGGGGCCCGAAGGCCCCTTTGAAAGTTCCGACCATCCAACAGGACAGCCGGCACTACGCGGAGGTCAATCGCCAGCCTGGAGCTTCTTCACGTCGGCAGCGGTAAGGCAATGCCCACCGATGGACCAGTCGCCGCTCTTCACCTCCTCGAAGATCACCCAGGTCACACCTTCCATATTCTTGCCTTCGACTGACACCATGGCGTCGTGGACAGCGCGAATTGCCTTCTGCTTTTCCTCGGCGGTGAACACACCCTCAATACCTTTAATCGTCACGAGCGGCATAACGTTTTCCTCTTTGGATAACGCAATAAAATGCGCAAGGTCAGCCTCTGCTGACGCCCAAACATCGCGGACTAGCCCCGATGTTCGTTGCAGCCTCCTTACGAAGGCTGGGAGCGTTGCACTTAACCGACCCAACGCGGGGGGTAAAGGATGAAAGGCACAGCAGGCCACTATTTGCTTTGCCGGTGCCCGGTTTTCAAAAGAAGCCCAATTTGTGGGCGCTATAACTCACCAGCACGCACTTGGTCTGCTGGTAGTTAGCCAAGGCCATCTTGTGGGTTTCGCGGCCAATGCCGGAGCGCTTGTAGCCGCCAAACGCTGCGTGCGCTGGGTAGGCGTGGTAGCAGTTGGTCCAGACTCTTCCGGCCTCGATCGCGCGCCCCATCTTGTAGGCGGTGGTCCCGTTGCGACTCCACACCCCAGCACCAAGGCCGAACATCGTGTCATTGGCGATCGCGATCGCCTCGTCCATGTCCCTGAAAGTGGTCAATGCAGCCACAGGGCCGAAGATTTCTTCCTGGAAAATGCGCATGTTGTTGGTACCCTGCAGGATGGTGGGCTTGATATAAAAACCGCTATCCAGCTCCGCCCCGAGCACACTGCGCTCACCGCCAATGAGCGTTTGCGCGCCTTCTTTTTTCCCAACGTCGATGTAGTCGAGAATCTTATCCATCTGGATTTTGGATATCTGCGCACCCACCATGGTGCTGAGGTCCAACGGGTGGCCTGTCTTGATGTTGCCGACGCGCTTGGTGGCCATATCGATGAAACGCTCTGCGATGGATTCCTGCACCAGGATTCGCGATGGACAGCTACATATTTCACCTTGGTTCAACGCGAACATGGCCAAACCTTCGAGCGCCTTGTCCAGAAACTCATCGTCCTTGTCCATGACGTCGGCAAAGAATATGTTGGGGCTCTTGCCACCCAACTCGACGGTGGATGGAATCAGATTCTCAGCAGCGGCATGTAGGATGCGCTGGCCGACAGGCGTGGATCCGGTGAACGCGATCTTGGCGATACGATTGCTAGTGGCCAGAGCCTCACCGGCCTCTTTGCCGAAGCCGTTGACGATATTGAGCACGCCGGGCGGAAGCAGGTCACCAATGACTTCCATCAGTACCAATATAGATGCCGGGGTCTGTTCGGCGGGCTTCATCACCACTGAGCAACCGGCGGCCAAAGCAGGAGCCAGTTTCCAGCTTGCCATCAACAGCGGGAAATTCCAGGGAATGATCTGACCGACCACCCCGATGGGTTCCTGATAGTGGTAGGCAACCGTGTTCTCGTCGATCTCGGAGATGGCACCCTCTTCTGCGCGAAGGCACCCCGCGAAGTAGCGGAAATGGTCTACGGCCAGCGGAAGGTCGGCCGCCATGGTTTCGCGCAGGGGCTTACCGTTGTCGATCGTCTCGGCCACGGCCAGCATCTGCAGGTTCTGCTCGATGCGATCGGCGATCTTCAAAAGCAGGTTGGAACGTTCCGCTGCAGAAGTCTTCCCCCATTTCACTTGGGCAGCGTGCGCTGCATCCAATGCACGATTCACGTCTTCCGCGTCGGACTGGGGGACTTTACAGAACGGCGTTCCGGTGATGGGCGAGACGTTTTCAAAGTAGCGGCCGGCACTGGGCGCAACCCAATTGCCACCAATGTAGTTTTCGTATTGTTTCTTGAAGGGATTAGCGAGATCGAGATTAAATCGTTTGAGATCGAAGGGATCCATTGCGTGTCTCCTGGGTTGCCTGATGTCATTGCCACTCACGGGGGCAAGGTTTCGCACAAGTTTTTATATCGCGCGCCCGCACTGTCTTTGACATTTCCGTCCTCCTCGCATTTATTGAAATACCTCAATAGAGAGGGACGTTCTTCCGGGGCAAAGTCAGTCCCCGCATTCACTGGGCGCGATTATTGGTAGCAAGTCTCAAATATCAGGTGTAGCTGTATCCGTCGTCCGGCAGGTAGCATCTCAACTTGTTCCCCAAAACAACTTCAACCAGACACTTGTTACAGTTGGAGCACTTCCCCGGGTCCTCTCTTCCATCGAGTACGTCATTAGGAAAGTTAGGTTCTGCAGCAAGGACCCTCGCTAAAGACAACATATCGGCTGTCCCTTCTTTGATTATCTGATTCATGGTCGCCGGATACTTGTGACCGCCCGTGAGAATCAGCGGGGTATCGCCACAGAGCGGCTTAAGAGCGACTGCATGGTTATACCAATACGTTTCTTCAAACTTAACTGAGTCCCTGATTCCATACAGGCCGTTGATGAGTTCAGGAGTGATCCCCTCGACGATCCCGCCAATACCCTTCTTCAAGGTTCCGATCGGAATTTCTCCCCGTGTCATCATAAAAACGTTGTCAACGATCGTGCCGCCGCTGATCTCAATGGCGTCGACGAGTTTGGCCACTTCCGGGATGAATATCTTGGCTTCATCCAGGTTGATTCCATCGTTCCAGGGCTCATCAACGGAGATTTTGGTCCAGACCAACATCTCTGGCCCCACTGCTTCTCTCACCGCCCGGAAGGTCTCTTCAAAGAACTTAAACCTCTTCTCGGGCGTGCCTCCCCACGCGTCAGTTCGCTTGTTGGTATGTGGAGAAAGGAACTGCGCCAGCAGGTAGCCGTGAGCGGCGTTGGGCAGCACGATATCGAATCCGGCCTTCTTGGCCCTTACGGCAGCAGCGGCCTGGTCTTCGACTGCTTTCCAGATCTCAGCCTCGGTCATCTCCCGACATGCGGCCTGGTACATGGGACTCGGCCCCATCGCCGACGGCCCCATCACCGCCTCTGCACCTGAGAAGAACAGGTTGGGATTCGCCTGCCGTCCGGCGGCCGCCAGTTGCAGACCCGCTACCGCACCATACGAATGGATTGTATCCGCCAGCTTTTTCAGACCGGCAATGTGGCTATCATCGTATGAGCCGGTCTGAAATGGCATACAGCGGGGCAGACAAACGTTGGTGTAGCCGGGGAAGATACAACTGGCACCGCCAGCAGCCTGTCGTGCAATCCAGGACTCCAGTTCGGGCGTCACCTCACCCCGCTCCGTTGCCATCCCCTCATACATGCCCGAACGCATCATCCGGTTCTTGAACGTTATTCCTCTCATCTCGATGGGTGAGCAAAGTTCCATCCATTTTGTTTGTCTTGTCATGGTGTCTCTCCTTTGCTTGGGTTCGTGGCAAACGCTGCCGATAGTAAGTTGCGCCTCTCAGTGATTTTTATTTCGAGGCGACAACCTGGCTAAGGACTGATCGGCTAAAGCGGCATGAGCGCCTCACCGTTCAAGAACACTTTGCCGGTGACATTCACCGGCCGCTTCAGTGTGTCGAGCGTTGGACAGCGCGCTTCAACCATGCGGACGAATTCCGCGATGGTTGCGGGGTCCTCCTGACTCGTGATGCGCGTTTCGAACTTAATTGTCTGGTAACCAGGCGGCACCGAAGGATCTACGCCAAATACCCCCCGGACATCGAGCTGCCCCTTGAGATCCACGATGACAGAATCGAGTTTGATCCCTGTCATGTGTGCATAAAGCGAGTACAAAATCCCTTGGCATGCCCCCAGGGAAGTCAGCAGCAATTCGACGGGATTCATTCCAGCGTCGTTGCCTCCCATATCTGGCGGCTCATCGACGAGCAAGGCCGGGAACTTGCGAACGTAGGCACTGCATTGCGTGCCGCCGTCTAGCCGCACCTGCGCCTTGAACATTGCGGGCGCCGGAGCGGCAGAGTTCTTCTGGAGGTGGGTAACCATCTCATGAATTTTTTTGCCTATTGTTGATGTTGTCATGGCATCCTCGATTGGTCATTTCAGAGCTAGTCCTGAACATGCGACTGACGTTCAAGAAGCACGAAAAGTGTCTGCCTTCGATCACATGTGGAACAACTAGGCTGACTCAGCGGCATACCTAGGCGCATCCCGAGGCTGAGCCTAGGGCAAAACCGAGTCCGGATACCTATGTCACTCGTGCGGCACGAGCGAGCAACGCCGGCCCATCGGCATGCAGTCGCCGATGCGGCAGATCAGACCACTGTCGCAGGCCGCAGTTGATGCGCCCGGCAGCCCGCGCAAGAGAGGGAGAGCGGCAGGCCACGCTTCATAAACGCTTGCGTGAGGCCATGAACGAGTCTTTCGGCAGTATCTTCGAGATACCACAGCAGGTGGCACAGCAGACATGAGCGGTCATTGGTGACACGACGCAGCATCGGCTCGACCCAGGCGCCGCTGCGCGTCACGACCTTGCGCGCGGTGTGATGGAAATCGAGCAGCCAAATAGTTCTTTGGGAGCCTTCGGTGCGGGGAGCAAGGGGCCGATGATCGAGTAGCGCAGTGCGCCTAGCGATCCCGCTGAGGCGAATCGAGTTCGGTGCTCAAGAAGGTCTCCCCGGTGAAGCAGCGCCGAGATCGTTGCGGGTGGGAGTGAAGACTACAGACCCTCGGGGGGCGCGGACTGTGCGCATCCTCTGCGGGCGCAGCAGCCCTGCTCGGTGAAGAACCCCGCCCCACTCCTATCGGCCCGCATGCACTTGAGCAGGCAGCTCCTCAGCATTGCATAGCGATAAACGGAAAACTTGGGGTGAGTAGCAGGGCTTGGCACACAGGGAGGCCGCCGATGCCATCAGGAACTGTGGCCGTACTCAATCCGCTGTTCCAAGGCAGGAGGAACGGTGAATGTGAACGTGACGCCCTTGCCTGCGTTGGGACGAACCGAAATGCGACCACCGTGCGCTTCGATGACCGATCGACTGATCGAGAGCCCCATGCCGATGCCGTCAATTTTCGTCGTAAAGAAGGGATCGAACAACTTGTCGATATCATCCGCATCAATACCGCAACCGCAATCCTCCACCGCCACCTCGACTCCTCCGTCCTGGCCGCGCATCGTTGACACACTGACGGACGCCTGTGCAGCAGCGCCTGGATTTCCTATTGCTTCTACCGCATTTCGAATCAGATTGAAGACGACTTGCTCCAACTCAATCTTGCTTGCGTAGATGGCCACCGTATCCGGTGCGAGCTTCATCGCAATCCTAACGTCATGTCGCGTGGCCTCGGGTGTTATAAGCAACACCATTATGCGTACGATCTCGTTGATATCCACCAGCGTTTTAGTCGGTTCCGTTCGGCTAACCAGCTCCCTGACAGTGCGAATGATCTGCCCTGCCCGCTGACCTTGTTCGTTAATTGCTTCCAGTGACTCGACCACGCTTTCAATCTTGTCTGGCGCAGTTCGAAGACGGCGAAGACTCGCCGACGCGTAGTTCACGATGGCGGCGAGGGGTTGATTCAGCTCATGCGCAAGACCCGACGCCATCTCTCCCATGGACGTGATTCGGCCGACCCTGGCCAGGTCGGAGAGGTGGCGCTGTGCCCGCTCTTCAGCGTTGCGCCGGTCGGTAATGTCGCGGGTCAGCGCGAGCGCCGCGACGATTGTGCCGCCCGACTCGCGCATCGGCACTACATTCGTCTCGAACAAACGGTGCTGACCCATCGCACACAAGACTCGAAACTCCATCGACTCGGATCGCCCCTCAAACACAGCTGCAGAGAGGGCTTTGTATCGCTCGTGATATTCCACGGAAATGAAGCTGTAAACGGAGGTGCCCACCACCTGCGCGGCACAATTGGCACCGAGGCACGCTATCCCTGCCCGATTCATGGTCAGGACAGTTCCATTGGCGTCGTGGAGTTTTACGCACTCCAGTTGCGATTCAAAAATAGTTTGCAGGCGTTGCTCTAGATCCGAGAGAGCGCGCTCCGCCAGAACACGCGCGGATCCCTCGGCCCCCAACCGACTTTCGGCATCGCGGAGTCGCTTCGCCAAGTACAAAGCGATGCCGGTTATCGCGGCAAACGCTGATCCGCCAACAATTAATGTCAACATAGCGAACTCACTCGATCCATCCCAATTTCACCTTGGCTCATGGATTCAAGAAACATGGTTCTGCGTCGTTGGGATGTTGTAGAAAGAAATTGACAATCACCCGAAACGTCACTCATGTCAAACGGTGTCGCCCTGGTTCCGGGCTCAGCGCCCTGAGAGGCGAGGCGCCGAAACTTGTCTCTCAGGCTTGCCATGAAGACGAAATCGGTTTTAAACGGCCGCCTTGAGCACCTTGGCGCGCGGTAACAAGAACCAAAGCACACCTGCCATGATGAACAGAGCTGGTACGTCACCAAGAAGGTTGGCGTGCTCGTGAGCATCAACCCCGGCCTGCATCGCCATGATCCCGGCATGCACGATACTGGACCAAATCGTGAACTGGATCAGACTGCGGTGCTCGCCTGGTCGACGGGACGCGATTAGTAGAAATATTCCCAGCGTCGCGTAGACCCCTTGAATCATCTGTTCATATTTGGTCTGCCTTGGCTCCCATGTCCATCCATCGGTCCAGAACCAGTTCATCAAGGGATAGAGACCAATCAAGAGAAACAGGCCAAAAACCAGCAGGGCCCACCGCAGGGACTTTTCTTTAGTTTCATCGCTCATGTATTCGCATCCATAGCTAAGTAACGAGGTCCAATATTGTCAGAGTCCGCGGAAATTCGGAATCGGTGATAACCCTGGCATATACTGGTAAATGTACTAGGGAAACGCGAACAATAGTCTCGCCACACGAAAGACGGATGTTCAGTGTCGTATTTGACGCAGCGACAGCCATGGGTGAGTTACTTCTACACATATTCCAACTCAATAAACCTACGCTGCAATTTAAAGATTCGGTTGTTTCGCACAGGCTCGCTTGTCTCGATTGTCGGCAGAATTGGGCTGGGAATAAATCAGTGCTTCCTTAGTAGTTTCTCCAGTATCTCCCCAGACGAAACCCCTGCTCGACTCGAGTTATACACGACTCACCCCGGCCATCGTCCGAGTTACAACAAGCAACCAGCCTATATAGATTTCAGCGTGCACAGGCCCAATCGTTGCTTGGCTCGCCTGATGTGTAACTTCGATGCGTTGAAAAGTGTGTGCGGTGCTGGATCCGTGTTTTGCCGGACCGAAGTAGACGGTCTCAGATACGGAAGGAGTCTCAGATGGTTATTAATAACAATAAAGGAAACCAACCATGAAACAACCTTTCATAGCGCTGACAATGGGTGCCCTAGTGAGCGCAACTGCCCAGGCTGCGAACTACGGAACGGATTTCAATCTTACGATGTTGCCGGCTTCCGGCGGAATGGCCGGGGTCGGCGTCGCTCGCCCACTGGAGCCCGCGGCGGCTCTTTATGGCAATCCCGCGGCTTTGACCCAGTTTAGAGATGCAACCCGCTTTTCGCTCGGGGCTACATACTTTGAACCGAGCCTTAATGTAGAACACGACGGATCAGTGACCGGCGCTGCTTGGGCAGACGATTCCAAGGCCTCGTCTTATCTCATACCAGCGGTCGCGATCACCCAACCGCTGGGAGAGAACGACGTTTTGGGCTTTGGTTTTACCGTAGTGTCGGGGGTGGGGTCCGACTTCAAGGGTGCCGGCGGACCACATCCTGGCGGGTGTTCTGCGGGGGGCGGGGTTTACTGCACTTCAGCCAGCCTGGATCCGAATGCAGAGATGGTTGTTTTTGGCGCCAACGTTGGCTACGGCCACCGTTTCAGTGACGCTCTATCCGGCGGGGTGGCGATCACCGTGGCTCAAGGTTACGCACAGATGCCGCTGAATTCCGACACTTCCAGTGTTCACGCTTTCGGTGTGCGTGCCACGCTTGGCATAAATTACGACGTCGGTGCCACCACCATTGGCGCCTACTATCGCAGCCCCATGTCAATGAGATACCAGAACCTGTTCAACAATGGTCCCGGCAAATTCAGTGACACCACTATCGAGCAACCGCAGGAATTTGCTTTCGGCATCGCCAATCGGGCGTTGATGAATGGCAAGCTGTTGATAGCCCTCGATGTTCTTTATAAAGACTGGAGCAGCGCTGAATTTTACAAGGATATTTACGAGAGCCAGACAGTGATCGCTACGGGCGCCGAACTGACTACCGGCGCTGCCAAATGGCGTATCGGTTACAGCCATGTCAACAGCCCCATCAAGAACGACGTCGGTAGCAGCATTGCGGGGAACAATTCTTTCGCCCTGAATGGAGTTTCCATTCCTCTTAACCCACCGATTGTCCAATACCTCCAGGCTGTTGACGCGGCAGTGATTTGGCTTGATCAAGTAACACTGGGCGCGGGCTACGAGATCAACAAAAATCTACGCGTGGACAGCCACTTGGGGCTTGCCCTGAACAGGAGCGAGCAGATCGGCGCAAACAACGTGGAAGCGAAAGCTTGGCAACTAGGTGCCGGCTTGACGTGGAGCTTCTGACATCAGAGCGCGATCGCGCTAATTATCGACAAAGGCGATCTTGATCGTTGCCAAGAATCGTGTGCCCAGGTGAGCTGGGGCAACTAACACGACTTACGGTCGGCCAAACACGCTGAGCTGGGCCGTGATATAGCCCAGATCAGCGTTCGTAGCACCAGCCGATCAAGGAACCTCCCGGCTCTGCCGGGGAGGCAGCGGTGGCGAAAAACTTCGCCTCTTTCCAACAAAAGGATTCGGACACCGTGCTCGCTGATACATATTGCCGACTCAGAAGCCATGGAGACCACACGTGAGAAAGCCAGCTATGAAAATCATCATCGAAGAATGGGATGGCGACGGTACTTCTAGCATTAGCGCCCTCTCCTGCTCGACCTCTATCGCCTCAGTCCAAGTCCACAAAGGCAAGAAACGCGACGGTGTCATTCTGCATTCAACCGGGTCGTGAAATACCGTGATGGCGCAGTTTGCGATAGAGCGTATTGCGGCTGATCCCTAGGCGGGCGGCAACATGGGCGATATGCCAGTGTTCCGCCTCAATCAATGTTAACAGTGTCTGCCGCTCGGATATCGAATGTCACGCAAGCCCCCCTCTCCAGTCGGCCGATAAGATCAAACGGCCTTCGTTTCCACCCTCGTCCCAACATGTTCAGTCGACGCGTTGAGTGATACGGCATCTGATTAAGTGTAAGCGTCTGGCGAACACAGCTTGCAACTGGTGAAAAAGACGAATGTTAGCGCCGTGACCTGCTATGGATGGCAGTGATCTACAAGGTTGCAAGCATTTTGGAAGGAGCGAGGTCATTACCGACTACAGCGCCGATGGCGTAAATCACTACCGAGTTTGCGTCGGCCAACACTTGGGCTAATGCCAACAGCTAGATATTGCCACGTTGAGTTTGCTCCGGCAGCACGAGAGTCGCTTCGTTCATATGAGAGATCCTTTGGGTATCCGTATGAAATGGCCGAGTCCGCCGAGCGCGATCAGCTCTGTTTTTGGAGCATCAGGCGCACGCCTAATGCAGCTGCTTCGATGGCGCCTGCGATGTACCCCGGAAACTGCGGTGACCATTCACTGCCAATTCCAATCAACCGCCCCGCCCAAGGGGAGGAATCGACTGTTGCTTCTAGGCTGACTGAGTGTTGCCCTCCGTCGAGCAAATCTTGAGCAACAGAGGTGAGAGGATCCTGCGCCCAGTCTTTGAGGAATTCAGCCACAGGCTTACCCGCCTCTGGCCCGAAAAGCCGCACCAACTGAGCGCGACACATTGTCTGCAACTGTTCTTGAGGCATTACGTTGCGCGTCTGCGCCGGGATGCCTATAAAGCCGAACAGCGCGGCATGTCCACCAGGCGACGAGGCGTCATGAATCTCCACCATAGGGCCTACTGCGCTCCGTGCTTGTCCGGACAATCCGGTTTTGTTCCAGAATGCGGAGTCGAATACGGCGAGGTATTTGGCGTGAGGAGCCATCCAGGTTGGGGTACTTCGCCATAGCTGCGCAATCGAAGGGGGAAGTCCTGGCAAAAAGTCTATGTCTTGGGCCAGCAATCGCGGTGGAGCGGCTAACAGAATGTGCTCGACCGCCCATGATTCTCGGCTGCCGTCCCCGCTCTCACTCTCTATTTCCAAGTGCTGCTCGCAGGCATGGAGACGACGTACTGCCCGTCCCATGCGCACTTTGTCGGGATTTACGTTGGCAGCAAGCGCATCGACTAAAGCCGCCATACCGCCCAGTAAGCGTACCGAAGACGGCGAAGTAGAGTAGCCCTGTGTGCGTACGGGCCTCGCTCCGGCAATGCGCTCGATCACGCTGTCGCCTTGTACGTTCTGCACAAACCGCTCTAGGCCAAGATCGGCTACCAGGCTGTCAAGCTGCGGCTGGAAATCGGGCCAAAACCAAGACGGCCCTAGGTCAAAGCGGTCGGAGGGATCTGATAGGCCTGCAACTGTGCCCTCAAGCGCGACGGATAGAGCCCGTCCTCCGAGTCTCTCGCGGGCTTCAAATAAGACATAATCATAGATGCCTTGGGATTCAAGTAAATAGGCCGCGTATAGCCCGCTGATGCCTCCGCCGATGATCGCGATGCGAATCTGGTTCATGGTAATGCCTTGCTTGAAAGCCCGATCAGGCGTCCACGCCTAAAATAGATCGTGCACCCCTCTGTTGCGGTATACAGCTGCGGGTGTTCTCCCGATGGAAAACGCAGCCAGCTGCCAGCCTCGTAATGCCGTCCGGCTTCGACCAAACTTCCAGCCAAGACCAAAAGCTCGGAGTTCTCGACGGGAGCATCGAATAACAGTGCACCCGCAGGTAAGCGCACCAGACAAACAGCCTCGGATTCACTGGCATGTAACGGGCAGACCTCGCGGTCACTTTCTTGTTGCCATGCATCTGGCCGTCGCGTGTCGATCCGCACCTTGACCTGCTCATCCGCAGACATCTGCCAAAGCTTCACGAAAATGACGGTGTCTTCAGGGCTGGAAGGCGCATGGCTGGAACCCGGAGGGTTGCGCAGATACCAGCCTGCGGGATAGCTGTCGTCATCGTCTACAAACGTACCGGAAAGGACGAGGATTTCCTCTCCGCCAGGGTGTTGATGAGGGGCAAAACTGGAACCGGCTGAGTAGCGAACAATACTCGTTGCACGAGCTCTTTCGCCGCCGACTCGATCAAGCATGACCCTCTCAACGCCCGGCTGTGGCGATGCCACCCAGTTGTAGTCATGAGCAGCGACAGCAGCGCGCTGGGTGAAGTCAGAATTGATGAGCACGGCTGTTCTCCAGGGAATTAAATGCAGGTATTGGGCGACGGTGATCACCGTCGCCGCATATCGATTCTCAAGCAGCAGGCAGTTGAGCGTGTGCGTCCAGGACTCTTGCCAAATACACCAATGCAGCGCCTGCATTGAGCGCGATGGCAACACCTAGTGCCTCGGCAATCTCGCCCCGGTTTTCTCTGCACGGCCGCCCACGATGACTACGTTACCGCCTTGCTGTAATACGAGCCGCGCGGTTTCCAGGCCCATTCCACTGGTGCCGCCGACGACTAATAATTTCTTGCCGGTGAATTGATTGCTAATTTAAATACTCCAGATAGTGAGTGAGGCCATGCGGGAAACCGAGAACCGGTCATCAGCCTTTAAAACGCGGCCCTTAATCGTCGGACCGCACGATGTGCTGCTTAGGTACGAGCGAATTATTGACCTCTATCGATGGTGGTACAAACGAGATAAAGTGTTAGGTCGATAAAGAAAAGGTTTACCGCTATGGCAGCGCCCGTCCATCTCAATGCACTGCGGGCTTTTGAAGCCAGTGCTCGTCATCAAAGCTTTTCTGTTGCTGCCGAAGAGTTGAACGTCACCCCGGCAGCCGTTGGGCAGCTAGTGCGCACCCTTGAGCAGTGGTTAGGCACGCCCCTGTTCCATCGAGGCTCCAGTGGCAAGGCACGGTTGGTCGCTACGGAGGTTGCTGAGCGTGCGCTCCCTGACATTCGGGCTGGATTCGAGCGGCTTACGTTGGGCATGGAACGGATGAGGGATAATTCACCCAGCGGGGTTCTGACGGTCACGGTCAGTCCCGCATTTGCCGCCAAATGGTTATTGCCGCGAATTGAACGCTTCCACGCCGCTTGGCCAGATACTGATGTCCGGCTTGATACGCAGCTCAAAGCAGTAGACTTCCTGGCTCAAAGAATCGATATCGGAGTGCGATATGGTGCCGGTCACTGGCCTGGCCTGATCGCAGAAAAACTTATGGACGAGGAAATCTACCCTGTTTGCTCACCTCTACTGAAAAGTACGCCGGACTGTTTGCAAACGCTGGCTGAATTGGCAAATGAAACCCTGATTCATGACCTGTCGATGGACGGACACGCAGGATTCACGACTTGGGCTACCTGGTTGCAAACGGTTGGGATGAAAGACCTATCGACGCAGCGGGGAATGAAGATCAACAACTCTGCAGCGGTGCTTCAAGCGGCAATAGATGGGCAAGGGATTGCGCTTGCGCGCAGCGTCATGGCCCAAGATGATCTGGCTGCTGGTAGGTTGATCCGCTTGTTTCCGGATATTCAGTTTGTCTCTCCATTGGCCTATTACGTTGTCTATCGCTCGGAATGTGTAAGCCTACCGAGATTAAAGGCCTTTCGAGACTGGTTATTTGAGGAGGCTCGCACCCTATCAAAAGATCGTTGGCTCGCTTTTGGTGCTGCTATCGCCAAATAGTATTCGAGCACTTTCAGATACTTTGTTCCCTGAGCGCTATCAACATTGGAATGATGTGGCACGACGTCGCGTGAATGCATTGCACGGTTCAGTCAGGGTAACCGCAGGGCTCGGGGAGGACGACAGTATGCGCCCCGGGCAACCCGCCTGGCGCGATCAAGCTGGTTGCCACTTGTGCGGCAGCAACTGATCGATTTCACTCGCCTGCGTCGGCAGACGCATGAGAACATCCTTCAAATAGGCATACGGATCATGCCCATTCAGCCGCGCCGACGGGATCAAACTCATGATCGCCGCCGCCCGTTTTCCACTGCGCGACAGCGCTGCCCAGCGTTTCAGGCTGTAATCCAGTGCTCTGCTGATAGCCGAACCTTCAGGCACGAGATCACGTTGGTTGATCATCCAGGCATGCAGCAAATCCATTACCGGTACGTGGCATGCAGTTCGAAGAACTTGCGCCGCGCATGCCGGCACGCATGTCCATGGGCTCGGTGGCGAGCCAGATGGAGTCGATGCGGATCATCGCAGCAGGTCTCGCTGGAAAGCAAAACACGCCGCTGCATTTTCTGCCGGCCAACTCACCACGACTACGCCTTTTGAATACGGCACTTCGATTCGGATCGTGGCAGGAAGGGCCTGATGCATCGGCACGGCGGCGACGTCTTGACCGGGATGAAGGCGGTTTGAAGTGTCAGGTTTTTCTGCGCATGCACGCGTATCCATTTATGGACGAGGTTGGCGTTGAGGTTGTGGGTCAACGCGACATTGGCGATCGAGATGTCAGGCTGCGCGCATTCGGCGATGACCTGGGCCTTGAAGGACTTTGAATAGGTACGGCGTACTTGTGGCATGGGCGTCCGCTTAAAAAGGCTAAAAATGGTGTCCACTTAATTTAGGTGGACACCATCGCCTGAAGCGACGGTGTCAGGAAGGTGTGTTGCCCGGACGGTTACACAAGAGCGTCCGTATCGCTCTCGTCAGACGTCAGTTCGTAATTAAGGGTGAAGATAAATATCATCTCTAACGCTCAGCTTCAGCAAGATCCTACGTGGCTTCGATTGTCACACGACGCGACTCGAGCCGGGCTTAAGCCCGAAGGAGCGACCTTTTAATTGACCTCATTTCACACCACAGCTTAGCTATGGCTGCCATTCGGAATGAAAGCGAATCGAATCACCATATCCTGTGGGGCTATGTGATTGCAGCTAGAGTCCGAACGCCATTTTCAGTTCACTCGGTTGCGCCCGCTGCGCTTGGCTCGATAGAGCGCGACATCGGCACGAGTCAGAAGGCTTTCCACATCGTCACCCGCTTTGGCGAGGGTGACACCAAAGGACGCAGTTACAGTGTCAAGCACCTCATCCGTGCCACGAACCTTGATCCGCAGTGCCTGAATTTTTAAGCGCAGCTGCTCAGCAAATGTATGAGCACTGGTGAGATCAAAACACTCGTGCAGGACTACACAGAACTCTTCACCACCATAGCGTGCCGCCAGGGCCTGAGGCGGGATTGAGTTCCGTAACACCTGACCAACATGCTCAAGGACGCGGTCGCCCAAAGGATGGCCATACCGGTCATTGAACTGCTTGAAATGATCAATATCCAACATGACCAATGCCACCCCATGAGGAGCGTTGTTCAATGCATGCTCCAGCAAGCGAGCGAAGGTAGCTCGGTTCAACACCTTAGTCAGACCATCCAAAGATGCAGCCAGTTGGGCACGCTCGAGCTTGTCTTTCAGACTCTTGATTTCATTTTGCGCTGAGTGCAGCTGGGAGAGGAAAAGCTCTTGCTGATCCTGCATGACCTGGGTGCTCTGTTGCAGCTCGCTCAGAATGGCGGGCAACCTCTGGTCGACCGGCTCCGCGAGCATTTCCATGCAATGCCCAAGACTGGCTTGAAAATTGGAACTACCATTCACGCTACGCGAGACATTACGCTCCATGTCGTCAACCAGATCGATCGCTTGTTGTTGCCCTGCGCGCGCCTCCTCCAATTCGTCACGAATGATGTAGTCGCGAAAAAGCTTCGTAGCAGATTCTGGAGGGAAACAGTCGAAGTCTTTGACCACCCTGTCCAGATGGCGATTAAGCTCTGGCTCCTGACCTTTGCTGTAGGTGTACCAGAGAGCATAGTGCACAGGATTTGGTGGAATGTTGTGACGCACCATCAGTGGTACGGCCTGCTAAAGCAGAGCCGCCGCCTCGCGGGAGTCCTCTGGATACAGCGCTAGGGCAGTCGCACGCGTCTCTGATTGGCTCATAACGTCACTGTGGTTGGTTTTTATTGGCATATATGAAGTCGGGGGGCAGCATATCCTTACGTACACCAAGCAGCCATACATAAGTCCATGAGTAAGACGTCCAGCGTTCCTGTCGATTACGAAATCATCCCAGGCATGCTCCCAATTTGACACGGTCGCCGTGTTGGAAGAAATTGATGATCCGCCTCTTCTCTTCGACCTGAAATCCTGTGGCTGTATCTGCAGCCCAAATTTTTCAGCACGATCGATTGGATGTTCCCCAACCGGCCACTGGCCCAGTCGATTACTGGGTGCCTGGTTTCCTAATAGGATTGACAAATTGCTGACTCGCCCCGACAAAGATGCGCTACGTGCGATGCTGGAATCGCAAGTTCAAGAAAAGCTGCAGCACGACCCTGATGCGGTAACGACTTATGCAGCACAGCCTGAACCCGAACGAAAGCCATACACCAGTAAGCCCACGGTTCAGGACAAGGCATTTCACAGGGAGCTCGATCAGATGCGTGCGGATGCTGAAGCCGGAGTGATACATAAATCAGTGCGCGAGCCAATGGACGATGGTGAGTCTAGCCTTGCGCTCAATGATTACCCTGGCTTGAAAGAGGCAGGCTCTGCATCAAATCAGTGGTGATGTTTTGGCGCCTGTGCTGCGCTAATCGGTACCTCGCCGCCCTCCTCTTATGCAGCTGTCGACGCATGGTCAGGATGATTGCTCCGACGCAGATGAACGTTGACCCAACTACCCGGCTGACCCACCGGGATAGCTCGGGACGGGTCAACACGCCCTTGGCCCAAGAGACCAGTGCGGCATACAGACTAAGAGACGTCACCGAGCCTGATCACGCGAGCTTTATGGCTCCGCCCTGGATATCGTCACGCGCCATTCGTAAGTCAATAGCGTCCTGGTTAAGTCGGTGAATCATGTTGAGCAACCGCTGGCGTAGCACTTCGTCTTGGAGCTGCTCTACTGCGCGCATCATATCGAGCGCCGCTACCTCATTGTTAGTGGCGACGGAGTCGAGCAGTTTGCGCATGCTTCTTGATGGTCGATTCATCTCCAACTCCCTGGATTTCAGTGACGCGAATCATAGGGCCGGAATGTTTCGTCAGTGTTTCAGTTGCATGAACTGGTTTTGAATCACCAGCTCGGGCTGATTTGACGCTAGCTGGAGGGGTGCCCCATGAGGTGTCGATTACGCTTGTAGCAACCTGTCATTGATGAAGCTAAGCGGCTCGCTCCAGAGCATCCAGCAAACCAAAAACTCCCGAGAAAGCTTATGCCGAGGGGCCAAATGGATGATGGGTACTGAAACTTCGTGAGATTCGCGCATCTTGACGGAGCTGCTCAGATAAACCGGTAGCACAGGCAAACCTTCAGCCAACAGCTCATCAACGAGATTTTGGTGCAAACCTGTATGCCCGGTGAACTGATTGACCACCACCCCTTCCACTTTCAGTAATTCATTGTGATCAAGACGTAGCGCTGAGCTCACAGCGCGATGATTGCACCTAATTTCGGCTGACTGAAACGCTAGGGCAGTAATACCTAATGGAAATAGCTACAAATTCCCTCCAACTGTGACACCCAGCTATAGGGAGCGGTAGAAGCCGCCAGGATGGCTCAAGCTAGTACAAACTGCTCGGTGCAAACACCGTAGTGATGAATGTAAGCGACAGCAAAGGCTCGACTTCGACGAGCTTTGCGGCATGCACGCCTCATGAAGATTAGCGGCGAGCGCAATCACTCATAAAGCGACTCATATCACGAGAAAGGTTGATAAAAAATATTTCGTATTGCTGGCTATCCAGTTCATGAAGTCTGAATAGAAACTGGCAGGAAATTTTAAGCGCTATGCATTCGTCGGTCGAAGCGCCACTAAATAGTCTGGGGCGCATCGCCAGCATTGCAGGAAAACCAACACTTTCCCCCTCGGTAGTCGTTCGGATGACTTTGCGGCCGCCTTCGGTGTCCTGATATATCTCCACATGCCCCTTTAGAACGATATAGAAGCAATCTGCGCGTTCTCCTTGGCGATAGAGCATCTCGCCCTCCGCTAATCTGTACAACTCACCGCCCGACAGCACTTGCTCCACGAAATGGTCCGAGAGGGCTCCGAAAGCGGACATTTGTCGGAACGCCTCGGCAGGAAGAATATCGCTGAGCAAAACTGGGTCGAGAGATTGCATGGCTCTACACCTGCTGTCACTCCCCTACTGGAATAGCACGCTGTGCATGAAGCAGCTAACTCCGTCATGAGAGCCTAGCTGAGAACCGAGCTCTGCGCCTTTGAGTGGCTGCCAATATGCATGCAAGCATTATAAGACATAAGAGACTGCATGAGCCGATGAACGAGCTCCCTGGCAGACAGGACACCGACTTGCCCCTTTTTGATTGTCCTTGCGCCAGGCTTCTGGCAGATTGCCGCCCTTGATAGACGTATCGATCTGCTTACCCCCGAAGTAGACAATCTGCCCCCGAGCTCCAAGAAAAAGAAAAAGAAAAAAGGAGGGGCATCAGAAAGTAAGAGTTGGATACCCCTCCGGAAACAAAGTGTTCTATCAGCTGTTCTGAACAGCCGCCGAACTGATCTGCTGCGACAATAGCAACTGCCATACCTGTGATTCGAAACCCACCGAAACGGCCATCAGCAGACATTCGACCGCAGCGCCTGACAGCGAAAACTTTATCTGTTCGGCACCCCTTGCCTGCTCGGCCAGCCGGCCGCCATCAAACATCCACGTTCGATAATGGCCGAAGGTTATTAGCGATTGAAAGTCCCCTTTTTATTGGAATGGCAAACAGTCCTCAGCCCTGTGATTCACGCGTACTCACGCCGTCTACTAAGCGCCGAATCCCCAGCGGATTGGCGTTCTGCAACGCCTCGTGCAACAACGCATCCGGGTAGTTCTGGAAGCACACCGGACGTAGGAAACGATCAATCGCCAGCGAGCCGACTGAGGTCCCCCGCGAATCGGACGTCGCCGGGTACGGCCCGCCATGCACCATCGCCTCGCAAACCTCGACACCCGTCGGATAACCATTGAGCAAAATCCGCCCGACCTTTTCCTGCAGCGCCTCCGCGAGCCAGCGGTACTCCAGCAATTCCTCGGCCTCACCAATCAGCGTCGCCGTCAGTTGCCCGCGCAGGCCATGCAACGCTGCCGCCAGCTGAGCCCGATCTTCGACTTCGATGACGATGGTGGTTGGTCCGAAGACTTCTTCCTGAAGCAGTTCGTCGCCCATGAGCAACAGACTGACATCAGCCTTGAACACTTGCGGATGAGCCTGATTCCCCAGTTGAGGCTTGCCCGCCAGATGCGTCAGCCCCGGATGTTCGTGCAGTTCGCCAAGGCCCCGGCTGTAGCTGGCCAGCGCGCCGGCATTGAGCATGGTTTGCGCCGGTTGCTGGTTCATGCTGGCGCAAAAGCTTTCCAGAAGCAGGCTGAACTGCGGCGACCGCAAACCAATGACCAAACCTGGATTGGTGCAAAACTGACCGCAACCCAGTGTCACCGATGCGGCCAATTGCGCGGCAATCTGCTCGCCACGTACCGCGAGCGCTTTGGGCAACAGGAACACCGGGTTGATGCTCGACATCTCGGCAAACACCGGGATCGGCTGCGGCCGGGTCGCGGCCATGTGGCTCAGGGCATTGCCGCCCTTGAGCGAACCGGTGAAGCCCACGGCCTGAATCGCCGGATGCTTGACCAGCCATTCACCGACGCCACCGCCATAAATCATGTTGAACACGCCGGCCGGCATCTCGGTGCGCTCGGCGGCGCGGATGATGGCATCCGCCACCCATTCGGCCGTCGCCAAGTGCCCGCTGTGGGCTTTGAACACCACCGGGCAACCGGCCGCCAGTGCCGAGGCGGTATCACCACCGGCCGTTGAGAACGCCAAGGGAAAGTTACTGGCGCCGAACACCGCAACCGGCCCGAGGGCGATGCGGTACTGACGCAGATCCGGACGCGGTAACGGCTGGCGATCCGGCAGGGCCTGATCAATTCGCGCACCGTAAAAATCGCCGCGCCGCAGAACCTTGGCAAACAAACGCATCTGGCCGCTGGTGCGTGCGCGTTCACCCTGGATACGCCCCGCCGGCAACGCGGTTTCGCGGCACACGGTGGCAACGAAATCATCGCCCAACGCATCGATTTCATTGGCGATGGCATCGAGGAATGTCGCGCGTTTTTCCGCGTTCAGGTTGCGGTAAATCGGATACGCAGCGGCCGCAGCTTTGGCGGCGGCGTCCACTTCGGTTTCGGATGCCTGGAAGAAGGTGCCGGGCAGCGGTTCACCGGTAGTCGCGTCGAGGCTTTGCAATTGCAACGTGCCGTTGGCGCTGCGGCGACCGCCGATGTAGTTGTGTCCAAGTAGCGAAGTCATGACTGATTCCTTGACCGGTCAACAGCGCCGGAGGTTAAAGACTTAAAGCCCGCGAATCTGACCGATGGCCAGCGGCTGGGCGCTTTCGCCGATGCCGTTTTCCAGTGGCGCGCCGAACTCATCGAGGCTGATCTGGAAGCGATCGCCCGGCTGGGTTTTCACTCCATCGGCAAACGACAGCGTGGCCGTGCCGAAGTAATGCACGTGGACATCACCGGGGCGCAAAAACTGCGCGTATTTGAAGTGGTGGAATTCAAGGTTGGCGAGGCTGTGGCACATGTTGTCTTCGCCGCTGAGAAACTCTTTTTCCCAGATCGTTTCGCCATTGCGTTTGATGCGGCTGGTGCCCGCCAGATGCTTGGGCAATTCACCGACGCGCAGCTCCGGACCGTAAGCGCAGAAACGCAGTTTCGAATGGGCGAGGTACAGGTAATTGCGCCGTTCCATCACATGGTCGGAGAACTCGTTGCCCAAGGCATAACCGACGCGGTATGGCTGGCCGTCATCGCCGATCACATAGAGGCCAGTCAGCTCCGGTTCTTCGCCGGCGTCTTCGGCAAACGGCGGCACCGGGAAGTCCGCGCCGGGGCGCACGACAATGCTGCCGTCACCTTTGTAGAACCATTCCGGCTGCGCACCGACCTGCCCTGCCGCTGGTTTGCCGCCCTCCAGGCCCCATTTGAACATGCGCATGGTGTCGGTCATGCCGGCTTCGACTGCGCCGTCCTGCTGATGCATTTTGTCCCGCGCCGAGGCGCTGCCTAAATGGGTCAGGCCGGTGCCGCTGATCAGGCAATGCGCCGGGTCTTCGTGGTCCAGTGGCGGCAGGATTTTGCCCTGCTGCAACAGCTGGGCGTAATCCGGTCCCGGTTCGGTGCCGCGCTGGGCGACTTCTTCTTGCAGGCTGCGTTGGGCGCAGATCGCCGCGAGTGCCAGTTCGCGGGTGCTGCAGGTGCCTTTCAGCAGCTGAACCTGTGGACCTTCGACGAGGCCGACCTGGCGTTCACCCGCAGTGTTTTCAAATTGAATCAGGCGCATGTCGGCCCTCCAAAAAGTCGTGAATGTGTGGCACCACAGGGTCACTCGATGATGTTGAAGTCGCTCAGGTATTCATCGGAGATTTCCAGGCCCAGGCCCGGCGTGTTGTCGTCGAGCTGGATGTAGCCGTTGACCGGTTGCGGCTCCCCCTTGAACACGTAGTAGAAGAGCTCATTGCCGACTTCGACGTCGAACACCGGGAAGAACTCGGCCATCGGTGAGGCGGTGGTGGACATGGTCAGGTGATAGTTGTGCATCTGCCCGGCGTGCGGGATCACCGGCACCGACCAGGCTTCGGCCATGGCGTTGATCTTGCGCGCGGCGGTGATGCCGCCCACCCGGTTGGTGTCGTACTGGATCACGTCGACAGCGCGGCGTTCCAGCAGGTCTTTGAAGCCGTAGGAGGTGAACTCGTGCTCGCCGCCGGAGATCGGCATGATCCCCATTTTTTTCAGCTCGATGTAACCCTCGATGTCATCGGCGATGACCGGTTCTTCGAGCCAGCGCGGTTCGAACTCGGCGAGTTTTGGCAACATGCGGCGAGCGTATTCCAGGGTCCAGCCCATGTAGCACTCGAGCATGATGTCGATGTCGGGGCCGGCCAGGTTACGCAGGGCGCGCACTTGCTCGATGTTCTTGCGCATGCCTGCCGGGCCATCTTTCGGACCGTAGCCGAAACGCATTTTCAGCGCGGTGAAACCCTGGTTCAGATAGCCCTGGGCTTCTTCGAGGAACAGGTCGAGGTTGTCGTTGGCATAGAGCTTGGAGGCGTAGGTCCAGATTTTTTCCTTGGTGCGGCCACCGAGCAGTTTGAACACAGGCTTGTTGACCGCTTTGCCCATGATGTCCCAGATGGCAATGTCGATCGCCGAGATCGCCGCCATGCCGATGCCTTTACGGCCCCAGGCGTGACTCTGGCGGTACATCTTCTGCCAGATGTATTCGTTGTCGAACGGGTCTTCGCCAATCGCAATCGGCGCCAGATAGGTGTCGATGATTTCCTTGGCCACACGCGGCGCCAGGGCGCAGTTACCGATGCCGACAAGACCGGTGTCGGTCTCGACTTCCACCACCAGCCAACCGTGGAAACGGAACGAGCCCATGGCGTCGCCGCGCTCGAACAAGATGTCGCTGGCGTTGGTGCAGAAGTGCGCTTGAGGGGGGACGACTTTGCCTTTCCACTCGAAAACACGGGTACGGATCGCTTTGATTTTCATGAATACAGTTCCTTCACTGTGGATTCAGTTGAATTGAGTCGTGTACAGGCTGTTCGCCCTGAGGAGGTTGCGCTCTTTTGATGGTCCGACTTTAGCTGCGCTGTACCGGCCTGAATAATCACTTATGTTTATCCGGCGATAGCCTGTAGAAATACCTTTTTGATGAACGCCCAAACTCGGGTTATCGATAAGAAAAGCTCTTGGCGTACGTTCCCTCTGCTCTTTCGAAAAAAGGGACGCACTGCGCCTTTTCAAATCAGAGCAACGAGATCGGGTAGTTGAAGATCAAACGGTTCTCATCGAACTCGTTGTTGCTGAAGTCGCGGCGCAAGCTGGTGTTGCGCCATGTCACCGACAGGTTCTTGAAGGCGCCGCTTTGCACGACATAGGCCAGCTCGGCATCTCGTATGCTTTCCTGGCCGTCGGTGATGGCGCCGACGTGTACGTTGTCACCGCTGATATAGCGGTTCATCAGGGTCAGACCGGGGATCCCGATAGCGGCGAAGTTGTAGTCGTAGCGCACTTGCCATGAGTGCTCCTGAGGATTGTCGAAGCTGGCGTTGAAGCTGTCATTGCCCAGGCTGCCGCCGCTGGTGCCGTTGACGCGCATCCACTTGCCGTCGCCGGTGAGTTTTTGCAGGCCAACGTAGAACGTACTGCCGCCAATCTTGGCGGAGAACAGGCCCGAGTAGACCTTGTTGTCGATTTTCCCGGCCAGTTCGCTGCCGTCATCGTTGTCCTGGAAATAGCCGAGATTGGCGCCCAAGGTCCAGTCTCCGATCGGCTGGCTATGCACCAGGTTGACGAACTGCTGGTTGTAGATGTTTTCTAGCTCGGCATGCCAAAGACCGATCTGAGTGCGCTCCTGGTTGAAGCGATACTCCCCACCAGCGAAATTGAAACGATCCGACAGCGCTTTATCGACACCCATGTCTTCCATGCTCGCGTCGTTACGCTGGCTGGTGCCACGGAACTGGCCACCATAGAGGGTTAGGCCGGCGATCTCTTTGGAGGTGACCTGGGCCCCTTCAAAAGTCTGCGGTAATGAACGGCCGTCATCGGCCCGGAGGATCGGCAGCACCGGGCGCCATTCACCCACCTTCAGCTCGGTGTTCGACAATTTGACCTTGCCGGCAACAGCCAGGCGACCGTAATCATCGGCCGGACGGCCGTCGTCATGGATAGGCAGCAGGCCGGTACCACTTGTGCCTTTGCCACCGTCGAGCTTGAACGCCCCCAAGCCCAGCATATCCACACCGAAACCGACAGTGCCTTGAGTGAAGCCGGAGCGTGCATCGAGGATGAAACTTTGGGTCCATTCGGCGGCCTTATTTTGCGGATAAGACGGATCGACGAAATTGCGATTCATGTAAAAGTTGCGTACTCCAAGAGTGACCTTGGCGTCTTCGACAAAACCATGCTCTTCGGCCAGCGTCGATGACGCGCAGATAGCCAGCGCTACGCCGAGGGCGACGCTCGTCAGGGTTGGTTTCGGAAAGTCAGTCGCTACGGTTACGGAGTCAGCCATTATTGTTGTGCTCCCATCTTTTTTTTGGACAAAGCCGTCCCCTTCGGGCTGGTGAAGCCCGATGACGTGATGCACCGAAGGGGTCAGGCAAGTTGATCGGCCAAAGTCGGCCGTTAATCACGCAGCCACTTGCGTGGTGCGTAAAAGCGCTCAGCCGCTCGGATGGCCCGACTCAATCGCCGGGCTATTACTCATGGCTCGATACAGGGGCGCCATCTTCACAGCGGGCCATGGGGAAACGGCCCGAAACGTGCGCGTCGATAGCCCTCAGGGTCATCGGGGAAATGCTCTGGAATGGCAAATCCCGCCGGACGGAACGTCGGATTGGGGTATAGGCCGATCCGCTGGGGATTATGCCGACGCGGCAACTCACTGTTGATGTAAGACGCGATGTCGTAGGCCTCGTCTATCTTCAGCTGTGGCGCAGAAGCGGTACTTCCAAAAGGCATGTTGGCGTAGATGAAGCGGGTAAGCAGCGGCACCATGTACATATGCCCGCCATCGTCGTAAGTGTCATCTCCGGCGATAGGCGGGAACAGATAGCCGCCACCCTTGGCAAAGTCCGGTGCTGGCATTCCCTCGCCCTTAACGCCGTGGCATTGGGTGCAATGCGCGGCGAACAGTCTTTGCCCCTGTTTAGGGTCGGCGGCGCGATCGGGCATGTTAATGGGCAACAGGCCTGTGCCCGGCACGGCTATGCCCGGCTTACTCTGGCCACCCAACCAACGCAGGTAGGCAACGATGGCCTGCATTTCCGGTTTCTCTGCCGTCAGCTCAACTTCGCCTTTGCCAAACATCCCGGCAATCCGCTGTTCCAGTGAGATAACCTTCATGCTTTTCGGATCAAGCTTGGGATATTCGTTGACGGCATTAACCAGAGGCAGTGCATAGGGTTTGCTGCCCGGCAATCCGGAAGGTCCTGCCTCATGACAGTTGGTACAGCTGAGGTTGTTACGCGAATAACGCTTGCTGTGATCCTCCGCGAGCGGCCCGGCCAACTGAGTGGTTTGCCGCATCAACTTCATGCCATAACGAATCAGCTCGCCCTCGGCCCCCGGTGGAATAGTCTCCATTTGCGGGACGGTCCAGGGTTGCACTGGACGCGATGCGAAGCTTTGGAACAATGCAGCCGCCTGCTTGTTGTCCGGCATGCTGCCAGGGATTAAGGCCGGCGGCTCCTCCGCCATGCAAGGCACGCCTATCAGGCTGCAGAGCAGCCCTGGCCAAAGGGCACAGATGAGAAATTTTCTGAACATTGCTGGTCCTCTTATTATTGTCGTTCGGCATGGACGCGGCGCATCAGCTCTGGCATCCCCGCGTGTTCAGCGTGATGGCATAGAGCGAGGTGGATGCCGTGATAAACAGACGATTACCTTCAGCGCCCCCGAAGGTGCAATTGGAGATTTTCTCCGGCACCAGGATCTTGCCCAGCAGACATCCGTCGGGGGCATAGACCTGGATGCTGTCCTGCGAGCTGACATACAGCCAGCCTTGCTGATCGACGCGAAATCCATCGGGCAATCCTGGTTCGATCACCGCAAACAAACGGCCATTGACCAGACGCCGACCGTCGAGCACATCGAACACACGGATGTGATGGCAACCGTCTGCGGCATGGGAAGCCGAGGTGTCCGAAACGTAGAGCAATGTCTCGTTAGGTGAGAACGCCAGGCCATTGGGTTTCTCGAAGTTATCGGCCACCCTGCTCAGCTCATTGCTCAGTGGATCGAAGCGATACACATGGCAACCGTCCTGCTCACTCTCCGCCCGGTAACCTTCACGATCACTCATGATTCCGTAGGCCGGGTCGCTGAACCAGATGCTGCCATCGGACTTGACCACCAGATCATTCGGAGAATTGAGCCGGGCGCCTTGATAGCGGTCGACCAGTACCTCCACCCGGCCGTCGCTCTCGGTGCGCGAAATACCGCGCCGGCCGTGCTCACAAGTGACCAGCCGACCTTCGCGGTCGCGGTAGTTACCGTTGCTGAAATGCGCTGGCTGACGGAATACGCTAAAGCCCTCATCGGCCGACCAGCGCAGCATGCGGTTGTTGGGAATATCGCTCCAGACCACGCAACTTTGCTCGCTGATCCACACCGGGCCCTCACCCCACTCGGCCCCCGTACAAAGCTGCTCAAGGCGACTGTCCGGGTTCAGGATGCGCTGCAGCCTCGGGTCGAATATCTCGATGTTTTTCATGGCTCGGTCCTTAATGCTTCCAGATCTTGCTGTAAGCCGCGGCATAGCCATTGTCCGGATCGAAGGTGTTGCGCTCCCCACCATCGAACTCCACGTTCTGCGGTGTGACCAGGTGCACCGCGGTTACGTAGCCGCTTGGCTGCTCGCCGGCGAAGGCCCGGTTCAGTTCGTCAATCAGCTGCCAACCGTGCAGGTTGAGTGGCTCCGGAACTGTCGCCACCTGATAGCGTGACTTGCGGATGCGCTGGAATGCCGACTCGCTGCCGTCACCGGCCGACAAGCTGAAAGGCGGCTGGTCAGGCTTGCGTCCCACGCGGCTGAGCGATGGACCGATGAAGTCGAAGTACAGGTCGTTGATCCCCAGCGCGTAGTTCCACTTGTCACCATGACGCTGGAGCAGCGAGGTGGTCAGTTGCGGCATACGCGTCGAGGTTTCGGCCAATGGCGTGTCTTGCACCTCCAGCAACGAACAGCCGGAGCATTGCTTGATCACTTGAGCCATGGCGTCCGATTTGGCGGTCGCTACGGTATACAACGAGTCAGTGAAGATCACGACGCCGGCCTTGCCGTCAGATTGCGCCACGGCGTAATAAGCTGCGATTTTGGCCACCTCCGTCGGGTCAGTGGTGACATTGACGAACAGCCCCTCCGCGGGCATTGCACCGGCCCCTGGCCCGGCGTGCCAGCCCACCATCGGAATGTTCGCCGCGCGAACCTTGCTGATGGCAGCAGCCTGTTCATGGGCATCGAAGCCGCCAAGAATGATGCCGTCTGGCTTCAGTGCGAGGGCCTGGTTCAATGCAGCCGTACGCCCGGAAATGCTGCCCTGGCCGTCCAGCACACGGAGCTTCCAGCCAATGGCTCTGGCTGCATCCTGTACCCCCTCACTGACCCCCAGCACGCCGCTGTTGCGCAAATCCGCGGCGACAAACAGCACTTGCTTGTCGGCCTGAGCCGCCGGACCGGTGATCGGCCCATTCCAGTGG
This sequence comes from Pseudomonas sp. MM213, assembly GCF_020423045.1. NCBI lineage: Bacteria > Pseudomonadati > Pseudomonadota > Gammaproteobacteria > Pseudomonadales > Pseudomonadaceae > Pseudomonas > Pseudomonas sp. MM213. The sequence continues at coordinate 1,807,475 of NZ_CP081943.1, forward strand.
TGCCAAGGCTGAGTTGCATCGGCAATCCGCTGCTTGGCTTGTTCGACGAAATCATCGGCAAACGCCGACGTCATGACCGACAGGGCAAGCAGCCCGGAGACCAGGGTGCGGCTGAAAACAGGCAAAGTCATAGCGTTCTACTCCGAAAGAGTGGAAAAAATATGTGAGCTTTTGTTGGTCTGAAGCGCGCCAGTTCTGGCGCGAAGATCAATTCGCTGCGCTACGTGTATTGCGCACGCGCGTCCGTCGACGTCCGGAAAAACCAGCGATACCGATCGCCAGCAACAAGGTGACGCCATTGAACAGTGGCTCGACGAAGAAGGCCCCGCCCAACTGCTGAATACCGGCAATTCCCACTGCCAGAACACCCACACCGATTAACGTGCCCCAGACATTGACCCGTCCCGGACGGATGGTGGTGGAACCCAGGAACGCACCGACCAGCGCCGGCAACAGAAACTCCAGACCTACGCTGGCCTGGCCGATTTGCAACTTGGAAGCCAACAACACGCCAGCTACCGCAGTCAGCAGGCCCGAACCCATGAAGGCACCGATCACATAACGGCGGCTGGGAATACCGTTCAACTCGGCCGCCCGCGGATTAGCGCCGATGGCATAGAGAAACCGGCCAATGGGCAGAAACTCGGTCACCACCCACAGCACCAGCGCCAGGCCCATGACGTAAAAGGCACAGACCGGCAAACCAAACAGCATGGCGCCATTGAGCTGGATGAAACCGTCAGGCAACTCGCCGAACACCTGGCGTCCACCGCTGTGCCACAGCGCCAGCGCATAGATCACCGTGCCGGTGCCGAGCGTGGCAATAAACGAGTCGATTTTCGCCATCTCCACCAGCAGGCCATTCAGAAACCCGAACAGGAGGCCTGCGGCCAAGACCACCAAAACCGCCGCAGGCCAGGAAAAGCCGTAGCGTGTTTGCAGGCTGATCACCAGGATATGCCAGAGCACAATGCCGTAGCCGACGGTCAGATCGATCTTGTTCGTCAACATGGGAATCATCGCGGCCAGAGCGAGGATAGCGATGATCACTTTGTCGCTAAGGATCGAGTTAAGGTTCAGCAATGTGGGAAAGGTATCCGGCAGCAGCACGGAGAAGAACAGGATCAGTAACAGCATCAATACCGGCATGCCGTAAACCGGCAACAGGCGCGAAAAGTCCCGGGACAGAACGCTCGGATTTATCACCGGAGCGGCGTTATCAGATTTCATGGCAATCCTTCTGTTGTTATTGGTTTTTGCACAGGGCTGAGGCGCACGGCAGATCAAATCAGCCCACCCTTCAACGAACGTCAATGGCCTGCTGGTTCACTGGCGGAGGCATACTCAAGCAGACTGTTGACCGACAGCTGGTCCTTGCCGAGGCTGGCAACCACTTTCGCGCGACTGAACACCAGTGCACGGTGGGCGATATTGGCCACCTCCTCGAAGTCGGTGGAAATCAACAACACCGCCAGCCCCTGCTCCATCGCACACTGGATCAGCCGGTAAATCTCAGCCTTGGCGCCAACGTCGACCCCGGCAGTAGGCTCTTCGAGAATCAGCACGCGATCGGTGATCTTCAGCCAACGCGCCATTACCACCTTTTGCTGATTACCACCGCTGAGGGTTTCCACTGGACACTCGGTATCGTTGGGACGTACTCCAAACCGGCGAACCAGCTCATCGGCTTGTTGCCGCTCGTCCTGCGGGGCGATCCAGCCAAAGAGTCCGAGTCCGTTGGCCACCGGATTGAAGTAGAGGTTCTCGCGCACCGACATCGGCATCGTGAGCGACTCTCCACAGCGGTCACCAGCGACCAGACCGAGGCCTTGACGCATGGCCGCCTGAGGGGAAGTCGGACGCAGCAGCGCACCATCGAGCAGGACTTGGCCCGCCTCCATGGGTTGCAGACCAAACAAGGCACGACCGATGAGTTCCTGACCTGCACCACGCAGACCGGCCAGCGCGAGAATCTCGCCAGCATGCAGCTCAAAGGACAACCCGCGGACCGGACCGGTCTGCAAGTCCTGCACCTGCAGCACCAGCGGACCATTACGCACCGGAGCGGCCAGATAGAGCTGCTCGGGCTCGCGACCGACAATCTGTCGCACCAGATCCTGCGGGTCGGTATCGGCGATCGCCTTGCGGCAGACCAATTGGCCGTCGCGCATGACCGCCACCTGATCGGCCACACGAAAAATTTCGTCCAGCCGATGGGACACATAGATCATCCCCACCCCCTTTCGCGCAACCGCTTGAGCACCTTGAACAGACGCTCGGCATCGTCCGCCGGCAGGCTCGCGGTCGGCTCGTCGAGGATCAATAATTCGGCGTCCATGGCCAGCGCCCGGGCGATGGCAATCAGGGATTTTTGCGTACGTTCTAGCTCGCCGACCGGTGTATCCGGGTCGATACTGCCATCCACCAGCGCCAACGCCTCGCGGGCCTTGCGCCGCACCCGAGCCCAGTCGATCAGGCCGAGGCGGCGGGGAAAACCGCAACTGAACGCGATATTTTCCGCGGAGCTAAGCGAATCGATCAGGCCCAGATCCTGGTGGATGAAGGCGATGCCACGGCGGTCGGCGTCGCTCTCGATCGGTCGCCCCTTGAACAGAATGCGACCTTCATCCAGCCCATGCACGCCGGCGAGCATTTTGATCAGGGTGGATTTGCCCGCGCCATTCTCCCCAAGCAGGGCCAGCACGCTGCCGGCTTCTACCTGCAGGTTGACCCGATTGACCGCCAGGGTTCGGCCAAAACGCTTGCTGACATTTTCGTAATACAGGAGCGGCAATCCTGCAGACTGCAGTGACTCACTGAGCATTTTGTTGTTTTCCTTATTATGATTTTTTGCGTCCCGCTACAGCGCAATCCGGTAAAAACGCTGGGCGTTGCGCCAGAAGAAGGCCTCACGCTGCGCCGCGTCGTAACCCTCGAGCATGGCATCCATGGATCGCACCAACGGGTCATAACCAATACACAAACCAGCCACCGGAAAGTTGCTGGCAAACAGGCAACGTTCAATACCGAACAGCTCCAGGGTTTCGCGCACCACCCCACGGTTGCCTTCCAACGTCCAGGGTTGATCGCGCAAACCCAGCTCGGACACTTTCACCCAGACATTCGGCTGCGCCGCCAATGCCTGCATGCCTCTGCGCCAGCCATCGAGACCGGTGCTGCTTCGGTCCCAGGGGAAACCCATATGGTTGAGCACGATCGGCACTTGGGGAAACGCCGCTGCCACCTGCGCGGCCTCAGCCAGGTGCCAGTAGGGCACGCGCAAGTCCCAGCTCAGTCCGTACTTGGCCAGTAGCGCGAAACCGCGCAACCAGGCTGGGTCCTGCATGCTGCCCGGCTGGCCACGCACACTGGCGGCCAATTCGGGGCTGGCCGCCGTGAGCGGCTTGCTGCGGATGCCCCGCAGCAACGGGTAGTCCAAGTGACGCTTGAGAATTTCCTCGCAGTTGTCGTGGTGGAACCAGACATGCGCCACAACCGCATTGGGAAAACCAAAACGCGCATGCTGCTCGTGTACCCAACGGGTCTCCGCGACCTGAAAGCCGCGATCATGCTCGGCCTCACAGTGCACGGTAGCCAGTACCCGGTGCTCGGCGCTGTCGGCGAGATAGTCCTGCGCCAAGTAGTTGCGCCGTAGCGCACTGTAATCACCCAAAAAGAACGCCGGGTCCGTAGGCCCCTGTAGCCAGGGATAGCTATGGCTATCCAGATCCCATAAGTGGTGGTGCGCGTCGATGAGGGTAATGGGAGCGGTGGCTCCCACCTCCAGGCCCAGACGTTCATGCAAACTGCGTGGCATGGCTGTCATGATCTTCTCGCCTTCAGCACTTAGCGGACGATGACCTGCGAAACATCTGGCTCAAGCAGGGTTTCGAAGTAGCGCTCGAAGGTCCAGTTGTCCAGATTGAGCATGCCGACGCGCTGATCCTTGAGGGTGACGAATGCCAGATCACGGGTCGGATGCAAGCTCATGGCGATCGCCGCGCTGTCCAGTTCGATACGACGAATTTCCTGCAGATCCGCGTTGAACACCGAGATCGACTGCTCACCATAATTGGTCACGAAGAGGCGATCCTGGCGATCACGGTAGATCCGGGTCGGGTCCGCGCCGGTTCGACCGCGATGGGTCACTTGCAGGGTTTCCACATCGATGGCGACGATGCTGTTATCGCCACGGGTGGTCACGTACAGCGTGCGCTCATCCTGGCTGAAGCAGTTGCCCTCAGGCTGGCTGCCAGGTTGCAGCGGCAACGGTGCAACGGTCGGATCCTGGGGCTTGAGGCGGGTCACGGTGTTGCTCAACAGATTGAGCGCAAAGCCCGTTTCACCGTCACGGGTCAGTGCCACCAGGTGACTCTTGTAGCCGCCTGAAGGAATCGCCCGATCAGGTACATCTCGCAGGTGCGGTTGATCGAAAATCAGCAGGGTCGAATGCCCTTCGCTGAGCACGTAGAGACGGTCCTGTTGATCCATTGCCAGGCCATGCGGACGAAAGTACGGCCAGATGTCCAGGGTGCGCACGTGCTCACCCTTCTCCAGATCGATGACAAACACCGAGCAGCCACCCTCGCCTTTATGGCTGGAAGTCTCGATACCGTAATGGCCGACATAGGCAAAACGGTTCTGCGAGTCGACGACGAACTCGTGAGGGAAGTCCGGCAGGCGAATGTGCTTGATGGCCTCGCCGCTGGCGACGTCGTAGAAGCTGAAGGTATGGGCGCATTTTTGCACCAGCAAAAGAATTTCCTGACTCATGGTTTGACTCCTCATTCGTTATGCGCAGATTTTTGGCTTAAGCTTTGTCGCATTTGGCTGGCAGGACCCACGCCAGCAATGCAGCCAGTGCCACCGATATCGCCAGGCTGTAGACGCCGACACTTTGGTCATACTGGGAGATCAGGACGCCGACGAAATAAGGTCCGCAGAAGCCGCCGAGGTTACCCAGCGCATTGATCACACCGCGCGCACCGCCGGCCGCTTCGGCACTGAACAACTTCGCTGGAATGGTCCAGAAGACGCCGGCTGCCGACTGCAGAAAGACCCCACAGCCGACCAGCGCTGCGAAGGACCACCACATGTGTTCCCGCAGCGTGACGGAGAGAAACAGGCAAAGTGCGAAACACGCCAACGGCACGACAATGAACACTTTGCGCTTGCCGCTACGGTCCGAGAGGTTGGAGAACAGCAGCATGCCGAACATGGCGCCCAGATACGGCAGGATGGCCAACATGCCCACCATGCCCATGCCTGTGTGGGTCAACTCTTTAAGGATGGTCGGCAACCACAAGGTGTATCCATAAATGCCCGCCTGATAGAAGAAGTTCAGCGCGATCAGATGCCACATGGTTCTGTCGCTCAGTACTGCCTTTAACGAAACGCTTCCGACCTGTTTACCCTGGATAGCACGCTGCTCTTCGCGCAACGTCGTGATGAGATAGTCCCGCTCTTCTTTGGAGATCCATTTCGCCTCTTGCGGACGGTCACTGACTGTCAGCATCCACAACACCATCACCACGGCCGACAGCAGCCCTTCGATGATGAACAGCATGCGCCAGTCCAACGTGGAGATGATCCAGCCCGACAAGGGTGCGGTGATGATCCCGGCCAATGGAACGAACATGATTACAATGGCATTGGCACGCCCGCGCTCCTTGTCCGGGAACCAATTGCTGATCATTGTCAGCACCACCGGTAGCATGCCGCCTTCGGCCACACCCAAGGCAAAGCGCAGAAACAGCAGTTGGTAGTGATTGGTGACCAGACCGGTCAATACCGAGATGACCGCCCACGCCAACAACGACCAGCCAATAAACTTCTTGCCGCTGCCGTGCACGGCCAGCTTTCCACCGGGCACCTGCAGAAACAGATAACCGATAAAGAAAATGCCACCGGCCAAGCCCATCATGCTGGCCGTGATACCTAACTCCGCCCCCATGCCTCCGGGCATGGCAAAGGCAATATTGATCCTGTCCATGTAGGAAATGATGCAAGTGATCAGTATTGGCGGAATAACCCTCAGCCAACGGCTATTGGCAATAGAAGGACTTTCTGCGGCTGCAAGCGTGCTGGTGTTCATGATCGGGTACCTTTTATTGTTTTAGTGGAGCACTGGAGCGGTACGCGTACTTTTCGGCTTAACGCCGACCGCTGCCCATCCGACAAGCAATCTCGAAAGCCTGGCGGATGGCTCCGACATTGGCTTTGCCCTGCCCTGCGATATCGAAGGCGGTTCCGTGTGCCGGTGTGGTGATGGGAATCGGCAGTCCACCCTGCACCGTCACTCCACGGGAGAATCCCATCAACTTGATCGCGATCTGCCCTTGGTCGTGGTACATGGTCACCACCGCGTCGAAAGCTTTGGCATCGCCCTGAACCTTGAGAAAAATGGTGTCGGCCGGATAAGGGCCATCGGCGTCGATCCCGTGCTCCCGCGCGGTCTTCACCGCAGGGCCAATGATGTCTAGCTCTTCACGGCCGAAACTGCCGTTGTCACCGTTGTGCGGGTTGAGGCCACAGACACCGATCCGTGGCTTGGCGAGACCGTTGCGCTTGAGCGCCGTGTCGATCAGTTCGATGGCTTCCACGACCCTGGCTTGACTGAGTAATCCCGGCACCTCGGCAAGTGCCACATGGGACGTCACTCGCGATGTCCAGAGATTGTCGAGGACATTGAACTCGCAGAACGGCCCATGGAAATCCAGGTACTCGGCAAACCAGTGCAGCTCGTCGCTATGGGTCATGCCCGCCATATGCAATGAGGTCTTGTTCAACGGGCCAAACAACAACGCGTCTGTGCTCCCCTGATGAGTCAGGCGCAGACCTGTTTCCAGAGTGTCCAGACAGTACTGACCGCCGATGGCGCTGGCCTCGGCACGCGGGAACTCGCCGCGCGCCTCGCCGCGGTATTGATAGAACAGCGGGGTGTCATCACTGAAGTCCAGAGCATCCAGTGAGTCGATGGTGCGATAGGGAAAGGTGCAACCGGCGATGTCCATGCCAATGCGCATCTGAGCCTCGTCAGCGATCAACAGCAGATGGGCTTTGGAGCGCACCTGCGATTCGGCGAGTAAGCGGGCGATCAATTCCGGACCGATACCCGCCGGGTCACCCAGGACTAGGGCGATCTTTGGTTTGTACGATTGCAGGTCGTCTGACAGCTCGCGCTGATCAGCACTTGAATGGGCCATGACGCACACCTCAGCCTTTGTTTTTATAGTTAAGGCGAATGAAGGCATCACTGCTTTCCCGCCTCTCGGTAGGACGACTATCGAAGAACAGGCGATAACCGTCTAATCAAAGCTTCTGATAGGGTGATCACCTCAGGATATAAGCGAAAAGCTCTCAAGCATCCGCTGCCTGCAATTCAAGCCGACATAACTGTGGGCTATCACCCTATTTATTTTTTTGACTAGACGCGTTATGCATAGCCCCACACACTTATCCTGCCGCAAGACGCGGTGATACCTTGCAAGTTGCACTAGGGTTCGTTGGCGCCATCCTCGTTTGATGATGGAAAAATGGCTGCCTGAACAGCAACCACTGGCAGCGCCGGAGATTTTTTTCTAGCTTGCCGCCACCTCATTGCCGAGCCGAACCCATGACCCGAATTCCCGATGCCAGCGTGATACACAGCCGCTTGCGCTTGCGCCAATTGCGGCTGATGCTCGCTTTGGAGGAGTTTGGTTCTCTACGCCGCGCCGCCGAAAATATCGGCATGACCCAACCCGCTGCGACCAAAATGTTGCATGAGGCCGAGGGGGTACTCGGTGTCGAACTGTTCGAGCGTTTATCTCGTGGCATGCGCCCCACACCTTTCGGAGAAACAGTTACCTACTACGCTCGTATGGTTTTCGCCGAGCTCAGTGGCATGCGTGAAGAGTTGGTTGCGCTGGAATCCGGCAATCTTGGCCGGGTCACTGTCGGAGCCATTCCAGCCTTGGCCTCGGGCTTACTGACACGGACTATTGCAACCTTAAAGAAAAGCCATCCACGGCTGTCGATGAGCATTCAGGTCGACACCAGTGACGTACTGGTGAATGCGTTGCTTCAGGATCAACTGGATTTGGTACTAGGAAGGATTCCACCCGGAGCGCGGTCCGAAGAGTTGCTCTTCGACAGCCTTGGCGAAGAGCAGCTATGTGTCATTGCCGGAGCGCAAAATCCCTTGACCCAAGCCACCCAATTGACTTGGGGAGAACTGCAGAACATGACCTGGGTTCTGCAACAACAACCCAGTCCGATGCGCACCATCATCAATCAGGTATTTCACAACGCACGGGTTGATGTCCCCAGCAGCATCGTCGAAACCACGTCGATCATGACCCTGCTGTCGCTGATCCAACACACCGACATGCTCGGCGTTACGCCACTCTCTGTGGTCGATGACTATCCTGGACGTCATCTATTGGCCATTCTGCCGATTAGCTTCGAACCACGCTTGCCACCGTTCGGTCTGATCACTCGGCGGCATCGAATTATGTCATCAGCGATGCAAGCCTTCATCAGCACCGTGAAAGCTGAACATCAGCTGAAAATATCCACAAGCGTATCAGACACATAACCTAGCGATCACGCCATTAAAAGCATGACCAAAGTCATTAGAAGCAAATACAGCTATATTTCATATGCACCATAAAGTTAGAGAAATTCGCAGACAGCTTTTGTCTTAATAAGACTTGGGCGCTCTGCTAGCAAGACTCAATGATGGATGGGAGGATCTAATTAACAGCGATCGTACATCCACCAGAAACTGCCAGTTTCGAAAACCTAGTAATGCAAGACAACATCGATGACAGCACCATCATAAAACCATGACGCTGAAGCTGACGGAGGCGAACGTGCATTACGCCGCCTCCAACTCGTGCAAATTGTTAAGCATGGGGATAAAAGTGCGTCTAGTGCGCCCCCAAGTCCTGAGCTCCCGCGTACTCACGTCATTCACCGGGCCTGTCCATAACTGGGCGCAGCCGAGCGACCAACGCCGCCAGCTCCATCTATCCATTTATTGAGTGGAAAGATTTACATAATGAGCATGCGAAAAAAACAGGTTTCGGCTGCTTCAAAGGAGCTTATTCTCTACCGGAGAAAGGCCCGGGAGTTCATGGTTTTATGGGTGTCGATCAAATGCTGCACCACACCGGGATCGGCCAGAGTGGAGATATCCCCCAACCCCTCATATTCAGCCGTGGCAATCTTGCGCAGAATGCGGCGCATGATCTTGCCCGAACGGGTTTTCGGTAGGCCCGGCGCCCACTGGATCACATCCGGCGAGGCAATCGGGCCGATCTCTTTACGCACCCAGTTTTTCAGCTCCAGACGCAGCTGCTCGCTCGGCTCTTCGCCACCGATCAACGTGACATAGACATAGATGCCCTGCCCCTTGATGTCGTGCGGCACACCGACCACGGCTGCTTCGGCGACTTTCGGGTGGGCGACCATCGCGCTTTCGATCTCGGCGGTCCCCATGCGGTGGCCGGACACGTTGAGCACGTCATCCACGCGACCGGTAATCCAGTAGTAACCGTCTTCGTCACGACGCGCACCGTCACCGGTGAAATACATGCCGCGGAAGGTCTTGAAGTAGGTATCGACGAAGCGGTCATGGTCGCCATACAGCGTCCGCGCCTGGCCTGGCCACGAATCGAGAATCACCAGGTTGCCCTCGGCCACGCCTTCGAGGATGTTGCCCAGGTTGTCCACCAACGCCGGCACCACGCCGAAGAACGGACGCGCCGCAGAACCCGGCTTGAGCGCATGCGCACCCGGCAGCGGGCTCATCATGTTGCCGCCTGTTTCGGTCTGCCACCAGGTGTCGACGATCGGGCAACGGGACTGGCCGACGTTCTTGTAGTACCAGTCCCACGCTTCCGGGTTGATCGGCTCACCGACCGAACCCAACAGACGCAAGCTGCTGCCATCAGCGCCTTCAACGGCGGCCTTGCCCGACGCCATCATCGCGCGGATGGCGGTGGGGGCGGTGTAGAGGATATTGACCTTGTGCTTGTCGACGATCTTCGCCACCCGGGTGATGTCCGGATAGTTCGGCACGCCTTCAAACAACACCGTGGTCGCGCCATTGGCCAGCGGGCCATAAACGATGTAGGTGTGGCCAGTGACCCAACCGACGTCGGCGGTGCACCAGTAGACTTCGCCCGGACGGTAGTCGAATACACGCTCATGGGTCATCGCCGCGTACAGCAGATATCCGCCGGTGGTGTGTTGCACGCCCTTCGGCTTACCGGTCGAACCGGAGGTATAAAGGATGAACAGCGCTTCTTCAGCGCCCATTTCTTTCGGCGCACACACAGTGCCCGCCACTTTCATCAGGTCTTCGAACCAGATGTCGCGATGCTGGTTCCACTTGATGTTGCCACCGGTGCGCTTGCACACGATGACTTTCTGGATGCTGCTGGTTTCCGGGTTGGTCAGCGCGTCGTCGACGTTGGTCTTGAGCGGGATCTTCTTGCCGGCACGAACACCTTCGTCGGCAGTGATCACCACTTTGGATTTGCAGTCGATGATCCGACCCGCCAGGGCTTCCGGCGAGAAACCACCGAACACCACCGAGTGAATCGCGCCGATCCGGGTACACGCCAGCATGGCGACCACAGCTTCGGGGATCATCGGCATATAGATAGTCACCACGTCGCCGCGGTGCACATCCTGGCCGCGTAAGGCGTTGGCGAACTTGCAGACTTGTTCGTGCAGCTCGCGATAAGTGATGTTGCGGCTTTCGGCAGGGTCATCCCCTTCCCAAATGATCGCGACTTGATCGCCGCGCTCGGCCAGATGGCGGTCGAGGCAGTTGTAGGAAACGTTCAGGGTGCCATCGGCGAACCATTTGATGTCGACATGGTGATCGTCGAAAGAAGTCTGTTTCACCGTGGTGAAAGGCTTGATCCAGTCGAGGCGCTTGGCTTGCTCGCGCCAGAAGCCGTCCGGGTTAACGACGGACTGCTGGTACATGGCCTTGTAGGTCGCCTCGTCAGTCAGGGTGTTGGCCGCAACCTCGGGACGAACGGGATACAGAGAAGCCGCACTCATCTTTGTTACCTCGGTGGAATAGTTGTTTTTGTTAAATATTTTCACTGATTAAACGAGCTCGGCACGCAGGAGCCACAGCTCACGTCTCAAGCCTGCCCGTGATGGTGTTGTGCTCCTTTAATGACAAGTCATATTTGGAAGCGCTTGAGCAATATGGATTTGGACTGCGTACTACTCCTTACTTTGCCTGATCCAATTGATCTGGGTAGCATCAGTGACGCAATAGCCTACGTAGCGGAAACCCATCTTTAAGTACTAGGGATTTTATGACGATATAACTAAAGTACTTGGAAATGCCGATATTCTTGTCCAGCAGCCCTTCGATCACTTCCTGATAATGCTGGATGCTACAGGTCATGAAGCGCACCAGGTAATCGTAACCACCGCTAACTAAGTGACACTCGAGTACCTCATCGACCAAACGAATATTGGACTCGAACTTGGCGAAGTCCTCCCGTTTATGGTCGCTGAGCGTGATCTCAGTAAATACCGTGACCGAGTCGGTGATCTTGGCAAGGTTTAAATGAGCTCTATACCCGGAAATATAGCCAGCCGATTCAAGCCGCTTGACCCGCTGCAAACATGGGCTGGACGACAGACCCACCGCATTGGCAAGACTGACGTTGGTCATTCGACCGTCTTTTTGAAGTTCAACCAGGATATTAATATCAATTCGGTCTAGTTTTATTAAACCTTCCATCGGGTACCTCGTGATTGCAGCTCAGTTAGACAGTGGTTTTAGCAAACTCAACGTCGCAACGATAGCTGATGCTGAGCGACCAGGTCGGCCATGCTGGTGATGTAAAAGTCTGCGGTATATTCCTGGGTACAATTCTCATGGCCACGACGGATCAGACACAAACCAGCCGATTTTGGCGACTCCGCAGGAGGTCTGGAAACCTGCAGAATATTTTCAGGTTCCAGGTTGTTGTCCAGCAACCATGCGCCGTCCTCCAATGGATTACTGGCTCGGGAATGCAGGTCTTCGGGTAAAATCCCCAAACGCTCACAGAGCTGCTCGCGATCTTCAGCATCACGATCGCAGTACACCAGCAGCCGATAGAATTTGCGCAGATACAACATGGCACCAGGCGCGTCCTCGAACAACGACCAGTTGCATGCCGAACGGGCGAAACTCATGCCCTCCTCCCAACTGGCCTTGAGCCCAAGGCGCTCTGCCAGTTGACGATGGGCAAAGCACAATAGGCCACTGAAACCCAGCTCGGAAAAACGGGGATAGAGCGTGCGTACCGCCTCGTCAAACTCAGCCAATACCTCTTCCCTGCCTAACATGCCCGAATGGTTTTCGAGCAAAGGTTGCAGGGCCGTCCAGATACCGGAATCCCGATCGACCAGGACTTCGTCGCAATCGATCAACAGTGCACGATAATCAGTCAGGTACATGGTTGTAGTCTCCCATGATGCATTCATCAATCCATGTGCGCTAAATGCCCTCGGTTGGCGCATTGCTGCAAAGCGCCAACCGAGGCATGAGATCAATTCAACACACGCAACAATGCCGCTTCAAGAATAGTCAGCGCTTCGTCGATCTGATCCTCTTCGGTTACCAGAGGCGCAAGAAAGCGCAGCACATTACGATACACCCCGCATTTGATCACCAACAACCCGCCTACCCTGGCCTGATCGATCAGTTGTTGGGTAAGTTCGGGATCGGGGCTGCGGGCCTCATCGTCCTTGATCAGTTCGATCGCCAACATGAAGCCGGTGCCGCGTACGTCACCAATGCGCGGATGACGTGCCTGCAAGCGCAGCAGGCCCTGACGCAACCGCTCGCCCAACAGGTCACCGCGTGCGAGCAATTGCTCTTGTTCATAAGCTTCGATCACCGCCAACGCCGCCGCGCACGCCAGGGCGTTACCGCCATAAGTACCGCCGAGACCACCGGGCAATGGCGCGTCCATGATGTGCGCACGACCCACCACGCCCGATATTGGCAAACCACCGGCCAGGCTCTTGGCGACAGTGACCAGATCCGGCTGAATGCCGGCATGCTGGAAACCGAACCATTTGCCGGTGCGGCCGAAACCGGTCTGAATTTCATCGAGAATGAGCACGATGCCATGTTGTTCGGTCAGAGCCCGCAGCGCCTGGAGAAATTCCGGCGGCGCGGAAAGGAAGCCTCCGTCGCCCTGTACCGGCTCGATGATGATCGCAGCTACCCGATCCGGCGTGACCTGGGTCGCGAGCAATTCGTTCAGTGCTTGCAGTGCCATCTCGCTGCTGAAACCGCGATAAGCGTTAGGGTACGGGGTATGGAAGACCTCGGGAGCGAAAGGCCCGAAGTTCTGCTTGTAGGGTTGGCTCATGCCGGTCAAGGTCGTACCGAGCAACGTGCGCCCATGGAAACCGCCTCGAAAGGAGATGACCGCTGGGCGATTGGTATGCGCGCGGGCGATCTTCACCGCGTTTTCCACAGCCTCTGCACCGGAGGTAAACAGCGCCGCCTTGTAGGCTTCGCCACCACCGACCAATTCACACAAGCGTTGTACCAGGTCAAGATAGGGCTTGTAGGCCACGACCTGGAAGCACGCATGGCTGACCTTTTGCAATTGCGCCTGCACCGCCGCGACCACCTTGGGGTGATTGTGGCCGATGTTCAGCACGCCGATGCCGCCGACGAAATCCAGGTAGCGCTTCCCGTCCACATCCCACATCTCACTACCCTGGGCCCGATCGATGACCAGCGGGTGTGCGGTGACCAGCCCTCGTGGCACGAATTGATCGCGTTGACGGAGCAAATTCGGGGTTTCTTCGACTTTACTGTTCATTGGCATCTCTCATAGTGAGTCTGGCAACCGGGTAGCGGCTGCGACGTGATTCACAGGGTAAGCTTTCGACGCAATTGTCTAAGCCGAACTTGACCCCTGAGAAACCCGGATCGACTGTTTTCACCCCGGCAAACAGCAGAATCCTTCAGCTGTGGCCCGGCCCCATGGAATCTGCCGATAGGTGCCCCCTACAACGCAGCGTGATGCGTTTACGCAGAATCATTCGACATATCCTGCTCCGCCAATCGGGCATGCTTGAGGCTCCCTATTTAATGCGAGAAATGACCCATGGCCCTGCTCTATAAAGCCGACCCCGTGCGCGGTGAACATTGGAAGCGTCTGTTTGCCGAGCACGCCCCCGACATCGAATGGCGTGCCTGGCCGGACATCGGCGATCCGCAGGATATTCGCTACTTGGCAGCCTGGCAGGCGCCGGACGAACTCGAAACAGTGCTGCCAAACCTAGAGGTACTGTTCGCCTTGTCGGCCGGAGTCGACCAACTTGACCTTGACCGTCTGCCAACGACCCTGCCGGTGGTCCGTTTACTCGACCCGAGCATCACGCGGGGCATGTGCGAGTACGCCAGTTTTGCGGTGCTTAGCCTGCACCGGGATATGCTCCGTTATCGCCAGCAACAAATGGCTCGGTGCTGGCAGGCTCACTTGCTGCAACCGGCAGCCAAACGTCGGGTAGGTGTCATGGGGCTCGGCACGCAGGCCCAACAGATTCTAGCCACCTTGCAGACCTTTGGATTCGCCTTATCAGGCTGGGCACGCAGCGAGCATCGCATCGCCGGGGTGGATTGCTTTGCGGGTGTGGAGCAACTTCCGGCCTTCCTCGGCCAATGCGACATCGTGCTTTGTGTCCTGCCATTGACCGAGCAGACCAAAGGGATTCTCAACCGTCAGTTGTTCCAGCACCTGCCCAAAGGCGCTGCCTTGGTCAACATGGGCCGGGGTGGGCACCTGGTAGAAGAGGACCTGCTTGAGGCTTTGGCCAGCGGCCAGCTCAGCGCGGCGGTGCTCGACGTACTGGAACAGGAGCCGGCGGCACCGGACCATCCCTTCTGGCACCATCCGCAGATATTGCTGACACCGCATATCGCTGCGATGACCCAACCGGAAAGTGCGTTTAGCGTGTTGTTGGAGAATATCCGCCGACATCAACGCGGTGAGTCAATGCTTGGCCAGGTTGACCGCGAGCGAAGTTACTGACCAACGGCTGTCAACTCACCAGTAACAACCAACCGACGCCAGATTTTTTATCTTCTCTGAGGCAAATCTGGCGTTATACAACAGACCTGATGTTCATCTCATTTTGCTGTTTCTGCGCGCACCTCTTTCCCGGAAAATAACCCGTTAATTGCTACTGACCTTGCCCCCTGATTTAACAGTAACTGCGGCCCATGAAGCCGCAACTTATGCAATCTACCGAATTGACTACAGCCCATTGTCAGGCCTCGCCGTAGCTGCGACATAGCCACCGCTGTGTACAGCCTGGCTAGGCAGATCAAGTCCGCCGCAATACGGTGATCGACAAAATTCTCCCGGATTTGCTTCGTAGTGGTTCACCTGAGCTGCCGATGGCGGCAGCAATAGCCAAGGTATCAACGGCTCCAAGCCGGCCAGCGAGCGCAACGGCTATCGGGAGGAGTGGGCGCAAGGGGCGCTCAACTTCACTTCCGGTTTCACCCAGGGCACCATCGGTTTCGGCACCGATGCCTTCGCCTATGGTGGAGTCAAGCTGGATACTGGCCGCGGCCGGGTCAACAACGGCCTGCTTCCCATCAACAACAATCGCACCACCGAAGCCAACGTGCCAGATAGCTACGGCGAGATCGGCAGCGCAGTGAAGATGCGCATTTCCTCCACCGTGCTGAAGTACGACGAACAACGCCCCACCGCTCCGGATTCGCCACCGGTAACAACCGCTTGCTGCCGGAAACATCTACCGGCTTCCAACTGTCCAGCAACAAGATCGATGACCTATCCCTCGAAGCCGGCCACTTCACTGCCTTCAACAACCGCAATTTGACCAACTCCGACGACATGCTGCTCACCACTTTCGGGGGCACCGAAGAGGACAGCGTCGACTTCATCGGTGGCACTTATAAAATTAGCGAAAAGCTCAGTGTGAAGGCGTACACCAGTAAGGCCGTCAATGTCTGGCGTCAGCACTTCGGTAGTGCCTCCTATACGATTCCTCTGACTGATCAGCAGTCGTTGAGTTTTGGCTTGACGGCCTATAAGACCCAAGACCAAGGCGAAGCGCGTGCCGGTAAACTGGACACCACGAGCTGGTCGGCGAAGGTGGCCTATTCCTTCGATGCCCACAAGTTCACCCTGGCTTATCAGAAGATCGCTGGCGACGAGTATTTCGACTACATCGGCGTGGACTCAGTCTGGCTCGCCAACTCGATTCAGTACTCCGACTTCAACGCCCCCAACGAGCGTTCCATCCAGGCTCGTTATGACCTGAATCTGGCTACGTTCGGCATACCGGGGTTGAGCTTCATGGCCCCCTATGTCAAAGGTGATCAAATCGATGGAACCAAGGCCCATCCAAACGGTGCCTACGTCAACAAGGTGGGTGACGACCAGAAGGAGTGGGAGCGTGACCTGGAAGCAAAATACGTGATCCAGGAAGGAACCGCCAAGGACTTGTCCTTCCGACTGCGCCAGGCCATCCACCGTGCGACCTCGTTCGAGAGCGATATCGACGAGGTCCGCCTGATCATCGAGTACCTACTGAGCATTCTATAACGGTTGTTCCTGGCCGGTGTTGCTCGTGGACCGGCCTGTTTTCTTGAAGGCTTGCTCCTCGTTCTCTAAGACTTGAGACGCCCATCCGCGCGCCTTTTTTTGCAAACTCCCCATCAGAAGTGTCTTTTGTTTTGGCCTGCCGCCTGAAACCGACCCGGTATTTGCTGCCGATCCTGCTTCTCATTTGAGCAGTACCTGTGGCCCGCAGAGCTGTCTCTTACGGAATCTGCCGAATCAATTGGAGGCTCTTGTCAGGCGTCGCCGCAGGTGAGATACAAATACTTTCAGCGGAGAAATCCGACCGATCAAGCTCCCTGTCAATGGAGACCTGCCATGTCCATCTCGCAACGCTCTGTCTATATCTATCGCCCCATGACCTCGGCCGATGTGCCATCGGCCCACGCCTTGTCCGTGAAGTTGAAGTGGGCCCACCGCCTGGAAGAATGGGCCATGTTGCAGCGCATCGCGCACGGTTTTGTTGTGGAAGACGAAGGCCGTCTGATCGGTACCGCGTTCACCTGTCCGCAGGGACTTTACGCCACCATCGGTCTGGTCATCGTCAGTGATGAGTATCAGGGCCAGGGTATAGGTCGCAAGTTGATGGAGCTGGCACTTGAGGCTTGCGGTTCGCGTACCGCCTTGCTCAATGCGACGCTAGCCGGTGTCCCACTTTATGCCAGCCAGGGATTCGTTGACTTTGGACATATCCAACAACATCAGGGCAACGCACTGCCCCCTGCACCCAATGACCTGCCAGCCGGTGAGCACTGCCGCCCGCTGACCGAAGCCGATCGAAAAAACCAAATCGAACTGGCCAACGCCGGCAGCGGCCTGAACAGACACGCCGTACTAAATGATCTGTTCGATATTGTCGAACACTCGGTCGGTATCGAGCGCGATGGTCAGCTACGCGCCTTCGCCATGCTGCGTCCCTTCGGCCGTGGTCGCTGCATCGGCCCGGTCATCGCGGAAAATCCAGAGCAGGCCAAGCTCTTGATCGCACTGTTGTTGGCCCAAGTGCCGAACGCCTTCGTGCGCATGGATATACCGTCCGACAGCGGACTGGCCCCTTGGCTGGAAGAGGCCGGACTGAAGCAGGTCGACACGGTCGCACAAATGGCTCGTGGTACCCCGCCGCAGGCTATCGGTGTAGTGCGCCAATTTGCGCTAGTGACTCAGGCTATCGGCTGACAAACCCCACAGTTACATCCAACGCTACACGATGCATTTCCTGGAGAAACACTTTCATGCTAGAGCCCTATGCAGTTCTGTTGGCACACGCCGACGGCAGTCCCGTTTCAACAAAATTTACCTCCGGATCGTTGGGGGCCGACGATCCTTTCGACAGACACATTGCTTATGTCGGACCAGATGACATTGCTGCCGGAGTGGTTCAGGCGGGCGGACAATTCAGCGTCGATGAATATCCCTACAGCGAAATGATCGTGGTTCACGCGGGACAAGTCACCCTACGCAGCCAGGATCGTACACTCCAACTAAATCCCGGTGACAGTGCAGTTATCGCCCGAGGCACTTCGCTCCTAGTCGAGGCGCAACCCGACTCTCTCTGGGCATTCTGCGCGGATACCCAGCTCGTTGAAGAGCGCAATCCTGGGCTCACTGCGCTCCCCCAGTTAACGCTACTCTCTTCCTCTAATCCTCCGGATGCAGAGATTTTGCTAAGCCCAACCCCACAATGTCGCTCGCACAATTTGTTTGTTGAGGAAGAGACCCATCTGCTCATCGGTGTATGGGATTCGACTCCCTATACTCGCAGGGCAAGGCCGCACAAGCTGCATGAACTGATGCATCTGCTCGAAGGTAGCGTCACACTCCAGGTTGCGGACGGGAGCGATTTGACGGTCAACCCCGGTGATACGGTATTCGTGCCCCGAGGTACCCCATGCGCCTGGAAGAGTAGCGTTTACGTGCGCAAGTTTTACGTCGTCAAGTAACGCGAACTCCGTGAGTTCCGGCAGATGGCGTTTCGACTGCCGGCATCATGCGTGCACTTTCGATGGTCCAAGCCATTGCGCAAGGATTCGAGCGACAGGGATTGCGGGTGAGCATGCGAGAAAATCTCCACGATACTGTCAATCACCCACTACGGATTATTGAAAATGGGATTAGGTGGCTTCAGCACCGGGAAACTTCTGATCATTCTGTTGATCGTGCTCATGCTGTTTGGAACCAGGCGCCTAAAAGGACTGGGGGGGATATTGGTGAAACAATCAAGGGGTTCCGCAAAACCATAAGCAACGATAAGCCAGTCACCGTGGAGCCCAAGGACACGTAAAGTCCTGCCGGTCTGGATGTCATCACCCAGGGAGTACAAAGGGTTAACCAAATCGTAACTTTTTGCCAAGGCGTTTGATGTTGCCACCATATTATTCCAATTCCACCAGGACCTTATCTAGACGCTGCATGAAATTGGGCTTGTTAGGGTAATCGACAGGCCTAAGCAGGAAGGTCGCGCGAATTACCCTGAGAGATCTGCACGCTTGCCACTGCGCTACAGAGCGTCGCGAGGCGATAGGACCAACGTGCAGAAGTCAGCCGAGACCGTTGTAAGTTACGAATAATCCCCCACCAATGGCCGAATAAATTATGCCGCCAGTACGCGTCAGATTTTCATTGAATGAGATAAAACAGTCCGACATGCCGCGTCAGCACGAAGGCCGTATTGCGGTGGAAACCAGCAATACGCGTTGGTGATCGGACCGGTTTGAATTTCGCTGCGAGGACGGCGCCAAACTGAACATGACCTTCGCCCTGCACTGCGGTGACCGCGAAGCCACCGGGTGGGTTGCGAGCCCGACCGGGTACAGGCGATGAAGTCCGCGACTTGATGCTGGGAAGCGTAGAGAAGCGCTTTGGTGATCAAGTTGCCTGTCACGCTAGTGCAATGGATAAGCGATAACGGCTCGGCTTACACTGCCGAACAGACGCGCCTGTTTGCTCCGCAAATTGGCTTCCAACCGGTGACCGCACCGGTGCGGAGCCCGCAGAGCAACGGCATGGCTGAGAGTTTCGTAAAGACGATCAAGCGGAATTACTTGATGTACATACCCAGGCCGGATCGAGTAACGGCGCTATGTAACCTGGCAATTGTCTTCGAGCACTACAACGGGCTGCATCCGCACAGTGCCTTGAATTACCGTCCACCGAGAGAGTTCAGACCGCTTGGCAGTTGCATCAATTTAACGGGGAGTTAATATCCGATTTTGTAGGGGCAAGCTCAATTATGCACCGCGCTAATCTTAACCTGCGACTGCAGGTAACGGGGTCTACCACTTCCGCGGACTGAACTCCGATCACATAGCCCTGTAAGGACTCGCGCTCGATATGTCTGCCCGTGAAAGTCTGACAGGCGGTCGATCGTTTGAGCTGTCGAGCTGTTCGCGAGTGGAGCACTGGTTCAATAGCTGATACTGAATATGGAAAGAGCACGGGAGCAAGGCTCCCGCCAAATCAGCGAAGGACGACTGTCAGAAATCCGAGACTTTGCCCCAAGCCCCTTTGTTGAGGCGGGCAAGGGTGAACTGGGTATGGTCCACAAACGGCGTCAGGCCCTGAGCCAGTTCGGCAATCAAGCGCCCGGCGCCAGGGCCGATACCGAAGCCGTGGCCCGAGAAACCAGCGGCCAGAATGAAGCCGGGCAGATTCTCCGCTTCGTCGATGACCGGCACACCGTCAGGGGTGCAGTCGATATAGCCTGCCCAACCGGCCTGAATGGGCACGCTGCCCAAGGCGGGCAGTAGGCGGCGCGCACGGGCAAGGGTTTCCTTCAGGACCCCCTCCGACGGGCGAGGGTCGAGGATGCGGACACGTTCCATTGGTGTAGGCCGATCGAGCGCCCATTTGCGGCACGTTTCGTGTCCGTACTGCCAACCCTGCAAACCACCGGGTGAAAGCATTTTCCAGCGTTTGGCGAACATCGGCAGAAAATACGACGAGAATCGAAGTTGCTGCGGCGTCGGATCCACACTGGCCAGCCCGGAAATCGCCAGCGTATAGCCGCCATCCCCACGACGCGTGACGCTTACCTCACTTGTATGAAGTGCATCGGGAAGTCCCTGGGCCCCCGGCATGACCGAAAGAATGGAAGATCGCACCGACGCTTGCGGAAAGCGAATGTCGAGCTGTGAACAGAAGGACGAGGCCCAGGCACCGCCGGCCATCACAACTTGCCGGGTCTTAATCACGCCTTTTTCGGTAATGACGCCCGACACCCGGCCCGCCTCGGTCTCGATACCGCGGGCTGCGCAGAACTGGTGTACCGAGCCGCCATGTTTGAGCACGCCCTTGGCGATCAGTGGTGCCGCCCGCGCCGGATCGGCGATGCCATCGGACGGCGAAAACACTCCTCCCAACCAAGGCTTGCCGGTTGCCGCGCCGCGTTGCGTGGCTTCGGCGCTGCTCAGCATATGGGTTGTAACCCCCTGGGTGAGCGCGAAGTCGCGCCATTTCGCCCATCCGTCCAATTCTGCTTGGTTATCCGAGAGATAGAACAATCCGCAGCGGCGGAAACCGAGGTCTTCGCCGAGGTCGGCGGTGATCTCTTCCCAGAGCGCGAGACTTTTGGTCGACAACGGCAGTTCGCGCTCGCTGCGGTTCTGCTGGCGGCACCAGCCCCAATTGCGGCTGGATTGCTCGGCGCCTATACGGCCCTTCTCTACCAAGGCAACGTTCATACCCTGACGGGACATGTAATAGGCGGCGCATACACCAATGATGCCGCCGCCGATGACGACGACATCGGCGTTTTTCGGGAGTTCCGGTGTGGACTGCATGCATATCAAAGGAGCCGGCATTCTATTCTCCTGGCCTGAAACTCATTGTTTTACGGCTTTGCAGCCAGTGCTGCAAAGCCACCTTAAAGCTGTGCCAGTGCGCGCCTATGTAGTGATCGGTGCGCACAAGATCGGGACGATCGAAACTTAGATCTATGTCGCTGCCTTGTGATGTTGGATGTCGATGTCGGCAGATTCGGAGCGGCAGGACAGGCTGCGGCAGTCATGCCGGTCGCCAATGCCGTTGCGATGTTTCTATATTAGGCATTTCCACCCGAAGAGGTCTGTCGTATTGGCGGTGCGCAATAGCAGGATCGGGCTTTTTCGAGGGAGCGTTCAGAAGTTTATGCTGAGGATGACGGAACATTCAGCGAACCAAGAGCTCAACCCTAAGCGCTGATTGGACTGAAGGTTATCCCTAATGGCTGACATTGCGTATGACGGTCCGCCGAGAATCGAATCCGCCGCTCACCAGATATCACTCCAGGTCCTCGTACATCTTGCGTCTTTTCCATCGCACGTTCGGTGCTAGCCTGCACTAGGCTCTCAACCAAACATCATCGAGCGCAGGCACTTTTCGTAATGAGCCTGGGTCGACTGCACCCGCCCGCTGCCGCGAGTGAAACACCAGATCGTCAGGCTCTTCACAATGGCCGAGGTGCGTAGTCAGCTCAAGCGTTGGTTCGGCAGATAGTAAAGGGTACCCAGGCGGTTCGCCCGCAGGATCGGTGGCCCAGGTAACTAGACCGGATCCCGATTCAGACGGGAAAATATAAAAAGACATAGTTTGCGAAAGGCTGCCTTAGGGGCATTGCAGGACTCTATAGCGTTAGATATCGCTGATGGCGGTGAAAATTATCGAAAATTGCGTATTAGGAGAGTATTCGGCGTTTTCTGCTGGGCGCTCAGTATCATAATGAAAGCACGTAAGCTGGAAATTCGCAGGACATAACGATGAGATCCTGCTTGATTTTTTTAGATCTTGGCGATCTCTATCAGCATGCCAAGTCTGCCTTGAATACAGTTGCGCCCACTAAGGAGTGGAAACGGTATGCGAAAATTGTACATGGGCGCCCGATCAGAGAGGCGCTGATGCTGGAAAATCATATTTCCCCGCCGGCGCGATTAGGGGCATATACCGTGTGCCCTGATTTAAAACATAACGAGTTGACGTAAATGAAAACACTTTTACTGACAAAACAAGAAGTTGGCAGTTTGATATCTATGAAGGAAGTCATAGGTGCGGTGGGAGAGGCATACAAAGCGTTTAGCAGTGGGCAGGTGGTGCAGCCCGATTATATAGGGATACATCTCCCTTCGCCTCGTGGTGAAATCGATTTTAAGCTTGGTTATTATAAAGCCAATGAAGTGATATCCATGAAAGCCTCTTCAGGAGGGTTCATCGATAATCCGACAGCACACGGCGTGCCTAACGGCATGGGGACTATTCTACTGTTTGATGCCAGGAGTTGTGCGTTGACGTGTGTAATGGACGGAAGTTTGATTACCAACCTCAGAACAGGAGCGTCTGGGGCTGTTTCGGTACAAGTCCTGGCCAGAAAGAACTCGAAAAAAATTACAACCATCGGTACCGGAAACCAGGCGCGAATGCAAATCCGCGCAATCACTGAAGTGATGAAAATCGAAGAAATCCATGCCTGGAGCAGAAACCCGGATGCGCTTGCCAGATATAAAATGGATATCGAAAGTGAGTTTGGTATTCCTGTGATCGTGGCCAACTCAAAAAAAGAAGCGGTTGAGCAGGCTGATATCCTGATTACTACAACTCGCGGAAAAGGTTCGCTTGTCGAAGCGGACTGGGTAAAGCCCGGCACGCACATTATTGCAATTGGCACGGATCAACAAGGTAAGCAAGAACTGGATCCAGCGATATTCAAAAATGCAAAAATAGTCAACGACTCGATATCCCAATGCACCGAAAAAGGTGAAACATGGCATCCGCTGAATGAGAAAATCATCACCAAAGACGATATTCACGGAGAAATCGGCGAGATACTGCTAGGCACAAAGCCAGGAAGGGAAAATGATGAAGAAATTACCATTTTCGATTCTACGGGCATGGCCATACAGGATAATACGACCTCCGAAAAAATCTATCGAAATGCGCTAGAAAATAACATTGGGACTTTTTTTGCGTTCATTTAAGCCCCACCACTTAAGTTAAGCCCATGTTTAGAGAGGTAATTGTTATGCTCGACCATCCTACCATTCAGGACATAAAAGAAGCCCAGGAACGGCTGAAACCTCATATTAGGCATACACCGTTATTGCGTGCAGAAAAAATAGAGTGTGCCGTGGGTTGTCAGCTCTATCTGAAGCCTGAAACATTGCAAATTACAGGGGCTTTCAAAATTCGAGGTGCTTTGAACAAGACACTTTCATTGTCCAGGGATGAGATAGCGAACGGGATTATTGCCACTTCTTCGGGCAACCATGCCCAAGGGCTTGCTTACGCTGCCCGTATGCTGGGTGTGAAAGCGATATTGGTGTTACCGATTACCTCTCCGAAAATCAAGATTGACAACACAAGAGCTCTCGGAGCAGAAGTCATTCTTTTCGATGGTGACACTGCTGCCAGATGGAAAAAAGTGTACGAAATTGCTGCAGAAAACAAGTATGCAGTTGTTCATGCTTTTGAAGACCCCCTGGTGATGGCCGGTCAGGGCACCATAGGCTGCGAAATATTAGAGGATCTGCGGGATGTGGATACGGTCATCATCCCAATGGGTGGCGGGGGTCTTATTTCAGGCATTGCAACCGCTATCAAGGAAACCAAGCCATCGGTGCGTGTTATCGGCGTAGAGCCCGCCTTGACGCCAAAGTATTATCACAGCCGGATAAACAAAGAGCGTACTTCGCTCCCGTTGAAAAATACCATTGCGGATGGGCTGAGAATAAGCGTCCCGGGGCAGAATCCATATCCCATTATCGAGCGGTACGTCGATGAGATCGTTCTGGTTGAGGACGAGCACATCATTGAAGGTATGCGTGTTCTTGCCAGGGACGCAAAATTGATAGCTGAGCCCGCCGCCTCAATTGGTATAGGAGCTCTGTTGGCCGGATCCATCAACGTTAAACCGGATGAAAAGGTTTGCGTGGTATTAACGGGCGGAAACTGGGACTTGTGCGACCTGGCCGAGATATACAAGGTTGTCGAGTAGTTGTCGGCGACACGCTAAAGACACGTGACTATATCGCACTGCTAGAGGCTTCGACACGAGGCTCGGATCGCCCTCGCCGTCGAACATCTTGCTCAACAAACTCGAAAAGATCCATCTCACTTTCAGGCGTCTGCCGCCCGGTCCGGTACGACGCTTGGTCATCCCGAGCCTTCCAGCGGCGAACGCGTTCCAACGATCGCCGATTTGAGTCAATAAGCGCTGCTGCAGGTCTTGCAGCCAATTCTCAATCCAATGATCTATACACACAGTTGTGGCTTTTGCGCGAGACTTAAGTGCTGGATACCGTTTGGCGGTCCAACGTTAGGTGTGTTCAGGGCATAAAGTGGTATGGATCTGGAGAGGCTCTTCGACCAGGTCGATGACGACTACCTTCGACGTGATGCTGTATATAGGTCATCAACTCGCGACGTGCCATTCCTGCGCGCAAAAAAAAGCCCGCAGTGTGAACGGGCTAAAGGGTGACACACAAGAATGAGTAGAGCGGCGAAGCCGATCGGGTGTTCCTCAGCTCAAAGCGCCGCAGCGATTGCCTTGCCGACATCTTGGGTCGAACCCTGCCCACCCAGATCAGGGGTGATCGGTCCCTCGGAGATAACCTGCTCGATGGCCTTGAGAATACCGTCATGGGCCGCCCGGTAGCGCTCATCGCCATTGCCCAGGAAGTCCAGCATCAACGCACCGGACCAGATCATCGCAATCGGGTTGGCGATGTTCTGCCCATAGATATCCGGCGCCGAGCCATGGACCGGTTCGAAAAGCGAGGGGAAGCGTCGCTCCGGGTCGAGGTTGGCCGAAGGCGCGATGCCGATGGTACCGGCGCAGGCAGGCCCCAGGTCGGACAGAATGTCGCCGAACAGATTCGACGCCACCACCACATCGAAACGATCTGGCTGCAGCACAAAGCGCGCGCAAAGAATGTCGATGTGATGCTTGTCCCAAGTGACGTCCGGGTACTTCGCAGCCATCAATGCAGTGCGCTCGTCCCAGTACGGCATGCTGATGGAAATGCCGTTAGACTTGGTCGCCGCCGTCAGGCGTTTGCGCGGCCGGGTCTGAGCCAGGTCAAAGGCAAACTTGAGAATCCGGTCCACGCCACGCCGGGTAAACACCGACTCTTGCAGCACGAACTCATGCTCGGTGCCTTCGAACATCTTGCCGCCGACCGAGGAATACTCGCCCTCGGTGTTCTCGCGGATCACCACGAAATCGATGTCCCCGGCTTCGCGTCCGGCCAGCGGACACGGCACACCGGGAAACAGCCGTACCGGACGGATGTTCACGTATTGGTCGAAGTCACGGCGAAACTTCAGCAGCGATCCCCACAGGGAAATGTGATCCGGCACTTTGTCCGGCCAGCCCACGGCTCCAAAGTAGATCGCGTCGAAACCCTTGAGCTGTTCGAACCAGTCGGCGGGCATCATCTGCCCGTGCTCCAGGTAATAATCGCAGTGAGCCCAGTCGAGCACTTCGATGCTCAAATCCAGCTGCCATTTTTCCGCGGCCTGCTCCAGTACCCGCAGCCCTTCCGGCAAGACTTCCTTGCCGATGCCATCGCCGGCAATCGCGGCGATTCTGAATGGTTTGCTCATCAATCGTGGCTCCTCAACTATCTGTTCAAAGGGTGACCGGATCACAGCCCGCCGATGTGGAAGGCTTTGACTTCAAGGTATTCATCCAGGCCGTACTTGCTGCCTTCACGGCCCAGTCCCGATTGCTTGATACCGCCGAAAGGGGCGACTTCCATGGAAATGATCCCGGTGTTGAGACCGATCATGCCGAACTCCAGCGCCTCGCCGAACCGCCATGAACGGCGCAAGTCCTGGGTGAAGAAATAGGCAGCCAAGCCATAAGGCGTTGCATTGGCCAGGGCCAGCGCTTCTTCCTCGGTAGTAAAGCGCATCAGCGGTGCAACCGGGCCGAAGGTTTCTTCGTTGGCCAGCAGCATCCCGGCATGGGCCTCACCGAGCACCGTCGGCTGGACGAACTGGCTGTCGCTCTCGGGGATGCCGCCACAGAGCAGACGGGCTCCCTGACTCAAGGCATCGTCGATATGTCGAGCGACCTTGCTCACCGCCGCCGCATTGATCAGCGGGCCGATGTTCACGTCGGCATCCAGGCCATTGCCGACTTTGAGTTTGCCCACCTCTTCCACCAGGCGCTGGGCGAAGCGCTCGTAGATCCCGTCTTGCACCAGAATGCGGTTGGCGCAGACGCAGGTCTGGCCGCCGTTGCGGAACTTGCTGAGCATGATGCCGGCCACGGCCTGTTCCAGATCAGCGTCGTCGAACACAATGAACGGCGCATTGCCGCCCAGTTCCAGGCTCAGGCGCTTGATGTGCTCGGCGCTCTGGCGCATCAGCAGCCGACCGACAGCAGTGGAACCGGTGAAGGAGATCTTGCGCACCGTCGGGTTGCCGGTCAGTTCTTCGCCGATCCCGGGGGGCATGCCGGTGACGACGTTGAACACCCCGGCCGGAATACCGACCCGTTCGGCGAGTACGGCCAGCGCCAGGGCCGACAGCGGTGTCAGGTCCGAGGGTTTGACAATGATCGTGCACCCGGCTGCCAGGGCCGGTGCACATTTACGGGTGATCATCGCATTGGGGAAGTTCCATGGCGTAATCGCCGCGCAGACTCCGACTGGCTGTTTGAGCGTGAGCAAACGGCGGTCGCCGTTGGGTGCCGGAATGGTCTCGCCGTAGATCCGGCGGGCTTCTTCGGCGAACCATTTGACGAAACTGGCGCCATAGCGGATCTCGCCCTTGGCTTCGTTGAGGGGCTTGCCTTGCTCGCAGGTCATGATCAATGCGAGATCGTCCAGGTTATCGATCATCGCCTGACACCAGCGCTCCAGCAGCGCCGCCCGTTCTGCCGCCGGGCGTGCGCGCCAGGCCGGCCAGGCCCGTTCGGCAGCTTCAATAGCAAGTCGGGTTTCGCTGCCTTGCATCGCGGGTACGCGGGCGAGCAACTGGCCGCTGGCCGGGTCGATAACATCAAGGGTGGCGGCGCTGTCGGCGCTGATCCACTGACCGTTGATGTAAGCGAGTTCTACCAGCAGGCTGGGGTCTTTCAGGCGATTCTTGAGCATGGTCGAGTCCTGTTCCGAGACAGCCTTCAGTCTATGGTGTCGCCACAGGCGAGGATGCTGAAAGCGCCGCCCCAGCAGCGTCGAATGCTGAAAATCGGCATTCGACGGCAGGCTCTACTGTTGGTTGGTGATGGTTATCGTCGTGCCCCACCGGTGTCGGATTCAGCGAACCTTCAGACGACAAAGTGCCTGACCATGCCATTCAGCTCGCTGGCCAAGCCGGCGAGCTCCCGACTGGAGGCCTGGCTCTGGTTGGCGCCGGCCGAGGCCTGCTGGGAAACGTCACGGATATTGAGCAGGTTGCGGTCCACTTCACGGGCCACATGGGATTGCTCTTCGGTGGCACTGGCAATACACAGATTGCGTTCATTGATCTGGGCGATGTCAGCTACGATGGCATCGAGTGCCGCGCCTGCCGCACGGGCGACCTCCAGGGTCTCCCGGGTTTTACCGTTACTGCTTTGCATGGCGCGCAGGGTGCCGTGACTGCTTTTTTGCACCGAGCCGATGATGCTCTCGATCTGTTTGGTCGACTCCTGGGTTCGTTGCGCCAAGGCCCTGACCTCGTCGGCTACCACGGCGAACCCCCTTCCGCTTTCGCCCGCCCGAGCCGCCTCGATCGCCGCATTCAAGGCGAGCAAATTCGTCTGCTCGGCAATGCCGCGAATCACATCCAGCACCGAGCCGATATCCCCAATCTGGCCTGCCAGGGTTTGCAGGGCACCTGCGGTCTCTTCGATATCCCCGGTCAGCGATTCGATGGCGCCGACCGTACGGCTGACGCTCTCCTGCCCCTGGCGCGAGCGCTGGTCTGCAGCCTGGGTCACCTTCGAAGCCCAGGCGGCATCACGCGCCACGTCTTCGATCGCTCCCGTCATTTCGGTGACCGCCGTCGCCGCCTGGTCCAGTTCAGCGCTCTGGCGTTGCACACCACGGGTGGCGTCATCGGTCACTGCACTCAACTGAGCGGACGTCGTGGCCAGTCGCTCGGAAGAACTCAAGACCTGCGTGACCGTACTGCGCAGGTTAACTTGCATGCGTTCGAGCGCCTGCAACAGGCGCGCCGCTTCATCCCTGCCGACGATATTCAGTGGTTGGGTCAGATCGCCCTTGGCGATACGTTCGGCGGCGGCCATGGCCATGGCCAACTGTGCAAGCAGACGCAGCACGATCAATGTCGCCAGCGTGCCGCCGGCCAACAACAGTGCCAACAGACCCGCGGACATCAGGACAAGGCGTTGCCGGTCGCTGTCACGGCGTTTTACCAGTGCCTCGTCGAGTGCCGTCAGCGCTGAACGGCCAAGGGCGTACAAATCGTCAACCGGTTTGTTGTATGCCGTCAGATAGTCGCCGACCGGGTACTCCAGCTTAAGCGCGTACAGGGCATCGCCAGGTTCGCTATTCCCTGCGGCGTTAACGCTGGGTGCGAAACTCAGGTCCATCTCGATCGCCGATACCAACTTCGCGTTGCTCAGTTCAAGCGCTCGCTGGATCTGCGGACCTGATGCCGTTAGCGGCGCTTCCAGCAGTGCCTTGAGTTCCGGTTCGGCAGCACTCGCCTTGCTCAAGGCACGCGCCGTCTTTTCAACGCTGCTCAGTGTCTGGGTGGCCAGGCCACGCAGGGCACCTTGTTGTTCGGGCAAGATCTGGCCCTGCGCCAAATACAGGCCACCGGCACTGCGCAACTGTCCCAACAACTCGGTGGTTTGCGGCAACTCGATCAAGGCGCCCGCCATCAGCGAGTACGTCTCTAACACTGGATCCAGGGACAATTTGAAGTGATCGAGCATGGCGTCTTCGATCAGCAGATAGGCTGCGATCAACTGGCTATGCCGGTCCAGACTTTGCGAGCCCTTGATGGCGGCCTGATCGACCTGGCCGGCCAGCGCTTGCCATTGCTGCCGGGCCTGTCGCCAGGCAGCCAGAAGGCTGGGGGCGATTTGTGCCTCCTGCAAAACCTGCTCGGTTGCCTCGACAGCGCGATCCACTTCAGCCTGTTTGTCTGAACGGGCTTTGTTGAAGTCCCGATTGCCGGTCAGCACGACGGACGCCAAGTCGCGATGCTGCTGCGTCAACTGGATCAGCTCGAGCAATGCCTGTACCGGACGTATACCCCGCAGCTCCTGATTGGTCTGGCGGCTATTGTGATACGCGCCCAGTACGTAGAGGCCGGTCGGGAGGGTGATCAGCGTCACGGCCAGCGAGCCGAGCAAGGCGAACTTGCCCGCGAATGTCAGGCGCTCAAGCACTTTCATGGGGGAACTCCGGAAGGGTTGCGAGTGGCTAGCGGTTTTCTGAATAGGCGCAGTCAAGCCCGAGAAGGCTTTCTCAGCACTTCCCACACTGTCGGTTGCATTGAAGGGGGAAACTCTAGCTCGGGCGTCCTGCCATAACCGAGACACAAGCGTAATGTGCAAGTGTTCGGCGTAGGCAAACGGAACTCTAAAGCCGCATCGAGCCCAACAACCCTTGCAGAAAGTACTCACCGGCTTCCATCTGGCTGATCTCGATAAACTCGTCAGGTTTGTGTGCCTGTTCTATCGAGCCTGGACCACAGACCACCACTGGCACCTCCAGGCGCTGTTTGAACAACCCGCCCTCGGTGCCGAAGGAAACCTTGGCGGTGCCGGTATCCGGCGCGGCGAAGTTTTTCAGAAAACGCACCGCTTCGACGCTCGGGTGGGTGTCGAGACCCGGATAGACGTTCAGGGTCTCGATTTCGATATCCGCCACGCTGGACAGCTTTTTGGCTTCACGCACGATCACTTCAGCCCGCTCGCGCACCTGCTCCAGAAACTGATCCGGATCGTCCGCCGGCAAGTTGCGCACTTCGAAATCCAGGGTACACAGGTTCGGCACGATGTTCAGCGCCTTGCCGCCGACAATCTGCCCGACATGCACGGTGCTGTAGGGCACGTCGTAATCGGCATCCTGAGCGCCCTGCTCTTGCAGTTGCTGCTGGCTCTGACGCAGTGCCGCGATGAAATCGCAAGCCACGTGAATCGCATTGACCGAACGCGGTGCCAGCGATGAATGCGCCTCCAGACCGCGACAGTAAGTGCGGTAAGAGCCCTTGCCCTTGTGGCCGAGCACGAACTGCATGTTGGTCGGCTCACCGATCACGCACAAAAACGGCCGCACCGGCGCCAGGTGCAGCACGTCGAGCAATCGGCGCACACCGACGCAACCGATTTCTTCATCGTGGGACAGCGCCAGTTGCAATGGCCGGTTCAATGAATGGTCGGCGGCATCGAGCATGGCGTCGATAGCCAGCGCGACAAAGCCCTTCATATCGCAACTGCCACGGCCATAAATCCGCCCGTCCTGCACCGTCGCCTGAAACGCCGGGAAGGTCCAGGCCTGTCCCGCAGCGGGAACCACATCGGTGTGCCCGGACAGCAAAATCCCCGGCACTTCCCGTGGACCGGTACTAGCAAACAGGTTGGCTTTTTTACCGGTGGAATCCTTGACGATCAACGACTCGATGCCCTTGGTCAGCAGCAGATCGCGCACGTACTCGATCAGGGCCATGTTCGACTCCGAAGAGACGGTGTCAAAGGCCATCAAACGCTTGAGAATGTCCAGTACGCGGGTTTTCATGAGGCCTTGCTCCGTTGCTCGGCTGAAGAAGCGAACCGGTTGATGGAGAACAGTTCAATCGACGTGCTGCCGGTGCTGACCTGCACGCCGCTGACACCGCTCGCGGTATCACCCAGTACTTGCTGAAGTTTGATCCCCAGATACACCGGGATTTTCGCCCGGTACAGCTGCACCAAGAGTTTCATGCCCGCGACTGGCGCAACGCCGAGCCCTGGGTCAGCAGCGCGACCATCAGGGTATCGCCCTGCAGCGCCTCGATGGGTGCGCCGTCCACCTGCAGTTTGACAGTGGGCCGGCCCTGCTCGGCCAGTCTTACGAAACGCCCGTTCATGCATAGGCTCCCATGGTCATGCTGTTGGAGTCCTGCTGGGTTTTCAGCAATTCGGCACTGTCGTGATGGCAAAGGATTTCACTGCCGCCCACAATCATCCGACGGTCCGGCGGAACACAATTGCACAGGCCATCGACCCGCACAGGGCAACGATTGAGGAACGTGCACAGCCCAGGCACATTGGCTTTTGCACCAATGGACGGCAGCGTGGCGCAGGTCGTTGTGCCACAGCTTTCCAGCCAGCCCTGACGCAACTCCGGCACCGAATGGATCAACAAGTCGGTGTAGGGATGGAACGGTGCCTGGGCATACGATTGACGAGTGCCGGCCTGGATCTTGTGGCCGCTGTACATCACCACAATGTCGTCGCACAGCGCCCGGACCGTGGAGATGTCATGGCTGATGAACAGATAGGACACCCCCAGTTGCTGACGCAGGTCGCGCAATAGTTCGAGGATTGCTGCACCGACCACGGTATCCAGCGCCGAGGTCACCTCGTCGCACAGAATCAGATCCGGCTTGGCCGCCAAGGCGCGGGCCAGGTTGACCCGCTGCTTTTGCCCGCCGGACAGTTCGTTCGGGCGGCGTTCGGCCATGGTTCGCGGCAGACGCACCAGATCCAGCAGCTCGCCGATACGTTCTCGCAGCGCGGCACCCTTAAGACCGAAATACATCTTCAGCGGACGACTCAGAATCGTGCTGACGCTGTGCATCGGGTTGAGTGCGGTGTCGGCGTTCTGGAAGACCATTTGAATACGTCGGAACTGCTCGTCGGTGCGCGACGACAGGCTGCCACCCAAGGGCTGGCCATCGAAGGTCAGCCCGCCGAGGGCCGGCGCCAACAATCCGGCCACCACCCTCGCCAGGGTCGACTTGCCAGAACCCGACTCACCGATCACCCCAATGGCCTGGCCTCTGCGAACCGTCAGGTCGATGTCTTCCAGCACGCGAATGGCCGGCATGCCTTGCGCGTTCTTGTTGCCGTAACCAGCGGTCAAGCCCTGGATAGTCAGTAAAGGCGTGTCTTCAGCGATGCCGCAGGGTGGACGGATAGTGGTGTCCGGCCGTGCTGCCGCCAGCAAGCTGCGGGTGTATTCGTGGGCCGGGCCTTTGAGCAATGGCGCCGTGGCACTCTGTTCGAAGATTTCGCCACCATTGAGCACCACGATCTGATCTGCCATCTGCGCCACTACGGCCAGATCGTGGGATACATAGACTGCCGTCGCGCCACGTTCACGTACCACCCGTTTGAAGGCACGCAGCACGTCGATCTGGGTCGTCACATCGAGTGCCGTGGTCGGTTCGTCGAGCACCACCAGCAGCGGATCGCTGATCAGTGCCATGGCCGCCATCACTCGTTGCAGTTGCCCGCCGGATACCTGATGCGGGTAGCGCTGGCCGATGCGATCGGGATCCGGCAGGGCCAGGTCGCGGAACAACTCGATGGCCTTTGCCTCAAGCGCGGCCTGGCTGCCCAGACCATGAATCAATGCGCCCTCCACCACTTGGTCGATGAGTCGTTTCGCCGGATTGAACGCCGCTGCGGCGCTCTGGGCGATATACGACACCCGGTTGCCCCGCAGGCCTTGAAGCTCGCCTTCGCTCAACGCCAGCATGTCGTGCTCGCCGATTTGCACCACGCCGCCCGCCAGTCGACAACCGCGCCGGGCATAACCGAGCAACGCCAGGGCGATGGTGGTCTTGCCGGAACCAGACTCGCCAATCAACGCCAGCACTTCACCTTTGGCCAAGGAGAAACTCACGCCCTTGACGATTTCCACCTCGCCACGCTCGCCACAAGCGACCACGCGCAGGTTCTCGACTCGAATCAAATCACTCATTTCAATGACCTCCCGCACGTCGACTGCGTCGCGACGCCAGCTGGTCGATCAGCAGATTCACACCGATGGTCAGGGTGCCGATGGCCAAGGCCGGAATCACGATGGCCGGCGCGCCCTGGTTGAGGCCACCAATGTTTTCGCGAACCAGCGAGCCGAGGTCGGCATCTGGCGGTTGCACACCCAGACCTAGAAAGCTCATGCCACTGAGTAACAGCACGATGTAACCGAAACGCAAGCCCAGATCGGTCAACACGGGATTGAGCATGTTCGGCAGGATTTCCATGCAAGCGACGTACAAACGGCGCTCGCCACGGGTACGGGCCACTTGCACGTACTCCAGGGCTTCGATGTTCACCGCCATGCTGCGAGCGACGCGGAAGGCGCCCGGGGTGTAGCTTATTACTGCAGTGCAGATCAGCAGTACCACCGAGGAACCGAAGGCCGAGACCATGATCAGCGCCAGCATTTTGCTCGGAATCGAGATAAAGGCGTCCATCAAGCGACTGATCATCTCGTCCAGCCACTTCGGTGCGACCACCGACAGCAAGGCGCAGAGGGTCCCAAGACCACTGGCGAGGACCGCCGAGACTAGCGCCAAGCCCACGGTAAATCGCGCCCCGATGAGAATTCGACTGAGCATGTCACGGCCCAGGTAATCGGTGCCAAACGGGTAAGCCACGCTCAGGTTGTCGAAGACACTGTCAGAGATCACCTCCCCCACCGGGTGCGGCGCCAGCCACGGGCCGAAGATCGCCACCAGCAACCACAGGAAACACATTGCAGCCCCGACCAGTCCCAGCAAGGACCGCCCACTGGACACCTTGTCGAGCACCCGATCGGGCGCAGCAGGCGTCGACTTCACAGTGAGATTATTCATTGATTTCTCAGCCTCGGATTGGACAGAATCGCGCACAGGTCGGCAATCAGCACCAACGTTAAATACGCCGTACAAAACAGCATGGTGCAGGCCTGGACCAGCGCCATGTCACGGTTAGTCACCGCATCGACCATCAGGCTGGCGATACCGGGGTAGTTGAAGATCGTCTCGACGATCACCACCCCGCCCAGCAGGTACGACAGGCTCAGGGCGATGGCATTGGCAATCGGTCCGATCGCGTTGGGCAAGGCATGGCGCAGCACGATTCGCATCGGACTCACGCCTTTGAGCCGGGCCATTTCCACGTAGGGACTGTCGAGCTGATCGATCACCGCCGCCCGGGTCATGCGGGCCATTTGCGCGACAATGACGCAGCACAGTGTCATCACCGGCAAAGCGTAGGTACGCATGAATTGCCAAGGCGAGGTGATCTCACTTGCATAGGACAGTGCCGACAACCAGCCCAGATTCACCGCAAAAATCAGCACCGCCAGGGTAGCGACCAGAAACTCCGGTACGGCGACCATGGTCAAGGTGAAAAAGCTCAGGACACTGTCGATGCGCCCGCCCCGGCCCATGGCCGAACCGATGCCCAGGATCAATGCCACCGGCACTGACACCAGCGCCGTAGCAGCCGCCAGCATCAGAGTGTTGGGCACCCGTCCGGCCATCAACTCGCTGACCGGCATGGCGTTGGACACCGACAATCCCATGTCACCGCTGAGCAGGCTCATCAACCAGCGCAGGTAGCGCAACACACCGGGCTGATCCAGCCCCATTTTCAGGCGCAAGGCTGCCACCTGTTCCGGCGTGGCGAACTGCCCCAGAGACTGTTGCGCCGCGTCCCCCGGCAGCACCGCCGTGATGGCGAAAACCACCATGGACACAATCAACAAGGTCACGATCGCCGCGCCCAGGCGCCGGCCGATCAACCACAGTGTGTTGCTATTCATCACCCAATCCTCATGCAATGTCGCTGCCGCAAAAACCCGACTTCATCAAGCGTCTAGCCAGACCTGCTCGGAGAACATGTACCCCATGAAACCGCCCAGGGGATTGGTGCCATAGCCTTTGACCCGCTGGTCGACACCATCGATGTTGCTGATGAACACCGGAACGCCGATACCGCAGTGCTCGTGCACCAGGGTCTGCATGTCCGCATACATTTTGCTGCGTTTGGCGTCGTCGGTTTCACCGCGAGCGAGCACCAGCAACTGGTCAAACTGGTCGTTCTTCCAGCCGGACTCGTTCCAGGGCGCGCTCGACTGGAAGAACTGCGAGAACATCACGTCGGCGCTCGGCCGCGGGTTGATGTTGCCGAAACTCAGCGGGTGCTTCGCCCAGTGGTTGGACCAGTAGCCATCAGCCGGCAGGCGGTTGACGTCGAGCTTGAGCCCGACCTGTTTGGCCGACTGCTGCAACAACACGGCAATGTCCACCGAACCGGTGGCGGCCGGCGATGCCACCAGCGGCATGGTGATGCTTTCCATGCCGGCCTTCTTGAGCAGGAATTTGGCTTTTTCCGGGTCGTAGACCCGCTGTGGCAAGTCGGCGTTGAAGTAGCGCGAACCTGGGGAAATCGGGTGGTCGTTACCGACCACGGCAAAGCCACGGAACACCGCCGATTTGACCTGTTCACGGTCCAGCAAGTATTTCATTGCCTGGGTGAATTCCGGGCTTTTACCGGGCAACTGATCCTGGCGGATGATCAGGTCGGTGTAGTTGCCCGATGGCGCAGCCACCACCCGATGCCCGGCGCTGGCCTTGATACGCACCGTCGAACGCGGGTTGACCTCATTGATGATCTGCACGTCGCCCGATAACAGGGCGTTAATCCGTGATGGCTCGTCGGCAATGCCGATAAATTCGATCTCGTCCAGATAAGGCAAACCTGGTTTCCAATAATCGGTATTGCGCACGGCAATCGAGCGAACACCGGGTTTGAACTCCTTGGCCT
The DNA here is from genome assembly GCF_020423045.1 of Pseudomonas sp. MM213. NCBI lineage: Bacteria > Pseudomonadati > Pseudomonadota > Gammaproteobacteria > Pseudomonadales > Pseudomonadaceae > Pseudomonas > Pseudomonas sp. MM213. The sequence goes on from NZ_CP081943.1 coordinate 1,843,778, forward strand.
TGAACGGCCCGGTACCAATGCCCAGGTTGAAATCGGTGGTGCCTTCGGGAACGATCATCAAATGCGAAACCGCGAGAATCGAAGGCAGCTCGGCATTCGGGCCGCTGAGACGAATCTGCACTTCATTGGTACCAGTGGCCTTGATCTCGGCGAACTGCTCCGCCAGCGGCATGACCTTGGAACCGGTGATTGGGTCCTTGTGCCGCAGTAGAGAAAATACCACGTCGGCGGCTGTCAGCGCCTTTCCGTTGTGGAAGGTCACATCCTTGCGCAGGGTGATCACCCAGAGCGTGGCATCGGTGGTATCGATGCGCTCGGCCAACTCCAGTTGCGGCACCATATGGCTGTCGAAACGGGTCAGGCCGTTATAGAACATGTAAATGCGCGTATAGTCGGTGGACGAGGAACCTTTGGCCGGATCCAGGGTATCAGCGGTGGAACTGGTCATGCCGGCGACACGAATCCGCCCACCCGGTTTGCCTTTGCCGGGGGTTGCAGCTTCTTCGGCGAAGAGCTTGCCAGCGGCACCGAACAGGCTGCCCGCGCCCGCCGCAGCCACACCGGCCAGGCCGAGCATTTGCAAGGCGTTACGGCGCGACATGCCGCGATTGAGGCCTTCGAATACCCGCAGGCTTTCCTGGCCGGAGATCAGTTGGGAGTCGATCTTGTTGTCAGTCATATCAGTTGTACCTGTCGAAAATGAGAAGGCTCGAGTGCTCCTGGTTATCCGGAGCGTCTGGAAACGCAAACGACGGTGACGCCACAACATCAACTCAATGCAAATAATCCTGGAAGCGGTAATAGGCGCCCACGAACGGCAGGAACCACGGTTTGCCGAAATGCCCGGGAATCGCCGGCCATTCGAGTTCGCGCCAAGGGTTGGCTTCGACGTTGCCGGCCATGACATCGGCCATGACCTGGCCCATGTGCACCGACATCTGCACGCCATGGCCGCTGTAGCCCATGGAGTGATAAATCCCGCCGTGTTGGCCGGCCCGGGGCAAGCGGTCGGACGTCATGTCCACCAGTCCGCCCCAGCAGTAGTCGATCTTCACGTTGGCCAACTGCGGAAACATCTGCACCATCGCCGCTTGCAGCACTTTGCCGCTTTTGGCGTCATTGACGCTGTCCGACATGGCGAACCGCGCACGGCCGCCAAACAGCAGGCGATTGTCCGGGGTCAGGCGGAAGTAGTTACCGATCATGCGGCTGGTGACATAGGCGCGGCGGCCCGGCAACAACTGCTCGATCAGTGACGGTGGAAGGACTTCGGTGGCAATCACAAAACTGCCCACCGGCACGATCCGTCGCCGATACCATCTCAGATCTCCGTGCTGACAGGCTCCAGTCGCCAACAGAACCTGTCCCGCCTGCAGCGAACCTTTGGTGGTATTGACCCGATAACCGTTGGCATTGGCTTGCCAGTCGCTCACCGCCGTATTCTCGTAGATCAACGCACCATAGCGGGCGGCGGCTTCGGCCAACCCGACGCCGAAACTCCCGACATGCATCTGCACGCCGTTGCGCTGCAGCAAGCCACCGTGGAACTGCGACGAATTGACTTCCGCACGGGTCTGCTCGGCGGTCAACAACTCGACATCGGCGTCGACTTCCCGGCGAATCAATTCACAGGTCCGCGCCAGCCCTTCGTAATGCAGTGGCTTGGCGGCGAGCTTCAGCTTGCCGTTACGCTTGAGGTCGCAGGCGATTTGCTCGTCTTCGACTAGTGCAACCACGGTCTGCACAGCGTTTTCATAGGCTTGGTAGTAAGCCCTGGCCTTATCGGCACCAAGACTTGCGCTCAGAGCGGCATAGTCCTGGGCAACGCCGGTGTTGCACTGACCACCGTTGCGCCCAGAGGCCTCGCCGATCACTCGCCCACCTTCCAGCACCACCACGCTGGCCCCTTTCAAGGCCAATGCTCGGGCTGCCGACAACCCGGTGAAACCGCCGCCCACAATGGCAACATCCACCTGCTCAGGCAGCGCGCCTTCTTGCGTGCCGAGGAACACTGGTGCGGTATCGAGCCAGTAAGATTCACTATGCATGTCCAACCCCTTGAGCCTTGAAGATCGACCGTTGAGGATCAGAGACCAACCAACCCGGCCAACCCACCGATATCAGGGATCTGCCGGTAGCCATAAACGGCATTGGCCGGCAGCTCATGACCACGGGCAACAAAGGCCTTGTTCTTGATCTTCATGTCGTGGGCCGGCATTAGGTCGTAACGAAAACTCGACGACACATGCAGGATGTCTTCCGGACCGCAGCCGAGGTTATCGAGCATGTACTCGAAGGCTGCCAGACGCGGCTTGTAAGCTTGCGCCTGCTGGGCGGTGAAGACCTTATGAAACGGCGCGCCGAGTTTGTCGACGTTGGACATGATCTGATCGTCCATTGCATTGGAGAAGATCACCAACGGAATCTTGTCCGCAATTTTCGACAACCCGGCCGGTACGTCCGGGTGCGGACCCCAGGTCGGCACGGCGTCGTAATACAGCTGACCTTCGTCGCGGTATTCGACACCCCAACGCTTGCAGACACGCGCCAGGGCGGTCTTGAGAATTTCATCATAAGGCCGCCAGTCGCCCATGACCTGATCCAGACGATAGGCGGAGAAATCCAAGACAAACTGGTCCATCTGCGCGGGCGGGATGCGATCAGCGAACAGCTCACGCGTCATGGTGCCCATTTGGAAGTTGGTCAACGTGCCATAGCAGTCGAAGGTAATGTACTTGGGTCGAAGAAAGCTCATGGGTGCGGTCCTGGATTATTGTTAAGGGCATGACGGGCCAAGCAGTTACACCGCTCGGGAAGCATCAGTGCAACGCTGCATCACGGATTTATTACAACACCACAAGACCGTTCATATATCGTTAAAAGTGTAGTCTTGCTGGCATAAACCACCGTTTTACGGGCCACCCTCAGCAGAGTTTGCGGAGCGCTCCAAGCGTGGGCATCCTTTTCTATAAATGCGCTTTTTTGAGCACTTTTTTATCGCGACCGGGCTGATTTTCCCACTGGAAGTCACAGCGCCTGATCCTTGCCGACACCAAGCATTCCAACGCAAAACAGTCCAAGCATTTACTGCCGACATTGAAACGCAATTGAGCAGTAACAACGGCTTGTGGCGCCGTCATTTAGGGAATCTGCCGAATCAACTTCAGCCTCTTGTCAGGCGTCACCACCGGTGGGATATAAATTTAACTATCGGCGGCGTCAGCCAATTTGCTCTGGTGACTCAGGCCATAGGCTGATGCAGTCGGCAACGAAACTCATCGGGGGAGTGCCGTGCAGGTGCGAGATCACGACGTAATAGTAATTGGCGCCGGACTCTGCGGTGCAGCGATAGCCTGGGGGCTAGCAAGAAGTAGCCTGAACACTGTGGTGTTGGATGGTGCTGATCCGGTCCCGCAGGGATGAGCGCTGCGACACAAGCCTGCATGAGCGGTGCGAGTGTGCGGATTGTTGACGAAGCCGTTGCGCAAGGCGGCCAGATTTACCGGGCGATCACGCGCAATCGCCTGGAGTCGCGTCCCTACCTGGGCAAGAACTTTTGGCTCGGTCGCACGCTGTCCGACACCTTCGAAGCCGCCGCTGTGCATTATGCGCCGCGAACGCGGGTCTGGTGCCTGGAGGGCGCACAAACGACATCAGCCCACCCTTTCGCGAAAGTGGGCATCTCGCTCGCAGGTGTTGCGCGATTCGTGGAGGCGCGCAGGGTCATTCTCGCTACGGATGCAATGGAACGCCCCATGCCAGTTCCGGGCTGGACCTTACCCGGGGTGTTGACTTCGGGGGCAGCACAGATTGCCCTCAAGACCGCGGGGTTGGTTCCCCAAGGACAACTGGTCCTGGCTGGCTGCGGGCCATTGCTCTATCAACTGGCTGCGCAGTTGCTAAAAGCGGGCACGAAGATCGACACCATCCTTGATACCGCGCCGGGCCTGCATCGACGCCCGGACGCACTACGCGGACTGGGTGGCTTCATCCGCTCCCCCTACGCTCTGAAGGGCCTCGCCCTTCTCGCTAAGGTGAGCCTGAAGACACGTGTCGTTAAAGGCGTGACCGCGATTGCCCTAACGGGGAGCGATAAAGTCGAAAGCGTTAAATACACCGCTTCCGGCGTTCAACATCAAATCGCCGCCGACTGTCTCTTGCTCCATCAGGGAGTGATTCCTGAAACACACTTGGCGCGCTCTGCGGGTTGCGCATTGTCCTGGAACGAGAGCCAAAAAGCTTTTGCCCCACAGCTTGATTCCCAGGGACGCAGCAGCATCAGGGACATCCTTGTGGCTGGCGATGCGGCGGGTATCGGAGGTGCTCATGTAGCAGAACTGGAAGGTCAGGCCGTGGCATTGAACGCCCTTGCGGACTTGGGCCTCATAGATACTTGTTTATTTGAGCAACGCCAGAGGCAAGTACAGATCTCGCTCAAAAAATATAGGCGAGGCCGCAGGTTCATCAACGCGCTGTATTTGCCCGAGCCTCAATTCTTGATACCTGCAATTGACTCGACACTGGTGTGCCGATGTGAGGAAGTCACCGCTGGCACACTACGCCAGGTGATCGAATTGGGGGCTACCGGGCCGAATCAACTCAAGACGATGACCCGCTGTGGTATGGGGCCGTGTCAAGGACGACTGTGTGATGCAACGATCACCCATCTGTTGTCGGACAGCCTCAACATCAGTCCCAAACACATCGGCAGCATCCGCATCCGCCCTCCGGTAAAGCCAATCCGCCTGGCAGAGATCGCGGCCATGCCCTTTACACCGACCTCGGTGTTCGCTGTAACAGGGAAGTGGCCAGATGGGCAAAATTCAATACCTGAAAGAACAGAGGTACGCCCCTCAACAGATATCTGAAATACGCCGATCATGCATCGCCGACCGGCGCCCACTCCAACGAAGTGTCCGACCTGCTTCACACCACGGTCATGCTTTCAATGCATCTTCCAGAAATGCCACCAATGCCTGTACGCGAGGGCTGCGGAGTTTGCGTGAGGGCACCAACAGGTTGATCGGTGCGCTGTCGAATTGCCAATCCGCCAACACCCGTATCAGGCTGCCGTTGGCGATTGCGTCACTGACATCCCATTGCGAACGTAGCACCAACCCCAAGCCTTGCTCGGCCCAACGCCGGGCTACGCTTCCATCATTGCTCAACAACACGGGTTCGATGCGCAGCGTTTTGCGCCCCTGCCCCTTACGCATATGCCACAGCGTGACATCTTCATCATTTTCTCGAATGCAAATGCAGCGATGCTCGGCAAGTTGATCCGGCGACGACGGCACACCGTGCTGCTCAAGATAGGCCGGACTGGCGCATAACCATCGGTTGTTTTGTGTGAGTGGCCTGGCGATCCACAGGCTGTCGTTGAGGTTACCGATGTGAATCACCGCATCGCTGTCGTGACGATCAGGCCACGGCGTTTCGCGCAAATCGAGGTGCAGGCACAGCTGTGGATGCAACCTGGCAAAGCGGGCCAGCAGCGGCGCAATGCGCTGTCGCCCATAGCCGAACGGCGCCGCCAGCCTGAGTGTGCCAACCAGTCGCTCGTCATGTTGCTTGAAGGATTCCGGGAGCGCATCCAGCTGGTCCAGCAAGATCGCGCATTCACGGGAGAAACGCTCGCCATCGGCAGTAAGACTCAGGCGCCGGGCATCGCGATTGGCCAGGGTCAGCCCCAGCAGCGTCTCCAGCTTACGCAGACGCATGGACAGCGCCGGTGGCGAGACATTCAGGACTCTGGCGGCAGCGCTTAAAGACTCGGAGCGCGCCAGCGTTACGGCCAGACGTAGGTCTTCGACAGAGATCATTCAATTTTACTTAATGATTGATGACTATTCATTGAACCATAACTTCACGATGGCTGAGTAGAGTGGGCCCCGTACCCAGCCACCCGAGTTTTGTCATGCCAGCCTCTATTGCCTCCCTCGATACCCCCGTCGCGATAGTCAATGTCCCGCGAATGCAGCGCAATATCCAGCGCATGCAGCAACGCATGGACACCCTGGGTGTGCGTTTGCGCCCGCACATCAAAACCAGCAAATGCCTCCCCGTCATCAAGGCACAGATAGCCGCTGGCGCGAGCGGTGTCACGGTTTCCACCCTGAAAGAAGCTGAGCATTGTTTCGCTGAGGGCATCAGCGATGTGTTCTATGCCGTCGCAATAGCGCCTGGCAAATTGGCTCAGGCACTGACACTCAGGCGCAAAGGCTGCAATCTGAGTGTGCTCACCGACAGTGTCATTGGGGCTCAAGACATCGTCTCTTTCGGACAGAAAAACGACGAGCGATTCGAGGTCTGGATCGAGATAGATTGCGACGGCCACCGATCAGGTCTGACCGTTGAGGACAGCGCACTCATAGACGTCGCACGGGTCCTTTCCGAGGGGGGCATGCAACTGCGAGGCGTGATGACCCACGCCGGATCCAGTTACGAACTCGACAATCTTGAAGCGCTGCAGATCTTGGCCGAACAAGAGCGCTTCCTCTGCGTCAGCGCCGCCGAAAGAATCCGCGACGCCGGGATGGCGTGCCCAGAGGTCAGCATCGGCTCCACTCCCACGGCACTGTCGGCGCTGAGCCTGAAAGGCGTCACTGAAGTACGCGCAGGTGTCTACGTGTTCTTCGACCTGGTCATGCACAACATCGGCGTCTGCCAGCCAGACGAGTTGGCACTGAGCGTGTTGACCACCGTTATCGGTCACCAGCAAGACAAAGGCTGGATCATCACCGATGCCGGCTGGATGGCCATGAGTCGTGATCGCGGCACGCAGCGCCAACGACAGGACTTCGGTTACGGACAGGTGTGTACCGAAGCTGGCGACTGGATCGAGGGCGCGCTGGTCACTGGCGCCAACCAGGAACACGGCATCATCACACTTGGAGCGGCCGAGAGCGCCAATATCGTAGCGCGCTTCCCTATCGGCAGCCGTCTGCGCATTCTGCCCAACCATGCATGTGCCACAGGCGCGCAATTCCCGGACTATCACGCCTGTGACGCCGAGGGCGTCGTGCACATCTGGAGTCGCTTACATGGCTGGTAATCAAGCAGGTTCGATCGACTTAATCCACACGGCTAACGCAGCAGCTCCGGGTGGACATTACTCCCAGGCGGTAGCGCACGAGGGTGTTTTATATGTGTCCGGGCAACTGCCGGTACGCGCGAATGGCGACCACAGTGCCGACCAACCGTTTGAGGTTCAAGCATCAATCGCCCTCGACAACCTCGTGGCGATCCTCAGCGAAGCGGGCCGGAGCACGAGTGACCTCCTGAAGGTCACTGTCTATGTCGTAGGGATAGAACACTGGCCCGCCTTTGATCGAATTTATGCCCATTACCTGGGTGAACATCGGCCAGCACGCGCCGTGGTACCCGTTCCGGTCTTGCATCATGGTTACTTGATCGAAATCGAAGCACTGGCCCGCAGTGAACAAAAGGAAACCTACCTATGACGGGGCGCCTTGCAAGACTGGGAGAGCACGAACGCCCCAGCGTAAAACTTTGGGTGGACGGCTTGCCCATCACAGCGTTGCAGGGCGACACCCTGATGGTCGCGTTGCTGACTCAGGGTTCGGCCTTGCGTCAATCGGAGTTCGATTCGGGCCGACGCGCCGGTTTCTGCCTGATGGGCGCGTGCCAGGACTGTTGGGTCTGGACCCGCAGCGGCGAGCGTCTACGCGCCTGTTCCAATGAGGTCCGTGAAGACCTGGATATTGTCACCACACAACCGGAGGCGATATGGCCACTGCACGGCTGAGCGCTCATAAAGTCGTTATCGTCGGTGCCGGGCCGGCCGGCGTTCGCTGTGCCGAAACCCTGGTCGCCGCTGGTTTCAAGCCGATCCTGATCGACGAGAATCGTCGGGATGGCGGGCAGATCTACCGTCGCCAACCCGAAGGTTTTACCCGCGGTTATGCCACCCTGTATGGCACCGAGGCAGCCAAGGCCAATGACCTGCACCAGAGCTTCGACCGCTTGCGCGGGCAGATTGACTATCGTCCGGACACGCTGGTGTGGAACCTGACGCCGGGGCAACTGTGCTGCGTCAGCCAGGGCAAGCACGCGACGGTGGATTACGACGCGCTGATCCTCTGCACCGGTGCCACCGACCGCTTGATGCCGATCGAAGGCTGGCAGTTGGCGGGCAATTACAGCCTCGGCGGGGCGCAGATCGCCTTGAAATCCCAGGCCGTGTCCATCGGCCACCGCGTGGTGTTCATGGGCAGCGGACCGCTGCTGTATCTGGTCGCCAGTCAGTATGTGAAAGCCGGGGCCAAAGTCGCGGCAGTGCTCGATACCTCGCCGTTGAGCAAACGGATTGGCGCATTGCCGAAACTGCTGGCGCGTCCGGGATTGCTGTTCACCGGAATGAAGCTGTTGGCGCAGTTGTACCGGGCGAAGATCCCGGTGCACCTGGGCATTTCGCCACTCCAAGTGCAGGGCGATGCAGCCAGCGGTGTCAGTGGCGTGCGCGTGCGCACGGCGCGCGGTGAGACCTTGACGGTGGATTGCGATGCCGTGGCGCTGGGTTATCACCTGCGCCCGGAAACCCAATTGGCCGACCTGGCCGGTTGCCGTATGCGCTTCGATGAAGCGTCGAGCCAATGGTGGCTGGCGGTGGATGAAGACGGTCGGACCTCGGTCAGCGGTGTATATGCCGCCGGCGACGGTTCGAAGATTCGCGGTGCCGATGCGGCCGAGCACGCAGGGCGCCTGGTGGCCATGGCGCTGCTGGAGGATCAGCAGCAACCGGTGAACGTCGGGTTGCGCGACGAACAACGCCACGCGCTGGCGGTAATGGATCAGTTTCGTCTGGGTCTGGCGCAGGCGTTTCCCTGGCCGGCGGCGCAAGCCAAAGCCTTGCCGGACACGGCCATCGTCTGCCGCTGCGAAATGATCAGCGTGGGCGAATTACGTGCAGTGGTCCGGAAAAAAGGCGCTTGTGAAGTCAACCGGGCCAAGGCGTTCAGCCGGGTCGGCATGGGTCGCTGCCAGGGGCGTTATTGCTCCCAGGCCGGGGCTGAAGTGATTGCCGCAGCCGCCGGCGTTTGCGTGGAACAGGTCGGTCGGCAGCGCGGTCAGGCCCCGGTCAAACCCTTACCGATGACGATCATCGAGGAGCCCTCATGAAACCGCAAAAAAGCGATGTCCTGATTATCGGCGGCGGCATCATGGGCTCGACGTCGGCGTTTTTCCTGCGCCAGCGTGGACACTCGGTCACCCTGCTGGAGCGCGACCAGATCGGTCAGTACGCCAGCGGCGTGAACTTCGGCAACGTGCGACGCCAGGGGCGTTACCTCGGGCAGCTGGAACTAGCCAACCGTTCCTGGGCGTTGTGGAAACGACTGCCGGAGCTGATCGACGACGACCTCGAGTTCATCGCCAGCGGCCATATGCGTGTGTGTTATCGCGAAGACGAAATTGCTGAACTGGAGGCCTATGCGGCGGCCCCGGAGGCCCGTGAACTGGACTTGCAGCTCCTCACGGGCAAGGCCTTGCACGCACGCTTCCCGTTCCTCGGCCCGGAGGTCAAGGGCGGCTCCTACGCGCCCCACGATGGTCACGCCAACCCACGTCTAGCGGCGCCGGCATTCGCCCGGGCGGCCCGTCGCCTCGGTGCCCGGATCGAAGAGCGCACCGAAGTCGCCGAGGTGCAGAAGGTCAATGACGAATTCCACGTCACGACCACCGATGGCCAACTGTTTGTCGCCCAGCAATTGTTAATCACCGCGGGCGCCTGGGCCGCCAAACTGTCCGAGCAATTCGGTGAACCCGTGCCGTTGGAACCCAATGGTCCGCAGATGTCCGTGACCGAGCCGGTGCCTTACGCCTTGCCGACGGTGATCGGCGTGTTTACCAAAATCAAGGAAGAGGTGATCTACTTCCGGCAGATCCCCCGCGGCAACATCATCATCGGCGGCGGCAACCGCTGCACACCTGACATGCTCAACCGGCGCGCCTACTTCAAGCCGGAAAGCTTGCTCAACCAGATGCGGCAAATTCGCCGCCTGCTGCCGGGGGCCGAGAAGCTGAACATCATCCGGGTGTGGAGCGGCATCGAGAGCTATACACCGGACTCCCTGCCGGTCATTGGCCCCAGTGGCAACATCGATGGCTTGTTCTATGCCTTCGGCTTCTGCGGCCATGGCTTTCAGCTCGGCCCGGGCGTCGGCGACGTGATGGCCGAACTGATCAGCACCGGCAGTACCCGTACCTTGATCAGTCCATTCGATATCCGTCGGTTTACTCACCCCTCCGCGATTGCGATGCCGTTATCTACAAGCCTACTCAGCACAGGCAAACTTATATGAGCCGCGCACCGCAACTCCCTGATCGCCCCACTCAAGACCGCCATCTTCAAGGAGGCTCCATGCCTGCAACGTCAGATTCTGCCTATCTGAACCGCACTGTTACCGCGGCGGATATGCCCGCGGCACACGCGCTCTCCGTGCACCTGAAATGGCCTCACCGAGAAGAAGACTGGGCCATGGTGCAGCGCACGTCCGAAGGCTTTGTCACGGAACATAACGGTCAGTTGGTCGGCGTAGCATTCGCCTGCCATCAAGGCGCTTATTCCTCCATCGGCCTGGTGATCGTGAGTGATGAGCACCAAGGAAAGGGGATCGGACGTCGACTGATGAACCTGTGCCTGGAAGCCATTGCACCCCGCACGCCGATGCTCAATGCCACCGAGTCGGGTGCGCCGCTCTATGCAAGCCTGGGGTTCGTCGACTTCGCGCGAATCCAGCAGCATCAAGGCGTGCCACAGACACCGACGCTGATCACTTTGATCAAGGGCTCGCAGTGTCGCACATTAGGCCCAACCGATTACCCGAGACTGATTGAATTGGCCAATGCTGGTAGCGGCCTGGACCGCACAGCGGTACTCAACGATTTGCTCCCGATGGCCGAGTACGTGGTCGGCATCGACGTGGATGGACAGCTACAAGGCACTGCCCTGCTCCGTTGTTTTGGTCGTGGCCATATCATTGGTCCGGTTGTCGCACAAAACCAGGAACAGGCCCAGCACTTGATTACCCACCTTCTGCGTTTGATACCTGGTGCTTTTGTTCGTTTCGACATTCTGGCCGATTGCGGGTTGGCCGACTGGTTGGAGAGCCTGGGGTTGTTGTGCGTCGACAGAGCGCCGCGAATGGTTCTGGGAGTACCCCCGCAATCTAGCGACGGAATCAGGCAGTTTGCTCTGGTGACTCAAGCTATCGGCTAGCGATCACGACCGCCAGCAAGGGTTTTATCGGACGCAATACCAACGTAAACGGCTCAGTTGCATTGATGCAAAGTTAGCCTGGCAGATACAGCAGATTATCCCTTGCCGACTTGAATAACGGCATATTTTACCTGAGCCGTTTTGTTAGCTTATTGAGGTGACAGGGCACTAGGGATGTACTGGTCGCTACGGTGATGCTCTGACTCGCGACCTCCCCGGCCCTGCTGTTCGCAGCGCCTATTACCGCTCCAAGGAGCTAGTTGAATGACAACACAATCTTCGAATGGCTACAGCGTTGATCCTCAAACGTCTCACAAGTTTTATATCAACGGCCGCTGGTCTTCCCCTGCAATCCCGGCAAGTTTGCCGGTGGTCAATCCGGCAACTGAAGAGGTCGTTGCGCAGGTCGCGCAAGGCTCTGCCGAGGATGTTGATCGGGCAGTAGCTGCGGCGCGAGCAGCGTTTCCTGGTTGGTCTGCTACCTGCGCAGAGTCGCGCGCGCTTGTCCTTGGAAAGATCCATGAGCTCATCCTTGAGCGAAAAGAAGTGCTCGCGCAGGCCCTCTCTCTCGAAATGGGCGCAGCCATCGGTTCCGCCCGGGCAATGCAGGTGCCTCTCGCGGCCGAACACGTTCGGGTCGCCCGCGATCTGCTGTCCACTTATCGTTTCCAAACGGTTGAAGGCGGCACCGCGATTGAACGCGAACCCATAGGCGTCTGCGGCCTCATCACTCCGTGGAACTGGCCGCTTTATCAAATCACCGCGAAAGTCGCCCCGGCAATTGCTGCCGGATGCACTGTAGTTCTGAAACCCAGCGAACTGTCGCCTCTGAGTGCCCTTCTTTTTGCACAACTGGTGCATGACGCAGGCCTGCCGCCGGGCGTCTTCAACCTGGTGAACGGAAGTGGTCCCGAGGTCGGCGCAGCCATGGCGGCGCATCCCGATATCGATATGATTTCGATCACCGGCTCCAACCGCGCAGGCGCGCTGGTTGCTCAGGCGGCTGCCCATACGGTGAAACGCGTCACACAAGAACTGGGAGGCAAGTCGCCGAACCTACTGCTTCCCGACGTCGACTTCGCTAAAGCCGTTCCACTGGGAGTGATGTCTGCGTTTCGCAACGTCGGACAATCGTGCAGTGCCCCAACAAGAATGATCGTCCCAAAGGACAGGCTGGCCGAGGTCGAATCGCTGGCTGCCGCAACCGCCAATGCAATCATCGTGGGTGACCCACAATCGGAAGATACGGTACTCGGTCCGATTGCCAACGAGGCCCAGTTCAATCGCGTGCAAGCAATGATCGAGGCCGGCCTTGTTGAGGGCGCAAAACTCGTTTGCGGTGGACCAGGACGTGTGCCGGGCTTTGAAAAGGGCTTTTACACCCGACCGACTGTTTTCTCCGAGGTCGATTCCGCAATGCGGATCGCTCAAGAAGAAATTTTTGGTCCGGTGCTGTGCATCATTCCGTATGAAACGATCGATGAGGCAGTCGCTATCGCAAACGATACGGTCTATGGGCTGGGCGCCCATGTTCAGGCTCAGAACCTTGATCTTGCGCGTGCCGTTGCCTCTCGTATTCGTGCGGGACAAGTGCATCTGAATTACCCCGCCTGGAATCCGATGGCTCCGTTCGGCGGTTACAAGCGATCTGGTAATGGTCGTGAGTACGGTGTCTATGGCTTTGAAGAGTACCTGGAAACCAAAGCAATCATTGGATTTGGCGAATCGCTAGGTTCTCCTTCACGCACATAGAACACTTTTAGTCGATACAACTATGGCAATTTTTAGCGTCCATTAATCATAAATAGCTGGCAGGCAGTGAGGTTATTTCCTCACAAGCCTGCTTGCGCGACCACGGTTTTTCGGCAAGCACAATGCCGAAAAACCTGGCGGAACAAAATCCGGTGCGTCTCGTCGATGTCTTCGTCGATAAACTCAACCTAGATGCACTAGGTTTTGACGGTGTCGACCTTGCCGTACTGGCCGCCCGGCCTATCACCAAGCGGTCTTGCCGAAGATCTTTGTTTACGGCTATCTCAATCAAACGCAGTCTAGCTGCCGGCTGGAACCAGAGGCCAAGCGCAACATGCAGTTGATGTGGCTCACGGGGCGCTTGGCTCCGGACTTCAAAACATCGCCAACATTCGCAAGGATAACGGCAAAGCCATTCGCAGCGTATGTCGCCAGTTCGTGGTTCTTTGCCGCAACCTGAATCTCCTTTCCTCAGTCGATCATCTTCGACGGCAGCAAATTCAAAGCCGTCAACAACCACGACCGTAATTTCAGCCATCGCAAAGTGAAGGCACGCATGCAATAAATCGAACAAAGCATCGATTGCTATCTTGCGGCAATGGATTCGGCGGGGAGCTCATCCGCCTTTTCGTGCAGGTAACGTGCTTTCCAAAGCGAGCCCCAGACCTTGGCTGGCAACCTCCAGCATCAAAAAGGAGCGATCGAAGCTCCGATAGGTTGACAGCCAAGGTCTTGGGCTTACTTCCTTTCTGGTAAAGACGGCTCACCGCCTTCACTGAGTGAACGCCCATATCAAAACGCTTACGCTAGTAAATACGCTGAAGGGAAAATATAGGAGTACTCGGCACGGAACAGAGGATGCAGCGAAAATTGAGGTCACTTATTTCGGGCAGCCTCCTAAATAGGGAAGCAGAAATGTCCCGACCCAAGACAGGAGGTTCGGAATCATTGAGCGAGGAAATTCGACTCAGCCGCCAACGCTTAGCTCTGGATACGCTCGTGGCGACCTAACGATGGGGGTTCCGTCAGTCGTCCAGATTTTCAGCAATAAAGCCCACTAGATTAAGTGGATTTTTTGATTCAATCACCTTGTAGATGAGATCACGCTTGCTTCGTGGCAGCTTCTTAACGACGCTCTTCGCCGAAGCCCTGACAGCTTCGTCCGTCCCATGGATTCGAGCCGCCAGAAGTAGCACCAGTGTTGCGTCAGAGAGGTTCATAACAACGCCCCAATAATTTAGCTTCTCAGTGTAGCGAATTCACATTTGTGAACGCACGCTCAATGAGCAAAGCAATACTGACGCGTTTGTGACCTATTTGTATTTTGATGCAATTATTCCAACAAGCTGATGGCAATGATTACCCCAATCGGCCCAGAAATATCGGCAGGTCAAAGTCCCCCGCGACAACACCGCCCGCTCACGTCCTAACGCGCCATCGAGCTGAGAGCTACTACCCGAAATCCATGTGCCTGTAGCTGCCGCGCCTAATAGTGCGCACCACCACAACTTTCCATGCCGACCTCACAGCCAGGCTCGATTTTCTCCAGCACCGTTTGAAGCCAGCGATCACTAGGTAAACGCTGCCGTCCAGGTTTACCTCTACAGAAGGACGTTATGGTCGAAATCTCAGCTATCGCGACAAAATAGCGCCAACACCTTAGCCCCTGACGATCTCATGCAGCGACGACTGTCAGAGGGCAACCGATCTGGCTCAACAGATTGAGCAAAGCGGCCCCACACATGCAACTCAACGTTTTGGCGCTCAAATTGTGCACCATCACCCCGCTCGCCCGAACGCGCGCAACAGCACACTCCGGCTCCAAGACACTGCGGCGGTGGCAGCGCCTCAGACAGACGCCTCGCCCCTTCCCGTCCCTGCACCTCTCTCTCGCCTGGAACGGGCGGCGCATCGACGACATTTGACTACGCTGCTTTTGAACTGCACACGTGCCAGCCTACCAAATAGATGTCGGCCTCCTTCTAATTCACAACTCCTCCGTAGACCTAAAGGGCGCCCCGCCCAAGTGAGTATCTCATGCAAGATTGGAAGCAAACTCGTAAAGACTGAAGCTAAGCGGTTCGCTCGAGAGCATCCAGCAAACCAAAAAACTCCCGAGAAAGCTTATGCCGAGGAGCCAAATGGATGATGGGTACTGAAACTTCGTGAGATTCGCGCATCTTGACGGAGCTGCTCAGATAAACCGGTAGCACAGGCAAATCTTCGGCCAACAGTGCATCAACGAGATTTTGGTGCAAGCCGGTATGCCTGGTGAACTGATTGACCACCACCCCTTCCACTTTCAGTAATTCATTGTGATCATTCTTCTACTTTCGAAGCCGCCGGATAGTGTTTGTTTGAAAAAATCGGCGATGCCCGAAGGGATGCTCTCGTTGGATTTTCCAACGCCCCCTTACTGATTGAATACAACACGACGCATGGGGCTTGCTCATCCATGAAAAAGGCCGAAGGCCGACTGAAAGAAGGTGGAAGAAGTCGTGTCAATTCTATGACCGTAATATTTCAGTTTTACGACTGCGATTGACGAAAGGGCTGGGCTAGAGGGATGGCCTGGCGATACAACGTAATAACAATGGAATCGGCGCAACCAGAATGAGGATTTATAAACGACTCTGAGACGGGGTTGATGACCGTTTAGCAAAACGCTTCATTGCAGCTAGCCGTCAGCAGTCGGGGGAAAGAGAGGCACGATGCGCTGTCATAAATTGTCTCAGCTCAGTCCTGCATAGTTGTTGAAATCATGGAGCCTAACCGGTACTTGTAGAACACCAATCGTTAGCAGGGAACGCACCATGCAGCCAAGATTCAAGGTGATCGAGACCACCAGACTGGACGATGGCAGTAAGCGATACAGGGTCGTTGATCTTGTAGAAGGGGGCTCAGCTAGCAAGCATGGTGTGTTCAAGGCCAGGGCCGAGGCAGACGCTATTTGTTCACTCCTGAATGCCGCACATCCACGTCAAAATGCAGTAGGTCGTGCTTCCGCAAGCTCCTGACTTACTCCTTTCGGAACGCCGGGCGCCTGATGACTATGCGGGAGCGAACGCCTATAGCGCAGTCACGGATTCCCGTTCCGAAAGGACTCTTTGAAGCCACTCAAGGTTAAGCCGCTGACACTCTCCCTCGGCTTCTTCTCGGCTCTGATAGGTAGTCTTCAGCCGCAGCTTCTCCTCATTGTCATAGAGGTTGAAGCCTATAGGTGCGGTCTGGCAGTAGAAGCGCGATCCGTTACGCATTGATCCCGTTTCCGTTGGGATTGCAGGGACAACAACAAATCTCGAAATCATCTTCACGTCCTCTCCAAGCACCTCTTCACTATTAGCGGCTATGAGCCATCATCGCAAGAGACCGCAGTCAGTTTTCGATGAGAAGCACGAGCGGCCTGGAGAGGCTGGCAGCATCGTAGAAAGGCATGAGCGAAGCGCTACCCCGTACCTCTAGCTGGGACGACCATCTATTCCTGAAGAGTTTCCTGCCGCTACGCTGACCCTCCTTCACGGAGGATTCGCGGTGCCAAATTCAGAGCTGCACTCTTCACTGCTATGCAAAATCAATCAGAACCAACTCGCCCTGAGGCCGCCATCATGGAGCTGACCCTCAGGGCCGAGCAGCACGGATCAGCAGAGGTCGCTAGTAACGTTCGAAGCGCTCTGGAGACCATCAATAAAAACGAAGAGTTCATAAAAATGACACTCGCGGTACTCATGAAACCGGAGTGATCCAACCTGCTAGTAAGCGTTACGACCATGTTAATGGTATGTTATAAGATAACCACATTTGATCTGTCAGTCTTTCCTGGCAGCGCTACCCACTCCTTGCTTGCGACTTTCGATGACAAACTATACTCAAATCCCACCGACCATTAGCGTAAGCCAACGCCTGCTGTCCATAGATGCCCTTCGGGGGTTAGTGATCATTTTTATGCTGTTGGATCACGTGCGCGAGACGTTCTTTCTGCACCGACAAGTTGCCGACCCCATGGCCATCGACACCATCGAACCGGCGTTATTTTTCAGCCGAGCTCTCACCCATTTATGTGCGCCAGTGTTCGTACTTCTAACTGGATTATCCGCTTACCTGTACGGCGAAAAACACCACGGTAAGAGCGATGTGTCGAGCTTCCTGTTCACGCGTGGTCTAGTTCTGGTACTGCTTGAGTTCACCTTGGTGAATTTCGCTTGGACATTCCAGTTCCCGCCCAGTGTGATTTACATGCAGGTGATATGGGCCATTGGTGTAAGCATGGTCGCCCTCGCTGCACTGGTCTGGCTACCTCGACCAATACTGTGTGTACTGGGTATGGTCATCATCACCGGGCACAACCTGCTCGATTCGCTGCACTTCCCAGTCGGTTCAGCGATGCACGTGCCCTGGGCTATTCTGCATGATCGCGGCTGGCTCGAATTCGCTGACAACTTGCGCGTGCGCAGCTCTTATCCTGTGCTGCCGTGGATCGGTGTGATCGCCTTGGGTTACTGCATCGGCCCATGGTTCGTTCGTTCAGCCCTCCCCACCATGCGTCAGCAATATCTGTTAGTGGCTGGGGTCGGTGCATTAATCAGCTTCTTAGCACTACGCCTTGTTAATGGTTATGGCGAGGCTCATTGGGTGTCCTATGAAAGCACCACACAAACCATCATGAGCTTCTTCAATATCACAAAATACCCACCTTCCCTGCTGTTCCTCTCTCTGACGCTAGGGGTGGGGCTGTTGCTTCTTCTTGGCTTTGAGCGGGCTCAGCAATGTAAGTGGATCAGCACCTTGGCGGTATTTGGTGCGGCACCGATGTTCTTCTATTTGCTCCATCTTTGCGTGCTGAAAATGCTGTATCTGATCAGCGTGGCATTATTCGGCTTGAACCAAGGTAACTACTTCGGTTTCGACGACATTTGGGCTGTGTGGCTGATGGCGGCGCTCCTGGCTACAACGCTGTACTTACCTGTGCGTTGGTTCGCCGCATTGAAGGCTCGTCGTCGTGATATCGGTTGGCTCAAATACTTCTGAAACGGACACAGGTTCGCCTCAGGCGGCGTGATCGACTAACATGCCGCCGCCGGTTTCCAAATGGGATTAATAGGGAATCCGTGATGCTAGCAACACATCAAACGGAACTGCCCCCGCAACTGTAGGTGCTGAGCCTGCTCCTGAACTGCCACTGGAAATGATTTCTGGGAAGGCTGGAGCACGCTATGACACATCAGTCAGGAGACCTGCCGGCCAAGTAACAATCACTAACCGGCGGGGTGCCCGGGAAGGACATCCTTGCGCGCGCTTCACTCAGGTGATCGGCCATGCACTGCTTTTCAGCAGCGTTCGATGATGTTTAACCTCGCAAGCTTGGTGGGCAGACGCTTACCGAGAAGCTCGATTTCACGCCGGACGTATTCGATGTCGAGCGCCACAGCTCTATTTGAGAGGATGCCCTACACAGAAAAGGGCGACCGGAAAAAAGGGCCGTTCAAGACGCAAGGCTTCCTTCATCTTAATGTCATCAAACCCCATCACGACTACACCGCCCAGACCCGCTGCGGTGACCGCCAGATACATATTTTGAGCGGCTGCTCCAGCTTCGAAATCAACGTAGCGTGCCCCCCTTAGACCATCGGCTTGTTGAGCCGCGAAATGATCTATTGCGAGCGCTCGTTCAGCGACGATGGCGATGACGACAGGAGCGTCTTCCAACCACTTTTCATCGCCTAACGCCGCAGAGTTCAGCAATCCATCTTCGGTTAGATCGGCAATGAGGGAGAGTTTTCCTGCCAGGGAATCGTATGTGTATACCCCGGGTGCAAGCCCTTCTACTTGACGCACAACCACCCTCAATACAAGTGGATGCAGAGCGTGTGCCGATGGTGCCGTTCGCCTTCCGTCCGTAGAGGTGCACCCCTGTCCGGCATAAAGGAATGTCTCCAGAACGGCCAGGCTCAGCGGCTCTTCACTGAAGGTTCTAACACTTCGCCTAGTGGATAGAAGGTCTTTCAGCAGCGCAGTGTTTTGGGTATCCATCGACGTTCATCCATGCGAGTTTGTGCTGACAGTAGCAGACGCACGAACACTAACCTGGGAAACGTCTTCCCTGGTTGTCTCCCTCACCGCGCGCGAGGTCTGCCAGGTGCTGACGGACGTCGCGCGCTGTTGACGCTGGCGCCGAACTTAACTGTGTGCCGACGCAAGACTCACCCGCCGCCGAATCAGCACAAATCCAACACTGGCAACGGTTTGTGAGGAATCAGATTGGATCAGTGACATCTCGGCAACTGGGTATATTCGGCATCGGCGCCAACACTGTTCAGTTACTTGCTTGGTTCGTTTGAACTGGCTTAATAGTTCTGGATCAATGCTTACGGTAGTCCAGCGCTCTGGAGTCGTCGAAAACGCCTAACCTTTGTCCTCTCTTGCCCCTCCGAAGCTCCCTCACTCCACATACGATCAAGCCGGTTATTGCGCCATCTTGCAAGCCTACCTTCTAGATGGTAGGCTTCGCTCAAATTCACAACACCTCCCGTAAACCTACAGGGCGCCTGTGCCCATGTGAGAATCCCATGCAAGATTGGAATCAAACTCGTAAAGACATCAACGCCCGCCTGGTACAGCTGAATGGCCTGTCTCCAGAGACCATGAAAGGTGTGGCTTCCCTAGGGGGCGCCGGCGCAAAAACAAACCACCTGGATGCCAAAACGCGGGAGCTGATTTCGTTAGCTGTAGCAGTGACTACCCGCTGCGATGGCTGCATCGCATTCCACGCTGCTGAGGCCAAGAAAATTGGCGTAACTGCTGAAGAGGTTGCTGAAGCCTTGGGTGTAGCAATCAACATGAACGCCGGCGCGGCTCTGGTTTACAGCACTCACGTGCTGGACGCCTTCGACAAAGAGTAATTGGGAGTGCTTATCTGAAGTTAGGCTCTTACTGAGGCAGTCCGTCCGCTGTTCAATCCTGAGGATTGGCTGCCACTACCGAGAGTGTCTGACATGAGAAAGTCGCAAAATCCGATTCAAATTTATGTGTGGTCAGATTTCGTCTGCCCTTTATGCTGGATTGCTAAGCGGCGCTTTTAAGCAGCCCTTGAGCAGGTGTGTGCACAAGCATCTGGTAGAGAAAAACTTGCACCTACCGGTTCACAGACCAAGTAGCAAAGCCGTTCAAGGAAAATTCATCATGAGCAAACAAAAGATAACGTTCCGAAACCCCCAGGGTATAAGCCTGTCAGGTCTGCTTGAAACGCCGGAGTCGCCCAGAGCCTACGCATTGTTCGCCCACTGCTTCACCTGTGGAAAGGATATTAAAGCTGCCGCCAGAATTGCTAGAGCGCTAGTCGACAATAATATCGCTGTACTCCGGTTTGATTTCACTGGCCTAGGCAGCAGTGATGGCGACTTCTCCAACAGCAATTTTTCCTCCAACGTTGCCGACCTGGTAGCGGCGGCGGAGTATTTGCGTGACACATATCAGGCTCCATCCATCTTGATTGGTCATAGCCTGGGTGGAGCCGCAGTCATAGCGGCGGCGAAGCACATTCCAGAGGCAAAGGGTGTAGTGACAATCGGTGCCCCTGCTGAAGCGGCCCATGTCATGAAGCAGTTCAAAGGTCACGTAGAAGCGATCAGAGACATTGGTGAATATAAAGTAATGCTGGCAGGAAGAGAGTTCACCATAAAAAAACAGTTTCTCGATGATATTGAAGCCCAACAGCAGGATACAAATATCGCTAACCTACGACGCGCACTACTTGTTTTTCACTCCCCAGTGGACAGCGTTGTATTAATAGAGCAAGCCCAGAAAATTTACCTGACAGCTAAACACCCCAAGAGCTTCATTTCGCTCGACTCGGCTGACCACTTGCTTACTAACAATCAGGATGCGGATTATGTAGCGTCATGCATTACCGCCTGGAGCTCTAGGTATCTGTAATCCTAGGCTTTGCTTCCCGCTGAAAAATGCAATTACCAGGTCTCCTCACATGCAATATCGCTCAATACTGGAACTAAAAAGAGCCAGAGAACGATAAAGAGAGATGTCACTTTGTTGCGATAGTGAGTCGGCACAGCAAGGAGAGAAAGTTACGACAAAAAGAAGCTCAGGGTCGATAAGGTTCTTGATAATTATGAGTACAAGTTTTTTCTCGGCGGTTGAAGATCATCGGCGATGGCATCGGCTAACGTTGTTAAACGTTGAGCGTCGCCATGCTGGGATCGGGGCTGAGGAACATACGCGAGCGCATCGAGCACTTTGGTAGCCGATTTCATATGGCATCAGCACCTGGCCGGAGCGAGCTGGATATCGTGATATCCATGAGTATCCCCTGCAAGAAGGTCTGACTACATCGATAACAGTGGGCACCCTCAATGAACTTATTAACACAAATCCGTTTAGCCTTGATCGATGATCACACCTTAGTGCGCGATGGGATCAGGGCTCTACTATCAGTCATTCCGACTGTGACAGTGGTTGGTGAGGCTGAAAATGGCAAGGATGCTATGGTGATGGTTGAGCACTGCAATCCAGATCTTCTGTTGGTCGACATCAATCTTCCCGACATGAACGGTCTTGAGTTGACGCGAAAAATACGCGACAGGTACCCCACCGTGAAGGTACTCGTGCTCAGCATGTATGATAGTAAAGAGTATGTAAGTGAATCCCTACGCTCGGGCGCGAGTGGCTATGTATTGAAAAATGCACCCTCAAGAGAGATTGTCGCTGCGATTGAAGCAATTAAAAACGGAGGTACCTTCTACAGTGCTGAAATCGCACAAAAGCTCCTTCTAGATGATGGTACTACCAACGTTCTAACGCCCCGGGAAAGCCAAGTTTTATATAAAATTACCCAAGGGCTGAACAACAAGGAAATGGCACGAGAACTGGACATCAGCGTCAGGACTGTAGAAACCCATCGCATGAGCATTCGACGCAAACTCAACATCGACAAACCTGCTGCATTGGTAAAGTATGCAATAGACCATGGAATAATTCCAAGCTAAGGAATTTTCGCCAGTGCATATTTATAACACCCTCCATTGGAACTGTATCGTTCATCCAGGACGAAAGCTATCTAACGCCCACCAGATGTGAGCGTCACTACTCGTGCTAATGCTAGATATAAAGGTCGACGAGAGTGGGCGAACTCGAATGTTAATTGATTTATAAGCTCGCAGCCCACCCCTCTCCTGCCCCATACTCCCTCACATGATGAAACAAGTCGGCCCGCCATTGCAACCCTACCAATCGGATGGTAGCTTTCAAGCATCCTCTGGAAATTTCCAGGTAACCCTATGCGGCCTGTGCTCGATGAGTTGCTGACTTCCTACGATAGTCCGGCCCAATATTAGCCAACCAGTCATCACGCCGGTTGCCTGCCACGGAGATTGAAAATGCCCTATGATTTTGACCTTTATGTAATTGGTGCCGGTTCCGGCGGTGTGCGGGCCGCGCGTTTCTCCGCCGGTTTTGGCGCGAAAGTGGCTGTGGCCGAAAGTCGCTACTTGGGTGGTACGTGTGTGAACGTTGGCTGCGTGCCGAAAAAACTGCTGGTCTACGGAGCGCACTTCGCCGAAGACTTCGAGCAATCGCAAGGTTTTGGCTGGACTCCGGGCGAGGCGAAGTTTGATTGGGCGACGCTGATTGCCAACAAGGATCGCGAAATCAATCGCCTGAACGACATCTACCGCAATCTGCTGGCCAACAGCGGCGTGACCTTGCATGAGGGTCACGCGAAAATCGTCGATCCGCATACCGTCGAGATCAATGGCGAGCGCTACACCGCCAACAACATCCTGATCACTACTGGTGGCTGGCCGCAGATCCCCGAGATTCCGGGGCACGAACACGCGATCAGTTCCAATCAGGCATTCTTCCTTAAAGATCTGCCCAAGCGCGTTCTCGTGGTCGGTGGTGGTTACATTGCCGTGGAGTTTGCCGGGATCTTCCACGGCCTAGGCGCCAAGACCACGCTGCTGTATCGCGGTGATCTGTTCCTGCGCGGCTTCGACAGTGCAGTACGCAAACATTTGCAGGATGAGTTGACCAGGCGTGGCATGGATCTGCAATTCAATGCGGACATCGAGCGAATCGACAAACAAGCCGATGGCAGCCTGAAAGCAACCCTCAAGGATGGTCGTCAGCTTGAGGCGGACTGCGTGTTCTACGCTACCGGTCGACGTCCGATGCTCGACAACCTGGGCTTGGAAAACACTGGCGTCAAACTCGATAAGAAAGGTTTTGTCGAGGTCGATCAATTGTATCAAACCGCTGAACCGTCGATCCTGGCTCTGGGTGATGTGATTGGTCGGGTGCAGCTCACGCCGGTCGCTCTGGCTGAAGGCATGGCCGTTGCTCGGCGCTTGTTCAAGCCTGAGCAGTATCGTCCGGTGGATTACAAGATGATCCCGACGGCGGTGTTCAGCCAGCCTAACATCGGCACTGTCGGGTTGACCGAAGAAGAGGCGCGAGAGGCCGGGCACGAAGTGGTGATCTTTGAAAGCCGTTTCCGGCCGATGAAATTGTCGCTGACTGAATGTCAGGAGCGCACTTTGATGAAGCTGGTGGTGGACGCCAAGACCGACAAGGTCTTGGGCTGCCACATGGTCGGCCCGGAGGCCGGCGAGATCGTGCAGGGTTTGGCGATTGCGCTGAAGGCGGGCGCGACCAAGCGCGATTTCGACGAAACCATCGCCGTGCATCCGACGTCCGCTGAAGAGTTCGTCACCATGCGCACACCGGTTGAGGGTTAACCGCTCTTCGGTGTATCTGATGCGTCTGGCCCTGTCGCAACGACAGTAGCTAGACGCACGCTTTCGCCATCATCACGAACTTGTTCTCTCCGCCTGTGAAAGTTGCTCACGGGCAAACTCACCCACTGTGTTCAGCGCTTTGGCCGCTGAGTGCAGGTAAAAGGCTTGAAGCTGAAAGACGTGCCATCGTTCCGCGTACATCTCCAGCCGGCAATTCACCCCACTGTTGACTGCGTGTTCGGCCAAACGGATGGAATCGGATAACAGCAGTTCATGGTCGCCAACCTGAACCAGCATCGGAGGCAGTCCTTGCAGATCCACTCGCAATGGACTGGTCGTCGCCTCGGAGGCATACCAACCCAATCCCTGCTCAAGCCAACCGCGACGAATCATGGGGTCTTCCTTAAGTCGCGAGGTCATTGAGGCGCCAGTCAAGTGCTCGTCGGTTACCGGTGACATCAGCAGCAGCCCAGCGGCAAAACGCTCGTAACGATCTCGAAGCTTGAGGGCTAAGGCCAATACCAACGCAGCGCCCGCCGAATCGCCTGCGAGAAAAATCCGGTCGGCGGCATAACCTTGAGCCCGCAAGGCTTCATAGCATGCCAGCGCATCATGCAGTGCTGCTGGGGAGGGATGCTCTGGAGCCAATCGGTAATTCGCAACCCATACCGACATCCTAGATGCCTTGGCCAAGCGACTGGTGATGCTCCAGTGCGTGTCCGGGGAGCCGAGGCAAAACGCTCCGCCGTGCAGGTATAAAATGACACCGCCGTTCTCGCCTTGCTTGGGAGCAACCACTTGCACGGGAACGCCGTTGACCTGCTGGCGATATCGGATCACGCCAGTGGTACCGGGCATCAGCTGGGAAAGTCCCCTGACCACCCTTCTCTGCGCGACAACACCCAATCCCGGGCCGATCAGTGACCGAAATGTGGTGCGCAAGAAGCCCCGCAAAAAACGAGTTTTCAGCACTTCAAACCAATCTGGTGATTCCGCTATTGTGGCGCCGCTTTCGAACTGACGGCTAAAGCGGTACACGTGCAAAGCCGAGAGTCGCGTCAGCCAGCGATAGCTTAAGGTGAAGCCTGGCCAATTAGTGCTGTTGTTGCCGGCTTCATCGACGTACCAGCTCCGGCAGCCGTTCCACACCGTGTTGGCCAGGCGGTTCTGAATCTGTCGGTGGAAACGGTCATACGCGCTCTGATCGATCTCAACTGTATTCGTCTCTGTTGCTTTCAAAGTGCGCAAGCATCGCATGATGTGGGCAATCTGGCTTTCAAGCATATACACGATCGAGTTGTGGCCGAGGTTGGTGTTTGGGCCGTAGAGCATGAAGAAATTGGGAAAGTTCGGAACCGCTAGTCCAAGATAAGCACGGGTACCGTCGCGCCAAGCCTGGTTAAGGTTTATTCCGCCGCGCCCGACAATGCGCATCGGAGACAAAAATTCAGTGGCCGCGAACCCGGTGCCGTAGACAATCGCATCGACCTCATGCCGTCTGCCGTCTGCGGTTTCAATTCCGTCCTCCGTAACCCGGACAATACCGTCGGTGACCAACTCCACGTTGGGCCGGCTCATTGTCTTGAGGTACTCGCTAGACAGCAAAATGCGTTTGCAGCCGAACGGATAATCAGGAGTAAGTTTCTGCCGCAGTACGGGATCAGTCACTTGCTCGGTCAGCAGCTTGCGAAATGGAATACCGACCGCCCACTTCATCAAAGACTTGAACCGGGTAAACGCCAGAGCTCGTGATTCATATCGGAGATATATTGATGCTCGATAAGCCTTCATCAACCAGGGAACATTGCGTAGCAGTGTTTTTTCTCGTTCGGAGTAAGCGCGGTCGGGACGTGGCATCACGTGCGCGGGTGAGCGCTGAAAAACCTTCAAGTGCTCCACTTGGTCGGCAATGGCCGGTACAAACTGAATAGCAGAGGCTCCGGTGCCGACTACCGCTACCCGCTTACCAGCTAGTGAGTAGCTGTGATCCCAAGTGGCCGAGTGAAAGACGTGGCCTTTGAAATTATCCATGCCCGCCAATTTTGGAAATGCCGGGCGGCTCAGCTGTCCGGCTCCGCTTATCAACAACGAAGCACTCAGTACAGTTCCGTCCTTCTGTATGACTTGCCACAGCGAAGTGGCTTCATCGAATTCAGCGGAGGCAACTTCAGCGCCAAAACGGATGTATTTACTCAACCCATATTTTTCAGCGCAATGTTTCAGATAGTTATGAATTTCACCCTGCGGAGCGAACACCTGGCTCCAGCCCGGGTTGGGTTCAAACGAAAACGAATATAAGTGCGAAGGCACGTCACACGCTGCGCCAGGATATGTGTTGTCCCGCCAGACACCGCCTACGTCATGTTTTTTTTCAAGGATGACGAAGTCCTCGACGCCGGCCTTTTGCAACGCAACGGCCATGCCGATGCCAGCGAAACCAGTTCCGATAATGATCGCGGTCAGGGGCATTGCGGACTCAGGGTCGACATCAAAATCAAGCAACGACATAAGGTGCCTCATTCTTGTTATTGGCAATGGTCGAATCTTCCGGCGCTACGCACGATTTCACACGTTGAATCCCCCGAATAAGATCAGCGGCTTTCTCAGCGATCATGATTGTCGGCGCGTTGGTGTTGCCGCCGATAAGAGTCGGCATGATTGAAGCATCAACAATGCGTAAACCCTGCAACCCATGCACGAGCAGGTTCGAGTCCACCACAGCAAGTGCGTCGACTCCCATCCGGCAGGTGCCCACTGGGTGATAAACGCTGTCGGTGCGACGTCGCAGGATGGCGCGAATCTGCTCATCGGTTCCAACTTCTGCGGTATACAGATCTTGAGTGATCCAACTGGCAAGAGCGGGAGCCTGCATCAGCCGACGGGTGAGTTTGAACGCCGCGACCATGTCTTCAAGATCTTGTGGGTCTTGAAGAAAGGCCGGATCAATCAAGGGCGCCGCTTGCGGATCATTGCTGGCCAGCGACACCGCACCGCGACTGCGTGGTCGCAGAAGGCAAAAATGGCAGGAAAGTCCATGGCCGAGTCGCAATTTGCGAGCATGATCCTCGACCGGCGCAACGACGAAATGCAGTTGAATATCCGGCTTGTCCAAAGCCTCGCGAGTTTTAAGAAACGCCCCGCCTTCGGCAAAGTTCGAGGTCAACATACCCCGACGCTCATTTCGAAAACGGACTACCTCTTTCAGCAGCTTGGCACCGCCAGCAATGGAGACGCCCATTGCATCGAGGCTGGTTGTTTTGTAAACGAAGACAAAGTCCGGGTGATCCTGCAGGTTTTGGCCTACCCCTGGAAGATTCAGCAGAACTGTGATGCCGTGGCGTTGCAGTTCCACCTCCGGCCCCACACCAGAAAGCATCAACAGTTGTGGCGTCTGAAAGGCTCCGGCGGCAAGGATTACTTCTCGATGTGCCCGTAACACGTGAATCTGGCCATGTTGAAGAACTTCCACACCTACGGCGCGGGTACCTTCGAACAGGATGCGTTGAACCTGTGTCCGGGTTTTCACCGTTAGATTGTTGCGTACACCGATATGAGGAAGAAGATAGGCTCGTGCTGCACTACAACGCTCGCCATGCTTTTGCGTAACTTGGTAAATACCTACACCTTCCTGGTCGGCACCGTTGAAGTCGTCGTTGAGCGGCAACCCGGTCTGGCGGGCCGCGTCCAGAAATCGCTGCTGAAATGGGTTGTCGGAACGAAGATCGCTTACCCACAAAGGCCCGCCTCGACCGTGCAATTCGTTGTCGATTCGCTCGTTGTGTTCGCTGAGGCGGAAATAAGGCAGCACGTCTCTGAACGCCCAGCCGGTATTCCCCAACGAAGCCCAATGGTCGTAATCCCATCGATGCCCGCGAACATAAATCATGGCGTTGATCGCTGATGAACCGCCCAATGTCTTACCGCGAGGTTGGTAGCCTTTACGACCAGCAAGAGCTAATTGCGGAACGGTTTCGAATGACCAGTTATTTACCGAAGTCGGCACCATGGCCACGACGGCGGCTGGGACATTGACCAGACTTGATTGACCGCCTCCCCCCGCCTCCAGAACACAAACGCTGACGTTCCGATCTTCGGTCAACCTGCTCGCAACCACACACCCACCGGAACCACCACCCACTACAATGTAATCGAAGGTCTTTTTCATTATTGTTTTCTCACGCACAAGACCGTGCGAAGTCCCAAACGTCTAAATCAGAAACGTCTAAAAGCGAGTTCTGATTCACGCCAAGCACCGAGACGGCCTTTATTGTTGTTAAAACGGCTAACGGAACATGGATGATGGTGACGCCCATCAGGGAAGAGACCAATGCTGGAAAGGGCCAACTGCTTTATTATTTGGGCCAATCTTTCGCAATAGGCAAAGAGGCATGAGCTTTCGGGATTTTACGCGCGGCCCCGCCAGCGCCTTGTTACAGCTCGAATTCGGTCGTGAAAAAGGCCTGTCGGTCACTAAAGTTCTTGCGGGCTCTGGGCTGACTCAGGCGCAATTGGGTGATCCGAATGTCGAGTTGACCGCCGACCAGGAGCTACGCTTGATCAGCAATTTGCTGACGCTTCTGGGGAATCCATCCGGCTTGGGATTTGAAGTTGGTACACGCTATCACTTCTCCACCTATGGCCTGTTCGGTTACGGCTTGATTAGCAGTGCGACTACAGGTGATGCCTTGGCACTGGCGTTGCGCTTTCTGCCGCTCACCTACGCTTTCACCGTCATTTTGTATGAAGAGCAAGGCAATGATGGTGTGTTGACCTTTCAAGCACCTGGGCTAGCGTCAGACTTGCGTGACTTTGTGCTGGGTCGGGATATGGCTGCAGCAGCGGTGTTGCTGAAAGAGTTGGCTGGTGAACACTTCGCACTGTCGCATTTTACCCTCAGAGCCACTGCGCCAATGCTACCTGGCAACGATCACCTTTTGGGTACCCCTCCGGCCTACTCGGCCAGCTGCAATAGCCTGTCCTTCAATCGCGCGTTCCTGTCTCACCCCTTGCCCCAGGCCAATGCCGTCACGGTAAGCATGTGCGAACAGATGTGCACAAAATTGATGCAAAGCAGAGTCGCCCGCTCGGGCATGACTGCCCTAGTGCAGCACTACCTAACTAGCTTAGACAACACACCACCGGATCTTTCCGAAATAGCCCGTCTTACCCACATCAGCACGCGCACCCTGAAGCGCCGACTGAGCGATGAAGGCACCACATTTCGGGCCCTGCTTGCTGAGGCCCGCAGCTGTAGTGCCATCGAGATGCTTAAGGACTCGCGACTGAGTCTGACCAGGATCGCTGAGCGACTAGGCTTTAGTGACTTATCGAGCTTTTCTCAAGCGTTCAAGCGGTGGCATGGGGTAGCACCAACTAATTTTCGCGACTCAAAAAAACAAAACTGAAGACCGGAAAGGCCTCTGAGCTAATCCATCTCGGCATTACCAAAAAATAGTCAATAGCGCTCGCGGCATCTTCCTGTTCAAAAATAAAGCGCTTTTCCGATAAGTGAATTTGTTCAGCTAGGTCGGATCACCCACTGCTCACTTCGAAACAACTACGGACGGAAACTCCCACTTAGTAGACGCGAAATTGCACACGACGCGCTGATTAAATAATTATTTTACAAGAATCGCCATCTGTAGAAATAAATTCTAATTTCTCGACGATTTATGCAAAAAAACGGAAAATTTTCCGTGGTGAGATGCCCTATATTTTGTTGAAGCCCATGTGTCGTAAATAGCTTGTAGCTGAGCACCACAATGAGTTTTTAGCCAAGCCGTGGGACGTCAAAACCATTAGCAACTGAGAGGTGATCATGGAACAAATACCATTGTTTATTGGCGGTGTATGGCGTAACACGCATCCCAGTGAATCGATCCCCGTAATCAATCCGGCAACGGAAGAGCAGATCGGACTCATTGCGAAAGCTAGCTTGGCTGACATTGAAGATGCGGCAATCGCTGCGGAGAAAGGTTTTGCCACCTGGAAGCAGGTGTCTGCGCTCGATCGCGCAACGATTATGCACAAAGCGGCAAACCTGATTCGTGAGCGCGCAGAAAATATCGCGCTAATCCTTACCGCTGAGCACGGAAAGCCCCTGGCTGAGGCGATGGGTGAAGTCGCCGCAACTGCGGACACAATCGATTGGCACGCTGAAGAAGGCAGGCGCGCGTATGGGCGTGTCATCCCGTCTCGCGCATTAGGTATTCATCAGTTTACCTTGATGGAGCCTATCGGGCCTGTAGTGGGATTTGCGCCATGGAACTTCCCCCTCATTCAAGCCGTAAAAAAAGTCGCTGGTGCCTTGGCTGCCGGCTGTTCGATCATTTTGAAAGGTGCGACCGAGGCACCGTCCTGTGCTGTCGAGCTCGTCAAAGCACTCGCTGACGCTGGCGTTTCTCCTGGAGCAGTCAACCTGCTGTTTGGCGACTCGGGCCAAATTTCTGAGTATTTGATTGCCCATCCCTCTATCCGGAAAGTGACCTTCACCGGATCTACGCCAGTGGGAAAAAGCTTGCGAGCCTCGCAGGGTTGCACATGAAGCGATCCACGATGGAGCTGGGTGGCCACGCGCCGGTAATCATTATGGACGACGCGGACATCGCTACCGCAGTCAAGATTTCTGTCGCCGCTAAATATCGAAATGCAGGCCAAGTCTGTGTCTCCCCGACTCGCTTCATTGTTCACTCTAAAGTGTTCGACGAGTTTGTTTCCCGTTTCGTGGAAGGCGCACGCGCCATCAAGGTGGGCGACGGTCTTGATCCGACGGTGACTATGGGCCCAATGGCTCACCTTGGCCGGCTTAAGGCAACAGAAGAACTCGTGGCGGATGCGGTATCCCATGGAGCGAAGCTGGAGACTGGCGGCAACCGCGTAGGCGACAAGGGTTATTTCTTCGAACCCACCGTTCTCACGAATGTACCGGTGACCGCTCGCGCCATGGTTGAAGAACCCTTCGGGCCGATTGCGTTGATCAATTCTTTTGACGACATCGATGAAGCCATCAAGGAAGCGAACAGACTGCCATACGGCCTCTCTGCATACGCATACACGCGATCGCTTAGCTCGGCTAATAAGCTGTTTAACGGCATCGAGTCTGGCGCCATCTCGATCAACCATCACAGCGTTGCCCTACCCGAGCACCCGTTTGGCGGCGTAAAAGATTCCGGATACGGAACCGAAGGTGGCCCTGGCGCACTGGATGCTTTCATGACCACGAAGTTCGTTTCGCTTGCGAGCGTTCTTTAAGGTTCGGCGAACGTGTTTTTTTAGTCGCTATCGAGCACTGCTGCATTCAGGAAATAACGCGTCGCTAACTATTGGAACTCATATGCTTACTCCGAACATTATCGAGCGTCTTGTCGGCGCAAACGAAAACTCTCCGCTCGCGATGGCCATTGCTGAGCGGGCAGAAATTATGGCGCTGAGTCAAGCGAGCCATGATGCAGTGATCATTCCGAAGGATCCCGGTGGTCTGTCACATGCAGAACGTGCAGCCCTTGCTGAACGAATCGCTCGGTTGAGCAACTCTGAAGAATTGGCTGATCACTACCATGCTTGTCTTGAGACAGCAGGTGGCGAAGAAGGCCTTTATGTTGCCGCCAATCCTCAGCAGTCCGCTTACGGGGATGAACGCTTTATGGCGATCATCCGATTCACGGATCTGGTCACTCAAAAGCCGCGAGAAGCTACAAAGCAAGATATCGATACGTTAAAGGCCGCTGGGATTTCAGAACCGGACATCGTAAGGCTCACTGAAGTCCTCGCTTTCGTGAACTACCAGCTCCGGGTCGTAGCAGGATTCAAAATTGCAGGAGAAATGAAATGAGCCAGGTCGTGCATAATTTCACCGTATCGGTGCCTCACTGGTCGCCGTACATCAAGCCAGTTGAGTTAGAAAGTGCGAGCCAAGAGCAGCTTGATGCGATGAAAGTGACTCCGTCGAGCAAAAAGATCTCGGAGTATGTGCTCACTCTCGCTCATGACCCTGAGTCGCTCGCGGTGCGATCCCCTTTGTTCAACGCCATTATGTATGGCCGTGCTGGCTTGCCCCCAGCTGAGCGTGAACTGGGGGCGATTGGTTCTTCAATTGTTAATCGATGCGTCTACTGCGCCGCAGTACACGGCGCCCGATACAATCAGCTGACCAAAAGCACAGAGCTGGTCGCAAAAATCTTTGCAGACGAAACCGAAGCACAATTGGATGAGCGCTCTCAGGCGTTGTTTGACTTTGCGGTTGAGTTGGCCAAATCACCTCCAGTGCTGAATGCACGGCATGCCGATGCCTTAAAAGAACTCGGCTTTGACACGCTTGGGGTTGTCGACCTCGTGCTGGCCACAGCCATCTTCGGTTGGGCAAACCGCCTGATGCATGTTTTAGGTGAACCCGTAAAAATCTGATCAGACGTTCCATTGAAGTGATATCAAAATAGCGGGCAGCCCCAAACTGCCCGCTTGTCAAAATGATTGAGTTCAATAGCTGCAGCTCCACACTACGATTTACCCCCCTCCCTTTTCTTTGACTCCCAACCCACTACGCGTATCTCGAAGCGAAATCGACGCGGCCGGCCAGGCCTTGGAATATCCCTATCAGACGTGCTACACAGTTTGTCGTAACACTTCGATGGCCCTGAGCAACCGATTTGCAATACAACACCTAGTAGGGTCTCGTCTCGTTCCAACCAAGCAATGCACTGCGGCTAACGGATATAAAATGACCCGACCTCTCACCGTCAGTGCCACTTGGCTTGTAGGCGTCATCGAGGAACTGACTCGGCAAGGTATCGAGCCTTCCCGTTTGGGCGCTCCCTGGACTCAACACTGGGAAGACGTGGCGCCTACGCGGCAGCTGCAACTCGTGCAAGTGAGGAGGCTTTGGCAGCGCGCGATGCAACTCTCCCAGGATCCGCTGCTCGGCTTGAAGGTTGGCGTAGCACTGCCACTGCAATCGATGAACGTCGTAGCACTGGTGTTGATGCACAGTAGCTCCTTACGCCAGGCGCTCGCCCATACGGTCAGGCTGCAGCAATTGGTTAGCAACTCTGGTCGTTTTTTAATTGAACCTGCTTCCAACAATGGTGTTCAGCTGGTTTACCACGTAACACCCAGCCCGGTTGCCATGCATCCAGCCCAGATAGATTCGCTGTTTGCCGCGTACATGCGCCTGCTCTATAACTGTATGCCGGCTGACCGTAGGCCAACCAGAATTGAGCTACCTGGTACTGACGCGTGTTTAGCCGACCGCTATCAAGTCTATTTTGATTCTCCGGTCATTCTCGGAGTCGAGCACGCTCGTGCCGTATTTGGCGCTGAACAGCTGGACTCACCCTGGCAGGCTGCTGATCCAACACTGCTTCGCATTCTACTCGGGCGCGCTGAGGCGATGATTAAAACCCAGGGTCGCTCGGACACGCTTCTTGATTACGTCAGTGCAGCCATCGCCGCGCAGGGATTTTCCCAGGCGAATTGCGACAGCGTAGCGCGCTCGCTGGATCTCAGCAGACGTACTCTTCAGCGTCGATTGGCTGAGCGCGGTTCATCCTTCCGCCAATTACTGGAAGCGGTGCGTATGAGCGAGGCATTGGAAGGCCTGGCTGATCCCGAACTACCGCTTGTCTTGCTGGCAGAACGGCTGGGCTACGCTGAGCCCAGTGCGTTTTCGCATGCTGTGCGAGGTCACTTCGGTAAGGCACCCAGTGCACTGCGCCATGAATTGGCAGGCAGCTTATCTGCAGGAGGAAAGGCCCTTGCAATCAACAGCACTGAGAGTTCCCACCACCAAATTACGACATGTGAAGCCAATTCAACCCGGTGCGAAGTTGAGGGCTAAAGCTCTCGAAAAAGGTCGCGCTCAAGAACCGCACTCGCCGCGACCAGCCCACTGACCATCGCGCCACTGACTCCGGCAGCAGTCACATCCTGTCCGCCGAAGTACAGGCCTTTAACAGGGCCGTGTGCACGCATCCATCGCTGTGCAAAACGAAGCGGCGTTTGCTCATAACCCATGAAATTGCCGTGGCTGCGGTTTAGAAAGTGATTGAAAGTTAGAGGTGTAGCTAACTCGGCATGAGCAATGCGTCCGCCGATTTGAGGATAATGTTTTAAGGCCACGGCCAAGAGGTCTTCGCTCAGTCTTGCCGTCATGTCCTCGTACTCTGCACCTCTGTGCTTCCACTTCGTGCCGGTGAAACGCTCGAACACCGACCAATCAGTCAGGCCGCATATGTCCATCGTGCTCTGCTTAGGGTGGCGGTCGGCCCAACTGGGATCCCGTAGTGATGGATGGGCAATGAAATGCAGGGGCATGGGCTGTCGAACTGGATCAGCTTTGTACCGAGCGAGATTCGCTGGGAGATCGTTGCTTGGGTGCACCCAAAGATTGGCTGGGTGAATGTTCAGATCTGCATTTGCGATGTCGAAGCCAAGGTTAAGCACAGCAAAACATTGAGTGGTACCAATGCTCTTAGTTACCTCGCCCAAAGGCTGGGTCAGTTCAGGATCAGCATTAGCCAGAAGCGGTACGGTCTGAGAGATACCAATCGCACTGACGACTCTGTCCGAGCGAATCTGGCTTCCATCAGCGGTTTGTACACCCACCACACAACCATCACACATTTCGATGCTCACAACTTCTGCCGCCACCAGGCAAGCTCCTCCTGCAGCACGAACGGTGTCGGCCATTGCTGTGGCGATGCGTTGCGAGCCGCCAACGGGGTAGCTAGCGCCATCGATGTAGTGGCTGAATACCATGGCATGAATCGCAAAAGAGGCCTCCGCAGGGGAATTGCAGTAGTCGCCGTAGTTCCCACACCAGACTGCTTTGAGGTCAGCATTGTCAGTTAACTCGTCCAAAACATCCTGCACTGTGCGCTGTGCAAGTGGCATGAATGCAGCCTGAGCCTTGGTGAAAGCTGCCTCAGAAACTGAATGTGGCAAGGCCCGCTCTCCGAAGAAAGATTTCGCAGCCCGGCTTGCCTCACCCACTAGCTCTACGTAACGATCGATCGCGCTCGCTTCCTTCGGAAAGTAGTCCTTAAGCCGATCCTTGTAGGCTTGTGCACCGGCCATATGATCGTAGCTATTGGCACCTACAATAATGCGATTGTAATTTTCGGGCATGGGCGCCCATTCAAGCTGACCGCCTGAGACTTTGTCGAAAAGGCGATAGAGTCCACTCGTTTTGCGGTGTACCTCCCCCATATAGTGCAGGCCTACGTCCCACTCGAAGCCTTGGCGTTTGAAGGACTGCAAACAGCCGCCCAACACCGCGTGGCGTTCGAGCACCAAAACGCGCTGTCCTTCGAGAGCCAACAATGCGGCTGTGCTTAGGCCGCCTGCACCGGAACCGATAACGATCGTGTCGAACCCGCCGTCTAGCTCACCACGGGCCAACGCACGCTTAAAACTCATATCGTAACCGCCCATCGTTCGTCCCCTTCCATACCCTTCCCGGGATTTTTATTGATCATTGCGGCGCAGTCGCTACGCAGGTCGGCTCAGTGTGGGTACGTAGGCAATCGGCGTGAATGGCACCACACGCCAAAGATTTGTTACGACACGACAATTCAAAAGCGGGGAAAACAGCCGCCGAAGGTATTGGCATCTCAGATCAATTCTCTGTCGCAAGGGAGCAACGACAGCAGCGGACTGACATCGGAGAATCGCTTCACGGTCATCCTGTGATTTTTTTAGTAAAAACGAGAGAAGGGACTGCGATGATGGAGAGCGACTTCAGGCATATTCATGTGGAACCCGAGGCTCACGGTTTCGGAGCTAGGGTTACTGGTATTTCGATTGATCAGCCATTAGCGACAGCTGTGCTTGAAGAGGTAAAGAAAGCGTGGGCCAGGCACTCAGTCATTTACTTTCCGGATCAGCCACTCTCCCACACACAACTGGAGGCGTTCACGCTTCAGTTTGGTGAGTTCGGAATAGACCCTTATATCGTCCCGATGGAGGCTCATCCGCACATTCTCGAACTCAGACGCAAGGCTGATGAAAAGGCAGTTAACTTTGGTGCCCAGTGGCACTCAGACTGGAGCTTTCAGGAACAGCCGCCGGCGGGAACCATCCTACATTCCAAGATCACTCCGCCCGTGGGTGGCGATACGTTATTTGCCGACGGCTATCGTGCCTACGATGACCTTTCTGAGACGATGAAAGGACTCATGAATCATCTCGTCGCGATACATTCTGCGAGCATGCCCTATGGCAAAAATGGCCTATTCGCAAAAGAGACTGAAGCACGCTCAATGAAGATAGTGGTCAGTGAAGACGCCGACAAAACCTGGCCACACCCGCTGGTACGTGTACATCCCGTAACGGGTCGCAAATCTCTCTACGTGAGCCCTGTCTACACGCAGGGTATTCAGGGTTTGACTCATGGAGAATCAACGGCGCTGCTGAGTTATTTGTATCAGCACATGGTGCAGGACACATATGTCTACCGTCACCGATGGGCGCCGGACATGCTTACCCTGTGGGACAACCGCTGTACGCTACACAATGCAGACGGTGGCTACGACGGTCACCTACGGCTCATGCATCGAACAACCATCTCAGGCGAACGCCCCATTGGTGTTGCCGTCGTTTAATCAATAAACCAGGGAAATACACCCAATGATTGACGTAAGCATTCTGTACCCGAATGAAGCTGGTGCAACCTTCGACTTCGATTACTATCGTGAGCAGCATATGACGATGATTAAGCAGAAGATGGCCGGGGCCTGCAGTCACTTCACTATTGAAAAAGGCCTTCAAGGCCCAGTACCTGGAAGCGCTCCGACCTACATTGCGATAGGTCATCTATTCTTCGAATCACTCGACGCATTCGCCTCCGCATTCGGGCCGCATGCCAAGGCTATCGGAGCGGACATCGCCAATTACACCAGTATCAAGCCCATCATTCAGATCAGCGAAGTGATCGTCGGCTGATCCCCAAAAAACCGATTGGCGCACACCGAGAGGCACCTGTTTTCAAGAACCAGGTGCCTAATCATTTAAAGCTTGCATAAGAGCCATAAAATTATTAATAACTAATAATGAGCCACAACACTATTGCCGCATATATTTTTACAGAGGCTGATCAGTGACACATCCGAACTCTTTCCGTCGAGAAACAAATTCAAATATTTCTCATAAGGCCTTATGTCAATATTGGCTTCTTTAAGCCAATCAGCATCGTAATACGTAGAGGCATAACGATCTCCCGAATCGCAAATCACCGATACTATCGAACCTGTCTGTTTCTGTGAGCGCATTTGCTCCGCGAT
This sequence comes from Pseudomonas sp. MM213, assembly GCF_020423045.1. Classification (NCBI taxonomy): domain Bacteria; kingdom Pseudomonadati; phylum Pseudomonadota; class Gammaproteobacteria; order Pseudomonadales; family Pseudomonadaceae; genus Pseudomonas; species Pseudomonas sp. MM213. The sequence goes on from NZ_CP081943.1 coordinate 1,880,788, forward strand.
ACAACAAACACCAAAGAAATTCGTTCCCGTAGAACCACCAACACGGCGCGATAACCGCTCTGAAAGAACGTGCATGGCAGCAAGTGAAGCGGCGTCTGGAATCTTGATCATGTGATCGATGACATCAGGGATAAACGAAGGCTCTACCCTAGGCCGACCGATACCTTCGATGCGAGACGGAGTCGCACAAGTGCTCGCCTTATCCCCAGTATCGTAGGATTCGTAGAAAGCGGAATGTTCAACATCAACTACACAAAGTCGAGTATTCAGATGCTTATACTTGATATACCTTCCGATTGTGGCTGACGTTCCTCCAGTGCCGGCACTCATAACCACCCAAGCTGGTTCAGGATCTTTCTCCATCGCCATTTGCGAAAATATACTTTCGGCGATGTTATTGTTGCCACGCCAGTCAGTAGCGCGTTCTGCATTTGTAAACTGGTCTAAGTAATGACCACCCGTTTCATGAGCAAGTTGCTCGGCGACCGTATAGATAGCCCCAGGATTGTCAACAAAGTGACATGTCCCCCCTAATCGATTGATAGCATCGATTTTTTGGCAACTGGTGGAACGCTGCATTACTGCAGTAAAAGGCAGATTTAGGAGCTTGGCGAAATACGCCTCACTGACAGCTGTTGAGCCAGAAGATGCCTCGACTAACAAAGTACCTTTTTTTATCCAGCCATTGCAGATGCCATACAGGAAAAGCGATCGTGCCAAGCGGTGCTTCAGACTGCCTGTAGGATGAGTAGACTCATCTTTCAGATAAATCGATATTCCAGGCAACCCATTAAAATCTAAAGGAATCAGATGTGTATCGGCAGAACGATTAGCATCCCCCTGCAACACGCCAATCGCCCAGCGTGTCCACTCTTTATCCTGATTTCCGAGATTAAGATTCATAAATATCCTGTATTTGGCTACTGACTCAACATTCAGTCCAAAGCGACAATTGCGTCTACTGCGACGAGGGCACCTTTCGGTAGTGCGGAAACCTCGAACGTGGCGCGAGCGGGGAACGGTGAAGAAAAATAGCTCGCATACACTTCATTCAACCTGGCGAAATCACCTAAGTTCGTAACCATTATTGTTGTTTTGATAGTCTTCGAAATATCGGTACCCGCTGCTCCAGCAATCGCTGAAATATTACTGAGGCACTGTTTCATTTGAAGCAAGGCATCTTCCGCCACTAGCTCTCCCTTGGAAGGGTCAATACCGAGCTGTCCCGAAACAAACAGATATTCGCCATGACATACTGCTTGCGAATATGGGCCAACTGCAGCAGGCGCTAACAAAGTGGAAATATTTTTCATAAAAATATCCTACCCCTTATTAAGAATATTAAAATTCACAGCTTCGAAATTAGTAAAGGTACCGATTGCCGATACCTTTCATGGGCTGAACAACGACACTTAATTCAATCAGCGAAAATCTTGCTTGTTTGAGTTGAATTACTGAAGGGAACGACCCCTACCATCTCAAGCTCAGCATAATCGGTAAATTTATTATAAATTTCTTCAGCATCCTCAAGATATAGCGATTTGGTGATACCACACACCGCGCGAGGAACCGAATATCTAAACCCGCTGATAGCAGAGCCGGAAAGCCCCATACTTACGAGCGCACTGTAGGTGAAATTAAATATCTTCGAAATGTAGGGAGCTTCCCCAGGCCTTTTTTCGACAAACTCAAAATTATCGCCCAAGTATGGATGACTGGAAATTTGAGCGTCTTCCTCTCCATGAATCGGGCTATATATGTCTTGCCAGAGTGCTATGTCATTGGCAATTTTTGAAAGCTCCGGACGTAGAGAAAAATCATTCACAAAACCAACGGCGACTATCAAGTAGTCCACTTTGAGCTTGTCCCCAGACGCAAGGGTGATCTCAACTTGTTCTTTTCCATCATCAATTACGAGTTTTACTCCTTCCCAGGCCGCATTGGTACGAACGCTCGCACCTTCTAAGCCTGACAAGCGATTGTAGGCGTCCTGCGGAGCTGGAATGTTGTACCTGAACATATGCCGCATGTATTTCCACTTCAGGCGATCATCCATATCAGCGTAATGATTAAGAAACCCTGCTTTTGCCATCCAGATCTGAGGATTAATACGCTGGATATCCTTGCGACGAATACAAACAGTCGCTTCTAACGCTCCCGCCTCAAGCGCGGTCGAAGCGTTATCGAATGCAGATGCGCCTGCACCGAGAACAGCTATCTTCTTCCCTACAAGCTTGGAAAAATCAATATACTCTCCTGAAGAAGCATATCGATCTTTGGGCAATGCCGATGAAATAAACTTAGGTACATGCCATGCCCCGCTGCCATCAACACCTGTGGCTACAACTACTCTGCGAGCATAAACAACCTCGCGAGCCGATATTTCCCCTTGACCGTCGAATCTGTTCAGCTCTAGTCGAAACAGTTTGTCTTCTGGGATGACGTTGGAGACACCAGTAAGATTCTCGACTGGAATCTTCAGCGTATCGCGACACCATGTAAGATACTCTTGCCAGTCACCTTTCGGAATTTTGATCAGCTCTTCCCAAGCCTCTTCGCCGTATTTGGCTGTGTACCAGGCTTGAGGTGCAAGACTGGTTAAGGACGCATCAATACCTGGCAAATGCTTTACGGTACGCAAAGTGCGCATCCGCGCCGTATTGTTCCATGGGCCTTCCAGTCCCTTGGGCTGCTGATCAAAAACTACGATGTTATCAACCCGTTCGCGCAAAAGACCCGCCGCGATTGCCAGCCCGCCTTGGCCTCCCCCGATGATAGCAACGTCATAGACATGCTTGCCGCTAGGGTGCGTCTTGGGCAGCACCCAAGGGTCATGGGGAAAACGTAGAACGTGGAGATCGGCCTGTACCCTGGACGCCAGTTCATCTAGAGCACTACATTCTGTTGATTTCACACTCATTTTTCTTCACCTATCAACATAGATCCGAAATATAGGTCATCTCGTCGCAAACAGCCCTAGAGGCCACTCATATCGCTATTTTGCTAATCGGGCTCGATAAAGTCAGTGTATTCTTCCTTCATCAAAAGCAGTTTCCAATCTTCACCGCTAAACCCAGGAAAAACCGAATAAACTTCTAAAAAATGCACAACTCTTGGTATTATTTTCCCAGGATTCGCTAACGCGTGAACGAAGTCCTCCAACAGCACTGCAGAGCCCACGATTTTTTTTCGTTTTGGCTACGTAAAAAGTAACGTATTACGATAGAAACGAATTCCAGCGTCATATGCTTCTAACGCGATCTCACGCATTGGATATTTCGTAGACTTTCTTAGTGGCAACGGAGTAACTACGTCATCGCCGAGTGCGATCTTAGCCAGCATTTTTCCGAAATAAGCGTTTGGCGCAATGCCTCGCCCGTTGCATCCAATGGTTGCAAAGATGCCCGGGCGCGGTTCAACGAGATGCGGCAATCTGTCGACCGTTTGGCCAAGCGTGCCCGACCACCGATAGCCCCATTTGAATGTAGGCGCGAATGGGTAGACAAACTTCATTGCGCGGTTTACCCAGTTATCCCCTTCTGAATGAATGGGAAGGAATCCAATAGATCCAACATGAAGACGCCCTACCGGGTCATATCTGAACCACAGCGGTATCTTATGGGTGTCCCACATGGCGATGTAATGAGGCAAAATTCGTTCTCTCCACTCAGGAGGCAACGGATCAGCAGTGGCGATACCGAAAGCACCCAGAGGCATTATTTCCTCTTTGAAACCTGGTACCAGATCATTGCTGTATGCGTTGGTTGAGAGAATGACCTTGTCGGCTTTTATTGTGGTATTGCCGGTGGTAGCAACCCATCCGTTACCTGAAGGTTCCAGGGATGTCACTTTAGACCCGGTGGAAATTCTAAGACCTCTGGCGACTGCGGCTCGCGCTAACCCGCGCACGTAGGCAAGCGGTTGAAGCGTAAATCCGCGATGATCGATCAGCGCAGCTTTGTATCGGGTCGATCCGTTCATCTCTTCGAGTTCAGAGCCATAGACCATCTGAACATTCGCGCCCAAGGCTTGCCAATCCGAGGCTTGGGTTTCGAGTTCTCGTGTTTTCTGAGGAGACGTTGAACAGCGGATGATAGGCCTCTCGTCAGCGGCACAATCAATATCGTAATCGCGTATCAACTGACGGACGACGTCTGGGGCGCTACCCAATTCCTTCAAGAAGAGCTGGCCATAATCGGGGCCTAACGCGCGGAGGATTTGTTCGGGCGAGAGGAACTGGCCGGGATTCACTTGCCCAGCGTTCCGACCGCTCGCACCAGAACCAATTTCTTGGGCCTCAACCAATATCGTCTTAGCACCGCGCTCCGCACAGTGGAGTCCGGCCGTCACGCCGTTAAATCCGCCACCGATGATCAACACATCGCACGATTCTTGCCGTGCAAGGATCACGCTTTCTGGCTTTGCCCCACCAGTCGCAGACCACATTGAATGGCCGATCTCAGATTCTTGTCCGCTAATGAAAGGTCTATCGCCATTAAACATAGTCATCCTACTTCGCTACGAGCGCTTAAATTATTAACCGTTATCAATCGCTACAAAGGGTTTGTTTTTTGCTTAACTAAATAGCCATGGTATGCAAAATCTTCCGCTCCAGCGCCGTGACAGCGCGAGTAATAGGAAACGCAATTACAAAATAAATTACTGCAGCAGCGGTCAACAGCTCCACCGGATGCCCCGTTCGGTTAGATATGTTTTGACTAACGAACATCAAGTCGGCCATACCCACGGCGGAGACGAGTGCACTCTCCTTAAACAAGCTAGTGCAATTCGATAAAAGCGTGGGGGCCGCTCTGAGGAGCGCCTGCGGTAGAAGAACGTACAATGTATGGACACGGTAAGTCAGTCCGAGAGCAACCCCCGCATCATGTTGCTCTTTGCTAACGAAGCTGAACGACGCACGAAATGTCTCACTGGTTATCGCCGCCATATACAACGTAAGTGCAATAATTCCGCAAGTCAGGTTTGAGAGTTCAATACCCAATACTAGAGGCAAGCAGAAGAACATCCAGAACAGCTGAATCAGAACAGGAGTCCCACGAAACAACGCCACATATACGGTGCTAATTCCATATATAATTTTGTTTTTTGAGCTCCTCGCTATGGCAACCATAAAGCCTAAAGCGCATCCCAATATCACACAGATCGCGGTGAGCTTTAGAGTTAGTAAAAGGCCATATAGCAAAGCAGCCTTGTAATCGAAGATTACTGAGAAGTCTAGTTCCATGGCCGCGTCCTCATGAGTTTTCCGCTTTGCGGCGGCGCTCTATGTATTCTACGAGCTGAGATATTGGGAACGATATCGCAAAGTATATGAGTGCAATAACCGTGAACACCTCGATAGGACGATAGGTATCTGTGGCCAAGATCTTTCCCATATACATAAGGTCTTGCAACGCTACGATCGCCACGAGTGCCGTTTGCTGAAAAGCGCCGATACCATTTGCAACTAATACAGGAAGAGCTGAGCGAAACGCCTGGGGCAGGACTACATAGACCGTTCGTTGAAACGGAGAGAGGCCCAACGCAATAGTCGCGTCGTACTGATTGCTTTGCACTCCCTGGATGGCCGCCCTGTACGCTTCTGCGTTGAACGCTGCGAGATTAAGCCCAATCGCCAAGATCCCCATAGTCAATGCATCTATGTACACATCGAATATGATAGGTATGCAGTAGAAAAACCATACGATCTGGATGAGAGCAGGAGTACAGCGAAAGAACTCAATGAACAGAGTGAAAGGCCAACGGAGTATCGGATTGGGGCTCATTACCAAGAGCGCAATAACGAAACCCAGAGTCAACCCTATGATGTTCGCCGCCACGGTGAGCTGTAGGGTTACGACCAACCCTTTCAGTAGTGGCCAGAGCCCATTCGCGATAAAGAACAAATCAAATTGATAGTTCACGTCCGACTCCTACAGTCTCGCCAATATGAAAGACTCTCTGTATGAACTCTCTCGTTCGAGCTTCCTTGGGCCTCCCAAGTACCTGTTCCGGGGGGCCATCTTCGACAACCACACCGCCAGCGCAGAAAATGACGCGAGAAGCGATATTCCTGGCAAAGTGCATATCGTGAGTCACGATCACCATCGGCATGGATTGTTCAGCCAAATGCATAATGACTTGCTCGACTTCAGCGACAAGCTCAGGATCAAGAGCCGACGTAACTTCGTCGAATAGCATCAATTTTGGGTCGAGCATCAAAGCCCTGGCGATAGCCACTCGCTGCTTTTGTCCACCAGACAGGTGGGCTGGATAGGCTTTTTCCTTTCCTTCCAATCCAAATCTGGCCAACAAACCACGCGCTCGCTGTTCTGCCGATTGTCTTGACTCTCCCCGAGCCTTGATCGGCGCAAGTGTCAGATTTTGTAAAATATTCAGGTGCGGAAACAAAGTGTAATGCTGGAAAACCATACCGATGTTACGACGAATATCCTTATCAATTACGGTTCTTCCGAACTTATCAGTCGTAATATAGTTTTTACCTTGAAACAGTAATTGGCCTTTATCAATATCTTCTAGACCCATCAACACTCGTAGCAACGTGCTTTTTCCGCCACCACTCGGCCCAATCACGACGACACGGTCACCAGGGCACATGCTAATGTCCAAACCTTGCAGCACAGGTTTTACGCCGCCTGCGTAGCTCTTGTGCAGCCCCTTCATTTCTACGAGATAGTTTGTATTTGCCATTAGCTTCTACTCCAAATTCAGACAGCCACTACCATTCACAAGAAAATTATTTAGTCTCGTGCGCGATAGCTTTTTTGATTAGCTCATCCATATGACCGGTCGCGACGGCATCATTGATATAAAGGTCTAATACTTGAAGATCAGCGTATGAGGTATCACGCCGTAGGCCGAATGAAACACCTTTTTTATCGATCGCTGGTACAGGTCTAAGAACTACCGCCCAGTCGGGGTGAGAAGCGGCGAAAAGGTCATTAGCTGCCGATGTATCGAAAATCACATCAGCTCGTTTGGACATAACAGCCAAACGGATTTCGTCGGGGCCAGGCAGCCGCATGATCGATGCGTTTTTGATGATGGCCGTTAAAGATTTATCCTGAGCCGTGCCAGATGACACCGCGATGGTGACTCCCGGTTGGTCGATATCAGCAACTCCCTTAGGCTGATTCGTCTTGGGATTTTTCTGGTTGTAAATAAAGGTCGATTCGGTAGCTGAAAGGTTTTTAGAGAACACGATAGAGAGCGCACGTTGCGGGGTAGCCGTAAGTGCCGGTGCCAAATCCCATTTTCTGGATTGCAAGCCAGCGATCATGTTGTCCCAACTGGTGTCCACAAAGACCGGCTTGACCTTCAGTATTTCTGCGAACTCTCTGCATGCGTCGACAAAGAAACCTGAATACTCCCCTGTGGCCGGGTCTTTCATGATGTAGGGCGGAGCCTCCGCCGTGCCACATCGAATAGATCCAGATTTTTGGGCTGCGGCCCATATGCCATCCCCCTCTCCCTCGGCGTAAACGCCTGATGATCCGGAAACCACTCCTACTAGAACCAATGCCGGTAACAGACGCATGCCCATACGTTTGAAAATCATATCGGTATCTCCCAGTGATGCGCCGGCCAAGCGCAGATTCGAGGGGATGGCCCTCTGAGCCTCTTGTTATTTTCAGCGCGCCCGCTTTGGGGCTGGGACGCACCTCTTTTTTTCTCCCTGATGAAGCACTCCGCTCGATCCGTCTCGTTGTTGAAAAAAGACTACCATTTGACAATAGGTAAACTATTGCAAAATTTCCACACCTGAACCTCTTGACTTGGAAGCCACTTCCAATGTTTTCTCTATCTGTGCAATATTTTTTCGAGGCTGTGTAAATGACCAGTTCTTCAAAGCTGCCGGATCGCTCCTCCCGTCTAGACCGTATCGATCGTCGAATACTGGCGGGCCTTCAGCGCGACGCTACTCAGCCCGTGACCGAGCTCGCAGAGCAGGTCGGGCTCTCCATGACGCCTTGCTGGCGCAGAATTCAACGCCTGGAACAGCAAGGTTTCATAAAGAAACGTGTCGCCATCCTCGACAGAACGACGCTGAATGCAAAAGTGACAGTGTTCATCATGATTAAAACTAGAGAGCACTCCATCGAATGGATAGATCGTTTCTATCAAGCGACTCGCGATATGACAGAAATTGTTGATATCTATCGGATGAGCGGCGAGGTTGATTATTTGATCCGCGCTTTCTTGCCGGATATCCAAGCCTATGACGTGCTTTATAAAAAAATCATCGGTCAGTTACCCGTAGCGAACATCACGTCCATGTTTGCAATGGAAGAAATAAAATCAACAAGTGAAGTACCGCTTGATTTTATTCCAGACTAAATCAGCTTCAGAGGCAGCTCTTCGTATCCAGACGAGCTGCCTGGTCTAAACGCTAACCATCGGAATTGGCAATTTTTTTCCTATTTCCGAACCGGGTTGGGCGTACTGCCACAGCAATGGATAGAACTCTAGGAAATCCGCACTTAGCGGCTCATACAGAGCTGTCAGCTCTTCGTATGCCCCACGCAAGCCATCTGGTTGGGATAGGCGCAGGGAGATGACTTCCAGCCCATGGCCGATCATCGAAAAATCCCTATACGCTCCAAGCCAATCTTCCGCGATGATCAACGGCGCGATTTGAGCCAATCGTTCCGGCAAAGCGGGCTCGTCCTCTAAAAGCCGGTAGACCTTCTGAGAAAAAACGTCTAGGGACACATTGGCGTATCGCTCCCAATCCCGCGCTAGGCAATGATCGAAAAACATATCGAGCGCGATTCCCGCATAGCGACGTCTTGTTGCCGGGAATCGATCAAGCGCCCTTCTAACCAATGGATGGGAATCCGTAAAAGCATCAATTTGGCGATGCAGCCTGATTGCCTCTTCAGTCGCTGCAGAATAATTTCCTGAAAGCCTCCCCTTTACAAAATCCCCATAGAGACTCCCCAGCAGCTGCTGCGGCTCCTGACCGCCTAAGTGAAGATGTGCAAGGTAGTTCATCAGCGATTCCTGCTAGCTATGTGGCTTTCTGAATGAGCATCCGTCGGATTGATGGAGTCGGGCTCCTCCCGTCCGAAATCCCCTCCACAGGAACACTACCATTCACTAGGTAGGTCATCAATACCAGATTTAGAGCCGCCCAACCACCCTCGTATGGCAGCTAACGGTCGACCGTATATGCCTTCAGAATGACATGATAAAACCGAATGTCGCATCACCTATTGCAAGCCTACCAACTAGATGGTAGCGTATATGCAGATTCAAAATTATCCCGCGAACCTACAGGGCGTTAACGCCCATGTGAGAATCCTATGCAAGATTGGAAGCAAACTCGTCAAGACATCAATGCCCGCTTGGTACAGCTGAATGGCTTGTCTCCTGAGACCTTGAAAGGCATGGCTGCGCTAGGTGGTGCCGGCGCGAAAACAAACCACCTGGATGCCAAAACCCGGGAACTGATTTCGCTAGCTGTGGCGGTGACCACCCGCTGTGATGGCTGCATTGCTTTCCACGCAGCTGAAGCCAAGAAACTTGGTGTGACCAGCGAAGAGGTAGCCGAAGCATTGGGTGTAGCCATCAACATGAACGCTGGTGCTGCGCTGGTCTACAGCACCCACGTACTCGACGCGTTCGACAAATCCTAAATCAAACGCCGACCTACCACCCTTCAACGACGTCGAGATTCATCATGAATAAGCTGTTTACTCCCTACAATCTGGCCGGTATTTCCTTGAAGAACCGCGTCGTCATGGCCCCCATGACTCGCACCCGAACCTTGGACAACATTCCAAATGAGTCCAATGCGTTGTATTACGCACAACGTGCCTCTGCCGGTTTGCTGATCACAGAAGGCCTGCCGATTTCCGACGAGGCTCGTGGTTATCTTTACACCCCTGGCATTTACGCTGATGAGCACTTGCCAGGTTGGCGCAAAGTTACCGACGCTGTGCATGCCAAGGGCGGGAAGATTTTTGCGCAACTCTGGCACGTTGGCCGCATGTCCCATGTCTCGGTGCATGGCATGGCGCCCGTCTCCTCGGGGACAGTGCCTGCTGTGGACACTACGGTGTATGCCTGGATTGAGCCTGGCAAAGCCGGCCCAGTTCAACCCAGCGCACCACGTGCATTGGAAACTGACGAAGTGAAACGCGTTATCGCGGACTTCGTGAAATCTGCGCGCATGGCGATGGATGCCGGTTTTGACGGTATCGAAATCATGGCTGCCAATGGGTTCCTGTTCGATCAGTTCCTTAGCAGCGCCCTGAACACTCGTACCGACCAGTACGGTGGCTCCATCGCCAACCGTCAACGCTTCCTGTTGGAAACCATTGACGCGATTGCTGCTGAAATCGGTGGTTCGAAGATCGGCGTGCGGTTCTCGCCGTTTGGTCGCCTGTATGACTTCGGTGTGTACGAAGGCGAAGAAGAAACCTGGATGAGCATGGCGGCTGCCCTCAATGAAAGAGAGCTGGCGTTTGTTCACTTGAATTACCAGCCGACCATCCTCGCCGCGCAAACACCACCAGGTTTCGGCGCAGCGTTCCGCGAGGCTTACAAAGGCACCTTGATGGCTGCCGGTGGCTTTACCAAAGAAATCGCAGAATCTGAACTGGCCAAAGGTGAACTCGACCTCATCGCTTTCGGCACCGCCTACATCGCAAACCCTGATCTGGTAGAGCGTATGAAGAACGGCTGGCCGTTGGCAGAGGGCGATCGCTCGACTTACTACGGGGTGAGCGGCTCGATTGACAAGGGCTATACCGATTACCCGAATTACGTAAACGCTGCGCAAACTGTTCCGGCGTAACTACGTTAAAGCACAGCCTACGTTTAGCAATACGTAGGCTGTCACGCTCTAAACCTTCACCGGCTATTGAAAATAAACATGAAGGACGTTAGGGAGAAAAATTATGAACCGTAAATTTGTTTCCGGATTGTTTTTATCAGCAGTAGGAATATACGCTTTAGGGCTTCAATCGCAATTCCTTGCAGAGGCACAAGAAGTCTCCAGAGCATTTGTGGTTGATAGCCAAGCCACACCTACCACGGTCGCGTCTGATGGGGCTGATCATGTCGGAGCAGGCGCAGTGGCACGAAGTGGGGCTGAGCACGGCACAGGTCAGGTGGCTGCCGATGGAGCCGACCATGTCGGGGCAAAACGTGTAGCCGCTGACGGTGCCGACCATGTCGGGGCAAAAGACGTAGCTGCTGATGGTGCCGACCATGTCGGGGCAAAAAGCGTAGCTGCTGACGGTTCCGACCATGTCGGGGCAAAAGACGTAGCTGCTGACGGTGCCGACCATGTTGGGGCAAAAGGCGTAGCTGCTGACGGTGCCGACCACGTCGGAGCAAAAAGCGTAGCCGCCGATGGTGCCGACCATGTTGGGGCAAAAGGCGTAGCCGCTGACGGTGCCGACCATGTCGGGGCAAAAAGCGTAGCCTCCGATGGTGCCGACCATGTCGGGGCAAAACGTGTAGCCGCTGACGGTGCCGACCATGTCGGGGCAAAAAGCGTAGCCTCCGATGGTGCCGACCATGTCGGGGCAAAACGTGTAGCCGCTGACGGTGCCGACCATGTCGGGGCAAAAGACGTAGCTGCTGACGGTGCCGACCATGTTGGGGCAAAAGGCGTAGCTGCTGACGGTGCCGACCACGTCGGAGCAAAAAGCGTAGCCGCCGATGGTGCCGACCATGTTGGGGCAAAAGGCGTAGCCGCTGACGGTGCCGACCATGTCGGGGCCAAAAGCGTAGCCTCCGATGGTGCCGACCATGTCGGGGCCAAAAGCCTGGCCGCTGATGGCTCGGATCGCGTGGGTAGAAATCAAGTAGCTTCCAATGAAACCAGAATCCGGGTCGGTGGTATCGGCTCAGATGCGGTGGCTTCATCTAGGTAGTTTGTCTACCTAAATTATGTGCCTGTCCAAGCTGCTTGGGCTGAAGCGTAAATAGTTCAGACAAACACCTTACGTTCAGCTCTGCGTTGGATGGGCCTCGTAATACAGACCTGCCTGTCATGTCCAGGTGTATGTGAAAAGCTGTTCCTGCAATCCGACCTCCCAAAGTCACGAAGATATGGGCGTCTTCGACACTGACCAATAGCCCTCATTGAAATGGAGCACACTATGCCATTAGTCATCATTAAAGGTATTGAAGGCGTTTTCACGGAAGAACAAAAAGCCGAGGCGATTCATAAAGTTACCGAGGCCATGGTCTCAGTTGAGGGTGAAAACATGCGCGCCCTCACTTGGGTTCTTTTTGAGGAAGTTAAAAGCGGTAGCTGGGGTATTGCCGGCGAGCAGATCACAGCTGAAAAGGTGCTGAAGATCCAAGCTGGTGGATAAAGCGCTAACCTGATTATTCAGCCCTTCCTGATTTTGGTGCATCAGGTCTTTCGAGACCTGCCCCTATCTTCAAGGAGGGCTTTTTCATTGAAGGCGCATCCATTGCGCCTTAGATATTTGAATGGTAACCACCCGTTATGTGAATACTTTAATACCCATCGACCTAACGGACATCCTGGAGGCCATCATTGATTCTTATCATTTACGCCCATCCCTACCCCGAAAAATCACATGTTAACCAAGCAATGCTCAAACGAGCATCCAGCAATCCCGACGTGGTAATACGCTCCCTGTACGACCTTTATCCAGACTTCAATGTCGACGTTGAAGCCGAACAGCGGGTAGTCGAACAAGCACAGCTGCTCGTATTGCAACATCCGATGTACTGGTACAGCTCCCCGCCTCTTCTGAAATTGTGGATCGATAAAGTATTCACTCACGGTTGGGCATACGGTAAAGGCTCTGTCGCCCTCAAAGATAAGAGCTTGATTTGGGCCGTCACGACGGGTGGCGAGCACGATCATTTCCACATAGGCGACCACCCAGGTTTCTCGGTGTTGGCTCAACCCCTTCACGCAACGGCAATCTATTGCAACATGCACTGGCTGAACCCGATTGTGGTGCACGGCGCGTATGCAGCTGCACCCGAGGCCCTAGACTCACAAATCGAGCACTATTACGCGCGCTTGGCCTCCTGGAAGGAAGATTGATATGGAGACTCATAGTCTGATTGAGATGCTCATTTACTTGGGCTCGGCTGCCTTGATAGTCCCAATCGCCGTTCGGTTAGGACTTGGCCCGGTTCTAGGTTATCTGTTGGCCGGCTGCCTGATCGGCCCGTGGGGCCTGAAGCTGGTAACTGATGTGGAATCCATCCTGCACTTTGCTGAAATCGGCGTAGTTTTGATGTTGTTTATCATTGGCCTCGAACTTGATCCCAAACGTCTTTGGGCCATGCGCCGAATGGTCTTCGGTGGCGGCGCATTGCAGATGCTGGCCTGCGGTGTTGCAATTGCCGTGTTTTGCGCCGCACTGGGCTTGAACTGGACAGCAGCACTGTTGGTTGGGTTGACGCTGAGTCTGTCGTCGACCGCCATCGCCATGCAGGCCATGAACGAGCGAAACATGATCCCTACCGCAGTGGGTCGCAGCAGCTTTGCCGTGCTGTTGTTTCAGGACATCGCGGCGATTCCGCTGGTCGCGATGATTCCATTGTTAGCAACAAATGGTGGTACGCCTTCCGGCGCAGAACTCGCGCTGTCCATCGCAAAAATCGTCGGTGCGATCGTCGCGGTGGTGCTCTTGGGTCAGTACGTTTCCCGGCCCGTTCTGCGCTTTGTCGCGCGCTCAGGCTTGCGCGAAATCTTCAGTGCCGTTGCGCTGTTTCTGGTGTTTGGATTCGGGTTGTTGCTGGAAGAGGCAGGATTGTCCATGGCTATGGGCGCATTTCTCGCCGGCGTCCTGTTAGCCAGTTCGGAATACCGGCACGCGCTGGAAAGTGACATCGAGCCATTCAAGGGACTGCTGCTCGGTTTGTTCTTTATCGGCGTCGGCATGTCGATCGACTTCGGCACGCTGATCGATGCGCCACTGAAAGTCTTAACGCTGACCTTGGGTTTTATCCTGATCAAGCTGCTGATTATCAAACTCCTTGGTCGCTTCCTGAGTGTCCCTACTGAACAGCGCTCTTGGCAGGCGGTGTTTCTCGGTCAGGGCAGTGAGTTCGCCTTCGTCGTGTTTGGCGCAGCAACGGTTGCCGGCATCCTGGTCGACCCCTGGGGTAAAAGCCTGACCTTGGCGGTAGCGCTGTCCATGTGCGTCACACCTCTGCTGATCCTTGTGCTCAATCGCCTGGAGTCCGCAAGAAAACAGGACAATCAGGAAGCGGACACCATCGACCAGCGCAATCCTCGGGTAATCATCGCCGGCTTTGGTCGATTCGGCCAAATCGCGGGCCGTCTATTAATGTCCTGTGGCTTTGAAGTAGTGGTGCTGGATCACGATCCCGATCATATCGAGACGTTGCGCAAGTTCGGGGTCAAGGTGTTCTACGGCGACGCGACCCGCCTCGATTTGCTGCACGCCGCCGGTGCTGCACAAGCAGTGGTGTTGATCAACGCGATCGACAATCAGGAAGACAACCTGGCATTGACCCGGCTGGCTCAAGAGCATTTTCCTTCCCTGAAGCTGGTGGTGCGCGCTCGCGATATGGGGCACATCATTACCCTACGTCAGATGGGCATAGAGGCAGTCGAGCGGGAAACTTTTGAGAGCGCTTTGTCCCTTGGACGCAAAGCGCTGGAACAACTGGGCGTAGGGCCCTACGAGGCCCGTGAACGCGCGGATCGATTCCGCCGCCTGAACCAGGAAATGCTTGAAGAAATGGCCGCGCAGCCCGAGGACGACACTGAGTTCAAGTACGACGCATACAAGCGGGCCAACGCCCTTCTGACGGAAATTTTCAACGAAGACCGTGCTCATCCGATCAACAATTGGCCTGAACATGATAGAAGCAGGCAAGAGGAAACACGAAGCTAAACTATCCTCATGATCGGGGCGCCTGAAAGACCAGAAATGATGATTTGCGTACTAAAGAGCGCGTAAACCGTGAGGCAACAACTCCGTAATCTCACTGGTTGGCTTCGTCGGAAGGCGTTTAATGAAGAACTTCAGGTAAGCGGTAATCGCCCGGGCAATACACCTTTGTCCCACCTTCGATCAAAGCGGCGGTGTCCACCTAACCTAAATTAGGTGGACTCCATTTTTAGCCTATCAAAGTGGATGCGTACACACTTAGATAGCAGTCGTTAGGTAGCCACCATCCACAGGAAGAACGACTCCATTTATAAACGATGCGGCATCAGAAGCCAGGAAAGCAATTGCCTTGGCAACCTCTTCGGCAGTGCCAAACCGCTTCATCGGAGTTCGAGACAGCAATTTAGCCCTCTTGGCCTCGTCATCGATTTTTTCTAATAAGGGGGTTGCAATCCAGCCCGGAGCAACCGCGTTTACACGAATATTATCAGGTGCGTAGGCCTCCGCGAGAGACTTGGTAAGCTGAACAATCCCCCCTTTTGCTGCCGCATATGCGACAAGCTTGCCACCGCCGAAAAATGAGAACATTGAAGCAATGTTGATAATGGATCCGCCTTGCTTTGCCAACAAAGGGTATGACAGGTTAATGAGCCTATAAACGGCTTGCAGTTGTACTGATAGCACTTGGTTAAAAGCCTCCCACTCGACTTCTCTCTCTCCCAGGGTGCCTCCAGCTGCTGGCACCAGAATATCGAGGCGATCAAGGCTCTCAATGACTTTTTTGAGCGCCGCATCGTCAGTGACGTTGACTTCTCGAAGATCGAGGTCAACCCCAGGCGTGACTTTTGTTTCATCCGCGCCGAGACCTATAGCAACGACCTTAGCGCCGTGACGAGCGAAAAATTCAGCCGTTGACTGCCCAATACCCGAGGTACCGCCGCTAACGAGTACAACTTTTCCTTTAAATAAATCGCTGATATAGGTAGTCATTACAACCTCAAGGAGTTAGTTTCATGGTAAAAAACAACTGTTGAATCCCAAGAAAGAACCGCTGCAATAAGCAAGAAGCATTGAGTTAAAAAATATTTCAAAGTCCAAGCATTGAGCCCACATCAAGCATGACTTGGAGGCCAACAACGAAGCCATTGCTGCTCAGTTCTCGGGCCCCAGGGTTATAGTAATTGTCAGGGTTAATCAGGTATTGAATGCTCGGCTCGACCGCCAGGTTATGGCTCAACGCAAAATGGCCATTAGCTTCCAGTGCGTAGATATTTTTATCGCCCAAGCGAGGATCGCCAAAGTTGGTGATACGTTCTCGTTGCTGGAACTCCAACTGGTGAGGATTGACCCGCATATAGCTGGTTTTGAAATTCAGCTTGTCTTGCGGTCGATCGAAAGGCGCGAGGTAGGTTAATCCACCTTCTGCGAAATGACTGAAGGGTTGCTTGCTGTCCGCTGCCGCCGAAACTGAACCGAACATTTGTAGGCCCTGTCCATCAGCGCGCCATAGGGTTTGCCGGAACTTGAAGAAGGCTCCGGCAGTGCCATGATCACTGGTACCGGTCAATGGATCCGACTGTTTTGAAGAGTTGAAGTAAGCATTAAGTTCGTATTGCGTATTGTCGTCACTAGGTTTACTACCTATCCCCACTAGAAAGCTGGTGCCGCTAGCGTCGTCGGTACTGAAGTCCAAACCTTTACGCTTTTTCAAGTAGTCGACAGGGTTGGATTCAAACGCACCGGCGTGTACATACAGGCTCGGGTTTACCTGATACTTCAGATAGCCACCCCAGGCACCGAAGGGTGGTGGCAGCACACCGCTGGAGGCGTCTAGGATTGGATCAGTGCAGGTAACCACCGTTTCGCAATTGTAGATGTAAAAGTAGCGTCGGGCATTAGTGCGCCCCATATGCAAGTCGAGCTGTCCATCGAGCCATTTTTGCTCGAAGGTCATAAGACTCAACTGGTTGGCGGCGATGTCATTGTGAAGAGGGGCGCCAGCAAAGTAGGTGCCTGCTGCGCCCTGCCAGTTATGCGAAGTAGGCTGCCCAGTGCCATTGTCGAGAATGAACAATGTTTCTTCAAAATGAAACGCCGCGCCATCTAGGCCTGCCAAGGTCGCGAGGTCAACATCGGCACCTAGGTATAAGTCGCCACTGTTGCCAAAGCTATTGTGCCTGGGGCCAGTGTCGAGATTCTTCATAGACAAGCTCGAGAATTGCACATGGGGCTGAATGCCATAATTGGACATTTTCTCGCCAAGCTCTACTAGAGGGCCTTCATTGTTTTGCGCCCAAGCTTGGGGAAACAGGAATGCGGTTACCAGAAAAACGCCAAAACGTATTAGATAGCTCATGGTCAATACTCTTTTTTATTTTTGTAATGAGTAACTATGTCAACACTTCACTATCGACAGGACGTGGCAGGTAAAAGCGCCAATACCGCTTC
This sequence comes from Pseudomonas sp. MM213, assembly GCF_020423045.1. Classification (NCBI taxonomy): domain Bacteria; kingdom Pseudomonadati; phylum Pseudomonadota; class Gammaproteobacteria; order Pseudomonadales; family Pseudomonadaceae; genus Pseudomonas; species Pseudomonas sp. MM213. Next base: position 1,898,127 of record NZ_CP081943.1, read on the forward strand.
CACCGTCCAAGTTTGTATATAGTTCGTTTGCGTATTCCAGCGCTTCACAGTGAAGATATTGCATCATGTTCAGGCGCACGCTAGATAGCGCTGATCAACACTTTACTAATGCGGCCTACTGCCATGTTCCTCGGCAGCAGCTGTGCAACATGTCAGGAACAATGTCACAGCTAGCTTCCCTCAATAGCATGAGTTGATGACGGCTGACGCTGGAGTACGGCGGGAGCAGTCTCCTTAAGAAACAGCGACAAGAGCGCTGCCAGCACCGCACCACTACTGGATATCCACATCACTATGGACAAGCCAAAACGGTCTGCGGCGAAACCGGCTACGGTCGGCGCTACAAACCCGCCGATTAGCTCACCCACACCCATGATCATGCCCAGAGCCGTGGCCATCACTTCCCTAGGCACGGTTTCCGCCGGAATGGTCGACATAAAAAGTGTGAAACAGCCCAGTCCGGTAAAGGTCAACACCATCAGTATCCCGAGAATTAGCGGTGACGGAGCAAACAGCAGCGCCATCGGGCAACACGCCGAAATCAGAGAGAAAATCACCAAAGTGGGACGTCGACCGATTCGGTCAGAAATGGCGGGCACCACAAATCCCCAGAGCACCCATGCTGCGCCCAGACAGCTCATGATCGCGCTCATACTGGGCGGGGTGTATCCGCGATCGGTCACTAGGAAAGTCGGAGTAAAGGAGATAAGGATGACGAACCAAGTCAGAAACACGCAACTGATCAAGGTGCATAGCACAATGTTTCGGCTTTTTAGCAAGGCCAAGCGGTTTCCGGGTTCTTTATCTCGAATGATTGGCGTAGGGCGTGGATCATCTCGCCGGACGTATCGCCATAAGAGCCAAGCTATCAAAAGGCCCGGCAGCAAGGAAACTATGAATGCGTGTCGCCACCCATATGCCTCAGCTAGGTGTATTAATACTGGAGGCCCGACCACCGCACCAAGCAAGCCAGCCGCCGACCCCTGCAACAATCCCATATTGAGACCGCGTCGATGAGATGATGAGGCCTCCACCATCATCGACTGGGACAACGGCAATATTGGCCCCTCGGCCAAACCCATGATCCCACGAAACAGCAGCAAACTAAGAAACCCTGTGACCAGCCCAGAAAGCGCCGAACACAAGGAAAACAAGATCACTGCAATTATTAAGAGTGGCTTCCTCACCCCTTTGCGGTCTGACCAAGCTCCCACCAGCGCTCCTGATAGCGCCCAAGCGAGAGCTAATACAGAAGACAGCATGCCCAGATGACTGTTGCTCAAATTCAGCTCGGCAGACATGTATGGAAACAGAAAGGACAGCGCCAAACGATCAAAAAACACAAAGCCAAAAGTCAGAAATAGCACACATAGCAAAGTGTTTTCGTAACCGGCTTTATTATTATTGTCAGCCATAGTTATTCTCCGAAGAGCGAGTTAGCGAAATAGGCGATCCACAGCGTCAGCGCCCAAGCCAACCTTTTCATAGTGCTCACGGCACAAGGCAATGTAAGAGTGCACATCGAAGTAACCAGTGGACTCGCCCTGCTCGTCTAGCCAGATCAGTGGCCCTTTGACAATAAAAAACACACGCATAGGCTCTTCGTGGTCATACGCGACCAAAGTGTGACCTTCGCCCGGTGTTTCATAAACAAAGTCTCCTGCGGTCGCCGTCCAATCGTGCTCCAGGTAGCCCCATTTGCCGGAGAGGGTATAAGCGAAAACCTCATGGGGGTGATAGTGCCTATTGACCAGACCAGCGCGACTGGACATCAAAATATCGCACCAGCGGTTTTCACTTGGGGAAATCCACAAAGGTCGTGAAGAAACGGTTTCAGTGAAAGGCACGTAGAGTCGCAAGTCATCGCTGGCCGCATTGGGAAGATAGACCTCAGGTTTAGCGTCAGGCATTAAGCAATTTGCAATAGGCTGCAGGTCTTTCCAAAATTCGGTGCTGGCTAATTCGGGCATGGTCGGCCTCTGATTGTTGGGAGAGTGCGACCACTTTAAGGCGAGAAATTCAGATCGGTTTGACCACAACTGACATCATTGTTGCCTGAATCGGACGGAGGCTTTTTGGGCTGGCAGAACAATCGATTTGGCCCGGCGAGTCAGTTGACATGGGCTATTGCCCAGAGGTTAATTGGGCCTCTGAAAGCCTCGTGATTTGCCTTGCTTGCCTGAGCGTTTTCAAAAACAACGAGAATAATAAAAATGAAGACAGGCACCTTGCTCGACACCCGACGGGCGACTACCGATTGCGTCCCCCTTGACCAGCGCCTGGCCTTCTGGGAGCAGTACAACGCATCTACCTTGGTGGGCCTCAAATGCTCGTCCTATAGCGAGACAGGATTCGCCGCTAGCGAGGACAATCTGAGTCTGGAAAGCATGCGGGTAGCTCATATCGTCGCCAACGAGCACGTTATTGAACGTGACGGCTCGATGATTCGTGCGGTGCCCAAGGCGTCCGTTTTCGTGTCTCTTGTCACAGGAAGTGCTTCGTTTTTCTTTCAGAACGGCAGCTGCCATTTACTGGAGCCTGGAGAACTGATGGTGTATCGCACAGACAAACCCTACCTGTTTGGGTTTTCCGGCTCCATGCGCAAGTTCATATTCGACATTCCCCAGGAAGTTTTTGCCAGTCATTGCTTGAGCCGTTTCGAAACTGCACTGAAAATCAGCGCTCACACCGGCACGCAACGCTTGCTGATGCGCACACTCGCTGAGCGCACCCGAGGCTTTTTCGAGCAGCCACTTAGCCAGGACGCAGATAATTATCAAGACGATGCATTAGAGTTGCTGGGCAACATAATTGCGGGCCAGGTCGGCCAGCGCCGGGGCAATGCGCTAAGCGCCTCATATTTATTGGCCGCCAAGCAATGCATTATGGAGCAGTTGGCTGATCCGACTTTGAGCTGCGAGCGAGTTGCGGCTCAAACCGGAGTCTCTACACGACATCTTGCACGGCTGTTTGCGTTGGAAGACACTCAGCCGCATCGCTTCATTTTGGAAAAGCGCCTGCAACGAGCTTACCGCTTGCTGAATAGCGAACAGGTTAGGGGACTGGATATTTCTGAGGTTGCCTACCGCCAAGGTTTTACCAGTCAAGCCCACTTCGCTAGGGCCTTCAAGGCGCGCTACGGACAAACACCTTCCGAGGTTCGAGCGATGGCCTTAGGAAAAACTTGAGGATGCGTCGTGCCTTCAGCATTTTACGTCCAATTCGGCAAGGAGCTCAGTCAACGTTGCTGACAGTTGCTGGTCTTGGCGCTTGTAATACGTCCACTTACCTACTTTAGTCGCCACAACGAGGCCTTGATCACTGAGAGCCTTCAGGCAAAGCGAAGTGGCCGGCTGCGATAGCCCGGCCTTTTCCTGAATGAGACTGGCACAAACGCCATAGACGTCGAAGGCGTATATCTGCGTCTGGTCGTGGAACGCCGTAAAAGGGTCTTTTAGCCACGCCAATACCTTTCTGCGTACTGGACTGGAGAGTATTTTCAGCGTCTCATTCAAATCCGGCATTTGGCTTGGTTCCTACGCACGCAGAGTGTCCCTGCTACAAACGGATTATCTTAAGCGTTGCAGAATGGATAGTCGATGTAACCTTCCTCTCCTCCGCCATAGAGCGTAGCCGCGTTAACCGGATTCAGTTCGAGCCCGTTCCTGAGGCGATGAGGGAGGTCTGGATTTGCGATGAAGGTGCGGCCAAATCCGAACAAGTCTCCGTAACCTTTGGCGAGAACCTCTTTTGCTTTCGCTTCTGTATAGCGACCGGAATACATGATCGGCGCAGAATATACCTGGCGCAGTGCCTCGCGAAATGAAGCTGGCAAGTCAGGGGCATTCTCCCAGTCAGCCTCGGCAATCGACAAGTAGCCCACTCCCAGCTCCTCAAGAATCTTGGCCGCCTCGATATATGTATGGTGAGGATCTTGCTCCACAAGGCCTAAGTAGACACGCTCCTCTTCAGTCGTCTCGAACAACGGAGCGAACCGCACCCCTACCCGGTTACCACCGAAGACACTGATCACCGCTTCGCAGATTTCACGAAGGAACCTGAGGCGGTTATCCAGCGAGCCACCATATTCATCGGTTCGGCAGTTGGTGTGCTCGGAAATGAACTGATTAACCAGGTAGCCGTTGGCGCAATGAAGTTCGACGCCGTCGAAACCAGCTTTTTTAGCGTTCAATGCGGCCGCGTGATAAAGACCCACCAGCTCTTTGACTTCCTCGGTCGTCAGCTCGACCGGCTCACTTGGATCAGTAAGTACACCAGCTTGCGGGCCTGTTTCGATAAAGACTTTCACTGCTGTGGCACGGATGGCGGATGGCGCAATGGGGGGACGGTTATCGGGTTGGAGACTGGTGTGTGAAACCCGGCCAACGTGCCAAAGCTGGCAGAAAATAACCGATCCTTCTGCATGGACTGCATCGATGACTTTGCGCCAGCCTTCTACTTGGGCATCACTGTGAATTCCCGGAGTCCAGGCGTAGCCCTGCCCGCGTGGTTCAATCTGGGTTCCCTCTGTGACCATGAAGCCTGCAGTTGCCCGCTGCCGATAATAGGCGGCCATGAGGTCATTGGGGATATTACCCGGTTGAGAACTTCTGGATCGGGTCAGCGGCGGAAGGGCGATCCGGTTTTTAAGTTTCAGATCGCCTAGGGCAAGAGGTTGGAACAGGCTAAGGTCAGTCATGATGTCTCGAGGATGATGAGCGGAGAATACACATTAACACATTCGAATGTATTAATGTGTTAAGTGCTTTTGCCTCCTCGCTCTTCGTTTTCATCCGGCGGTCATTCAGCCTTCTACGCAACGCCAAGACATAGCGGGCCTCATACCGCCACTAAGCATGCGGTGGCCGCTGCGATAGGCGCCGGCTGCACAAAGCCCCGATTGCACGAACTCTTGGGACGATTTGGATGTTGAAGGGTTTTCGTTAAGAGGGCTTAAAAGCAGTTGAAGGGGTATGGGCGGGTTTCACGGGCGATGCGGGAGAATGCGCTGAAAGCCCGGAGCGGTAGTGTATGTAGAATTTTTTCCAGTTGAGGCACGGAAAACCGTGATTATTTCGCTAGTCGCGCGCCCATAACAAGCTGATCTGCATTTTCCTAGACGACCTCCTTTAGCTCAGAAACGATTGCCTTCTTCAACGCGGCAACCGATCGAGAGCCGGCCAGAACCAAGCGTAACCGCCCTTCGTGAAAAATCGCCAAGGATGGCACTGACCGGATACCGTACATTTGGGAAATCGTCGGCGAAACAGCCACATCAATCTTCCCGAATGCGGCGCGGGAGCGCAGCTTTTCTGCCAAGTCGTGAAAGACCGGCTTCATTTCCTGGCAAGGCTTGCACCAAGAGGCCGAAAACAGCACGACACTGCTTCCTTTTGCGACGAATCGAGCGAATTTTTCAGCGCTCAAATCTACAATATGACTCACATGTACCTTATCCATAACACCACTCCAAAATCAGAGATTGCGGCACCAACAGGTACCGCACAGTCTCACCAGCATTAATTACATCCATCGATACCGCAGACTTGACCGCTGAACGACTCCTCCTCGCCCTTTGCTTCCAAATACATTTGATTCAATGCTTGGAGAAAGTCCTCTGTAGGCTGAGCACCCGACATGGAAAATGCATTATTGAACACAAAAAACGGTACACCTGAGCCGAATTTGGCGGCTGCGTGCTCGTCTTCCTGCATCTGAAGGCGCAATTCCATGGACGACCAGGCGAGTCGAATCGACTCATCAGATACCCCTACAGATTTTGCTATCGACTCTAAACTGCCTCGGTCGAACAGTGATTTACCCTGGGTGGTACTTTGCTCATAGAGCGCTTCCACCAGGTTTTTCTTCACTGCTTCATCTTCGACTGCTTTGACTAATACGTGCGCATCCGCAGTGTCACCAAACAGCATGGTTTCGAAACGGTAATCAAGCCCCGAAGATTGGCCATATTGCTTCACCGTACTCATCATGGTTACAGCAGCGGCTGGACTACCCAATTTACGCTTGAGGGCTCCTACCATAGGCTCAGCAACGTGGTTCGGGGCTAGACGGTAAGCTCTAACGTTGACTTGAACGCTGTCCTTGTGAGGGAAGTTTTCAAGCGCTTTTTCAAAACGACGCTTAGCGACCCAGCACCAAGGACAGACGTAATCAGACCAAATATCTACTACGAATTTCTTCGAAACACTGCTCATAAATCACTCAGTTTTAAAGGAAATAGAAGAAGTCGTCGCTATTGCGGGAAGGCTAAAAGCGACTGTTAACAACTCTGTTGATGCCCACTGGTATGTCTGATCTCACGAGCAGCCATTGCGGCTGATCGCTCCACCGATTCGAGCAAGCAGTCGAACCCAGCTAAGGGATCTGCTGATCTGCCCAATGTCCAATCAATGAGACTCGCCCCCTCTAATGCGCTCAACAGCATGAATGCATAGGATTGAGCGGGCTTGGCCAGTAACCAGCCTTTCTGAATAGCAGCCTCACTGATGGCTCTCTGGAGCCAGTCAAGTTGCGTCTCGAAAAAGACTCGAGTAAGAACTTGAAGCGATGAAGGTAGTGCAGCCATTTCTGCCGCCAGTGCGCCACACAAAGGTAGAAGCCCATCATTCGCACTGACAACAAACAGACGAGAAAAAGCTCGAAGCCGCATCAAAGGATCCTTATCAGTGTCTTCAATTGACCTAATGGTCGCTTCGAAGCGATTGATTGAGTCTTTGATCAACTCTTGACCGAGACACTCTTTGGTCGGGAAGTGATGATGAATGCTGGCTTTTCTAATACCAATCGTCGCGGCTAGATCAGCGTAACTAAATGCTGAGTAGCCCTTAGACCTCATCTGGTTTTCCGCGACTTTTAACAGCGCTGCTCTTGTCGAAACAGACATTGAAAACTCCTGCGGCTAGGGTTCAGCCGCCCTACACCAAAAGCTGGCAAGCTGATGCCAACTGGGCCAGTCAAATGGCCTTGGATTAACGTTCGAGCCATTGCACCTCCCAGCACTCTTGGTGATGGAATGGAAGTCGACTTAGGCGACTTCCATCAGACAGCGTTAGCTGAAATCAGGCACGAACGGCCATAATTCCCGCATCCACGTCCCAGATAGCACCGGTCACCCAGGATGTCTTGTCCGACAGCAGGAACACGATGGTGTTGGCCACATCTTCCGGAACACCAACTCGGCCCAGTGGGTGAAAATCGTTCAGCGACTTCATCGCTTCTGGGATCGCCTCTTTGTCCATGAAACCTTCATAGATCGAGGTGTGAACGATCCCTGGCGAGACGGCGTTGACGCGGATACCCGAGTGAGCCAATTCAATTGCCAGGTTACGGGTCAAGGCGTGCAGACCTGCCTTCGCCATGGAGTAGGCAGAGGCCGGCGAACCTGCCAGTGCGGCCTGTGCACCGATGGAGCCGACGTTGACAATTGACCCTTCGCGCTTGGCGGCGAGCATGTTCTTGACTACTGCCTGGGTGATGAAGAACGTCGCACGGTTGAGAGACAGGTACATGTCGTACTCAGCTTCGTCGTGCTCGGTGAAGGCTTTGGGAATGAATATGCCAGCGGAGTTCACCATCAGGCTGATATCGCTATGGTTGGCGTTGATTTCGTTGCGAACGAAATTCATGCCATCTTCAGTCATGAGGTTTGCGACTATCACAGAAACCGGGCCAAGCGCGCTCAACTCGCTACGGACGGCGTCTGCCTTGTCTTGTTTGCTGCCAGTCAACACCACACTGCCACCAGCTTTCAGCACCATGCGGGCAGTTTCCAGACCCATACCACTGGTACCACCTACAACAAGCAATTTCTTACCTTTGAAAAAATCGTTCATTTCATGCTCCAGTTAACTAAATTTCCGAAAATTGCAGCGCCAGAGATCATTCGTCTGCTGGCGCTCTTAGGGTTCAGAGAGTCAAACCCGACGAAAATCAGTCCTCACGAACCTCGAGGGTCGGCACCATACGGATGGCTTTCGAGAAGTTGGCATAGTTGACCGACGTCTTGAGTACATTCTTGTGCAACTCTTCCACGCGTTCACGGGGCGCATCGGTGTGCAGGCGAACGACGAAGCTCACTTCGTCGTAGCCTGGGTTGACGCTCTCGTCGAGGCCCAAGAAACCACGCAGGTCGAGGGTACCGTCCGTCTCAATTTCCAGACTGTGGATCTTGATACCCATCATGGCGGCGTTGGCCGCATAGCCCACCGACATGCAAGCGTTGAGAGCGGCCATTAGCAGTTCTTGAGGGTTAGGCGCAGTGTTCTGGCCCAGCAACTCATTTGGCTCATCGGCGACAATTTCGAAATCACGCGAATAGGTCTCACCGGCCAAGCTGTAGCGGCTGACTTTCGCCACAGAGCGAGTCTGGCCTTTCCACTGGGTCTTGACGTTAAAGCTCGCGTGACGCTTGGTAGCATCCTCAGCAACGCCTTGGGCAAACTGCTGCAGGGCAGCTACGTCAATACCATTCAGGTTATTCGTCATTTGATAAGTCCTCTGTGGAATGCATTTTTGCGAGTGGGTTGTTGTTCGACGAAATAACTCTACCAACTGGTAGGATGGGTTGCAATAGGATTTTTGTTAAATCTGATGAGCCACCCAAGCTGCTAATGAAGCAACCGGCTCTCAAGCCACATTAAACGTAGCGCATAGCAAAGCACCGCCTGTCCGAGCGGACAGACGGAGGCAGCACCTGAACAGGCATGCGCACGTAACATTTTGTGTTTGGGCGAAGAAATACCGCTAAGGAGAGAATATCTTTAGCGCATCTGAGGGATAACGAGATGGGGCCCACCTAAAAAGATGGGCAGAAACAATAACTTGAGGAGAAATCTGCTAGCCAAATGGCAACAAGATGTTCTAAGCGTAAGTTACGATACGATAATATTTTTCAAAATCAAATCAAACCCAGACTGATCAACCACCTTGTCGTTGAGCGCCCAGGAAACAAAACTGCTACCTTCAAGCAAGCTCAAAATCGCTCGTGAGATCTCTTTAGGATTGAGATCTGCTTTTATCACCTTCTGGGATTGACCTATTACTAGGTTACTTTCCAACCAGGCAATATGTATTTCGAAGAATTTTTTGGTCAACTCTTTAAGGCTGTCAGGTAGAGCAGAAAGTTCAGCAGCAAGCGCACCGCAAAGAGGTAGCATTCCATTTTTTGAGCTATCGACAAACAGCGCTGAAAACTCTTTCAATCGAACGATTGTATCGGAGCTTTCTTCGTTTATTAACTCCAAATTCTTGGCAAACCTAAAAAGATAACTCTCAATAACGGCAATTCCGAGCCCTTCCTTTGTAGGAAAGTGGTGATGAATACTCGCCTTTTTTATACCAATTTCGTCAGCCAAATCTGCATAGCTAAATGCAGCGTAGCCTTTGGTGCGCAGCAACATCTCGGCGGTGGTTAAAAGGTCGGAACGCGTACTCATAAAGCCTACCTAGAATTTTTGATACATGCATATTAACTGTCTTAGCACTATAGTTCAACTCAAAGCGATGAGAGAACGTCGTGAAACGTGCCCTCATCGCTATTAAGCTAGACTCCTACATGGTTGGAAGTGCCCTCAATCTCTTCCGAGCCCGTTGCTTTGGAGCGGACGGTCTTCGACCATCCCAGCATCAGTGCTCCCGCGACTAACGGTATAGAAAGAACAGTGTAAGTTCCGTTGGGATAATCGAAGCCCAAGAGAACCAATACCAAGAGCAAAAAACCAAGAGTTAACCAAGAGGTGAACGGCGCGCCAGGCATCCTAAATGAGACCATCGCGACCTCCCCTCTTTTTACGGCGCGACGGTAATTTATTTGAGATAAGACGATAAAGGCCCACGTAGAGAGAATCCCCAACGTTACCAGGTTCAACAACAGTTCGAATAGCTGAGATGGAATCAAGAAGTTCAAAAGCACACCAAAAACGTTAATCCCCATGGTAACCAAGATCCCCATATAGGGTACCCCTTGGGTGCTCATACGCTTAAATAGTTTTGGCGCTGACCCACCCATGGCTAGCGATCTCAACACGCGCCCAGTGGCATACAAACCAGAATTGAGACTTGAGAGCGCCGCCGTCATTACAACGATGTTCATAATGGAGCCAATTCCAGGAATACCAAGCGCCTCAAAGAAAGTTACAAAAGGACTAACGTTGGCGCTATAGGCTGTCCACGGCAGTACAGTGACAAGCAAGAATACTGAACCCACGTAAAACAGACTTATTCTCCAGATCACACCATTGATTGCTTTTGGGATAACACTTCTAGCATCCGCCGTCTCACCGGCAGCGGTTCCCACCAACTCTATGCTCGCATAAGCAAAGATTACGCCTTGCACGATGATGATTGCTGGCAGAAGCCCATGAGGAAATATACCCCCGTTATCCGCGATCAAATGCAGGCCAGGAATATGTCCTGCCACCTCATGGCCAGTAGCAAAAAAGAACGACCCGATCACCAAAAAAATACTGATTGCCGCGACTTTTATCACGGCGAACCAGAATTCCATTTCGCCAAACCATTTGACACCGACCATATTCATCAATGTCACTACACCCAAAGCGCTTAGAGCGAATACCCACTGCGGAACATCCGAAAACACACTCCAGTATTTCATGTAAATAGCAATGGCTGTTATATCAACAACACCTGTTAATGCCCAAACTACGAAATACATCCAACCCGCAACGAAAGAAGCACGCTCCCCCATAAACTCCCTTGTATAGGATACAAAACTCCCACTGCTTGGACGGTGCATCACAAGCTCACCCAGCGCCCTCAAAATGAAAAAAGCAAATACTCCACAAACCAAATAAACTAACGCAAGTGCAGGCCCCGCAATTTGCAGTCTAGCCCCAGCGCCCAAGAACAATCCAGTACCGATGGCTCCACCTAGCGCCATCATTTGCACATGACGCTTCTTTAAATGCTTTGAATATCCGCTTTCATGGGAATCAAGCCAGTTCGACCTATCGTTTAGTTCGCTGCTGCATTGAACTGCTGAGAGGGGTTGTATTTTTTTTTGTTTTTTCATGTTTCACCCAAGCGATTAATTTGCAGTTTTTTTTCTTATCCCTTGCAAACTTAACTTCTTCTTCCCATTCCAAACGGGAAGTGCGAGAGAAGCCTTGAGCTCACAGCGCCGTAAAAGACACTAAACCTCTCCCGCTCAATACCATTGCACGCTCAGATCATCGCTATTCGGTCGACCAGGTAGCGAAATTCCGAGACACAAAAAACCTACCATTCACATGGTAGCCATGCAAATTCTATTTTTAAGTATTTTTAAATCTTTGTTTTTAAACGTATTTTATTTACATGCCAACCTTATGGTAGACATCTAAGATGAATAGCATTTTAATCTTGAATCTGCGGCAGATAGCGCGCAACCCAACCTCACCAACGCAAGAATTGGAAGCCGGTATGAAAAAATACAAAACCGTACAAACCCTACTTGCCCACGCTTCTATCGAGCCTGAGCAGCATCATGGCTTCGTGAATACACCTGTTTACCGGGGTTCTACCGTAGCTTTCCCTACGTGTGAATCGATGCGCGAAGGACGCCAAAAATATACGTATGGCCGGTGGAACAACCCTTCGACGGAGGCATTGACTCAAGCCCTCCAGCAGTTGGAGGGAGCGGAAGGCACGGTCCTTTGCCCTTCAGGTCTCTCCGCATGTACGACTGCCATACTGTCCGTGGTGGGAGCTGGGGATCACCTCCTGATTGCCGACAACGTGTATTCGCCGATAAGGGCATTCTGTGAGCAGGTGGGTCACCGCCTGGGAATCGAGGTCTCGTTCTACGACCCGACAATAGGTGCCGGCATCGTAGATTTCCTCAAGCCAAACACTAAGGCCATCTATACCGAATCTCCTGGCTCCTTGACTCTGGAAATACAAGACATCCCGGCGATAGCCAAGGTTGCCCATGAGCATGACATCCTGGTTATTGCAGACAATACATGGGGTACACCGCTTTACTTTCCGTCACTCGAACTTGGTGTGGATCTTTCCATCATGGCCGCGACGAAATATATCGTCGGTCACTCCGATGCTGTTCTTGGTACTGTTTCGGCTTCAAAGCGTGCGTGGGACAGCCTTAAACGATTCCATTTCAACATGGGCTTGTTTGCCAGCCCTGATGACGTGACGCTGGCACTTCGGGGAATGAGGACGCTAGATGTTCGACTTGAACGTCATTATAAAAACGCGACGATGGTGGCTAAGTGGCTGGAAACACGCGAGGAAGTTGAGGCAGTTTATTATCCTGCATTAGAGTCTCACCCTCAGCACCACTTATGGAAAAGGGATTTTAAAGGAGCATCGGGTTTACTGTCCTTCGTGACCAAACCTTCCACACAAGCAGCAGCAGACGCACTCTTGGATAACTTATCGCTGTTTTCAATTGGCTACTCTTGGGGCGGTTTTGAAAGCTTGGCGATGATCGCAGATCCCAAACCCGTTAGAAGCGCGACCTCATGGGAGGTTGATGGGCACCTTGTGCGGCTTCATATTGGTCTTGAAGACCCATCTGACCTGATCGACGATCTCGAAAAAGGCTTTGCGAAATTTAATATGCTACGTGGCTAATTTTCAGTAAGCTGATTATATGCACAGCCCCTAATTGGGCTGTGCTTGCTTTTCTGCCGGAATATTTTACCCCAAGATTAAAATCTTCAAACTGCTCGCCGATAAGACTCATCTATCTCCTTCTAAAATCTGGATCCGACGATAAAGCGTTCGCTCACTAATCCCCAATTCCTTGGCTAAATCTGCTCGCGACCCCTCGAACCCATTAAGCACCTGGGCAAGGTTTTTTAGGGACTTACTATTTCTATTATTTTTTTTGTACTGGGAGATGTGGCCAGTCACATTCGTAGGCAAATCTTTTTCCCGTACAATCCCGTCGTCACTGAACAGACGCGCCCGTTCAAGAATATTTTTTAGCTCCCTGATATTCCCCGGAAATGAATACAGCGTGAGGCGCTTCAATGCTTCCTCGTCAATCTCAGCCCGACTGCCAGGTGCAATTCGTTTTAGATGACTTTCTATCAGCAGCGGCAAATCGTCTAAACGCTCTCTCAATGGCGGAAGCGTTATAGGGAAAGCGCTGATTCTGTAGTAGAGGTCTTCGCGAAAAGTGCCAAGTTCAACCATATCCTTCAAAGGCTTATGAGTTGCAACAACGAGACGGAAATCAGAATGGATCGTCCGTAAACTACCCACAGGTCTAAAACTGCCCGATTCAATTAGACGCAACAATTTGACTTGCATGGAGAGAGGCACATCGCCTATTTCGTCCAGAAAAAGCGTACCACCATGCGCAGCCTCTGCAAGCCCAATTTTCTTACTGAGCGCGCCTGTGAATGCTCCTTTTTCATGGCCAAATAATTCACTCTCGAACAGCGACTCTGAAAGGCCAGTGCAGTCGACTACAACCAGAGGTGCCTTTGAGCGCGGACTACCCATATGGAGTGCCCTAGCGAACAGCTCTTTACCGGTTCCCGACTCCCCCTGCAAAAGAACGGGAATCGGGGAAGGCGCCGCTCGCTGCAGCGCGCTCAACGCCTGTTTAAAAGACGGCGACACGCCCACTAGCCCCTGCTTTTGCGGCTGCGCAGACGCTATGTCTACGGTGATCAATCTTTCAACGTAAGCAACCACCTGGCCCTGGCGATCCAAAATGGGACGGAGCTCAACATCAACGTGTTCTGGCCCCCGGGGAGTGTGATGGATATGCAGTACCCTTTCCGCAGCATGGCTATCAAAGGCCTTTCGCATTGGACAAAGCTCACCCGCCTGATCGCAGGGAACGGCATAGCCATGCGAAACCTTGAAGCATTTGGAGCCAACGTGTGGTGTTCCCTCAACACCAAAATGCCTTTGATAGGCCTTGTTGGAGGCGATGACGTTGTACTCGACATCCAGGACGATGGTGGGTCTATCGTCATGCTCAAGGTAAGAAATCAACGCTTGAACATCTACATTGCTCGTAGTGATTAGCCCACTACTCATAATCGTCTCCCGAACACGTATGTTTCCTGCCAAATACTGCCATAGACTGCCAGGCAACTGCCAAAAATAATGGCAGACACGGATACCTCGCCCCGGAAACTCAGGAAACACGCTGTTTAGAGCGTTCAATGGAGAGATCAACACTGGCATGGATCTTGAGACTGCTGACATAGCAGCTATTCAGGAGCTATCTAATGTATTTCGGCGAAAAAATACTGGTCGAAGAATTCTTTGACGAAGCGACTTCGACGTTCAGCTATCTGTTGCTTGACCGCTCAACCATGCAGTGTGCGCTCATCGATAGCGTGCTTGATTACGATCCGAAATCGGGCCGCACAAAAACGGAATCAGCCGACAGAATCGTTGCACGCGTGACGGAGCTGGGTGCATCCGTTGAATGGATCCTCGAGACTCATCTACATGCCGATCACTTGACTGCTGCACAATATTTAAAACAACGGCTAGGCGGCAAGATTGGTATCGGAAACAGAATAAAAGACGTTCAAAAAGTCTTTAGCCACTTGTTCCATACGGAAGAAGAACTTAGAAGCGGTTCCGACCAGTTTGATATTTTGTTTGATGACAACGATACGTTTCATATCGGCAGCTTAACCGCCCAAGCGTTGCATACGCCTGGGCACACACCTGCCTGCATGACCTATCTTATCCAGGATGAACAAACAGGGCTCGCGTTCGTGGGCGATACATTGTTCATGCCTGATTACGGCACAGCAAGGTGCGACTTCCCAGGAGGGGACGCCAGAACACTCTTTCGGTCAATACATAAAATTTTGGCGCTTCCTGAATCAACCAACATCTTCATGTGCCACGATTACCGTCCCAATGGTCGACCTCTTGCGTTTATTACCAGTGTGAAAGCACAAAAACAGGAGAACATTCATGTTCGCGAAGGTACAAGCGAAGACACATTCGTGAGCATGCGAGAAAAACGAGATGCAACACTGGATATGCCAGTTCTTATATTGCCATCCGTCCAAATCAATATGCGAGGCGGAAACATGCCAGAACCAGAGACGAATGGCATCCGCTATCTGAAAATACCGCTCAACACGCTTTAACGCTTTAACGCTTTAACGCTTTAACCTTGCGTAGTTATCAACGGAAAATAATATGAATACTTACAAATTAAGTTCGGATTTTTCTATTGCGCCGCAACTCACCGTGGTCGATGTGAAGCAACTGGCTGAGCTCGGGATTCGTACTCTCATCTGCAACAGGCCGGATGGCGAGGCACCCGACCAGCCAACACATGTAACGATCCGCCAAGCAGCCGAAGCAGAAGGCATGACGTTTCACTACCTGCCCACCCAAGCATCGGCCATCGCTGATGAAACGGTAGATTCCTTCGTCGCAATTTTAAAGGAAGCGTCGAGACCTGTGGTTGCCTACTGTAGAACTGGCACCCGGGCGGCGATGCTGTGGGCGCTCTCTGAAGCAGGCAAGCAGAGTCTGTCCGCCATACTCGAAAGAACCAAAAGCGCACAGGTGGATGTTTCTTCAATTGTGCGCAGAATCAGCAATGGTGGACGCACCAGCAATGCAATGGCTACAACTCATCACCAGATCGTCATTGTTGGTGCCGGTTCTGCAGGCATTGCCACCGCAGCCAGCCTGAAGTCACGAGAACCGAATCTGGATATCGCACTAATCGACCCTGCTGACGCGCACTACTATCAACCTGGGTGGACTATGGTCGGCGGAGGCATCTTCGAGGCTGAATCTACTGTAAGGACTATGGCTTCTGTCATGCCTCGAGGTGTGACGTGGATCAAAGCAGCTGTAACTGCTTTCGACCCACAGGCCAATGCAGTCGTCCTCGATGGAGGGAGAGTTATTCAGTACGACCAGCTTGTCGTCTGCCCTGGCTTGAAGCTCGATTGGTCGGCTATCAAAGGACTAACTGAGACATTAGGCTCCAATGGCGTAACCTCTAATTATCGCTACGATCTTGCGCCTTATACTTGGAAACTTGTCCAGGAACTCAAATCAGGCAAGGCCCTCTTTACGCAGCCTCCAATACCAATCAAGTGTGCGGGTGCGCCTCAGAAAGCGCTCTATCTCTCATGCGATCACTGGTTGAAAAACGATCGGCTGGCGCAGATAAAAACGCAATTTTTCAATGCCGGCGGCGTGCTATTCGGCGTTGCCGACTACGTCCCTGCCCTCATGTCGTACATGGAAAAATATGCGGTCGACTTGAAATTCAGCCACAAGCTGGTTGCCGTGGATGGCCCCAACAAACAAGCGACTTTCGAACGTACCAATAAAGACGGGAGTACTGAGACCGTCTTGGAGTCGTTTGACATCCTCCACGTGGTGCCTCCGCAGGTTGCTCCTAACTTTATTCGCTCAAGCCCGCTTGTGGATGATGCGGGATGGGTCAACGTAGACCCGTCGACCTTGGCTCACCGCAAATTTTCTAATATTTGGGCCTTAGGTGATGTGATCAACACCTCAAATGCGAAAACCATGGCGGCTGCACGTAAACAAGCGCCGGTTGTAGCGAACAATGTCCTGGTTAACCTGGAGATGAGGCCGCGTCAAGCTACGTATAACGGCTATGGCTCCTGCCCTCTGACGGTTGAGCGTGGAAAAGTTATCTTGGCCGAGTTTATATATGGCGGAAAACTAGCGCCTACGTTTGCCACCTGGTTTCTGGATGGACGCAAACCCTCTCGTTTGAGTTGGTTTCTGAAAGAGAGAATTCTCCCGCCGTTCTACTGGCACTGCATGCTGAAAGGCCGTGAATGGTTCGCTGACTCGGAAGTAAGTCAGGCGGAGCATTAAAATATGGATGAGCACAGCATGCTGGCCGTCGTTCTTGGCGCGGTCATTGGAGGTGTTTTGGCCATGACTGGTGCAGGCGGGGGAATCCTCGCCATTCCTGTATTGGTTTTCGGTCTAGGTTTATCAATGACTCAGGCGGCCCCCGTCGGGCTGCTAGCAGTGGCTTTAGCTTCCGGCGTCGGAGCTGTGCTCGGATTGAAGCAAGGCGTCGTTCGATATAAAGCAGCTGCCTTCATATCATCGATTGGAATCGTGGCTGCGCCGCTAGGCTTACACTTGGCTCAGCGCATTCCCAACAAGCCTCTCGCACTCGTATTTTCGTTGGTGCTGGTGTACGCAAGCGTGCGCATGTTGCGCAATGCAAGTCGGGAAATCCGTAATGGCGGTGCCGCTCCACGACGCGAGGTGTTGCCCTGCGTACTTAATCCGGCAAAGGGCCGGTTACGTTGGACGCTGCCCTGTGCTCGAGTATTGGCGTTAACCGGTTTCACGTCGGGTTTACTGTCAGGCTTGCTGGGTGTCGGAGGAGGTTTCGTCATCATTCCGACCCTGACGCGATACACCAATCTGGAAATGAAAAGTATTGTCGCAACTTCTCTTGCGGTGATCGCGTCGGTTTCAATCGGCGGAGTGATTGCAGCCGCGATCAGCGGCGTTATGTATTGGCAAGCAGCGGTACCGTTTGCCGTCGGTGCGGTTTTAGGGTTGATCGCGGGAAGGCAGCTAGCTCACAAGCTGGCCATTCCTCGTTTACAACAGGCGTTCTCGATCGTCGGAATCGTCGCAGCCATCATGCTGGGAGCCAGCGTATTCGATTTAGGTCTGGGATCATGACATGCCAGACAAATTCTAAAATCAGCAAGCGCCTCCACTTGGAGACGCTCATTTGCCGAGTTACGGATTACCTGGCTGGCACAACCTTCTGCCGCTGCTCTCCTAAGCCGTCAATCCATAAATGGATCTGATCGCCGGGGTGTAGCCACTGAGGCTCCGGTTTCATCCCCATGCCTACCCCCGGAGGAGTGCCTGTGCAAATTACGTCACCGGGATGCAGCGTCATGTACCGACTGCAGTAAGACACAATCTGCGCAACAGAAAAGATCATCGTTTTCGAGTTACCTGTTTGGCGCCGTTCACCGTTTATGTCCAGCCACATATCGAGGTTCTGCGGATCCGCGATCTCATCTCGAGTCACCAGCCAAGGCCCAATCGGGCCGAAAGTGTCACATCCCTTGCCTTTATCCCATTGCGAACTTTGCATCTGGAAAGCCCGCTCAGAAACATCGTTCACCAAGCAGTAACCAGCTACGTAATCCAGAGCATTGGTTTCGGACACGTATTTAGCTTCACTTCCAATCACTACCCCCAGCTCAAGCTCCCAATCAAGCTTTGTGGAATGCCGAGGCTGAACGATGTCGTCATTCGGCCCGGAGAGGCAGCTGATGGCTTTATGAAAGATGATGGGTTCGGTGGGAATCGCCATGCCAGCTTCTTCAGCATGATCTCGGTAGTTGAGTCCAATGGCGATAAATTTACGCACTTGGGCCACGGGGACTCCGTAACGAACGCCCTCCTCTACCACCGGCAATTCAGCGATGTCTAGCTTCGATAGTTCAGCAAGAGCTGCAGGGGCCAGTACCGCAGCATCGATATCGGTGACATGCGCAGAGAGATCGCGGATCCGACCATTGGTGTCCAGCAAACCTGGACGCTCCTTGCCTGGTGGGCCAAAACGACAAAGCTTCATTACTACCTCCGCTGTCTTCTAAAAAAGTGGAACGAGCATCAATGGAGGCCGTTGAAAAAAGCGCAGCCTCGATCGAAGTGGGATCTGTGCTCTGTCAGCGCGCTGAGCGCTCCAGTCCGATGAAGGCCCTGTGGGGAGCAGTCTTAGCAATCAGCGACTCTTTTGGTAATTGAGCAAATCCATCTTATGGCATAAAATATATTTTTATCAATAAACAATATTTTAGCTTTGAGAGAGAAGGTAATGGTAGAAAGCGCGGCCAAAAGTCTCACTCAGGCGACATACGAACGCCTACGCAGAGACGTTTTGTCCTGTGTGTTGCCACCTGGAAGTAGAGTCAATGTGAAGGAGCTAGCTGGACAGTACAAAGCCAGCGCAGGCGCAGTACGAGAGGCCCTGTCCAGAATGACCTCCGAAGGGCTTGTCATTGCTGAACCTCAAAAAGGATTTCGAATTTCAGCTGTTTCGCTGGCGGATCTGAACGACATCACGCAGGCCCGAATTGAGATAGAAACGAGCTGCCTTCGCCACTCCCTCGAAAACGGCAATGTCGCTTGGGAGGCAGGGTTGGTTTCGGCCTACCACTGTCTTTCGAGGATTGCGGGGCCTGACACCTGCGACCATGAAGCTGACGCCTGGAATACAGCACATGAGGCGTTTCACGAAGCACTGGTCAGCGCCTGCCCAAACACTTGGCTGTTGCGAATGCGAGCAATGCTATTCGAACAAACGGCGCGCTATCGGGCGATGTCGATAGCAATGACTGCCAAGAATAGGGATATCGGTGATGAACACAGGAGGCTCCTCGATGCAGCCTTAGCAAAAGATGCGACCAAGGCCAGTGAGCTGTTGATTCATCACATTCAGACGACTTCCGCAGCTCTGATAAAGGGTCTGGCGAGTATCCAAGCAATGAAGGAGCAATAGCGCTGAGTTGGCGCATCACCTCTTTAATAATATTGCGGTTCGCCCAAATTGACTGGATCGCAATCAAATTCGAGCGGCGGCAAACGGGCAAGGAGTGGCTGGCGCCGCAGAATATCGACTCCAACCACATCGGAGTCGGTATGAAAAAATCATTTTTAGTCGCCGGCATCATGGCGCTTTCGTTGGCCGCAGGTATTACTCAAGCCCAAGAGTTCAAGGTGCAAAGCAGCAGCCCATTGAACGGACATCTTCAACAGGCCCAGTTCGCCAATGCGTTCGGCTGCAACGGCAAAAATCTTTCCCCTCAAATATCCTGGAGCGGCGCTCCGCAAGGTACGAAAAGCTATGTGGTGACTATGTATGATCCCGACGCACCTACCGGATCAGGCTGGTGGCACTGGGTACTGGCGAACGTACCTGAAAATGTAAATGAGCTAAAGGAAGGCGCGGGCAGCTCTGGAGGCAAACTTCCAGCCGGCACACTTGAGGTCAGGGGCGATAGCGGTATGCCTGGTTACCTTGGAGCCTGTCCGCCTGAAGGGCAGACACATAATTTCCTCATCACCGTTCATGCCTTGAATGTCGATAAGCTCGAATTGCCACCTACTGCCACACCGGCGATGCTGGGCTTTATGGTGCTGGGCAGCTCACTTGGCAAAGCAACACTCACGGTACAAGGCAACCGCTGATGTCGATGACGAACGCTTACGACTCCTACAGTGCTCTGCGCATCATTACTCGACCTGGTGTCGGGACAGCAGGAGTCGTTCTCCAGCAACAAAATCTGGAGTTCAAGCGTTTGTATATCGAAAGCCCTGTGCTGATTTACGTTGAGAAAGGCATGAAAGCTGTACGGTGGCCGGGAGGAGAGTATTTGATCCGCGCAGGCGAGGCGATCATCGTGGCAGGTGGTCAATCGCTCGATATAACCAACAGGTTAGCGGAAGACGGTAGCTACCGAGCTCACTGGCTGGTGTGGGATGAAACGCTGATCGCCTTAAATGCAGAATCCAATCCAGATTTGCCGGTCATTCAACATGCCCTGCCCATGAGAAGCGATATCGCAGATTTTGCAGTATCGCTTCATCGTGCAATTCAGGCGGTGGAAGACAGCACCGTCCCGACCATGATTGCTCGTCATCGCTTGCAGGAGCTTTTGGTGTGGATCGGCATAAACGGAGGACGACTTGAGCAGTCACGAGTGCTGACAATGGCGGTCAAAGTCAGACGCCTCATCGGAAGAGATCTAGCCAACGAATGGAGCGCCGGAACCGTAGCGTCAGCATTTGCGATGAGCGAGGCCACTATGCGCCGTAGATTGGCTGAGGAAGGAACTAACCTAAGCAATCTGCTGATCGATGCTCGCATGTCATTTGCGCTGCAGCTACTCCAATCGACAGCTCAGCCGGTGATGCAGATAGCACTTTCCGTCGGCTATCAAACGCCGTCTCAATTTGCTGTCCGATTTCGAGATAGATTTGGCTTTCCACCGACTGCGATCAGGGGGCATCGACGAGATTTTCTTTGATGGTTGCTGATCATTTCTGACAGTTGACCAAAGCGCATGGTCGATTCCCTTCCCTGTATTGGAAACACTGCTTCGGGCATCGTCAGCGTCTTTGGGTAGTGAGGCCTCTAACAACGATGGTCATCCATTGCGCCAATAACCGCTCCATCAATTCCGGACTGGTCGGAGCTGAATCCGCTCGCCACATTAAACTCAGGACGCCATTAGCTGCTGCCCACATCGAGGTAGTAGCAAGATATGGGTCTACGGTCGGATCAATCGAACCGTCAGAGATTCCGTCGGCAATGGCTGCTTCCATTTTGCTGTTTTGGTGCCTTACCAACTCGCTCACACGCGATAAAGCTTCTGGCTCATTAGGAGGATCCGCTAGCAACCGGAACTCATTTGGGCGTTCAAAAGCGAACCGAAAGTAACCTTTAGCGGCCATTTGAAGTCGCTCTAAAGGCGTCCCAGCTGCCGCATAAGCGGCATCCATGTAGGCCTTGTTTTCCTCAAAGGCCCTTTCAGCAACTGCCATAAGCAACGCTGATCGTCCACCAATTCGGTTGTAGATGGTCTGCACCGCAACGTCTGCTCGTTCAGCGACGGCTTCGAGCGTCAAAGCGACTGCTCCCCCTCCAAAATCAGGGCTTCGGCGTTTTCGATAATTGCTAGCCGCGTGGCTTCAGCCTTGCGTTGGGTGCGTGTGGGAAAGGTGATTTTTGTCATGGCGCGAGTATACATGAAGAAATTTATTGTAAGGCATTCCAATTTTGGAATAGCATCAAAAAAAACAATAAGGACTCCACCATGCCCCAACGTCTAGATGTGTCGTTTCCGTCCAAGGGCGCAAGCTGCGCCGCCTGGCTGTACTTGCCGGAAGAGCCCTGCCCGCACCCGGTGGTCGTGATGGCTCACGGTCTTGGTGGAGTACGAGAAATGCGCTTGGATGCTTTTGCTGAGCGGTTCTGCGAGGCCGGGTATGCCTGCCTGGTATTCGACTACCGAAACTTTGGGGCGAGCGAAGGTGAACCTCGGCAACTCCTGGATATAGCGAGCCAACAGGAGGACTGGCGATCAGCCGTCGCCTATGCCCGCACCCAAAAGGAGTTGGATCCGGCAAAGGTAATTCTGTGGGGATCCTCTTTCAGCGGAGGACATGTGATCCACACTGCCGTTGCTGACGAAAAAATCGCAGCGGTAATCGCCCAGTGTCCTTTCACCGACGGCCTAGCGTCGTTTTTCAAAGTCAACCTGCTGACTTCGCTCAAATTGACCATGCTAGGCGTAGCAGACGTGGCCTGCTCGATACTTGGTATTGCGCCAGTACCGGTAAAAATTGCGGGGCCAAAGGGTTCCGCTGCGCTTATGACTGCTAACGATGCCGAATCTGGATACCTCGGTTTGATACCAGCCAAATACCCTTTCAAAAATTTCGTGGCGGCGCGTTTTGCACTGAATATCGCTCTTTACCGGCCGGGAAAGAAAACAACAAAGCTTTTTTGTCCCATTTTGTTCTGTATCTGCGAGACGGATACCGTTGCCCCTGCTGGCCCGACACTGCACTACGCCAAACGAGCTATGGATGCTGAGATTCACATTTGCCAAGAAGGCCATTTCGATATCTATGTCGGAGAAGCCTTCGAGCGAGTTATCGAGAAGGAGATTGCCTTTCTCAAACGCCGTGTTTCACGCTGCGCGGCACGCTTTCACCCCGAATAACTGAGTTACCAAAGTCAGATTAGATAGCCGGCAATTAGAAACTATACATGAGGACATAATAATGAATAACAAACCTACCGTATTCATCACAGGCGCAGCCAAAGGCATCGGCGCCGAAACTGCACTAATGTTTTCCAAACAGGGATACCGTGTAGCCGCAACCGACGCCAACGAAAAAGATCTGGAAAAGCTAAAGAAAATTTTAGGCAACGAGCATTTTTATCGTCGACTGGACGTAACCAACTCTGAGGACTTTGCTGCGGCGCTGAAAGAGTTTGCTTTAGAACACGGCGAAGTAATTGACATACTGATCAATAATGCGGGGATAGCTTTTATTGATGACTTTGAAAAGATATCACTTGAAAAACATCTTGCATTAACAGACGTGAATATTAAAGGGGTGCAAATCGGAACCTTTCACGCGCTTCAATACTTAAAGAAAAGTTCACAACCGTCAATGATCAGCATGTGCTCTCTTAGCTCGGAGTATGGAGTACCGAGTGAGGCCTCATATTCAGCGAGCAAATTTTGGGTAAAGGGATTTACTGAGGCGATCAACATCGAATGGGATCGCCATGGCATTTACGTATGCGATGTAATGCCCAATTTTGTTGCAACCCCTATGATGCAAGGACTAGACGGAAAAATTGTAAAATCAATTGGCATTAAGCTTAACGCTGATGATGTAAGCGCTACCATCTGGAAAGCAGTACAGAACCGCAAACGCATCCACTGGGAAGTAGACACATGGCGCCCTCGCCTACTCCGCGCCATTAATAAACTGCTACCAAAAAACGTCCGCAGAGCTGCTATGAAACACCTAAGCGGCTACTAATCAACCATAAAACCAAGACGCTTCATCACACTGCAAACTTATGTGCCTCGTAAAAGATTTTCGGCGCGAGCGGCTGCCTGACCGTATTCACAGCATCACTATGTTTCTGCAATAAACGATTGTTAGCCACCCAAAAAATAAATCCAATAAAAGGCTATTCCAAATAGCCTTGGGAGATAACTATGACCAGCAAAAATAAAAATAATATCTTGGTGACCCTGCTCTTTATTGTATTTTTCTGTTCAAGAGCCCACGCGGAGTCCGATCAGCCGATGAATGCTGTGAAACTAGGGTTTGCTGACATTCACTTTCACACCAGCACAAGCGATTTAGAAGGCCCAGCTGGCACGACACCACCAGGAATTACAGCGAACATCAACAACACCCAAACGCTAGCAATAATCTATGAGCGTCAAATTTCCGGGCCTTGGTCTATAGTTTTACAAGGTGGCGCACCTCCAACCTTGAAAGTTGATGCTACTGGCACTGCAAAGTCGCTTGGTAAAATCGCTACTGCGAAAGCTTGGTTCCCAGCTGTCATTCTGAAATACACCTTTCGCGACGTTTTTGGTTTTCGTCCTTACGTTGGAGCTGGAGTAAACTATACGTTCTATACTGACAAGCATATGACTGATGCTTATACAAATGGATTCGGTGGCACATCAAGCTCAGCCAAGCTGGATGATACCTGGGGCGGCGTGATGAAGTTTGGTGCGGAGTTTCCTCTTTCCGACAATTGGGTGTTTGACGTAGGGTACTCTCATTATTGGATAAAAACGAAGGCCACTATTGCCACAGAAACACCGGGCATCGGCAGAATTGAAAGAACTATCCAAGCCAAGGCCAATCCAG
Organism: Pseudomonas sp. MM213; assembly: GCF_020423045.1. Lineage (NCBI taxonomy): Bacteria > Pseudomonadati > Pseudomonadota > Gammaproteobacteria > Pseudomonadales > Pseudomonadaceae > Pseudomonas > Pseudomonas sp. MM213. The sequence continues at coordinate 1,922,559 of NZ_CP081943.1, forward strand.
ATGCATTTGGCTTGTTGATTGGATATAAATTTTAAATATTCAGTCAAGCCCCCCAAAAAATAAACTAGACAAGCAAAATCCAACAGCTCGCCCTTCGCTCCGCTCTGTACCGATCAATCGACATCGCATGCCGATTGATCGGCCTTAGGGAAAAGCCACCATAGCGAAATGCGTCACCGACTCAACCTAGAGCCTCCCGGCGAATTGGTACCCAGACTGAACGCCATATCAGTACATTTCAGTTGCACGCCTACCTACTGGATGGTAACCTTCATTTGCGCCCCTATGATAAGTCGCAAGTAAGACCCGATTTACTCAACGCCGCCGGAAGTAGTTAGCGGAAAAATCCTATTTTTGGAGCCGCTTGATGAGACGAATAATACTTGACTCGTCAACCTTAAAAAACACCAAAGAAGTAGTGATACTCACTACTTTGGCAATGCTGGCATTCGCAGCCAATTCTGTGCTTTGCCGGCTTGCGCTTCGTCATACAGAAATTGATGCTACTTCCTTCACACTCATACGCCTAGTAAGCGGAGCTATCATGCTCTGGGTGCTCCTAGCGATTAAAGGTGCCACTTCCCGCCCCTCAGGAACGTGGTTTGGTGCTTTCACTCTGTTCGCCTACGCGTTTGCTTTTTCATACGCATATTTGAACCTGGAAACTGGAACTGGCGCGTTACTTTTGTTCGGCGCCGTACAACTTACCATGCTTGGTTACGGGTACTGCAAAGGCGAGAGGATGCAAGGAGTCGCAGTTGTAGGGCTACTGCTTGCTATTGGAGGTCTTGTGGCCTTGTTATTACCCGGGACAAGTGCGCCTGCGCTTGGTAGCGCTGGAATTATGCTGTTGTCAGGCATTGCATGGGCCGGATACTCATTAATCGGCAAGCAATCGAACGACCCACTCGCATCGACTACGGGAAATTTCTTGCGAGCCGTCCCTATGATGCTTTTGGCTTCGATCCCCTTCGTTAATGACTTTTCGATCGATTTTTTGGGGGCTCTTTGCGCCATTGCGTCTGGGACAATTGCCTCAGGTGTTGGTTATGCAATCTGGTACGCGGCGATACGTTCGCTTTCATCGTTTCGAGCAGCAACCATCCAATTGAGTGTTCCCGTCTTAGCGTCTCTCGCTGGGGTACTCATCCTGGGTGAGCACCTCACCGTTCGCTTAGCACTGACATCGCTGGCAGTGTTAGGAGGAATTGGCTTGGTGCTTAGCGACAAGCGTTTAGCAAATGGCGCTAATTGATTTCTCGGATCCCAATCGCCACCGGTGGCATTCGCGGGGGCGGACGTAGCTTCCATCTCATCGATTCAGATGGCTATGAGTTGGCCCCTTGGTCAGCAAGCGAATCGAATGCCCTGTCCGTTCGGCACTTTGAAGGTTGATTTTTAGGCTGGCCATTGAAACACTGAGTACCGACCGATCGGTACAGCGTGAGGTGCCGATAGGCCGCCATCCTTGTTGATCAGGAGAACAAAAATGAAGAATGACTCAACAGATGACAAAACTGAGATTGCCACAACCTTGGCTCGCCGAGACTTCCTAAGCAGAACAGGCATGATCGTCGGCACAGCGGTACTCGGTGCAACATTTGCACCTCTTGTAAGAGCTACAGAATCCTCTGTTAGTAGTGCCGTTGGGGGCAAGCAGCTGGAGGTGCCGGCCTGGACAAAAACCCTAGGCGGCCCCACAGCTGTACCCTACGGTAAACCTTCTAAGTTTGAGACTAATGCAGTACGCAATTTGTACCCTGGGCTGAAGGAGCCAATGTCAGCCTATAGCACTTCCCCACTCCAAGAGTTGGATGGAATCATCACACCCAATGGGCTGTTCTATGAACGCAATCACGCAGGGGTTCCAGAGATCGATCCTGCGAATCACCAGCTGGTGATTCATGGGCTGACGAAAGCAGCACTTCTATTTACTGTGGATGAGATAAGGCAATTTCCAGCCGTCTCACGCGTTCACTTCATCGAATGTTCAGGAAATCCCTCCTTTTTACCGCCATGGGGCAAAACTGCAGCTGAAGTAGCGGGCTTGGTAAGTTGCGCCGAATGGACTGGTGTGCCCTTGAAAACGCTATTGGAAGAAGCAGGTCTCAAGCCTGAGGCGAAATGGGTTATCGCTGAGGGGGCAGATGGTGCAGCCATGACTCGAAGCATACCGATAGAGAAATGTCTGGATGACGTAATGGTCGTGTACAGCCAGAATGGTGAAAGGCTACGCCCCGAGCAAGGGTACCCAATACGCCTGCTAGTACCTGGTTATGAGGGCAATACCCACATTAAGTGGTTGCGGCGTTTACATGTGACCGATGCTCCTGCTTATAGCCGTGAAGAAACGGCCAAATACACCGATCTCATGGCCGATGGGCGATCAAGAAAATTCTCATTTGTTATGGAATGCAAGTCGCTCATCACCTCCCCTTCAGGTACGCATAAACTCACACGCAAAGGCCTCCATGAAATGCGTGGCATCGCGTGGAGCGGAAACGGAAAAATTACGCGAGTGGATGTGTCCGTCGACGGCGGGCGTAACTGGTATGAAGCGAAGCTCCAAGAACCTGTACTCAATAAATCTCTAACGGCATTCCGCGCCCCATTCGAATGGTTAGGAACGGAAATGGTCATTATGAGCCGCGCAATTGATGAGACAGGGTACGTTCAACCAAGCCTCGAACAATTGAAGGAAGTGCGCGGAGAGGTCTCTTTTTACCACAACAATGCTACCCAGCCTTGGCGAATCAACTCCAATGGGGAGGTGACAAATGGCCGTGCATAAAATGATACTCATGACGCTGGGGGTATTAAGTATTTGTACTGTTGCGAGCGTAGCGGCTGACCAAAAGCATGGTTTGGGACATGCAGTGACAGAGGAACAAATCGCAAGTTGGAATATTGACGTTGCCCCCGATGGTAAGAACCTGCCCGCCGGTCAAGGTACAGTCATGGACGGAGAGAAGATTTATCAGACATCCTGTCTTGCCTGTCATGGCGCCAACCTCGAAGGCGGCATGGGGCCAGCGCTAATGGGCGGAAAAGGCACCCTAACCTCTCAAAAACCGGTGAAAACAGTCGGCAGTTATTGGCCTTACGCGACCACACTATACGACTACGTCAGGCGCGCTATGCCGTTCCAACAACCTCAATCGCTGAGCAATGATCAGGTGTACTCAGTGGTTGGTTACATTCTTAACAAAAACGAGCTGCTGGAAGTGAACGCTACGGTTAACGCAGACACCCTCACAAGGGTCAAAATGCCAAATCGCGACGCGTTCTACGTCGACGATAGGCCCGATGTCAGAGTGAAACCTTGCTACAAGGACTGTCAATAATCCGGGAGCTGGAACGTCAGCTTCTGAGGCCCAGAAGCTGACACCTTTCAAGAGATCACTCCAGATGCTTGCCCCCTTTTTTAATTCAGAAGCTTAAGCTCTAACCTCAGGCGCAAGGGTGGGGGTTTTCAACCCTGGGAGTAGCATCTGGCAGAAAAAAACTGAGATTGCCTCTGGCGAGCGTCGGCCACCAGGTTTAATCCATAGGTAGCTGTAGTGGTGGATTCCGAGGATCCCTTTGACAGCTAATGAGTCCGCTGTAACGAATACTCCCTCCTCAACACCCGACTTCAGTATTGTCGACCAGATCTGCTCGTACTGGCGGTGAAGGTCAAGCAACTCTATTTTACGTTCGCCAATCACTGAATAGACCTCCCGGAAACAAACAGTCATTTCAGCAAGATGATCGACAATTGCGCGCATGACCACCGACGAGAAATGCCTAAACTTCTCCTCTGCGGGGAGATCGGTTTCGATTAAAGGAACGCCTTTCGCGATCAGCACCCTCAGGTAGCGGCTCGTGATTTCGAACAACAACTCCTCTTTACTACCTATATGGTGGTAAAGCGCCCCTCGACCTAACCCGGTTGCTTTTTCAAGCTCGGCCACTCCGGTCGCATGGTAGCCTCGGGTGGAAAATAGCTCCGCAGCGATACGCAGAATGCGCTCTTTAGTGCCACCTTCGGCAATGGGCAACTGGCCAGCCATTTCAGCCTTTGCCATGCGCTTCCTTCCTTCTGATACAAATTTTTCACTAGATCATGACCTATTCAGCGGGCGATACACTGAAGCCAGTTGTACGGGGATCTAATGCTGATACGACCAGCGTCTCGACCGGTCAGTACACAATTTATATCACAGGTAGCGTGTTTTTGACCCTAGGGAAGGCATTAGCCAGAGGAAGCAGCGTCGGCACCTACACCATTTTTTGAACACGCCGGACTTCCGCAGGAATAGCAAATAGCCTAGTCGCAGGCTTAGAAATAACGCCTGATTGAAAAATCCGCTGTACTCGATCGTGGCGGCTTTAGGAGCTGCTGTCCCGCCCCGCCTGCTATTTCCCGTGACGCCCATTTCCGAAAGCTTCAATTAACGCGTCCTGCATGAGCATTGCGGTGCGCGTGCGGTGCTCTGACTCCCGAGCGACGGCAAACACCGGACGGTCGACTACGAACTCGGGAAGAGGTAAGCGGTATAGCTCTCCATTGGAGACCCAAGGCTGAGCTATGTGATCGGGCACAATCCCGACGAAACCGCCGCTGAGCAGCAGCTGCACAGTTGCTTCGACATGGTGGGCCAGTGGTGAGGAATGCTGCAGGAAGGAAGCCGGGGCTGAATCTTGGATCAGGTAGCCCCGACGCACATATCGCGCTCCCTGCTCGATGATGTACCGCGTCTCATCTTCGTCTTTGCCATAAGCTTGATGACCTCGCCCACAGTACAAAGCAGAGGTCTCGTTGCTGATCACTTGATAGGTGAGCGACGGCAAATCCGACTTACAGATGGTGATGCCCACTCCAGCTTTCTTCTCGGCCACCGCGCGTTCGACCGCGTCCGGCGGGGCAACGCTGATACTCAGGTTCACCAACGGATACATGTTAGAAAAACTTGCAAGGGCGGTGGCGATAGGATTGGCGGGAGTGAATGTGCTGTGGTCAATTAACCACAGACTAAGGTCACCTTTGACCTCGCCTTTGGAGTGGGCAAGCGTGTCGCGAAACTCATCTATGGAATCTAGCAACCGTAGAACAGCTGTGTACGCGACCTGCCCTTCCTGAGTTAACTGAAACCCGCTGCGCCCTCGCTGGCACAGCTGGCTACCGAAGCGCCCTTCCAGATCGGACAGTTGCCGACTGATCGCGGATATGCCCATACCCGTAGCCTCCTCGGCGGCGGACAGCCCGCCACACTCCACAACAGCCTTGAAAAGCCGCCAGTGTTTGAGGTCAATGTCGTGTAGAGGGGGAACCGATGGGCTGTTCACTTCTTGTACTCCAGGATTGGGGAGTAAAGCGCTGGTATCGGCATACCTGCGCACTCGTCCTTGTTATTGGAATCGTGTGAAGCAGATTAATCTGGGGCCAGTTGAGCGTCCAGTCGCATAAGTGTTGCAGCCAGCACCTCTGTCCCGTGCATGAGTTGCTCAGGCTCAAGCCACTCTTCGGGACAATGGCTTCGGCCATTGAGGCATGGAACAAACACCATACCGATTGGCCCGGTAGCGCCCACGTAGACAGCGTCATGCCCCGCGCCGCTGGGCATCGTTATGTTGCTGTAGCCCAGACTTTGGGCGGCTGCGCTCACAGCTTCGATTACCAGCAAGGAGCAATCGGTTGGGTCGGCATACGTCAATGCCACCGATACCGCGCTCAAGCGCAGATCTCTGAGCACCGGCTCGCATTGGCTCAACAGATCCTCTGGAAATTTCAGCAACACATCTTTGGAGTCACTGCGCACTTCAAGCACCATCTCAACCTTCCCCGGCACTGCGTTTGGGACATTTGGGGTCACATCAAGACGGCCGACGGTCGCAACGACATAGTTCGGGTTTCCGGACAGCGCAGCGGCCATATCGCGGGCCTTTACGATCATGTGCGCAGCACCGACCAACGCGTCTCGGCGAAGATCCATGGGTGTCGTACCGGCATGATCTGGTAGGCCACACACCGTGATGCTCACCCGCCGGATGCCGACGATGTTGGTAACTGAGCCGATCTGCACGCCCTGGCTCTCCAACACTGGCCCTTGTTCTATGTGCAACTCGACGAACGCGGCGGTGCTCTCGGGTGTCCTCAACGCCTGGTTCAAACCATTTGGATCGCCGCCGATACGTGTTAAAGCCTGAGCAAGGCTCTCGCCAGCCCGATTCTTGGAAGCGAGCATATCGGTGCTTAATAGCCCAGCAAACGCGCGACTTCCTACACAGGATATGCCGTAGTCGCTGGGCTCCTCTGAGAGAAAATCAATCACCTGGAACGGATGGCGCAGGCACCGTCCTGCGTCCTTAAACGCATGGGCAACCTCTAACGCTGCCAATACGCCGATGATTCCATCGAAGCGCCCTCCGGCCATCACCGTATCGCAATGCGAACCGCTGATTAAAGGCTTGCGGCCAGGCTCGCTGCCTTTCATCTCACCGATTAAATTGCCACCTGCATCCAAGGTAACGCAAAGACCTGCTGACTCGAACTCGCCTTTGAGCCAGCGTCGTGCTTCTTCGAACTGAGGGGAGAAAGCACGGCGCGTCCACGGTACGCCAGGAACAATAAAACTGGAGAGCATTTCAACCCGGCCCCACAGACGGTCGCGGTTCAATTTCACTTGGGAATCACTCATTTCGGTCGGTGCTCTTGTTTTGATTGTGGGGGCGCAGGAAACGACCGTAACCTGGGCTGTTGAGTATTGTTCCTTGGTCAAATACACCTTGGCCGCGACAGAATGTTTTCTTGACTCGCGCGGAAAACTCCATTTCTTCGAACGAGCTCCACTTCACAGCGCTGAGGCTTCCGGAAGGATCGAAGCGGTAGCGTTCTTCAGCGAGAATCACGAAATCCGCGTCTTTACCGATTTCAAATCCGCCCTTGCGATCGTCCAATAAGAAATGTGCAGCAGGGTTATGGCTAAGCAGTTTCGAGACCAGTGTGGGTGAAAGGCTACGGGTGGTCGCCCCTGTCCAAAGCGCTGGCAGCAGCGTTTCCAAACCGGGGCCGCCGGAAGAGTTGCGGAACACATTTGGGTTATTTTTGCGCTCCAGCCCCCAGCTGACATGGTCGGAAGAAACGAATGTGCAATGGCCAGCAGCTATGTGGCCCCACACTTTTTCAGTTTCTGCCTTGGGTCTGATCGGTGGGTAATGCTTGGTCTTGGCTCCGAGCCGTCGTGTGTGCTCTTCATGGTTAAGCATCAGATATTGGATACAGGTTTCAATAGTCGCTGTATGACCGGCCTTGCGGTACATCTCGCAAAGCTCAAAACCGCGCCCGGTGGACACGTGAACTGGATGTGCACGAGCCCCTGTCTGCGCTCCGATCTCATAGATCAGCGCCGTAGCCAGATCTTCGATCAATGGCGGATGAGCCCGAAGAAAGGCATCCCAGCCCGTATCACCTACTTCGATTTGACGTTTGATGTTTTTGCGGGTCAGCTCCTGCATCTGGTTATGCACTCCACACACCAGTCCAGAAGGAGCTATGAGACTGAACAACTCGTTCAGTAAGTCCTCCTCGATGCGAGGGAAACGGCCAGGGGCTGCCTCGAACGTTGAGAACTTGAAGGCACAAGCACCGGCCTCGATTAGTCCGGGAATGGCGCCCACCCCATGCTTCTCATCCACGGTAGCGAAAAGCCCCACATCGATATGGCAGTCCCGCTCGACTTCGGCCGCCTTGCGCAGTAGCTGTGCCGCACAAGCTACAGGCTCAGGATCGTCATATGGCATATCGACCATCACAGTGATGCCCCCGGCTGCTGCCGCACGGCTGGCCCACCCCAAGCCTTCCTGGTTCGCCTGACTACCAGAATGCACCTGACCGTCGATAACACCTGGCAGCACCCAATGCCTGCGTTCGTCGAGCGTGGACTTGGCGGCCGGCGGCTGACCTGCTCCACGAGCGGCAATTTTTCCGTCGCGGATGGCAAGCCATCCATCTTCAACTATCTGTTTGTGATCGACGATTCTGCCACGCACTACGAGATCGAAATCACTCATCGTTCCACCTCCTGAGGTGTTTCTTTTACGAGTGAGTATCGAACTGTGCCTGCGGCATGAACCATGACGCATATGGAAACTTCGGTTGCAGCTTTTTGCATGGTTCGCCGAGGAGCCGCCTTAAATAATCGAGTCACCCGAGGGGAAGCCTGCCAACTGTGCTTCCGTAAAAAAACCTGAGAGTGGCTTGATATGACCCAGCAAAAACCTCAACAAATAAAAGCTGCGCGTGGAAGTACCTTGCGGTGCAAGGGCTGGAAGCAGGAGACGATCTTGCGAATGCTCGAAAACAACTTGGAAAACGCGGAGGACGCATCACGACTGACGGTCTACGGCGGGATCGGCAAGGCTGCACGTAACTGGGAAAGTTACGACGCGATCGTTGAGTCACTGAAGAAGCTGGAGAACGATGAGACCTTGGCCATTCAATCGGGTATGCCGGTGGCCATTTTCAAAACACACCGTCTGGCCCCTCGTGTAGTAATGGCCAACAGTAACGTTATCAAGGCCGACTGGCCAAAATTCTACGATCTAAGTGCCCAAAACCTCACCGCATTCGCCTCCTACACCGCTGGGCCTTGGCAGTACATTGGCAGCCAAGGCGTCATCGAAGGGACTTTTGAAACCTTGGCCCTGGTCGCTGACCGCCACTTCGGCGGCGAGCTCAAAGGCCGTGTGTTCTTCACCGCAGGCTTAGGCGGCATGGGGCGTTCACAGCCACTTGCAATGACCATGCATGGTGGCGTCAGCGTGACAGTGGAAGTACGCCAAAAGAGCATCGACGAACGCTTGGCCAACGGCTACGCAGACATTCAGGCCGCCTCGCTCGAAGAAGCGATCGGAATGGCCGACTCTGCCCAGAAAGAAGGCCGTGCTCTTTCCATAGTAGTGCTCGGCAATATGGTTGAAGCATTGGAGCAAGCTCTGAACTATGGATGGAAACCCGACATCGTTACAGAGATGTGCCCATGCCATGACCCGTTCGCACTGATTCCGGCCGGACTGTCCTTAGCGGAAGCCGCCGAATTGCTTGAGCGCGACCGTGACGCCTACATGGCGAAATCCCGTGAATCGATGAAACGCATAGTCAGAGCGATGAACCGCTTCAAGAATGAGGGTGCGGTGGTTTTTGAATACGGCACGTTTGTGCGTAAAGAGGCGGTTGACGCCGGCATGTCCCGCGAAGAGGCCTTCGCCTATCCAGGCTGCATTGCCGAATACGTCCGCCCGCTCTTCTTCCTCGGGCGTGGCCCCTTCCGCTGGACTTGCGTATCCGGCGAAGTATCGGATCAACGTCGACTCGACGACTTGGCGCTGGAGATGTTTAAGGACGATCCACTTGTAACTCGCTGGATCAGCCGCTGCCGCGATCGTTTGCCGGTAGAAGGTCTGCCAGCGCGAATATGCTTCCTCGGTTTTGGTCAGCGTCGCGATTTTGGTTTGGCCGTCAACGCCCTAGTGCGTTCGGGCGAACTCAAAGGCCCGGTCGCTTTCTCGCGAGACAACCTCGACACCGGTTCCATTGCCAATCCGGCGTTTGAAACCGAGAACATGCTTGACGGTTCCGATGCGATTTCCGATTGGCCGTACCTGAACGCTTTGCTCAATGTCTCGGCCATGGCAGATCTCGTGGCGATTCAATCCAACGGCACGATGGGCATCTCCGCCCATACCGGCGTCACCATGATCGCCGACGGATCCGAAGAGGCTGACCTACGTCTGGATGCTTGTCTCACCACCGATGCCGGCATTGGCGTAGTGCGCCACGCCCAAGCAGGCTATCCGATGGCGAAATTGGTAGCCCAAGGCCACGGCCCGCTGACTGACCAAGAGATTCAAGTCCCACTGTGGTGGAGCCCGCAAGCCACCCTGCATCGCCCATAAAGGAGGAAGTCATGGCCCTTCTTCATCTGATTGAGCAAGTCAACGTTATAGGCACGGACGGCACAGCCCGTGTTATCGACGTGCTGATCGACGGCGATCGTTTCGTTGGTCTTGCACCACGAATCGATCATTCGACGGTCAATCTCGACGAGCGTACTGATGGGCGCGGCAAGCTGCTGATACCTGGTCTGATCAACGCACACCATCACTCGCACGACCGTTTTGATAAGGGCCGTTTTTCCGGCATACCTTTGGAAATCTGGATGGGGCTCTACAGTCCGCCAACCCACCGCCGAGGCTGGACGCCGCGAGAGGTTTACCTGCGCACCCTGGTAAACGGAATAGAGATGCTGCGCAATGGCATTACCACCGTAGTCGATGATGTGCACTTCGGTGGTCACTTGGAACCTGAGGTGGTGCACGCGGCATTTGAGGCATATTCGATCTTAGGCATCCGGGCCGACGTCAGCGTAGCTTGGTGCGACCGACCCTATCAGGAAGGAATTCCCTATCTCGCCGGGCGTCTGCCATCGGAGCTCAAAGGAGCAGTAACCGAAAAAGCCACTCCACAGGTGCTTGCATACTGGCAGGAGATGGCGCAGCGCTGGAACGGCAGAGTGCGCTTCGTTTTCTCGCCTTCTGGCCCTCAGCGCTGCACCGCTTCTTTTTTACAGAAAACCTGGGAACTGGCCGAGCAGTATGACCGTCCCGTACTCATCCATCTGCTGGAGACCCGGATCCAGGCACTCACGGCGGCAAAGTTCTATGGCATGCCCATGGCCAAGTACATGGACGAGCTCGGCTTGATGAACTCGCGCAGCGTTCTCGCCCATGGGGTATGGCTCACGGCCGATGAACTCGACCTGATCGCCAGCAAAGGGTCGAGCGTGGTGCACAACCCTGCCTGCAACATGAAGTTGGGTAGCGGAGTGGCGCCGGTGGCCGAGATGCTCAAGCGTGGTATTCCGGTTGGCTTGGGGACTGACAATAACAATGGCAACGACTTGAACTCCATGTTCGATGCCATGCGCCTTGCCGCCCTCTCCAATGCACTACTGGATCAATCGTCTTCCAGTCCGGTGGATGCTCTTCAAGTGTTCACGATGGCTACTACGGGCGGTGCCAAAGCCATAGGCCGTGGACGCCAAATCGGCTCAATTGAAATCGGCAAGCAGGCAGACTTTTGCCTGATCGACTTAAAGACCTCTGCCTTCACCCCACTCAATGACGCGCTTACCCAACTGGTGTTCTGCGAGCAAGGCAATTCGGTGCGGGACGTTTATGTGGGAGGCCAGAAGGTTGTCGACAAGGGTCGCATCACCCGCCTGGATGAAGAGGCACTCCTACTCGAAGTTGCTGAACGCATGCTGACGTTGCAAGGAAGAATTGGCAGCGGTCAAAAAGCTCGCGAAATCCTTCGGCCGTATCTTGAAGGGGCCTACGAGGACTGCCTGCGCGACCCGCAAATGGAAGAACTTCGCCACTCAATCAATTACTTCAACCAACCCCGCAAAGCGCCAAAAGCGTTTTAGAGCGATCAACATATTGACGACCTGTGAGCACAAAAAAATGACTAAAGAACAAAAAATCGTTCCCGGCAAAACCCGGCTCGCCACTTGGCGCGCGATCTACAACGGCGCGCCGGCATGCCTGTGTGAAAGTGCACGCGCAGGCATCGAGGCCACCGCCACAGCGGTGGATACCCTGGTCGAGAGTGGTCGCGCTGTTTACGGCCTCAATACCGGCTTTGGCAAGCTCGCCAACGTTCGCATCAGCGATGCGGATCTGCGTCAGTTGCAGAAGAACCTAGTGATGTCGCACATGACGGGGTATGGGCCGGCCTTGGGCAGTGATGTCGTGCGGCTGGTGATGGCACTCAAAGTCGCAAGCCTTGGGCGTGGTGTTTCCGGTGCTCAATACCGAACTGTCCAGTTGTTGGAGGACATGCGCGAACGTGGCGTGATTCCCTACATCCCCGCTCAAGGTTCGGTCGGTGCAAGCGGTGACCTCGCCCCATTGGCACACATGACCGCCGTAATGATCGGCATGGGTCAAGCCTGGTATGACGGCGAACTGCTCGACGGCGCCGAGGCGCTGGGTCGCGCCGGTCTGGAGCCCATCGTACTGGCGCCTAAGGAAGGCTTGGCGCTGATGAATGGCACCCAAGTCTCCACCGCGCTGGCCCTTACCGGACTGTTTGCATTGGAGAATGCCTTCAAAGCCGCACTGACTATCGGCTGCATTACCACTGAAGCGCTCGCGGGTATTGCGAGCCCCTTCGACCCCCGCATTCACGAAGTTCGGGGCCACGCTGGGCAAATTACGGTCGGCGCAGCCTTCAAACGTCTGCTCGATGGCAGCCCGATGCGCGCCATTTCCGAAGCGTCGGGCAAGGTGCAAGACCCCTACAGTATCCGATGCCAGCCGCAAGTGCTCGGCGCTTGCCTGGACATGATCCGTTTCGCCAGCAACATGCTAGAGATTGAAAGCAATGCGGCATCTGACAACCCGTTGATTTTCGTTGATACCGGCGACGTGATATCGGGCGGCAATTTCCACGCTGAACCTGTCGCCTTCGCTGCGGACATGCTCGCCATCGCTATCGCGGAAATCGGCAACCTTTCCGAGCGCCGATGCAACCTATTGCTTGACCCATCCTTTTCGGGTTTGCCGCCGATGCTAACTGTAGATGCAGGCCTGCACTCTGGATACATGACGGCACACATCTCCGCCGCAGCCATGGCTTCAGAGAACAAGCAGCGTGCCACCCCAGCCTCTATCGACACCATTCCTACTGCCGGGAACCAAGAAGATCACGTGTCTATGGCCACGCATGGTGCGCGCCGACTGCTGGAGATGACCTCCACGCTGCGCGGGATCCTCTCCGTCGAAGCGCTTTGCGCAGTTCAAGGCCTGGATCTACGCGGAGGCAATCCCTACAGCAAGGCGCTTTCGACGAGCATTTACTGCATTCGCGACCAAGTGCCCGCTATGAATGAAGATCGACCGATCGCGCCGGACATGGCGACCGTCGCTGAACTGATCAGGAGCGGGGCCTTATCCGCAGCAACACCAAGTCTAGACGAACTGTTCTGACCAACGCCGCCACCGGCTCCTGCCGGTGGCCAAGCTCAGATACACAGCCTGTCACCTGCCAACTACTGCACAGAGAAAAATCATGAACAAGAATCTCGTTGTAGCTTGCGTAGCCGCCACTCTGTTCGCCGGCTCGATCATGCTCAAGGCCGAAGCCGAAGAGACGCTGCGCCTGGGCGTGGATCCTACTTATCCGCCGCTGGAATACCGCGATCCTCAAGGAAAATTTGTCGGCTTCGACATCGATTTGGGTAATGAAATCTGCAGACGCGTCGAAATGAAGTGCGAGTACGTGAACAGCAGTTTCGATGGTTTGATTCCAGGTTTGCTGGCTCGCAAGTTTGATGGCGTCCTTTCCAGCCTGTCCATCACAGAGCAGCGCCTCAAGCAAATTGACTTCACCGACAAGCTTTCTAATCCCTCTACCCGTTTGGTTGCAAAGGAGGCCGCCGGCATATTGCCTACCGAGGAGGGCCTTAAAGGCAAAACCGTCGGGTACCAACAAGGCACCATCCAGGAGTCCTACGCCCGCACCTACTGGAAACGGCCCGGCATCCGACTACAGGCCTACGCCAACCAAGACCAGGTTTACTCAGATCTGGTGAACGGTCGCATCGACGCCGCGCTCCAGGATGAGGTGCAGGCCACTTATGCCTTCCTCAAAACCGATCAGGGAAAAGGCTACGCATTCGCCGGGCCTGTGATCGAGGATGAGAAAGTCTTGGGCAGCGGCACAGCGATCGGCGTGCGCAAAGATGACACCGATCTCAAACAGCGGATCAACAAAGCCATTGCATCCATGCTTGCCGACGGCACTTACAAAAAGATCGCGAGCAAATACTTCGACTTCGACATCTACGGCGGGTAAACGCAGAACGCCGGCCACGCCGATGCGCCGGGCCGGCTTCGCAACCTCCCTCTCTGTCCACCGTTTGCGAGTAATGTGCCATGCAATGGCTTGAATACTTACCGCTGATTGCTAAAGGCGCTTTAAGCACCGTTCAGTTGGCGCTGGTAGCGCTGGTACTGGCGCTGTTTTTGGGGCTGCTCAGTTCCTTGGCTAAGTTGTCGGGCCGAGCCTGGCTAGTCATTCCAGCGCAGTGCTACACAACCTTAATCCGAGGTGTGCCTGATCTAGCGCTCATGCTGCTGATCTTTTACACGATCCAAATTGGAGTGAATCACATCACAGACAAACTCGGCGCTGGCCGAGTGGAAATAAACCCCTTCGCCGCCGGCGTCATGACCCTCGGTTTTATCTACGGAGCCTACTTCTCCGAAACGTTCCGAGGGGCATTCCTAGCCATTGATCGTGGTCAGACTGAGGCTGCAAATGCCTATGGTCTGTCAGGGCTACAAACGCTCAGAAAGGTGCTGATGCCGCAGCTAGTCAGGTATGCCCTGCCCGGCATTAGCAACAACTGGCAGGTTCTGGTGAAGGCCACCGCACTGGTTTCAATCATCGGCCTGAGCGATTTGGTATTAGCCGCCCAGGAAGCAGGCCGCAGCACTCACAATACTTTGCTGTTCATGCTGATAGCGGGAGCCGTGTACTTCTGCCTTTCCGGGATCTCCAGCCTGTTGCTGCACTGGGTGAAAGGTCGCTCAGCGGCGTGGGCCCGGGAGGTGGAATTATGATCGAGCTCTTCACTACTTATTGGCAAAGCTTTCTGTGGTCGGATGGACAGCAATGGAGCGGTGTCGCCGTTACCCTCATGCTATTAATCGTCTCAACAATAGGTGGCTTCGTTCTTTCGATTCCGCTCGCATTGGGCCGGGTCTCCTCGTCCCGAAAGCTGAGCGCAGCCATATGGCTGTACACATACACGTTCCGCACCACGCCTCTGTACGTACAACTGTTGATTATCTACAGCGGGCTATACAGCTTGTCATTCATCCGGGATACGCCGCTAGTAAGCGACTTTTTCCGCGACGCATATTGCTGCACTTTGCTGGCATTCATCCTCAACGAGTGCGCCTACATGACCGAAATCCTCGTGGGTTCGATCCGGGCCAGTCAGCGAGGAGAGATTGAGGCCGCGAAAGCCTTCGGGTTGAGCGACACCACCATCAACTTCAAGGTGATCTTGCCAAGCGCTTTGCGCCGCGCCCTGCCGGCATATAGCAACGAGGTCATTTTCATGCTGCACGGCACGACCTTGGCCTTCACCGCTACCGTGCCCGACATTCTCAAAGTGGCAAGGGATGTGAACGCAGAAACCTACCTGACGTTTACCACCTATGGGCTGGCCTCACTCCTTTACCTAATGATCTCTCTTTGCATTATCGCCAGCTTCCATGCTGCGGAAAAACGCTGGCTCAAGCATCTCAAACCCAGAAAGGCCACCAAAGCCGCCAAACCTTCCGCTCCTACTCTAAAAGAAGGTAGTTTCGTATGAATGCCCTGACCGTTGACAACATCCATAAAAGCTACGGTAGCCACAAAGTTCTACATGGCGTGTCGTTGAGTGCCCAGCGTGGGGAGGTGATCAGCATCATCGGCTCCAGCGGTTCTGGCAAAAGCACATTTCTCAGATGCGTTAACTTTCTTGAGCAACCGGATTGCGGCAAGGTCAGCCTGGATGGCCTGTGCATCGATATTGATCCCAAAAAATCGCCTAAACCTGACAAACAGAAGCTTCGTGGCCTGCGCACGCGGCTGGCCATGGTGTTTCAGCATTTCAACCTGTGGGCGCATATGACCGTGCTGGAAAACGTCAGCATGGTGCCGATGCAAACATTGCAAGTCACCAAGGAAGAGGCGCGTGCCCGTGCGGTCGCTTACCTCAAGAAAGTCGGTTTGGACGAGCGTTTCCACAATACTTATCCGGCCCATCTGTCCGGCGGCCAGCAGCAGCGCGTCGCCATCGCCCGAGCGTTAGCAGTCGAACCCGAGGTAATGCTGTTTGACGAGCCTACCTCGGCGCTTGATCCGGAACTGGTTGGGGAAGTGCTCAAGATCATGCAGCAGCTTGCCCAAGAGGGACGCACGATGATCGTGGTCACACACGAGATGGGTTTTGCACGAACAGCCTCAAGTAAGGTCATCTTCTTGCACGGCGGCAAAATCGAAGAACAAGGTACACCAGAGGAGTTATTCGACAATCCTCAAAGTGAGCGCCTTCGCCAGTTTCTTGCCATGGGGCTGAAGTGATGAGCAGTGAGCAGGGCTCCGGCAGCTTGATCAATGTCCCTGAAACCATTTACGCCATACGGCACGAGCTCCACAAACATCCCGAATTGGCTTTTGAAGAACATTCAACCGCGAACCTTATTGCTGAGTCATTGCAGAGCTGGGGACTAGAGGTGCACCGGGGGCTGGCCGGTACAGGTGTCGTCGGGGTATTGCGAAGCCAAGTAGGCACGCGATCCATCGGACTACGCGCCGACATGGACGCATTGCCGATTCAGGAAAAGAACCAATTTGCACATGCATCGGTGCATGCCGGCAAAATGCACGCGTGCGGCCATGACGGCCACTGCGCCATGCTGCTAGCTGCGGCGCAAGAGTTGTCACGCACCCGCAGCTTTGACGGAACGGTCTATTTCATATTCCAACCCGCCGAAGAGCGTGATGCAGGCGCACTACAAATGATCAGGGACGGGTTATTCGAGCGCTTTCCCATGGACGCAATCTTCGGTATGCACAACTGGCCGGGATTACCGGTCGGCCAATTCTCGTTGCGCCCCGGGGCCATGATGGCCTCGGACACCGAGTTTCGCATAACCATCTCAGGTAAAGGCGGACACGCAGCTCTGCCTCAGCAAAGCACCGATCCGGTACCGGCCCTTGCACATCTTGCCCAAGCGATCCCGATCATCATGACGAGGTGCTTATCGCCTTTAGATCCGGTCGTGCTATCGATTACCCATCTACAAACAGGCACAGATGACACCTTGACGGTCATTCCAGACCAGGCTCAGCTCGGGGGAATCTTCAGGGCGTTTTCAAGAAACGCCATGACAACCATTGAAGCGCGGATACGTCACTTGGCATTGAATGTTTCGCAAGCATTCCATTGCAATGTTCAAGTGCAGTGCAAGTCAGACTATCCACCGCTGATCAATCATGTGCAGGAGACGGAGCTGTGTGTTGACGTCCTACGTAAACTCGTCGGGCCCGACCAAGTGGTCACCGACGCAGCGCCGACAATGGCCTCCGAGGACTTTGCGCACATGCTCGAGCATACGCCTGGCTGTTACGTTTTCATTGGCAACGGCGCCAGCGACCAGCACGGTCTCGGTCACGGCGATGGGCCATGCGTGCTTCACAGTGCCAGCTTTGACTTCAATAACGACATTCTGGCCCTAGGCGCCACCTACTGGGTGCGGCTAGTGGAGACTTACCTTCCGCACACTGACCATGCGGACAATCACCAGCAGTAAACGGTCGCCTCATCAATCTCAAGGAGCCATCATGCAACTCGCAAAAAGCATCAATCTGAAAGTATTGCCCGACGCCTACAGCATTTCCCGACTGCAGGGGGACGAAAAGCTTCCGTCTTGGGCAGATGGCGCAGGATTCGTCAGCATCTCACGTTCGCCTGAGGAACTGTCGATCGTCTGCTTGCAATCACGTGTACCTGAAGGCGTTAAAGTTGACCGCGACTGGCGTTGCGTTCAGTTCGTGGGCCCATTCGCCTTCGATGAGACAGGCATCATCCTCTCTGTCATCCGCCCTCTTACCGAAAGCAGTTTCGGCGTGTTCGTGGTGTCAACCTTCGATGGCGATTACATGCTGCTCAAAGAGACCGACTTCGAGAAAGGACTGTCGGTACTAACTGAAGCTGGCCACAAAATTCACCGCTAACTCAGCAGGCTGCGCCTAACTTTTATATTAGCGGCGCAGCTTTACAGTACACATGGAGCGCCTAGTGATGTCGACGATCTGGACGCCGGCAATGGTCGATACTACCCAACTTGCCGATCGGCTGTTAGTGCTGGGGCCGAGAGGTTTTTTGGCGACCTCAGATACCGTACTGTTTGAAAAGGCGTGGGTATCGACCCTTGATCTGCATGTCGGCAGCATACATGGCGTGGGTTACCTGAACGGTTCTCCCATACATATGATTCAAACCGCATCCACCCAAGAGCTACCGAGCTGTGCCTGGATGTCACTTAGACATCTGATGCTTGAACGTGACCTTGAAACCTACAAGATGCTGGCCTACGCAGCTCAAGTGGGAACTTGGTCACAGCAACATCGGTTCTGCGGTGCCTGTGGTGCACCTACTGTCATGTTGAAGGCAGAGCGAGCGTCATGTTGCGAAGACTGCCGCCTGCGTTTTTATCCCAGGATCTCTCCTTGCATGATCGTCCTGATCACGCGTGGCGAGGAGGTGCTGTTGGCTCGCTCCCCCTCTTTCGCACCTGGGCTTTACAGTACCCTTGCCGGGTTCGCGGAGCCAGGGGAGTCCATGGAAGGATGCGTAACCAGAGAAGTCCGCGAGGAAGTGGGGATCGAGATATGCAACCTTCGTTATAAAGCCAGTCAATCATGGCCTTATCCGCACTCAATGATGTTCGGCTACCATGCCGACTACGACGGAGGCGAAATTGTGCCGCAGCCCGGAGAGATCGAAGATGCGCGCTGGTTCAATTTGCATGAACTACCCACTCTATCTTCTCACCGCTCGATATCTCGTTACCTTATTGAGCTGTTTATTGCCGAAATGAAGGGTTCACCTCCTCCTACTCCTCCTCAGTGAAGACAAGCTTGGAGCTGTTCGTCTAGGTGTTTTTCGAATTGTCAGAATTCAGCGAGTTCGGACATGGAAACTTAAATTTTCTAATTTTCTAACGCCCCCCAAAACAGATATTCGTAATAAGGAGAAGGTCACACATGAATATAAATGTAACTATGGGGATGCGTCTGCAGGAGGAGCGGAAGCGACTCGGATACAGCCAGGAAGACTTCTCCCAGCTCATGGGTGTCTCTCGCCGAACTCAAGTTAGTTATGAGACGCGTGATAAAAATGCGGGCTTAATTTATTTGAGTAAAGCTCAGACCAAAGGCCTAGACATTTATTATATTATCTCCGGAAACGCCATAACTGCAGAAGAACAGCAACTTTCCGAATCAGAGGCAAACCTGCTGACGGTCTATCGCAACCTTGATCAGCAAGAGAAAGACTCTTTGGTGGTCATTGCTAACTTACTAGCTAGAAACTCATCCGCCACTAAAAATATATAACGACTTTATCGATATCGATTGCTAGAACTGTTTTAACTGACTCTTAATACGCTCTCTCCTCATTACGCCCCCCGTCCCTAGATCTGTTCGATCACCAGTCTGCTCCGGCGTCATCACACGTGTAGCTCTCAATACCTTGTTTTTTCCATCGACCAAACGACCAACGACCCCTTGAAAATTAGAGACAATAAGTCCACTATGGACAAATATCACACGAACAGGTGTAGCTGGCATGGCTCAGACCGTAGAAATCACCCTTCCCTCGCAAACCCCTGGCGTGGTGCACAAGCTCTGCAAACACACCTTCAGTGGTACCTCGGGTCAACGAAGTGCCTACATACAGGCCGGATTGCACGCCGACGAACACCCAGGGCTTCTTGTGATTCAGCATCTTCTCGTTCATCTGCAAAAGTTGGAGCAGCAGGAGCGGATCTTCGGTCGAATTGTGATCAGGCCATTCGCTAATCCTGTTGGCATGGGTCAGCAGGTTTTTGGCCAGCTAACTGGGCGCTTCAATCTCGCCAATGGTGAGAATTTCAACCGCAACTTCCCAAATATCGTCGGCAAGCTGGAGACCGGGCTGACAACGACACGACCAGCCCATAACGACACTTCCGCAATGAAGTCATTGATGCTGTCTGCGCTTGGCGATTCGATTCCTACGGAAACTGTCGCCGCGAACAAGTACCTGTTATTGCACGAGGCGCTGCAGCACGATCTGTTCATCGACCTGCACTGTGACACCTCAAGTATTTTGCACATTTACGCCAACCGCAATCAGCAGGAACGGGCAACACGTCTCGCCACAAGCATGGGTGTCACGGCGGTGTTTCTCGAAGAGGAAGCCGGTGGATTCCCACTTGATGAGGCTTATGCCAAGGCCTGGAAAGCGTTGTATGTGAAAGAGTTCGTGGACGCAGAACACCTTGGTTTCTCCGCCACCGTCGAGCTTCGCGGCCAAGCCGATGTGGAAGACGATATAGCCGAACAAGATGCGATGGGGCTACTGCGTTTTCTCTGTGCCGAAGGCTTGATTCGCTTGGACGATGACGTCGAGCTCCCCATCAATCCAGAACAGGTGACCATATATCCGCTTGAGGGGGTTGCCCATCTAGAGGCAACCGGCACTGGCATCATTGCCTGGAAAAAAGCGCTCGGCTCGGCTGTACAGCGCGGAGACCTCATTGCCGAAATCTTGCCGCTTGATATGCAGCTCGGAACGCCGCGTATTCCGGTACCGAGCCCGGTCGATGGTGTTCTCGTTGCTCGAAATCACATCAGGCTCGTTCGAGCTGGTCAGCGTATTGGCATGGCGGCAGGCACTGAACCGCTGCCCGGACGTATTACTGGCCAGTTAATGCACGCTTTCTAACAACCAGAGTAGGTACCAAACCTATCAATAAGCTACGAAGACTCAGTTTTTAAACTGCCTTGGCGAGCTGCTTTTTGCGGCTTCACCAACAATACCGACAATCAATCTGAGGCACCTAAAAATGAAAATCCACGCAGTATTCAGCGGTCTTATGCTCGCGCTCTCTATGTCCGTAGCCCACGCGGCCGATCAACCGCTAAAAATCGGCATAGAAGCGGCCTACCCTCCCTTCGCTTCCAAGTCACCCAACGGCGAAATCACCGGTTTCGATTACGATATTGGCAATGCGCTTTGTGCAGAAATGCAGATCAAGTGCCAATGGGTCGAGCAGGAATACGACGGCTTGATTCCCGCACTGAAGGTCAAAAAGGTCGACGCGATTCTGTCGTCGATGTCGATCACAGAAGAGCGCAAGAAATCTGTCGACTTTACCGACAAGTATTATCAAAGCCCCGCTCGACTGGCGATGAAAAGTGGAACACAAATTGGTGAAGACCTCTCTGGCCTGAAAGGCAAGCGAATCGGTGTGCAGCGCTCCAGTATCCACGACCGCTTTGCAACCGAAATAATGGCGCCCAAGGGCGCGGAGATCGTGCGCTATACCTCGCAAAATGAGATCTACCTGGATATGAATTCCGGCCGACTGGATGGAACAGTCGCTGATCAGATCATTCTCAGCGAGTCATTTCTAAAATTGCCTACCGGTCAAGGATTCGCCTTCGCTGGCCCGCAATTGACTGATCCAAAATACTTCGGTGACGGCATCGGCATAGCCTTGCGCAAAGGCGATACACCCCATGTACAAAGTTTCAATGACGCCATCAAGGCATTGAGGGCCAAGGGTATCTACCAAGCCATCAACGCGAAATATTTCGACTTCGATGTGTATGGCAAATAACCGGGTGATATCAGTTCTCACGGGCTAGTTTGCTACTCAAGAGTTCCTCAGTTATTTCGCCATCCACTCTCCAGGCTCCGGGAAGTTATCGCCGGTGAGCCCCTGTGTCTGGCGGGTGGATTTGCATCGGTTTTAGGCAAAAAAAGGGTTCTATCTTCGCCTTGAACAAGGGGCGTGTCAGGGGGCCAATTCCGGTGCCTGTTGAATCCTAGATCATTTTTGCCTGCGTGATTTCTCCTTTAACAGCTGCCTGAGAGCGTCATACATGCCCACACATAATCAAGCCCCCTTTGTCGTTCAAGAGTCAGATATCAAGGCGTTGCTAGCACAGATCGACGTCTTGTCTGCGATGCGCAGGCTGTTCGAATCGCTGGGTGCCGGCAACGCCGTACAGCCTCCACAACAACTGGTGGAATTCCCCAACGGGCAGGGAGACTTCATCAACTACCTGGGGGTTATGAGCGCAGAAAAGGTTTATGGGATTAAAACGTCCCCTTACATCAAGACCGATGGCAAACCGCTGGTAACCGCATGGTCAATCCTGATGTCCATGGAAACCGGTACTCCACTGTTACTTGCCGACGCAGGTCTGCTGACCACCCTGCGTACTGCTGCGACCACTGCGCTGGCAGTTGATCGCCTAGCCCCCGAAGACAGCAAGCGTCTTACCGTAATCGGCACCGGCCCGATTGCCCTGGCACATATCGAGGTCGTGAAGGGATTGCGGAACTGGGAAAAAATTTCTATCCACTCCCTGGAAATCTCATCGCTAAGTGAAGAAAAGCGCGAGGCCATTTTGGCAATCGACTCACGCATCGCGCTATGCGAACTGCAATCGAAAGCTGTCTCCAATGCGGACGTCGTGATGCTTTGTACTTCCTCACCAAAACCTGTCCTGCATACGGAAATTCTCGGACAGCCAACTCTCATCACTTCGATCAGCACCAATGCTTATCGCGCGCATGAAATCTCTCCGGAGGAATTATCAAAAATGGACGTGTACTGCGATTACAGACACACGACCCCATTGGCGGCCGGAGAAATGGTAATCGCGGCCGAACGTAAATTATGGTCGACCGAAAGCTTGGTAGGTGACCTGGCAGAGCTATCCAATTCAACAGCACCACTGCCCAAATACGACCGTCATGTGTTTTTCCGTTCCATCGGTCTGGGCCTGGAGGATGTTGCTATTACCCTCGAAATCTATAAGGCGCTCACTCAGCGCTGAACACCGTTTGCTGACAAACAATCAAAACGAAAGGTATCTACATGAAGATCAAAGAATTCGGCGTTGAAATCTGGATGAACGCCTATGAAAACGACTGCGAATACAACCTGGCCGAAACCTGTGTCGAGTCTCTGACCATCGAACAACTACTGGAAATGGCCGGTAAAAAAGACAGCATCCTCGATGAGCTGCTGCCGTTGAAGATGACGTATGGTGCCATCGAAGGTTCTGATCGCCTGCGCAATAACGTGGCGGCTTTGTACTCGAAGCAGAGCAAGGACAACGTGATCATCACCCATGGTGCGATAGGTGCTAACGCCTTGGTGTATGAAACCCTTGTTGAGCCTGGTGACCACGTTATTTCCGTGGCTCCAACTTACCAGCAGCACTACTCGATTCCCGAGAGTTACGGCGCCGACGTTTCGATTCTCAAACTACGTGAAGAGAACGCCTTCCTGCCTGACCTAGAAGAGCTCAGTGCGCTGGTCAGGTCGAATACCAAAGTGATTGCCATCAACAACCCGAACAATCCGACCGGGTCTCTGATGAATCAAGCCATGCTTGAGCAGATCGTGGCGATTGCTCGTTCGGCCGGTGCCTACCTTCTCAGTGACGAGGTCTACCGGGGCATCGACCAGGATGGCGACGGCTTCACCGTCTCTGTGGCAGATCTGTACGAAAAAGGTATCAGCACCGCCAGTATGTCCAAGGCGTTCTCGCTGGCTGGTCTGCGCCTAGGCTGGATCGTCGCGCCAACTGAACTGATTCATCGGGTCGCCATTCACCGCGACTACAACACCATCAGCGTCGGCATGCTGGATGATCATTTCGCCTGTATCGCGCTAGAGAACAAGGACAAGATCCTGGCCCGTAACAAATCCATTACTCGCACCAACCTCGAATATTTAGATCAGTGGATCGCGAAAGAACCCAAGGTCTCGTTCGTCAAACCGAAATCCGGCACCACAGCCCTTCTAAAGATCGATGTCGACCTGTCCTCCCGCGACTTGTGCGTCAAGCTGCTGGAAAGCAAAGGCGTCATGTTCACGCCAGGTAGTGCCTTGGACATCGAAGGTTATGTGCGCATTGGTTATGCCAACAACCTTTCAGTCCTGAAAGAAGGACTGGAAAAGGTTTCGGAATTTCTCGCAGAGCTTTGATCTTCTCCTTCATGCCTTCGCCAGTAACGTGGCGTGGTCTGATGAATGATGCCGACGGCGATGGCGATGCCGTCGGCATTCTCATTACTCGATAACAACATTCGCATGACGCTGGAGCGCCTAGGTGGTCGTCACTATCTCTACAAAATCACGGCTCGTAGTGAAACATCGTAGCTGATACATTTACTCCCCTAACGGATTCTCTTGCGACCTGCCCCAGCATGAAAAAACTTAATAATTACAAGGCCATCGCCGACGGTATCGCGTTGCTGTATTTCCCTCACGCGGAAGTCATCATTCACGACATAAAAACGCAAACCATCGTCCACATTGCCAACAATATTTCCAAACGGAAACTGGGAGATGATTCAGCCCTCGATCAGTTACCGGGAGATTTCGAGATCGTCAGTAACCTTGGCCCCTACGAGAAACTAAACTGGAACGGACAGAAAATCCGCTCCATTACCAGCGTACTGAGAAACGACGACGACGAGCCCGAGGCACTTTTGTGCATTAACATGAATTTCACCGTGTTGGAGATGGCACGTGAAGCGCTGAACAATTTCTTCGAGCCCAGCCGGTTGCTTCCACAGCCTGACGCGTTGTTTCGGGATGACTGGCAAGAACGCATCAATACCTTCCTGCACGCCTGGCTCAAGGAACATAATCTGTCACTCCCTGGACTGACGCGAAACGATAAGCGATTGCTGGTTGAAGCCTTTTACGCCGAAGGCGCCTTTGAAGGCCGAAGTGCCTCAGACTACATCGCCAATGTTCTATCTATGGGAAGGGCCACCGTATACAAGTACGTAAAGCTCCTACGTGAAGCAGCGTGAATCGATTTTAAGATCGATTACCGAGTACGTTATATGTCCAAAATCTCGACCCCCTATCACAGTCTAAGGACATCAAGTCCACAGATCATGTAGCTCCTCTGAATTACTGTTCAGAGCCTCAAGCACCGGTGCGACTCTACAATCGCGGCTTGCTCGGATTGCTTGCAGTAGTGGAGAAAAAATCGGGTTCAACCACGTTTCCCAACGTATTTGAACAAGACGCTTGCTGACGCTAGCATCGGCGGAATAGAAAGTAACGAAAAGAACGTGATATCACATTTATGCCAGTTATCTCGGCTGGGTTACCGGCAGCGTCTTTAGGGATAACCGCGCATGGCGTCGCTATTCTTCAAACCAAAGTGCCAGCATTCAAACCCTCATGCTAGAGCGGTTACCATTCGCCCTCCAAGTGACATGGAACAGGAAAACAGAGCACCTCATTTAGGAAACATCCTAAAGCCAGGCGCCTGCCTTTCTCGGTAACGTCATTCTGCCCCGACTTCAAACCGGGATTTTTCAAGGACGAACAAGGATGCTGCATGAGCGGTTATGTACCCAACCCGCCTAAGGGCTACCGTTACGACGAAGTCAAACCCGTCGATATTCACGCTCAACGCTGGGCGGAATACAAAGACCTTCCACCGAAGGCAGATGCGAAGTCCAATGTGGCTGGATGCACCTTTACCAAACCCTGCAAGCTGCCTGATGGCACCATTAACTATGTCAGTCCCGGTGGATCAATCCCCACCGATGCTGTCAGCGAATATGGAAACTTCTCTCTGCTGGGTGGCCGTGAAACGGATGCAGCCGGAAACATCCAACTCAAACAAATAAGCGGTAGCGCATTACCCACTGCACTTGGAACCCTCATTCTAGGTGGAACTGCTATTGCTTCTGCTGGTGCATCCTGCGGCGGTCTCTGCACCACTGGAGCGGCTGTTGCGGGCGTCGGGGTTGGCACTGGGACAACTACAACGGGGGCTGCTGGTGCCGGCGTAGTCACTGCCGGGGTTGCTGCTGGAGCCTTGGCGGGAGTGGTTGCCCTGCTCTGGCCGTCAAGTCTGGGCGATAGCAGCCTGTACACAGAAGACCAGCTCCAATCCCTCAAGGAGGGCCGTACCCGCGTTCGACTGCACGTCGAGGAGCAAGCTGACGGCACCCTAAAGGGCTACGGTTACAACACTCAGAAGCGCCGCGACTGGGAGATGATTCCTGTTGTCCAGTTCAAGGTTCAAGGCTCTCAGCAAGTGGCCGACTTTGGCGATGGCGTAACCCTCATATGGACACCATCCGTTGACCCATCCAGTACCTCAGGAATTCCGCCGTTAGAGGGCGCACCACAAACCCCACAGATTTGGATTTATCCGCCTACCGAACAGGCTGATAACATCATCGTCAATCCGATCTATCCGCCTGAGTACAAGGACTTCATCCTTGTGTTCCCGGCTGGCTCTGGTGTGCAGCCGTTGTACATCGTGATGAGTGTTCGCAAGACCCCCGGCACTGTCACAGGTCAAGGCGAAGATGTAGCTGGTATCTGGCTTATTGGGGCGAGTTCTGGGGTAGGAGTTCCAATCCCAAAAGACGTGGCGGACGCACTGAGGGGACGTGATTTCAAAAGCTTCGACACATTCAGAGCCGCACTATGGAAAGCTGTCTCGGGATCAGCGGCGGCAGACCAGTTCATCGAACAGAATATTGGGCGTATGCGTACAGGTCGGGCCCCACGTGTACGAAAAGCCGACAGAGTCGGAGGCAGGCTATCGTATGAACTGCACCACCTCGAAAAAATATCGGCGGGTGGCGGCGTGTACGACGTGGATAACCTGCGAATAAACACACCGAGAAACCACATCGATCTTCACCGGAACGAATAGGCCAGACATGACAGACACATTACTGAAAAACAGCTTATCAGAGTACACCGAGGCCGAGTTCATCGGACTGCTGGAAGAACTCGCCAAGGAGGACAAAGAGGCTGAAAACGATGATCGTGCAGACTTGCTTTTGTTGCACTTTGAGAAAATCAGCGAGCACCCAGCAGGATCAGACTTGATCTACTATCCAGAGCCCGGAGCAGATAACTCCCCTGAGGGCATAACGCAGATTGTGAAGGAGTGGCGTGCCGCTCAGGGCTTGCCGGGTTTCAAGGGATAGTGAGCACTTCCACATCCTGGATGGATGCCCGTCCGAACTAAACCACTCTACTGCACCTGAACTCTCATTACTTCAGGCTGCCAAAGCTCACTTTGTATAAGCGCTCAAGAATCTGCTGGGCCGCTGCTGATCAAGCAGCACCCAGTGCTCATGAAGAATTGACTAAGGGATAGGTTTGACAAACACAACGTCGAAATACCTGAACTTCTTCTTTTTAGCTTCATTCTTCGCCTCCTGCTCCGCGACGAGGGTGCTCAATGTGTTCGCGTCATAAACGAACACTTCTACGTCGCCTTCAAATTCCTTTGTAACGTGCAGCACCACCCTGAGCTTCGGCGATAGCGGTTTAGCAACCGTTCGGGGCTTTGGCCTAGGCAGC
Source organism: Pseudomonas sp. MM213 (assembly GCF_020423045.1). NCBI lineage: Bacteria > Pseudomonadati > Pseudomonadota > Gammaproteobacteria > Pseudomonadales > Pseudomonadaceae > Pseudomonas > Pseudomonas sp. MM213. The sequence continues at coordinate 1,949,814 of NZ_CP081943.1, forward strand.
GGTTTTGCGAGAGCATCCGGCTCAAGCCGTTCCGGTTGTGACTCTGGCATGGGTTGGCTTGAGGAGCCGAATAGCGCTTAGCGCATTTCCTCCTCACTGAGTTCTGAATTCATTAGGATTTCTCATCGCTAAAAATAGTGTCCAGCTTAATTAGACCGCTAAAGTGAGATCGATAACACTGAAAAAACCTGCAGCGTTTGGCAGGCTCCAGTCGATGTGGAGGTATGGAATAAAGCGAAAATGGTGGGTTAAGAGCGAACGGAGAGTGATCACTACGCTAATCCCTGATTCGATGCCCCTCAATCCGTTATAAAAAAAGGCCCTCGAAGGCCCTTTTTGTACTCAAACCAAACTCATTTGGTCAGCCAGGACTCGACGGTGTCGGAGCCGTGCTGAGCTTTCCACTCTTTCAGAGTTTTGTGATTGCCGCCTTTGGTTTCGACGACTTCGCCAGTGTGAGGATTTTTGTAGATTTTCACTTGGCGAGGCTTACGAGTGCCAGCTTTAGATTCGACTGCAGGGGCACGGCGACCGGCATGTGGATCAAGCAAATTGATCACGTTCTGCAAGCTGTAGCCGTACTTGGCAAGCAGGCCACGGAGCTTGGTTTCGAATTCAATTTCCTGCTTAAGGCCAGCATCACCTTTCAGGGCTTCGAGCGCTTGGAGCTGTTCGGCTAGGTGTTTTTCGAGTTGACGGAATTCTGCGAGCTTGGACATGGGAAATCTCTATCTGATTAGTATCCTCAACGTTACACCAAAAACTCCGAGTTGCATGATGTAAGCGCGATTACTTTTCTGATTAGGTCGTATTCGTGACGGAATTCGCACTGGAGCAAACGTCCATTAATCAACATCTGGCGACGAGAGACGGTTCGTAAAATCGCAAAGGAACATTGGTGTGATGGCGCAGCATCTGGACGTTTGCGGAACGGAATTACGAGCGGAAGTGTCGTTTGTATTAGACACCTTGGTGTCGAAATCCCGTTCAGATAGAGAGGTGGTTTTCATGAACAATATCATCTACATCGTTGGGGCAGTGGTGATCGCCCTAGTTATCCTGTCGTTTGTCGGTCTTGTATAGCCTATGGACTGAGACCTGCTGTGGTGGCGCCGGAGACGGAAAATGCTTCTCGAAAGTGCTCAACGAAAGCCCCGACCAGAGTGGAATCGCGCTCGTGATGGGCAAGAACGACCCCGCTTTCACAACCCTCATCTGTGATATCAATGGCATGTAAGGAAGAAGCTTTAACCATCGAAACGGGAAGCAGAGCTATGCCGAATCCTGCTTGGATAAGCAACGATTGCGTACTTTTTAACGAATAAACCTGCGCTGACTTCGGAGCAAATCCTGCACGAGCGCAAAGTTCAAATGAAAGATAACTAAGCCCACCGCGTTTTGGATGTGCTATCGAGACGAATGGCTCGTCTCGCAACTCGGCAAGTGATATGGACTTTCTTGATGACAGAGGATGGGTGGGGCCGACTGCGACTACAACTTTCTCACTAAACAGGGTAAGAAGCTTAATCTCATTTAATTGATGTAAAACCGGCAGTCGAAATAATCCCACATCAATGCGATTGTTAACTAAATTCATTAGTTGTGTTTCTGAAGACTCCTCCGACACTTCAATATGAACATCGGTCATGCACTTCAGATAAAGCCCAAGCGCATCTTTTAACTTTCCTATGAGCGGCACCGTGCTGGCATGGCCAAGCCGGATAGTACCACTTTGACCGTTGCCTACCGAAGTAGCCAGTCGAGCTGCGCTGTCGACGTCAATCAAAATTGCTTTGGCCCTTGGCAAGAACGCTAACCCAGCATGTGTTAAATGGGGTTGTCTTGCGGTGCGCTCGAACAAAAGCGTACCAAGGTTAATTTCTAGCTCCTTCATTTGTCGACTTAGCGCTGATTGAGCAATAAACAATCTCTGCGCTGCGACACTGAAGCTTCCATGTTCCGCGATTTCTACAAAATATCGCAACTGCTTCATTGATATCATAACAGCTATGCCAAAATGTGATCAGTAAGATGTCATTTCCATATTAGTAGGTTTTCGCCCTATTGGGTAGGGTAATGGAACAACACGAAACGGAAATTCCGATAATGCCAGATGCTTTTCTGCATGCCCCTTTCGACAATGCGACCTTAGTAGTAATGTTCGTTACCATCAGCCTGGCATACGTAATTTTTTCTATTGCAGGTTTTGGAACGGCACTGGTTGCGGGCCCTGTGTTAGTGAATTACATGCCTCTGTCGCAAGCGATCCCTCTACTGGTGCTCCTAGACTGCGTGGCTGCATTTGGAAAACTGGCGCGTTCTCATCAGCATGTGGTGCGCATTGAGCTCGCTAGGCTGCTGCCATTCATGGCCATTGGAAGCATGGCTGGCATAGCGGTGCTACTAAAAACGAAATCTGACGTTTTAATGCTCGCGATGGGGTGTTTCGTAACCTTGTACGCGTTGTATATGCTTACAAAGCCTGTACGAACTCGTTACATATCTGCGGCGTGGGCAATGCCCCTGGGTGTTGGCGGCGGCCTGTTTGGCGCCCTGTTTGGCAGTGGCGGCTTCCTGTACGCGATATATTTGAACGGCAGGATAGACACCAAAGAGAAAGCAAGCTCCACTCAAAGTACATTGATCGGCATTAGCACGCTCGTACGTATCTCCATGCTCACTGTAGCAGGAGCCTACACCGATCTTGCGTTAGTCGTGACTGCGATCTACTTATTGCCAGCCATGATGTTTGGTCTTTGGGCTGGCGAGCACATCTCATTTAAAATGTCTCGCAACACGTTCACCAGGCTAATCAACATCATCATATTGGTTAGTGGCGTTACTCTCGTGTATCGAGCCTATCTTGGCGGTAATTGAAAAAACACATCTGGCGCGTTCGCCCGGAATTAACTATACAAAGCGAGGTTTGCAATTGAAAAGCTCTCAAGCTCTACGTGATCTATTGAATTCAGGAAAAACCATTATGGCTCCTGGTGCCTATGACGGCCTGTCGTCAAGACTAGTCAGTCTGGCTGGCTTTGACGCTGTGTATGCAAGTGGTGGCGCTATCGCTAGATCTGCTGGGTATCCAGATATCGGTCTGCTGAGCTTTACTGAAGTTATCGAGCGGATTGAGAAAATTGTAGAAGCCAGCGATATCCCCGTTATCGCAGACGCGGACACTGGATTTGGCGGAACTGCCAACGTGCAACGCACCGTGAGGGCACTGGAACGCATCGGTGTAGCCGGCTTCCATCTGGAAGATCAAACATTCCCTAAGCGATGCGGGCACTTGGACAACAAATCGCTTATTGATGTCGAAGAAATGTGCCAGAAGATCAAAGTGACGCGTGCCAGCTTGCAAGACACTAATTGCTTAGTTATTGCTCGCACTGACGCGATAGCAATTGAAGGTTTCGAAGCAGCGCTTGTTAGAGCACAACGTTACGTTGAGGCTGGTGCCGATATGATTTTTGTGGAAGCGCCGGAGACGCTGGAGCAAATTCAGATTATTGCCCAGCGTATTCCGGGGCCAAAACTCATGAACATGTTCTATGGCGGAAAAACCCCACTCGTTTCTCTACAAGCACTTGCAGAACTTGGTTATCAACTTGTCATCGTGCCATCGGATCTGCAACGGGCTGCCATCCATGCTATGAAAAAAACCCTGGTTGAACTCCAACGCTCAGGAGATAGCCATGCAATGTCGGCTGAATTAACGAGTTTTTCCGAGCGCGAGCTGATAATTCAAACTGAAAAGTATCTGGCACTGGATGACTTGTAAAAACAGCTTTGTAGCCAACATGCGCTAAAAACAAGGAGATGGAATGTTATACCAAGGTGAATGGAATCCCAACGAACTCGATTACCGAGCTCTCGCAGGGCAATGGCATGTGGTCTGCCTGAGTACGGATGTCGGCGACGACCAACCCAAGGCCGTTCGGTTGCTTGGCGAAGAATTGGTTTTGTGGCGAGACGACCAAGGGAAAATCAATGCTTGGAAGGATTACTGCGGCCACAGAGGTGCAAAATTGTCACTTGGTTGTGTCAAACAAGGACAGATCGAATGCCCTTATCATGGGTGGCGCTACAGCAGCCAAGGCGAATGCACGTTAGTTCCAGCACATCCTGAACGAAAAGGGCCCTCTTCACAGCGCCTGATTTTTCGCCACTACGCTGAAGAGCGCTACGGATACGTCTGGGTGAGCCTGGAGGAACCGCTGCGACCGCTGCCGGAATTGCCACAGTGGCATGACGAGAGCTTTCGCAAGGTGTTTGCAGGCCCATACCATTACAACGCAAACGCGTTGCGCTCTCTCGAAAACTTCATCGATGCATCGCACTTCCCCTTTGTGCATGCCAATCTCAATGGTCTGCCGGACGCGCCTGAACCGCTGAAGCGGTACAACGTGAAGGAAGACGAGCATGGCCTGCACTCTTCTGAAATTTGTGTCTTTCAACCGTACGGCGACCATCGTGGGATACCGGTTAATGCCCGTTATACCTATTCAGTCCTGAATCCTACGACTGCGTATTTCGTCAAAAAAACCGGTGAAACAGAACGCTTCTGCACCTTTTTCAATGCCACTCCAGTGGATGAATCGCAATGCATTATCTGGCTGATAGTCGCTATTAACTTTGGCCAGGATCTCACGCTCGAACAGATCCTTTCTCGGCAAAATATTGTTTTCGAACAGGATCGCCGTATTGTCGAATCCCAACGCCCTCCGCGCCTGCCACTAGACCCACAAGCGGAAATGCATGTGGTCAGTGATCGAATGGGTATTGAGTACCGCCGCTGGATTCGTGCCTTGGGTGAGGCCGCAACCACCAATAAACAAACGCAGCTCATTGAATCTGTTTCTATCTGACAAGGAATGTCAACCATGACTGAATCATCTATCGATTTTCTCACGCGCCTGGAATCCAATGCCCGGACGTACGCTAGGAATATTCCGACAGTTCTGAGCCAAGGTGCAGGCACCGAGGTTGTAGACATCGATGGGCGCCGTTACCTGGATTGCCTTGCTTGCGCAGGTGCTCTTCCCCTTGGACATAATCACCCATTTGTTCAGCAACGCGTCATCCAGTTTCTGCAGTCCGGGCAGTTGCAACAGGCCCTCGATATCGCGACTCCGGCAAAGCTGCATTTCGTCCAGGAGCTCTACGAGATGCTTCCGCCTGCCTTCGCCAAACGAGCGAAGATCCAGTTCTGCGGGCCTACGGGAGCCGACGCCGCCGAGGCTGCCCTAAAACTGTTCAAAACCGCGACGAAACGCCGCCCGATCATCGTTTTTCAGGGTGCTTATCACGGTATGACTCACGGCACGCTCGGCATGATGGGCAACCTAGCACCCAAACAAGAGATTACTGGCCTGCCTGGCGAAGTGCACTTTCTGCCCTACCCCTACGTATATCGCAGCCCATTTGGCGCCGGCACCAGTCCGGAAGAGACAGAACGGCTCAGCCTCGTTTGCCTGGAAAACGCCCTCAGCGATCCGGAAAGTGGCATTGGTAAACCGGCAATGGTTTTGCTTGAGGCAATCCAGGGCGAAGGGGGCTGCATTCCAGCAAGCGCGCATTGGCTGCGCCAGGTGAGGGAAATCACCCAACGGCATGACGTTCCACTGGTCATTGACGAAATCCAGGCCGGTGTTGGTCGCAGCGGCGACCTGTTCGCGTTCCAGCAGGCGGATATCGTGCCGGACGCCATCCTCCTTTCAAAGGCTATCGGTGGTGGCTACCCACTGTCTTTGTTGTTGTATTTGGATCAATACGACCAATGGAAGCCGGGAGCACACACCGGTACGTTCAGGGGCAATCAGATCGCTCTGGTCAGCGGAGCCGCAACCCTGGAGTTCATCAGAAATGAAGGGCTGCTGGATCACGTCAAGGTTGTCGGTGATCAACTACGCCAAGGCCTGTTGCAGCTGCAGAATCGCTATCCATGCATCGGTGACGTGCGTGGAAGGGGTTTGATGCTCGGTATGGAGATGGTTGAACCGGATGGCCGCGTCGATGCACTTGGACACCCACAGGCGGCGGGAGCCATAGCTGCAAGTGTCAAGCGTGCGTGTCTGAACGAGGGCCTGATTATTGAAACGGGAGGACGTCATGGTGCAGTACTGCGCTTTCTCCCGCCCTTGGTAATCACCAGTGCTCAAGTCGACCTAGTATTGGAGCGGCTTGACCGTGCTCTGGCCACACAAATGGTCAGTTCAACTCGGGTCACGAAAGGTACTCGTCACGCGGAGGTGCTGGCATGAGCACTCCTGGAAAGATCTTTGATGTTCTGGGTATCGGATTTGGCCCAGCAAACATCGCATTGGCAATCGCCCTGGAAGAATTGGCTCCAGGGACGAGCGTCCAATTTCTTGAAAAGCGCCTGGGCCCATTGTGGCAGCCGAACATGCTGCTGCCGGGCTCGGATATCCAGAATCATCCGCTGCGAGACCTAGTGACCCCACGCAATCCGCGTAGCCGTTACACCTTCACGAACTTCCTGTTTGAACAAGACCGCCTGTACGAGCATTTGAACCTTCCGTTGCATCATCCCCTGCGTGCGGAATATGCCCAGTACGTTTCTTGGGCTGCAGATTTCTTTGAAGACATCGTCGCCTACGGTTGTGAAGCTGCATCGGTGGAAGCAGTAAACCCATCAAATGGCGAAGGCGCCCACTACAAAGTGTGCTGCGTCGATGGCCGAGTATTTCTTGCTCGTTCTTTGGTGCTCGCCCCTGGCCGTACGCCTCACATTCCTGCCCCTTTCGCAGGCATCAAAGATCGACGCGTCCGCCATTTAAACGACTATTTGCCCGCCCTCGCTGAAGCTGTGGCTGCCACCGATGGACGATGCCGCATAGCCGTAATCGGCGGCAGTCAGAGCGCGGTAGAGATTTTGCTTCACGCCAGTGATCAGACTGGCGTACGAGAGGTCGTTGGGTTCACCCGTAATTTTGGCTATCGCCAGAAGGATACAAGCCCGTTTTCCGACGAGGTCTACTTCCCCTCATTTGTGGACACATTCCACAACGCCAGCGCAGAACATAAGGCGCGGTTACGTCAGGAACTGGTGCATACCAATTATTCGGCTGCGGACATCGATGTCCTAAACCAGCTCTATGTACGTAAATATGAGCAAATGCTGAAAGGTGAAAGTCGGTTGCAGCTACGAACGTGTGAGGACATGGTCGGTTGCATACCTTCCCCTACCGGGGTGCAAATCGAAAGTCGGCAGTATCTTCAAGGGAGCATACATAGCCAGTCGTTCGATTTGGTGATTCTGGCCACGGGTTTTCTCGACCTCGGCACCGGAGATCGTCAGGAGCCCTTCCCGAGCTTGCTAGCCCCAATCGCCCGTGAAAATGAAATCGACACGTTGACCATTGCCAGGGATTATCGCGTCGACTTGCTCAACGGCTTGCCCACCTACCTCAACGGGTTGTGCGAGTCTTCACATGGCATGGGGGACGCAGGCTCGTTCAGCTTGCTGGCGTTACGTTCACAAAGCATCGTGGAATCACTGACCAGGAACTCGGAAGCCAGGGTGCAGCGCCATGCTTAACCAGGCCATAAGCGAAATGCTGGCGGCGCCCTCTTGTTGGCAAAAACAACTGCCCTGCCGCACCGCTCGCGCCGGTAACCTTCCGTTTGAAAGTGATGTAGTGATTGTGGGAGCGGGAATTGGCGGATTAGCGGCAGCGCTACGGGCGCTTGAGTCAGGTTACTCGGTAACCGTGTTGGAAGCCGGGGATGTTGGCTCTGGGGCAAGCGGTCGCAATTCGGGCTTCGTGGTTCCCATACCATCGAGGCACTCGCCGGAGTCACTCCAACGTTTGCTTGGCGAGGATACAGCGCCATTTTTAGCCGCTCTGAGCGAAACAGCGAAGGCTGTGTTTGAGTATGCCCCATCGGATTTAACGGTCAAAGGCTGGGTACAACCAATGGTTGGAGCTGCGGGGGTTGGGGCCCATAAACTGGCCAAGGATTGGACGCACCTGGGGGTCAAGGTAGACCCCATGGAGCCCGAAGCACTGGAAACGGCATTAGGGACTACTGAGTATGCCGAAGGCCTCCATTTTACCGATGCTGGTGCAATCAATCCCCTGGCATTCGTGTACCAACTGGCAGACACGGTCAACCGCAAAGGTGGGCATATCATCGAATGTTGCAGTGCGCTCGATGTTCGACCGCAGGGCGGCTGGGTCACCGTCCAAACTCAGCGGGGTGAGATCAGGGCCGGGCGCGTATTTATGGCCGGCAATGCCTATGGTTCTGCGGCCAGCCGTACGACTCGGCGAGCAGTTAGTCCGCTAGCCCTAACGCTTGCGACTTTCGCCGTACCGCAGCTGTGCCGTGCCGAAAGACTGCTGCCATTTTCAGACAACCGCAAGGACATGTGGTTTGCACGCCGCTTGGGGCCTACAAAGCTGCTGACGGGCTGCTTCGCGTTACCGCTCCAGCGTTCTGCCGCTTGCAGTGCATTGCTCCAGGATCGCATCAAGCGCCTCTACGGCACTGTTGTGCAAGAACCCGAGCAACAGTGGGCCGGGTGGGTGGGCCTCACTACAGACGGGATGCCGAAGGTTCACCAGCACGACGAACGAATCATGGGGTGGAGTGGCTGTAACGGTCGAGGCATTGCGCTTTCAATGCTGATGGGGCGAACGTTGATGGATCGACTGTGTGGGGTCAACGGCCTACATCTGCCGCCTTCATCAGGCACTTACAAGACGGGTAACGCCCTGACTTGGCTGGCGCAAATGGTCATCGCACTTGATCGCCGGAAACAACGTCGCACCGTGCTTGCGTCCTGATCTTATCTACCAAATTCGAGTACACACTATGTCTGCCTGCCCCTTTCATTACCCTCAATACCGTTCCACAGACAAGGGATTAATCGACCGTTTCGTTGATGTGTTTCCGCTGGCAATGATCACATCGCATCGGGACGGACAATTTCTTTGTAGCCACATTCCGCTATGGCGTCAGCCGGATGGGTCGTTGTTCGGACATGTCGACGGCAATAACTCACAGTTCAAAGGCGAAAAGTCTCTGAGTGCTCAAATCGTCTTCATGGGGCCATCGGCTTACATTCCTCCACAGGCTTACGTCTCGCGCCAACTCCCCACCTGGAATTACCTCGCCGTTCACATGCAGGCGAACATAACTGTGGTGGACGCCCCACACCAAAAGCTCGAAATCCTCGAGAAAACCGCAAAACGGTTGTCAGAGCAGCCCTCTGACTATCAGGTCGACGAGCGCGACCCTCGGGTGATATCGAACCTGCCACACATTCTTGGGTTGGTCATACAGCCGGAAAATACCGAGGGGCGCTTTAAACTCTCCCAAGACAAATCCTCGCCGGATTCGTCAGCGGCTCTGCGGTGGTTACTCGAAAACCGAAAACACGATCATGCCGAGCTCCTGATGGAGCTCCTGCACGCCGCTACCAAGCCGCATTCAAACTGAGGTCAGTATGCCCATCGTTAGAGTAGAAGACCCTGTACAGCGTGACGCCGATACCCAACAAGCCATAATCGAGACAATTTATGGTTGCTTGAAATCGGTGTTCAAGGTCAGTGACGAAGAGCTCCAGGCGCGCTATGTCTGCTATGACAAAGACCACTTCCGTTCCCCAGGAGATCGCAGTGAGTTCATCCAAATTGAAATCACGGTCTTCAAAGGACGCAAGCTGGAAACCAAGCGCCAGCTTTATCAGCTGATCAGTAAAAGTATCGCTGCGCAGCTCGATATTTCAGAGCATGCCCCTCTGATACTGCTGGTTGAGCAAGAGCCAGAGAACTGGGGTATGCGTGGCGGAGTGCCGGCGAGTGAGATCGACTTTGGATATGCTATTTCCATTTGATATCGCTCCGCTTTTGCATCAATAGCCTATGCAGGTCAGTTTCAGCTTTGAGCTATCTGCCGGTTGCGCTGACCTAGCATTTAGCATTTGACCGACGCTCTGCGGAATTAAGGTTTTTTGATTATTTGACTTGGCAAGTGCCTCATCTTGAGCCTTTCGCAGCGTAGACTCGGTGTAAGCGTCTGTCCAATACACCTTGCGTAATGAAACTGATCTTCACTGGGTTGAAATCGCAATCGCAACGTCAGGGATGCTGGAAGCGATGCCTTAAGCGCAAATGGACGTGCGCGTTGTGAGCAGTGAAGCCGAAGTCAGAGCGATGAAGGTAAGACAGGTGTGCCCATGTCAGCCGCGAACTTACCCGTTGCTCTACAACCCTCGGGGGACTGAATATGCCATGTTCGTCGTGATTGCTGTCATCGCATAAGAGGTTCTTGAGGACGGATAACGTGGGGACGACTTTAAGTCCAACCTTTACGCGGCAGTGTCACCTGATTACTCGGCAAGCTAGGCTTATAGCTTGCTGAAAAGCCTCTCGTACTACACCTGATGATTAATATGCTCGACTGGGATAGCCTCCGTTTTTTCTTTGCCTTTGTTCATGAGGGCACCTTAGCCGTTGCGGCACGCTCGCTGGGGGTGGAGCACGCGACTGTGGTTCGCCGAATAGGTGCCTTCTCCGGACGCTACTCAGCATGCGCGTAATTGTCATGCACGGCGGGAAGCTTGCTACCTCACCGCTGTAATAAAAAGGGCCTAAATGGCCCTTTTGTACTCAAACCAGATCACTTGGTCAGCCAAGACTCAACCTTGTCGGCACCGTATTTCGCTTTCCATTCCTTCAGCGTTCGATGGTTACCGCCTTTGGTTTCTACGACTTCGCCAGATTCCGGATTTTTGTAGACCTTTACCTGACGTGGCTTTCTCGTACCGGATTTTGCCTCGGCAGCTGGTGCGCGACGACCAGCCTTCGGATCAAGCAAGTTGATCACGTTCGGCAGGCTGTAGCCGTACTCGGCAAGCAGAGCGCGCAGCTTGGTTTCGAATTCGATTTCTTTTTTGAGGCCAGCGTCGCCTTTCAGCGCTTCGAGAGCTTGAAGCTGTTCGGCGAGGTGTTTTTCGAGTTGGCGGAATTCTGCGAGCTTGGACATGACAGGTCTCTTTTCAGTAGTTACCTAACAGTATATTGCAAATCGGTCGGGGCAATAGGGACTGCTGGCGACAACTGAGATAGAAACGGAGAGGCCAAAACTCAGCAATAATTATGGCTGAGCCATAATTTGGAATAATTAAGTTTGCCGTTACCGAGAACGCCTCTGATGGCAATCTTCGTTTCACTTGCAGTACACCGCCCACAGCTGATCAACCCGCGTCGTGGAGCACTGGCTCATTATCTCCCGGCGCATCCTTCAACCCGGTTTGGTGGCACACCTCTCCAAGCTCCGTTGCAAAAGAAGCCGTCGAATTGGGATGCGCCCTCTAGGGCGACAAAACAAGCCGGGGGGCCAAGACCTTGAAAAGCTCTGCAAGCATCCGCGCATCTAGCAACGCATGGTGTGGCAGATCAGACAGCTCTACCTGTTCAAGAGCTTCCGCATTTACCTGATTGAAAAGGATTGTGAGGTTGGTCGGCTGATTCATAACCTGGACTGGCAAGGGTTGATGATCTGCACAAGCGAGATCATAGAAAAATCCCCGATCCCAATGTGGCGCATCTGAACACACCTCAAGCTCCTCGTCGAAGCAGCCTAGAAACTTCCGAAGCGTGGCTCGAGCTTCGACAAGCGACTGACCATATCGCGGAGGATCAAGCTGCGGCAAAACGTTCCGGATGACGAAATCACTGCAGTCCTCGACCGAATAGGTATCCGTCAATTCAACATAGAACTCGTCGCCTGACTCCGATACCAGCGCTAGAGATATCAGAGTCCTGATTGAGCTGGGTAAATTCGCAATCAAGGAATATCTTCAGCGACCTAATCCTTTTCAACGATTGTTAGCGTGGCCTGTCATTGGAGCCCGTGTTCGTCCCACTATTTACAGTACCGATGGATTTCCGAGGAGCGTAACTACCAGGTCGGCCGAGTAAGATGAGGCGCTGCATTTATGATTGGACGTGGGGTCTGTCAATCGTCCCCCTTGGGATCGAATTTGTCCCCATACCTAGCGTGTAGCGCGCGATTACGTTCGATCCGCCTGATCCACGGATCGTAGTCCTCGGGCAACGCGGCGAGCTTAGCGCTGATGATCATTTGCACCGCTTCGTCACGCAGTAATCTGCTGGTCAGCTCGCGGTATTCGCCAAGCGTAACCACACCATAAATGGCGTGATTGTCTTTTACATAGAGGTCGGTCATTCCCACCCGCATATGGCCATATTTTTCTACGTCATCGGGGTAGATGTCCTCTAGGCTGAGGTATCCCATATCGCACTCCGGGCTAAGAATGTACTCGCTGAATAGCACTGCCTGTGCGCTCCACAATGTTTAAAGACGCCACCGAAAGCGTGCACCATCATTGAAATCGTTCCTTCGCGCCAGCGCCTACAAAAGCCAGCCAACAACAGGCGATATAGTGTGCGCATGATAGCCTCCGCTCAGTTATCACCGTTCTGAGAATCCGCTTTGAACACACTAAACGCACATGCCGATTTCAACACCCTGATCAACGCACCGAAATTTTCCGATGACCCCGTTGGGCACCGGCAGAAAAAGCGGTGGCAGCTCATCGCTGAAGACATCTACAAAAGCATATCCAATGAGGCGTTGCTCGAAGCAAGAGGCAGAGCCGAAGGCTACATTCATGGCCTTGTGGACGCTGGGCATTTGTCGACGAGAGACACCGACCGCGACTACCTCATTTTGAGCGTCGTTCAAAGGCGACGTGAGTTTTTGCAGAGATTGTTGAACGACTACGGATACTGAACCATGAATGCTCATGTGGCTGAGAGTTGCAGCCTATGAAGTAACGAATGGCTGATGCACTCCAGACAATAAAACTGATTTATCCGGTGCGTTCACCTGAGCGGAGCAATTCAAGAAAACTACGTCGCCCGCCACCACGCTTGAAGCTAGCAATAACGTAGTGATCTTCCCCCGTAGTCAGAATCCAGAAACGGCCCGCCTTCCGAGCAGACTGAATTTTGGCTGTTTGAATGATTGAGCAATCAGCGTGACGCCCTGACTCATCCTTTCGAGTATGGTCGAATACGACGCCTAGACAGGTATCGTTGACGATGATGGCGTCGCTAATGAATGCCGTGATAGTGGGGATATACCGCTGATTGGTGGCTCGAACCAAGCGGCCTAGCTGAAAGTCAGTCAGCCACTTGCTATGAAACTCGACTTCGATTATTTCGGACATTCTAAGCTCCCAAGCCCCACTGCGGAAAATATTGTGGGGGCACATTTAACCCGCCTTCATGGAAAATGCAGTACCCACACTGGCTTCTTTCCTTAAGCCCGATCCCCAGAGGAGGTAGACCGTACTTTTGGTTTCAAACATGCAGCCTTCAGTGAAGGATTTTCCGAAGTTGCTGCGTACCCACATATTTGGTTGAAAGCGCGCTCCGCTGTCCAGGACTACCTCATGAGCAAATAGCGTCGCAGGAAGCAGACCAAGCATTGTCAGTTTTTCCTTTTCATCAGGCGTCACCGTGAGGTCGATCAAAATCCACTGCCGCACCACGCAGAATGCTTTGTCTGGGAATGCCTTTGCAGCCATAGCGATCAGGTCTTCCTGAGAGCCTTGCCAACCGATCGATTCATCCCCTGCTCCGTAAAGGAGCTGCGAGATTTCATTTAAGGTCACCATGTGTATCTCACTTCGGTGAAGGTTCAGGAACGCTTGTGTAGGTCTGTCCCGCGACGGTTACGAATTCGTAGATCGGCGGTTCTTTACCAGGATTTGTTAGTCTGATTTCTGAAATCGGCTCCATTAGACGTTCACCTTGCCGGTTCATCCACGGTGGAGAGATGAGGTATACCTTAGTAACAGCAAGAAATTCTGGGTCTCCCGAACTGCATATGGTTTGAACCGTCTCCGTGTCGCTGATGAGGCGCACGTTTGGCCCGAAAGCCCCATCGAAAAACCCTACTCCTTCTACTAAGAAAGAATATTGGTTGTGACTAAGATCAACGGATTTCCATAACAGAAGATTTTCATCAGACATTTTGAATTTGCCTTGCAGCTGACTCTCGTTTGTTCTGAACACAACACAGCTCCTGACTAACGATTTTTTTCTTTAGCGCCCATCTTAGTTCAGATAGTAAGTACTAGATCACTTACAAAACCGGTCTCTTCGAAAGGATAGCCCCTTGGATTAGAGGCATAGCGGATGCCATCTATAGTTTTCTCGTAACCGACGTGCGTATGTCCATGCAACCAAATGTCTATATTGCATCCTGCGAACTCCTGCCAGTCGTTGACATAAGCCGCAGCCAAATGCCCCATTTCATACTTGATTCCAGGCGCGCATTCCGGCAAGGGCGCATGATGGGTTACCACCACTGTTTTTCCTTGGAACTGAGTAGATAGTTCAGCCAATAACCACTGTTTCGCAAATTGCGACTTTTTCTGAATTTCGATTGGCTTTACGCGACGAAACTGAGCTCCAGTTCTGATCTGTTTGTAGTCATTCATAGATCCCTGCGCGCTATGAATTGCAGAACTGACATCTCCAGTTGAGTAAAAATCAGTCCAGCCGGTTGTACCAAGAAACCTTACTCCATTGATCACTACTTGTTCGTTTTCTAGAACGTGAACATGCGGGAGCGCCTTAGCACGCATTTTTTCCAAGGTTCGGTCGAGGTGTCCTTTGTAGTACTCATGGTTTCCGGCGACATAGATCACTGGGCAGCAAAAGGTTCTATTCGCCCACTCCACCCCCCTAGCCAGCAGATCAATGTCGCCGGCCAGCACAACAACATCTGCATCGTAGACAATCGGAGAAAATTCTTGGAATTCGATATGGACGTCAGATAGCAAGTGAATTTTCAAAATCTCAACCTTTTAAAGGCCCATCCACGCTGTCAATTTATGGCTAATATTTCACTGCCGATATTTAAGACTGAAAATGCACCTACTAACGTATCTATATAGATGATCCGCCACCCCGTGATTTCTGAGGTGTCGCTTGAATCTCAGCTAAGCCCAACAACATCCCAGTACAGGAAGTATATTTCATGGCGTGGGATTGATCAATATGGCCTTATCCTCCCTTTTGAGGATTCGCCATGGTCATGAGGCAATCGCTGGCGGCAGTACTTCGATTGGTACGTTCCTCTCGCGGCCTTTCGAAGGAGGATCTCCAAGGTCAGGTTGAAACTAGGCATCTATACAATCTCGAGAACGCAAAGACGGGCGTTACCCTCGATATGCTGAATACGATCTCCTCGGCATTGGATGTCGATCCATTGGCGCTACTTGTGGTCGCATCGTGCTTTGAGAAGAAATTATCTCCCGAAGAATCTCTCGAGAGACTGTCTGAAGAAGTAAAGCGCCTCGTTGCCTCGGGTGTAGTAAACGGGTTGTCCGGGCAATTCGCTGACGGCACGCTTAAGCCCATCAAGGGTGGCCCACGCTCATCGCCCGATAAAATTGAAGCCGTGCTTCGTTGCCGATCTCAGGGAATGACGCAGAAAGAAGCTTCTGAGGCGCTTGGAATTCCCACATCAACGGTCAACCGAATTTGGCGAATGGCGAAATAGGCAGGCATCGAATGGCAGCGAGGGTGGATAACGCTCATTTCGGCTTTTACGAACATGAATGTTAGGCTTGATCGGCCAACGGATACTGCCAATCCTTCTTTTAAACGACTCTCCCCCACTCCTTTTCATCCTTCCGATTATGAGGAAATGGGTTCCATCCGCCAGGCCGAGCATCAACTCGAGCTAACGGGGCATCAGCGAGCCGTCGATGGGGCTTCCGGCATACGTTTACGCCTGAGTGAAAAATGCACCTGTTTCATCCATGCGTAAGAAACTGAATGTTTACATTTTCGACGTAATTTACGCGAATAATTGTAGGTTTACATTTTTTGACAAACGCCCAAAAAAAATGCCGCCTAATCGGCGGCATTCCTTGGTTTTGCGGGGCAGAACACCCACCAACCCCCTTACTCGTCACGTATACCTAAAATCGACGTGAACATTAAGTAGATCGACACATACAGGCTGATGGTCGCCATGATGTAGTTGCGCTCACCGCCGTGAATGATGGCGCTGGTCTGGAACAGAATGCAGACCGAGGAGAACAGCACAAAACCTGCGCTGATCGCCAGTTGCAGACCGCTGACCTGGAAGAAGAAGCTCGCCAGCGTCGCACCCAGCAGCACGAAGAAACCTGCGGTGATGAAGCCACCGAGGAAGCTCATGTCCTTACGGGTGATCAGCACGTAAGCCGACAGACCGCCGAACACCAGCGCCGTCATCGCGAACGCTGAGCTCACTACTTCTGCGCCGCCCTGCATGCCCAGGTAACGGTTAAGGATCGGGCCGAGCAGGAAACCCATGAAACCGGTCAAGGCAAACGCCGACACCAGGCCCCACGCGGAATCACGGAGTTTGTTGGTTAGGAAGAAAAGGCCGTAGAAACCGATCAGCACCACGAAGATATTCGGGTAGCCAACACGCATCTGCTGGGCGACGAACGCCATCACGCCGCTGAATGCGAGGGTGAGAGCGAGCAAGCCGTATGTGTTGCGCAGGACGCGGCTAACCTCTAGCTGCTCAGCCTGCACGCTGTTATTAACTGCGTAATCCTGTTCGCGCATGGCGACACTCCTGTTGGTTTGAAACGTTCAGTCGCAAAGATCATAACAGACGCTCTGTAACAAGCCATGCACAGAGTTTGACAGTGTGTTTCATTCAGGTATTATGGCGCCCGCAACGCAAACGGAGGTGTGGCCGAGTGGTTTAAGGCAACGGTCTTGAAAACCGTCGACTGTAACAGGTCCATGAGTTCGAATCCCATCGCCTCCGCCATCTTTATACGACAAAGCCCTGATTATTCAGGGCTTTGTCGTTTCTGGGGTTTGAGAATCGGCGGCGATTTTTCGAGGCGCCAGAAAACTATTTGGTAGTCGTTACAAACTTCCCAGCTTTGCCCCTCCTCCGGGGTCCTGTCTCCACAAGTAGCTGCGCAGCTTGAGATTGTCGACCGAAGACAATCCCGTGGACATGATGACGGGCATTGGAGCCGACGAGCCACGCAGGGTAGCGAAGATCCGTAGCCGGAAAAGCACCAGCGAAAGTAAGTGGGCTACGATGGTCATGCCGCTGGCTGATGCTGGAATCGGTGTACAGGACGTGACTGACATCTGGGCCGTCCAGCCTTTCGATCTGATGCTTCCGACCATCAACGGTCGGACTCTTGAAGGCAATTGTGACCTGTGCTTCCTCA
The DNA here is from genome assembly GCF_020423045.1 of Pseudomonas sp. MM213. Lineage (NCBI taxonomy): Bacteria > Pseudomonadati > Pseudomonadota > Gammaproteobacteria > Pseudomonadales > Pseudomonadaceae > Pseudomonas > Pseudomonas sp. MM213. The sequence goes on from NZ_CP081943.1 coordinate 1,967,083, forward strand.
AGGGCGCGAATCAGGTTTATTCAATAATCGCCAGCGACCGTGGGGAACCAGTTCGAAAAGCTGACTGGCGGGCTCGCATGGAGCGTACCGCTGTTTCCAGCAGCGGCATCACCGGTAATGGCGCCCTGTTCAGATTCGACCGTCCCAGCTACCATCCGATGCTCGACTACTCCGATATCCAATTCGACATGTTTGCCGACGCCACAGAGGCCATTGCCTGCTTCTGCGGCGACTGACTCCATGCGCAAACTTTTTTATTTTCAATGCGCAAACTTTTTGGCCGTTTTTTGGGGCACTACCTAACCACTCTTAGGTTTAGGTGAGGAATGTTCTTCATCCAAAACTCTGGAGCTAATGATGCCTTTCGGACTGATCGTTTTGTTCGCGTTGATGATTTTTATCACCCTCTTCGGTGGTTGCAGTGCCTAACGCAACAATTCAAGTGGCCGATCTAGATCGGCCTTCCCCCATTTGACCGACGCCGGGCATGCCCGGCTAAGGACGCCCCATGCCCACAGAAAACAAACCGGCCGAGCCATTCGGCCCAAACGGTCGCACCTTCCATATTGATCTAAGCGTGCGCGGCGCACTGCGTGATTTTAGCAACCGCCAACTCAAAGGCATGTTCCGCTTAGAGTGTGGCCGCGAATGCACCGCCGACGAGGCGAAGGACCATCTGCTCGAAGCGCTGGCCCAAGGCAAGGAGGTACTGCCGTTCGGGCCACCTTGCGAGGGTTAAGATTTTGCCAGCAACGGCTGCCGCGGCCACGACAACCCGCCGCCAGCAATGGGTACCCATAAACTTGTAGCAAGAGCTGTAGCCCAAAAATCAGGCAAGCATCTGAGCGATTTTTGATAGTTTATGATGCTCAATAGTCCAACGAGCAACATCCCCCCATTGCCCTACATCGTTTTTGAAAATATGTGCGGTGCGCGGAGTAAATATCGGACTACCGTTACCAACAGGGCTGTCGTATTTGACGTATTCCCATCTAAAACCAAAGCCATTATTAGAGATAGCTGCTATGGACATAGCTATACTAGTATCCTTAAGCAGCTCCCATATTTTCCTTTGCTCAAGCAAGTCAGACCTTTCCCCCAAACACACTGATTTAATGCACTCCATAGGGACTTTCTGGATATAGACTCCAAACCCTTTGTTCTCTCCTGCGCGCTCGCATGCTTTTAGACTTCGAGCAATCCGATACTCTGACTCATATGCCCAAGCATCAGACTTTACGCAAAGCTCTGCTATGGGAATATGCCCTCCGGCGGAGAGATAATAACTAATATCCTTTTTAGGCCGAGCACTCGCATACTCGACTTCAATCAATCCCTCGAAAAACTTGTGATCGGTTTCAAATTCAACAACGGCACCTGCGTATTGCTCAGCATAATGCGACCACATCAGCAAAGAGTCATTATTCTTGCTTAGGCAAAAAATTCCAACATTTTCGTTCAGCGATCTAACAACATCTCGTGACTGGACATCGTTACAGTAATCATCTTCAAAATCATATGACAGACTAACCAAGTCACTTGGACGGCGTGGACCAATCAAGTCGAAACTTATACTTATTGGCTGCTCAGCGGTTCCGTTTGGCACAAAAATTTCGGGCAACAGTTCAAACGGATCATTAAACGCACCCGGCTGAGTAAACCTAACCCCGCCGGTCAGTACTCGCTGCAATCCAGCCATGTCGACATATTTAAAAAGTCTCACATCAATTCCTTCCCTGAAGCAACGAGCTAACAAAATACCAGATTCGCGAAAAAATCAGCTAACTCCCCTTCCCCTTCAAAGTCAGCCGCTATAGCGGCAAAGGAACAGTCATGCCTGAAGAAAAGTTGATTGGCCCCGTTGAAGTTGTGCGCGACGAGCATGGGTACTGGTACCACCTTGACATCCCGGGCTTCGATGAAGACGCCGAAGCTTAGAAGGCGTGGCTCGATGCCCAGGGCTTGAAAGTAGTCGGCTGGCACATGGACTCCGATATGGAAGCCCACCCTTACTAGGAAGATGGCGAGGCCCATTGTCTCGGCTGGCAGCCAGAAAAGCCGCCTGCGTACGAGTGGTTCCTGCTCGGCATTTTCGACACTGAAGACGGCCCATATGTGCAGTGGGCTCGGCGCGAGGTGACGCCATGATCGCCCTCGCCTGGCTCGCCTACGTGTACTGCTACAAGGGGCCGCGGTGATGACCTCAGGCTTTTTTCTTACCCTTGCCCCATCCGCACACCATTAAAACCAAGCCTGCGATCCACAAGCCAGGCGCGGTGATAGCAAAACCACAAACGGCCAGTGTTATCCCTGTCAAAAACAACGGATTTCGAAACGCCTTCTCCATAGCAACCTCTCCTTTATTTCTCCCATTAAACCACAAGGCCTACCGGTGAACGGCGGGCTTGCACCTGGAAAAAGATCATGACCATCACTGCACCGGTCATCCGCTACCACAGCGCGAAGTTCCGGCTCGCGCCATGGGTGCTTCAACACTAAAACAGACCAGGTCCGCTTGATCGGAAACAGCGTTTATCCGGATGAGGCGGAAGCCTTGGTCGGCGCCAACGCCGCCGACATCATTGATGTTTTACCAGCGCCTCGCAGCCTGACCCACTTATTTCAAGATTTCGCTGAGCTGCGTTGAAACAGCATGGAGTAAGCGTAATAGCCAATATTGACCTCTGCGACTGCCATCACCCCAATTACGAAGCCAAACATAAAAGATAAAAATATAAAACCTGTCGCAATCACCCCTACAAACCATTTAAGGATTAGCAACGCCTTTGGATCAAGCAACCGCATTCCATTCAGGACAAGCGCTAAGGCAACTCCTATTAACAAACCGACGACAATGCTTAAAAACATGGGTCAACTCCCTTTGGTTAAAGCCCGGGAGTTTACCCCAGGCCGCCCCCAATCTCACCACTCCACCGCCCGGGCATGACCCGGCATAGGGCGCCCCATGCCCACGCAGCGGTGGACCGATGTAAAAAATCAATCTATTCCGAAGCGATCGATGTCCTAGAACGACTCGCCGAGCTGCCAGATCGCTCTTTAGTGGCACGGTGCAATAAGGAAACGTTGTAATCGTAGGTCGATATCAACGGCACTGGCCCCTCGTTCCGAGCCATCCCGAGCCATTGCCTTGTTCGTTCAACGTCAAAGAGTTCGTTCTTGAACTTCATCTTCGCAACAAGGTTTGCTGAGACCCTGAAGTGTCCACATCCGGCCGAGCATTTGACCTCGGACCAGCATCCTGTCGTGTGAACAATCTTAGAAGCAGCTTGGCAAATTAAGCATTGCATGTCCGATCTCCATTTCGATGACCAACTCACTGTAGCCGAACACTGGCCAAGGCTCCTCCATGCCCACAGAAAACAAACCGGTCGAGCCTGGCGTTGACCTGAACACGCCAGATGGCGGACGCGGTTACATAGCCCACCTGCTCAAGACCGTGCTCAAGCATCACGACTATCGCCATTACATCAATGGATGGCGAGGACGGTTACTGCCGGGACATCGTGTTTGCAGTCAAAGATCTCGGCGTGCAGGTGAACCCATGATCGCCTCATTCAATCGCACCCGGCGCTGTATCGAAAGGCCTGGCGTGACGATGAGCACTCCGAACTAGCGTACGACCAGAAATCGAACGCCAGGCATTGCCTGAGCGTGGGAGGTGGAACCGATTATTGGGGTGACGGGCTGGATGCTTACACCACCTGGGCGGACTGGAAGATGAATTGGCCTTTCCATGGTTCGTTCGAGGAATACCCGCATGGGCATGACCTTGCTCACTACCCGAACACGGGAGGCTTCAAGCCGACGACTCAAAACCTGCTGAAGCTGGCCGCCAAGTGCGAGCTGGCATCCAAAGCAACGGCCTAAGCCCTCTTCCACCTAACAGCCCGCTGCTGAACGGCGAATGTCACCGGCACCACTGCATCTCACAGGGGACTCCGTCATTGTCGCCATCCATTTTCATTCCTGGACAATTTTGCAGAAAGTTTTTCGCCTCTGCGCATGAGGTCATCTGCGAGCAGTATTTGCGCCCATCGCATTTGACTGGAGCCGAAACAGGCTTCGGCACAGCCACGACCGTAGAGATGATCGGGGGCGTCGATAGCCGAGCCTCAGCCCAGGACTGTAATTCAGGAGAAAGCTTCCAAGCCAACAGACCAACAACAAGCACAACCAAAATCAGTTTCATCTTGATCCATCCATGATGAGAGACCGTTTGCGTTCTCACGTTGCCTGCTTTCCAGCGTAACCCACAAATTCACATACAGCCTGCCGGTTAACGCCGACACGGATAAGAATCAACGGCGCCTGCTGGAAAAGCAGAACGCCAAGCTGCCACCGCACCTTCAGCAAGTGCCGCCAGATCAGTGGCCAGGCTTCAAGCCTTGCCGGGGCCATAGCTGTACGCCAACCTCACTGCCACCATAACGGGTCGGTCGTGAAATCGGGTACCAAGCGTCTATTGATAAGACATTGTGATGGTCATTCCCGCTTTTACTTTGCCTGCAACAACGGGGGCGGTAGTTTTGAGATATCGAACGGTAAATGATTTTCCTAGACGACCGCCGGCACTTGTGAGCTTGCCAAAGTCTCGTTGATTAGTAGTGCCTATCGCTGATGAATCAGGACCGAAACTTACGGGCAAACCGTTTTCCAGAACTTGAAGGGCAAAACCTGACGCGGAGTCCGGTACGTTCGCCAATCCAAGCGTCGATGAGGTATTTGTGGGGGATGAGATATCGGTGAGGGTATATTTCACGTTTAAGTTTGATGCTACTGCCCCGCAATCCAAATCGATAGAAAATGGGGTTTCTCCGGCCGTCGTTTGTGCATTCCCCAAAGATCCGATATCTACCGTCGGCAGTTTTATTGCCCCTGGCACGCTGAGCTTACAGGCAGGGAATTTCACATTAAGAGTCGTTCCCTGAGTCCTTATGAACCCGAAACCATAATAGTAGTTATCCACGTAAACATATATACCGTGCCGCATAACTGTGATTGATGGAATGTTTATTGTCCCCGGCTGCAGGCGTTCTGTGGCAACAAAGCGAATTCGATATTTACCTCTCGCAGCCGCAGCCATGATTCCAGTATTAGAAGTCCACATTCTAATTTCAGCCGATGACATGAAAGGCACATAAGAGTCATTCACATCGCCAGCGGCCATAATTATGCCAACACCCTTGATACCTGAATCGTGAATTATATATGAGCCTCCTTCAAAGACTAACGTTTGTGCCGTTCTAGCAACTACATTATTTGCGTACGAGAAGAAATCGGATTTTGATGACATGTCTTTACATACCCCCAGTATTGTTCCTGCAGACTCGTGCCAAGAGTTTGAAATTACTGTTGGCAAGGCGACGTCCCTAACCTCCAGCGAAAGGGCAGGAATAGAAATTGTGCCGTCGTCGAATGTACAGCTTGTTGCAGCAAGTAAATTACCGCTAAACAATGCACATACTATAAATAATGCTCTCATAAAGTTCTAATACCGTTGCTGCCCATTGTCCAGTCGAAGCGGACCGTATGTCTTTCTTGATTTGCTCCGGCCTCCATAAACCTACTTCATTTCGGCTTTCTTTCCGGACCCAGCGCGCGCCGACAACCAGTGCAACAGATCCTCGCCGGGCATCGGTCGGGCGTAGAAATAGCCTTGCCCAGAAGTGCAACCCAACTCCAGTAACAGGTCATGTTCTTCTTTATTCTCAATGCCCTCGATCACCACCGACATTCCCAGGCTTTCACCTAGCGCCAAAGTACTGGAGATGGCTGCCCGGCAGCGTGGCTCATGTTTGAGAGTGCGGATAAACTCGCCATCGAGTTTGATCTCGTTGAACGGCAACTGACATAACCGCTGCAACGACGAGAATCCCGCCCCAAAGTCATCGATCGACAACTGGCAGCCCATCATTCGTAACCGCACCAGGGTTTCCAGACTAGTGACTGGACTTTCCAGCAACCCGCTTTCCGTGAGTTCAAAAGTCAGGCTGGAACCCGCCGCATTGTGAAATTGCAGAATGCGTTTGACGATTGATGTGAGGTCGCTATTGGTCAGTTGCGTTACGTGCAGGTTGAACGCCAGGTTTAATACAAAGCCATCGCTGCGCGCTTGTTGTTGCAGGCGCAGCGAAGTATCCATTTGTGCGAATAACAACTCATCAAGCAATCCGCAACGTTCCAGCACTGGCATGAACACCGCCGGGGACAGAATGCCTGAAGCAGGATGCTGCCATCGCGTCAGCACTTCCACGCCTTTCACCTCCCCGGTACTCAGATTCACTTTGGGCTGATACCAGGCTTTCAGCTGTTGCTCGCGTAGCGCTCGACGAACCTCATCTTCACTGGCCAACTCAACAGGGGCGCGAACTGGCGGCACAACATCCGAACCACGCAAGTGCTTTTTCAGCAAGACGTCCAGAGCAGGCGCCTGCATCGGTTTACCGACATCACCGAGCATTTCCAGCCCCAACAACGACACGATCTGCTGCACCGCCCGACGCAGGTCGGCGGACAGCGAGCTGCTGATGATCACAGAGCCTACGAGCCCCGAGTGGCCGACTCGCTGAAGAAACTCCAGACCATCCATGCCGTCCATACACAAGTCACAGAGGGCAATGTCTACCTTGCCCACTTTGTGTAAAACATCGAGTGCCTGGACGCCGTCTACAGCCTCGAAAACTTCCTGACAGCCAAGCTGGCGCAGCATGCTGACCGCGACTGAACGCTGAAAATCATGATCTTCAAGCACCAGTACACGTAGAGGAAGACGCTTCATGGAAATCAGCTCGGTGATGGGGGGCGAACCATCCTGCCTAAAGCTGAAACAAATCTAATTAGGAAATATCTGACATTCGCGAGGATAAATCTTACGTCGATGAATTTCTCTGGCGAGGCCCCAATGCAATATGGGCCGTTGAGCACGTCTCAGTTCGCGCGGATAGCTTGTTCCACGCGCCGAACAAACTGATCGACTTCGACTGCACAATAGTGGCCAGAGCTCTCGACCAATCTCTCCACTTCTCGACAAAGAACAATGAGGCTTTTGGCTTTGCCGACCGCAAGAGCGCCACGAATCCGGTGCAACAATCTAACGGTTTTTGCAGCGTCGGCTTCCTTCATCGCGGCTTTCAATCCACTCAAATCTTCACGAATGGTGAGCATGAAGAGCTCAACCATGCGCTCTGGAATCTGAATCCGGTCTTGAGGGTCCGTAGCCTCGATCACTTGTGCGTGGTCGAGCACTGGTTGGTTCATCGTACTTTTCAGGCTCAAGTAAAGGCCTTGAATGTCGATGGGTTTGGTCAACCAATTGTTCATGCCGGCATGTATGCAGCGCTCGCCCTCTTCTCGCAATGCATTGGCAGTAACGCCGATTATGGGTATCTCCAGATCCCGCTGTCTTACGGACTCCGTAAAGTCATAACCGTCCATGACGGGCATGTTGACGTCCGTGAGGATCAGGTCATAGCGTCCGTGTTCAAGAGCTTTCAGCGCTTGAACACCATTCGATGCCACCTCGACCGTACAACCGATGGCTTGCAGTTGCTCTTTCATCAACCGCTGATTGACCGGGCTGTCTTCAGCCAGTAGCACGCTCAGGCCCAAATGACGTTTATCGGGGGCGATTGCATTGGCAATGGGCTCGGGCATGGCACCGGTGACGGCCATGGCAAGGGCCTGGCGCATGCCCGAGAGGCTGTGCTGGCTGACCAGAATATCTTTGCCAATGACTTGCGGCACTTCACTGAAGTCATGCTGGGCAAAGACTTTGACGCCCCCCCAATCAAGCACTGGCAATTGTTCAGGCATGACTTCCAATAGCGCATCGTGGAATGCCTGGACTTGAGTCGAAACAATCACGCCAAGACGCTCCAGCCATGCAGTCAGACTCTGCGTCAATGCCGGGTACGGCGTGCGCACCAATACGCTCTTACCGGATAACAGTTGATCGGACACAGGGATCATCGCCGGTTTCAGGACATCCACCGTTAACGCGAAAGTGAACTCGCTGCCCTCTCCCGTTTGACTGCTGACCCTGAGCGTGCCGCCCATCATCTGGCTGAGCATGGAACATATGGGAAGGCCCAACCCTGTGCCCTTGATCGTGTGTTGCTTGCTGTTGGCCTGGAAAAAACGCTCGAACAAGCGCTCCTGGTGAGCTGGCGAAATACCCGGCCCGGAATCGACGACTCGCCACTCCAATCCGGCTTGACCATTAGGGTTGTGGGTCACAGCCACAAAAACCGCTACCTGCCCACTGTCGGTGAACTTGATTGCATTGCTCAGCAGATTACTGATGATTTGCCGAATACGAAGACTGTCCCCTGATACCTCTTGAGGCAGGGCCGGATCGATGCAACAAAAAAGTGATAAGCCCTTACTCGCAGCGGTACCTGCGAAGAGGCGAATGATGTCTTCAATAAGATCCAGCGGATTGAATTTGATCGGCTCAAGAACCAGTTGTCCTGCTTCGATTTTCGACAGATCCAGGACATCGCTGATCAAATGCAGCAGAACGTCGGAGGAACTGTTTATCGTCGCGAGGTAAGCTCGTTGTCGCTCTTCCAGTTCTGTCATGCCCAGTAATTCGAGCGTTCCAAGCACACCGTAAAGCGGCGTGCGAATTTCATGGCTGATCGTTGCCACGAAGTTGCTTTTTGCTTCGTTGGCCGCATCTGCGGCCTTGCGCGCAAACACTAGAGTTGCCGCCGCCTCGCGATGGGAAGTTATGTCCGTGAAGGTGCACAGCAAAACCCGCTCGCCCTGATAATCTGTCGGGGCAAAACGAACATGCAGCGATCGTTCAACCGTCATCAGGCAACCTTCGCCCGAGAGCGCCTGATCCTGGTCGAACATAGGCCAGTCACGCATCAAGTCGTGAAGATCTCCGGCATCACCGAGCCACTCGGTAAACAGCTCGTTTTGGGTGACCTGCTCCAAACCCTCCGCTCTTATGACGCACAACGCCAGCGGCACCGTTTGCAGCAGTGAATGATTAAAGTCGTGATTAACCAACAACTCCCGATAGTCCGTACTTGCAGGTACCAGGACACGACGCCGATACCAGTTAATCAGCCACCAGCCACCGGACACACACACCATCAACAAACCCGTCAGCCCCAGTAGCGGCCATCTCGCGTCGTGAATAAGTCGCTCATAACTGATGTAATACAGCGCCTGCCAGGTTCCAATAGTGCCGGCACTACGCTTGATCAGCAGACCGGAGGTGGTCAGGTGCAGGCCGTTTTCGTATTCACGAATATCAGTGTTCTGTGAACCGACCAGCACGCTACCGTCAGGTGCTATCAAATCAATCGATTCAAACGCAGGCAGATTGTAAAACTGCTTGTCGATACTGATGCCGAAGGCATTGAACTCATTGAGTTCCAGCAGGGTTGCCACGATTATTTCCGGGGGGTTGTGGCCATCTGCACTGTATTCATGGGATTGGTCGGAGATATAGGCCAGCAGTTCCCGTCGGCCATCCGCCAGAAAGCGTCTACCGGGTGTCCAGTGCACAATCAAATCGCTTTTTTTGGGCGGATTCCTGGCAATAGTTGCCTTGACCTTTTCGATGACCGGCAACAACGCGGGCTCTGAATCCGCAGGCTCCGCGTCAATCGAAGGCACCGCTACATCAAAACCATCTTCCAGATCGAACAAAAACATCTGAGGCGCGGTAAACGATGATCCACCCCAGAAATCACTGTAGACATTGGCCATGCCACGAGCTTGATCCAGTTCCCGAGCAACCGCGCCACTGACCAGCAAGTCGAGGCGATCAGGCCCGAGAACCGATACCGTGGTCGAAAACTGTGAGGCCCTGCCCTCATAGAGGCGCAAGTCGCCCATTGGACGCTCATCAAAGACATAACCGACGCTTTTCTCCGGTTTGTAATCAACCGAACCACTGGCCTTTATTGCTCGCAACAAAAACGTTTCGTGATCGTTGGCGCGCGCTACCAGTCTCAAAAAGTGATAGTTGACTTTGACAAGTTCGCCCCTGACTACTTTGTAGGTTGCCCAATAGCCGACAACTACAAAAAACAGCAGCAACAAAAAAGAAACGATCAAACCAAAACCCAGACGCAGGGAGATTTTTTCCAGCCGCCCTACTCTTGATTGCCTATAACGCATAAAAACTCAAATCAGACGGCATCAAGCCACGTCCGTAAACCATCAAAAAATCCCCCGCCACAGAAGCGTTTTCGCTCCCTTTGCGTGCTGACAAGCCATGAAAGCAGAGTCATTGAAGCCTGTAAGATTAATCCTACAAGCGCTGTAGAAACCGCCGACCGACAGTCTGCCTGAGCTGCGCCAAGGTTCACAAACAGTTTCTCTTACCTGTTTCTGACCTTGGAGCGTCCATGAAAAATTCGAGTGTGAAAAATCTGGATTTGCTCGACCGCGCTCGATTGTCGACAGCAGAAAAAGATCGCAATCCATCTTCAAATCCACTTGTTGCGGCGCCGTCTGGTATCACTTCATACGAAATATGCCGGGGGCTGCGTAATCATGAGTTCGCCTCTTATTACCAACCGAAGTTGTCACTGAAAGATGGCACCATTACTGGCGCCGAAGTACTCGCGCGCTGGAATCACCCGCAGCGCGGAGTATTGAGCCCGTCGCAGTTTTTACCGGCGATTCAGCACCACGACCTGATCGACGAGCTGTTTTTTGAAATGCTCGAGCAGGGCGTATTGTTGCGAAGGACCTTGTCGGCGTTCGGTTTTCCCATGGAACTCGCCTTTAACCTGCAACCTTCGCAACTGGGCTGCAAGTCATTTTCCGCGACGATCCGTCATTGGCTTGAACAGTATCAATGCCCCGCCAGCCGAATCACGTTTGAAGTCACCGAAACCGGCTCGATGCACTTGTCGCCGGCTTGCCTGAAGAACCTGTTGCAGCTGCGAATCCTCGGTTGCAACCTTTCAATGAACGACTTCGGCACCGCGTTTTCCTCCCTCGAACACTTGTGCGACCTACACTTCAATGAGCTGAAGCTGGAAGGTTCTTTCGTGCAACGCCTGCACTCTCATCCCTCCTGCCGGATCGTAGTGGAAAACACCATTCAACTGGCAAACACCCTCGGCCTGTCGCTGGTTATCGAAGGCGTGGAAACCGTCGCGCAAATGAAAGAACTGGAAGCGCTGGGCTGCCCGATGGTTCAAGGCTTTGCGATTGCCCGACCGATGCCGGAGCAGCAGTTCATCGACTATTGCCTGCAATACATCGCCCTGCCCCGAAACACCTCGCTCTGCGCGTGATGCTCACTACGCCTTGCCCGGCATCTCGCAGTTCCACCACCACGGGCACCTGCCTGCCAAGAAGACATTCAATGTTCAGCGCCAAATCCGTTTTAACTTTTCTTCTCGTGTGCCTGAGCTCGCTGATTGCGAGCAGTCGAACCCTCGCCGACCCGGCCGGAGGCTATCTCCATCTGACCAGTCAATTGGCCAGCGAGCCGCAAAAGTTACAACTGGCCCCCGAGGATTGGGCCTGGCTTCGTGAGCGCCGCAGTCTGACGCTGGGTGTACCGGGGACGTCCGCCCTGCCCCTCGACGTCATCTATAGCAATGGCGATTACGAAGGCATCAGCGCCGATGTCGTCACGCTGCTGAAGCAACAACTGGGTATCGAAATCAAGGTCCTGGGGTTCGCTACGCGCCAGGAAGCACTGACGGCGTTGCAGGCCGGGGAAATTGACCTGATCAGCCGCTCCAGTGTCTACGAACATCATCACCCGGAAACCGCCCTGAGCATCCCGTACGCGGTGAACGCGCCTTCGTTGTATCGACGCCCCGGGGATAACCGCCCAGTCCCGGACGATCTGCGCGGCATGACCATCGCCGTGGCGAAAAACTACATCCCGTCGGAGCTGTTCCGCAGCCGCTATCCCGAGGCTCGGATCATCACCTTCAACAATAATATCCAGGCGATGGCCGCCGTGGCGTTTCAGGGGCTCGACGGATACATCGGTGATTCGCTTTCCGCCCATTACATGATCAATCACAGTTTTTTCAACTTCCTGAAGTTTTCGCAATTCATCAAGCTCGACGCCGGCGGATACGGCTTTTTGCTCAGGGGCGATGAGGGTCGGCTCTTGAACATACTCAACTCCACCCTGTCATCTTTCGGCACGTTGAAAATGAGCTATCTGGTCAAACGCTGGACCGGTGGCGGCACGGTGATACCGGAAGACCGGGTGACGCTGTCGGACCAGGAGAAACGCTGGCTTGCCAGGCATCCTGTTGCACGCCTGATGATCAATGATGACATGGCGCCTTCGGCCTACTTCGATGCCAAGGGTCGATTTAATGGCGTGGTCTCGGACCTCTTCGAAACCATCACCCAGCGCACCGGCCTGCGCTTCGAGATATTGCGCACTTCAAGCTTCCAGGGCGTTCAGGATGCGCTGCGTGAAAACGAAGCGGATCTGGCGCTCCTGACCCCCAGCGCCGAACGCCAGGAAACACTGCGATTCAGCCATCCTTTTGCTACCAGCTCGTTCAGCCTCGTGACTTCAGTCGATCACCGGGACATTTTCGGTCTGGACGCCATGACTGGCAAACGCCTGGCGATTGCCAAGGGCCACGTGCTGATCAACAGCCTGCGCCGGGAGTACCCGGAAGTGGTCCTGCTGCAACCAGCCAATAATCTGGAAGCAATGAACATGGTGGTCAGCGGCGAGGCCGATGCCGCGGTGATGGCCCTGTCCATGGCCCGCTATTACACCGCTCGCCTGTACGAACAAAAACTGCGTATCTCGGCGATCCTCGACGGCGAAGACGCAACGGCGAGCTTTGCCATGCGCCGCGGCGACACCGAACTGCAATCGATCATGGACAAGGCGATCCTGAGTATTCCACCGGATGAGCTGAACGCGCTGACGGCGCGCTGGCGCTCCAACGCCGCGATGAGCGGACAGAGCTGGCGCGACTATTCGCGGGTGATTCTGGAAATCGTCGGTTGCGCGCTGTTTGTGCTGGCGATCTCGATGCTGAGAATTTTCCAGTTGCGCCGGCAGATTCGACGTCGTGTGGCGGCCGAAAAAGCGCTCAACGATCAGTTGGAGTTTCTGCAAACCCTGAACGACTCCATGCCGATTCCCATCTATGTCCGCGACCTGGAAGGTCGCTTGCTGTCATGCAGTCGCAGTTATGAAGAGGTCATGAATCTGCGTCAGGCCGACGTGCTGGGCAAGACTGCACTGGAAATGCCAATCGAGCATTTTGAAATGGCCCTGGCGCTGCACAACAGCTACCTGCTCGCAATGGAAACCGGCACTCCCCTTGAGCAGCAATACGAAATCTCAATTGCCGGCAACAGCCGAAGTATCGAGCATTGGATACAGCCGTTCCGTGATTCTTCGGGAAGCATCAAAGGTGTGATCTGCGGATGGCAGGACGTGTCCGAGCACCGGCGACTGATCCAGGATCTGCAACAGGCAAAAGAGCACGCCGACGAAGCCAGCCTGGCAAAGACTCAGTTTCTGGCGACCATGAGCCATGAAATCAGAACGCCGATGAGCGCGGTGATCGGCACACTGGAGCTTGCACTCAAGCGTGCCGATCAAGGCGTGCTTGATCGTGACAATATTGACGTGGCTTACGACTCCGCGAAAAACCTGCTCGAACTGTTGGGCAATACCCTGGACATCGTGAGGATCGAATCCGGTCGCCTGAGCTTTTCGCCAAGGCGTTGCAGCCTCAAGGAATTGGTCGAGCCTGTGGCGCGGGTCTTCGAGGGTCTGGCACGCCAGAAAAACCTAAAACTGCTGCTGGAAATCGACGCCGGCACTACTCGGGACGTGTTGGTGGACCCTCTGCGCTTCAAGCAGATCCTGTCGAACCTGGTGAGCAACGCGATCAAGTTTACTGACGAAGGCAGCGTGGCCATCCGTATCACCACCCATATCGATGCCTCGCGCATGTTGCATGTGCAATTGCAGGTCACCGACACCGGAACGGGTGTCTCCGATGAGAATCTGCAGTTGTTGTTCCGCCCTTTCGCTCAGGTGGCGCAATCGACTCTCAACGCCCAAGGCGGAAGCGGGCTGGGTCTGGTCGTCTCGCGCTCACTGTGCGAAATGATGGGCGGACGCCTGGAAATGCACAGTGCGCTGGGGCACGGCAGTACGGTCAATGTCACACTCAAACTGAAAACCCTTGAACCGCTTCCTTTGATGGACGACGTGCTTGTAACCAAGCCCCGGCAGGCGCCGAGAAAAATCGCCCATGTGCTGATCGTCGATGACAACACCCTCAACCGGCAGATGCTGCGTGCGCAACTGGAGTTCCTCGGCTGCACGGCGGTAGAGGCGGAAAATGGCCTCGAAGCGCTGCAATTCTGGCGACAGCATTCGTTCGATCTGCTGATCACTGATTACCACATGCCGGTCATGAACGGCGTAGAGTTGACCCTGGCGATTCGCAAGGAAGAACACGAGCGGCAGCGCCCTCGCCTCACGATCCTCGGTCTTACCGCTGACGCACAGCAAGAGGAAATCGATCGTTGCATCAGCGCCGGCATGCGTGACTGCCTGATCAAACCCGCCAGCCTCGGTGTGCTGGAAGAGCGATTGAACGCCTTGATTCCAGCGGTCGCGACGGCCCCCTCAAACGAGGTGTTTGTGGCTGCCTGCGACGCCCTCGCCGACATGCCCGAGGGCTACGCCGAAGCGATCGACACGTTGAGCAAAATCAGCATGGGCAACCCCGTCGTCGTCGAGCAACTGCTCGGGGAACTGCTGAAAAGCAACCGCCGGGATCTTGAGGAACTGCGCCAACTTAACGAACACATGGACATCAATGCACTGATGCAACTGTCCCATCGCATTCGCGGAAGCGCAGCGATCATGCGCAACACCCGCCTGATCGAGTTATGCAAAGCCATGGACCTGGCCTGTGTCGAAGGCAGCTTCGAGGAACTGACCGGCAAAACGGCCGAAGTGGACAAAGAACTGCTGCTGATAGAAAAGGCCTTCACCAAACCCCAGTGACAAAAAAGGGCTGGAGAGATGCTCTCCAGCCCTTTTCTTTTTTGCGCTTGAGCCCGGGTTCAAACCAGATCGTTACGCTTGGCCAGTTCGACCAGGGCAATCAGGTTTTCCGCACTCAACTTGCGCTGCAGTCGCACTTTATACGTGCTGACAGTTTTGTGGCTGATCAGCAACTCTTCGGCAATTTCCTGATTACCCATGCCTCGAGCCAGCAACTTGAGCACGGTGATCTCGCGATCCGACAGCTGGGATATCTTTTGGCTTTCCTGGCTGGCAGCCTGGGAGTTGTCCCGCAACATCTGAATGGTATCGGCGGGAAAATAACTGTATCCCGACAGCACCGCTTTCACGGCCCCCACCAGTTCATCCAGACTGTCGTCCTTGCAGACGAAGCCAGATGCGCCGGCCTGCAATGAGCGCACGGCAAAGTTACTGGTGTCGCCGGAAGTCAGAATCAACACCTTGGTGGAAATACCAATCGCCTTGAGATGCGCGATCACCGACAAACCATCCATCTTCGGAATGCTCAAATCCAGCACGATCAAATCCGGGAGCAACTTGCGGATCGCTTCCAGTGCGTCCACACCGTTATCGACCTCCGCCATGATCGTGTGCCCTTCACCTTCAAGCATCACCCTCACCGCCATACGCATCAGCGGGTGATCATCGACGATGACTATATTGCCCATGGTGTTTACTGCTCCTGAAGTGAAGACGATCGAGTGGCACGCATTGAATGGCGGCCAACATAGCACAGGCCCGAGAGCGCAATGCTTGCGCGCCCGGGCCTGTAGTGTTCAGTGAAATGAGAGTGTATCGATGTCATCAGCGCTCGCTAAGTGGTTACGAACGTGCAAACCACATCAAACTTCTCGTACATCATGTCTTTTTTCGCTGGCGGCACGTCGTAGTTCGCCCGGCAACTGCCCTGGCTCCAACGAACATCCAGTACACCTTTATCCTTCGCACCGAATACCAGCAGGCGCGACAGGTTGTCGACCACTCCACTGACGTTGCCTTTTTCGTCAAAGGCCTGGGCGCCAAACGGAATTTTCTCGCCGTTGTCCAGGCTCAACGTCAGTTGCATGCGACGTCCCGTTTCCGCTTCGAACCGACCTTTGACGATGGCACCACGGGTCGGTACGACCATGCGCGAAGTGTCGGTGACTTCCATGTCGCTACCCAAGGTGCTGGTATCGAGGTTGATCCAGTTAAAGCGATACGGTTGCGCATACGGCACCACTGCGTAGCCCTTGCCGTCCGTGCGTGCGGCGCCGGCTGAAGCGACACCGACATCGGCCACACCCGGGACCTCCACCAGAGCGAAGGTCTCGCCGACCGGCTGACCAAACGTCACGCCGCCACCGTGTACAACCATAGAGCCGGACGCGCCGGTGTTCATATGGGTACTGCCCGGACCCTGGCCATAGTTGCCGTTGATCTTGGCTTTCGGGGTATCCCAACTCAGGCCGAGGTCGCCGTTGGTACCACCATTTTTGCTGTGACCCGCCTGGGCGGAATACATCAGGCTGCTGTCTTCGGTCAGGTTGCCGGCGATGCCGGACTGGATCGACGAATCGCCCTGGGACGAAGACGTTACGCTGGTGTAAGCCCTTTGCGAACGCTTGCTGCCACCGAATGGCAGGCTGATCGACGCCGTGACCTGAGTGTCGGCGCCTTGCGTCATGGCTTCGCCATCGGTACGTGAAATGGCGAAGCTGTAGCTGGTATCCGAATAGCTGCCGCTGTAGCCGAACTGCCAGCGGCGAGTGCTGCCTTGACGATTCCAGTAGCTGGTTTCACCGAGGCTCAGGAACAATGAACCGCGGTCGGCAAACGACTGGTTGATGTTCATGTCGAACCGGCTTTTCTGCCGTCCGTAATTCGAGCCACTGAGGTAGCCTTGCTCATCGACGTGCTGGCTGAACGTCCGATAACCTTCGGTGGAGTAGCGATAACCGACCATTGTGAAGGTGGTATCGGTGGCACTGAGGGTCTTGGAATACAGGAAACGCGCGCTTTTCCCGGTGTTCTTGCGTCCCGCCGCATCTTCGGAGGTGCTGCTGGTGACGTCAAACGACAAGCCGCCCACCGAAGTATTCAAGCCCAGCCCGAGGTTGAGCGCTCGGTACTGCTGTGAAGTCAGCACGCCGCCGTAACCGGTAACGTTATCGCTGACACCGTACACCAGAGTGCCCTGGCCGAATTTCGGCGCAACGGGGCCCTGGCTCTGGTATTGACCACCGGCAAAGCTGTACCGGGCACTGCCACGGCGAGTCATCACCGGCAGATACGAATAGGCTTGGGAATACTGGCGTTCGCGGCCATCGGCTTCGATGATCTTGACCTTGAGGTCGCCGTTCGAACCGCTGGGATAGATGTCGCTGATCTCGAACGCACCGGGCGACACCGTCGTCGAATAGATGACGTAGTCGTTCTGGCTGATTTCGACAGTCGCGTTGGTCTCGGCGATACCACGCACCACCGGGGCAAAACCGATTTCGTTGTCCGGCAACATGCCCAACTCGGAACTGATTTGCGCACCGCGAAAGCGAACGCTGTCGAAGATATCTCCCTGCGTGTACAACTCCCCCGCCGCCAGTTTGGCTTTGAGGCCGATGAGATCGCGCTCCACGTAACTGCGGTTGCTGCTGAATTGGTTCCGAGTGCCGGTAGAGCCGGTAATCGACGACTCATTGCGCAGACGCCAAGCCCCGATGTTGAAGCCGTTGCGCAAACCGATGTAGCGGTAGTCGTTGCGATTGCCCTGATTGATATTGCGGCTGAAGTTGGTCTGATAATTGGTGTAGAACGCAGTAATTCCCTGATCCCACAGCGACGGGTCAACGTAGCCCCGAGACTGTCGCTGGACATAAGCCTGGGGAATGCTGATCTGCAGCGCCAATGCGTTTACATCAAACTCGACTGCCGCACCGGGCGCCAGCGTCGCGACATCAATGACGGACTGATCATCACTGTCCAGGGCAATAACATTTTCCCGACGCAAGCGGTTGACGTTCACGCCGAGGTTTTGCAGTACGCCTAGTTGAATGATCGGGCGCACCTCTCCAGTGTCGCCAGACACTGCAAACTCGATATTCTCGCGGACAATCAGAATCTGGTTGAGATAAATATCTACCGCGTAGCGACCCGGCGGCAGTGAGTTACCCTGTTCAAAGTATTTTAGTTCAGCCTTGGCCCCGCCCTTACTCAGGAAGTCAACATTGAATTCGACCGGAAACGCCGCGACAGGAACGGTCATCCCCAGGAGAAAGACGCAAGAACCACTTACGTAATTAACGAGGCTTGGATTCGCTTTCTTCCTGAAAACATACACAGGCTATTTCCTCTTGCAACTTCTTAGTCAACTTGTGGCTCCCCTCCACTACAGAAAGTCAACCCACGGACATGCACCCAACTATTATTCGAAAACACTCACCGTATGTTTAATCGGCGCACCGTAATCGTTGATGTTGTAATACTCGACTACAGACCGTTTATCGATGCTGCCTGCAGGCGCGCCCTTGACCGGAAACTTTCCGGTAGAAAGTGGTGCGACCATATCGGTGTCTACCGGGTATGTTTTGCCATCGCTTTTGTATTGAGTCGTGCCGAAGGACACGTGATAGAGCGAATCGTTAGTGACGCGAAGATAGCGCTTGCCACTTTCATCCTGAACACGCCATTTGAGACCACTGGCGGCTTCCGCCGAACTACCCGTCATAGCGTCGGGGCGATAGAACACCTTGATCCGTTGGCGTATTGCCAACTGCAAGGTATTGTCACCTTCGGCCTTTTGCGGAATTTCCTGGACATTGAGCCAGAACACCGACTCCTTGTCGCCCGGCAGCCCTTGCCCGTAATAGAAAACCCGCAGAGTCTGCTGTTTGCCAGTGGCGAGACGGCTCAGGGCCGGGGTTAGCGCAAACGGTACATCCTTGCCTTTGAAGGCGACGTCCGGCTCGATCCAGGACTGGATCATGATGTCCTGATTGCCGTCGTTTTTAACCAGAATGGATGTTTCCTTACTCTTTTGAGGATAAATAATGCGCGTGCCGCCTAATGTAATGCCTGCGGCGGCGACGCTGCTGTAAAGCAAAGCGATACCAGCCAGCACATATCTGGATTTCACTATCATCGTTTGGACCTTGAAGAGATGAGACAGAGAGGCAATTGATGTCTCTCTGTCTTGAAGACTTACTGGTAAGTCAGCGTGTAAGGCAAAGTACCGTTGGCAGCGCCCGGAGTAATGGTCGGTTCGCCGTTGGCAACATACGCGGCGCGAATGTTCAGATTGGCCGTGTACTGGGCTGCAGCACCTGCGCCCGTTGCAATCAACGCCGAGTCAAAACTGTCGCCAGCCGCCAGGTTCAACATGGTGTTGTTAGCAGCAAAGATACCGATACCAACTCCCGCAGCGCCGCCTGGGGCAATTTTCAGTAGTGCATTATTCTTGTCATCCACACCACTGCCCGAGTACGGGTCAAACTTCATTTTCACTGTGGTCAACCCGGTGGCTGTATTGCCGCAATCCAGATTAATGTTGATTGGCGTGCCGGAAACAATAGGCGTGGTACCGGCATTTTTCAGCGAGTCAATACTGACCTTGCCCAACCCAACGGCAATAACTGTATTGCCTTTATTACCGGTAATGCCCGTACCAGCACCGGCGGTGACACTGCAGGAAGCCGCGGTGATTTCGCCGGTGAATTCAATTTTACCGTCAGCAGCAATCGCCGAAGTTGTAATGAGCCCGACTGTGGTGGCAGCCAGAATACTTCTCAGGGAAACAAACATTGCGTATTCCTTTTACTGCGTAAAGTGAGCGCTTCTAGAACTCTTTAAAAGAGTCGGGCAATCTTTACCGAGTGCAGCTAAAGCAACAATTGCAGGATTCGTCCTACCCCAATAGATAAATCTGTCCGGCGTGTAGGATTAATCCTACTTGCCTGGGAGGTTTGCAAAAAAAACCGCCTGAACCTTACGGATCAAGCGGCGTTGCGTAAGCAACCTTAAAACGTTTGCCATCGTCTACGACGCAACAACCTGCGAGCACTCCACAGACCGAGAACAAGCAACGTCAGCACACCGGGCACCAGACCGATATTGATGGCCTTGAGCAGCGCGCCCAGCTTCTCAACCTCCAGATTCGTTTGCCTGGCCACCGCGCGCATCTCACTTGCAAGGGCGGTTTTCTCCTGGATGAAGCGATCGATTTCCTTTTGTTGTTCGGGGCTCAGACCCGTACCGTCGTGATGTTCAGATTGCAAAAACGCCAGCTGCCGTTCCGTTTCATCGAGCTTGCCCTGCAACGTGTCGCTCATGTCCCGAAAGCGCTGCCGAGTTTGTCGCAGGAGAACGTCCACAGTGGTAAACGTGCGACTGAAGTGCCCCCGAGAGCGCAAATTGATCAAGGCATCGGTGCCGGTCAGGCTGTCCAGCGCGTTGAGCACAAACACGCCGTTGTCAGCCCAGGCTGCGGGGTCTCCGATGCGGCCCCGAGCGTCAACCCACAGGTTGTCGCTGAGCAGATCGGTGTCGGCCACCACAATCACATTAATGTTTTCAGTCGAGGTGATTGCTCCAGGCTTGCCTTGTACCTCCGTCAGAAACGCTGACTGCGCCGGACCTTGCAGCCGGGCCGCGAGGGTAAAGCGCTCGCCGGAAGGTTTCATTTCCCGCGCCAGTTCGCCCGAGTCTTTCATCTGGTCAAAGCGCGCAGTGCTGAACGGCATCGAGTACTCGGAGCCGCGCAACAAAGGGCTGAACGTAGCGCGCGAGCCCTCCAGCGGTTCAAGAATCCCCGCCGTGGTCAGGTTGATGCTTTGCAGTCCAGCGGTGGCAACGTCCTGTTGATTCATCGCCGACGCAGGCAGTGCGAGTGCAGTCGGTTGCCACACCGGATCGGCGCTGTCCTTGAGGTTGACGAACTGCCCATAGTGACCGTCGCCCAGCACCTTGCCAGGCACCTGGCGCACACCCCATGCCCGCAACAATGGCGCCAGGTCGGATGATTTGTCTTTGCTGGGAATGCCGAAGTATTGCTCACCGCGATCCTGCTCGCTGTACGGATCTACAAACAGCAGCAACCGACCGCCCCGCAGCACGAATTGATCAATGGCCAACTGGGTGTTGCGGCTGACTCGCTTGGGGTGTACCAACATCAGCACGTTGAGCCCCTCGGGAATCTGCTCGATCTCGTCGGTCAATTCCTGCACATCGAATGCCTTGCGAATCTCTTCGAGCACGAACCAGGGCGGTAACGTGCGTCGACTCTGCTCATCGAAACCACCCGCCAAAGGCAGCGATGACAGCAAACCGATGGGCGCCCGCTCCGGCTTGCCCAGAGACTGTAAAAGACGACTGATCTCGTACTCCAGGAACGCCTGCTCATCCAGAGAGAACAAAGGAATGCGTTGCGTATGCTGTTGCTGATCGACCGCCGCCAACCCGAAGAACACCTGCCCTTCGACCGGCCCCAAAGGAATGGCATCCAACCCGAATTCACGCGCTCGATCTTCCTCGACAGAGAACGCCTGCGGATCGATTACGTGCAATTTGAGTTTGCCGTGGCCCTGTCGCTCATACTCCCTGAGCAGCGCCTCGACGCGCCGGGCGTAGCTGCGCAGAACAGGCAGGTCTTTGGCAGCCCTGCTGGAAAAAAACAGGTAGAGATCCGTCTGACCGGGGAGCTGCTCGATAATCTGTCGGCTACCTTGGCTCAAGGTAAACAGTTGCTGCTCAGTCAGATCCAGCCGTGGCTCGTCCAGTAAAGTACCGACACCGGGACTGCCGGCCAGAACCGTCAAGGCTGCGCCGCTCAGGCACAGCGTGACGTAACGCAAGCGTCTCAAGTCCATGGCTTACGAAGCCTTCTTCAGATCGACAACCAACGCCGTCGCCGCCAGCCAAGCGACGATCTGACCGAAGAAATAAAGCAGGTCCCGAGGCGCTATGACGCCTTGGCTGATCGAGCCGAATCGTGCGAGAAAACTCATGGACGCGCTCACATCAAGCCACGCCATCGGCGCCCATTGTTTGAGCAGGTCCAGTACCGGAGCCGAACCGCTGGCAATAAACAGCAGGCCAACCATGGCCGCCATCAAGTAAGCGACCACCTGATTCTTGCTGAGTGCAGACATACAGCCGCTGATCGCCAGGTAAACGCCGGCCAGCAACCAACTTCCCAGATAACCGCACAAAATGGCGCCATTGTCCGCTTCGCCCAGGTAATTGACGGTGAGCACAATGGGAAACGTCAGCAGCAACATCAGTGCGGCAATCAACCAGGCCGCGAGGTATTTGCCGACCACCACTTCGAAACGGGTCAACGGCAACGTCATCAGCATTTCAATGGTGCCGGACTTGCGCTCTTCAGCCCATTGACGCATCGCCAAGGCTGGCATCAGCAGTAGATATATCCATGGGTGCCAGGCAAAAAACGGCGCCAGGTCCGCCTGGTTTCGTTCAAAAAACCCGCCGGGATAAAACGTGCATACGCCACACAGCACCAGGAACGTCATCAGCAGCAGGTACGCAGTTGGCGTGGCGAAGTAGCTGCAGAATTCGCGCTGGACGATTGGCGACAACAGCCTCATGCGGCGCGCTCCCGGGTCAGGGTCCGGAACACGTCCTCAAGCCCGCCCCGCTCCTCCTCCAGGCGCCGTACTTGCCAGCCTTTGCTGACGATCAAGGCGTTGATCGCCGGAAGAATGACTGCGCCGTCCCGGGCCAGCACTTTTACGCTGTGCGCCTCGAGACCTGCCTCGATACCGGCAACGCCGGGCAGTACCGCCAACGCCAGCAGATCCAGCGGATGGCGGCCGAACACTGTCACGGCCTGATGATAACGGGATCGGCTTTGCAGTTGTTTCAGTGTCTCGTCCGCCAACAAATGACCGTTGTCGATGATCAGGGCACGACTGCACAGAGAGGTGACCTCTTCCAGAATGTGCGTCGAAATCACCACAATCTTGTCCTTGGCCAGCTCCGAGATGAGCTCGCGCACATGGTGCTTCTGATTCGGATCAAGGCCATCGGTAGGCTCATCCAGGATCAGCACTTTAGGGTCGTGCAACATTGCTTGCGCCAGACCCAGGCGCCGCTTGAACCCCTTGGACATGGAATCAATGGTGTCGGCGCGCACGTAACCAAGCTCGAACCGGTCGAGCATCTGCGCTACCCGCAACTTCCTTTCAGCGCCGCGATAACCGCGCACCCTGGCAATAAACCCGAGAAAACCCTGCACGCTCATATCGCCATAACACGCGTTACCTTCCGGCAAATAGCCCAACAAACGCTGTGCCTGACGAGTGTGTCGGCTGATATCGAAACCGCAGACGGTAATAGTTCCAGAAGTAGGTTTGATCAGGCCGGTGAGCATGCGCAGGGTCGTGGATTTGCCTGCACCGTTGGTGCCGAGAACCCCTAGCACTTCTCCCGTGACAACCCGGAACGAAATATTGTTTACGGCGACATTTCCTGAGAAACGTTTTGTCAGTGTCGAAATATCAATCATGGCTTCCAGCTCGCTAAGCGATTTTTCCGCTTCACATTTGCAGATACGTTTGTTGAAGCGAGGAAACATAAACCGCTGATTGATCCGATTGAACGGGGGCAAGTGAATACCAGATCGGTCTGTAGGCCGTGAGGATTTATCCGAGGCCTTATGCGCTTACTCCTACAAAACACGGCACCGACACTCGCTATTCTTTAATCGGCCGATAGTCCCGTTTTTTGCCCAGCCTCGGAGCCGCGAAGCCAAATGAACTTTAGAACAATCACCGTATTGAACACCGAAGGGGAACCGCTGAACGCTGCAGTACTGTGCGTGTTTACGGCGGTTGTGATTGACAGGCGGTTTGTGATTTACAGCCTGAATGAAAATCTTGGTGGGGGGCTGATACGGATCTACTTAGCGTCGCTGTGTGATGACGGGGAAGCGTTACTGATGACCTGCATGTCCCCGAACGACTTCAAGATTGCTGCGCAAACCCTCAAAAACATCATAAACGATGCCCTGGCGCCGGCACCCCACATGACCGATGGGAGCTATCGGATACTTGACCTGCTGGAGACTCGGATCATTCCCGGGGATGTACACACCCACCGCACGTTGAAGGTCAACGAAACATGGGTGGAAAAGCTGTTGAATTTTCAACCTTCGCCAGGCCCCCTTGTACAAACAACCGTGCAAACTTCGACGCGGGATATACATATCGAACTGGAGTGCACCGACTACTACTCGAAACTTACACGCTTTAACCAACATGAAGACGACCATCGTCAGGTTCCCCCTCCGCCCTTGAACAAGATCTCCCGAGATGCCCCCGCTGCTTCTCCGAAATCCATTATGACCCACGTAGCGTCAACTACCGCCCTGACAGCATCCGAGGAAACCGCGCCAATGACCCAAAATTCCGTATCGCGCATTGAACAAAGCTTGCAGACACTCATGACGAACCTGAGCAACCATAAAGAGGCGCTGCAGAACAAACATGAGGAGTTCTATAACGTTCGACTTAAACAGGAGCGTCTTGACCGCGACTTGACTGCCCGTGAAGCCATGTTGGATCAACGGGAGGAAGAGTTGAGTAGAAGCGCTGCATCATTGACCATTGCCGAGGCGCAACTAAGTGAGTTGATCCACCTGATCAACGATGCATCCGTTATTGCCCTGCCTCCAAAGTCCGATTGAAGCTTCAATCACCTTACGGTTGTAAGCCCCAAAGCCGCGAAAATTTGTGGATAGCTCAACAATGAACCTGACTATTCCATATTCAGAGCAGTATTAGGCGACCCTCGCCATGCCCCTGAGAATCGTGAGCAACCGCCGTCAGGGTCAAGAGCGCACTGAATTCATGACCTGCTTCGTCCAGACAACATCCGGGCAAGGGTGTTATCACCGACCCAGTAATGATGGAACAGGCCAGCGAGCGCATGCAGGCCGATCAGCCAATAGCCGCTGGTGCCAAGCCATTCGTGCCAGTACTTGAATCGCTTGGCCAGATCCGGATCCACCGACACCGGTGCCGACAGATAGAAGTCGAAATACGGCAAGGGCTTGCCTCCCGCAGCCAGCATCAACCAGGCCATCAGTGGCGTCACAATCATCAAGCCATACAGCGCCAGGTGCATCAGGTGTGACAGGCCGGTCTGCCAGGCCGGCGGGGTTGGAGTGATCGGCGGACGCGGCGTCAGACGCCCGAGCAGGCGAATCCAGACCAGAGCGAAAATGCTTATCCCGAACAGCCCATGCAACCCCAGGAACAGAGCTCGTGCGTTGCTGCCGCGTGGCAGCAGCCCTTTGATCTCAATGCACGCATACACGCCGACGAACAGCGCCAACATCAGCCAGTGCAGGGTGATCGACAGCTTTGCATAACGATCTGTGACTATCTCGCGGGTCATAAACACGCCTCATCAAATTTTGGGACGACTGCCGTGCGACAGCCTCTGAGCGGTTGCTTTGAACCGGCGGAGCGCAGCCTGTCGGTCAAAACTTAAGACAGTCTGAAGAACAGCGCTCAACGAACCTTTTTCCACCTTCAGACTTCGTTAAGAAATGCCTCGGATACTCCCCCCAAACTTATAGAGGGAGGCGTTCCGCCCATGCCCGATTTCGACTGGAACATTGCATTGCCGCTGCACTTCGGCCAGGCAGAAACGCCACAGATCGTCCTGTCCCGCGCCTTACCGGGCGATGAACAGAGACCGGTATTCGAGAACTTTATCCAGCAACGCTTTCGCAAGGTTCACGGTGCAGACATTCGTCATTTCATGCCGCAGTTGTTCGGCATAAGCAGCACCGACGGCGAACTGTGCGCGGTCGCCGGGGTACGCCTGGGCCGTGACGAGCCGTTGTTTCTGGAGCGTTATCTGGACAAACCGATCCAGACATTGATCAGCGCCGTGGTGGAGCGTCCGGTGGATCCTGCCGGCATTGTCGAGGTCGGCAATCTGGCCGCCACCGACACCGGCAATGCCCGGATGAGCATCATTGCCATTACCTATCTGCTGGCCATGGGCGGGCTGGAATGGGTGGCATTCACCGGCAACATGGGCCTGGTCAACAGCTTTCACCGACTGGGCCTGAAACCGGTGACTCTCTGCGCCGCCGACCCGCAGCGACTGGGCGACGACCGGCACAGTTGGGGCAGCTACTACGAAAGCAAACCCTGGGTTCACGTCGGCAACATCCGCGCCGGCTTCATTCATTTGCGCAACATCGGTCTGTTCAGCCGGCTGGGCTTGCCATCGTCCCTTGACGGAGCCTGCCATGTCGCCTGAATGCCAACGATTCGAGCAGGCCTTGCGCAGCCATGCCGAGCGCAAGAGCAACGTCATTGCCCTGTGGGGCGACACCCTGAAAATCGATTACGCCACGCTGTACGCTGAAGTGAAGTACCGCCAACAGCGTCTGCGCGATGAACAGGCAAGCGTCATCGCCCTGGCTCTGGACAACGGCGTCGAGGCCATACTCTGGGACTTGGCCGCGCTGTTCGAAGGCCTTGCTTGCGTGACCTTGCCCCCTTCTTCAGCCCCGCACAGCGTGCCCACTGCCTGGAACAGAGCCAGGCAGAACGAGTGATTGCCGAACCGGAATTCGAAGCCGAACTGCTCGTTGCCGGGTATGAGAAAAGCGCCGAGTTCTGGCGACGCTCGTTCGCCGGCCCGAGCCGCATGCACCCCGGCACGGCCAAACTGACCTTCACCTCCGGCACCACCGGGACTCCCAAAGGCGTGTGCCTGAGTGCCGACAGCTTGTTGCGGGTAGCGCGGGAACTGGATCAGGCCAGCAAACCCACTGAACCACAGCATCACCTGGCGCTGTTGCCGCTGGCGATCCTGCTGGAGAACCTGGGCTGCTACGCCGCGCTCTACGCCGGTGCCACCCTGAGCCTGCCGAGCCAGAAAACCCTGGGCATCCGGGGCGCCAGCGGCGTCGATGTACCGCGCCTGCTCGGTTGCCTGGCCAGTCGTTCGCCCGAGAGTCTGATTCTGGTGCCGCAACTGCTGCTGATGCTGGTCAGCGCAACCGAACAGAACGCGTTTAATCCGCAAACACTGCGCTTTGCCGCCGTCGGTGGCGCGCGGGTCTCAAAGGATTTATTGCAACGGGCCCGGCACGTTGGCCTACCGGTCTATGAAGGTTACGGTCTGTCCGAATGCGCTTCGGTCGTCTGCCTCAATCGCCCCGCAGCGTACCGTGCAGGTAGCGTCGGCCGGCCCCTGCCCCACGTCGAAGTGAAACTGGCCGAAGACGGTGAGGTCCTGATCAAGGGCTCGCTCTTGCTCGGTTACCTGGGTGAGCCGGCCTACACCGGCGAGTGGTGGCACAGCGGCGATCTCGGGGAGTTCGACGCGCAGGGTTTCCTCTTCCTCAACGGTCGCAAAAAGCATCAATTCATCACCAGCTACGGGCGCAACGTCAACCCGGAATGGGTCGAAGCGGAACTCACCCAACGCCAACACATCGCCCAGGCTTTTGTGTATGGCGAGGCCCTGCCGCGAAATCACGCACTGCTGTGGCCCAACCGCCCGGACTGCACGGACGAACAACTGGCTGCTGCCGTCGCCGAAGCCAACGACGCGTTGCCCGATTATGCCCAGGTGCATCACTGGACACGCCTGAATGAACCCTTCACTGCCGCCAATGGCTTGCTGACCGCCAATGGCCGCCCGCGCCGGGACGCCATCGTCGCGTTATACCGCGCACAACTGACCGAATTCCCCCATTCCGAGGAGCCCGCATCATGACGTTTTTCGACACCCTGCAAGAAGCCACTCAACAAGAGCGCCACGAACTGTTCAACCTGCCGATCATCCTCGATGCGCTGCAAGGCCAGGTCAGTCTTGAAAGCTATCGGGCGTTTCTCGCTCAGGCGTACTACCACGTGCGCCATACCGTGCCGCTGATGATGGCGTGCGGCGCGCGCCTGCCCACACGTCTGGAATGGCTGCGCAAGGCGGTGTGTGAATACATCGAGGATGAATACGGCCACGAACAATGGGTGCTCGACGACATAGCCGCCTGTGGCGGTGATCGCGAAGCGGTGCGCAACGGCCAGCCCTCGCTGCCGATCGAACTGATGGTCGGTTTTCTCTATGACCTGATTGCCCGGGGCAACCCGGTGGGGCTGTTCGGCATGGTCAATGTGCTGGAAGGCACCAGCATCGCCCTGGCGACTCACGCGGCGGGCAGCATCCGTGAGCACTTGGCCTTGCCGGAAAGTGCCTTCAGTTATTTGAGCTCCCACGGTTCTCTGGACATCGAGCACATGCAGACCTATCGCCGGCTCATGAACCAACTCGACGACAGCGCCGACCAGGCCGCCGTGATCCACGCCTCGAAAGTGGTGTACCGGCTTTACGCCGACATGTTTCGCGGTTTGCCGGGCCGCCTGGAAGTCCAACATGCAGCTGCATGAGGCCAGTGTGGTCCTGACCGGCGCGAGTGGCGGCATCGGCATGGAGATCGCCAGCGCACTGTGCGCCGCCGGTGCCCGGGTCCTGGCCGTGGCTCGTCATCAGGAGTCACTGCTGCCGCTGCTCGCGCGCTATCCGCAGAATATGCACTGGGTGGCCGCCGACCTGACGTTGCCCTTCGACCGGCACAAGGTACTGGCCGCCGTTGAGGCCATCGGCGGCATCAACCTGTTGATCAATGCCGCCGGCGTCAATCATTTCGCCATGCTGGAGCAGCTCGATGACAGCGACATCAACGCCATGTTGGCGGTCAACGTCAGTGCACCGATTTGCATGACCAAGCTGCTGTTGCCGCAGCTCAAGCAAGCCGACAGTGCCATGGTGGTGAATGTCGGCTCGACGTACGGTTCGATCGGCTACCCCGGTTATGCCAGTTACTGCGCCACCAAGTTTGCCCTGCGCGGTTTTTCCGAAGCCCTGCGCCGGGAATTGGCGGATACCCGGGTCAGTGTTCTGTACGTGGCACCCCGCGCCACCCGCACATCGATGAACAGCGCGGCGGCCCAAGCCCTGAACGATGCCCTCAAGGCCAATGTCGACGACCCGAAAACCGTGGCCTCGGCCGTCCTCCACGCAATCGCCGGCGACCACCGCGACCTTTACCTGGGCTGGCCGGAACGTTTTTTCGTGCGTCTCAACAGCCTGTTGCCCAACCTGGTGGATCGAGGCCTGCGCAAGCAATTGCCACTGATCCGCCGTCTGAGCCACAAACCCGAGAACGAGCAAAAACCATGAAAAAAATCTTTGCCTGCCTTTTGATAGGCGCCTTCAGCCAGATCGCCTGGGCCCTCGACAGCGCCGACCAGCAACGCCTCTCTGCCCTCCAGCAGAGTTGGGCGCACATTCAATACGAAATGCCGGAAAAACAACGCGAGCAAGCCTTCGAACAACTGGCCGCGCAAGCCTCCGCCTTCAGCCAGGAACGCCCGGCCGTGGCCGAAGCGTGGATCTGGAAAGGCATTGTCACCAGCAGTTGGGCCGGCGCCCAAGGCGGGCTCGGGGCATTGGGCAAAGCCAAAGACGCCAAGGCTGACCTGGAAAAATCCCTGACTCTGGACCCCAA
Source organism: Pseudomonas sp. MM213 (assembly GCF_020423045.1). NCBI lineage: Bacteria > Pseudomonadati > Pseudomonadota > Gammaproteobacteria > Pseudomonadales > Pseudomonadaceae > Pseudomonas > Pseudomonas sp. MM213. The sequence continues at coordinate 1,996,659 of NZ_CP081943.1, forward strand.
AGCCCTGCAAGGCTCGGCTTACACCAGCCTCGGCGCACTGTATGACCGCGTACCGGGCTGGCCCATCGGTTTTGGTGATTCAGACAAGGCCGAACAACTGCTCAAGCTTGCCTTGCAAATGAACCCCAATGGCATCGACAGCCTGTACTTTTGGGGCGATCACCTTTACCGTCAAAAGCGCTACTCTGAGGCCAAGGCAGCGTTGCAAAAGGCGCTGCTGGCCGCCCCTCGCCCCAACCGCGAAACGGCCGACGCCGGGCGCCGCAAAGAGATCGAGACGTTGCTGGTGGACGTAAACAGAAAACTCGACTGACAGGAGTTCGCGTGCGTTTATTACTGATCGAGGATGACGTCGCCCTCGGCGAAGGCATTCACCAGGCCCTCGGGCGCGAAGGCTACACCGTCGACTGGATCAAGGACGGCAGCAGCGCCCTGCATGCCCTGCTCAGTGAAACCTTCGACCTGGCCGTGCTTGATCTCGGCCTGCCGCGCATGGACGGTCTCGAAGTGCTGCGACGCCTGCGCGACAGCGGTTCCAACTTGCCGGTACTGATACTCACCGCCCGCGATGCCACCGAAGACCGCATCGCCGGGCTGGATGCCGGCGCCGATGACTATTTGATCAAACCGTTCGACCTGGCCGAACTCAAAGCCCGGTTGCGCGCCCTGCTGCGGCGAAGCGCCGGACGCGCGCAAATGCTGATCGAGCACGCCGGCATCAGCCTCAACCCCGGCACGCAGCAGGTCAGCTATCTTGGCCAGCCCGTGGGGCTGACACCCAAGGAATACCAGTTGTTGCACGAATTGCTCTCGCCACCGGGTCGCGTCATGACCCGCGATCATTTGATGCAATTGCTGTACGGCTGGAATGAAGAAGCGGAAAGCAACACCCTGGAAGTGCACATCCATCACCTGCGCAAAAAATTCTCCACCGACCTGATCCGCACCGTTCGTGGTGTGGGCTATCTGGTGGAGGAACGTCGATGACGTCGATCCGTCGCCGTACGCTGACGCTGATCATCGGCTTGATGCTCGCCGGGCTGGCGGTGATCAGCCTGTTTAACGTGCACGACAGCAACCACGAAATCGCCGAGGTCTACGATGCGCAACTGGCGCAAAATGCCCGCCTGTTGCAAGGCGTGATGCGCATGCCCTTGGCGAGTCAGGAACATGCGGATCTGTACCAGGCGTTCAATACGGCGCTGGGCGAGGCAGTGCCTCGCGGCGATGGTCATCCGTACGAAAGGAAAATCGCCTTTCAGGTGTGGAGTCCCAAAGGTGAAGTGCTGGTGCACACCGCCAGTGCGCCCTCGTTCGGCACGCCACCGAACACACCCGGTTTCAGTGACGTGGTGGATTTGAACAATCGTCACTGGCGCGCCTTTGTCCTTGAAGACAAACAAAATGGCCTGCGCATCTGGGTCGGTGAACGCGACGATGTGCGGGCGGATCTGGTCGATCGCATCGTCCGCCACACCCTGTGGCCGAACATGCTGGGCAGCCTGATCCTCGCGGCGATGGTTTGGCTGGCCATCGGCTGGGGGCTCAAGCCGTTAGCCGATATGGCCGCGACCCTGCGCGCACGCCATAGCGGCTCGCTGGAGCCGCTGCAAATGACACCGCTGCCCAGCGAACTGGAACCGATGCAGGCGGCACTCAACCGCATGCTTGCGCAAATTCAGGACGTGCTCGGACGTGAGCGGCGCTTCATTGCCGACGCCGCCCACGAAATGCGCACGCCCTTGGCCGTCTTGCGGGTGCACGCACAAAACCTGCTGGAGGCCGGCACCGAAAATGACCGACGCGAATCACTTGAACACCTGATCGCCGGCGTCGATCGTACCAGCCGGCTGGTCAACCAATTGCTGACCATGGCGCGTCTCGAACCGAAGACGGCAGCCAAAATCCCTCCCCCCATTGACCTCACAGCCACCGTTCGAGAAAGCCTGGTGCAGTTGACTCCCTGGCTTTTGAGCAAAGGACTTGAACTGGTTTTCGAAGCGGATGATGACATCGGCCCGGTCAGGATCGATTCGGCCGACATCCACATTGCCTTGAACAATTTAGTGACGAATGCAGCAAACTTTTCACCGGCTAACGGTTTGATCAGCGTGCGTCTGGAAAGAAAAGAAGATCGCTATGAGTTATCCGTCGAGGACGAAGGGCCCGGAATCGAAGAGTCGGAGCGCAATCGGCTCCTTGAGCGCTTTTACAGCCGTGGCAATGGCCAAGGGGCAGGCCTGGGGCTGGCCATCGTCAAGGCAATCGCAGATCGTACGGGAGGGGAAATCAAGCTGGAAAATCGAACGCCAACGGGGACCCGTGCGACGTTAGTGATTTGCCCTCGCTAAGTTGAGTTTGAGTTAACAAGACCCGAGAAAAACGACAAAGCCCCGATCGCTCGGGGCTTTGTCATTTCTGGTGTTTGGGAACGCTTGCCTCAATCCGCCTGCACGGTGACTTGCTGCTGTTCACCCAACCCCGCGATGCCCAAACGAATGGTCTGCCCCGGACGCAGGAAAACCGGCTGTGGCTTGATGCCCAGCCCAACGCCCGGAGGCGTGCCCGTCGAAATCACATCGCCAGGTTGCAGGCTCATGCAACGACTCAGGTAAGCAATCAGTTGCGGCACGTTGAAGATCAGCGTCCGCGTATTCCCTTGCTGGTAGCGGTGTCCGTCGACATCGAGCCACAGGTCCAGCGCATGCGGATCGGTGATTTCATCGCGGGTTACCAGCCACGGGCCGAGCGGGCCAAAGGTATCGAAGCCTTTGCCCTTGTCCCAGGTACCGCCCCGCTCCAGTTGCCATTCGCGCTCAGAGACATCGTTGATCACGCAATAGCCGGCGACATGCTCCATGGCGTTGGCTTCATCGATGTTGCGCCCGCCTTTGCCGATGACCACGCCGAGTTCGACTTCCCAATCGGTCTTCTTTGAACCGCGCGGGATCTCGATGTTGTCGTTCGGGCCGCAGATGGCACTCGTCCATTTGTTGAAGATGATCGGCTCTTTCGGCACTTCCATGTTCGACTCGGCCGCATGGTCGGCGTAGTTCAGACCAATGCAGACAAACTTACCGACCTGGCCGACGCAGGCGCCTATCCGTGGCTGACCGGCAACGATGGGCAGGCTGGACGGATCAATGGCGGCAAGCGTTGCCAGGCTTTCCGGGCTGAGGGCCAGCCCGGCGATATCCGGTACATGCGCCGAGAGGTCGCGGATCTGATTATCGGCATCCAGCAGGCCCGGTTTTTCCGAACCTTTTTCGCCATAACGCAACAGTTTCATTTAGTTCTCCTGCTCAAACCGAAAGTGCGAAGCGGGTTTCAGATGCTCATGCCGCCATCGATGACATGCACAGCGCCTGTGGTGTAGGCGGACGCATCGCTGCCCAGGTACAAAGCCAACTGGGCGATCTCGTCGGCACTGCCGATGCGACCCATGGGTTGGCGGTCAAGGAATTGTTGGTAGACCCGTGCTTCGTCGACGCCTTGTTGCGCAGCCTGTGCGGCAATGCGCTGACGCAGCGACGGCGATTCCACGGTGCCGGGGCAAATGGCGTTGCAGCGAATGCCCTGACTGATGAAGTCGGCGGCAACCGCCTTGGTCAGCCCTACCACCGCCGCTTTGCTGGCAGCATAGGCAAAACGGTTGGGCACGCCTTTGATGCTGGAAACCACCGATGACATGTTGATGACTGATCCACCTCCGCGTTCCAGCATGCCCGGCAGGAACGCGCGGATCATGCGGTACATGGCGGTGACGTTGATGTCCATCGACCGCGCCCAGTCCGCTTCATCGCATTCGAGAATGTTGCCACTGTGCACGTAGCCCGCGCAGTTGAACAGCACGTCCAGTGCGCCGATGCGCTCACTGATTTCGCTGATGGCGGTAGTCGATGTCACGTCCAGGGTAATCGCCGTTATGCCTTCAAGCCCTTCCAGCCTGCTGATATCGAGGTCCGTGGCAAACACTTCGGCACCGGCCCGGGCAAAGGCAATGGCGCTGGCCATGCCGATACCCTGCCCCGCCGCCGTGATCAGCACCCGTTTGTTCTGCAGGTTCATGCGGCCTCCAGCTTCGCGGTGAGGGGTGCTGTTTTTGGGGTTCTGCCGAGCATCGACGCGGGGATGGCAAGGATCAGCCCGCCGCTGACGAACAAGCACAGCGCCAGTACATAGGTGCCGTTGTTGATATTGCCGGTCAGGTTTTCAGCGACGGCGGTGATCATCGAGCCGGTGAAACCGGAGAGGTTGCCGAAGGCGTTGATCATGCCGATACCCGCCGCAGCGGCGACGCCGGAAAGCACGGTCCCCGGCAGGGTCCAGTAAATCGGCATCAGGCTGAGGATCCCCGAGGCAGATACGCTGAGGAACAACACGGACAACACCAGGTTGTCGGCGAAATACGCGCTCAGAATCAACCCCAAACCACCGATGAAGGCCGGAATCGCCGCGTGCATACGACGCTCACCGGTCCGGTTGGAGTGCCGTGCGTTGAGCAGCATCGCAACCGTGGCAATCGAATAGGGAATGGCGGTCAGGAGGCCAATGTGCAAGCTGTTGGTGATGCCCGTGCTCTTGATGATCGAAGGCATCCAGAACGCCAGGCCGTAGAAGCCGGTGTTGAAGGTCAGCAGGATCAGCACCAGCAACCACACCCGTGGATTGAAAAACACCTCGCTCAGGCGCGAAGCCTTGCCCTGGTTATCGGTTTGCAGATTGGCCTTGAGCAAGGCTTTCTCCGCAGCGGACAGCCATTTGGCGGAGTCGATGTTGTTGGCCAGACAGACGATGACGACGAACGCCATGATGATCGAGGGAATGCCTTCGATGATCAGCATCCATTGCCATCCGGACATGCCCTGTACACCTTGCATGCTGCTCATCAGCCAACCGGAAAGGATCCCGCCCAGGGTCAGGCTGACCGGCAATGCCATCAGGAACCCGGACATCACCCGGCTTTGCCGATGGGTCGGAAACCAGTAGTTGAGGTACAGAATCACACCCGGGAAAAAGCCGGCTTCACAGATGCCCAACAAGAAGCGCAGCACGTAGAACATCGTGCTCGATTCGATGTGGAAGAAACCCGCCAGCGGTACGGTGAACGCCACGGCCATGGAGATTACGGCCCAGGTCAACATGATCCGGGCAATCCAGAAGCGCGCGCCGTAGCGATGCAGCAACAGGTTGCTTGGCACTTCAAACAGGAAGTAGCCCCAGAAGAACATACTGGCGCCCAAGGCATAGACGGTGTTGCTGAACTGCAGCTCGTTGAGCATGTCGAGTTTGGCAAAGCCGATATTGACCCGGTCCAGGTAAGCCGCCATGTAACACAGGAGCAGGACAGGAAGAATTCGCCAGATCACCTTGCGGTAGGTCCGGTCTTCAAATTCGAGTGCGCTGGCCTGCGCCTGCGCGGGCAATTGCTCGGATATCGTTTGCATGAGGTAACCCCTGGGCATGTGGACATGCCTGATTGTTTTTATCGAATGGGTCAGGCCGAGTGAACCGTTCACTCGGCATAGCGCAATGACTAGAGTGCTTCGGTGGTTTTTTCTCCGTTGACCAGGCGCGTCAGTCCCAATGGGTTGCGGTTCTTCAGCGCGTCAGGAAGCAAGGCGTCCGGGAAGTTCTGGTAGCACACCGGACGCAGGAAGCGATCGATGGCCAATGTGCCAACCGAGGTGCCACGGGCATCGGATGTCGCCGGCCAAGGACCGCCGTGGACCATGGCATCGCAGACTTCCACACCGGTGGGGTAACCATTGACCAGTACGCGACCGACTTTTTGCTCAAGCAGCGCCACCAGGTCGGCGGACTGTTCCAGCTCTGCCGTCTCCCCCAGCAAGGTCGCGGTCAGTTGGCCGCGTAAACCGTGCAAGGCCGCCAACAGTTCGGCCCGATCGGCCACCTCGACCACCACGGTGGCCGGGCCGAAGATTTCTTCCTGCAGCAATTCATTGCCCGTCAGCAGCAGGCTGGCATCGGCCTGGAACAATTGCGCCTGCGCCTTATTGCCCTGCTGTGTCCGCCCTGCCAGATGAATGATCTGCGAATGCGCCAGCAACGTTTCGCAACCGTGAACGTAACTGCGCAGGCCGCCCGCATTGAGCATGGTTTGCGCGGGCTGATCAGCCATCAAGGCACTGAGCGTCTGCACAAAGTGGCTGAAGGCCGGTGAGCGAATGCCGATGACCAGGCCGGGATTGGTGCAGAACTGCCCCGCGCCCATGACCACCGACGCCGCCAGTTCGGTAGCGATGCGCTCGCCGCGCACTTGCAATGCCTCGGGCAGGACCAGCACCGGGTTGATGCTGCTCATCTCGGCAAATACCGGGATCGGTTGCGGGCGGGCGGCGGCCATGTCGCACAGCGCCCTGCCGCCCTTGAGTGAACCGGTGAAACCGACGGCCTGAATCAGCGGATGCTTGACCAGCGTTTCACCCACGCCGGCACCGAAGATCATGTTGAACACGCCTTCAGGCATGCCGGTCTGCTCGGCGGCGCGAACGATGGCTTCGGCCACTCGTTCGGCGGTCGCCATGTGTCCGCTATGGGCTTTGAACACCACCGGACAACCGGCAGCGAGCGCAGCCGCGGTGTCACCTCCAGCGGTAGAAAATGCCAACGGAAAGTTACTGGCGCCGAACACCGCCACCGGGCCGACACCCAGGCGACACTGACGCAGATCGACGCGCGGCAAGGGTTGGCGTGCCGGGAGTGGCAGATCGATGCGTGCACCGTAGAAGTCGCCGCGACGCAGGGTCTGGGCGAACAGGCGCATCTGGCCGCTGGTGCGAGCGCGTTCGCCCTGGATGCGTGCCGCCGGCAAAGCGGTTTCCTGGCAGACCAGGGCAACGAAATCATCGCCCAGTGCATCCAGCTCTGTGGCAATGGCCTCAAGGAACTCGGCACGACGGGCGGCCGGCAGATGACGATAAACCGGATAGGCCTGGGCGGCGGCCGTTGCCGCGGCGTCCACTTCCTCGACCGTGGCCTGAATGAAGGCCGTGGGCAAAGGTTGCCCGGTCGTCGCATCAACGCTGTGCAACACCACCGATCCGGCGGCGCTGCGGCCTCCCGCGATGAAATTGTGTCCGGACAGTTCGGGCATGACAGTCTCCTGACCCTGATTGAAAGCTGGTCGCTACTGTACTGTCGCGAATCGATTCTTTCCCAATGGCATTTTTGGATTAACCGATAACGATCCGTTATCGAAATGACCGACAAACCCCATCGGATTTAACTCGCCGAATCGTTGTTCAAACGGGCGTTGTCCTTGAGTATTTCGGCAAACTCCAGAGCCGCCCCCACCAGTTGCTCGCCCTTGCGGGTGAGGATGCCGTAGTCCTGCGGGACCAAATGCAAAGGCGTATCCAGCGTCTTGAGCTGACCGCTTTCGAGCAGTGGGTTGACCATGGCATTGGGCAGCATCCCGATCATCGGCCCACGCTGCAGCACCTGGAGGAAGGTCTGCATCGAAATGGTGTCGACGGTGTTGCGGGGCATGCCCACGCCGGCTTCGGCGAACGCGAGTTCCATGCGCCCGCGAATCGGCGTACCCACCGGGTAAAGAATCCATGGCAAGTCCACCAGTTGCTCCAACGAGATGGGGCCGACACCTGCCAGCGGGTGCCGGTCGTTGACCACAATGCAGAACGGTTCGGGAGCCAGCGGTTGAAAGTCGTACCGCTGTTGCTGGCTTTGATCGGTGAAACGGGCGATGGCCAGGTCCAGTTTCTTCTCTTCAAGCATTTCCATCAGGTGGTTACTGGTTTGCTCCACCACCTCGATCGACAGCAATGGCCAGCGCTGTTTGATCTGCAAGATCGCCTCGGGCAGGGCCACCGCCGTAGCGGCAAATATTCCGCCGACCTTGAGGTGACCGTGCCCCCCCTCGCGCAGGCTGCTGATTTGCTCGACGAACGAGCGCGCGTCGTTCAAGGCGATTTGCGCATAGCGCAACACGTGTTCGCCCAGCGCCGTGGGCGGCATGGCCCGTGGTTGGCGCTCGAACAAGGCGAAACCGAGCAGGCTTTCGATCTCTTTGAGCATCTTGCTGATGGCCGGCTGGCTGAGGTTCATCTGTTGCGCCGCCAGGTGCATGTTACGGGTGCGCCCCAATGTGTCGATCAGCAGCAAATGCCTGAACTTGAGCCAACCGCAGAAACTGGAGAAGGACAGATCTGACATGAACACGCCTCGCACAGGTAATAACCGCAAGTTATCGAATACTGAATTTATCTCATTGGAGTTTATCGACTGTCCGTCCTAGCGTGAAGTCTTTACGAACCAGGAAGATGCCCCATGTCGCTATTGCTTACTCCCGAAAACACCCTGCCCGTCGATGGCGTCGCCGGTACCTTGATCGGCCGCGCCTGGGTACCAGGCCAGATCGCCGGACCTTCGCCGATCGTCCTGCGCGCCGACGGCGTGTTCGATCTGTCGGAGCGCTTCGCGACCCTGAGTGACTTGCTGGAATCGGACGCTCCTCTGTCGGCAGTGCGCGAGACGCCGGGCACCTTCATTGCCAGCATCGAGGCCCTGCTCGCCAACACCGGACCTGACGCCGACCCGTCCCGACCTTACCTGTTGGCCCCTCTGGACTTGCAGGTGATCAAGGCCGCCGGCGTGACCTTCGCCGCCAGCATGATCGAGCGTGTGATCGAGGAGCAGGCCGGTGGCGACGCCGCCAAAGCCGAAGCCGTGCGGGCCACCGTGCATGGCGTGATCGGTGACAACCTGCGTTCGATCGTTCCTGGCTCAGAGCAGGCCATGCGCCTGAAAGCCTTGTTGATCGAACAAGGCATGTGGTCGCAATACCTGGAAGTGGGCATCGGTCCGGACGCGGAAATCTTCACCAAGGCACCGGTTCTGGCCTCTGTTGGCAGCGGCAGCCGGATTGGCATTCATCCGGGTTCGCAGTGGAACAACCCGGAACCGGAAGTGGTGCTGGCGGTGAACAGTCGCGGGCAGATTCACGGTGCGACCCTGGGCAACGACGTCAACCTGCGAGACTTTGAAGGCCGCAGCGCGCTGCTGCTGAGCAAGGCCAAGGACAACAATGCATCCTGCTCGATCGGACCGTTCATTCGCCTGTTCGACGAGCACTTCAGCCTGGACGATGTCCGCGCCTGCGTGGTCGACCTTGAGGTGCAAGGTGAGGACGGTTACCGGATGCACGGATCGAGCTCCATGAGCCAGATCAGCCGTGACCCGCAGGACCTCGCCGGCCAGACCCTCAACGCCAATCACCAATACCCCGATGGTTTCCTGCTGTTTCTCGGTACCCTGTTCGCGCCCACCGAAGATCGTGATCATGTGGGCAGTGGTTTCACCCACAAACTGGGGGACCGGGTCAGCATCAGCAGCCCGTTGCTCGGCAGCCTGCACAATCAGGTGACCCACAGCTGCGAGGCAACGCCTTGGACCTTTGGCGTGAGCGCCTTGCTACGTAACCTGGCGTCCCGAGGATTGCTGCCACGCTGAGCCTGAACAGATTGTCGATTCATCCAATTACAAGAGAGACATGAATCATGAGTGACACCCCTAAACGCCGTCTGCGCAGCGAGCAATGGTTCAACGACCCTGCCCACGCGGACATGACTGCCCTGTATGTCGAACGCTACATGAACTACGGCATGACCCGAGAAGAGCTGCAATCGGGTCGCCCGATCATTGGCATCGCCCAGACCGGCAGCGACCTGACACCTTGCAACCGTCATCACCTGGAACTCGCGCAGCGGGTCAAGGCCGGCATTCGTGATGCCGGTGGCATCCCCATGGAATTCCCCGTCCACCCGATCGCCGAACAGTCACGCCGGCCGACTGCCGCACTGGATCGGAACCTGGCCTATCTGGGACTGGTGGAAATTCTCCACGGTTATCCGCTGGATGGTGTTGTACTCACCACCGGTTGCGACAAGACCACCCCGGCCTGCCTGATGGCCGCCGCCACCACTGACCTGCCGTCCATTGTGCTGTCCGGCGGGCCGATGCTCGACGGTCACCACAAGGGCGAACTGATCGGCTCCGGCACCGTGCTCTGGCACGCGCGCAACCTGATGGCGGCCGGTGAAATCGATTACGAAGGCTTCATGGAAATGACCACCGCGGCATCGCCTTCGGTGGGTCACTGCAACACCATGGGCACCGCACTGTCGATGAACGCACTGGCCGAAGCGCTGGGCATGTCGTTGCCGGGTTGCGCGAGTATTCCGGCGCCCTACCGCGAGCGCGGTCAAATGGCCTACGCCACCGGCAAGCGCATTTGCGAACTGGTGATGCAGGATGTACGCCCGTCACACATCATGACCCGCGAAGCCTTCGAAAACGCCATCGCCGTCGCGTCGGCGCTCGGCGCGTCAAGCAACTGCCCTCCGCACCTGATCGCCATCGCCCGGCACATGGGCGTCGAGTTGAGCCTGGATGACTGGCAACGGATTGGCGAAGACGTGCCGCTGCTGGTCAATTGCATGCCGGCCGGCAAATACCTGGGCGAAGGTTTCCATCGCGCGGGCGGCGTGCCATCGGTCATGCATGAACTGCAAAAAGCCGGGCGCCTGCACGAAGACTGCGCCACGGTCAGCGGCAAGACGATCGGCGAAATCGTCAGCAGCAGTCTGACCAGCAACGCTGACGTGATCTATCCCTTCGAGACCCCTCTCAAACATCGCGCGGGCTTCATCGTTCTCAGCGGTAACTTCTTCGATAGCGCAATCATGAAAATGTCGGTGGTCGGCGAGGCGTTCCGCAAGACCTATCTATCCGAGCCAGGCGCAGAAAACAGCTTTGAAGCACGGGCAATTGTGTTCGAAGGACCGGAGGACTATCACGCCCGAATCGACGACCCGGCGCTGGAAATCGACGAGCGCTGCATCCTGGTGATTCGTGGTGCCGGCACCGTGGGCTACCCCGGTAGTGCCGAAGTGGTGAACATGGCGCCACCGGCAGCACTGATCAAGCAAGGCATCGACTCTCTGCCGTGCCTGGGCGACGGTCGCCAGAGCGGCACCTCGGCCAGCCCTTCGATCCTCAACATGTCCCCGGAAGCCGCTGTCGGCGGAGGTTTGGCGCTGCTGAAAACCAACGACCGCCTGCGTGTGGACCTCAACGCAAGATCGGTAAACCTGCTGGTCGACGAAGCCGAAATGGCCCGCCGTCGCGCCGAGTGGACGCCTAACATCCCTGCGTCCCAAACGCCTTGGCAAGAGCTGTACCGGCAATTGGTTGGACAGTTATCGACGGGCGGATGCCTGGAGCCGGCCACCCTGCATATGCGGGTCATCGCTCGAAGTGGCGGCGAGCCGCGTCATTCGCACTGACGTTTTTTGCGCAGCCCTGCTATTTCGGCCGGGCAGAATCTGCTGATCGATGGCGGCGCGATTCGCTCAAGTCAGCAGGTCCGCCGCTGCGCATCGCTCCTCGAGCAAACGCACAAACATGGTCAGGCTTTGCGACACCGTCCCCCGGCGCCACACCAGCCAGGTTCGCAAATAGCGAAAGGACTCAGACAATGGCCACACACTCACGGTGGTGCAGCCCGGCATGCTTTCGAGCATGCTGCGCGGCATCAGCGCCAGGCCAGCACCGGAGCTGACACAGGCCAGCATGCCGTGATAGGACTCCATTTCGAAAATCTTGCCGGGCACTGCGGCGTCCTTGGCGAACCAACTTTCAAAGTGGTGGCGATAAGAGCAATTGGAACGAAAGGCGTAGATGTTTTCGCCGTTCACATCCTGCGCGCGGTGGATCGGGGCATGGTTGAGCGGCGCGATCAGCACCATCTCTTCCTCGAAGGCCGGCACACCCTCCAGTGCCGGATGCAGCACCGGCCCGTCGACAAACGCTGCGGCCAATCGACCCGAGAGCACGCCGTCAATCATGGTTCCGGAAGGTCCCGTGGACAAGGCCAGCTCGACTTTGGCGTGCTTCTGGTTATAGGCGGCCAACAACTCAGGAATGCGCACCGCCGCCGTGCTCTCCAGCGAACCGAGGGGAAACGATCCTTGCGGCTCTTCCCCGGCAACCGTCGCGCGGGCCTCCTGGACCAGGTCGAGGATGCGTCGGGCATAGTCGAGAAAACTCCAACCGGCCGGCGACAGCCGCAGGCGGCTTTTCTCGCGGATAAACAGGTCCACGCCCAGATCCTGCTCCAGTTGCTTGATCCGCGTCGTCAGGTTCGACGGCACCCGATGGATATGCTGAGCGGCCACGCTGATGCTGCCGTGCTCGGCGACAGCTTTGAAAATTTCGAGCTGAACCAGATCCAAGTCATTCTCCAAACGTGAACGGTACGATCAGTATTATTCAGTTTCCAGAAAACAAATACCACCGTAGTCTGAACCCATCCCCACCCCGCAGGACGGTGCCATGACCCATGTTTCCAGCCTCACCCATGCCATTTCGATCAACCCCGCCAACGGCGAGCAGATCGGCCACTACCCTTTTGAATCCGATGCGGCGCTGCAATCCGCACTGTCACGCGCTGCGGCCGGGTTTCGTGTCTGGCGCGGCACACCGGTGGCGCAACGCGCGCAACGGCTGATCGCCCTGGCCAACGTCTTGCGCAACAACGCAGAAGCAATGGCAACCATGATCACCCTGGAGATGGGGAAGCCGATCAGTCAGGCCCGTGGCGAAATCGAAAAATGTGCGCAGCTCTGCGAATGGTACGCCGAGCACGGCCCGGCCATGCTCAACGCTGAACCGACACTGGTTGAGGGCGGGAAAGCGCGCATTGAATACCGCCCGCTCGGCCCGATTCTCGCGGTAATGCCGTGGAACTTCCCGATCTGGCAGGTACTACGTGGCGCCGTTCCGGTACTGCTCGCCGGCAACACCTACGTGCTCAAACACGCACCCAACGTGATGGGCAGCGCTTACCTGTTGCTGGATGCCTTCAAGCAAGCCGAATTCCCTGAAGGGGTTTTCGAAGTCATCAACGTCACGCCGGACGGCGTTTCCACGGCGATCAAAGATTCACGCATTGCAGCGGTGACCCTCACCGGCAGCGTGCGGGCCGGCATGGCCATCGGCGCGCAGGCCGGTGCAGCGTTGAAAAAATGTGTATTGGAGCTCGGTGGTTCCGACCCTTTTATCGTGCTCAACGATGCCGACCTCGACGATGCGGTGAAAGCCGCCGTCATTGGCCGTTATCAAAACACCGGGCAAGTCTGCGCAGCGGCCAAACGCCTGATTGTCGAGCAAGGCATCGTCGAGGAGTTCACACGCAAGTTCGTCGAAGCCACGCGCAAACTGGTGGTCGGTGATCCACTCGCCGCCACCACGTACGTCGGCCCGATGGCCCGCTTTGATCTGCGTGATGAACTGGATCAACAGGTGCGAGATACCCTGGAAGAAGGCGCGACATTGTTGCTGGGTGGCAAGAAAGCAGAAGGCCCCGGCAACTTCTACGAGCCAACGGTTTTCGCTGATGTCACCGACCAGATGACCTCGTTCAAGCAGGAACTGTTTGGCCCGGTCGCGTCGATCATCACCGCACGCGATGCCACCCACGCGCTGGAATTGGCAAATGACAGTGAATTCGGCCTCGCTGCGACTATCTACACCGGCAACGTAGAACGTGCCCAACAGATGGCCGGCGAACTGGAAACCGGTGGCGTATTCATCAACGGTTACTGCGCCTCCGATCCGCGCGTCACCTTCGGCGGCGTGAAGAAGAGCGGTTTTGGTCGCGAGCTTTCGCACTTCGGCGTGCGGGAATTCTGCAACGCGCAGACGGTGTGGCTGGATCGTCACTAAGTGCAGGGATGAAGTCTTGAAAGCTGGCTCCAGGTGAATTTTGTGGAGCCTTCAAGGCATAAAAAAGCTGCCGCTTCATAAGCGGCAGTTGATGACGGGCAGCAACGAGCCCAGCGCACGGGTGCACGTGGCGACGCCGCTGCGCAAGGCCGCCGTGGCAGGCCTTGGCATCGCGCTGCCAGGCCTCTACACCTCGCGATAAAGAATCATGCCCGCGTGGTACAGAATCCCGTCGCGGAAGTCGCCATCAGCCGTGAACCCGGTGTCATCGACGTACTCCATGTGGTCACCTTCCAGCCAATACCGCCCCTGGTAGGCACTCGCCTTCCGGCCCCGGGCTTCATCGTACCGGCCACCCGGCAAGAGCTCATGGCGGATGAGCCCGTCTGCCGTGACCCACATACCGACGTACTTGTCCTGATCAGCGGATTTTTTTACCGTCATGTTCAAGTCCTCGGTTCAGTACGCGCTGGCAGTCGGACGGACAATCAGCTCACTGACATCCACATCGGCAGGCTGTTCGATGGCGTAAGCGATAGCGCGAGCGACGGCCATTGCCGGGATGGCGATCTTGCGGAACTCGCGCATCTCGGCACGCCCGCCTTCATCGGAAATGCTCTCGGCCAGCTCGGACTCGGTTACGCCGGGTGAAATCACCGTGACACGAATGTCCCCGCCGACCTCCTGACGCAATCCCTCAGATATGGCGCGCACTGCAAACTTCGTCGCGCAGTAGACCGACGCCGTTGGGCTGACGGTGTAGGCGCCAATCGATGCAATGTTGATGAACTGGCCTGATTTCTGTTTTTGCATCAACGGCAAACCTGCCGCGATACCGTGCAAGACGCCACGAATATTGACGTCGATCATCTGATCCCATTCCGAGACCTTCAGCGCCTCGAGTTTCGACAGCGGCATGACCCCGGCGTTATTGACGAATACGTCGACCCGGCCATGCAGATTCAACGCAAAATCCACGAACGCTTGTACGTCGGTCAGACGGGTGACATCCAATGCCTGAAAGTGGGCACTTCCCCCGCTGGAATTGATCTGCGCGCAGAGTATTTCGAGGCGCTCCGTACGACGTGCCCCGAGCACGACATGTGCACCGCTACTGGCCAACAGGCGCGCTGTCGCCTCACCTATTCCGCTGCTCGCGCCCGTAATCAGAACGACTTTTTTCGAGATATTCGACATGACCCTAATCCCTCACTTGAGTGGCTGGTGACGCGAGAGCGGTGTCTCGCTGCCAGTCCAGATTAGGGATAACGGTGGGCAGCCAGTTAGTCAGATCCTTCTGACAACTTGCCTGATCCTGTCGGGATAACGGGCTGCGACTTACCGGTTCAACGACGGCGAGCGTCGAGGCTGAAGCGACCGGCACCGAAAGCCACGACCTGCAATAGGCCACCGGCCATCGCGATGTTCTTGAAGAAGTGGATGAACTGGTTTTGATCGCCCAGTGCGTTATGGAAAGCCAGTGCGGTAAATACGCTGAACACGGCCAGTACAGCGGCAACGGTGCGAGTGCGGTAACCGGCGATCAGTGCCAGGCCACCACCGACTTCGACAATGATCGCCAACGCCAGCGCCAGTTCCGGAAGCGGAAGACCCACGGAGCTGATGTAGCCGACCATCATCGCGGGAGCGGCCAGTTTCGAAAAACCGGAGAGAATGAAGATTGCGCTGAGCAGTACGCGACCGATCAACGAAGCCGAGGCTTGGGTCACGTCGCGGCGGCTCTGTTCAGAGCCGGTGGAATGAGCGATGTTTGCAGAAGTAGTCATGAGGTATTTCCTTCAAAGTTTGTGCGACTCGCCATGAATCGCTGCTGTGAAGAAATTTTGCGTCTTGTCCTCTCATCTGAATAGCCGACTAATTTAGATCATTAGATTCGAATAAATAGGCAAGTAATTCACCCCATCAACAGGGAGTTCAATCGTGCAAATCGTTGAGCGAACCTCTGCAACAGGCCTGGAATCGCACATTCGCGGTCAGCGCCTGGCCGCCTCCGAAGATGTTTTTTCCAACGATGTGCTGGTGCAGATCTTTACCCGGGAAAGGATTGAACAGAGCTTTGTCGTTCCCGCCGTGGCTGAACCGCTGATTGTCTGGGTGCTGTGCGGGAGCGCCACCATTGAAGAACGGGAGCCCGGCAAAGAGTGGCTGGCGAGTGAGGTGACAAAGGGTGATTTTTTCCTGACCACCAGTGCTGTGCCCTACGAAATGCGCTGGCACGTGAACAGTGCGGAGCCTTTCGTGGTGATGCACATTTACCTCGGTCTGCCATTGCTTGAACGTGCAATCCAGGAAACCCACAAAGAGGTCACCGGTGCGATTTGCCTGCGGGAAATATCCGGCGGTCGAGATGAAGCGCTGTCAGTGCTGTTCGAACAATTCAGAGTTGAACTGACTACCCAGGGAGAATCCAGCCCCCTGCTGATGCAAGGCATCGCCCAGTGCATCGCCGTGCATCTGGCGCGCCGGTATCTTGATACGCAAGCGGACAACATCGTGCAGCGCAACGCCCTGCCGGCCTTCAAGCTCAAGCGTGTGCTGAACGCGATGGAGAGGTCATTGAGTGAGGCGTTTTGTCTGGGTAACCTGGCCGACGAAGCCGGCATGAGCGAGTACCACTTCAGCCGCCTGTTCAAACGCGCCACGGGGCTTTCACCCTCGCGCTACTTCATCAGGTTGAGAATGACCAAAGCCAGGCAACTGCTGATTGAAACCGACATGAGCATCATCGATGCCGGACTGGAAGTCGGGTACAGCAGCGCCAGCCATTTCTCTCAAGCGTTCAAACGGGAAGTCGGCGTCCTGCCTAGTCACTACCGCAAATGAAGAACGCGGCACGGCGTGTACCGTGCCGCAGGTAAACCCGACCCATCAACTGCCCACGGGAATGCTCATGCCGCCATCGGCCATGACCACCGAGCCGACAATGAAACTGGCGCGCTCGGAGGCCAGGAATGCCACGATTTCGGCGATCTCCCCGGGCGAGGCGGCACGGCCAATGGGGGCGGATTTCCCGTGCTCTTGCAGGAAACCCGGGCCGTCTTCCATGAAGTGATTGAGCAGATTGGTGACCACGTCACCCACGCCAATCGCGTTGACCCGGATACCGTGTTCTATCGCTTCCAGCGCCTGGGTCCGGGTCAGCTGCGCCAGTGCCCCTTTCGACGCGGTGTAGGCCGCAATACCGGGGAAGGCAAAGTAAGAGGCATAGGAGGCAATATTGACGATAGCGCCTGACTTTTTCTTCATCATTTCTTTCGCCGCTTCGCGGGAATGGAGAAATGCACCCGTCACGTTTGTCTCCATCTGCCAGCTCCAGTCCTCGCGGGTCATCTCGACCAGAGGTTTGTAGATGATCCGTCCCGCATTATTGACCAGCACATCGAGCGTGCCGAAGTGTTGAACGGCCAGTGCAACAGCCTGTTCAGCCGAGCCATCGACCGTGATATCCGCCACCAAAGGCACCAGCCCCGGGCGCTCAAGTGCATTCACTTCAGGGTTGATGTCTTCGGCTATGATCCTGGCGCCACGGGCATGAAACAGCTCGACGATGGCACGGCCGATACCGCTGGCGGCGCCCGTCACAATCACGACTTTGCCGGCGATCTCGTTGGGGGTAGGAATGAAATCAGTCATCTTGTTTCTCCTGTTAAGAGCGCAGCTGAATAATTCCAGCCGCTGCGCATACGCCTGAACGTATGGGGGTGTCGCAATCGACGACTCAACTGTCGCCGATTGCGACCCGCCACTCTTTAGGAGCCTTGCTCACCCTGTCGGGGCTTTGCGCTTATCTGTCCGGCGTTTCAGTTTCCCTGAGGGTCGGGTTGAAAGCGCAAGCCGGGCAGGCAATCCAGGCTGATGAAACGGTTAGCAATACCGGGATAATATTGGCCATTACGTTCGAGGAAACACGCATGATTTCTGATCCCGGAACACCGACACTGGACCAACTGCGCGTGTTCCTGACGGTCGTTGAAGTTGGCAGTTTTGCAGCGGCTGCCAGAAAGCTGCATCGAGCCACTTCGGTCATCAGCTACTCGATTGCCAACCTGGAAATGCAGCTCGGCGTGTCGCTGTTTGACCGTCAGACCACACGCAAGCCGCAGCTCACCGACGCCGGCCGCACCGTCCTGGCCGAAGCCCGGACCATCGCCAATGGCATTCATGGTTTACGCGCCAAAGTGAAAGGGCTGCTTCAGGGGCTTGAAGCCGAAGTCCACGTGGTGCTCGATGTGATGCTTCCCCCGGAGCGCGTGGTCGACGCACTCAAATCCTTTCGCGAAGAATTTCCTACGGTTGCCCTGCACTTGCATATGGAAGCGCTCGGCGCCGTTACGGAACTGGTGATCAACCGTGGTGCAATCGTCGGCGTCAGTGGGCCGATGAACGAAGGCATCGACGGTATCGAAAGAATTGGCGTCGGCAGCGTGGAGCTGATTCCGGTGGCAGCCCCGAATCATCCACTGGCTTCAAGCGACTCGAATGTGCCCGGTGCCGGGCGAGAGTTCACGCAACTGGTGTTGTCCGATCGCTCGCTTCTGACCAAAGGCAAGGATTTCGCCGTGCTCAGTAACCGCACCTGGCGTCTGGCGGACCTGGGTGCCAAGCACATGCTGCTGCGTGAAGGCATCGGTTGGGGGAACATGCCGTTGCCGATGGTCCAGGAAGATCTGGAGAGCGGCCGGCTCGTGCAATTGAACATACCGGAATACAAAAGCGGCCAATATACCTTCGACGTCATCTACCGTACGGATCTGCCACCGGGCCCTGCGGCAAGGTGGTTGATCGACCGGTTCGTACAACAAGGCTCGGTGCTGGATAGCGCCGCTTGAGGACGATTTCGCCCTGCCTGCATCAGCTCTCGAACGGGTGCTGGCAGGGCTGCGTGAAACCATTTCCCATGACGACTACTTGCTCGCTGCGGCAAGCGCCATCTTCGACGGCCTGCTCGACGAATTTGTGAAAGAGGAACAACCCGATGAGTAAGGTTTCCACATTGGACGTTGACGAGAATCTGTCGAGGCCTCAGCCGGTCAGTTTGCGTGAGGCGTTCTGGTTCTGGCTAAAGCTCGGCTTCATCAGTTTCGGCGGGCCGGCAGGACAGATCTCGATCATGCACCAGGAGTTGGTAGAACGGCGGCGCTGGATTTCGGAACGCAGATTTTTGCATGCCCTCAACTACTGCATGTTGCTGCCCGGGCCTGAGGCTCAGCAGTTGGCGACCTACATTGGCTGGCTGATGCATCGGACATGGGGAGGAGTTATTGCAGGCGCACTGTTTGTGTTGCCCTCGCTGTTCATCCTGATTGCGTTGTCGTGGATGTACATCGCGTTCGGCGAAATGCCCGTGGTGGCCGGGCTCTTCTATGGGATAAAGCCCGCCGTGACGGCCATCGTGGTGCAAGCGGCACACAGGATCGGCTCTCGGGCACTGAAGAACAATTGGCTGTGGGCGATAGCGGCGGCGTCATTTACCGCGATCTTCGCATTCAACGTTCCATTCCCGCTGATCGTGCTGAGCGCCGCTTTGATCGGCTATGTCGGAGGGCGTCTGGCGCCCGAGAAATTCAGGACCGGGGGCCATGGTTCCGCCAAAAAATCCTTCGGGCCAGCCTTGATCGATGACGACACCCCCACCCCTGAGCATGCCCGTTTTAACTGGCTGAAACTGGCGTCGCTCGCACTTATCGGCGCCACGCTCTGGGCATTGCCGATGGGCATCTTGACCCTCCTCTTCGGCTGGGAAGGCACCTTGACTCAAATGAGCTGGTTCTTTACCAAAGCCGCGTTGCTGACCTTTGGCGGTGCGTATGCCGTGCTTCCGTATGTCTACCAGGGCGCGGTCGGACACTATGGCTGGCTGACCCCGACACAGATGATCGACGGGCTGGCGCTGGGGGAAACCACACCGGGGCCGCTGATCATGGTCGTGGCCTTTGTCGGCTTTGTCGGTGCCTATGTCTCGCAAGTGTTCGGAGCCGATCAGGTGTTTATGGCCGGGGCCGTGGCGGCCTCGCTGGTGACCTGGTTCACCTTCCTGCCCTCGTTCCTGTTCATCCTCGCGGGTGGCCCGCTGGTGGAGTCGACCCACAACGAACTCAAGTTCACGGCACCGCTTACCGCCATAACAGCCGCCGTGGTTGGAGTGATCCTCAATCTGGCGTGCTTCTTCGGCTATCACGTGCTTTGGCCAACAGGCTTCAGCGGCAACCTCGACTGGCCCTCCGCGCTGATCGCGATTGCGGCGGCGGTTGCCTTGTTCCGCTTCAAGCGGGGCGTCATTCAGGTGCTGATGGCCTGCGCGCTCGTCGGTTTGACCGTGCATCTGTTGCGTTAGCCTGGTGCAAGGAATGCGAGGGTGAATCGCATAAATGGCCTTCACCCACGCCCTGAACCAGACTAGACCCGAAATTGCTGCATCAGCCCCTGCTGATGGTTGGCCAGGCGGTTCAGCGCCTGGCTCACCTGGGCCGATTCCTCGGCCTGCCCCGACAGGGATTCGGTGACATCGCGGATGGTCGCCACGTTGGTATTGATCTCTTCGGCCACGGCGCTCTGCTCCTCGGCGGCGCTGGCAATCTGCAGGTTCATGTCGGAGATGACCGATACCGATTCGCCGATTCGACGCAAGGCGGCGACCGCCTGTTCGACGTGTACGACGCTGCCCTGTGCTTGCTGGTAGCTGCTGTTCATTGCACTGGCGACTTCGCGGGTCCCCTTCTGCAAACCTTCGATGACCTGACGGATTTCCTCCACCGAGTCCTGGGTCCGCTTGGCCAGGTTGCGCACCTCATCGGCAACCACCGCAAAGCCGCGCCCGGCCTCACCGGCACGCGCAGCTTCGATGGCGGCATTGAGGGCGAGCAAGTTGGTCTGCTCGGCGATGCTGCGGATCACCTCCAGCACCAACCCAATCTGTTCACTGTTGGCCGCCAGGCCTTCGACCTGCGCCATGGCACTGCTCATGTCGCGCGCCAGGGCATCGATGGCGCTGGTGGTGTGGCCAATGATGCCGAGGCCTTCGCGGGTGGCGAGATCGGCACCACGCGCCGCTTCAGCGGCCTGCGCCGCGCTGCGGGCGACATCCTGGGCGGTGGCGCTCATCTCGTTGGAGGCCGTGGCCACCTGGTCCACTTCGCGATATTGCTGCTGCATGCCGGAGCTGGTCTGGCTGGCGATCGCCGCGGACTGGTCAGCGGTGCTGCGGGCGTCCTGCACCGAACGCTTGACGTCGGCAATCACCGGTTGCAGCTTGTCGAGGAAGCGGTTGAACCAACCGGCCAGTTCGCCCAGCTCGTCCTTGCGCGAGTAGTCGAGGCGACGGGTCAGGTCGCCTTCACCGCTGGCGATGTCCTTGAGCATGCTGGCGACCCCAAGGATCGGTCGGGTCACGCCACGCGCGGTCAGCCACACCAGGAGCAGACCGGCGATGGCGGCGGCTATCCCGAGCAGCAGCTCCAGCCAGGTTCCCTGGGTGTTGCGCACGTCCAGATCGTTCTGCAAGGCCATGGCCGGCGCCAGCAGGGTCGTCATGGGCACGTCCAGCAACACGGCCCAGGGCTTGGCATCTGGAATGGGTTGCAGCGGTGCCAGCACCTGCAAATGGTCGTTCGTCTGCTGCTCATGCCCCTGCCCCTGGCGTTGCAAGTCCAGCAGCTCGGCCGCTTCGCCCGGGTAGGCCTTGGACAGGCTCTGGCCGAGCAGGCCGGCGTCCACACTGTGACCGGCCAGCAAGCCGGCCGGGCTGAGGATACTGATGGCGCCCTGCCCCTGATAAAGGCCATGACTGCCCGCCGTCGCCAACTGCTGAAGATTGCTCAGGCTGATGTCCATGCCGACCACCGCGATCATGCGACCGTTCTCGATGACCGGAAAAGTCAAGGTGGTGATCAGCGTCTTCTGCCCCGAAGCGTCATCAAAGTAGGGATTCAACAAGCAGGGCTTAAGGCTTTGCTTGGGGCAGTTGAACCAGGTATTGAAAGGGCTGCCGTCGAGCATGGGCGTGGCGTCGCTGATCATGTCTTCGGTCACCGCCAGGGTATTCAGGCTTGCACCGCGCTGTGCCCAGTAAGTGGCGAAGCGACCTTGTTCGTTACTGCCCGTTTCGGCATGGCCGGCAAAGGCGGAATCGTCGCCGCCCAGCGCATCAGGTTCGAACACCAGGTAGAGGCTGAGCAGTTGCGGGTTGGCCTGCAACGCCTCTTTGATCTGCTGGTTGAGCGAATCACGCAGGGACTGACCGTCCAGATTCAGTTTCTGCGCCTGGCGCCGCTGGCGCATTACTTCGCGGGATAAGTTCAGGCCGTCCTGATAGGCCGACATGAAGTAACGCTGGATGGTCAACGCCTGAACCTTGCCCTCCCCTTGCATGCGTTCGCGGGCCGATGCTTCGAGCATCTGCGCACTGCTCGCCTTGACCAGCGTGGTCCCGGCCCCCATGCGGTAGAGCGAGATGCCGATGAGCATGGCAACGATAGCCACCAGACAGAAGCCGGTCAGCAAGGTGATCTTCCATTGGATGGAAAGTCGGTCAAGAGGCATTGAAGCAGTCCTTTTGCGGAGATACTGGTTGAGGTCCGACGATGCGCGCATTGACGGCGGAACCCGACGGCAACGTGGATCGGGTCAGCTCAGCAAGCAGTACTGGCCCCCTGACATCAATCACCAGCACTTTTCACGCCAAAGACATAAACTCCTTAAATTACAATTACTTAATAAGAAAATTGGAACCTACTCGCCGCAGACAGAGGGCCCCTGTGTAAAATTTTGCGACAGACTATCTCTACTTGAATCACTACCTGACCAACCTCCACATGCGCGGCTTGCGAGACAAGGCGGCAACGGACATGGCAGCGAGAGCCAGAGCTGGCCCCCGCTGCTTGCAGTCAATGTCAGCGCTTGAGTTTGCGCTTGTTGCGGTATTGGTCGATAACCACTGCGACCACGATGATCAAGCCCTTGATGATGTCCTGGATGTAGGCATCGACCCCGACGAAAGTGAACCCGCTGGCCATCACCCCAAGGATCAGTGCGCCGATGACCGTGCCGGTGATGCGCCCCACCCCGCCCGCCAGGCTGGTGCCGCCGATGACCGCTGCGGCAATCGCATCCAGCTCATAGGACATGCCCATCCCGGCCTGCCCGGTGGCGGCACGGGCCGAAGCCACCACGCCCGCCAGTCCCGCCAGCAACCCGGCGATGCTGTAGACGATGACCAGATGGCGTTTGACGTTAATACCCGACGTACGCGCCGCCTGCATGTTGCCGCCAATGGCGTAGGTGTATTTGCCGTACTTGGTGTAGCGCAGCGCGATGTGGAAGATCACCGCCACCACCAGGAAAATGATCACCGGCATCGCGCCGTGACCGATCGCCGTGTAGGAATCCGACAGCATGCTCACTGGCTGGCCTTCGGTGTAGTAACGCGCCAGGCCACGGGCCGAGACCATCATGCCCAGGGTGGCAATGAACGGAGGAATCCCGGTGATGGCAATGATGCTGCCGTTGATTGCCCCCGCCAACAGCCCGACGCCGAGCCCGACAATCACTGGAATCCACACCGGCAAGTCAGTCAGCGACGGGAATACCGCCCGAGTGAAATCCGAGGTCTGCGCCAGGCTGGCAGCGATCATCGCCGACAAGGCCAGCACCGAGCCCGACGACAGGTCGATGCCGGTGGTGATGATCACCTGGGTCACGCCAATCGCCAGCAGGCCGATGATCGACACTTGCAGGATCATCAACACCAACCGCTGGGAGTTCATCAGGAAGCTCTGGTCGCGCACGATCCAGCCGAACATTTCAAATACCAGGCCGATCCCGATCAGCACCAGGAAGATGCTCAGCTCGGTCGGAAAGCGCCGGCGACTCTTGGCCGGTGCCGCTGCCGGTTTGTTTTCCAGTATCGCGTTCATAGCCACTCACCTTTCTATTGCGTCATCGACGGCGGCCGTAGCCACCACCCGCATCATTAATGAACCGAGGACATGCCCGAGGCCAGTTGCATCACTCGTTCCTGAGTCGCTTCGCTGCGGTCGAGGGTGCCCATCAGTTCGCCCTCGTGCATGACCATCACCCGGTCGCTCATGCCGAGCACTTCCGGCAGTTCCGAGGAAATCATGATCACCGCCATGCCTTCGCCGGCGAGGTAGGAGATGAGTCGGTAAATCTCGGCCTTGGCGCCGACATCGATACCGCGGGTCGGCTCGTCGAGAATCAGGATTCGCGGGTTGGTCATCAGCCAGCGCGCCAACAAGGCCTTCTGCTGATTGCCGCCGGACAAGGTGTCGATGCACTGCTCCAGTGAAGGGGTTTTCACCCGCAGCTTCTTGCACATGTCTTCGCACAACACCCGCAAGGCTTTCTGCTGAATGAAGCCGTGGCCGGCGTAGTGCGGCAGCACCGCCATTTCCATGTTCTCCAGTACCGAAAGGCATGGGAACAGGCCGCTGAGCTTGCGATCCTCGGTCAACAGTGCGAAACCCTTCTCGATCGCCATGTGCGGATCGCTGATGCGCACCACTTCGCCATCGAGGCGAATCTCGCCACTATCGCTCGGGGTAATGCCGAAAATCGCTTCGGCCACGTTGGTCCGTCCGGAGCCCATCAACCCGGCAATGCCAAGGATCTCCCCGGCATGCAGGTCGAAAGAGACGCCTTTGAAGATGCCATCCAGCTTGAGGTCGCGCACCGACAGCAACAGATCGCCAATCGGCTCGTCGCGCACCGGAAACAACTGGCTCAATTCACGACCGACCATCATCGAAATCAGGCTGTCGCTGTCCATGCTGTCGGCCCGCTGCAGGCCTATGTAGGCGCCATCGCGGAACACCGCCACTTCATCGGCGATAGCGAACACTTCGTTCATTTTGTGGGTGATATAGATAATGCCTTTGCCCTGGCTTTTCAGGTCGGCAATGATCGAAAACAGGTGAGCGACCTCCTTGTCGGTGATGGCCGAAGTCGGTTCGTCCATGATCAGGATATCGGAGTCATAGGACACGGCTTTGGCGATCTCGACCATCTGCCGCTCGGCGATGCTCAGGTTGCCGACCAGCTCTTCGGGGTCGAGGTTGATCCGCAGGCGCTCCAGCAATTTCGCCGTGCAGCGGTGCATTTCCCGGTGGTCGATCATGTGGAAGCCGTTGAGCTGCTCACGACCGATCCAGATGTTTTCGGCGATGCTCATGTGCGGCATCAGGTTGAGTTCCTGGTGGATCATTGCGATCCCGGCCTGAAGCGCCGCCAGCGGCGTTTCAAACACCACCGGCTTGCCCCGCAGGCGAAGTTCGCCGGCGTCTGGCTGGTAGATGCCGGCGATGATTTTCATCAGGGTGGACTTGCCGGCGCCATTTTCGCCCATGAGCGCCAGCACGGAACCGGGGCGCACCCGCAGCTGCACATCGGACAACGCCACTACACCGGGAAAACCCTTGCTGACGTTGACGATCTCCAGCAGGTACGGCTCATCGACAGGTGTTGCAGTGGGCTGGGCACCTTTCAAAGGGGTGCTCGAAGCAGTCGCTGAAGCGAACATGATCAGGTACTCCATCAGCAAGGTCGCGCTCGCCACCTTGCGTACTTATTGTTGTTATTGAACGGACGGACTATTTGAACTGGTCAACGTTTTGCGGTGTGATCAGGCGGAACGGCACCCAGACAGCCGACTCGACCGGCTCGTTTTTCGCCATTCTCACTGCAGTATCGATGGAGCCGTCGGCCTGCCCCTTGGCGTCCTGAAACACCGAAGCCGCCAGCGAGCCTTTCTTCACGGCATTCAAACCGTCCGGCGTACCATCGACACCCGCAATCAACACACTGCCTTTTTCGACGCCCGCCTGTTGCAGGGCCATCGCGGCGCCAATGGCCATTTCGTCGTTGTTGGAGACGATCGCGTCAAACTTGCGGCCCTGGGTCAGCCAGTCGTTGACCAGGGTCATGCCTTTATCCCGCAGCCAGATACCGCTCTGCTCTTGCTCGATCTTGATGTTCGGGTATTTGGCCAGTACTTCCTTGACGCCCTTGGTGCGATTGGTGGTGGAGTTGTTCGCGAGGTCGCCCAGCAAAATCACAATATCGCCCTTGCCGCCCATCTTGTCGGCCAGGTACTGCATTTGCATTTCACCGGCCTCCAGGTCGTTGGAAGCGACAGTCACCACACCTTTGGGCAGGTTCAGGTCATCGGGGCGGCGGTTGACATAGACCAGCGGAATACCGGCCTTCACGGCGGCTTCAGTGATTTTTTTGGTTGCGGCCGTATCCACCGGGTTGACCACGATGGCATCGACTTTCTGGCTGATAAAGCTTTCGACCTGGCTCAGTTGCTTGACCACGTCGCTGCGGGCATCTTCGAATTGCAGCTGGACGCCGTCAGGGTATGACTTGGCTTTCTTGTCCATGGATTCACGCAGGTAGGTCAGCCAGGTGTCATCGAACTGGGACATGCTGACGCCGATCTTCACATCGGCCAGCACAGCGCCGCTGGCGACCATCAGGGACAGGGCAAGTGAGGCAAAACGGATCTTGGTCTTCATGAAAAGTCTTTCTCCACATTCTTGTTGGTTTTATGGATGAGGCGTGACGATTTCAGTAAGCGGACAAGCAGGAAAAGTGTTGAAACATAACGCGAGGCAGCTCGCTGGAAATGACTTTATTGGAAAATATTTTCTATATCAACCAATTTTAGAATTTTATTCTGATTTTATTCCATGGCTTTCGAACGGGCTCAACTCCACCGCTTGATGGCGCTTGAAACTCAGCCGCGCGGCGTCTAGCACACGGGTGGTCGCCAGTGCATCACGGGCGTCCACAGGCAGTGGGCCACCGCTCTGCAACGCGGTTTGTAGCTGTAAATAGAACTGATTCCAACAGCCCCGCTCGGAGGGAACCCGTTCGCGCTCTTCGCCCTGTTCGAACCAGCCCCAGCGTCGGTGCTCCTCCACGCCCCAGCGTTCGCCTTCGGTTTTAGGCGAGAGCCCGGCAAGCGCCGACGCCTCCTGCCCGTCCAGACCATCGACGCTGTAACAGCCTTGTGTGCCGGTCACCCGAAAGCGCGGGCCGGGGGTGTTTTGCAGGCAACTGCCACCCAGGTGCGAGGTCACACCGCTGGCGTGAGTCAGGGACATAAAAAAGCCGTTATCGAACGTCTGGCCTTTCTCCAGGTAATCCAGTTCGGCATAGACCCGTGTCACCGGACCGAACAGCAACAACGCCTGATCCACCAGATGGCTGCCCAGATCCCGCAGGAAGCCGCCGCCACTGCCGTTGTTCACCGACTGCGGCGAGTAGCGCTCGATCCGCGACTCAAAACGGGTGACCTGGCCCAGCGCGCCGGACTCGATGAGTTTGCGTACGGTGAGGAAATCCGAATCCCAGCGCCGATTCTGATAGACGCTGAGCCGCACACCCTGGCGCTCGGCCATGGTAATCAGGGTTTGTGCCTGTTGCGCATCGGCAGCGAACGGCTTGTCACTGACCACTGCCACACCGTACTCAATGCCGTCGAGCACCAGTGCCGGGCGGCCCTTGAGTGGTGTCGACACTACCAACACATCGATTCCGGCTTCCACCAATTGGCCGATGCTGTCGAAGGCTGGCACGCCGGGATGCTCCGCGGCCAGCAATTGTCGGCGCTCGGGGGAGCGGGTAACCACGCCCACGAAGGTCGCCGTTGGCAAACTGCTGATCAGCGGAGCATGGAAAAACCGGCCGCCATGGCCGTAACCGACAAGTCCGATGCGCATACACGTATTTCCCCTGAAAGAACGCAAACCCTGTAGGAGCGAGCCTGCTCGCGATGACGGCGGTACATTCCACATTGATGTCGCCTGATACACCGCTATCGCGAGCAGGCTCGCTCCCACAGGGGATAATTGTTAGCCGTAGAAGCGGGGGCGATCAGGGAGTGCGACGTTGACGATCGCCCCGCTGTTTTGCGCTTCGATGCACGCATCAGCGGCGACAGCGGCAGCAAAGCCATCCCACGCCGAAGGCCCACCCACCTGCCCGGCCCTTACACCATCAATGAACGCCTGCAACTCGACGTCGTACGCCGCGATGAAGCGATCCTTCCAGTCCATCAGAATCGCGTTGGACAACTTCGCCCCGCTACGCAATTGAACCTGGGACGGCTCCGGCAGTTTCGCGATGCCGGTCTCCCCCACTACTTCGCACTGGATGTCGTAGCCGTACTGGCAATTGACGAAAACTTCCACGTCGATGCGCGTGCCCTTGGCGGTTTCCAGCAGAACGATCTGCGGGTCTTTCAAATGCGCGAGGGCCTTGCTGCTTTTGCGCGGGAACACCACCTGCACCGAAACATAATCGTCGTCGAGCAACCAGCGCAGCACGTCCAGCTCATGGATCAGCGTGTCGGTGATCGCCATGTCAGTCTTGTAGTTCTCGCCCACCGTGGGGTTACGGTGAGCGCAATGCAGCATCAACGGTTCGCCGATCTGGCCACTGTCGATCACTGATTTCAACGCGCGATACCCTTCATCGTACGGACGCATGAAACCGACCTGCACCAGCCGCTTGCCATGGGCCACTTCGGCCTCGACGATCTTGCGGCAGCCTTCGGCGGTGACCGCCAGCGGTTTCTCGCAGAACACCGGTTTGCCCGCGGCAATCGCTGCCAATACGAACGCTTCGTGGCTCGGCCCCCAGGAGGTGACGAGGATCGCTTCGACTTCCGGCGCCTTGATCAGCGCATGACCGTCGGGATAGACCTCGGCAGTCAGTTTCAGATCGGAAACGACCTTGGCCGCTTGCTGCAAATTGATGTCGGTGACCGCGACCACCTGACTGTTGAGCAAGGTCTGGCTGCAACGACGGATGTGGTCCTGGCCGATGGCCCCGGTGCCGATGACGCCAAGCTTCAAAGACATATAAACACTCCTGTTTGTTCGTTTCAGGGCAATCAGTACTGACGGGCCTTGGCCAGTCGTTCGTTCAGGGTCTTGGCCACCGCATCGGTGCGGGCGCTGGTGGAGACTTGCGCCACGCCGACCCGCCACCAGGACAGGTAGCCGTGAATCATGGTTTTGGGCAGGACCTTGATATCGATCAGGGTCGACACGGTCTGCAAGCGCGCATCCGCCAACGCGGCGTGCAACTCTTCAACGGTGTTCACTTTGTAGGTCTTGCAGCCATAGGCCGCCGCGCTCATGGCGAAATCCACCGGCACGAAACCGCCGTCGAGCTTGCCGGTTTGCGGGTTGCGGTAACGGAACTCGGTAGCGAAGCTGTCCATGCCGTTGCCCATCTGCAGGTTGTTGATGCAGCCGAAGGTCATGTTGTCGAGCAGCACCACGTTGATCTTGCGCCGCTCCTGAATCGAGGTCGCCAATTCCGAGTGCAACATCATGTAGGAGCCATCGCCCACCAGCGCATAGACCTCGCGCTCAGGCTCGGCGAGTTTCACCCCCAATGCGGCATTGATCTCATAGCCCATGCACGAATATCCGTACTCGACGTGATAGGTGTTCACGCCTTTGCTGCGCCAGCTGCGCTGCAAGTCACCCGGCAGGCTGCCGGCGGCGGCAACGATCACCGCGTCATCCGCGAGGGTTTCATTGAGCACGCCGAGTACGCGGCTCTGGGTCAGGCACGAGCCGGTCAACTCGATGAATTCGCGCAACACTGCCGGGTCCAGGTGATCGTTGATTTCCGGGGTGAAGTCCTGGGTCTGGTATTCGATCTGATAAAGGCGATCGACTTCCTCATCCAGCTGCGCCCTGGCCTGACGGGGTTGATCACCCCAATCGGAGCGGTAGTCGCCCAGCGCTTCCGCCAGTGCCCGCAAACCGGTTCGGGCGTCCGCCAGCAGTTGTACGCCGTCGAGTTTCAGGGCGTCGCACGGGCTGATATTGAGGTTGAGGAATTGCACTTCAGGATGCTGGAACAAGGACTTCGACGCGGTAGTGAAGTCGCTGTAACGAGTGCCGATACCAATGATCAGATCTGCATCCCTGGCCAACAGGTTTGCCGCCAAACAGCCAGTCTCACCGATGCCGCCGACGTTCAGGGCATGGCTGGAGACCACCGCGCTTTTGCCGGCCTGGGTTTCGGCAAAGGGAATATCGAAGCGCTCGGCAAAGGCCTGTAACGCCGCGTTGGCGCCAGAGTATTTCACCCCGCCGCCGCAGATGATCAGCGGTTTGCGCTTGCCTTTGAACAACGCCACGGCATCGTCGAGCATCGCTTCGGTCGCCGGACGGCGCTCGATGCGGTGCACGCGTTTTTGCAGGAAGTAATCGGGGTAGTCGTAGGCTTCGGCTTGCACATCTTGCGGCAAGGCCAGGGTTACGGCACCGGTTTCAGCGGGGTTGGTGAGCACGCGCATGGCGTGAATTGCGGCGGTCATCAGTTGCTCGGGACGGTTGATGCGATCCCAGTATTTGCTCACGGCCTTGAACGCATCGTTGGTGCTGATGCTCAGGTCGTGGAACTGCTCGATCTGTTGCAGCACCGGGTCTGGCTGACGGCAGGCGTAGACATCACCCGGCAACAACAGCAAGGGAATGCGGTTGGCTGTCGCGGTGGCGGCAGCGGTCAGCATGTTCGCCGCGCCAGGCCCCACCGACGAAGTACAGGCGTAGATCTTGCGTCGCAGATGCTGCTTGGCGAACCCGATGGCGGCGTGGGTCATGCCTTGTTCGTTGCGGCCCTGATGGACGATCAGGTCGCCGCTGTCCTGCTCCAGGGCTTGCCCCAGACCCAGCACGTTGCCGTGGCCGAAGATGGTAAATATCCCGGCGACGAATTTGCTCTGAACCCCATCGACCTCGATGTACTGGTTATCGAGGAATTTCACCAGGGCCTGGGCCATGGTCAGTCTTGTAGTGGTCATATCTGATCCTTCAATACACGAAGAAACCCTTGTGGGAGCGAGCCTGCTCGCGAAAGCGTTGTGTCAGGCGACATCAATATTGATTGTGCCGCCGCTTCGCGAGCAGGCTCGCTCCCACATTTGAACCGCGTTGGCCTCAGCCCAGGGATTTTTGCAGGTGATCCATGCTCGCGCCGATCGCCTGCTCGATATCCACCAGCCCATGCACGCTGTCGGCAAACGGTTCGAACGACAGGTAGCCGCTGTAGCCGCTGCCGAGCAAGGTCTCGATCTGCACCGCGTTGCCGAGAATGTCGCCCTTGCCCACCAGCACCCGATGGCCATCGCGGATGGTCGCCAACGGCGCTTCGGAATCCTCGACGCCGGAGATGTGCACCAGCCCGGTCAACTCAGGGAAAAACTCCTGTTCACCGGCCAGGTGATGATGAAAGGTGTCGTGCACCAGACGGAACACATCCAGCCCGCCGATGGCCTTGATCGCATCGACCGCCGTGCGTTTGCGCCGCAGCGAACATTCTTCGAAGCCCAGCGGTTCGATGAAACCGAGGATGCCGTGATCGCGCAGGATCGGCGCCAGCTGACTCAACGCCGTGCGCAGGCCCGAAGCGCGTTCGGCCTCGCTGCGCGGATCGGCCCGGTCGTTCAACGGGCACATGACCAACCCTTGCGCGCCGCAATCACGTGCGTAAGCGGCGAGTTTCAACGCCTGCGCACGGCGTTCGTCATTCCACACATCAAACGGATACAACGCGTTGATCGACAGCACGGTGACGCCTTGGGCCGCACACAACTCCCGGACGTGCCCGGGCGCGGTCCCATCCTCGATCTCGATGCCCTTGAGGTCGTTGCGGATCTCAATGGCGTCGGCCTTGAGGGTCACCGCCAACTCGATGAACGCAGGCAGGCACAAGCGTGGGGCGACCATACGGTTCAAGGCGAAACGCAGCGGCTTGCTCATTATTGTTGTTCTCCGCACAGGTGAATTATTTAGCCGTCGGCATGCTGAATTCAGGGCCCTTGGCGATGCTGTCGGGCCAGCGCTGCATCACGCTTTTATAGCGGCTGTAGAAGCGGATGCCTTCTTCGCCGTAGGCATGGTGGTCGCCGAACAGCGAGCGCTTCCAGCCGCCGAACGAATGCCAGGCCATGGGTACCGGAATCGGCACGTTGATGCCGACCATGCCAACCTTGATGCTGCGCGCAAAGGCACGGGCAATCCCGCCGTCGCTGGTAAAACACGACACGCCGTTGCCGAACTCATGTGCGTTGATCAGGGCCACGGCACTGGCGAAATCCGGCACGCGAACGATGCCCAGCACCGGCCCGAAAATTTCCTGCTGGTAGATGCTCATCCCGGTCGTGACGTTGTCGAACAGCGTCGCGCCGACAAAGAAGCCATTCTCGGCACCCGGCACCTTGAAGTTGCGCCCGTCAACGATCAGATGCGCGCCCTGGGCCACGCCCTGATCGATGAAGCCTTCAACCTTGGCCTTGTGTTCGGCGGTCACCAATGGCCCCATGTCGGTGTCACCCTGCAGGCCATTGCCGACTTTCAACTGATCGATACGCGGCAACAATTTGGCAATCAGTCGGTCACCGACATCACCGACTGCCACGGCAATCGAAATCGCCATGCAGCGCTCACCGGCCGAACCATAAGCGGCGCCGATCAGGGCATCCGCCGCTTGATCCAGATCCGCATCGGGCATGACGATCATGTGGTTCTTCGCCCCGCCCAGCGCCTGTACACGCTTGCCACGCGAGGTCGCCTGCTGGTGGATGTACTCGGCGATCGGCGTTGAACCGACAAACGAAATCGCTTCGATGTCCGGGTGTTGCAGCAAGGCGTCGACCGCCGTCTTGTCCCCCTGGACCACGTTGAACACACCGTCCGGCAAGCCGGCTTCGGTCAGCAGGCGAGCCATCAGCAAACTGGCGGAAGGATCGCGCTCGGACGGCTTGAGGATGAAGCAGTTACCGGTGACCAGCGCCAGCGGGATCATCCACAGCGGCACCATCACCGGGAAGTTGAACGGCGTGACCCCGGCGCAAACACCGAGCGGCTGACGCAGGTTCCAGTTGTCGATGCCGCCGCCGATGTTGTCGCTGAACTCGGTTTTCAGCAGGTTCGGTGCACCGCAGGCGTATTCGACGATTTCGATGCCGCGGGTGACTTCACCCTTGGCGTCGGAAAAGACCTTGCCGTGTTCGCGGCTGATGATTTCTGCCAGCTCATCGTGATGGCGGTCGAGCAGCTCCTTGAACTTGAACATCACCCGCGAACGCCGCAGGGACGATTGCTCCGACCAGGCCGGGAAGGCTTTCAGGGCCGAGGCGACAGCCTGTTCCACGGTCTTCTGGCTGGCCAGCGCGACCCGCGCCTGAACGCTGCCGGTGGCCGGGTTGAAGACGTTGCTGAACCTTTCACTGCCGCTGTCTTGCACCTGACCATCGATGTAATGACCTACAACCTGGGCGTCGCTCATTGTGCTTGTTCTCCGTGCAGAGGTTGGAATTCAGAGATCCAGCAGCCAGCTGTGCTGCGGATCGTTATGGAATTGCCAGACGCGTTTCGGGCCCGCCATCACGTTCAGGTAATACGACTCGTAGCCGTACGGCACACTGACCGGGTGATAACCCTTGGGCACGACCACAAGGTCGCTGTTTTCCACGGCCATGGCCTGATCGATGCTGCGATCGTCGGTGTAGACCCGTTGGAACACGAAGCCCTGGGGCGGGTTGATCTGGTGGTAATAGGTTTCTTCGAGAAAGCTCTGGTGCGGCAGGTCGTCGGTGTCGTGCTTGTGCGGCGGGTAGCTCGACGAGTGCCCCGAAGGCGTGCGCACTTCCACCACCAGCAGCGAATGGGCCGGCTCGGTGTCCGGCAGAATGTCGCAGACGTAGCGGGTATTGGCGCCCTTGCCGCGCACGCTGCGTTTCATGGTCTCGGGTTTGATCAGCCGTGGGCCGAGGTTCTCGGTTGGCGCACCGGGCGCCGCGCAAACGGCAATCTGCACATCACTCAACGCAACAATCCGAGCCTGACTGCCGGGCGGCAAGTACGCGGCGAACGGGGATTTGTCTTCAAACACCGACTGGCGATCCCCAAGGTTGTCCCAGTCGAACACGCCCTGCCCCGGCGTTTCACCCTTGATGCCGACCCGGCCGCTGAGCAGCACCAGGCACAGCTCCTTGTCACCGGCAGAGACCGGCAGGGTTTCGCCGAGGCTCAAGCGGTAAGCGGCGAAACCGACGTATTCAAGTTCACCTTTGCCCAACTCGACCATGGTCCGGCCACGGGCATTGCTTTTGACCAGCAGGCTCATCGTGTCGTCCTCTCGTCGAGCAGCGCACGCAAGGTGTCGAAGCCTTTTTTGGCATAGACGTAACTCGGGGCCACCGCCGGGTCCTGCTCGGCCTCGACCACCAGCCAGCCCTGGTAATCGGCCGCCAGCAGCACGTCGAGCAGTTCGGCGAAGTCGATGTCGCCATCTCCCGGCACGGTGAAGGTGCCGTTGATGATGCAGTCCGGGAAGCTCCACAGATTGTTGCGCGCCAACTGCACTACCGGTTTGCGCACGTCCTTGAAATGCACGTGGCAAATGCGTGAGACGTGTTTGCGCAGCACCTGCAAGGGTTCACCGCCCCCCATGTAGCAATGACCCGAATCGAACAGCAGGCCAACTTCACTGCCGGTCAACGCCATCAGGGTGTCGATGTCCGACGGGGATTCGACGTAGGCGCCCATATGGTGGTGATACGCCAGACGTACACCCTGCGACAGGGTGAAGCGCGCCAGCTCGGTCAGTTTGTCAGCGTATTCCTGCCACGCCTGTTTGGTGTGAAAACGCGGGCGCTCGACCAGAGGAATACGTTGCCCTTGAATGGAATCGGCGACTTCACCGTAAACCAGCACCTTGGCGCCGTTCTTCGCCAGCAGCTCGACATGGCTGGCAATGGCGTCGATTTCCTCGGCCACGGAGCGGCGTGCCAGGCGACTGGAATACCAGCCGGACACCAGCGCCAGGTCATACGGGCGCAGCACATCGCCAACGCCTTTGGCGTCCTTGGGGAATTTGCCGTTGAGTTCGAAGCCTTCGTAGCCGATCTCCTTGCCTTCGCCGAGGGCGGTGCTCAGCGGCGTCTCGCCACCGAGGGACGGCAGGTCGTCGTTGCTCCAGGAGATCGGGTTGATGCCAATTCGGATAGCGGGCATGGCTGCACCTTTTATTGTTTTCTGAATTTCCGTTGAATCTGAGGCCGCCTTCGCGGGCAAGCCTCGCTCCTGCGGGAAGCTACGGTGATCTGTAGGAGCGAGGCTTGCCCGCGAACAACGATAACGCGGTGTCGCGTCAAGCGCGGGCGGTGCGCCAGGCATCGATCAATTCGACAAACGTGCCCTGCACCTGTCGAATCAGCGCCTCGTCGTCGATTTCCCCGGCCAGCCACGCACGGCTTGGCTCCTGGAAAATAGTTCGCCCCACGGCAAAACCGCGACAGGTCCGGCTCTGGCTCGCCTGTTGAAAGCCTTCGGCCAATGTCGCCGCCGGGGCATTCAAGCCCAGCAACACAACGCCTCGGCAGTACGGATCGCGCTCCTGGATCAGCTCGTCGAGTTGCTTCCATTCCTCGGCGCTCTGGGCTTCGATCTTCCACCACGCCGGGTAGATGCCCAGGTTGTAGAGGCGCTTGAGCGCGCGATACAACACGTCCGGGTGCGTCGAGGGATGATCCTTGGGCGGGATGATTTCCAGCAGCAGTTCATGACCGCTGACTTGCGACGCCTGGTACAAACCCTTGATCTGCGCTTCCTGCTCCAGGCGTAGCATTGGCTCGTCGTCCGGGTGAAATTGCACCAGGCATTTGATGATTTGCTCTTGCGGCCAGGCAATCAGGTTGCTGCCGATCGAACGCCCGTGTTCGAAGGCCAGTGGACGGGAGTTTTGTATCTCGACCGGCCGCGCCACCCACCAGCCACGACCGGTGGCCGCGTTCAGCGAGTCCTGGCCGAAACGCTGGTCCGCCAGCAGCCCGACATCGGCCTCGATGCCCTGCTCGCGCAAATCGCGTTCGACCCGTTCCACGGCTTTGATAAAGAGCTGTTTGAGTTCGCTGATGACGCCGAGGTCGCGACCGCCCTTTTGCGCCAGTTCCACCAGTTGCCAGCGATGGTCGAAGGCAAAGATGAACAGTTGCTTCCACGGCTTACGCGACACACTGACCTGATGCAGGCGTTGCAACGTGGCGTCCTGATCCGGCCGGGTAATCGGCACCGGACTGTTGAACAGATAATCGAGCTCGGCACGGGTCGGCATCGCCGGGGCGCAGGCATGGCGTGACACCACCAGGCCACCGCAGGCATTGGCCAACCGGCAGCAATGCTCGTCGCTGGCATCCTCCAGCCAACCGCTGAGGAAGCCGGCCATAAAGGCATCACCGGCCCCTAGTACGTTCAGCACTTCGACCCGCACGCCGGGATAAATCGCGCCATCTTCCAGACGCTCCGGGATCACCCCGTGAATCACCGTGCAGCCTTGCGGGCCGAGCTTGACCACCAGGGTCGCGTCGCTCAATCGACGGACGTTGCGCAGCGCGGTGAGCAAGTCCTCGGAACCACCGGCAATCAGAAACTCTTCTTCGGTGCCGACAATAAGATCGAAACGCGGGAGGATTTTCTGCACATGCTGACTGACGTTCTGGTCGGCAATGAACCGGGTTTCGCCATCGGCCTTGCCGGCAAGCCCCCACAGGACCGGGCGGTAGTCGATGTCCAGAACCCGTTTGACGTTGTGTTTTTCGGCATAGTCCAGCGCCTGGATGCTCGCCTTGTAGACGCCGTCGGTGGAGAAATGCGTGCCGGTGATCAGCAAGGCTTTGCTGGAGGCGATAAAGGCTTCGCTGATGTCTTCGGCCCGTAGCGCCATGTCGGCGCAGTTTTCGCGATAGAACACCAAAGGAAAGGTCTCGCGGTCCTTGAGGCCGAGCAACACCATCGCCGTCAGGTGCTCCGGATCAACGTTGATACCGCTGGTGTCGCAGCCTTCGCGGGCCAGGGATTCGACCAGGAAACGCCCCATGTGGTCGTCCCCTACCCGGCTCAGCATCGCCGACTTGAGTCCCAACCGGGCAGTGCCGAAAGCGATGTTGGCGGACGATCCACCGAGGTATTTGGCGAAGCTGCTCACATCCTCCAACCGCGCCCCGACTTGCTGCGCATAGAGGTCGACACCCAGTCGCCCCAGGCAAATCAGATCCAATTGGCGTCCACTGGCAAAACGAGTCTGGCCCATGCTGGCTCCTGTTATTTTTATCAGCCTGTGTTCAGGACGATGACCGTGCCGAACACTCTTGGTGGATGCAGACTAAAACGACCGGGACCGAATAATCAATAATTATTCCAAATAATTTTTACGTGGAATATTTTTTCCAATAAGCTTCATTACAAGCACTCCAGACGCGGTGCATCGTTTCAGCAAGCCTCACACTACTGCAAGCTCATGATTTTGTTCGGGCCTACCCTGTAGACTGCGCACAGCCAACCTATTGTCCTGGGACGCGGTGAAACATCGTCGCTAGTAAGAACAAGCCAAGAACAAGCCAGAAGGATTCCTTATGTCCCGCACCGATCAGCCGGATACGACCGAGAGCACGCCCGAGAGCGATCTTGTCAGCCCCCCGATCAATGCCGAGCGCCTGCTGCAGCTGATCACCAATGAATACGAAAGCCTGCCGCGCCAGCTCAAACGCATTGCCAGTTACATGAGCCAGCAGAGCGACCGGATCATGGTCGACCGCATCAGCGACATCGCTCGCGAGTGCGAAGTGCACCCGTCGGCCATCGTGCGGTTTTCCCAGCGTTTCGGCTTCAGCGGTTTCAGCGAAATGCAGGCATTGTTCCGCGAGGCGTATACCCACAAAACCACGCCGGTACAGAACTACCAGCAGCGCATTCGCAGCATGATCGCCAACAAGTCACAGAAAGCCAGCGGCGGCGACCTGGCGCGCGAGTGCATCGACGCGACCCTGTCGGGCATCGAGCGACTGGGGCTGGAACTCGATGACCAGGCCTTCGACAAGGCCGTGGACCTGGTGGTCAACGCCGACAACATCTACGTGGTCGGCGTGCGTCGTTCGTTCGCGGTAGCCGATTACCTGGTCTACAACCTGCAACACACCAACAAGCGCATTCATTTGGTGTCTGGGCTCGGCGGCAGCTACCGCGAGCAGATGCGCAGCGTGCGCGCCAATGACCTGGTGATCGCCATCAGCTTCACGCCATACGGCAAGGAAACCCAGCACTGCCTGCGCATCGCCCAGCATCATCAGGCGAAAACCCTGATCATCACCGACAGCAATCTCTCGCCCCTGGCCAAGCGCGCCAACACCCTGCTGCTGGTCAACGAAGGCAGTTCGTTTGCGTTCCGTTCATTGAGTGCGACCCTGTGCCTGTGCCAGGCGCTGTTTATCGCCGTGGCCTATCGACTGGAGTTGAAGGTCGATGAGATTCACGAACAGGTCGGGTTCGACGACTGACCCGGACACGGGTATTACGGCTGCGCGTACGGCGACTCAGCGATCACGTGTAAATATTTATTCTAAAAATTGAAACAAGAGAATATTTATTCTATAAATTGGATCTCTGAAAACAAGAATCCAAAGGATCCTGTCATGCGCGAACTCGGAATCGGACTTATCGGCACGGGTTTCATGGGCCGTGCCCATGCCCTGGCCTTTCGCAACGTCAGTGCGGCATTCGAACTGCCCTTCACGCTTCGCCTCGCCGCCCTGGCCGACGCCGATCCCGTTCGTGCACAAGCTTGCGCCACTGCCTGGGGCTTTGAGCAGGCCCATGGCGACTGGCAGCAATTGATCGATGACCCCAAGGTCAACCTGATCGCCATCACCACCCCCAACCATCTGCACTACCCGATGGCCATGGCCGCTCTTGCCGCCGGCAAGGCCGTATACTGCGAAAAACCGCTGGCGGTAAACCTTGAACAGGCGAATGCCATGCACGTGGCGGCCAAGGATGCCGGCGTGGTCACCCGTGTCGGCTACAACTACCAGCACAACCCGATCATTGGCCTGGCACGTGAGTTGATTCTGAGCGGCGAGCTCGGCGAGATCATCAGTTTTCAAGGCGAATTCAGCGAAGATTTCATGGCCGATCCAGCGTCCCCCTGGTCGTGGCGCTGTGAGGCCGGGCATGCCGGCGGGGCATTGGCGGATCTGGGCAGCCATTTGCTCGCCATGGCGCGCCATCTGCTGGGTAATGTCGAAGCGGTGTGCGCCGATTCCCAGACCGTGCACCGCCAGCGCCCGGTCACGGCCGGTAGCCAGGATCAACGCAGCATTGCTGTCGACGATCACGCCCATGCCTTGCTGCGCTTTGCCAGCGGCGCCCGTGGCACCTTCAGCAGCAGTTGGCTCAAGCACGGCTACAAGAATCATCTGAGCTTCGAGATCAGCGGTACCCGAGGCACCCTGGCGTTCGATCAGGAGCGTTTGAATGAGTTACGCCTGTGCCGCGCCGGCCAGGACGGTTTCCAACGTTTACTCGCCGGACCGGACTTGCCCGGTTACGCAGCGTTCAGTCCAGCGCCGGGGCATCAGTTGGGCTACAACGAGTTGAAGACGCTGGAAGTGCATGAGCTGATCATGGCCTTGGCCGGCCACGGACAAGCCGGCACCGATTTCGAGCAAGCCTTTGAAGTGGAGCGACTGGCGACGGCGATTCGACTGGCGGCGCGGGAACAGCGCTGGGTCAACATCAGCGAGGTCTGATCGCAATAGGCGTTGAAGAACGCCAATTCCTGTGGGAGCGAGCCGGCTCGCTCCCACAAATGTTCTGCGGGGTGCGGGTGTTTTGCGACCGGCGCAGACAATCACCCGCGCTAAACTCCGACATCATCAAACTTTCCCCGCCAATCGCTCCGGCCACCTTCACGCCAGCATCAAGCCCCCCGGATGATCAGGACTGCTGCCCAATCCTGTCAGCGTGGATAATCCTGCGACTCATGGGCTTTCACCGAACCACGAGGCACTATTCCTCGTGGACCTCAGACTCATTACTGGCCAACGAACGTCCCTCACATGATCAACGAGAACAAAGGCATACAGTCCGTCGAGCGCGCGATGATGATCCTTGAAACCATCGCAGCGGCGGAGGGCGAAATCCGCTTGGTGGACCTTGCGGCGCAATCCGGACTGCACAAGAGCACCTTGCACGGCCTGCTCAATACACTGGCCGCCATGGGCTACATTGCCCGCCGTGGCACCCACTATGCGTTGGGTTTGCGCCTGCGCGAAATCGCTCAACCGTTGAACGACGCCGATCCGTTGCTGCGTGAAGCCTTTGCCCCTGCGCTGCGCACGCTGGCCGAACGCAGTGGCGAAACCTGTTTCCTCGCAGCGCCCTGTGGCACCCGCGAATACCTCTACATGGATGCCCTGGAAGGCAGCGGCAACTTGCGTGTTGCAAGCCCGCGCGGGCGTCGCGCCGGGCTGACCACCTCGGCCATCGGTAAAATATTCCTGGCCTTTGACGAGGACCTGCGGCGCAGCCTGCGTCGAGCGGACTTGCTACCTGCGGAACTGGAAATCGAGTTGGCCGGTATCGTCACCCATGGCTACGCGTTAGACCTTGAAGAAGCCGAGCCGGGGCTTAACTGCGTCGCCCTGCCCCTGCGCTTGCAAGGTCGCGTGGTGGCGGCGCTCGGTGTTGCCGCGCCCGCCTCACGCCTGCCCAAGACAGCGTTGTGCACGTTGGCGAACCACGCCATGCGCGAAATGTTCGACATGCTCAAACTTTAACCGCCAATGGCCTGGGGCATATTCCCTTGAAAAGCAATCGTCGGGATCATCGCGTTCCTGTCGTTTTATTCAATGGAGTCCCGAATGTTTGAGCAATTGTCCCAGCAGGTCATTAACCGTGCACAAGCGCAGGCGCGTGATCAGGGTTTCGCCGTCTGCATCAGCGTGGTCGACGATGCCGGACTTCTGCGCCATTTCGTGCGCATGGATGACGCTGTGCCAGGCGCCATCGATGTTTCGCTGAAAAAAGCACGCACGGCGGCGTTGTTTCGCACCGACAGCGCCGAACTGGGTATGGAAGCGCAACCGGGCGGAGCCATTTACTCGCTGGAGGCTACCAACGGCGGCCTGATCAGCTTTGGCGGTGGCGTGGTGCTGCGTGATGAACACGGCAAGGTCATCGGCGCCGTTGGCGTTGCCGGGGCGACCGTCGAGGCGGATCAGGTGATTGCCCTGCAGGCAGCGGGTCGCCCATGAATCCGACCACGCAACGTATTCACCCTGGCGTGGTGGCGCTGGCGGTGACCGCTTTCGCTATCGGAATGGCCGAGTTCATTGTCGTCGGCATTCTCCCGGCTATCGCCTCTGACCTCGACATCCCACTGGCGCGTGCGGGGAGCCTGGTCGGGCTGTACGCGTTGGCCCTGGCACTGGGCACGCCGCTGACCGTTCTGGCACTGGCGCGCCTGCCGCGCAAACCGGTGCTGCTGGCGTTGATTGCGTTGTTTCTGGGCGGGAATCTGCTGGCAGCGCTCTCCACCGATTACCCTTGGTTACTGGCAGGACGCATCATCACCGCGCTTGCTCATGGCAGTTTTTTTGCCATCGGTGCCACCGTCGCCGCCAGCCTGGCGCCAAAGGGACAGGCAAGCAAAGCCATTGCAGTGATGTTCGCCGGCCTGACGCTGGCGATGGTCATCGGTGTGCCGATTGGCAGCATCCTGGGTAACGCAATGGGGTGGCGGCTGCCGTTTTATGCGGTCGCGCTGCTGGCCGCCCTGGCCTTGATAGCCAGTGCGCGGTGGTTGCCGAACGTGCCGACACCGTCGTCGGGCAAAGCTCTCACTCAGTTGGCGGCACTCAGGCACCCGGCCATTCTGGCGATGATGGCCGTGACCGTATTGGGTTTTGGTTCAAGCTTTGCCGCCTTCACCTTTATCACCCCGATCCTCACCGACATCAGCGGCTTTTCCACCGCGACCGCCAGTTTGTTGTTGGTCGTGTTCGGCGTTGCGACCCTGGTCGGCAATCTGGTCGGGGGCCGACTCGCGGCCTCGATGGGCTGGCAATCGGCGCTGCGAATGATCTTTGTGCTACTGACACTCGTGCTGGCGGCGGTCGCACTGCTGTTGCCCTATCCACTGCCGATGGTAGTGATGCTGTTTTTCTGGGGCGCGCTGGCGTTCGGTCTCTCTCCCGCCGCCCAGGCCGGCATGCTGGCCACCGCCGAACGCTATACCCCGCACGCCGTGGCGTTCGCTTCGGCGCTGAACATTTCGGCCTTCAACCTGGGTATCGCCTTGGGCGAAACCAGCGGCAGTGCCCTGGTCGCCAATGGGCAAATGGCTCTCACGCCCTGGGCCGGTGTCGTGACCGTGATCCTTGCGCAGTTGCCGCTGATCTGGCTGCTGTCGCTCAACCGAAAAGACTCGCTTGAGCACCGAGCCGAAATCTGCAACCCCTGAGCAACCCCCAATGCTGATCAATCACATGGGAACGGCGATGAGCAATATCGCCGTCCCGTGTGCAGCGGTGGCGGCGATCACGCCGTAGCGCATGCGGACGAAAGCACAGACCAGCCCCTCCAGCAACGTGAACAGTAGAATCGGCCAGCCAATCCGGGTGACGCTCAGTGCCAGAAACGAATGGCAGGCCGAGAAGGCGACAGCGCTGATCAAGGCGGCTCGTATCGCAGAGGTGTGGTGTTCGAGGTGACCTTGCAGGAACCCGCGAAACAGCACTTCTTCCAAGGCATTCCCGCCGTAGGCCAGCACGACCATGCCCATCAACCAGGGCCAGTAGCCGGCTATTTCGCCTACACCGATGCCTTGATAGAGCCGCAGCGGAACGCCGATCGCACACCCGGCAGCAACACCCAGCGCAAGCCCTGCGGCCAGATTGCCCTGCTTCCAGACGACGAGTTGCCAAAGCTGTGGGGCGATCCTTGCCAGCGCGGCGACGATCGCCAACGACAGTGCACCCAGCACGGCCAGGACAAACGGATTCGCAACAAAGCCGATCTGCACATCGCCACTCAGGGACCATAAACGCAGCGGTGTCATCACATCGCGCAGCAGGACGAAGGTCAGCAGCAGGATCGCAATACGCAAACCGGGTTGCGTCTTCGGCGTCAACCAGAACCAGAGAGCACAGAGGCTAAAACCGGGCAGCAGATAAGTGCCGTAATCGATCAGTAGCGAAAGTCCCTCTTCAATCATGTGTCTGTCCGTTGGCGTCGAGGCGAGTGCCGGGTTATAGCATCCACTTCAGAAGAATGTGAGTGGCAATCCAGGGAGACGCCGCGGCCACGCCCAATCCGAACACCAGGAAAGCGGACAGATAAACCGCAAAAAACCGAATCAGCGCCCGCCTCGACATCACCCGCCTCCAGAAACATTGAAATGCTCAAACCGGCTTAATGGCTTGGACGTGCGGCCATTTGCACAGTTCAATGTTCCGCGAGGCCGTGCAAACAGCAGAAGCGCCGATCAAACAGCGATTGGAGACGGTGTCGGGGGTAGATATTCAACTGAAGGGCGACGTGGCGGGTTTTGCGATTGATCGGCGGATCAGCGGGGCTTGCGCGAGTGATGTGCTGAAATCGCTGTGTGACAACTATCGGGACAAGCTTGTGTGCCGCAATGAACCGGGGCGAACCCTCATCGAACGTAAACCCTGAAAATTACTGCGCAAAACAATGTGGGAGCTAGCCTGCTGGCGATGGCGGACTGTCAATCAACAGTGATGTTGAATGTTCAGCCGCCATCGCCAGCAGGCTAGCTCCCACAGGGATTGCTGTTAACCCGACAACCGGGTCAACAGCACTTTGGCCCGGCCTTGCTTCCGTAACGCGCTTCCTGGCGTTCCCGGAAGAACACCTCGTAACTCATCACCGGTTTGTCCGGATGTTTGGTCTGCATATGCTCGACGTAAGTATCGTAGTCGGGCATGCCGACCATCAGGCGCGCGGCCTGACCGAGGTATTTACCGAGGCGACTCAGGTCATTGAACATGCTGCACTCCTCGATCACGCATTCGGCAGGGCCTGGAATGGCGCTTCTTTATCCGTGCGCTCCTTGGTTCCCCACGCGGCAATGCCGACCTTGAGGGCAAAGAACAGGATGCTGAACACCACCAACAGGAACAGCGCGGTCAACGTCGCATTGGTGTAGGCGTTGTAGATCACGTGCTGCATCTGCTCGATGCTCTTGGCCGGGGCGAGTACCTGACCGTTGGCCAAGGCATCGCTGTACTTCTTGGCCAGCGCGAGGAAGCCGATGGCCGGGTTGGCGTCGAACAGCTTGATGAAACCGGCGGTGGTGGTGCAGATCAGCAGCCAGACCGCTGGCAGCATGGTCACCCAGACGTAGCGCTGGCGTTTCATTTTGATCAGCACAACCGTCGCCAACATCAGCGCGATACCGGCCAGCATCTGGTTGGAGATGCCGAACAGCGGCCACAAGGTGTTGATGCCACCCAGCGGATCGATCACGCCTTGATAGAGCAAGTAACCCCACATCGCCACACAACCGGCGGTGGCGATCAAGTTGGCGGTCCAGGATTCGGTGCGTTTCAGCGCCGGCACGAAGGAGCCGAGCAAATCCTGCAACATGAAGCGACCGGCACGGGTACCGGCATCGACTGCGGTCAGGATGAACAGCGCTTCAAACAGGATCGCAAAGTGGTACCAGAACGCCATGGTGTTTTCACCCGGCAGGACGTGGTGCAGGATCTGCGCGATACCGACCGCCAGGGTCGGTGCACCGCCGGCACGGGCCAGGATGGTGGTTTCACCGATGTCCTTGGCCACTGCTTGCAGCGCTTCCGGGGTAATTGCAAAGCCCCAGCTGCTGACGGTCTGCGCAACCGAAACAGCATCCGCGCCGACAATCGCCGCTGGGCTGTTCATGGCGAAATACAC
The DNA here is from genome assembly GCF_020423045.1 of Pseudomonas sp. MM213. Taxonomy (NCBI): domain Bacteria; kingdom Pseudomonadati; phylum Pseudomonadota; class Gammaproteobacteria; order Pseudomonadales; family Pseudomonadaceae; genus Pseudomonas; species Pseudomonas sp. MM213. The sequence continues at coordinate 2,041,247 of NZ_CP081943.1, forward strand.
GCCCGGATCGATCACCGATGCCGCAACCATGGCCATGATGGCGACGAAGGATTCCATCAGCATGCCGCCGTAACCGATGTAGCGGGCATGACCTTCACTGGCGAGCAGCTTCGGCGTGGTGCCGGAAGCGATCAGCGAGTGGAAACCCGATACCGCGCCACAGGCAATGGTGATGAACAGGAACGGGAACATACCGCCCTTCCACACCGGACCGGTGCCATCGATGAACTGGGTCAGTGCCGGCATTCTCAGCTCGGGCATGGTGATCAGAATGCCGATCGCCAATGCCACAATGGTGCCGATTTTCAGGAACGTGGAGAGGTAGTCACGCGGTGCCAGAATCAGCCACACCGGCAGTACCGCGGCAACGAAACCGTAGCCGATCAGCATCCAGGTGATTTGAATGCCGGTGAAGGTGAGCGCCTTGGCCCAGACCGGGTCAGCGGCAATCTGCCCGCCCAGCCAGATCGAGCCCAGCAGCAGGAACACGCCGATGATCGAGATTTCACCGATGCGACCCGGACGGATGTAGCGCATGTAGATGCCCATGAACATCGCGATCGGGATGGTCGCCATCACGGTGAACATGCCCCAAGGGCTTTCGGCCAGGGCTTTGACCACGATCAGCGCCAGCACCGCGAGGATGATGATCATGATCAGGAAGCAGCCGAACAGCGCGATGGTGCCGGGGATGCGGCCCATTTCTTCACGGACCATATCGCCCAGGGAACGACCGTTGCGGCGGGTGGACATGAACAGGACCATGAAGTCCTGAACCGCACCGGCCAGCACCACACCGGCGATCAGCCAAAGTGTGCCGGGCAAGTAGCCCATCTGCGCCGCCAACACCGGACCGACCAGCGGACCTGCGCCGGCGATGGCTGCGAAGTGGTGACCGAAGAGTACGTGTTTGTTGGTCGGAACGTAGTCCAGACCATCGTTATTGAGTACGGCGGGAGTGGCTCGATTGGGGTCCAGTTGCATCACCTTGTTGGCGATGAACAGGCTGTAGTAGCGGTATGCGACGAGGTAGATGGCGACGGCTGCGACTACGATCCAGAGGGCGTTGATCGCTTCGCCGCGGCGCAGGGCCACGACACTCAGCGCAAACGCTCCCAGAACAGCCACGGCAAACCAGGCGAGGTGTTTAGCCAGACGGGGCATAGCGTGTCTCCTGCCGACAGCTTGTGACTGCGGCGGTAATTTTTATAATTGTGTCCGCTGTGCGGAGCTGGCCCAATATCCGCGCATGCCGTCTACAAATAAATCCGCGTTACTACGTACGCGCTCTCTACGTAGTTCTACGTAGAAACCGCAAAACCTGTAGGAGCCGGCTTGCTGGCGATCCAGGCGACGCGGTGTATCAGTCACGCCGCCATCGCCAGCAAGCCGGCTACTACAATTCGGCGTTGTCCGGTCATTCCGTCCAGCAGCGCTACTGGACGTGCGCATCTTTGGCATATGATGCCGGCCTTCGCCTTCCCCCGATCCGGACAGGAGCCCAGATGCAGCTCAAACACAAAATCGTCGCGCTCGGGATTCTGCCGCTGGTGTTGGCAATCGCTGTCATCTGCGGGCTGGTGATTTCCCTGAACCGCCAGGTGGGTGATCAACAGGCGCAACTGATCGAAGACAGCATCCTGGCGAGCAAGCGCGCCGAACTGAAAAACTACGTGGAAATGGCGCAAAGCCTGATCGCGCCGCTGTATGACGACGGCCACGGTGACGAACACGCCCAGCAACGCGTGCTGGAAGAGCTGCGCAAACTCAGCTTTGGCATCAATGGCTACTTCTTCGTGTACGACCGCGAAGGTCGCAGCCTGATGCACGCGCGGCAGTCGGAACTGGTCGGCCAATACCTGTGGGACATGAAGGACCCGCACGGCCTGCCGGTGATTCAGGCATTGCTCAAAAGTGCGCAATCGGGCGAAGGCTTTCAACGCTACGCCTGGAACAAGCCGTCTTCCGGCCAGGTCACCGACAAGCTCGCCTACGTGGTGATGCTGGATCGCTGGGGCTGGATGCTCGGCACCGGCATATACCTTGAGGACGTCGAACGCGCGACCCAGCAGGCGCGTGACGAGGTGGCCCAGGGCATCCGCAAAACCATGCTGGCGATTGCCGCGGTGGCGCTCGTGGCCGTGCTGTTCGTGTTTGCCAGCGGCATGACACTGAACGTCAGCGAGCACCGTCTGGCCGACAAAAAACTGCAACGCCTGACCCAGCGAATCGTCAGTTTGCAGGAGGAAGAACGCTCGCGGGTTTCCCGTGAACTGCACGACGGCATCAGTCAGGTGCTCGTCTCCATCAAGTTCCAGTTCGAACTCGCCAGCCATGTGCTGGAAAATGGACAAGACAAGGGTTTGAGTATTTTAAGAGAGGCCACGGAACGACTCGGCGAGGCGATTGGCGAGGTGCGCAGCCTCTCCCACGACCTGCGCTCATCCTTGCTCGACACCCTGGGGCTGTCGGCGGCCATCGGTCAACTTGCCGAGGAATTCGAGCAACGCAGCGGCCTCACAGTGACCTATAACGACAACGAATTCGACTGCCATCTGGTCGATGGCGCGGCGGTTTCGTTGTTTCGCATTGTGCAGGAAGGCCTGACCAACATTGAACGCCATGCACAGGCAAAAAACGTTTCCATCAACCTGCACGGTTCTGAAGAATCCATCCGGCTGACGGTGATCGATGACGGTATCGGCTTCAACGTCGCCCAGGTCGAACGTGGCCATGCCGGCATCGGCCTGCGTAATATCCGTGAACGTGTCGAGCACTTTGGCGGCCGGTTCGAGCTGATCTCGGTACCGGGAAGAAGTGAGCTGGACGTGCTGCTGCCCATGAAAATGCCCGGCACAAAACGCTGATCAGACAATAAGAGTGAATGCCCGTGATTAACCTGCCCTCCCCGATCCGCGTCGCCCTGGTCGACGATCACTCCCTGGTTCGCGACGGGATCAAGGCGCTGCTGTCCGTCATGGCCCCGCTGGAAGTGGTGGGTGAAGCCGAGAATGGCGCGGACGCCATCGAGATGGTCGGACGCTGCCAGCCTGACCTGTTGCTGGTCGACATCAGCCTCAAGGACATGAACGGACTGGAGCTGACCCGGTTGCTGCGCAGCCAGTACCCGTCGCTCAAAGTGCTGGTGCTGAGCATGTACGACAATTATGAATACGTGAGCGAGTCCGTGCGTTCGGGTGCCAGCGGTTATGTGCTGAAGAACGCGCCATCACGGGAAATCATCGCCGCCATCGAAGCCATTGCCAGCGGCGGCACGTTCTACAGCGCGGAAATTGCCCAGCGGCTCATTGCTGATAAAAGTACCGACAACGAGCTGACGCCGCGTGAAAGCCAGGTGTTGTACAAAATGGCCCAGGGGATGAACAACAAGGAAATGGCCCGCGACCTCGACATCAGCGTGCGCACGGTTGAAACCCATCGCCTGAGCATCCGCCGCAAACTCAACATCGACAAACCGGCGGCGCTGGTCAAATACGCCATCGACCACGGGATCATTTCCCCATAAGCCTGCCGAACACTACCCCCTGTAGGAGCCGGCTTGCTGGCGATGGCGGTGGGTCAGCCAACCTGTTTTTTGCTGACCCTCCGCTATCGCCAGCAAGCCGGCTCCTACAGGATGGGTGTCGTTGTCGATTTTTTACTTGAGCCCACCGGAGACACCCGTGCCACCGTTGACCACCCGCGAGATTTACCAGCTATTGCGCGACGCCGCCCTGGAGGTTCGTCCCCTGCGGCTGATAGGCGAACCTTCCGCATCCGGCCTGGTGCAAGTCGACATCGAGGGTTGGCAACTGACCCTCGACGTCGACGACAACCACTTGCGCCGCTGCCAACGCTGCCTGAGCCCGGACGGCCGCGAGGGCCTGTTCGACAATTGGCAACGTTACGGCACCGACCCGGTCAGTCTGCTCAGCACCTGGGAACTGGCGCAGATAGAACGCCTGCTGACCGAGTTCAAAAACGCGGTTTGACCGCTTTCCAGTCCGGCTTGTAACGCTGCATCTGCTTCACGTCATCGCGCTGGCGGATGCCACAGGTCAGGTATTGGTCATGCAGCTTGCCCAGTTGATCGTGATCCAGTTCCAGACCCAACCCCGGCGCGCGCGTGATTTTCACGCAGCCATCGACGATCGGCAGCTTGCCGCCCTTGATCACTTCTTCATCCGGCTCCTGCCACGGGTAATGCGTGTCGCAGGCGTAATCCAGATTGGGCACCGCGGCCGCAACATGCGCCATCGCCATCAGGCTGATGCCCAGGTGCGAGTTGGAGTGCATCGACACGCCAAGACCAAAGGTGTCGCACATTTTCGCCAGCGCCTGCGTGTCGCGCAGCCCGCCCCAGTAATGGTGATCGGCGAGGACAATCTGCACGCTGTTCAACGCCACGCTACGCCGGAACTCGTCGAAGTCGGTGACCACCATGTTGGTCGCCAGCGGCAGCCCGGTGCGTTTGTGCAGCTCGGCCATGCCGTCGAGGCCCGGCGTCGGGTCTTCGTAATATTGCAGGTCATCGCCCAGCAACTCAGCCATGCGAATCGATGTTTCCAATGACCAGTTGCCATTCGGGTCAATGCGCAGCGGGTAACCGGGGAAGGCCTTTTTCAGCGCCTTGATGCACGACACTTCGTGCTCCGGCGGCAGCGTGCCGGCCTTGAGTTTGATGCTCTTGAAACCGTAGGCCTCGATCATCCGCCGTGCCTGGGCAACGATCTGCTCTTCGTTCAGCGCCTCGCCCCAACTGTCCGGTTTGTACGGCGAATCGACATGCTGCGCGTACTTGAAAAACAGGTAGGCGCTGAACGGAATCTCGTCGCGAATCGCCCCGCCCAGCAAGTCCACCAACGGCACGTTCAACGAATGCGCCTGCAAATCCAGGAACGCCACTTCGAATGCCGAATACGCATTGCTCACTGCTTTGCTGGCATGGGAGCCCGGTGCCAATTCCGCACCGGCAATGCTCGCCGGTTTGTGCGCCGCCACGGTGGCCTGGACGATGCGCCGCAGTTGATTGAGGTCGAACGGATCGAGACCGATCAATTGCGATTGCAGTTGCTGCTGGATCAACAGCGCCGGCGCATCGCCGTAACTTTCACCGAGACCGATGTAGCCATTGTCGCTCTCAATCTCGATGATCGAACGCAGCGCGAACGGCTCGTGAATCCCGCTGGCGTTGAGCAGCGGCGGATCACGGAAAGCGATGGGGGTGACGGTGACTCGTTTGATTTTCAAGAGGCTGCTCCCTTTGGACCTGAGCTCAAGGCTTGATGACTGACTGATTTCTCTGACGCTGCGATGTCGCTAGGTTGGCCGCTCAACACGCGAATGGGATCACCACGCGGGGCGGTGCGGGCAAAGAAGATCACCACCGCCGCCACCAGCGAGGTGGCCGCCAGCCCGTAGAGACCGCCCTCGATGGAGCCGGTTTTTTGTTCGAGGAAACCGAACGCTGTCGGGGCGACGAAGCCGCCGAGGTTGCCGATAGAATTGATCAAAGCGATCACCGCCGCAGCGATGCGCGCATCCAGATAGCCTTGCGGAATAGGCCAGAACAACGCCGAGGCGGCCTTGAAACCAATCGCGGCAAAACAGATGGCGACGAAGGCAAAGACCGGCCCGCCAGTGGTGGACATGAACATGCCGAATGCGGCGATCACCAGGGTCAAGGCGACCCAGGCCTGCTGGTATTTCCATTTGCTGGCCATGGCGGCGAAGCCATACATCGCGACGATGGAAATGATCCACGGAATCGAGTTGAACAGGCCGACCTGGAAGTCGCCGAGGTTGCCCATTTTCTTGATCATGCTCGGCAGCCAGAACGTCGCGCCGTAGATCGTCAGGGCAATGGAAAAGTAGATGAAACAGAACAGTGCGATCTGCTTGTCGGCGAGCAATTTGAACATCGACGGCTTGACCGTCTGCGTGGCTTCGCGGGCCTGCTGTTCGAGGGCGATGGCGCCCACCAGTGCGTCCTTTTCTTCCTCGCTCAGCCAATTCGCCTGGCGTGGATGGGACTGCAACCAGAACCAGACAAACCCGCAGAGCACGATCGAGGCGAAGCCTTCGATCAGGAACATCCACTGCCAGCCGTGCAGGCTGAAACCGCTGACGTGCAACAGCGCACCGGACACCGGCCCGGAAATCACCGAGGCAATGGCCGAGCCGCTGAGGAAGATCGCCATGGCCTTGCCGCGTTCGGTCGACGGCAACCATTGGGTGAAGTAATAAATGATGCCGGGGAAGAACCCGGCTTCGGCCGCACCGAGGATGAAGCGCAGCACATAGAAACTGGTTTCGCCGCGCACGAACGCCATGGCCATGGCCGCTGCGCCCCAGGTGAACATGATGCGCGTCAACCAGGCGCGGGCGCCGTAGCGTTGCAGCAGCAGGTTGGAGGGGACTTCGAAGATTGCGTAACCGATGAAGAACAGCCCGGCACCGAGGCCATAGGCCGCGGCGCCAATGCCGAGATCGGTTTCCATGTGACTGCGCACGAAGCCGATGTTGACCCGGTCGATGTAATTGACGATGAACATCACCACGAACAGCGGCAGCACATGGCGCTTCACCTTGGCCGCTGCGCGGGCGAGCACAGTTGGATCGGGCGGACTCTGGAGGGTATTCAAGGGGGCGACTCCCGTTCATTGTTTTTTTAGGGACGCGCCGATCATGGACGCCGACATTGATCCCGTCTAATCTAACTTGGCATTCGATTGATACCTGGATTAGATCAATGTTCGAACTGACCCAACTGCGCTGCTTCACCACGGTGGCCACCGAACTGAACTTCCGGCGCGCCGCCGAACGGTTGAACATGACCCAGCCGCCGCTCAGCCGACAGATTCAGCTGCTGGAACATCACCTGGGCGTCGAGCTGTTCACCCGCACCACCCGCAGCGTCGCCCTGACCGCCGCTGGCCGCGCCTTCTTCATCGAAGCGCAGAACCTGCTTGAACGCGCGCAGCAAGCCGCTGCCACCGCCCGGCGTTTTGCCGAGGGCGATATCGGCACGGTCAACATCAGTTTTGTCGGCAGTGCGGTGTATGAATTCCTGCCCAAGGTCATCGCCGAAGCCCGCCTCAAGCAACCGCACGTGAAAATCGACCTGTCGGAGATGAATACCTACCAGCAGCACGAAGCCCTGCGCGCCCGCCGTATCGACCTGGGGATCGTCCGCGCGCCGTTGCTGGAACCGGGATATGCCACCGAGTGCCTGGTGCGCGAGCCGTTTGTCCTGGCCGTGCCCAGCCATCATCGATTGGCCAGCGCCGAAACCGTGTCGGTCAAAGACCTCGATGCGCAACCGTTTCTAATGTACTCCCACGCCGCCTACCCACCGTTCAACGAACTGCTGACCGGCATGCTGCGCTCGGCCCGCGTCGCCCCGGAATACGTGCAGTGGCTGGGTTCGTCGCTGACCATTCTGGCGCTGGTCAACGCCGGCATGGGCCTGGCGCTGGTGCCACGGTGTGCCAGCAGCGTGGTGTTCAAGAACGTGGTGTTTCGCGATATCGACCTGGGGGAAGGTGTGCAGAGCGAGTTGCATCTGATCTGGCGCGAGAACAATGACAACCCGGCGTTTGCGATGTTGCTGGAAGGGATTCGCACGGCTGTTCGTGAAGGCTGGGGGTTGTGAGGGCTGAGCTGATTTCGTCGGTGTTTGTGCTGCCGTCTTCGCGGGCAAGCCTCGCTCCTACGGGTTTGAGTTGAAACACAATTTTGTGAACGACACCAACCCTGTAGGAGCAAGGCTTGCCCGCGAAGGCGTCCGTAAAATCGCCATCGCCGGCAATCCTTGCACCTGAAGATGTAGCGGTGAAGGTACGTCCGTCGGACACACGAAGTCGGCGGTAAATATGCGCTCCTGCCCCGTGAACCTTGTTTCAACTCCCCAGTCTTACAGCGGCGCCAATTCCTCCCCTAACCGCTGCCATCTCTTCAGAGCTGTCCCTCCATGCGCCAAACCGCCCACGCCTTGCGCTTGACTTCGCTGTGCCTGTTTACCTTGCTTTCTATTACCACCCGCCCCGCCCACGCCGGCGCGGAACGGCAACTGGTGGAAGCCATCAACGATTACCGCGCCCACCCACAGCGCTGCGAGCGGCGTCCCGCCCAACGCTTGGCACCGCTGGCGCTGAAATCGAATCTGGCCTTGCCGGTCGGCTACGGCGGCGGCTTGCGGGACCGGTTGAAAGCATCCGGTTATCAGGCAGTGACCGTGCGTAGCCTGCGCGTGGTCGGCGCGCAAGATGCCGAAGAGGCCTTCGACCTGCTGCAGAGCGATTACTGCTCGGCATTGCTGGATAGCCAATACGCCGATATCGGCGTCAGCCGCAGCCGCAGCGAATGGCAAGTGGTGCTGGCGCGGCCGGTGCTGGACAGTCAAATGAACGACGCGCGAGCCGTCAGCAAGGCGTTGCTCGCCCAGGTCAACGCCGCGCGGGCAAAACCGCGTCTCTGTGGGCGCCAGCGCTTTGCCGCCGCCCGGCCACTGGCCTGGAATGCCAGCCTCGGGGCAGCGGCGCAGGGCCACAGCAAGGCAATGGCCTATGGAAATTACTTCGCACACCGCGATCCCGACGGCGACATGCCTGCCGACCGGGCGCGGGCTGCCGGATTCCGTGGCCGCCAGATCGGCGAAAACATCGCCGCGGGCCAAGGCTCACCGAGCAAGGCAATGGCAGGCTGGCTCGCCAGCCCCGGACATTGCGCCAACCTGATGAGCCCGCTGTTCACCCAAGTGGGCGCCGCCTACGCGACGGACGCGCGCAGTGACCAAGGGGTTTACTGGACGATGTTGTTTGGAGCGCCTTGAGGCCGGTCACACCACGGCCAGCGTGATGCGTCACGCTGGCCGCCGCACCGCCCTCACCTTCCCGCTGCCACCGCCGCCGCAGAAGAACTGATCGCCGCCATCGGACTCAAGTCCCGACACGCCGACTCCGGTCGGCATCTTGATGCTGTGCAGCACTTCCCCGGTTTTGGCATCCACGCGGCGCAGCTCGCTTTCATCCCCTTCCCACGTTCCATGCCACAGTTGCCCGTCAACCCAGGTCACGCCGGTAACGAAGCGGTTGGACTCGATCGTGCGCAAAATCGCGCCGGTCTCGGGGTCGATCTGGTGGATCTTCCGGTCGCGATAGCGGCCGACCCACAGCGTCCCCTCAGCCCAGGTCAGCCCGGAGTCGTTGCCGCCACCCGGTGCCGGGATGGTGTTGAGCACTTTGCCGGTCTGTGGGTCGATTTTCTGGATGCGGTCGGCGGCGATCTGGAACAGGTGCTGGCCGTCGAAGGCCGTGCCTGCATCGGCGCTGACGTCGATTGAACGCAGGGTCTTGCCGCTGGCCGGGTCGAGGGCGATGAGTTTTTCGCCACTGGCAAACCAGACGCGCTCACCGTCCCAGGTCACGCCATGCACGCTGTCGACACCGGCGAACGGGCCATATTCACGGAGGATTTCTGCGGTTGAGTGTTTCATCTCGGTTACCTCTTCAGGGGGTCGTGGCGTTCATCCTAGTCACTCGGCAGTGGCGCCGGGAGTAACAAGGTCGTCGCGAAACCCGGTACCGGCGGGGTCATCCAGCGCCGCGCCCGGCCACGTCCGAATGGCTGCACTTTGCCGGCCGCCGCCAGCACGTCGAGTGTGCGCTGCACCGTGCGCTGGCTGGTGTCGAGCGCCAACGCCAACGCCGAACTCGACCAGGATTCGCCGTCGGCGAGCAAGGCAAACAGCGCCGCGTGTCGTTCTTCGACCGGTTGCGCCAACACCACTACGTCAGATGAAACCAGCGCCACCAGCGCAAACCCGCGTTGAGTGGCGATGACGCCCGCCAAGGGTTTCAGCGCCGCACGCAAGCGCCCGACTTCGACACGCAAGCGCGCTCGATGGGACTCGTCCGACAGCTTCAGGCGGAACGCCCGGCGGATCAGGGTTTCCCTCGATACGTCCGCCGGCCACGCTTCGGCCAACGCCCGAGCGAGGGTGAACAACACCGGGCGCCTGGCGAGGGAAACCGACATACCAACGCCACGCACGGCATAACGGCAGGCGTCCACCACCAACGCGGTCGAGCCGAGCACGGCTTCAACTTCATCCAGCCACAACGGCCGCTCTTCGCCATGGGCGATCAGGCGCGCCGCCGGGGAATTCAGGACGTTAACGGCGTTTTCGACTTCGCCGATAAGCGCCGGGACACCCGCCTCGCGTGCGACATGTTCGGCCCTCGCCAGGGCAAGCCGGGCTGTTTGCGATTGCAGGCGGCGGATGGCAATCCCCGCCACCACCAATTCATGGGCGGCGCGCAGCACCGGCGGCAACGGTGCGGGATCCAGCGCGGCCAACAGAACGTCCGCCTCGTCGAGCCGACCGATCAGCACCCATCGCCGAATCTGCAAGTACCGCGCGTGAGCGGCGTTCACTCGATCACCGTGGGCCTCAAGCGTCAGGCGTGCCGTTTCGAGCGCCTTCACTGGCCAGCCCAGGTCACGCGAAGCCAGCGCAATTTCGGCCTCGGCCACCACGCAGCGCGCCCGTGCCAACGGCTCTTTCGGCCCGAATGCACGCGCGGCGCTTTTCACCAGCGCTTTCGCCCGAACCAGATCGCCGAGCTGCGCCATGGCGATGCCGCGCAACGCGAGCGCGGGCGCATCGTCACGCAACGCCACCCGGTCAAGCGCACCGAGCGGATCACCCGCCGCGAGTGCCCGCGCTGCAGCTGTGATCAATGAGTCCATAAGAGTAGCGCCACGGTTGTCGCCCCTGCCGTTCGATAACCCTGGTTAGTCTAGTCACGCGGCAGCTGAGCACGGGGCGCGATTGTTTGCGTTTGTAAGGGCCTCATCGCCGGCAAGCCGGTCTCGCTCCTACATTTTTTGTGCAAGCCCAGCAATTCCTGTGGGAGCGAGCCTGCTCGCGATGAGGCCCCTACAAGCGCCCTGTTTTCAACAAAGACGCCGACTCAAGAACCCCAGAGCGTCCTTGAAAACCTGATGCCATTCGTCACTGGGCTTGCTCGCCAATGGATGCCAAAAAAACGCGAATTCATGACCTCCATCGTCCGCTGTAAAATGACGCCAGGCATCTGGAAGGTTCTGCTCCACGCGACACTCGTGAAACGCCCACGTGTGTCCTGTGATCGTCGAATTCCAGGTGCCCAGGTCCCGTATTACTTCGCCCCTGATACCCGCCTCTTCGAACAACTCCCGGACAGCCGCGGTGCCCGTCAACTCTCCCGGCTCCACGCTTCCCTTGACCAGTTGCAGACCTGCCAGCGGATGCCGGAACGCTAAAATTTCCAGCCGCTCGATGTTGCGTATAACCACGGGGCAAGCCTTGTCTACGCGCATGGGATGCCCGCGGGGCGCGCCTGGGTGAGCAATCTCATATTTAAAAGCGCGACCCGACGACCATCCGGCGATAACCGCTCCTGGATCTCAAACGGTACAAAACCGAGTTGCGGATACAGCAACAGCCCCGCGGTGTTTTCGTTGAAACACGAAATCTGCACTTCATTGGCCTGGTGACGATCAATCGCCAGCCCCACCATCGTTTCCACCAGAAATTTTGCCACGCCTTTCCCCCGGGCCTTGGGGGACACGATCACGTTGCCTATCGTGCACACGCCCTCACGCTCGAACTTGTAAAAGTTCGCAAAACCAATCACGGAACCGTTCTCTTCAACCACCGTTGAGTCAGAACGTTGGGCAATCGATGCCAGTAGCTGGTCGTCCGTCAGCGGGTACTGCGCCTTCGGAAACATGAAAAACAGTTCTTCAGGGGTTTTCGGGAAGTTGCAGATCGCCAGAACATCTTCAGCGCGTACGGGGCGGTGGGTGAGTGGCATGATTTGGCTCCATCCAAATATCGGGGTGACAGATTACTGATTGCAGGCTCCGGTTTGAAGTGGCTGCATGCGGACAGTTTGCCGACCCTGAAACGTAAAAAAGCCCCGTCCTCTCAGCGTGGACGAGGCTTTTCGGCAGCCGCCGCTCAATCGGCGTTCAGCAGCACCGCGTCGTGCAGCTGCGTTTGCCGTAGCGTGCTTCCTGACGTTCGCGAAAGAATGCTGAATAACTCATGACCGGCTGGTCCGGATGATTCAGCTTCATCTGCGCGACGTAGTTGTCGTAATCCGGAACGCCCACCATCAGGCGCGTGCTCTGGCTGAGGAACCTGGCGGCAAGCTGCAGTTTGCGGAACATGGCAAAAGCCTCTTTGTGGTGTTGGACGACCTCATCAAACCGCACTCATGTATCTGCATTGTGTCCGCGACCGGGGAATTTGTATGTTCAAGTGGCTGAACGAACCCGACAAACCTTCCCCCCGTTCACAGAACCAGCCTGCGGTAATCCGCCAGCACACTGCTCAGATAGGCGTTGAAACGCCCCGCCGCCGCGCCATCGATCACGCGATGATCCCAACTCAGGCTCAACGGCAGCATGTTGCGCGTCACAACCTGCCCGCCCTCCAGCGCAAGTCGCTCCGTGCTTTTGCCCACCCCGAGAATCGCGACTTCCGGCGCATTGATGATCGGCGTGAAATACGTCCCGCCAATGCCGCCCAACGACGAGATTGAAAAGCAGCCGCCACTCATCTCGGCAGCGCTCAACTTGCCCGCCCGCGCCTTTTCAGCCAGCGCCGACATTTCCCGGGCAATCGCCAGCACCCCTTTCTGATCGACGTCCTTGATGACGGGGACGACCAACCCTTCGGGTGTATCGGCGGCAAAACCGATGTGGCAATAACCCTTCAACACCAATTCGTCGCCGTTGAGACTGGCATTGAACTCCGGGAATTTTTTCAACGCGCCCGCACAGGCTTTCATCAACAACGCCAGCAACGTCAACTTGACCCCGCTGCCGGCCTTTTCCTTGTTCACCTGCACGCGAAACTGTTCGAGTTGCGTGATATCCGCGTCGTCGTGATTGGTCACGTGGGGAATCATCAGCCAATTGCGATGCAGATTGGCCCCGCTGATTTTACGGATGCGCGACAGTGGCCGGGTTTCCACCGGCCCGTACTTGGCAAAATCCACCACCGGCCAGGGCAGCAATCCGCCCAACGGCTGGGCACGGGTTTCAGTTACCGTCAGTGCGCCTTTCACATGGGCCAACACGTCGTCCTTGGTGATGCGGCGACGCAGGCCCGTGCCCTGAATGGCCTTGAGCGAAACACCCAATTCTCGAGAAAACTTGCGAACCGACGGCGATGCCAGCGGCAAGTCCGTTGGCGGATCAACCGCTTCGATGAGCAACCCTGGCGAGGCAATCGGCTGAGGTTCTATGACCGTTGCAACCGGCTCGATGCGCGGCGCCGGCGCCGCCGATAGCCCTTCACTCTCGATAAAGGCAATCGGCGATCCCTCGCTGACTTTGTCATCCAGACTGACCACCAACGATTGCAACACGCCCGTGTGCGGCGATGGAATTTCCATGGACGCTTTGTCCGTCTCGACAATGATCAGGGTCTGCCCTTCGACCACCGCATCGCCCGCCTTGACCGGTATTTCGATGACACCGACATCCTTGGCATCGCCGATGTCGGGCATTCGCACTTCATGCACATTCTTCATGACCATTTCCTGAAAATTCGACTCGACCTGAAGCCCGGCTTCAAGCGTCCCAAGGCGCGATGGCGTCAACATCAATCCCGTAGCGCGCAATCGCTTCGGCACACACGCCGGCATCGAGGCGCCCGTCCTGAACCAGTGACGTCAGGGCGCTCAAGACGATCTGATGGCGGTCCACTTCGAAAAACGCGCGCAACCGGCTGCGGGTATCACTGCGGCCAAAACCGTCGGTGCCGAGCACCGTGTAACGCGCCGGCGCGTAGCTGGCGATCAGTTGGGGCAAGGCGCGCACATAATCGGTGCTGGCAATGATCGGTGCCTTGTCGTTGAGCGATTCCTGAACGTGGCTGCGCCGCGCCGGTTGTCCCGGATGCAGGCGATTCCAGCGCTCCACCTCACGGGCCTCGCGGGCCAGTTCGGTGAAGCTGGTGACGCTCCAGACCTCGCTGTCGATGTTCCAGTCGCTGGCCAGCAACTCGGCTGCCGCGATCACTTCAAGCAGGATCGCGCCGGAACCCAACAACTGAACGCTGCCGCGTGCGTCCTCGACTTCATGCCGGGCGAACAGGTACATGCCTTTGATAATTGCCTGTTCGACGCCCTCGGGCAGGTTGGGCTGCGGGTAGTTTTCGTTCATCAGCGTGACGTAGTAGAACTCGTCGACCTGACGTTCCAGCATCTGGCGCATGCCGTGATCGAGGATCACCGCAAACTCGCCGGCGAACGCCGGATCGTAGGCCCGGCAGTTGGGCACCATCGCCGCCATCAGGTGACTGTTGCCGTCCTGGTGCTGCAAACCTTCGCCACCCAGCGTCGTGCGCCCCGCCGTGGCGCCGAGCAGAAACCCGCGGGCCCGCTGGTCCGCCGCCGCCCAAATCAAATCGCCGATGCGCTGGAAGCCGAACATCGAGTAGTAGATGTAGAACGGCAACATCGGCAGGCCATGCACCGAATAGCTGGTCGCGGCGGCTACCCAGGAACTGATCGCCCCGGCCTCGCTGATGCCCTCTTCGAGAATCTGCCCGTCGAGGGCTTCGCGATAGCTCAGGATCGAACCAATGTCCTCCGGCTCATAACGCTGGCCCACGCTGGAATAAATTCCGATCTGCTTGAACAGGCTGGCCATGCCGAACGTGCGCGCTTCATCGGCCACGATCGGTACGATGCGCGGCCCCAGTTGTTTATCCCGGAGCAAACCGCTGAGCATCCGCACGAAGGCCATGGTGGTGGACATTTCCTTGCCTTCGGCGGCAATGGCGAACCCGGCGTAACTGTTGACGTCGGGCACGGCCAAGGACGTCGACGTGGTGGGCCGCGACGGCATATAGCCGCCCAATGCCCGGCGACGCTCATGCAGGTAGCGCATTTCGGCGCTGTCGTCGTCGGGTTTGAAGAAGCTCAGCGAGGTCGCCTGTTCATCGGTCAACGGCAAATTGAAACGGTTGCGGAAGGCGATCAACGCGTCCTTGTCGAGTTTCTTCTGCTGGTGCACGGTCATCTTGCCCTGCCCGGCATCGCCCATGCCGAAGCCTTTCTTGGTCTGCGCGAGAATCACCGTGGGTTTTCTGCCCTCGCGCATCGCGCTTTGGTAGGCGGCAAAAATCTTCACCACGTCGTGGCCACCGCGTTTGAGGCGGTCGATCTGTTCATCGGTCAGGCCCTGGGCCAGATGTGCCAGGGCTTCGTTCTGGCCAAAAAACTGATCGCGGTTGAAACGCCCGTCCTTGGCGGCGAACGTCTGGAACTGACCATCGACCGTGGCGGACAGGGCCTTGACCAGCGCACCGTCGTGATCCCGGGCAAACAGTCCGTCCCAGTCAGAGCCCCAGACCAGTTTGATGACGTTCCAGCCGGCCCCACCGAACAGCGCCTCCAGCTCGTCGATGATGCGACCGTTGCCCCGCACCGGACCGTCCAGACGCTGAAGATTGCAGTTGACCACCCACACCAGATTATCCAGCCCTTCGCGTGCCGCCAGCGTCAGGGCCGACATGCTTTCCGGCTCATCCATTTCACCGTCGCCGAACACCCCCCAAACGGTGCGCCCGGCGGTGTCTTGCAGGCCACGGTGTTCCAGGTAACGCATGAAACGCGCCTGGTAGATCGAGCTGATCGGACCGATGCCCATCGAGCCGGTCGGGAACTGCCAGAAGTCCGGCATCAACCACGGATGCGGATAACTCGACAAACCCCGGGCACCATTGGCGCGCGCGCCGATCTCTTGCCGGTAATGCTGCAAGTCCTTCTCTTCGAGGCGACCTTCCAGAAAAGCCCGTGCATAGACCCCCGGCGCCGAGTGCGGCTGGTAGAACACCAGATCGCCGCCGCTGGTTTCTGTGCGCGCCCTGAAGAAGTGGTTGAAGCCCACCTCAAACAAATCGGCGGCACTCGCGTAACTGGCGATGTGGCCGCCGAGTTCCCCGTAGGCCTGGTTGGCTCTCGCCACCATGACCAACGCGTTCCAGCGCATGATCGAGGCCAGGCGTTCTTCGAGCGCCAGATCCCCCGGGAACACGGGCTGCTGCTCAACGCTGATGGTGTTGATGTAGGGTGTGCCGTGACGGGGCCGCCAATTCATCTCGCAGGTGCTGGCCAGCGTCACCAGCATGTCCATGATCTGCCGGGCCTGCCCGGCGCCGCCGTGGGCGATGACCGATAGCAAGGCATCGCGCCATTCAGCGATTTCCTCGGCATCTTCCGTGGTCTGGCCGGGTAACTGGGCATGAAGATCGGACGGGTTCATGGGCATCTCCTGCAAAAGGCTGATTCGTTATCAATGCGCGGTGTAGGGTTTGCTCGGGCCAGGCTTTTGACCTGCTCGACCGCTTCGATGACGGAGCGCTCGGTCCGGGCATCCCGGGCTATCGGGTAAATATTGATTCTGCGCTTGGGCAAATCGCGTAAAAAGCGCTTATCCAGCTCGCCAGCCACGACAAGGCAGTAATCACAGGTGGATGTGTGCGCTTCAAACATTCCTGCGCTCATCGGCGCGACATCGACCTGCATCAGTGCAATGTTTTCAAAGCAACTGAAACTGTGGTGAATCAACTCTAGATGTTCACTGCCCAGTCCAGCAGTGATCACCACAATGCGCGTGCCACTTGAGGGCTCGCGCATCCATTTCCTGGCGTTATTACGACGGTCGGCAGATCGGCTCATAGGCGTTGCCTTTCTTATTGGGTGTGTTTGATTGAGCGGGCGAAGACATCTGCTAAATGACGTAGCGCTCCTGCAGCACGCTTTTCGCCAGACTCCGGGTCGCCAACAAAACGGCTTCCACCTGTTGATCCATCGCTGCGTGGGTTGAGGCGACGGTTCCCAGGTCGACGACGCGCAGCGAGTGACCGCAGACGGATCCCAGCCAGGTCAGGCCCGGCACCGTGCCGACTTCGACGTCCAGTAAAAAACTGCTTTTGCACACGCCGCGCAGCAATTGGCGGGCATCACACGCTTGCTCGGGGCTGGACCCGACCCGCAACCAGTCGAGCATCAATGCCCTGCATTGCTTGACGGCCAGGTAAGCCACCTGATCCCAGTCGTCGATGGCCACGTGCAGCTGGTCGATCATGTATTTGGGCAACGCGGCACTGGTCACGATGACCACCCCGGCATCCGCCGAGGGTTCCTTGATCCAGACGGCGGATTGCGATATCGCATGCATGGCGCTACTCCCGGCGATTGAACGTTGTCCCCTTTCCTGTAGGAGCCGGTTTGCCGGCGATGGGGCCCGTGGGTTTTGCATCGATCTCAAGGCCGCCATCGCCAGCAAGCCGGCTCCTACAAGGGTTCGGTGACAGACACGAAAATGTGAACAACACAATCCACTGTAGGAGCCGGCTTGCCGGCGATGAGGCCCGTTGGTTTTGCATCGATTTCAAGGCCGCCATCGCCGGCAAGCCGGCTCCTACAAGGGTTCGGTGACAGACACGTAAATGTGAACAACACAATCCACCGTAGGAGCCGGCTTGCTGGCGATGAGGCCCGTTGGTTTTGCATCGATTTCAAGGCCGCCATCGCCGGCAAGCCGGCTCCTACAAGGGTTCGGTGACTGACACGAAAATGTGAACAACACAATCCACTGTAGGAGCCGGCTTGCCGGCGATGAGGTCCGTGAGTTTTGCATCGATTTCGAGGCCGCCATCGCCGGCAAGCCGGCTCCTACAGGTTTGTGATCAGCCGTTTCGGAACAGGAAGCTGTAGGCATTCAGCGCAGGCACCCCGCCCAAGTGTGCGTAAAGCACTTTCGAGCCTTCAGGGAACTCGCCACGGCGAACCATTTCGATCATCCCGTGCATGGATTTCCCTTCGTACACCGGGTCGGTCAGCACGCCTTCAAGTCTGCCGCACAAGCGGATGGCTTCCAGCGTGCCGTCGTTGGGCAAACCGTATTCCGGATAGGCGAACCGTGTGTCGAGCACCACATCTTCTTCGGTGATTTCGCGCCCCAGCTCCACCAATTCAGCGGTGTGCCGGGCGATACGCAGGATCTGTGCCTTGGTTTTTTCCGGTTTGGCCGAAGCGTCGATACCGATGACATTCTTCGAACGGCCGTCGGCGGCAAACCCGACCACCATGCCCGCCTGGGTGCTGCCGGTCACCGAGCAGACCACGATGTAATCGAACTTGAAGCCGAGCTCTTTTTCCTGCTGGCGGACTTCCTCGGCGAAACCGACGAAGCCGAGACCGCCATACGGATGCTCGGAACAACCCGCCGGGATCGGAAACGGTTTGCCGCCGCGTTCCACCACATCGTTCATCGCCTTCTCCCAGCTGGGCCGGATGCCGATGTCGAACCCGGCGGCGTCCAGTCGTACATCTGCGCCCATGATGCGAGACATCTCGATGTTGCCAACGCGGTCATACACGGCATCGGAGTAGTTCACCCAGTTTTCCTGGACCAGCACGCACTTCATGCCCAGGTGTGCGGCAACGGCAGCGACCTGGCGGGTCTGGTTCGACTGGATCCCGCCGATGGACACGAGGGTGTCGCAGCCCTGCTCGATGGCCTCGGGAATCAGGTATTCGAGCTTGCGCGTCTTGTTGCCGCCGAAGGCCAGGCCACTGTTGCAGTCTTCACGCTTGGCATACAGCTCGACCTTGCCGCCCAGGTGTTCGCTGAGGCGTTTCAAGGGGGTGATGGGCGAAGGACCGAAGGTCAACGGATAGCGTTTGAAACGATTCAGGTTCATGACTCTGCTCCTTGATTATTGGATATCCAAGCGCCAGACCGAAAGGCAAACAGGCTGCATTCCAGGTTCTTTCAGAGGGGCTTCGATGAGTTCAATATTAAGAACAAAGCCAAAAATATGTGTTGCAAGTTTCAATGCATTAAAGAAACATAAATCTCCACATATAACTTCCAACAACTTTTTATTGCGTAGAAATCCATATGAACGCAACAAATACCCACAAGAAAACCGGCACACCCAGCCCGGAGCCACACCCGCTGGACCGCACCGACCGCGCCATTCTCAAGGCGCTGCAACGCGACGCTTCCATCTCCAATGTGGCGCTTGCCGAGAAGGTCAAACTGAGTGCGCCGGCGTGTTTGCGCCGCGTTGAACGCCTCAAGCAGGCGGGTTTGATCAAGGGCATCGTCGCGTTGCTGGACAATGACGCGCTGGATGCGGGCATGGTGGTGTTGATCGGCGTGGTGCTGGACCGCTCGACGCCGGAATCCTTCGCTGCCTTCGAAGCGGCGGCGCAAAAGGTTTCCGGCTGCATGGAATGCCATGTGGTGACGGGGGAATTCGACTACTTCATGTTGATACGAACCAAGGACAGCAACAGTTTCAACCGCCTGCACGCGGAACAGTTGCTGTACCTGCCCGGCGTACGGCAGATTCGTTCGTTCATGGGCTTGCGCCAAGTGGTCTCGACGCCGCAGATACCTCTTTGATAGCCCGTGTCAGCCGCGCAACTTGCGCGGTGACCGGGCCCTATCCCGCTTTATTGACCCGGTTTGGCCACCGCCACGCGCCACACCTTGTTACCGACATCGTCCGCCACCAGCAGCGCACCGCTCTGATCAAGCGCTACGCCCACCGGACGCCCTTGCGCCTCGCCTTCGGCATTGAGGAAACCGGTAAGGAAATCCACCGGCAAACCTGAAGGCTTGCCGTCGCTGAACGGGATGAACACCACCTTGTAGCCGGCCTGCGGATTGCGGTTCCACGAGCCGTGTTCGCCGATGAACACGCCATTGGCGAAAGCGCTGGGCATGCCGCGCGAGTCTGAGAACGCCAGGCCCAGCGGTGCGACGTGGGTGCCCAACGCGTAATCCGGGGCGATGGCCTGGGCCACCTTGTCCGGGCGCGGCGGCTCAACCCGGGTGTCGACGTGGTTGCCGTAGTAACTCCATGGCCAGCCGTAAAACGCGCCGTCTTTTACCGACGTCAGGTAATCCGGCACCAGGTCGCTGCCGATTTCATCGCGCTCATTGACCACGGTCCACAACTGGCTCGAACCGGGTTTCCAGGCCAGGCCGTTGGGGTTACGCAGGCCGCTGGCAAACAGACGCTTGTCGGCGCTTTTAACGTCAACTTCCCAGATCGCCGCCCGCCCTTCTTCGGCCTCCAGACCGTTTTCGCCAACGTTGCTGTTGGAGCCCACGGTGACGTACAGCTTGGTGCCCTCAGGGTTGGCGAGCACGTTCTTGGTCCAGTGATGGTTGATACCGGCAGGCAGATCGGTGACTTTCACCGGCGTCGCCGTGATCTCGGTTTGCCCCTCGCTGTAAGGCACCTTGACCAGGGCGTCGGCGTTGGCGATGAACAGCTCGTTGCCCACCAACGCCATGCCGAAGGGTGACGTCAGTTCACTCATGAACACCGTGCGCAGTTCTGCGTGACCGTCACCGTCGGCATCGCGCAACAAGGTGATTCGATTGGCGCTGGGCGCATCGGCGCCGACACGGCCCATCACAAAACCCATCGCGGTGCGCCGCGCCCAGGCCAGCGGACCGCTGCCACCGTCAGTGGCGCCTTCAGGCATTGGCGGGTGATTGCTTTCGGCGACCAACAGATCGCCATTGGGCAATCTGTAGATCCAGCGCGGGTGGTCGAGGTTTTCGGCCAGGGCCGTCACCGTGAAACCGGCGGGCGCTTTCGGCTTGTCGCTGCCGGCCCAGCCGATGGCCTTGGACACCTTCAACGTCGGGATCAGCGTGGTCGTGGGCTCAGGCAACTGCGGGCTCGGGCCGACACTGGCCTGCGGCGGCAGTTTGGAAGATTCACCACACGCGGTGAGCAACGCGGCAGCGGTCATCAAGAGCGCCAGTCGGCGGGAGACAGTCATGGTTCGAACCTCGCAATGGCCATCCGTGGGCCAATTCAGGAATAGGCAAAATCCCGTCGAGTATCGCGGCGCCGATTCGTTTCAAACACCGCGCCCGCCACAAATCAATTTTGCCTGAATCGCACGAATGCAGACGTCCAATGCCGGGCACTATCCCTGACAAAGACGCAACCCACTGTAGGAGCCGGCTTGCCGGCGATGAGGCCCGTAGGATTTGCATCGATTTCAAGGCCGCCATCGCCGGCAAGCCGGCTCCTACAAGGGTTTGGTGGCGGGCACCGGAAAGGTGAACACCACAATCCACTGTAGGAGCCGGCTTGCCGGCGATGGGGCCCGTAAGGTTTGCATCGATTTCAAGACCGCCATCGCCGGCAAGCCGGCTCCTACAAGGGTTTGGTGGTGGGCACGGGAAAGGTGAGCAACGCGATCCACTGTAGGAGCCGGCTTGCCGGCGATGGGGCCCGTAGGATTTGCATCGATTGCGAGGCCGTCATCGCCAGCAAGCCGGCTCCTACAAGGGTTCAGTGGCAGGCACGAAAAGGTGAACAACACGATCCACTGTAGGAGCCGGCTTGCTGGCGATGGGGCCCGTAAGGTTTACATCGACTCCAAGGCCGTCATCGCCGGCAGTCAGGCGGGATTCAGCAGTGCCTCGCGCAGCAGCCTGGCCGCCGGCGAGTCCGGGACGCCTTTGCGCGACACCAGTTCATAGGGTTCGCTGCGTGAGGTGATCGGCAGCGGCAGCGTGGTGGTGAAGCCGTAGCCGGAGCAGAACTTCGCTACGTCGGTCGACACCAGTGCGACGAGGGTCGGGTTTTCCTGGAGCAGCGACAGAGTGGCGAAGGCCGAGGTGGTTTCCAGCAAATGCACCGGGAAACGCAGGTCGGCCTCATGAAACTCCCGCTCCAGCAGCAGGCGCATCGGCATGTTGGCGCGATAGACGACCCAGCGGTAATCCACCAGGTCTTTCAACGATAACTGGCGGGCATAGGCGAACGGATGCTGGGTGCTGGCGATCACCGCCAGGGTTTCCTCGACGAAGGTCGAGCTCTCATACAAGTAGGGGGTGGTGCTGATGGTGGTACGGCAGATCGCCAGGTCCAGGCGCCCGGCATCGAGCTGGCTGAGCAGCGCGGCGCTGGTGTCTTCGACAATCTCGATGGACAGCTTCGGGTTGTCGGCGATCACCCGGCTGATCGCCGTGGTCAGCAGCGGCACGGCGCCCATGATGGTGCCGACCGACACACGTCCGCCCTCGCCGCTCATGATGCCGATGATCTCTTCGCGCAGGTGCGCAAGGTCAGTCTGGATCAACCGCGCGTACCGGATGACCGAACGCCCGGCATCGTTCGGCTCAAGCCCGCGGTTAGTGCGAGTGAACAGCGCAGTGCCGAAAGTGGTTTCAATTTCTTGCAGCGCCTTGCTCGCGCCGGGCTGGGTCAGCGCGACCTGTTTGGCCGCGCCCAGCAAGGAGCCGTGCTCATCCAGGGCGATCAGCAAACGGAGCTGCTTGACGTGCAGGCGGGACATGATCGAGTTCAGTGAGGGCGTCATCAGGGTTAACTAAAAGTTATAGAGGTATCGAAAGTTGTCAGTATCGAGGCTGGCCAAGACGGCCCTATAGTCCACCCCACAGCCAGGCAACGCAATGGGTTTGACCAGAGCGCGAAAGCCCTCCTGCCCCAGACCGGTTGCAACAATAACAATCCTGTATAACTTGTGGTGAATCATGTCACTCATCAATTACGTCACCAAAATCCAGTTCGGCTATGACAGCCTGCAGCACCTGGCCGCCGAAGCCGAGCGCGCCGGCATCACCCGGCCGCTGATCGTCACCGACGTCGGCGTGCGCAATGCCGGCATCGTCGACAAAGTCATCGCCGCCCTCGGTGGTGACCGCGCACCGACAATTTTCGACGCCACCCCGCCCAATCCGAATGAGCACGCCGTGCGTGAAGCCGTGGCCCATTACCACCTCGGCGAGTGCAACGGCATCATCGCTGTCGGTGGCGGTTCATCGATCGATCTGGCCAAGGGCGTCGCGGTCTGCGCCACCCACGACGGTCCTCTGCAAAGCTTCGCGGTGATTGAAGGCGGACTGGATCGCATCACCTCGGCCACCGCGCCGCTGATTGCGGTTCCGACCACGGCCGGCACCGGCAGCGAAGTGGGTCGCGGCGCCATCCTTATCCTCGACGATGGTCGCAAGGTCGGCGTTATCTCCCCCTATGTCGTGCCTCGCGTGGCCATCTGCGATCCGGAGTTGACCCTCGGTCTGCCGCCCATGCTCACCGCCGCCACCGGCATGGACGCTATCGCGCATTGCATCGAAACGTTCATGGCCCCGGCCTTCAACCCTGCCGCAGACGGCATCGCCCTCGACGGTTTGTGGCGCGCCTGGGAACACATCGAACGCGCGACCGCCGTACCCGGTGATCGCGAAGCGCGGATGAACATGATGAGCGCGTCCATGCAAGGCGCGCTGGCCTTCCAGAAAGGACTGGGCTGCGTGCACAGCCTTTCCCACGCCTTGGGCGGCATCAATCCGAAACTGCACCACGGCACTTTGAACGCGATTTTTCTACCGGCGGTCGTGCACTTCAACGCCAACGCCCCGACTGTCCGTGACGAGCGCAAACTGGAACGACTGCGCCATGCCATGGGCCTTGAGGCCGACGCGAACATCGGCGCAGCCATCGAAGACATGACCAAACGCCTGGGCCTGCCGACCCGCCTGAGCCAGATCGGCGTCGATGAAAGCCTGTTCGCCGGCATCGTCGAGGGCGCTTTGCACGATCACAGCCACAAGACCAATCCGCGCGAAGCATCCTCGGCGGACTACCTGTCGATGCTTGAACAATCGCTGTAAGCAGCCGCTGCCCAACAACAATAAATCAGGAGGCATCCGCGTCGTCGATCTCACCCCCCCGAGCATCGACGGCAGCGGAACAATCATGAAGCCCACCGTCCTTATCGAACGGCAAGACGCCATTGCCATCGTCACCCTCAGTCATCCGGGAAAGATGAACGCCCTGACCCTGTCCATGTGGCAAGACCTGGGTGACGTCATGACCGAACTGTCCGCCGACCTCAGCGTGCGCTGCGTGGTGTTGCGCGGTGCGGGCGAACAGGCCTTTGCCGCCGGCGCCGATGTCGGCGAGTTTCCGAGCGTGCGCGCCAACCAGGCACAAGCCCGACACTATGCCGAAGTCACTTCAGCGGCGATGCGCGCAGTTGCCGACTGCCCGCACCCGGTGATCGCGATGATCCACGGCGTGTGCGTCGGCGGTGGCCTGGAAATCGCCGCACTCTGCGACCTGCGCATCTGTGGCACGTCCAGCCGCTTCGGCGCGCCGGTCGGCAAGCTCGGGCTGGTCATGTCCTATGACGAAATGGCCGGGCTGGTGGCGCTGGCGGGACGCTCGACGACCCTGGAGATTCTCCTTGAAGGCCGCATTCTCGACGCCAACGACGCCTACGTGAAAAACCTCGTGACCCGCGTCGTACCGGATGCCGAAGTCGAATCCGAAACCCTCGCCACCGCCAAACGCATCATCAACGGCGCCCCGCTCGTCGCCCGCTGGCATCGCCAGGCGGCACGACAACTGGAAGCGGGCATCGCCCCCACCGTCGAGCAGATCGACAGCAGTTACGCCTGCTACGACACCGACGATTTTCAGATCGGCCTGAACGCGTTCATCGCCAAAGCCAAACCACAATTCGAGGGCAAATAACATGGGACCGCTGACAGGAATGCGCGTGGTAGAACTGGCTCACATCATGTCCGGCCCGGTGTGCGGCATGATGCTGGCCGACATGGGCGCTGACGTGGTGAAGGTCGAGAAAGTCCCGGACGGTGATGATTCGCGCCGCTTCTCGCCGATCATGGCCAGCGGTGAATCCGCTTCGTTCATGGTGGTCAACCGCAACAAGCGCGGGATCGGCCTGAACCTGAAAACCGAGGGCGGCCGCGACGTTCTGCGCCGCCTGCTGATGGACGCCGACGTGGTCACGGAAAACTACCGCGCCGGCACCATGGAAAAATTCGGCCTCGGTTACGAAACCCTGAAAACCCTCAACCCCGGGCTGATCTACTGCGCGATTTCCGGTTACGGTCGCAGCGGGCCGTTCGGCGAGAAAGGCGGTTTCGACCTGATCGCCCAAGGCATGAGCGGCATGATGAGCATGACCGGTGAAGCCGGGCGCGAGCCGGTCAAGGCCGGTTCGCCGGTGGCCGACATCAACTCCGGCATCCTCGCCGCCCTCGGCATCTGCGCCGCGTATGCCGCAAAACAGAAAACCGGCCTTGGGCAGATGGTCGACACCTCGCTGTTCGAAGCCGGCCTGCAACAAATGTACTGGCCAGCAGCGGCGTATTTTGCCGACGGCACCATCCTGCCAAAAATGGGTTCGGCGAACTCCACCAGCGCGCCGTATCAGGTGTTCCGCACGGCGGATGGCTGGATCAACATCGGCGCCGCCAACCAGGCCAACTACGAGCGACTGGTCGAGGCGCTGGCCGTTCCGCAATTGAAAGCCGACCCTCGTTTCGCCAGCAACGCCTTGCGCATGGAGCATCGCCTGGCGCTGGTGGAAATCCTCAACGAAGTGCTGGTCGCACGCACCACGGATGAATGGATGGTGTTGTTCGACAGCCTCGGCCTGCCTGCCGGGCCGGTCCTCGACATCGCCGCCGCGCTGGCCCACCCGCAAACCAAGGCACGCGGCATGGTCGTCGAGACCGAACACCCGACCGAAGGCCGGGTGCGCGGCATGGGCTTGCCGATTCACTTCTCCGACATGGACAACGCCGCGCCACCGACCAGCCGCCCTGCACCGCTGCTCGGCGAACACACCCGCGAAGTGCTGAAGGAAAGCGGGTATGCGGAAAACGAAATCGACGAGTTGATTCGCACCCAGGCGGTGGTCGCACTCGCCTCCTGAACCGAACTGTGTGGGAGCGAGCCTGCTCGCGATGGACGTTAACGAAAACGCGTTTTTGGCTGGATAAACGCGACGCCCTCAGGTCCATCGCGAGCAGGCTCGCTCCCACAAGGAGCAGCGTTCGCGTTGCTTTTTAGAACAACTACAACAAAAACAATAGGTGAACATCATGAGCCGTATCTTGACCGAGTCCGTCAGCCGCCGATCCTTTCTAGTGTCTGCCGGCGTCACCGTGGGTGGTGCTTTCGCCGCCAACCTGCTGCCTTCCAGCGTCTTCGCCGCGACCAAACCCATCGTGCTGCGCTACACCAGCAGCCTGCCCGACACCCATCCGCTGAACCAACAGATGAAGGCCGCCTCGCTGGCGATCAAGGCCGAAACCAACGGCGCGGTGGACTTGCAGGTGTACGCCAACGGCGCCATGGGCGGCGACACCGACATGCTGTCCCAGGTGCGCGCCGGGGCAATCGATTTCATTCCACTGCCGGGTGCAATTCTCTCGACGCTGGTGCCGGCCATGTCGATTGAAAGCATGCCGTTTGCGTTCAAGGACTACGACAGTGTCTGGGCTGCGCTAGACGGCAAGCTGGGCGAGTACGTGCGCGCCAAGACCGAGAAGGTCGGCCTGATCCCGATGGAAAAAGTCTGGAACAACGGCTTCCGCCAGATCACCAGTTCGACGCGGCCGATCAACACGCCGCAAGACCTCGCCGGCTTCAAACTGCGCGTCTTGGTCAGCCCGCTGTGGACGTCGATGTTCAGCGCCCTGGGCGCGTCGCCGACCGGCATCAGCATCAACGAAACCTACTCGGCCTTGCAGACCAAAGTGGTCGACGGCCAGGAAAACCCGCTGGTGGTGGTCGAGTCCGCACGCTTCTATGAAGTGCAGAAATATTGCTCGATGACTGACCACATCTGGGGCGGTTTCTGGATCGTCGCCTCGGGAAAGACCTTCCCGAAACTGCCGGCGGACGTGCAGGAAATCGTCTCCCGGCAGATCAACGCCGCCGCGCTGGTTCAGCGCCAACAGGTGATCGACCTCAACTCCAGCCTGGAGCCGTCGCTGACCGCCCACGGCATCACCTTCAACAAAGTCGACCGCACACTGTTCAGGACAGACCTGCAATCGAAAGGCTTCTACACCCAATGGAAGGATAAGTACGGCCCGGAAGCCTGGAGCTTGCTTGAGCAATACGCGGGTCAACTGTCCTAAGCCGGAGACAAAGTCATGAAAAATGAACTGCCAATGACGGATGTTGCTCCCGCTGAAGGACTCAGCCCACACCAAACCACATTTCGTCTCGGCCGCGCGCTGGACACCGGTCTGCGCTGGCTGACCGAGGGCAGCGCGGCGTTGCTGGTGGTCATCGAAGTCACGCTGCTTTTCTGCAACGTGTTCTCGCGTTATGTGCTCAACCAGCCGATTGTCTGGGGCGACGAACTGGCTTCGCTGCTGTTCCTGTGGCTGGCGATGCTCGGTTCAGTGGTGGCGATGCGACGCGGCGAACACATGCGGCTGACCTCGTTCATCTCGCGGCTGCCCATGGAAAAACGGGCGTTCATCGACACCCTGGGCGCAGTGATCGTCATCACCTTCATCGGGCTGCTGTTTACCCCGGCCTGGGAGTACGTCAGCGACGAGTGGATCATCACCACCGCCGCCCTCGAAATCCCCAACGCCTTTCGCGTCTCCGCCATCGCCGTCGGCCTGAGCCTGATGCTGATGACCTGCGTCGCCCGGCTGTTGACCAGCGCACGGTTGATCGACTTCTCGGTCTCGGTGGCGATGCTCGCATCCCTCGGCGCGTTGTTGTGGGTGGCCGAAGGCTCGATGTTGCTGATGGGCAACTGGAACCTGGTGATCTTCTTCATGGTCGGCGTGATGGCGATGATCGTCATCGGCGTCCCCATCATGGTCGCGTTCGGCCTGGCTACGGTGGCGTACCTGTCGACCATGACCAGCACACCACTCACGCTGGTGGTGGGGCGGATGGACGAAGGCATGGCGAGCCTGATCCTGCTGGCCATCCCGCTGTTCGTGTTTTTGGGTGCGCTGATCGAAGCCATGGGCATGGCGCGGGCGATGATCCGTTTCCTGTGCTCGCTGATCGGCCATGTGCGCGGCGGTTTGTCGTACGTGCTGATCGGTGCCATTTACCTGATCTCCGGTATTTCCGGCTCGAAGGCAGCCGACATGGCAGCCATCGCCCCGGCGCTGTTCCCGGAAATGAAGAAGCGCGGCGAGGACGAAAACGAACTGGTGGCGATGCTTAACGCCTCCGGGGCGATGTCGGAAACCATTCCGCCGAGCCTGGTGCTTATCACCATCGGTTCGGTGACCGGCGTGTCGATTTCCGCACTGTTCACCGGCGGTTTCATGCCGGCGGTGGTGGGCGCGATTGCGATGGCAGCCGTCATCTGGTGGAAGAACCGCAAAGGTGAGGCCTCTACCGGCAAACGCGCCTCGGGCAAGGAAATCGGCCACTCGCTGCTGCTCGCGATCCCTGCGCTGGCCCTGCCCTTCGTGATCCGCACTGCGGTGGTCGAAGGCGTCGCCACCGCGACCGAAGTCGCCGCCATCGGCGTGGCCTACACCTTCATCGTCGGTCTGCTGTGCTACCGCTGCTTCGACTGGCGCCGCTTGTATCCGATTCTGGTCAGCACCGCGTCGTTGTCCGGCGCGATCCTGATCATCATCGGCAGCGCCACCGCCATGGCCTGGGCGCTGACCCAGTCGGGCTTTTCGCACCAGTTGGCGCAAGTGATGGCGACCGTTCCGGGGGGCGCGATGGGCTTCCTGATCATCTCCGCCGTGGCGTTCATCCTGCTCGGCAGTTTCCTGGAAGGCATCCCGGCCATCGTGCTGTTCGGCCCGCTGCTGTTCCCGATTGCCAAAGCCATGGGCATCAACGACGTGCATTACGCCATGGTCGCGATCTTCGCCATGGGCCTGGGCTTGTTCGCCCCGCCATTCGGCGTCGGTTTCTACGCCGCGTGCGCCATCGCCAAGGTCGACCCAAGTGGCGCCATGCGCCGGGTCTGGCCGTATCTCGGCGCCCTGGTCGTCGCGCTGGCGGTGCTGATCGCCGTGCCGTGGATTTCCATCGGTTTCCTGCCGTCTGCCTGAATCAACCTTTGACTGTCAGCACTCAAACACGAGGTTTTGTATGAATTTCTCCACTCTGCACCCAGGCTCCGCCACCGAGCGCCCACTGATCGTCGACAAACAACGCACCATTTCGTTTCTGGGCGAAGACTTGCGCATCTACGCCACGCCGCGCCTGGTCGACGACATTGAACAGACTTGCCTCGATTACCTGCTGACCTTCCTCGACGAGGGTGAAAACACCGTGGGGGCGGCGGTCGATATCCGTCACGTCGGCGCCACGCTGCTGGGCATGTCGGTGAACATTGTCGCCACGGTCACTCGCATCGAAGGTCGCAGCGTCACCTTCAATGTCGAAGTGCGCGATGACGTCGAGCTGGTGGCGACAGCAGCGCATACCCGTGTGGTGGTGAACGTCGCCAAACTGCGCAGCCGCGTCCAGGCCAAAGCCGAGGCAGCGGCTGCCGGCGACGTCGAAGACGGCGTGCTCAGCCCTTCGCAATTCTCCGCGTCGCGCTGAGTCAGGGTCGCCGTCATGATCACCCTTCACGAACGCAACGGCATGCCGAACCTGGCGGCCGGGGATGCGCTGCCGGTCGTCGATGCCCATCACCATTTGTGGGACTTGGGCAACGGGCGCTATCCGTGGTTGCAGGACGAGTATCACGAGGAATTCTTCCTCGGCGACTATCACAGCCTGTGCCGTGATTTCCTGCCGGAACAGTTCCTCGCCCTGACCGAAAATCAACGCTTGGTCGGCACGGTGCACGTCGAGGCCGAGCGTGCACGCGATGAGCAAGTCGCCGAGACACGCTGGCTGGAACAAGTGAACGCCCGTTACGGCTTCCCGAATGCCATCGTTGCCCATGCCTGGTTCGATCGCGAAGACAGTGCAGAGATTCTCGCCGCTCAAGCCGCCAGGCCGCTGGTGAAAGGCATCCGTTCGAAACCGGTGACTTCGGCATCGCCGGACGTATCGGTGGCCGGTGCCAAGGGCACCATGCAGGACCCGAACTGGCTGGAAGGCTTTTCGCGGCTGGCCGAGCACGATCTGTCGTGGGACCTGCGGGTGCCGCCGTGGCACCTGGTCGAAGCGGCTGAAGTGGCGGCGATGTTTCCGCAGATCCGCATTGCGCTCAACCACACCGGTTTCGCCTGGGACCGCAGCCCACAAGGCATGGCGCGCTGGCGCAAAGGCCTGGAGGCGTTGGCCTTGCAGCCGAACGTGCACATCAAGCTGTCGGAGTTCGGGCTTAAAGATTCGCCCTGGAATTATGACGACAACCGGATTGTGGTCCTGACCGCGCTGGAAATCTTCGGCCCCGAGCGCTGCATGTTCGCCAGCAATTTTCCGGTGGCCGGGCTGCGCGCTTCCTACGACACGATTGCCGATGGCATGGCCGCGATGCTCGCCCCCATGGGGCGTGCGGTGCAGGAAGCGGTGTTCGCCGGCAACGCCCGACGCTTTTATCGATTGGAGGAGCAGCATGGATAACCTGTCGGCCATCGACTGGCGCGCACGTTTTCTGGCCAGCGGCGACGATGCGGATTTGCCCATCGTCGACGCGCATCAACACTATTTCGATATCGAAACCCATTACTACCCATGGCTGAACGACCGGCCGTTGCGACCGTTTCGTTATGGCGATTACTCGTCGATCTGCCGCAATTTCCTGCCCGCCGACTATCACCGGCTGACCGGCCGCCATCACGTCGTGCAAACGGTCGTGATCGAAGGTGAGTGGGACCCGGCGACACCGGCCGATGAAGTGCGGTTTGTCGAATCGCTGGCGAAAACCGAGTCCACCCTGGGCGCCATGGTCGCGCAGGCCTGGCTGGATCGTGAAGACGCTTTTGATCTGCTGCGCCTGTACGGCGATCACCCGCTGGTGCGCGGCATACGCCACAAACCGACAGTGACCAGCCGTGAAGCCTGGC
This sequence comes from Pseudomonas sp. MM213, assembly GCF_020423045.1. Lineage (NCBI taxonomy): Bacteria > Pseudomonadati > Pseudomonadota > Gammaproteobacteria > Pseudomonadales > Pseudomonadaceae > Pseudomonas > Pseudomonas sp. MM213. Next base: position 2,072,117 of record NZ_CP081943.1, read on the forward strand.
GCGAAGATTTTATCGCCCCCGGTTCGATGCGCGATCCGCGCTGGCGCGATGGCTATGCCCAACTGGCCGAAAACGGCCTGCACTTCGAATTGCAGGCGCCATGGTGGCATCTGCCGGAAGCCGCCGAGCTGGCCCGGGATTTTCCCGACGTGTCCATCGTGGTCAATCACACCGCATTGCCCGCCGACCGCTCCGAAGAAGGTCTGGCCGGTTGGCGTGAAAACCTCGCCCTGCTGGCAAAGGAACCGAACGTCGTGCTGAAGATTTCCGGCATCTGCATTCCCGGCAAGGCGTGGCCGATCGAGGCGAACCGCGTGGTGGTGAACGACGCGATATCGATTTTCGACGTCAGCCGCTGCGCGTTTGCCAGCAATTACCCGGTCGATGGCGTGGTGAACAGCCTCAGCGAAGTGTTCGACGGTTTCAAAACCATTGTCCGGGACCGCTCTCTCGAAGATCGGCTTGCGCTGTTTCATGACAACGCCCGACGCATCTACCGGCTCGCTTGACCCGATTTGAACAGCTCATCAGGAGTCCAACATGTTTGAAGTTTCAGGCCACAACTACATCGCCGGCACACGCTCGGCCAACGGCACGCACACCCTGCAAAGCCACGACGCCAGCACTGGCGAAGCACTGCCCTTTCGCTTCCATCAGGCAACAGCCGAGGAAGTGAATGCCGCTGCAGAAGCCGCGGCCACGGCGTACCCGACTTTCCGTAACCTGTCGGCCGCCCGCCGCGCCGGGTTCCTCGATGCCATCGCCGCAGAACTCGATGCACTGGATGACACGTTCATCGCCCTGGTGTGCCAGGAAACTGCCCTGCCCGCCGGGCGCATTCAAGGTGAACGGGCACGCACCAGCGGCCAGATGCGCCTGTTCGCCACGATGCTGCGTCGGGGTGATTTCTACGGTGCGCGCATCGACCGTGCCCTGCCGGGCCGTCAGCCACTGCCGCGTCCCGACCTGCGTCAGTACCGCACCGGGCTCGGTCCGGTCGCCGTGTTCGGCGCCAGCAACTTTCCGCTGGCCTTCTCCACTGCCGGCGGCGACACCGCTTCCGCCCTCGCCGCCGGTTGCCCGGTGGTGTTCAAGGCCCACAGCGGCCACATGGCAACTGCCGATTACGTCGCCGATGCGATCACCCGTGCAGCGCGCAAAACCGGAATGCCCGCAGGCGTGTTCAACCTGCTCTACGGCAGCGTCGGTGAGGCGCTGGTCAAGCATCCGGCCATTCAGGCGGTCGGCTTCACCGGTTCGTTGCGTGGCGGTCGCGCCTTGTGTGACATGGCGGCGGCGCGCCCTCAGCCGATCCCGGTGTTCGCCGAGATGAGCAGCATCAACCCGGTGTTGCTGATGCCCGAAGCACTCAAGGCACGCGGTGAAAAAATCGCCGCCGAGCTGAGCGCTTCCGTGGTGTTGGGTGCGGGCCAGTTCTGCACCAACCCCGGTTTGGTGCTGGGCATTCGTTCGGCGGAATTCACGGCATTCCTCGAACGTTTTACCGGATTGATGAGCGAACAACCGGCGCAAACGATGCTCAACGCCGGCGCCTTGAAAAGCTATTGCCATGGCCTCGACAACCTGCGCGCTCACCCCGGCATCACGCACCTGGCCGGCAGCGAGCAACAGGGCAATCAGGCGCGGCCGCAAGTGTTCAAGGCCGATGCGAGCCTGCTGATCAATGGCGATGAGCTGCTTCAGGAAGAAGTGTTCGGCCCGACCACCCTCGTCGTTGAAGTCGCCGACCACAGCGAATTGATGCAGGCATTGCACGGTTTGCGCGGGCAGTTGACCGCCACGCTGATTACCGAGGATTCGGAGCTCGATACCCTCGGCGATGTACTGGCCCTGCTGGAACAGAAAGTCGGGCGCGTGCTGTTCAACGGTTATCCCACTGGCGTGGAAGTCTGCGACGCCATGGTGCATGGCGGCCCTTACCCGGCGACGTCGGATGCACGCGGCACCTCGGTCGGAACCTTGGCGATCGATCGTTTCCTGCGGCCGGTGTGTTACCAGAATTGCCCCGACAGCCTGTTGCCGGAGGCCCTGAAAAACAGCAACCCGCTGGACATCGCCCGACTGGTTGACGGCGTCAGCAGCCGCGATGCGCTGTAAGTCACACGGCTTCAACTAACACCCACGTTTAGCGACAACTTCCGCGCCTGTTGAACTACAGGCGTCGGATTCGCTCGTCCCGAAAACCGCAACACCCACACAACAACAAAAACAGAGGAAGTCTCATGCAAGTCCAACGTCACCCGAAACAACGCCTGTGCAAACTGATGCTGGCCGTGTCCGCCGCCGTGATGATCAACATTGCAGGTGCTCAATTGGCCTTTGCCGAAACCACTCCCACCGCGACGACCGCGCCGATGCAATGCCCCACTGAAGCCACACCGCGCTACACCAAAACCCCCACCGGTTACCTCATGGTCCTGCGCACGGGCGACAACGCGTTCAAGGAGCTGACCAAACTGGCCATCGCCGAGAAGATCCCCAGCGCGTCCATCACCGGTATCGGCTTCGGCAACGTCAAGTTCGGTTTCTGGAACAAGGACAAGAAGGACTTCGACGCCAAGCTCTTGAACGGTGTCGAGATGGCGAGCATCACCGGCTCGGTCGCCTGGAAAAACGAACAGCCTTCGATCCATATGCACGGCGTGGCCGGTGACGCCACGTTCCAGGCGTATGGCGGCCACATCCTCGACTTCGAAGTCACCACCGGCTCGATGGAAATCACCGTGATCGTCCACCAGCGTCGCCTGGAGCGCGGCATTGACCCATGCATCGGCGCCAACGTGCTGGGTATCTGATCCAGGCATCACGCTCCCGCCTGTCGCGGCGGGAGCCACCCTCCTGAATTCAAAAACTACAAAAAAAGGGGCGATTTACATGAGCAACAAGAACACCGTTGTAACCCTGGCGCTGGGCGCCATTGCACTGAGCACCCAGGCCCACGCCGATTTCCTGAGTGACAGCAAGGCAACTCTGGGGATGAGGAATTTCTACTTCAACAACGACAACCGCGACGGCCCGGCCGCGCCGTCGAAAACCGAGGAATGGGCGCAGGGTTTCATGCTCGACTTCAAGTCGGGTTACACCGATGGCATGGTCGGCTTTGGTGTCGATGCGCTCGGGCTGATGGGGATCACGCTGGACAGCGGCAAAGGACGCCACGTCGGCAGCAGCATGATTCCGTCGGACAGCGACAACAGCGCGGTCGATGAATGGAGCCGGCTGGGGTTGACCGGCAAGGTCAAAGTCTCGAAAACCGAGCTGCGCCTGGGCACGCTGATGCCGAAACTGCCGATCCTGGTGTCCAACGACGGGCGCCTGCTGCCACAGACATTCGACGGCGGCCAGATCACTTCCAGCGAGTTCAAGGACCTGACCCTCACGGGTGGCCGCATCGAACATGCGACGGGCCGTGGCTCAAGCGACCGGACAGGCCTGGCGGCCACCGGCGGCACCCGCGAAAGCAACGCATTCGACTTCGCTGGCGGCGACTGGAAAATCACCAAGGACCTGACCGCCCAGTATTACTACGCCAACCTCGACAACTATTACACCCAGCAGTTTTTTGGCCTGTTGCACACGCTGGCGATCTCGGACAATCAATCGCTGAAAACCGACCTGCGCTACTTCAAGACCGATTCGTCCGGTGCCAACAGTTCGGGCACCTCAGGCTACCGAATCAGCGGCTACACCGAAGGCGCCGATGGCGAAATCGACAACCGGACCTGGAGCGCCGCACTGATCTACACCGTCGGTGCCCATGCACTCACCGCCGGTTATCAAAGCGTTTCCAGCGGTAGCAACTTCACCCAGCTCAGCCAGGGCAACCTGCCCGATAAAGGTGCCGGCGGCGCCAGCCTGTACCTGTACACCGACCGCCTGATCCAGACCTTCACCCGCGCGGGCGAACGCACGTCTTTCGGTCAGTATGCGTATGACTTTGCCGGTGTGGGTGTGCCTGGTTTGAAGGCTTCGGTCATCTACCTCAGCGGCGATAACATCAAGACCGTCACCGGCGACACCCAGAAGGAATGGGAACGGGATTTCGGCCTGGACTACACGATTCAATCCGGCGCGCTCAAAGGAGTCGGGTTTGGCTGGCGCAACGGCAAGTCCAACAGCGAAGCGAGCCGTGATCAGGATCAGAACCGTTTGATCGTGAACTACAGCATTCCGCTGCTTTAACCGAGGGAGCCGGAAGATCCCGACCTGGATTCAGGCTTGCCACAAAACCCTTTGTAGGAGCCGGCTTGCTGGCGATGGCGGCCTCGAATTCACTGCAAAACCTAAGGGCCTCATCGCCGGCAAGCCGGCTCCTACAGGGGGCGCGTTGTTCACACCATTCCGGCCTGCCACAACACCTTTGTAGGAGCCAGCTTGCTGGCGATGGCGGCCTCGAATTCACTACAAAACCTAAGGGCCTCATCGCCGGCAAGCCGGCTCCTACAGGGGGCGCGTTGTTCACACCATTCCGGCCTGCCACAACACCTTTGTAGGAGCCAGCTTGCTGGCGATGGCGGCCTCGAATTCACTACAAAACCTAAGGGCCTCATCGCCGGCAAGCCGGCTCCTACAGGGATCGTGTTGTTCACACCATTCCGGCCTGCCGCAAAAACTTTGTAGGAGCCAGCTTGCTGGCGATGGCGGCCTCGAATTCACTGCACAACCTAAGGGCCTCATCGCCAGCAAGCCGGCTCCTACAGGGGGACGTGTTGTTCACATCATTCCGGTCTGCCGCAAAAACTTTGTAGGAGCCAGCTTGCTGGCGATGGCGGCCTCGAATTCACTGCAAAACCTAAGGGCCTCATCGCCAGCAAGCCGGCTCCTACAGGGGGCGCGTTGTTCACACCATTCAGGCCTGCCGCAAAAACTTTGTAGGAGCCGGCTTGCTGGCGATGGCGGCCTCGAATTCACTGCACAACCTAAGGGCCTCATCGCCAGCAAGCCGGCTCCTACAGAGGGACGTGTTGTTCACATCATTCCGGTCTGCCGCAAAAACTTTGTAGGAGCCGGCTTGCTGGCGATGGCGGCCTCGAATTCACTGCAAAACCTAAGGGCCTCATCGCCAGCAAGCCGGCTCCTACAGGGGATCACATCCCTCCGACGGTTGATCTCAATCCTTGAATTGCGTCAGTTGCTGGTTCAACGACCCGGCCTGATCGCGTAATTGCAGCGACTGATCGAGCAGGCTGCGGATCGCGTGATCGTTCTGCTCGGAGATGCGGCTGACACCCTGGATGGCGACAGACAATTGCTCACCGGTGGCGGCCTGGCTTTGGGTCTGGCGCGCCACTTCGCTGATGCGCGTCAGAATGTCCTGGGCATGCTGGCGAATCTGATCAACACCTTGCGCCGAGGTGGTCAGTTGCACCACGCCCAGACGCACCGCTTCGCCGACTTGCTGGACGTTGGCAACGGTGTTGCGCACATCCGAACCGATGGCGCCGATCATCTCGCCGATTTCACCGGTCGAGCGGCTGGTGCGTTCTGCCAGTTGCCGCACTTCGTCCGCCACCACGGCGAATCCGCGTCCCTGCTCCCCTGCCCGTGCGGCTTCGATTGCAGCGTTCAGGGCCAGGAGGTTGGTCTGGTCGGCGATGCTGCGAATCACCGCGATGATCCCGGCAATCTGCTGCGAGCGTTTTTCCAGGTCGCCCACAGTGCCGGCAACGTCGTCCATGGTCTGGTCGATGTGGGTGATCCCGGCCAGGGTCTGGTTCATATCGCCGGAGATATGCTTGGTCAGCTCTTCGGTGTTGCGCGCCAGTTGCTCCACGTCTTCGGCTTGCTGCGACATCTCGGTGACCGAGTGCGCCAGCGCGGTGACGCCGCTGGCCATTTCTTCGGTTGCGGTGTGCTGCGACGTCGCCCGGTCGGCAACGGCCTGAGTGGTATCGCCCAGGTGATTGGAGATCTGCATCAGGGCGCCGCTGCTGTGGCGAATCGACCCCACCAGATCCCCCAGGCGCTGGATAAACTGGTTGAACGCGCCCGCCAGTTTGCCGGTTTCATCGCCGCTGCGTTGTTCAAATCTCAGGCCCAACTCGCCGCCCCAGGCCTGGATGCCGACCGTCAGGCCGGACAGCGGACGAATGTGCCACGCCAGCAAATGCCAGAGCACGATGGCCAATGCCAACAGCGCCACCAGGCCGATGACGACGGCGGTCCAGAGGAACTGATTGATGCCCGCCATGGCTTCGGCCAGCGGGTACGCCACCATCAGCGCCCAGGTGTTCGGTGCTTTGCCGATGCGCACCGGTTGCAACACATAACCCCAGCCATCGCGCTGGAAGTCATACGGCTGACCGGCCTTGATCGCCTCTTTGGCCGCCGTCGGCAAATCGTCGGCCGGCTGGCTCAAACGCTTCGCATCAGGGTGGCTGGCGTACAGGCCGTTGCTCGACACCAGAGCGCCATAACCTTTGTAGGCATCGATTTTCGCCAGTTGGCGATTGATGCTTTCAAGCGGGATATCGACACCCGCCACGCCCAGGGCTTTGCCGCCCTGCAACAGTGGCGCCATGATCGACACCATCATGACTTTCTGGCCGCTGCCCGTGCTGTAGGCAAACGGTTCGGAAGCCCACGGCTGACGACTGTGCAGCGGCTGATAGTAGTATTGGTTATCGGCATTTTCCGGGGCATAACCGCTAAGCGCTTCCGATTTCACCGAGCCACTCGCACGGTTCCAGTAGGTCAGGTAACGGCCGGTGGCGTCGTGATTCGGCTGGTTGGCGAATTCGCTGTCCTTGCCATCGAAGGCGTTGGTTTCCCAATACTGCCCCAGGCCCAAAAGTTGCGGATTGGCTTCAAACAGTTGGCGGGTCACGGCATCGGCGGTCTTGCGATCAACGTGCTGTTGCTGCATGGCCGTTGCGACACTGGCCAGCGATTCGGCGACGGTAAAACCGACACCCAGTTCGACTTCCACTTCCTTGGCATTGGCCTTGACGACCGTGTCGACCAGCTCGGCGGTTTCTTTGATGGAGGAGCCATAAGCGATATAGGCGATGGAGCCCAGCAGCAGCGCCATGACGACGACGGTCCCGATCAGGGCCGTCCAGAACAGCTTGAAGTGCAGAGAGCGATTAGGCATGGACATTCTCAAGTGCGCGATTCGTCAACCAGCACGGAGCGCCCAACGGTGTGAATGCAGCCCTGCTGGCAAATTATTTATAGTTGATATTATTTTGCCACTATATAGAAGCGCACTCTGCCGGTGCAACTTGAATGACCGCGAGGTCACAAGCCTTGCACGGCATCACTCGGAAACGGCGATCTGGTTTCGGCCACGGGCCTTGGCTCGATACAGGGCCTTATCGGCGTTGTTCATCAAGCTGTGCAAATCAAGGTCGGAGGCGTCCATCGACGCGACACCGAGGCTGGCCGTTATGCAATGCACCGGCCCGGTCATCAATTCGGCAATCGAGCGGATGAGTTGCTCGGCAATGTTCAGGGTTTCTTCAATCGAGGTGTCCGGGAGCAGAATGGCGAACTCCTCTCCCCCCAGCCTGCCGTAGACATCCGTTTCACGAAACGAGGTGCTGATGACCAGGCCCATCTGACTCAGCACCTGGTCCCCGACCTGATGGCCATAGGTGTCGTTGATGTGTTTGAAGTGATCCATATCCAGCATCACGGCGCACAGCGGCAGCTGATTGTTTTTGCAGTAACTGTGCAACTGCTGGGCGTGCTCGAAAAAGCCCGGCGATTCCTCAGGCCAGTGAGCTCATCGGTCTGCGCGGCAAGATTGGAAATGCGGTGCGCCTGTTCCATTTCACGGGTCAATCGAAAGGCGGTTTCCACCGCATCGGAGAGTTTGCGGGTGGCGCTGGCCACGAAGGAGGCAAACACCAGCACCGCCAGCGCCATGCCGACTTGCATCGCTGACGGCTGGAACAACAGCCATATCGTGCACGGCAACAACACCAGGCCAATGGACACCAGCGTCATGTATCGGTAGGCCGAATAGCAGGACACCGCACTGACCGACATCCCGACGGTAAAAAGCATGACCAGTGACTGAGCCAGAATATCGTCCGGGGGCATCAATGCCAGCGCGCCTGCGCCCCAGATACCGGCAGACAACACCAGCGTGCTCCAGTATTTCCACTCCCATTGCTCAGGTGTGCGCGTACTTTTGTCGCTGCGGAAATAGGCGATGAACATCGAGACGCGCAATGAGGTCGACGCCGTCAGAATGCCCATCCACCAAAAAATGACGTGGTGATCGAAGCGCTCCCAACACAGCAGGCACAGCATGATCGCCGCCAGGACACTGCCCGGAATCGCCGTCACCGACTGATGGAACAACTGGTGCAGGCGATCAGTGCGTACCTGCGCTGCTATCAAAGCATCCGGGTCATACCGGGGTCCGAGTCCTTCCATTTGATCCGCCTGATCATGATGCTTCGTCAAAGAAGTATTGTGGCACCCAGCCAGTAGCGCAAACAACCGAGGCCTTGAAATGTTTCCGGGCGCCAGATTGAAAGAGTACGTCTATCACGCCCCAACACTCGCCCTATTAGCTGACTTCCCGACTCAGGTCTAACCTTAGTCTGCGCTGGCGCCATAAGCCGGCCGGATTAGCGCTGAAAAGGAGACAGGAATGAGCCCGAAGCTTGACTAGGCCACCCGTGGGCCACCGCGCTGGCAACCTGATTGCCGCTGTTCAGAATTCCCGTGTGGTCACCACAATCAGTTGATCCAACTGCTGGCCCTGCAGCCTATGTCCTTGATTCCGCTCGTTGCTATTTAACGCCCGCCCCGGGCCCGATAGCCGGATGAACACGACCAAAGGTAGCTCGCACATGGCAAACGAATCGAAATGCCCGTTCAATCATGCCGCAGGCGGTGGCACCACCAACCGTGACTGGTGGCCGAACCAACTGAATCTGAAGATCCTGCACCAGCACTCGTCCCTGTCAGACCCCATGGACGAGGGCTTCAACTACGCCGAAGCGTTCAAAAAACTCGACTTTGCCGCGGTCAAGCGCGACCTGACGGCACTGATGACCGACTCACAAGACTGGTGGCCAGCAGACTTCGGTCACTATGGGCCGCTGTTCATCCGCATGGCCTGGCACGCCGCCGGCACATACCGCACCGGTGACGGTCGTGGCGGTGCCGGTTCCGGTCAGCAACGCTTTGCCCCGCTCAACAGCTGGCCGGACAACGTCAGCCTCGACAAGGCGCGCCGGCTGCTGTGGCCGATCAAGCAAAAGTATGGCAACAACATTTCCTGGGCCGACCTGATCGTCCTCACCGGTAACGTCGCGCTGGAGTCGATGGGCTTCAAGACCTTTGGTTTTTCCGGTGGCCGCGCAGACGTCTGGGAACCCGATGAAGACGTTTATTGGGGCTCGGAAAACAAATGGCTGGGCGGTGACGTTCGCTACGACAAAGCGCAAAAACCCGTGCAAGCACCCGGCGATGTTCCACTGGTGGCCGAGCCCGGGAGAAATGAAGACAGCCGTACCGATGAGGGGCGCAATCTGGAAAACCCACTGGCCGCCGTGCAGATGGGCCTGATCTATGTGAACCCGGAAGGTCCGGAAGGCAATCCCGATCCCGTCGCTTCGGCCCTGGACATCCGCGAAACGTTCGGCCGCATGGCCATGAACGATGAAGAAACCGTGGCCCTGATCGCCGGCGGCCACGCCTTCGGTAAAACCCACGGCGCCGGCCCTGCCGACAACGTCGGTGCCGAGCCGGAAGCCGCCGGTCTCGAAGCCCAGGGCCTTGGCTGGAAAAACAGCTTCGGCACCGGTAAAGGCCCGGACACCATCACCAGCGGGCTGGAAGTGACCTGGACCACCACGCCCACCCGGTGGAGCAACAACTACCTGGAAAACCTGTTCGGCTTCGAGTGGGAATTGAGCAAAAGCCCGGCAGGCGCAAACCAGTGGGTGGCAAAAAACGGCGCCGGGGCCGGCACCATTCCGGATGCACACGACCCGTCCAAGCGGCGTAACCCGACCATGCTCACCTCGGACCTGGCGCTGCGTTTGGACCCGATCTATGAACCGATTGCCCGGCGCTTCCTGGCCAATCCGGATCAGTTGGCCGATGCCTTCGCCCGCGCCTGGTTCAAGCTGATCCACCGCGACATGGGCCCGCTCTCGCGCTACCTCGGCCCGGAAATGCCCAACGAAGAACTGTTGTGGCAAGACCCGATTCCGCCGGTCGACCATGCCTTGGTCAACGACAGTGACGTCGCTGCACTCAAGAGCAAAATCCTCGCCTCTGGCCTGAGTGTCTCGCAGCTGGTATCAACGGCCTGGGCGGCGGCGTCAAGCTTCCGTGGCTCCGACAAACGTGGCGGCGCCAACGGTGGACGCCTGCGACTGGCGCCACAGAATTCCTGGCAAGCCAACCAACCCGAACAACTGGCGAGCGTGCTGGCGAAACTGGAAAGCATTCAGCGTGAGTTCAACAACAGCGGCAAGAAAATCTCGCTGGCGGACCTGATCGTGCTGGCCGGCAGCGCCGGTGTCGAACAAGCCGCAAAAAATGCCGGTCACAGCGTGACGGTGCCGTTCACACCGGGACGGACGGACGCCTCGCAAGAGCAGACGGACGTCGAATCCTTCGGCTTCCTCGAACCCATCGCCGATGGTTTCCGCAACTACCTGAAAACCCGCTACCGCGTAACGGCCGAGCACCTGTTGATCGACAAGGCGCAACAACTGACCCTCAGCGCACCGGAAATGACTGTGCTCGTGGGCGGTTTGCGGGTGTTGAACACCAACGTCGGACAAACCCGACACGGCGTGTTCACCCAGCAACCGGAGGCGTTGACCAACGACTTCTTCAAAAACCTGCTGGACATGGGGGTGGAATGGAAGCCGGTGTCGGACGCCAATCAGGAGTTCGAAGGGCGCGATCGCAAAACCGGCCAAGTGAAATGGACCGGGACGCGGGTCGATCTGGTCTTCGGCTCGAATGCGCAACTGCGGGCCTTGGCCGAGCTGTATGCCAGCAGTGATGCGAAGGAGAAATTCGTCAAAGACTTCGTAGCGGCGTGGACGAAGGTGATGAACCTGGATCGTTTTGACCTGTAGGAGCTAGCTCGCTGGCGAAGCGGTGGCGGCCGTGATGACGCCATCGCCGGCAAGCCGGCTCCTACAGGTTACGGGGTTCATCGATGGATTCTTGTAAATAAACGGTACCGCTGAAACAACAACGCCTCCCAAGTGGAGGCGTTGTGCTTATTGCGCATTGAAGGAAGGAATCAGGTCGGAGAGATCGTGGCCAAGGCACCGATCAAAATGGTTAACAGCAGAAATCCACCCAGAAAAATGGCCATCTTGGGCATGGGGCCTCCTACATGATGAGTTTGCGGTTCAGTGGCTACCGCGACTGCGGACCGTGCGGCCATTGTGGGGCGCAGGCCGAGTACATGACAGATGCAGATAGCGCAGAAAAATACGGATCAGAACAAGACCCCGGGCGAGACACCATCCAACCTGTAGGAGCCAGCTTGCTGGCGATGGCGTCCGTGAGATCGCCATCGCCGGCAAGCCGGCTCCTACAGGTTTGATGGTGTGCTCGGGATTGAGGGGTCACGCAAAACCTGTAGGAGCCCGGCTTGCTGGCGATGGCGTCCGTGAGATCGCCATCGCCAGCAAGCCGGCTCCTACAAATTGTGGGTGTGTTCGGGATTGAGGGTTTACGCAAAACCTGTAGGAGCCCGGCTTGCTGGCGATGGCGTCCGCGAGATCGCCATCGCCAGCAAGCCGGCTCCTACAAATTGTGGGGGTGTTTGAGATTGAGGGTTTACGCAAAACCTGTAGGAGCCCGGCTTGCTGGCGATGGCGTCCGTGAGATCGCCATCGCCGGCAAGCCGGCTCCTACAAATTGTGGGTGTGTTCGGGATTGAGGGTTTACGCAAAACCTGTAGGAGCCGGCTTGCTGGCGATCCGGGCGCTGCGGTGCATCAAGTACGCTGAAACCTACCGGGACGGCTCGCCGGCTGGCTCGGCCACTTCCCGGGTCAGAAAGTCGATCAAGGCCCGCGCGGTCGCTGACAATTGGCGATGGGGCGGATAGATCACCGAGAACGGTCGGGAGCGTCCGCCCGACTGTTCAAGCAGCGGCACCAGGCGTCCACTTTGAATGCGCTCGCGAACGATGAAATCGTAGCTCTGGCAGATTCCCATGCCATGCTCGGCCAGGGACACAATGCCCAGCACGTCGTCGGACACCTGCACATTCGCCTCAGGTATCCACTCCCGATCAACCCCCTCTTCGCGAAACAGCCAGGGCCCGACGCGGCCGCTGCTGGGCATCACAAACGGCAGGCAGGCATGCGCCGCCAGCTCGTCGACACTGCGCGGTGTGCCGGCACGTTTCAGGTAGTCCGGCGCGGCGACCAGGCACAAACCCGCGTCCTCCAGCTTGCGTCCGATCAGGCCGCTGTCCGGCAATTGCCCGAGACGAATCGCCAGGTCATACCCTTCCGCCACCAAATCCACATTGCGATTGCTGATGCTCAACTCGATGCGCACTTGCGGGTACTGCCGGGTAAATCGGCACAGCAATGGCGGCAACCGGTAATGCCCGTAGGTCGTCGGCACACTCAGCCGCACACGCCCGGTCAACTCGCCTTCCTGCCCCTGGATCGTTCGTTCGGCATCATCGATCAACCCGAACGCCGCGCGGGATTGTTCAAGGTAAAGCAGGCCCGCCTCGGTCAGGCTCAGACGCCGGGTCGTGCGCCGCAACAGCTGGACGCCGAGGCGCGCTTCCAGGCGCGAAATCGCCCGGCTGACCACCGACGGCGTGGTCGCCAGAAACACCGCCCCGGCGCTCAACGAGCCCTTTTCCACCACGGTAACGAACACTTCAACGTCCGCGAGATAATCGAATCGACGGGTCACTCTTACCTCCAAAGAACAAGTGATTTCCTTCGCAGCGAGTTTATCGCCCATACAGGCATGAATATAGTGAATCAACGATCCGGCGACCGCCGATCGATCACCTCACTGTTCGGAAGCTCCCATGCGCCCTATTGCCCGACTCGCCCTCGCCATGACCATTTCCGCGGCTGCCTTCAACGCACAGGCCAGCAATGTCCTGATCGTGCTGTCCGATTCCGACCACCTCGACCTCAAGGACCAGAAGGTATTCGCCACCGGTTTCTACCTGAACGAACTGATGCAACCGGTGAAACTGCTGCTCGATGCCGGGCACTCGGTCACCTTCGCCACGCCGACCGGCAAGGCGCCGACACTGGACCAATCGTCCAACGACAAGATGTATTTCAACAATGACGTGGCGGCCTTACAGGCGCACAAGGCGTTGCTGGATCAGCTAAAAGTCACTTCAAAAGGCGAGTCGCCAGTCATCAGCCTGGCGCGGGTCGAACAGATCGGCTACGAGCATTTCGATGCCGTCTACGTCCCCGGCGGCCACGCGCCAATGCAAGACCTGCTGCACAGCGCCGCGCTGGGAAAACTGCTGAACAACTTCCATGACAACGGCAAGACCACCGCCCTCGTCTGCCACGGCCCGATTGCCCTGCTGTCGACCCTGGCCGATCCCGTCGCATTCACCCGACAACTCGAAACCGCTGGCAAAGCCTCCACCAAAGGCTGGACCTACGCCGGCTACAAATTCACCGTCATCAGCAATCAGGAAGAGGAATTGGCCAAGGGCTTGTTGAATGGCGGCGCGATGAAGTTCTATCCGCAAACAGCGCTGGAACACGCGGGCGGCGTCTATCGCAGCAACACCTCGCCGTGGGCCTCCAACGTCGTCATCGACCGCGAACTGGTGACCGGCCAAAACCCGGGTTCCGCGCTGGACGTGGGCAAGGCAATCGTCGAGCGTCTCAAGCCTCGGAGCTAGAGACTGAGTGGTCCCGGAATGGTAAAACTCGTGGCGTTGTTTTTTGTTTGAATGGCCTCGAAAAAGGATCACATCGGTGAAGTCACCCGCCACGCCAGATTCAAGTGTCACAGCCGAGTCTGGCCTGCGCCTGCAAACCCGGCTGATCGCGCTGGTGGTGGCGGTGACCTTTTTCATGGAAAACCTCGACGCGACGGTCATCGCCACCGCGTTGCCCACCATGGCCAGCGCGTTCGGCATTACGCCGGTCGACATGAACATCGGCATCACTGCCTACATTCTTGCCGTGGCGATCTTCATCCCGCTGTCCAGCTGGATCGCCGACCGCTTTGGTGCGCGAAAAGTGTTTGCCGGCGCAATCATCGTCTTCACCCTCGCCTCGCTCCTGTGCGGGCTCAGCCAGAACATCGAAATGTTCGTGTTCGCCCGCGTGCTCCAGGGCATCGGCGGCGCACTGATGGTGCCGGTAGGACGTCTGGCCGTGCTGCGCAACACCGACAAAAAAGACCTGGTAAAAATGATCGCGGTGATTACCTGGCCCGGCCTGGTAGCGCCCATTCTCGGGCCAATCGTGGGCGGCCTGATCGTCACCCACGCATCATGGCCGTGGATCTTTTACGTCAACCTGCCGCTCGGTGCGTTGGCGCTATTTGCCGCACTGTGGCTGGTGCCCGAAGGACGCGAAGAACACGTCCGCCCGTTCGACGGCAAAGGCTTCGCCCTGTTGGCCGGCGCCTGCGCCTCGCTGCTGGGCGGTCTGGAATGGCTGGGCAGCCAGCACGGCAACGCCATGTACGCAGGACTCGCGCTAGTGATCGCCGGCATGATCCTCGCCGTGTGGGCCGTGCACCACTGCCGACATCACACCCACCCGCTTTTGCCGCTCGGCACCGTGTCCATCAACACCTTCCGGGTCAGCCTCTTCGGCGGATCACTCTTTCGCCTGGCCATCAGCGCCTTGCCGTTTTTGCTGCCGCTGTTGTTCCAGGTTGGCTTCGGCTTATCGCCCGTCGACGCCGGCCTGCTGGTGCTCGCAGTGTTCGCCGGCAACCTGGCGATGAAGCCGTTCACCACGGCGATCATGCAGCGTTATGGCTTTCGCCAAGTCCTGCTGATCAACGGTGTCATCGGCGTCATCTCGATTGTCGCCTGTGCCTTCTTCACCCCACAGACACCCTTTGCCGTGATTGCCGCCGTGCTATTTATCGGCGGCTTGTCGCGATCCATGCAATTCACTTGCTACAACTCCATCGGTTTTGCCGACGTACCCAAGGCACGCATGAGCGAAGCGTCGGCGTTATTCAGCATGTTCTTTCAACTGGCCATGGGGTTGGGGGTGACGGTTGCTGCGTTGTTGTTGCGAGTGTCGATGTCGGTGCAAGGCCATGAGTTGCAGGCGCAGGTTACTGACTTTCGAGTGGCGTTTGTGGGTGTGGCGGTGTTGGGGTTGTTGGCGTTGGTTGATGTGATCAGGTTGCCCAAGGATGCGGGGGATAGTGTGTTGAAGCGGGTTTGAACCTGCCTCAAAGCGGCTGAACAGAGACGGCTCATTCGAGCCGCCCCTGTACTTGATTACCCGCGTTTGGGCAATTTCCAGTTGGGTCGGATGAAGTGGCAGGTATAACCGTCGGGAAGCCGTTCGAGGTAATCCTGGTGTTCCGGTTCCGCTTCCCAAAACGGCCCGGACGGGGTGATTTCAGTGACCACCTTGCCGGGCCAAAGGCCGGAAGCTTCGACATCGGCCACGGTGTCTTCGGCAACCTCTTTCTGCTCATCGCTGAGGTAGAACAACGCAGATCGGTAGCTCGCGCCGACATCGTTGCCTTGGCGATTTTGGGTGGTCGGATCATGAATCTGGAAAAAGAACTCGAGAATCTGGCGATAGCTGATTTGTTGCGGATCGAACACGATCTCGATGGCTTCCGCGTGATTGCCGTGGTTGCGATAAGTCGCGTTCGGCACATCGCCTCCCGAGTAACCCACCCGTGTGGACAGCACGCCGGGGTAACGTCGCAGCAAATCCTGCATACCCCAGAAGCAACCACCGGCCAGGATGGCGGTTTCGGTTTGCGTCGTCATGAACGGTCATTCTCCTCAATGAAAGTGGCGCGTTATTGATTACGGATCGGACTGTTGAACGAGTCGGAGCGACTGCCGCACGGGTGTCGACGCAATGATCATAAACCTTAACCGCTACGCCGTAAGCTCGACGTAGCTCGACTCCCCACCACCCGTCGCGCCCGACAACCAACCCCAAACAAAGGCCAGAGTGGTACGCCCTGCGTGATCAACGCCCACCGTGCCACGAGACCAGCCGGCAAGCATCTCGCCATCCGCCGTCAAACACTGAAAAAGCAGCTCAATGGTATCGGGACCTGTCACACGCCCGACTTGATGACCGATGCGTATCCGTCCGCCCTGGTAAGTGCTCGAAATGGCATTCCCCTCGACGTGGTAGTGAAACACGGTGCCGGCACCGGACAGCCCTTGAGCGTTATTCGCGACGGTAAACCGGCGATTGTTCAAACGCTCGCTGATTTGAGAAAAGGGGGTTTCCATGAGTGTCGCGTCCTTTGGTTGAGAGGTTCCGTTTCTAGGCTTTGATGATCCTAACTCATTCTTTTCCGAGTGATGAAGACGCAGGGTTGGCGATCTCTGATGCTGTGGCTTCAATCCAAAAACAAAAAAAGCCCTGCCCCGACTAAATGGGGCAGAGCTTCTGTTGGCGCATCACGTTATATCAACGCCCTCGCCTACTCCTGCGGGTCAACCTGATCCAGCACCCGATTCACCGTCAATTCCGCTAACGCAATCATCTGCTGAATGCCCAGTGCCAAATTGCATTTGGGGCCTTCGAGTATGAACGCCAGCTCACTGGCCATAACGCTTGCAGAAGCGAGTGTTTCGCAGGCGTGAACCAACAAGGTTTCAGTGCTTGCGGTGGGGACGACGGCGAAGATCGGGTTTGGGCGGCGCTCGGCCTCGGCGGGTTTGCGGGGTGGGGATTCAGAAGTTTCGGATGGGTTAACGTTTTCGTCGAGCATTTGGAACTCCAATGAACTGGGCTCCTATGAGAAAGACGGGCTACCACACCCGGTCGCTGTATTGGCAGCGGCAGAGGGAGGTTAGTAAGGTTGCTTCCTAGGTGCAAGCCTAATAGGTTGTAGGAAATTTCGATGGAGTTAGGCGCCGAATCTGTAGGGGTTGATTTCGGCCGAAGCAAGTTTTCTTGTGAGCGCGAATAAATAAATCTGTCCCCTTTTCCCACTCTGTTTTAGTCCCTATTTCTTCACAAGGCTTCCTCATGCCATTCGCGACCGTAGTGCTGCTCGACTCCTGGCCACAACCAAGTACATCGCCCGAACCCATCGTGTTCGCCACGGACACGCAGCTATGTTTGCGGTATTGCACCGCAGGGGAAGAAATAGCTGTAATCCATTTTCCGCTTGTTAAAAAAATTAAGTTCGGCTCACCAAACGACGAGGCATTGGGCGGCCATCCGCTTATTGGACTTGGTCTCAAGCATTATCAAATTCACCGTATAGATAATTCGCCTTGGCTGGCAGAGCTTGAGCAGAGAAACGCTATTCATCCGCGACATGATAAACAGCGGTTTCTAAAGGATGCCATTCACTATGTCTTTACGTTCCAGGACTCCACTCTGGAATGCATCGTATATGAGGGGGAGTTCTGGCATCCAAAAATACAAGTCTTTACTTCTGAGCAGAAGGCAAAGGATGTCTGGCGCCAACTGATCAATGATGTGGGGGCATGACCCCCTGGTGCGTCCAGCCAAGCCACCTTCCAAACTCCAGAATCAAGGCTGGGAAGGAGTAGTTGCTACCCCCCTATGCCGGCGCCACATCTCGTCAGTGGCAGGCAGATTATGCCAATTGTGAAAGGCTGCAATCGACCCAAAGCTGCCTGTTAATACGCCAATCAGGTGTTCACAAACGCGAAGCAAATTCTTGAAACCGGTCAAAAAGTCGGAACCCGACATAATCAGACCTACGCTGGTACAGCCACCGATAATAGCAATCCCAGTAGCTAATCATGCGGTCTCGTGTGGCCTGAAAATACTTCGGATTGTCCCGAATGAAGGTGCCGTAAAGCATAGGGTCAAGCATTCGGAACTGGGCCTCACAAGCGTCGAGAATCTCGATTACATACTCGCCAGTCAGCTGAAAAACAAATGGAACAACCCAAGGTTCGGAGACCGGGAGGACACGTTCAAGTTGACGCTGGCGCACATGGCCATCGTGGTGCCTGGTTAAAAGGCACGAGTACATTATGCTTTGCGTTCCATTCAGTGCCTTACCAGACAGTTCGTTGCCTTCGTGGTGAATTCGGTAAGGAATGACCAAGTGATCTTCACCTACTTTGACCTCTATGCCCTGATGGGTAGCAAAGCTGGTATTGCCCATAACCAAGCCCACGCCATCTGTCTGCAATTTCAGAGGGGGCGGGAAGGCGCTAGCGATTGATCCCATAGTGGCTGAAGTCTGAAACGCGACATTGCTTTCCATGGCGCGGGATCCTTTTCGAATAATTTAGCTTCGTCGACAAACACCTCAGCAGGATAGCGACCAAGGCAGCGTTCGTCTGCTTTTGGCCGGTTGCTGCCTGTTAGCACAGGCAGAAATTGGCCAGTAGCTGTCCTTTACTGCAACTTTTCACTAGGCACACGCCGAGTGGTTTTGAGCATTTTCTCCGCATCGTTTTGGGGAACATTGGCCCAGCGGAAATAGAACTTCTCGAGCCGGAATGAACCATCCTTAACCTCAGTGACAGCCCAGTTGTCTCGATAGGGAACCGTGCTGGTTTGATTGGCGATGAAGTAGGTTTTGCCCTTCTCGACAGTAATTGTGAAGCTGCCATCACCCAGATCGCCAGCTAGAAAGTTTTGCCGTTTGGCTTGTACTGCATGCGTGCCAGGCAGCAGCGTGACCGTGAAGAAACCACCGGAAGGGAGCATCCCAACGTGCAGACCATCCACTTCAATATTTTCAGCCACCCCAGCCCCGACTGTATTCGGTTGCCGCAGGAAATAGACCGTTGCGCTGTTTGCGCTGACCTCGGCCGGTGCCTGGTAGAACGGTTGCCCTTCTAAGGACGGGGCGCTGGCGCAGCCCTGAAGCAGCGAGGTAGCAGCGATAAGCGCAGCGAAAAAAAAGGTGCGTGGCATAGCGGGTTTCCTATCTGGTTTTTCGGCAGTATGCGAAGGGGCAAACGGAAGCGAGCCGCGTTTTGGATGGGAGGCGGTCCAGTTCTTGGGCGGACGCGTTGCGCCGGCGAAGTATGCCATCGCTCCCATATGCGCTAGGCGTTTTCCCTACTCTCAAGAGGCAGCTATTGGCCGATTGCAGCCTGTCGCGAAGGACTGCAATCTACCCATTCCAGTCAATTGCAAATGCTCAGAAACGCACTCCCAATTTGTGGGATGAATGACTTGAGTCGCCTGTAAAACGCGCAGTTGGTCGAATAGCTTTTGCAGAAATACATCGCCCGCCACTGAGTCTGAAAGCAAGTAATGCCCAGATCAATTGTCCCAGCCGGCTGCGAGGCAGAACTCGGCACTCTGGAAACTTTGGTGAATTTGTTCATCAACGCCCAGGACGTGTGAACCCAATCGTTTGAACCCTTGGAGTTTGACCAGGTTTTCAGCTAGCGATAGCCAACCAGAGTCTGACAACTCATTGAAACTGAATGTCAGGTGTCCGTTGGCTGCCGTGTCGAGAGTTGGGTTCATCTCCTAAAGACCAGGCTTCATGCGCGAATAGGTCGAAACACCCATCACCAGCATGATGATCAAAACCACGAAGACTTCGCGCTGCAGTACTCGCAAAAGTAACTGCCCAACCTTGTGTCTGATCGCTTGTAGCGCTCGAGTCCACATCGAGACCTTCCCGCCGCACAGCGCCATATTCGTGAAATAAAGCGTGCCCAGAAACACCACCACCGGGCTGCCCCACTGCATCCATGGCACATGACCGGACCATAAGCTTGACAGGGCGGCGGGCATGGCACTGGGGAGTATGTGGCGGAGTATCAGGAGCCCGGCGCCTTGCCGATACCAACGGCGCGGGAGTAACCCACGGCTGAGCAGCACATCCAGCGACCCCGCAGACACTGCCACGAGGGACCATATCCTATAGGCCTTCATGCCCAACCAAATCACTATCGGAAGGAACAGCGGCATGACCAGCAGACTGGCCAGTCCTTCCCTTTTTGCAGTTCCGGCAAGTATCGAAGGCATAACTACAACGGACAACGCGAGCCACAGGAAAAGGTACACCCCTCGAAAGCTTCCGGGCGGCAACCAATCCCGCCAGTTGTCCAGTGGTTTTAGCCCGAGACGTTGAGGCAACTCGGGGTACTGGTATTCGATGGATTGCGCAATCTGCGCAAAACGTTGCCAGTCGAGGCTGGAGAAGTAGTCGGCCAATCCACGACGGCGGCCGTCACTCATGGGTTTGAACAGCAAGGCGGCGGCCTGCCCATGAATTTTATCGGCGTCGAATCTGGCTAGGTCGCTGCGTACGGATTCTTCCATGACGTGCATGTCGCATCGCCGGGTCAGGCGGTCCCAGCGCCAGTACTCGCACGGTAAATTACCCTGGGCTTCGTCCCACCCCATGGCTTGGCAGACGCCATCGAAAAAGGCAGGCGACCATTGCGCAGTCGATTCGAGCCAATCCAATACGCTCTGCTCGAATTGCTCGCGATGCTCGAAAGGCATCAGCCAGTCGCTGGCAAGCCAGTGGCGCAACGCGTCCATTACCTGACGGTCTTTACCTTCGGCCAACCATTGCTTCATTTGCTCCAGGGACGGTTCTGGAGGGCTGACGGCGATCTGGGAGTCAACGCGCTCCAAGGGGCTGACCAGTGAGGAGTATTCCGGGGTTGGTGCGCTGACGGCTGACGGCGCATCAACGACCTCCTCATCAACCTGCGCACGCCAGCGAGCTTCGGCCAGCGAGGTTTCATAGGCTTCGCGCAGGCGCTGAAACTCATCGGGATTTTCGTCCGGGCGGTGATTTTTCAACAACCGCGCATAGGCGCGCTTGATGCTGCGTTCGTCCGCGTCCGGGGTAAGGTCGAGCAATTTCCAGTGGCTCATGGTGGCTTAACCCTCCCGTTCGAAATGAGCAAGACGCTGAGTGATTTCACTGCGGGCTGCACGTATCTGGTGTTCGTCCTGGGTATCGAGCATCTGCTGGAAATAGTTCGCCAGCCCGGCAATATGCTCCCGGCCATCACCGAGGCTTTCCTGGTACAAACGGTCCAGCCGGGCCAACAGCAGGGTATTGATCTGCTGATCCCGGGGGTGCACCTTCAACGATTCGAGGGCGGCCAGTCGCCGGGCAATTTCCTCGGGAGGCAGTACACCTGGGTTGTTCTCGATCACTAGCCGGCGGGTGTCGCCGTTGATCGGCAAATGCACTTGAGCTTCGAGCAAGCCGTTGTTGTCGTAGGTGAAGCGCACATCCAGGGTGACTTCACCGGCCTTGCGCGGCGGAACCGGGATTTCCAGCTCACCCAGGAAAATATTGTTGCTCACCAGCCGGCTTTCGCCCTGATAGATACCCAGATTGACCACTTTCTGGTTGTCACTGAGGGTGGACACGGTACGGGACCGACTGACCGGCACCACAGTGTTGCGCTCGATGATCGGCAAGTAATGACCGCTTTGGAAACCTCCACCTTGCTGTACCGACGTCTCGATGCCCAACGTGTAGGGACAGACATCGGTAAGCACCACTTCTTCAAGGGAGGCATGGCGAGCCTGAAGTGCCGCCTGAATGGCCGCACCCTGCGCGACCACTTCGTCCGGGTTGAGCTGCATCGCCGGGATTCGCCCGAACAGGGACGCCACCAGCTTGCGCACCAGCGGCATGCGTGTCGTGCCGCCCACCAGCAATATTTCGTTCAGGTCCGCGACCTTGATCCGGGCATCACGCATTGCACGTTCGATCGGAGCACGCAAGCGGTCCAGCAATGGGCGAACGATGTCAGCAAGCTCGCCCTGGGTCAGTTCAATACTCCACTCACGCGTTTGCTCGCGAAGGGTAAAGCGTGCGGTCTGCACCTGGCCCAAGGCATGGCGAACCCGTTGCGCTTCACGCCGTAACCGCTGTGCAATGGCAGGAAGGCTGGTGTCTGGCAGGTCAGCGGCGCCGATTTTAGCGATGAAATGCTCCACCAGCAGGTCATCGAAGTCTTCACCGCCGAGGAAGTTGTCTCCCGCACTGGCGCGGACTTCCATGACGCCTTCGAACAGCTCCAGAATGGATACGTCAAAGGTCCCACCGCCGAGGTCGAACACCAGAAAGGTCGCTTCGTTTCGCTGTTGAAGGCCGTAGGCCAAGGCGGCGGCGGTGGGTTCGTTGACCAGTTTTTCAATTTTCAGCCCCGCCAGTTCGCCAGCAATGCGCGTCGCCTTGCGTTGAGCATCGCTGAAGTACGCGGGTACGCTGATCACCGCTTCGTGAACAGGCTCGCCCAACGCGCGCTCGGCGTCGGTCTTGAGACTGCGCAGCAGCATCGCCGAAAGTTCTTCCGCGCGGTAGGCGCGTGCGCCAAGTAGCGTTTCCCGGGCGCTGCCCATGTAGCGCTTGAACAGAGACGCGGTGAGGTACGGGTGGGTGTGCAACCGCTCGCGGGCGATATCCCCGACGACCAGTTGGCCATGGTCGTCGAGGCCAACGACGCTAGGCGTGAGAAGGTTACCCAGGGCATTGGGGAGTATCCGGGCATGTTCGCCGTCCCAGGCAGCCACGAGGCTGTTGGTGGTGCCCAGGTCGATACCAATGATCACAATCACTTTTCCTTAAATGACGCGTCCGGAAAGTAGAGCACTTTGGTCGCAAGGTCAGTCATCACAGTCGTACCGGCGGTACGCAAATCCATGGATTGGATTATCGGCAGTGATGGCGGTAGCTTTAACCCGACCTGGGGTAAATGGGGATCGTCGGAAATGGGGAGGGGTCTATTTCTGTGCTCTGAACATCGGCTTATGGCCGTTCTCTGCCGGTAATGACTGGCTACTTTTGGCCGATTGCTGCCCTGCCCGAGCGACCGCTCTGCGTTCCAGCTCCCCCCGCAAACACTAAACCGCAAAAACCAAAAAGCCCACTCGACCGTCACCGATCAAGTGGGCTTTCCGATTACGCTTCTACTTACACAGCCATATCGCTAGCAGCATTAGCCTTCGGCGCATCAGCCGGGGCTGTTACCTAAGTGATCGCTAGTGGCTGAGTCATAAGCCCACTCTTCTGCAACCTTCTCAGGATGGCTATTCAACTGGGTGCCGTAGCTCGGCACAACCTGGTGCAGTTTTTCCTGCCAGGCTGGCGAAGCGATCTTGTCCTTGAACACTTTCTGCAGCACGGTCAGCATGATCGGTGCAGCCGTCAACTGTACGACTTGTCACCAATAGCGCTGGTTTTTTGGATCTCATCGTTCGTGAAAAATTCTCCGTACCGCCTCCCTGGGTCTCGTTCGAAGGCTACAACTCTTCCTGGTGGGGAGGCCATATTCAAGGCACCCAGGGTTACTACAACGACAACTACTTCCTCCCCTTCTTCACTCAATTGAGTGACACAGAAAGACAGGCGTATTACGCAAAATTTGAAGCTACAGACGAGTGGATCAAGGCCTTGGAGCTCATGTATGAAGATGAGTGAATGGGCCCACTCAGCTCTGCTTCGAAGCCCAATGGGGGCTCCTCCGTCTTTCACGACAAAGCAGTAATCAATCTTTCAACAAGCTATCTGCAATTGCCCCCGAAAAAACAGCCTCCACCGGTCCAATAAGAAACACCGGCCCCACACCATCCCATTGAACCGTGACACTCCCGCCATCACATTCAACCTCAACGGTATCGTCCAACAACCCCCGACGAATCCCGTTAACCGCAGCGCCACAAGAGCACGAACCTGAACCCAGCGGAATCCCGCCCCAACGCTCCCAAATGCGCAACCGAATATGCTTGCGGTCAATGACCTGAACGAAGTGCACATTCGTCCTGAGCGGAAACAGCGGGTGGGTTTCAAGGGTCGGTCCGATGGCCGCAATATCAATCGCCGTCAGGTCATCCACAAAATAGGTGCAATGTGGATTGCCCATGCTGCACGCCGCCGGGCCGCCATCAAGGGGCAGAACCAACGTATCCATTTCATGAGCCAGAGGAACATCCGACCAGCCGAACAGCGGCGGCCCCATGCTGACGGAAATGTTGCCGTTAGAGGTTCGTTGGCAAGTGAGCAGCCCCCGGTTGGTGCGGAGCGTTATCGACGTCGAATTCGATTCGCGCATCAGCCTGTCCGCAGCCCCCCGCGTTGCGCTGCCACACACATCCAGCGTGGAGCCATCGGCATTCCAGAACATCAATCGCGCATCGGCGTCCTCGCAATCGAGCACCACGGCGAGTTGATTGAAACCGACGCCGCGGTGGCGATCCCCCATTCGCCGAGCCAGGGCGCTTGTCACTGGATTGGCCGAGTTTCGCGCGTCCACGACCACGAAGTCGTCGCCATTGGCGTGCATCTTATGGAAACTCAGCGGCATAGACAGATCCCTGTGGTGAATGGCCGTTTGCAGGCGATCTAGCCCCATTCGCATTGCTTTTGCAAGTTGCGTGAGGGCACGCGAAAGCTACCCGCCAGCCCCGAATTCCAGACACAAAAAAGCCCACTGACCGTCACCGGTGCAGTGGGCTTTTTGACTGGGCGTCTAGTTACAGAGCCATATCAGTTGCAGCGTTTGCCTTCGGCGCTTTTGGCGCTTCAGCCGGGGCAGCTGCCGGGGCCGCTACTTGACCGATCGCCGGTGGCGGGGTCAGTTGCAGGACCTTGGCGGTGTAAGCCCACTCTTGTGCAACCTTCTCAGGACTGCCATTCAGCTGAGTGCCGTAGCTCGGCACGATCTGGTGCAGTTTTTCCTGCCAGGCCGGCGAAGCGACCTTGTCCTTGAACACTTTCTGCAGCACGGTCAGCATGATCGGCGCAGCAGTCGAAGCACCTGGCGAAGCACCCAGCAGGCCGGCAATGGTGCCGTCAGCGGAAGCAACGATTTCGGTGCCCAGTTTCAGCACGCCACCGGCGGCTTCATCACGCTTGATGATTTGCACGCGCTGGCCGGCTTGCCACAGGCGCCAGTCTTCAGCCTTGGCGTTCGGGAAGTATTCTTTCAGGGCGTTGAGGCGGTCTTCGTCAGACAGCATCAGCTGACCGGCAAGGTACTCGACCAGCGGGTATTCCTTGATGCCGACCTTGGTCATTGGCCACACGTTGTGCGTGGTGGTGGTGGTCAGCAGGTCCAGGTACGAGCCTTCTTTGAGGAACTTGGTGCTGAAGGTCGCGAATGGGCCAAACAGGATCACGCGCTTGCCGTCCAGGACACGGGTGTCCAGGTGCGGAACCGACATCGGCGGTGCGCCAACGGAGGCTTTGCCGTAGGCCTTGGCCAGGTGTTGCTCGGCGATAGTCGGGTTTTCGGTGACGAGGAACGAGCCGCCGACCGGGAAGCCTGCGTATTCCTTGGCTTCAGGAATGCCGGACTTCTGCAGCAGGTGCAAGGCACCGCCGCCCGCGCCGATGAACACGAACTTGGCGTCGGTTTCGGACTTGCTGCCGTCTTTCAGGTTTTTGTAGCTGACGCGCCAGGTGCCGTCTTCGTTCTTGGTGATGTCTTGCACTTCGCTAGACAGTTTCAAGTCGAATTTCGGGGTGGTTTGCAGGTGCGCAACGAACTGGCGGGTGATCTCGCCGAAGTTCACGTCGGTGCCGATCGGGGACCAGGTGGCCGCGATTTTCTGGTTCGGGTCGCGCCCTTCCATCATCAGCGGAACCCACTTGGCGATCTGCGCCGGGTCTTCCGAGTACTGCATGCCGGCGAACAGCGGGCTCGCTTGCAGGGCTTCATAGCGCTTTTTCAGGAACTTGATGTTGTCATCGCCCCACACGAAGCTCATGTGCGGTGTGGAGTTGATGAACGAACGCGGGTTTTTCAGCACGCCTTGCTGAACCTGCCAGGCCCAGAACTGACGGGAGATCTGGAACGCTTCGTTGATTTCAACGGCTTTCGGGATCGAGACATTGCCCTTGTCGTCTTCCGGGGTGTAGTTCAACTCGGCCAGGGCGGAGTGACCGGTACCGGCGTTGTTCCAGCCGTTGGAGCTTTCCAGGGCGACGCCGTCGAGGCGCTCGATCATTTCCATCGAGGTGCCAGGTTCCAGCTCATTGAGCCATACACCGAGGGTCGCGCTCATGATGCCGCCGCCGATCAGCAGCACATCGACTTTCTTTGCCTCTTCCGCGTGAGCGGACGTGATCCCCATCGACAAAGCCAGCCCCAGCAGGGCCGTGTTCATTTTCTTAAACATCTTGTAGCACCTTTGATAAAACGTCATCCGCCCTTCCATCCTCACGACGAAACCCTTGTTTCACACGGCATTCAGGCAAATGTCGTGGGGGCTCGCACATGAGATCCGGAGGGTGGGCACACAAGGCCGACGTGATCCATCGACCTCAGTTTATATGTCCCTACTGAACTGACTTTTTATCTTTATTGGCTTCAGCTACTTGAGCGACAGTGATTCTGTTGGCGCGTCTCGAGGACACGCAAACTGAATAGGTCAAACCAAGTTGAGGTGAAGAATATCACGCCGGAGCAAACCCGCGCGTCTGTTCCCGACCTGATAGTCCGAACACGCGCGCCGGGGCCACTATACTCAACCTGTTTTTTCGATGAACCGGTGAGGAGCAGTCATGAGCGATAAAAACGATCTGCGCAAATATTCCTCTCAAGTGGTCGATGGCGTGGAGCGTGCGCCCGGTCGCTCGATGCTGCGGGCCGTGGGTTTCACCGACGAGGACTTCAAGAAGCCGCAGATCGGCATCGCCTCGACGTGGGCGATGGTCACGCCGTGCAACATGCACATCGACAAACTGGCGGTCGAAGCCGAGAAAGGCGCGAATGCCGCCGGGGCCAAGGGCGTCATTTTCAACACCATCACCATTTCCGACGGCATCGCCAACGGCACGGAAGGCATGAAGTATTCGCTGGTGTCACGCGAGGTGATTGCCGATTCCATCGAGGTCGTGGCCGGTTGCGAAGGCTTCGACGGCCTGGTGACCGTGGGCGGTTGCGACAAGAACATGCCGGGCTGCCTGATCGGCATGGCGCGGCTGAACCGCCCTTCCATCTTCGTCTATGGCGGGACGATTCGGCCCGGCGCCGGCCACACCGACATCATTTCCGTGTTCGAAGCCGTGGGCCAGAATGCGCGTGGCGACATCAACGAAATCCAGGTCAAGCAGATCGAGGAAGTGGCGATTCCCGGCCCCGGTTCCTGCGGCGGGATGTACACGGCCAACACCATGGCCTCGGCCATTGAAGCGCTGGGCATGAGCCTGCCCGGTTCCAGCTCTCAGGATGCCGTCGGCAGCGACAAGGCCTCGGACAGTTTCCGCGCCGGCCAGCAGGTCATGGAGTTGTTGAAGCTGGACCTCAAACCTCGCGACATCATGACCCGCAAAGCCTTCGAAAATGCGATCCGCGTGGTCATCGCCCTCGCCGGCTCCACCAATGCGGTGCTGCATCTGTTGGCCATGGCGCACGCGGTGGATGTCGAGTTGACGCTGGATGATTTCGTCGAGTTGGGCAAAGTCTCGCCAGTGGTGGCCGACCTGCGCCCCAGCGGCAAATACATGATGAGCGAACTGGTCGCCATCGGCGGCATTCAACCGCTGATGAAGCGCATGCTCGCGGCCGGCATGTTGCATGGCGATGCGATGACGGTGACCGGCAAGACCCTCGCGGAAAACCTCGAAAACGTGGCGGATTATCCGGAAGGCCAGGACGTGATTCTGCCCTTCGACCAGCCGGTGAAAAAGGACTCGCACCTGGTGGTGCTGCGCGGCAACCTTTCGCCCACCGGCGCGGTGGCCAAGATCACGGGCAAGGAAGGTTTGCGCTTTGAAGGTACGGCGCGGGTCTACCACGGCGAAGAAGGTGCGCTGGCCGGGATTCTCAATGGCGAAGTGAAAGCGGGCGATGTGATCGTGATTCGCTATGAAGGGCCCAAGGGTGGCCCGGGCATGCGCGAAATGCTCTCGCCGACGTCGGCGGTCATGGGCAAGGGGTTGGGCAAGGATGTTGCGCTGATTACCGATGGCCGCTTTTCCGGGGGTTCCCATGGTTTTGTGGTGGGGCATATCACGCCGGAAGCGTTTGATGGCGGGCCGATTGCGTTGATCGAAGATGGCGACAAAATCACCATCGATGCCGAAACCCGGCAGATCACGGTCGGCGTTTCCGATGCCGAACTGGCCGAGCGCAAAACGCGCTGGGTGCGACCGGAATCCAGGTACAAACGCGGGGTGTTGGCGAAGTATGCGAAGACGGTGTCCAGCGCCTCCGAGGGTGCCGTCACCGACAAATACTTGTAGGAGCCGGCTTGCTGGCGATGCTAACAACGCGGTATCCCATCAAACCGAGTTGCTCCTATCGCCAGCAAGCCGGCTCCTACAGGGGCGTGTTTATTTTCACAGGCGAAGCCGGTCCACCGACTGCGACAATTTCCCCGCCAGCGCTGACAGATCATCCGTCGTCGAGGGTGCCGTCACCGACAAATACTTGTAGGAGCCGGCTTGCTGGCGATGCTAACAACGCGGTATCCCGTCAAACCGCGTTGCTCCTATCGCCAGCAAGCCGGCTCCTACAGGGTCGCGTTCATTTTCAGAGGCGAAACCGATCCACCGACTGCGACAATTTCCCCGCCATCGCCGACAGGTCATCCGCGCGTAACGCGTCATGCATCATGTCGGCTTCGAGGTGATTGCGCAGCGCGGTCATGCTGACCTCGTTGTCATTCACTGCGGTCGCCATTTGCGAATTTCCCAGGTAACTGACCAGGCTAATGATCACGGCCGTGAGCAGGCCGGTGCCGATCAGCAAGAGCAATCGTAAATTTATCGACACTCTGTGGGTCTCCTGTCAGTGGGTGCGGCCATTCGCGCATGGTTTCTGAACAGGTTATTGACTGCGCCACAGCGCAATTGAAGGGCTGTTTGCGTTCGTGCGGTTTTTACGACATGCGGTAATTCCCCCTGGCCATGTTCGTTTTTTTCTCAGCGCATGCTAGGTTGTACGACGACTGATGAATGATCTTTATGTTCATCACTCGATCACCCACAACAACAAGGAAACACCCATGAAAAAAGCGAAATTGGTGGTTGGATTTCTGTGCCTGTTCAGTGGCTATGTCGCGGCCGCCCCGTCCGCCGCTGAAAAAGACGTGGCCCAGGCTGTCGACCACCTGACCCAGGCCATGCTGAAAAAGAACATTTCCGAACTGAACGCTCTGACCGCCGAAAACCTGACCTACGGGCATTCCAGCGGGAAAATCCAGAACAAGCAGGAATACATCGCCGACATCGAAACCGGTCGAAGCGCCTTCAAGACCCTCGAAATGCAAAACCAGACCATCACCCTGTCCGGTGACGTGGCGTTGGTTCGCAACCATTTCTCGGCACAGGCGCTGAAAGGCACTGAAGTGATTCCGACCGAAATCGAGAACTTCCAGATCTGGCAGAAACAGAAAGGCCACTGGCTGCTGGTCGGGCGTCAGGCGTTCAAGTTCTGATTTGGGTTGTGTAGGAGCGAGCCCGCTCGCGATGCCCCCATAAGCGCCGCGTTGATTCAGGCAAACTGCGTCATCGTTGACGTTCATCGCGAGCGGGCTCGCTCCTACAATGACCGTTGATCTGCGCGCGGGGCGTGCGCCCGATAAAAACATATTTTTATGCTTAAATTGATATTGTCGAACAATCCCACTTCCCGAGGGTGCCGTCATGAATATCAAGATCCTGGCTTTAATGCTGTTGGCGTTCTGTGCTCAACCGGTCTGGAGTCAGACGCCGCCCGCCTCAACGGCTGCGCCTGACAGCGTTGCATTGACCACACGCCTGGCCTTGCGCGACCTGTGGGTCGAACATGTGTTCTGGATCAGAAACTACGCCATCGCCAATCAGGCTGCCGACAAGCAGCAAGCCAAAGTCGCCGCCGATCAGGTGGTCGACAATGCGACCAAAATCGCCAATAGCATCGCCCCGCTCTACGGTCAGCCTGCTGCCGATCAGTTGCTCAAATTGCTGGCCGGCCACTGGGGCGCGGTGAAGCACTATAGCGATGCAACGGTCGCCAAAGACGGCAAAGGCAAGCAAGCCGCCGTCGCGGACCTGACCAGCAATGCCAAGGCGATTGCCGCGTTCCTGGCCAAAGCCAACCCCAACTTGCCTGAAGCCACGCTGGTTGCCATGCTCGGTGCTCACGGGGGTCATCATGTCGCGCAGATCGATGAACTCGCCGCACACGATTACGCGGGCGAAGCGCGGACCTGGCACATGATGCGTGGCCATATCCTGGCGCTGGCCGACGCGCTGACGGCGGCACTGGTCAAGCAGTTCCCGGACAAGTTCTGACGTCGGGCGAGGACACACCATGCTGGAAGGACTGGGCCGGACACAGCAAGACCTGCTCAATGCGCTGCTGCACCATGCGAGCGGCATGAGCATTGACGAGTTGGCCGAACAACTGGCCGTCACGCGCACTGCGATTCGCCAGCATCTGGCGGCGCTTGAGCGTGACGGCCTGGTGTTGCGGGGCGAAACCCGGCCGACGGGCCGGCGTCCAGAGCAACTGTACCGGCTCACCGACCATGCCAAGGAGCAGTTTCCTCGCCAGTATCAGATGCTGGCGAGTGTGCTGATCGATGAAGTGGCCGGCATCATCGGTCCCGAAGCGCTGGCCACGCTGATGCGCAGCATGGGCCGAAAACTGGCGCTGGATCGTGAATCACAGGTGGTCGACGAAGCCAGGATCGTGCAACACATGAACCAGGCGGGATACCAGTCGGAGGTGTTCTTTCGCTCCAGCGGTGACCCGGAAATCGTCGCGCACAACTGCGTTTTTCACCGACTCGCAGAGGCCCATCCGGTGGTCTGTGAACTGGACCTGGCCTTGATCGGCACGCTGGGCGGCGCAGAAGTCGATCACACGGAATGCATGGTGCGCGGCGGTAACGTCTGCCGGTTCAAGCTTCGACCAAGCGCAGAAACGGCCGCCGAGCCCGATAACGAGCGGCCTTCTGAGCAAACAGATCCGGTTGATGATTGAGCCGTCTTCGACATCGCCCGGATCGTAAGACGCGTACACCTCACCGCCTCCCCTATCCAGGTCGAGGCAGCGTTGGCCGGATGGCATCCAGCGAAGTCAGAGATTGCAGTGGCGATCCTCTCAAAGGTAGTATTGAGAACGATTCACACTAACATCTGGAAAGCCAACCGGTGCAAGTTCCTCCGACCAGCAAGCTGGGCTTCTTTTTCAGCGACCATCATCGCTGGCTGCTGCAGCATATCCAGCGGCGCCTGCGCAATCACGCGGACGCTGAGGACACCGCCGCCGATACGTTTTGCCAGATGCTGGTGGCCCGGGTAGACCCCGACAGCATCGAACAACCTCGCGCGTACCTGTCGACCATTGCCCGACGACTGATCTTTGACCGTCATCGCCGGCGCAAGCTGGAACTGGCCTACCTCGAACGCCTGTCCACGCTGCCCGAGGCGTTTGCCCCCTCCCCTGAAGAACAGTTGCAACTGATCGAAGCCCTGGTCGCGATCGACCGGGCGCTCGACGGCTTGCCACTGGTCGTCAAAGCCACGTTCCTCTACAGCCAGCTGGACGGTCTGAGCTACGTGGCGATTGCCCACAAAATGGGGCTTTCGGAACGCACGGTCAGCCGCTACATGAAACAGGCATTGCGTCAGTGCTACCTGAGCGAGTTGACGCCATGAGCACGCCGCGCCTTGATCCGGTCAGCGAGCAGGCCATCGACTGGATGGTGAGCCTTCGTGCCGGCAAGCCCGATGCCGCACTGCAAGAACGGTTCAACGCATGGCTGGCGATGGACCCCGCACACGCCCGGGCCTGGGCCACCTTGCAGGAACGCCTTGGCGGTTCCTTCAACACGATTCGTGCCCTGGATCGGCGCCTGCCTGGTCAAGCCAACGAAGCGCGGCAACTACTGTTGCAGCCCCACGGTTCACGCCGCGATGCGCTCCGCGTGATCGCGGGCCTGGGCCTGCTGGGCGGCGGCGCGTGGCTCGGCATCCGCAGCCCGCTGGGTGACTCGCTGCTGGCGGATCTGCACACCGGCCGTGGCCAGCGTCAGGACTTCACGCTAGCCGACGGCAGCCGCCTGAGTCTGAACGCGAACAGCGCGGTGGACCTGCGCTTCGATGACAAGCAAAGGCTGGTGATTCTGCGCCACGGCGAGCTGGTGATTCAGGTAGCGGCCGACCCCCTGCGTCCGCTGCGGGTGCGCACCGCTCAAGGTGAAATACGGGCACTGGGCACCCGTTTCCTGGTGGCTCAGGAACAAGACGCGACTCGCGTTGTGGTGCTGCAACACTCCATCGAAGCCCGTCTGTTCGACGGCACGACACTTGACCTGCAGGAAGGTCAATCGGCCTTGTTGTATGCAGGGAAAATTGTCCCGGTGGCCGGCGATCAGCGTCATCGCGCCGATTGGCTCAGCGGGCGATTGAACGTGCTGGACGATCCCCTGGAACAGGTCGTCGATGCGCTGCGCCCGTACAGCCGGGGTTTTGTCCGCGTGGCTCCCGAGGTTCGCGGCTTGCGCGTCCAGGGCGTATTCCCGTTGAACGATCCGGATCGGGTGTTCACGGCCCTGGCGGAAACCCTGCCGATTCGCGTGGATCGCTACAGCCCATGGTTGACGCTGATACGTGCAAAAGAGTCGCGCTGATAAATTTTTTTGAAAATAACTCTCATTCGTGTCCGGTTTTCATTTCTCGTCCCACCTATCTCCTGACACTTCCACATTTTCAGGAGAACGCTGTGTTCAACCCGTGGCCCCATGCCCTTTCCGCCGCTGTCGCCCTGGCAACCCTGGCGAGCCCTGCCCTGTCGCAGGCGCAAGACCTGATGTTCAACCTACCGGCCGGCCCACTCGCCAGCACGCTGAATGCCATCGCCAGCCAGAGCGGCCATATCGTTTCATTGGAGCCTTCGCTGGTGCAGGGCAAACAAGCCCCGGCAGTGGTCGGCCAGATGCCTGCGGAACAGGCGATGCAAAAGGCGTTGTCGGGCAGCGGCCTGCAATTGCGAGTGACCGGGCAAGGTAACTTCAGCGTCGAGCCAGCCCCGGACAACAGCGCAGCGTTGCAGCTGGGCGTGACCAACATCGTCGAACGCAGCACCGACGCCACCACCGAAGGCTCAGGCTCCTACGCTGCGCGGGCGGTGACCATCGGCAAGGGCACCCACACCCTCAAGGAAATCCCGCAGTCGGTCACGGTGATGACCCGCAAGCAAATGGACGATCAGGATATCGTCGATCTCAAGGACGCGGCCAACAAGACCACCGGCCTGGTCGGTGCTCAAGGCGTAGGCAGAGGCCTGATCCTGAGCTCGCGTGGTTTCCAGATCGATGACTGGCAATACGACGGCGTGCCGATTCCGCGCAACTATTACTCGCTGGGCAACTGGGCCACGCAGGACCTGATTTTCTTCGATCGCATGGAAGTGCTACGTGGCGCGTCCGGCCTGCTGCAAGGCACCGGCAGCCCTGGCGGCGCGGTCAACCTGGTACGCAAACGCGGCCAGGCCGCACCGATAGTGACCCTCACCGGCAAGGCCGGCTCATGGGACCACTACGGTCTGCAACTGGACGCCGGCGGGCCGCTGAACCAGGCCGGCACCGTGCGCGGGCGCTTCATTGCCGACCAGGACGACAGCCACTCGTTCGTCGATTCCGAATGGTACAAGACCACCTCGCTGTACGGCGCGCTGGACTTCGACCTGCGTGAAGACACCACCCTGGGCCTGGCAGTCAGCCAGTCCGACGGCGAATCGCGCTCGAACGTGCGCGGCTTCCCCCGCTACGCCGGCGGTAAACCCATCGACCTGCCGCGCAGCACGTACACCGGGGCGAAGTGGAACCATTCGGACATCGATGTCACCACGCTCTACACCGACCTGGAACACCGTTTCAACGACGATTGGGCCTTCAAGGTCGGCGCCGTGCGCATGACTGAAACCAATAAAGCGAAAAACCAACGGGTGCAATCCAGTGGCAACGGCATCAATGCCGATGGCAGCGGCGTGCAGTACGCTGACTTCGTGACGGACATGGACTCCACCAAAGTTGCTCTGGACATGAACCTCAACGGCAAATTCGAAGCCTTGTCCATGCAGCAGGAAATCATGGTGGGCGGCAACTATTCCAAATACACGTCAGACGACAAATTCGCCCGAACCTTCAATAACAGTGCCGACACCATCTTCGACATTGATCACAACCGTCCCGAAATCAGCTACGACGGTTTGCTCAATAGCCCCGGTGGCCGTGGGACACCGAGCAAATATGACATCCGCCAAAAAGGCCTCTACGGCAGCTGGCGGGTCAAACCGATTGATCCGCTGACCCTCGTGCTCGGCTCACGGGTCAGTTGGTACGACTACAGCTATCAAGCGTGGCGCCAGGACGCGACCAGCATTACCGCCGATCCTGAAAGCACCAGCAACGAAAACGGTGAAGTCACCCCCTTCGCCGGTATCGTCTATGACTTGAGTCGCGAATGGGCGGTCTATGCCAGCTACACCGACGTGTTCACGCCGCAAACCGAACGCAGTACAAGCGGCTCGGTAATCAAACCGATCATCGGTACGAACTACGAGTTGGGTCTCAAGGGCGAGTTGATGGAGGGCCGGGTCAATACGTCCCTGGCGTTGTTCCGTTACGACCAGGAAAACCGCGCCACGCTCGATATGGACGGTGGGCAAAACTGCGACGGTTGGTACTGCTCGAAGGCATCCGGCAAAGTACGCAGCCAGGGTCTCGACGCCGAAATCAGCGGCGAAGTGCTGGACGGTCTGCAACTGTTTGCCGGTTATACCTACAACACCACCAAGTACCTCAAGGACCCGGACAACGAAGGCAAAGTCTTCAGCTGGTGGACGCCGAAACACATGCTGCGCGTCTGGGGTAACTACCAGTTCAGTGGCGACTGGAGCCGTGTGAGTACCGGCCTGGGCTTCACGACCCAAAGCCATACGCTGGGTTACGACCACGTCGTCAACGTACCGGGTTACACCGTCTGGAATGCCCGTGTCGGTTACCAACTCTCCTCGGAGATCGAGCTGGCGATGAACGCCAACAACCTGTTTGACAAGACTTACTACACGGCGGCCTACAACCAGATCAACGGCAACAACAACTACGGTGAACCACGCAACGTGATGTTCAGCGTGAAATACACGCCGGAGTTCTAACACCGCCGATCGATCATCAACGCCCTCCTTCCGGCTGCTGTCGCAGGGAGGGCCGTTTCAGGGTCATTCAATTTCCAAAGGTATCGCAAACGTTCTTTTATTATTCTGCATCGCGACAAACGTTTTGAACTGCTTGATGTTTCCGAAGAAAAACAACTCTCTGGTTAATTGTTCGTACTCACTCATGTCTCGTACATTCAACACCAGCAAAAAGTCAAAATCCCCCGCCACATAATAAACCTGCTGAACTTGCGGACAACTCACAAAGCGCCGCTTGATCTCATCCAGCAAATCAAGTCTTTCATTCTCTAGTTTAACTTCGACGATAACGGTGATCGGTCGGCCGACCGCTGCCGGGTCGACAATGCTCACGTTATATCTGATCACTCCCGCCGCTTCGAGGGCGGTAATTCTTCTATTGACTGCCGAGGGAGACAGGTTCACGCCCTCAGCCAGTTCCCGCTGGGAAATCCGGTTGTTTTCCTGAAGGAAGTTGAGAATTTTGCGGTCATAGGCATCTAGCTGCATAGGGGAACTCCTTCACCGGGGGCCCAGCCATTACAGCAGAAAAGGCACCTGGACGCTCATTCGTTGCGCACAAGCCCTTGTACCAACGCACTTGACCTGAGCGCCGCGCAACAAAATGCTGAAAACGCAACGATGGTGCGTTTGACGCCGCGATTTTCGAGCAATCGTGCGCCCCCTGAGCATTAGCATCGTTTTATCCCACCTGCTTGTCAGGCAAGGGCTGCGCTCCACCCGCCGAAAACAATAAAAACGGAGAAAGCATGACTAACGCCATCTCACCCCCAATCGCAGCTTTTAGTTTGGTACTGCCCCACCACTTAACCGATGGGAGTTTCACGATGAACAGTGCTCAAGAAAGTCGAGTTGACCGCCGTATCATTTCAAAGGCCGGTCGTTTTCTTATCGTTGGCGCAGCCAGTCTTATCTTCAGCCTCGGTATTACCGGCGCAGCGAGTGCAGCCAGCCTGGCAGAGATAAACACTCGCGGCACACTTAACGTTGCAACCGAAGACAGTTATTACCCTTTCGAATTTATAAAGGACGGTGAGTCCGAGGGTTTCCATAAGGACGTTATCGCGGAGCTGCGCAAGTACGCTCAATTCAAAGTGAATCAGGACATCATGCCCTGGACCGGCCTGCTGGCGGGTATCACCTCAGGGAAGTACGACGCCGCCATCACTGGCGCCGGTGTTACGGAGGAGCGCCTGGGCGCCTTTGACTTCGTGGCACCGGTCGCCCCTGAGGTCTCGCATTACATCAAGCGCGCAAACGATGACCGCATCAAAAGCGTCTCGGACCTTTCCGGGTTGATCGTCGGCGTGCAGGCCGGTGGTGCGCAACTGGCCCGATTGACGCAG
This sequence comes from Pseudomonas sp. MM213, assembly GCF_020423045.1. Classification (NCBI taxonomy): domain Bacteria; kingdom Pseudomonadati; phylum Pseudomonadota; class Gammaproteobacteria; order Pseudomonadales; family Pseudomonadaceae; genus Pseudomonas; species Pseudomonas sp. MM213. The sequence continues at coordinate 2,108,731 of NZ_CP081943.1, forward strand.
CTGGATGCAAAGCTCAAAGCCTCCGGCGGTTCCATTGGCAAGATCGTGCAGTACCAATCCTACCCGGAGGCGTATGCCGACCTGGCGAACCACCGGCTCGACTACGTTGTGAACTCGATCGTGCCCGCCAACATGCTGGTGAAGGAACGTCCACAGGTGTTCGCCGTTGGCGAGGCCACTTCAAGCATGGGCTACATCGCCTGGCCAGTGGCCAAGGGCAACAAGGAACTGCTCGATTACCTGAGTGGTTTTGTGAACCACTTGCGTGACACCGGCAAGCTCGCCGAACTGCAGAAAAAATGGCTCGGACAGTCGTTCGATGACCTGCCCCGCGAGCCAATTACCTCTGCGCCACAGTTCACTCAACTGACCGCGAAATAACCTGAGAGCCGCCATCGTTGGCGCAAGAAGTGTCAGCGATGGTCAGGTCAGTAGATTGTTCTTTTGACCCGGCAGGTAGCCGACGGCCAAAAGACTTGTTCGAAGGATGTTTTCAATGCAAAGCAGTGACTGGATCACGCTTGTGTACGCGGCCTGGACGACCCTTTGGGTGTCCGGCATTTCTATCGTGCTTGGCATCATTCTGGGGCTGGTTGTTGCCATGTTGCGGGCGGCAAAAATCCCGGTCTTGAGCCAGGCCCTCGCGGTCTATGTCAGTTTGATCAGAGCGACACCGATGGTCACGCTGGTGCTGTTTCTGTTTGTGATTGCGCCCTCCATCGGCTGGGAAGTCGACGCCCGGGTGGTGGCCATTGCGGCCATGACCCTCAACACCACGGCGTTCAACGCCGAGATCTGGCGCAGCGCCCTGACCAGTTTCTCGCGCGAACAACTGGAAGCGGCAAAAGCCGCCGGCATGACCACGGGGCTGACACTTCGCCGCATCATGCTCCCGCAGATGTTGACCACCAGCCTTCCCGGGCTTGTGAACGAAATGTCCCTGTTGGTCAAAAGCAGTCCCGCGATCGCCATGATCGGCATTGTGGACCTGACGCGCGTGACGAATCGGATCGCTGCCGTCACTTACGATCCGCTTCCTCCCATCCTCGCGGCGGGCCTGCTTTACATCGTGATCATCGGTGGACTTGTCCGCTTCCAGAGAATTGCAGACTCGCGCGCCAAGCGCCTGGCCATGTAGGGGCTCCCATGAACGGAATCAAAATGCTGTGGGACAACCTGGACGTGTTCGCGGCCGGGCTGCAGAACACACTCATACTCTTTGGCGTGTCGTCTGCCTGCTCATTTATGTTGGCCTGCGTTATCGCTTTCCTGCTGGAAGGACAGGACAACCTGTTTCGACGGCTTGTTCGCTGGGCGCTGGACCTGATGCGAATGCTGCCCTTCCTGATCTTCCTGTACCTCCTTTACTACGGGCTTCCCAACCTGGGTATCAGCCTGGATGTATGGTCGGCGGGTTTCATTGCCCTGATTACGTATCACGGTGCCTATTTCGCCGAGATCCTGCGGGCGGCAAGAACCGCGCTGCCCGCAGGCCAGGCGGAAGCGGCCTATGCCCACGGCTTCGTCAACTCAAACATGTACTGGAGGATTCTCCTCCCGCAAATGGTGATGCGTTCCGGGCCGCTCTTTGGCAACCAATTGGTCTGCCTGCTGAAGGACACCGCCTTCCTGTCGATCATCACATTGATGGATCTGACGGCTGCGGCCTCTGCTGTACAAGCCAAATATTTTGTTCCGTTGCCGCCCTTCATATTCGTGATCGCACTGTATTGGTCCATCACCCTGTTGGTTGAGGCATTACTTCGTCGCCTGGGTCGCCGAGCGCAGAAAAGAGGATTGGTCCATGAATAAGTCCGCCCCGGTCGTTGAAATCCGCGACCTGCATAAACACTTCGCCGGCATTGAGGTGCTTCGCGGCATCAACCTCAAGGTCGAGCGAGGACAGACTGTCAGCATTCTGGGCTCTTCCGGCTCAGGCAAATCCACCATGTTGCGTTGCATCAACTGGCTGGAAGTGCCTGATACCGGTGAAATCTACATCGGCGGTGATCGCATGGGCGTTAAAAGTGGCGGCGGCAAAGCCATGTCCAATCGCGAACTGGCGGCGATGCGCGCAAGAACCGCCATGGTGTTCCAGAGCTTCAATCTCTGGCCCCATCTGACGGTGCTTCAGAATGTCACCGAGGCGCCTATTCACGTCATGGGTGTCAGTCGCAAAGAGGCCAACGATCAGGCGGTTGCGCTGCTGGAGAAAGTCGGCCTGTCGCACAAGCACGATGCTTATCCCTGGTCGTTGTCAGGAGGCCAACGACAGCGGGTTGCCATTGCGCGAGCCTTGGCGATGAACCCGCAAGTCATCTTGTTCGATGAACCGACATCTGCGCTCGATCCAGAACTGGTCGGGGAAGTCCTGGCGGTGATGCGCTCACTGGCCGAGGACGGTTTCACGATGGTCATCGTGACCCATGAAATGGAATTTGCCCGCGCCGTCTCCAACGAGGTCGTGTTCATTGAAAAAGGACAGATCATTGAAAGAGCCGCACCGGAAAAATTCTTTACCAACTCAGACAGTGAACGCGTTCGGCAATTTTTGGGGCGTTACAGAACGACCACGGCATGACTGCCCCTGGAACTCGCCAAAACGCGCACGCCTTTTCTCCAGCGTTACAAGGAACCGCTATGTTTTTCGCTAACCCACGCGCCTCTCGCAGCACCTACCCAAAACACCTTCAGGACATCATGAGTGTCGACGCGGCCCATGAGTCACGAGACTGGCTATCGAGTTGGGAACACCTGAACCAAAAGGCGACACCGCTGTGGGAACTTCCGGGCATGGCTGAAGAACTCGGCGTGGCCGGGTTCTGGGTCAAGGACGAATCGACACGTTCACCCCTGGGCAGCTTCAAGGCACTCGGCGCACCGATCGCGTTGATCCGGCTGATTCTGCGGCTGATGCCCCATGAATCCTTTGATCCCAAAGGGCTCATCACCGGTCAATATCGGCAGCGCCTGCATGATTTCACGGTCATCAGTGCCACTGACGGCAATCACGGGCGAGCCCTGGCGGCTGCGGCACAAAGCGTCGGCTGCCAATGCGTCATCGTTTTGCATGCCAACGTGAGTACGGAGCGCGAGGCGGCCATTGCCGCGTATGGCGCCCGCATCATCCGGGTTGAAGGTAACTACGACGAGTCGGTGGAACATACCGCCGCCGTGGCAGAGCAAAACGGTTGGCCCGTGGTGTCGGACACCTCGTATGAGGGCTACGAGATCGTCCCTCGCGACGTGATGCAAGGCTACGGCACCATCGCCGCCGAGTTGATCGAGCAAACCACGGGCAAGGCCCAGGCGACCTGCCCTTTCACCCACGTGTTCCTGCAAGGGGGGTGGGAGGAATGGCAGCGGGCATCAGCAGTTACCTCTGGGAAATTTACCAGGAACAGCGTCCCGTCTTCGTCATGGTCGAACCCCGGCAAGCGGATTGCCTGTACCAAAGTGCGGTTCAGGGCCTGCCCGCCAAAGCAACAGGCTCGGTGGACTCGGTCATGGCTGGCCTCGCCTGCGGCGAAACCTCTCCCCTCGCCTGGCGATTCCTCGAACCGTGCGTAGATTTCTTTATGACCATCAGCGACGACGACGCCGTGTCTGCCATGCAGCAGCTGGCTCACGGCAGTCCGACCGACATTCCTGTGGTGGCCGGTGAGTCGGCGGTGGCCGGCCTGGCAGCGCTTCAAATCCTGCTACGCGATTCGGCGACCGCCAAAACGGTCGGCATCGACCGAGACTCCCGAGTGCTCATCATCAGTACCGAGGGTGCGACGGCCCCGTCGGTCTACGAGCGTCTGGTGGGTGAATCCGCGCAAGCGGTCACTGCCCGTCAGCACCAATGGCAACTACAAAAAAATGTGTGATCAACAGAACGCAGGAGCCCATGCAGTGATCGACGACCACGAGTTTCACGCGCAGCTGGTCAGCTGGCGTCACCACCTCCATCAACATCCAGAAGTCGGTTTCGAGGAAATCCACACCTCCGACTACGTGGCTGATGCGCTCGCGTCGATGGGCCTTGAGGTGCATCGGGGCATTGGCGGCACAGGCCTGGTCGCCAGTTTGAAGGTCGGAGACAGTCCGGCGGTGGTGGGGCTTCGGGCCGACATGGATGCACTGCACATTCACGAAGATGCTCCGGGGCGGCATCACGCCTCGGTAACCGCAGGAAAAATGCATGCCTGCGGTCATGACGGCCACATGTCCATGATCCTCGGCGCCGCCAGGCTGCTGACCACCACTCGTGATTTCAACGGAACGGTACGCTTCATTTTCCAGCCCGCCGAAGAACACGGCTGTGGCGCCAAAGCGATGATCGCTGATGGCCTGTTTGATCGTTTCCCGGTGGATGCGATCTACGGCGCTCACAACATGCCGGGGCTGCCTGCCGGCACAATCGCGACGCGCTCTGGAGGGATCATGGCCAGTGAGGACAACTTCGTTATCCGTATCAAGGGCCAGGGCACGCACGCGGCACGACCGCACATGGGGGTTGACCCGATCGTCATCGCTTCCGAGGTGGTGCTGGCGCTGCAAACGGTGATTTCCCGCAACCTCGACCCGAGCGTTCCGGCCGTGATTTCCTGCACAGAGTTCATCACCGACGGCATCCGCAATGCGATTCCAACCCACGTCGTCATCAAGGGCGACACGCGCAGCTACGCGCCCGAAGTCCAGGCCATGCTGGAAAGGCGCATGCGAGACATCTGCGAAGGCATTTGCAGGCTCCACGGCGCATCGTGCGAGTTCGAATACACCCATGAATTCGCGCCCACCGTGAACTGGGAAAAGTGCACCCCCATCGCTGTCGCAGCGGCGACCCGAATTGTTGGCCCGGACCGGGTGAATGCGGACATCCAGCCGATGATGATTTCAGAGGATTTCGGCGCGTTCCTGCAGGTCGTACCCGGCAATTTCGTGTTTATCGGCAACGGTGACACAGCGGATGAAGGGGGGACTCCGCTTCACAATGCCAGGTATGACTTCAACGACAATGTGCTGGCCACGGGGGCGCACTATTTCGCCGAAGTTGCCCGTACAGCACTCGCTGCGGAATAACCCGCCACAGAGCAGCACGCCAACGTGCTGCTTTTTCTGTCGGGTGGCTACGCGCTTCGACTGCCCTTGAACGCCTCACGCCGCGCCTGCCTCTCTGCGCGGTATGCCGCGCTCTGCTCACTGATCAACTCTTCGCGGCGCAACAGCTCACCGCAATGTGCGCACAGCGGCCCTAACCCGGCGGGCTCGCCACAGGTTTTGTGGGTGTACACCACCGCCAACCCTTCTTCCGGCGACTTGCACCAGGTTTCGCCCCAGGCACGCAGTGCCAACACCACCGAGTAGAAGGCCTGCCCTTTCGCGGTGAGGTGGTACTCGTAGCGCGGTGGCCGTTCGTTGTAGAGGCGGCGTTCTACCAGGCCATCGGCTTCCAGGTTTTTCAGGCGTGTAGCGACCATTTGCGGGGTGCCGCCGGTCTGCGCCTGGATCTCGTCATATCGATGACTTCCCATGAACAACTCACGCAGGACCAGCACGGTCCAGCGGTCGCCCACGACTGTTTCGGCCCGCGCAATCGGGCATAGAGTGTCGGGAGCAGCAATGTTGGTCGACATACGGGCTTGCCTCTTTCTCTGTAACTATGATTATCATATCAACAAGATGCCCAGGCAAGTCCCCGGCACCGGTCACTCAACTTTTGTGGAGAACATCGTCATGTCGAACGCCCTTTATCCGCTCAACAGGATCGCCTATCTGCTGGTCGATCCGTACAACGATTTCCTCTCGGAAGGCGGCAAGGTCTTTCCCCTGATCAAGCCGATCGCCGAGCAAGTCGGCCTGCTCGACAACCTGCGCACGCTCGACCGCACGGTTCGCGCCCTCGACATTCCGGTCGTCATCGTACCGCACCATCGCTGGGAACACGGCGACTACGAGGGCTGGGACCATCCAACGCCGACCCAGTGCAAGATCATGCACATGCACCACTTTGCTCGCGGGGAATGGGGCGGCGAATGGCATCCGGATTTTGCGCCAAAGGACGGTGACATCGTTGTGCAGGAGCATTGGGGTTCGAGCGGTTTCGCCAACACCGACCTGGATTTTCGCCTCAAGCAAAAAGGCGTCACCCACGTGATCATCGTCGGTCTGCTGGCCAACACCTGCATCGAAGCGACCGCCCGCTATGCATCGGAAATGGGTTACCACGTCACCCTGGTGCGCGATGCGACCGCCGCCTTCCGCCCGGAAATGATGCATGCCGCCCACGAGTTGAACGGCCCCACGTTTGCCCATTCGATTGTGACCACGGACGAACTCGTCGCCGCCCTCGCAGGGCAGGAATAACCGATGATGAAACTGACAGGAAACCTGATCATCGGGACCCACGATGTCGCGGCCACCGAAGGAACGATGAAAGCGCTCAACCCCGCGACCAACACGTTGATCGAACCGGATTTTGCCCTCGGCGGCGTCGCGCAAGTCCACCAGGCAGCAACGCTCGCCGACGAAGCGTTCGACAGTTACAGCCATACGTCGCTCGCACGGCGCGCGGCGTTTCTCGAGAGCATTGCCGACAATCTTGAGGCCACCCGCAAGGAGCTGGCGGCACGGGCCGCGCTCGAAACGGGCCTGCCGGAAGCTCAGCTTGAGGGCGAAGCGAGCAGAGCCGCCGTCCAGTTCCGTCAGTTCGCGGAGGTCGTGCGCAAAGGCCGCTTCCTGCAACTGGCCATCGATCCGGCACAACCTGATCGTCAACCTCGCCCGCGCATGGACCATCGCCTGCAGAAAATGGCCATCGGCCCGGTGGCCATTTTCGGTGCGAGCAACTTTCCGATTGCCTATTCCGTGGCCGGTGGCGACACCGCTTCGGCATTGGCCGCCGGCGCGACCGTCATCCTCAAAGCACACAACGCCCATCCGGGTGCTTCGGAAATCCAGGCTCGGGCCATCCAAAAGGCCGTGCAGGAGCACGGGTTGCATGAGGGGGTTTTCTCGATGGTACGCGGCAGCGGCAACACCATCGGCGAAGCGCTGGTCGATCATCCTTTGATTAAAGCCGTGACGTTTACCGGTTCGGAACAAGGCGGCATGGCGCTGTATCGGCGTGCGCAGCTGCGGCCCGATCCCATCCCGGTGTTTACCGAAATGACCAGCATCAACCCCACGTTCATCCTGCCCGCAGCCCTGGCCGAGCGCGGCGCGCAGATCGGCGATGGCTTTATCGAGCGCATGCTGGTCAATGTCGGGCAAGCCTGTCTCAGGCCCGCGCTGCTGATCGCGATCAAAGGCGCCGGCCTTGAAGCGCTGCGCGCCGCCATGGTGCAGCGCGTCAGCGAGGCTGCAGCCCGCACGATGCTGACACCGGGGATCCATGCGTCTTACCTGAACGGTCTCACCGCGATGGAAAACGCCGGTGCGCAGCGCATCGCCGAAGGCACGGCCGCCAGCGCCGACGTTGACGGCCAATCGGCGTTGCTGGAGGTCACCGGCCAACGCTTCCTCGAGGAAGCCGCCCTGTCGCAGGAAGTCTTCGGCCCATCGGCGCTGCTGGTGACCGTCGAGGACGAGGCTGAACTGCTCGCCATTGCCCGCTCGCTCAAAGGCCAACTCAGCGCCGCCCTGCACCTCGAAACAACTGACTTGCCACTGGCCCGGCGCCTGTTGCCGGTGCTGGAGCGCAGAACCGGGCGCATCGTCGTCAACGCCTTCGCCCATCCGCAAGAGGTGACGCACGCCACTGTTCACGGCGGACCGTTTCCGGCGACCTCGGACAGTCGCTTCACCTCGGTGGGCATGACGTCGATCGAACGCTTCCTGCGGCCGGTGGCTTACCAGGGTTTTCCGGACGCGCTGTTGCCTGAGGCACTGCGTGATTTCAACCCGTTGGGGCTGCCTCGGCTGGTGGACGGGCAGTAGTTGTCAGCCCGACCGGAGATCAAGGATCAACCTGAGCCATGAGTTCAGGGATGGTTTCCTTGCGATTGGCATAGCGCTGCGCCAACACGGCGCAGACCATCAGTTGAATCTGGTGGAACAGCATCAACGGCAGGATCAACACCCCCATGGTGCTGCCGGCGAACAGGACCTGGGCCATCGGCACGCCGGTGGCCAGGCTCTTCTTCGAACCACAGAACAGGATGGTGATGCGGTCTTCCTGATTGAAGCCGAACGCCTTGCCCAGCACGGTGGACGCCAGCAAGACCAACGCCAGCAAAATGCAGCAAGCGACCACCAGTCCGGCCAGTTCCCAGAGTGGTATCTGATGCCAGATCCCTTCGATCACCGCCTCGCTGAACGCGCCGTAAACCACCAACAGGATCGAGCCCTGGTCGACGAATTTCAGCCAGCTCTTGTTGCGCGCAACCCAGGCGCCGATCCAGCGTCGGGCGATCTGTCCGGCAATGAACGGCAGCAGCAGTTGCACGCTGATCTTCAGAATTGCATCGAGCGTCGAGCCGCCTTCGCCGTGCACATTCAGCAGTAAAGTCACCAGCAACGGCGTGAGGAAAATCCCGAACAGGCTGGAGGCCGCCGCACTGCAAATCGCCGCAGGAATATTCCCGCGCGCCAGGGACGTGAACGCAATCGCTGACTGCACCGTAGCGGGCAGCGCGCAGAGGTAAAGCATGCCCATGTACAGGTCGGCGCCGATCATCGGCGACAGCAAGGGTTTGAGTGCCAGCCCAAGCAAGGGGAACAGGACAAACGTCAGGCTGAACACCAGCAAATGCAGGCGCCAGTGACCGGCCCCGGCGATGATCGATTCACGCGACAGTTTGGCGCCATGCAGGAAAAACAGCAGGGCAATGGCGATGTTGGTCAGCCAGCCAAAACCGACCGCGACCTGACCACTGGCGGGCAGCAGGCTGGCGAGAATCACCACGCCGATCAGGGTCAGGGTGAAGTTGTCGGGTAAAAAACGGGGGCGGGTCATCGGTATTATCCGGTGGTGGCGAGGGGCGTGGGTCGACTCTAACGCGCCTGCCGATTACCGACTAACGCTAACAAGCCAGTAGATATCGCCTAACGGACATAACGTTGATGCGAATGTATTCATCAGCAAAAACAACGGGGGGGCGGCAACTTCATGCGGACGCGGTACTCGACCATGACACAAATCAACTGTAGGAGCCGGCTTGCTGGCGAAGGCGTCCGTCCAGTCAATAAATAGTTGACTGACCCACCGCCATCGTCGGAACGCCGCCCGCAGCAAGCCGGCTCCTACAGGGGAACGAGTACACCCGCAGAATCAGGTCGCCACCGCACACGCTCAATCATCCTCATGCAACTTGATGCCCCTGGCATGCAGCAGATGCGGCACCACCAGCACCAGCAACGTCAACGCCAGAAACGCAGCTGAGATTGGCTGTGTCAGAAACACCGTCCAGTCGCCCTCGCTGATCGACAACGCGTTACGCAGCTGTTTCTCCGCCATCGGTCCCAGCAGCATGCCCACGATCACCGGCGCGACGGGGAAGTCGAACCGCCGCATCAACACCCCGCCCCACCCGATCGCCAGCATCAGCAACAGGTCGAAAGATGAGTGACGCATGCCATACACGCCGATGGTGGCGAACACCAGGATCCCGGCATTCAGATAGGGCCGGGGGATTTGCAGCAGTTTGACCCAGAGCCCCACCAACGGCAGGTTCAGCACCAGCAGGATGACGTTGCCGATGTACAGCGAGGCCACCAGGGTCCAGACCAGTGCACCCGAGGTTTCAAACAGCAGCGGCCCCGGTTGCAGGTTGTAGTTCTGGAACGCCGCCAACAGGATGGCTGCCGTGGCGGAAGTCGGGATACCAAGCGTCAGCAACGGCACCAACGAACCGGTGGCGCTTGCGTTGTTCGCCGCTTCAGGGCCGGCGACGCCCTCGATGGCGCCCTCGCCTTTGTTGGCGGCAAATTCTTTCGGATACTTGCTGAGTTTGCGCTCGGTCGAATAGGACAGGAACGTCGGGATCTCCGCACCACCGGCCGGAATCGAACCGAAGGGAAAACCGATCAGCGTCCCTCGCAGCCAGGCGGGAACCGAGCGTTTCCAGTCGGCGCGCGTCATCCACAACGAGGACATGCGGTGTCGACCGGAGGCCTCTTCTTTCTGATACAGCAGGCTGTACAACGCCTCGCCCACCGCAAACAGCCCGACCGCCACCAGCACGACTTCGATGCCATCGACCAGTTCCGGTACGCCCAAGGTGTAACGAGCGATACCCGAGGTCGAGTCCAGCCCGATCAAACCGATGGTCAAGCCAATCCCCAGGGATGCAAAGCCGCGCAACATTGACGCCCCGAGCACCGCAGACACCGTCGTGAACGACAGCACCAGAATCGCGAAATACTCCGCAGGCCCGAACTTCAGTGCCAGTTTCGCCACAATGGGCGCGAACAAGGTCAGCAGAACCGTGGCGATAGTGCCCGCCACAAAGGACCCGATGGCCGCCGTGGCCAAGGCCGGCCCCGCCCGGCCATTGCGGGCCATGAGGTTGCCTTCCAGGGCCGTGACCATGGAAGACGATTCCCCTGGGGTATTGAGCAAAATGGAGGTCGTGGAGCCGCCGAACTGAGCGCCGTAGTAGATGCCGGCGAACATGATCAGCGCGCCGGTGGGATCGACCTTCGCGGTAATGGGCAGCAACAGCGCCACGGTCAGCGCCGGCCCGATGCCCGGCAAGACGCCGATGGCGGTGCCGAGCAGACAACCAATGAACCCCCACATCAGATTGATCGGCGTCAGGGCCGAGGAAAACCCCATTGCCAGGCTTGCGAGAATATCCACCCTGTTGATCTCCTGCGGCCTGAATCAGATCCAGGCGTTGACAAGCGGCGGAAGGGAAACCCCCAGCCCTGCATTGAACAGCCAGTAAATCGGGAGCGTCAGGGCAATGCCGATGGCGAGATCGCGCAGCGGATGACGACTGCCGAAACCCCGCGCCGAACAGGCAAACAACAGCGCGGCCGACAGGACAAAGCCAATGAGATTGATAAGCACGGCAACGCCTAGCAGCCCCCCCGTCACCCAGGCCACCCCCGCTTTGCCGCCGGGCACCACTTTGGCGGACTCGTCATCGTGATCGGCCAGTTCGCGAAAACCGCCGGTGACGGCTTGAAAGCACAGAACCACCCCCACGCCCGCGAGGAATACCGCCACGGCGTAGGGATAGACGTACGCGCCCAGGATGACGAACCCCATCTCCTCGGGAAACAGGAAGGCGCCGTAGCCCAGCATGGCGCTAATGGCGAGCACACCGACGCCAATCGCCAGTTGCACCGGCACGATTGCACGCGATTGACTCATGGCTTGACCAGCCCCACTTCCACCAGCATTGCCCGCAGCCGCACGTGCTCCGCATCGACGAATTTGCCGAACTCGTCACCGGTGAGGATGTTGGGCGACCATTTGTTGGTTTCGATGTTGTCTTTCCAGACTTTGCTGTTGGCGGCCGCCACCACGGCGTCGGTGACTTCCTTGCGCTGCTCGGGCGTGAGGCCCGCGGCACCGTAAACACCACGCCAGTTGCCGATGATCACGTCATACCCGCTTTCTTTAAGCGTCGGGGCGTCGATGCCTGCAACGCGCTCCGGTGCGCCGATGGCGAGTACACGGAACTGATCGCTCCTGATGTATTGGCCAAGTTCGGCATAACCGCCGGTGATGACTTTGATCTGCCCGCCCAACGCCTGGGCAACCACTTCCCCCCCGCCGGCGAAGGCAACGTAATTGACCTTGTTGACCGGGACGCCCATTTTCGCGGCCAGTTCAGCAATACCGATGTGATCGATCGAGCCCTTGGAGCCCCCGCCCCAGGCAATGCTGGTCGGTTTTTCCTTGAAGGCTTTCAGCAAGTCGTCCAGGGTTTTGAATTCGGATTCCTTGCGCACCGCAATCACGTTGTATTCGGTAAACAGCCGGGCAATCGGCGTCACATCCTTCAAGGTAATCTGCGGGTTGTTCTGCTCAATGCCAGCAACCATGATCGCGCCCATCACAAGCAGCGCATCCGGATCGCCCTTGGTGCTGTTGGCAAACTGCGCTAGCCCCAGCGTGCCCCCCGCGCCGCCCTTGTTTTCGAAGGTGACGGATTTGGCCACATTGGCTTCAACCAAGGCTTTGCCCAGCACGCGTGCGGTCTGGTCATAACCGCCACCCACCGAACCTGGGGCCATGAACTTGACGGTTTCCAGCGCAAAGGCAGGCGTTGTGAGCACAGCGGCAGTGACGACAACCGCGAGGCAAAGGGTGGATCGACGTAACGATGCGAACATGCGTTTTCTCCCGGGACTTTTGTTTTTATGGGGCGCCGGCTGAACGTCGGTCCGGACATAAATCCGGATCGTTGAACAGCCATCTCGGGATAAGCGTAGGCCATGGTTGGAATGGCGGCATACAACAGTGAATCAGTTCATTTCAGGAAGACGCCTGCATGGATGCGCGGCGCGTTGCACGGACTCAAAATGGTGGCCGTCGCGGTGGGAGCAGTTGCAGGATTGCTGGATGACTTTTGAGCGCCATTGACCGGGATTGACCCGCTGATACCGCCCCTTCCCTGACTCGCACAGTCAAGGAAGGGGCAATCAACCTCAGGTATTGGTTTTCAACTTGGTCCACAGACGCGTGCTCAGCCGCGCAATCGCCGCCGGCAGTTCCTCGACGGTAAACAGCTTGTCCAGCACGCTCTTCGGCGGGTAGATCGCCAGGTCCTGCTTCACGGCCGGGGTCACATACTGATCCGCAGTGAGGTTGGGGTTGGCGTAGTGGATGCTGTTGCTGATGTTGGCAATGACTTGCGGTGTCAGCAGATAGTTCATGTAGGCGTAGCCGTTTTTCTCGTGCGGCGCGCTTTTGGGCATGACCACCATGTCGAACCACAGGGTCGAGCCTTCATCAGGAATCGAGTAAGCGATGTCGATGCCGTTGTTCGCTTCCTTGGCGCTGGCGGCAGCTTGAACGATGTCGCCGTTGAAGCCGATCACCGCGCAGACATTGCCGTTCGCCAGGTCACTGATGTACTTGGACGCATGGAAGTACTGCACGTACGGCCTGATTTTCAGCAGCGCCTGCTCGGCTTTCTTGTAGTCCGCCGGTTCGTGGCTATGGGGCGGCAGGCCCAGGTAATTGAGGGTGATTGGCAGGATTTGCGTCGGGTTATCGATGATCGCCACGCCGCACTGGCTGAGTTTCTTGATGTTTTCTTCTTCAAAAAACAGCTTCCAGGAATGGGTGACATCGGTGTTGCCGAAGATCGCCTTGATCTTCTCGACGTTGTAACCGATCCCCGCCGTGCCCCACATGTACGGATAGCCGTACTGGTTGCCCGGGTCATTGACCTCGAGTTTTTTCATCAACGCCGGGTCAAGGTTTTTCCAGTTCGGCAGCTGGCTCCGGTCGAGTTTCTGAATGGCCCCGGCCTTGATCAGGCGCGACAGGAAATGGTTCGAAGGGCTGACCACGTCGTAGCCGGTGTTGCCGGTCATCAGCTTCGATTCCAGCACTTCGTTGCTGTCGTGGATATCGTAAGTCGCCTTGATCCCGGTTGCCTGGGTGAAGCTGGTCAGGGTGTCGTCGGCGATGTAGCCGTTCCAGTTGGAAATATTGACGACTTCGTCGGCGTACGTGGCGGCCGACAACGTGGTCAGTACAACCATCAGGGGAATTGTGTTCGCGCGCATGTTCAATCACCTTATTGATGAGCTTTTGTTGTTTTTTGATCGCCGGGGTTTCTAGATTTCTGTTCTGGCCCTGATCGCCTCCACGCGCATGCGAAGCATGGCACCGATATCGAGCAAGGGCTTTGGTGGCAGCCAGCCCGGTTGCGCCCTGCGCATGACCGATTCGAGGATCGGCGAGCAGGTGCCCGAGGCCATTTCGGCGAGCAATCGCCCCCACAGCGTGCCGCGCGCAACGCCCGAACCATTGCAGCCAGCCACCGCATACACGCCCTCTTCGACCTTGCAGAAAAAGGGTTGCCCGGTGCGCGAGGCGCTCAAATGTCCGGTCCAGGTGTACTGGATGTCTTGCTCGCCCAAAAACGGAAAGCGCCGTTGCAAGCCGAGCACATGGTGTTTGCGCCGATGCAGCAGTTCACTGTCGGTCAGGTCACGAGAGCGGTACTCCGCAGTGTTGCGGATCATCACGCGACGGTCCGGGGTCAGGCGCACCGTGGCGCCGAGCGGCCGGGTGGAGAGCACGCCCCACGGTTCGACGGCGCCGATGGACTGGAACTCTTCATCGCTGAGCGGCCGGGTAAGGCTGGCGCTGAGTTCCATCGGGAAGGTTCCGCTGTCCTCTATGCCCGACCGGGGAATGAACGCGTTCAGGCACACCAGGACTTGCGGCGCCTCGATACTGCCAGCGATGCCATTGGCGCGAATTCGCCCTTTGCCCAGACGCTCCAGGCCGGTGATGTCGGTGTTCTCGAACACGGTCACGTTGTCCGGCAGTGCATCCAGCAAGCCCTTCACGTATTTCGCCGGTTGCAGCAGCGCGTTGCCCTGACCGCACCAGATCGCGGCCTGGTAGTGCCGGGTGCCGAGTTTTTCGCTCAGTTGCTCACCTTGCAGAAACTCAGCAGAAGCGCCGACGGCGCGTAGCGTCGCCAGTTTGCCTTCGACATCGGTCAACTTGCCTGGGTCGCTGACCGCGAAGAAGTAACCGCAATCCCTGAAGTCGCATTCGATACCGTGACGGGCGATGCGTTGGCGCACTTCGTCGCTGGCAGCCCGTGAAATCGCGGTGTCCACTTCATAACCGGCGAACCCGTGGTTGCCGATCAACTCGTCCCTGGTCGGGTGTTCGTGACCTACGACGAAGCCTGAGTTGCGCGCCGAAGCGCCCTGCGCCGCGCGTTGCCGATCGACGATCACGATCCGCGCCTGAGGGTGCAATTGCGCGAGCGAGTGCGCGGCACTCAGCCCGGTGATACCGGCACCGATAATCAGCCAGTCGGCTTTTACCGTGCCTTTGAGAGGACCGCGAGCGGCTGAACTTCCCGCCTGCGCAATCCAGCCACATTCATTGGTCATGCCTCACCTCATTGACTGTCATTCTGCGAGCGCATGCTGTAATCGCATGGACGTTTCCGGAAAACGCTCGCCAGAGCTAGAATCTATAAGGCCTGTAGTGATACAACCAACGTTATAAAATCATCGAGCCATTCAGAAAACGCATGGATAAAATTCGCCACATTCCTTCGCTCCAGGCCTTGCAGGCGCTGGTGGAAGTCTCCGACTCGGGCAGCTTCACCCAAGCGGCCGCCAGGCTGTGCCTGACCCAAAGTGCGGTGAGCCGAAAGATTCAGCTATTGGAAAGCCACTTCGGCGTGCCGATGTTTGCGCGGAACAGCCGCCATGTGCGACTGACGCCGGAAGGCGAACAGGTGTTGGGCACCGCACGAAATATCCTGGCGCAACTGAAAACCCTGGAGGACCGCCTCTCGCCACAGGAACGGCCCTTCCGCATCCGCATGCATGTGTCGCTGGCGGTTCGTTGGTTGCTGCCGAAGTTGAGCGAGTTTTATCGAAGTCATCCGCAGGTTTCGCTGTCGATCGAGACCGTGGCGACAGAAGTGGTGGAGCCGGCCATCGACAGTGATGCGTACATTCTCTATCTGCCCGAGCCGTCCGCTGACCCGGATAGCCTGACCCTGTTCAAGGAAGCGTTGGTGCCGGTGTGCGCGCCCGGACTGGGCACCTCGACGCGACCACTGGCAGCGGTGGAAGATCTGGTGAGTTTCCCGCTGTTGCATCGCTCGGCGGACCGCAATGATTGGGCTCAGTGGTTGTCGGCCAATGGCGGTAAATCGCTGGATGATTACCGGCACATCCCCTTCAACCTCGATGAACTGGCGCTGGACGCGGCGGCGAGAGGATTGGGTGTGGCGATGACGGATATGACGCTGGCAGGAGAGTCGATAGAACGGGGGGTGCTGGTTATCCCGTTTGGCCGGCCGTTGGCAACACGCGGTATTTACGCGTTGAATCTGCAACCTTCAGCCGTTGCTCATCCGGCTTGCGCGATGGTTCTGCAATGGTTTGCGCAGCAGGCCGAAAGGCAAGACCTTCAGCGTTAGGTGCTCCCACCGGCCCCATCGCCAGCAAGCCGGCTCCTACAGGTTCGCGGCGTTTGTACCGAATCCTTGCCGGCGATGGCGGTCGCAAGATCACCGCAAAACCCAATGGCCGTGCATTACAAACTTGTCATCGAGTTGTCAGCGTAGCCAGCACCCTCGCTTCCTAAAGTGGCGTCGTCAGTCACCCACACCGGGTGACGCCTCCCACTGATGATGACAAGGGTCGATACCATGAAACCATTGAACAAACTCTGCCTGATCGCCGCCAGCCTGCTGATGCTCGGCACCGGCTCCGCCATGGCCGGCGACATCGCGCCGGTCAAGGCCGACAACGTCGTGCTGGTACACGGCTCCTGGGCTGATGGCTCAAGTTGGGCGGACGTGATTTCGCGGTTGCAGGCCGCCGGATTGCACGTCACCGCCGTTCAAAACCCGTTGACCTCGGTCGCCGATGACGTCGCCGCCACCCAGCGTGTACTCAACCAACAGGACGGCCCGACGGTGTTGGTCGGCCACTCCTACGCCGGCACCGTGGTCAGTGAAGCCGGGGTCAATCCAAAGGTCAGCTCGCTGGTCTACGTCGCGGCCCGCGCCCCGGACGCCGGGGAAGATTTCGTCGCCCTGTCAGCCAAATACCCGACCATGCCCGTGCGTGCCGGCACCGAAGAACACGACGGTTTCGTCAGCCTGAAACAGGATGCCTTCCTCAAATATTTCGCCAGCGACGTGCCCCACGACAAGGCGATGCAACTGTTCGCCGTGCAGCAACCGATTGCCAAAACCCTGTTCACTGATCGCACCACCGCAGCCGCCTGGCACAGCAAACCGTCGTGGTACGCGGTCTCCAGCCTCGACCAGACCATCAACCCGGACCTCGAACGCTTCCTCGCCAAACGCATGGGCGCGACCACCATCGAGCTGCCGTCGAGCCATTTGTCGCTGGTTTCCCATTCCAAAGAAATCGCCGACCTGATCCTCGAAGCCTCCGGCCGCCAGCCATAACGCCAGGCCCGGTTTCATTACAACTTTGTCATTGAACTGTTGGTCGGCTGTCCGGATCGCCTGGTTAACCTGAACTCACTGTCAGGCCATTCCCGGCAGCCAACCTGAATAGAGAGACACCTCATGAAAATGTTAATCCTCGGTTTCGCCGCCCTCCTCGCCACCGGCTCGGCGTTTGCCGATACGCAGACCACTGCGCCGGTGATCCACGACAAGACCGGTTTCTTCGTGCACATGGACGTCGCCAAAGTCCTCGCCAGTACCGACATCTCGCAGCAATGCGGCGTGATCCCGGCGCGACTCGACTACCTCGACCACCAGGGTCGCGAGCACGTCCTCGATTACCAGGTCAACGGTACGGGCTGCACCAACGATCATTGATCCGGCTACACTGGCGCCAATTGGCTGAGGCACAAACCCCATGAATATCCTGGTAGTCGAAGACGAACCCAAGGCAGGCAATTACCTGCTCAACGGCCTGCAGGAACTCGGTTACTCCGTCAGCCTGGCACGGGACGGCGTCGATGGCCTGCACCTGGCTCTGGAGCACGATTTCGATGTCATTGTTCTGGACGTGATGATGCCGAAAATGGATGGCTGGGAGGTTCTGCGCCGCTTGCGCAAGGAAGCCGACACACCGGTGTTGTTTCTCACCGCGCGGGATGACATCGCCGACCGCATCAAGGGTCTGGAACTGGGCGCCGACGATTACCTGATCAAGCCTTTTTCCTTCGCCGAACTGGTGGCGCGCCTGCGCACCCTGACCCGCCGTGGTCCTACCCGCGAAGAAGAACAGCTGCAGGTGGACGATCTGCAGATCGACGTGCTCAAGCGCCGCATCACCCGCGCTGGCGTGAAGATCACCCTGACCAACAAGGAATTCGCCCTGCTGCATTTGTTTGCCACGCATCAAGGCCAGGTCTTGTCGCGCTCGATGATCGCGTCACGGGTCTGGGACATGAATTTCGACAGTGACACCAACGTCGTCGACGTCGCCGTGCGTCGCTTGCGCCTGAAAATCGATGACCCGTTCCAGCTCAAGCTGATCCACAGCGTGCGCGGTATCGGCTACCGCTTCGACACCCAGGCATGAGTCGCCTTCGCCATTCCCTGACACTGCGCCTGGCGCTGGTGTTTGCCCTGCTCGCGTTTGTCTCGCTGACCCTGTTGGGCGTGGCGCTGTACCGCGACCTGGAGCGCGAGCTGATCCGCCGCGACGACGCGGCCCTGGTGAACCGCATCGATCAACTGCGCACCTTCCTCAACGACAGCAATACGCTGGAGCTGATCAAGACCAAACCGGCGCTGTTCCAGAACATGCTGGGCAATCGCGAAGCCCTGCTGACCATTGGCGCCGCCGGACAAAAACCGCTGCTGGTGGTCAATCCCGGCAACCTCGCCTTGCCATCGCTGGCACCGGTGTCGATGGACCATCCGTTGAGCCTGGCCGATGTGCAGCATTATCCCGGCGTGGACGGCGTCCCTTTCGCGGCCGTCGCGGCGACCATCGAATCCGACGATATGGGCAGCTTGCAGGTGGTCACCGGACGCCTGATGACCGAGCGCAGCGCCGTGCTCGCCCGCTACCGCCTCAACGTGTACCTCTTCGCCAGCGTGGCGGCGATTCTGCTGGCGCTGTCCGGCTATCTGCTGGTGCATCGCGGCTTGCTGCCCGTGCGACGCCTGGCCCGGCATGCCCACGGCATCGGCGTCGGCAACCTCACCGAGCGCCTCGATGGCCAGGGCGCGCCACGGGAGTTGCTGCCGATGATCGACGCGCTCAATGCAATGCTCGACCGCTTGGGCAAGGGCTTCGTGCAACTGGGTCAGGTCTCGACCGACATGGCCCATGAATTGCGCACGCCGATCAACAACCTGCTCGGCGAAACCCAGGTAGCGTTGCAGCAGAACCGCAGCGTCGAGGCCTATCAGCAACTGCTCGCCTCCAACGTCGAAGAGCTTGAGCGTCTGGCGCGGATGCTCGACAACATGCTGTTTCTGGCGCGTACCGACCCGGCCAGTGCCCTGAGCCAACGCCAGGAGCTGGATGCCGCTGACGAAATGGAACGTATGGCCGACTATTTTGAAGGGCTGGCGGCGGATGTCGGGATCAGCATCGATGCCCAGGGCAGCGGCGTGATCTGGGCTGAGCCGATGCTGCTGCGCCGTGCGTTGGCCAACCTGTGCGCCAATGCCATCAAATATGGCGCGGCGCATTCTGAGCTGGTCATTCGCGCCATACCTTCGGCTGAGGGGATCCGGGTGATCGTGCGTAATCATGGCCAGACCATCCCTGCCGAGCACCTGCCCCGGCTGTTCGAGCGCTTTTACCGGGTTGACGAATCCCGCGAGCGTTCGGCTCATTCCAATGGCTTGGGGCTGTCGATCGTGGCGACGATCATGCAGTTGCATAACGGGGCTTACAGTGTCAGCAGCAGTGAGGGGGTGACGTGTTTTGAGTTGTTTTTTCCGGGGCGGCGGGTGGGTGAGTGAGGTTTGGTGTTGTCGCGGTTGGTGTGAATATCCGTTTTCTGCGGTAACGCCGGCTATTGGTTTCGCCCTTACGGCGAGTCACTTTGGAAAAGCCCCAAAGTAACCAAAGGGCTCTTGCCCCTTTCGTTCGGTGCCTCGCCTAGGCTCGGCATGCCCTCGCTCCGGTCCTGCTCCGTGGGCCCGCCGCCATCGGCCATCCATGGCCGGGGGCGGCTAACCCGGCATCCATGCCGGGTTGCCCACTGCGCAGAACCTCCACTCGGCCTCTCGAGGGGGCGCTCAGATCAAAAGCTGAAGGCGAGCTAACGCTCGGCCTGATGAGTGGTGAGAAGCAAAAGCAAACGCGATTCCCTGTAGGAGCGAGGCTTGCCCGCGAAAAACGACCGGGCAACGCGTTCATTCAGACAGCCCGCGTTATCGTTGACGTCCATCGCCAGCAAGCTGGCTCCTACAATTTTGAATCGTGCGAACCCAATCACCGTGTAGGAGCCGGCTTGCTGCGGGCGGCGTTCCGACGATGGCGGTGGGTCAGTCGACGTTTGTATTGGCTGGACGGACGCCATCGCCAGCAAGCCGGCTCCTACAGGGGATTGGTGTAGATATCCGGAATGAGGGAACGCGTGCACCAAAGAGCCAGGTCGGCTTTCAGGCCGCCTCGGCGGCTGTGGCGGTAGTCGCCCCCTCGAGAGGCCGAGCGCAGGTTCTGCGCAGTGGGCAACCCGGCATGGATGCCGGGTTAGCCGCGCACGGCCAGGGATGGCCGATCGCGGCGGGCCCACGGAGCAGGACCGGAGCGAGGGCATGCCGAGCCTAGGCGAGGCACCGAACGAAAGGGGCAAGAGCCCTTTGGTTACTTTGGGGCTTTTTGTACGGACCGGACACATGGTTGACGGGTGTGCGGGGACATGGTGGACACTTTTCGGCGAGCCAACTTCGCCGGGAATCCATCATGCCCTGGGACACGAGAGATACCATGAGCCTGAAAGAAGAGTTTGTTGCCTTAGCACGGCAACCCGGCAGCAATAAACGAGAACTGTGTCGACGGTTCGGCATCAGTCCGCAAACGGCCTACAAGTGGCTCAACCGCTACGAGACACACGGTCAGTCGGGACTGCAAGAGAAGTCCCGCAGACCTGCAACCAGCCCCAAGCTGACCCCTGCTGCTTTGGAGGCCGAAGTCTTAGCCCTCAGGCAAGAACATCCCGCATGGGGCGGACGCACAATCAGCATCATCTTGAAAAAGCAGATCGCTCCCAGCACCGTCACCAATGTCCTGCGCAGGCACGGGCTGATTCAGCCTGCTCAGAATGAGCAAGAGGCCAAGCTGAGATTTGAACACGATGCGCCTAACGATCTGTGGCAGATGGATTTCAAGGGGCACTTCTCAACGCAAGAAGGCCGATGCCACCCCCTGACTTTGTTGGACGACCACTCACGATTCAATTTGGCTATTCAGGCCTGCGATAACGAGCGCGGAGCCACGGTGAAGGAAAAGATGATTGAGGTATTCCAGCGCTTCGGATTACCAGCACGCATCAATGTTGATAACGGCCCGCCATGGGGCTCACCGCGCAACCCAGGTGAAATCACAGAGCTGAGTATCTGGCTGATTCGTTTAGGAATCCGGATCAGCTTCAGCCGCCCTTACCATCCCCAAACCAATGGGAAGATCGAGCGCTTCCACCGTTCACTCAAAGCCGAAGTGCTTGAGGGGCGTCAATTTTCCACGGTCAAGGAGGCTCAATCCGCGTTTGATCGATGGCGGGAGGTTTATAACCTGCAACGGCCTCATCAAGCGTTGAACTATCAAGTGCCGATGGACCGGTATCGCTCTAGCCCCTGGGCTTATCCGCAGCAACTATCGGAGTTTGAATACGGGCCGGACGATGTGTTGGCCAAGGTTTATCACAGCCGATTTCGCTTTCAGAAACGCTATTTCAGCATCGCCAAGGGCTTGGTTGGGCAGCACATCGCAATACGGCCCAACCCTGAAAGAAATGGACTCTTTGACGTCTACTTCTGCCATCACTTCCTAAGAACGTTCGACGTGAGCAAACCTGACTATGGGTCATAATGTGTCAACCATGTCCCCGCACATGTGTCCACCATGTGTCCGGTCCGTACAGGCTTTTCCAAAGTGACTCGCCGTAAGGGCGAAACCAATAGCCGCCGTTACCGCAGAAACGGATATACCCCCACCCACCGCAAATGGCAAAAAACACCACCCCCCTTGAGCACTTTCGACCTATCCCAACCAAACCACCGCCCCTAGACTCTGCCCCGAATAAAAGCGCCAAACGCGCACAAGACCGAACCAGGGAAACCCACATGAACCCATCCGACATTTTCGTTATCAGCGCCGTCCGTTCCGCCATCGGCAGCTTCGGCGGCTCGCTCAAGGATGTGCCACCGATTCAACTGGCCACCGACGTCTGCCGCGCCGCCATCGAGCGCTCGGGGCTGGCACCTGAGCACATCGGCCATGCGGTGATGGGCCATGTGATCCCGACCGAAGCCCGCGACGCCTACATCTCCCGGGCGGTGGCGATGAATGCCGGCCTGCCGAAAGAGACACCCGCCTTCAACGTCAACCGCCTCTGCGGTTCCGGTTTGCAGGCAATCGTCAGCGCCGCGCAAAGCCTGATGCTCGGTGATGCGGGCGCGGCGCTGGCCGGTGGCGTCGAATCCATGAGCCGTGGCGCGTATCTGTTGCCGCAAGCGCGCTGGGGCGCACGCATGGGCGACATGCAGGCCATCGACTACATGCTCGGCGTGCTGCAAGACCCGTTTGCCGGTTTCCACATGGGCATCACCGCGGAAAACATCGCCGAGCGCTACGGCATCACGCGTCAGGCCCAGGATGAACTGGCCATGCTCAGCCAGCAGCGCGCCGCGCGGGCAATCGCCGAAGGCCGCTTCAACAGTCAGATCGTGCCAATCGAAGTGGCATCGCGCAAAGGCACCGTGACCTTTGCGACCGACGAACACGTGCGTGCCGAGGTCAATGCCGAGCAACTGGCCAAGATGAAACCGGCCTTCAAAAAAGACGGCAGCGTCACCGCCGGCAACGCCTCGGGCCTGAATGACGGCGCCGGTGCGCTGATCATGGCCACCGGTGAGATGGTGCGCGCCCAAGGCCTCAAACCAATGGCCCGGCTGGTCGGCTATGCCCACGCCGGTGTCGAGCCGGAACTGATGGGGCTCGGCCCGATTCCCGCCACTCGTCTGGTGCTCAAGCGTGCCGGCCTGACCGTCGCCGACCTGGATGTCATCGAGTCGAACGAGGCCTTCGCCGCGCAAGCCTGTGCCGTGGCGCAGGAACTGGGCTTCGACCCGGAGAAGGTCAACCCTAACGGTTCGGGCATCTCACTGGGCCATCCAGTGGGCGCCACCGGCGCGATCATCGCGACCAAGGCCATTCACGAACTGCACCGCGTCCAGGGTCGTTATGCACTGGCGACCATGTGCATCGGCGGCGGCCAGGGCATCGCCGTGCTGTTCGAACGCGTCTGATACGTCCACCCTGCCCCCGTTCAACGGGGGCAGCCGAACAAACTATTGCTCGAAGGTTTGACTGATGACCTAACCTCATAGGCTGAATGACTAACAACAGAGTCAGGCACTCCTATGCGTCATGCACTGAAAGCCATGATTTTCGTCGCTTTCACGCTTTTCGGGGCAGGCCCCGGAATGCTGTTGGCGGCAGACCCTGCGGACATTTCAATGCCCAGGGCGGTTGCCGCGCCCCCCAGCGTTTCCCCAAGCGACCTCCAGGCGTTGCAACTTCGGCTGGACGCCCTCAAACAACAGATCTCGCTGGTTGATAACTACAGCCAGCTGGAGGCCCCGCAGGACCTGGTCCAGATGTTCATGCTGGATGTCGATCGCCTCTCGACCTCGCTGCTTCCCCTGCAGACTCAACTGCGCGCGCAATTGGGTGTGCTGGGGCCTGTCCCGCGCGATGACGCCGCGGCCGAGCAGCCCGATATCACCGCGCAAAGGGTCGCGCTCACCGAGCAAAAAAACAAAATCGACGCCACCCTGAAAACCCTGGCCACCCTGAAAACGAGCGCCACCGACCTCATCACCCAGATTGCCGGCATCCGTCGCAACATGCTGGAAAGCGAACTGACCCTGAGCACCCGAAGCGTCCTGAACCCCGAGTTCTGGTCACCGATCCTGAGCCCTTCGATGGATGATCGACAGCGCTTCGCATCGTTCCTCGGTCAGGCAAGTGAGGTCGTCAAACTGGCCTGGCAACCGGGCCAACGCCTCTACACCAGCGTACTGTTGCTGCTGGCCCTGCTTATCTGGACGCTGGGCCGCCGTCTCGCGGAACGAGGGCTGACGTGGCTTTGCATTCACCGGATGCCAGAAGGACGCCTGCGCCGCAGTTCCCTGGCGCTGGCTTCCGTATTGGCCACGGTGCTGACGGTCGGCCTGTCCCTGCAACTGCTGTTTTATGTCTTCACACGCCAGGCTCCGCTGACGCCGACACTGTCGACGTTTTCCCAGGAATTCGAAAAAGTCGCCTACACCTGCGTGCTGATCACCGCGTTGAGCCGCGCCCTGTTGTCCACGAAACACCCGTCGTGGCGGCTGCCGGCGCTTGCCGATCAGGTGGCGCTGTCACTCAAGCCTTATCCGCGGGTTCTGGCGGGCGTGCTGCTGGTTCTGGTGACAATGATCCAGATTACCAACGCAACCGGCATGAGCAGCGGCATCGTAATCGCCGGTCGAGGGGTCGTCGCACTGGTTGTCACGTGCGTTCTGGTGGATTTATTGTGGCGCACCGGCAAAGTCCGCAGAGCCGTCGTGGCGTCTGGCGAAGCCTATGAAGCCGGCAGGACGTTCGCGGGCGTGCTTTACACCCTCGCCAGTCTTGCGATGGTGATCTGCCTGGTATCCCTCCTGACCGGTTACGTGTCCCTGGCCAGGTTCGTCACCTATGAACTGGTCTGGGGCTTTCTCATCCTCTCCGGTTTCTATTTGCTGATGCAGTGCTTCAAAGATGCCTGCGAATACTTTTTTCAATCAAAAGCCCCAGCGGCAAGGCGCTCAAGCAGTTGCTCGGCATTGAAGACCGGCGCCTGGAGCAGATCTCGATCGTTCTTTCAGGGGTCGGGCGGGCCGGACTCTTGCTGCTGGCGCTGGTCACTCTGTTCGTCGGCGGGGTCGGCACGACGCTCGGGCAACTGCTCACCAACGTCTTTTCCATTCTCGGCGGCGCCGGGCTGCGCAAACTGAACATCATCCCCGGGCACTTGCTCAATGCCGCACTGGCCTTGCTGATCGGCATCTACCTGATTCGCACGCTGGGCCGCTGGCTGGACAAGGAGCTCCTGCCGAAAACCGAGATGGACCCTGGCATGCGCGCTTCGCTGACCACGCTGTTTGCCAACATCGGCTATGCGTTGGTCATTCTGCTGACGCTGTCATCGTTGGGCGTGCAATGGACGAACCTGGCCTGGATCGTCAGCGCATTGTCGGTGGGGATTGGTTTTGGCTTGCAGGAGATCGTCAAGAATTTCGTCTCAGGCCTGATCCTGCTGACCGAGCGCCCGGTGAAAGTCGGCGACCTGATCAGCATCAGCGGGGTCGAGGGCGACATCCGCCGGATCAACGTGCGGGCCACCGAAATCCAGCTCAGTGACCGCTCGATTGTCATCGTGCCCAATTCGCAGCTGATCTCGCAAAACCTGCGCAACGTAACCCTGGGCGGCAGCGCCCAAGGGGTGGCGTCACTCGAACTGACCTTCCCCCTGGACATCGACCCCGAACAGGTGAAAGACCTGCTCTACAACACCTACCGCGAGCACGAGACCATTCTCGACAAACCGGCGCCGATGGTGCGCTTCAGCAAACTGACCCCCGAGGGCATCACGCTGACGGTCACTGGCTATGTCGGCAGCCCGAGAATCGTCGGCGTGACCAAGAGCGACCTGCTGTTTGAAATCCTCAAGCGCCTGAGTGACGCCGGTATCGAGCTGGCGAAGCCGGCACCCACGGTGTGAATCAGTGGGCGATGCACACTGATTTCAGCTCGGTGTAGGCCTCGATCACCGCACGACCGAACTCGCGGCCCATGCCGGACTGCTTGACGCCACCAAACGGCATGGCCGGGTCGAGCAGCACGTGGGCGTTGACCCACACGGTGCCGGCCTCGATGCGCGGCACCAGGTTCATCGCTTTGCCGAGGTCATTGGTCCACAGGCTCGCGGCCAGGCCGTAGCGGTTGTCGTTGGCCAGGGCGATCACGGCGTCTTCATCGTCAAACGGCATCACCCCCAGTACCGGGCCGAACACCTCTTCGCGGGCCACCGCCATGCTGTGATCGATGTCGGCCAGAATGGTCGGCTGCACATAGAAGCCCTCGCCTTCCACCAGCTCGCCCCCGGACACTACTCGTGCGCCTTCGCGACGCGCCAGCTCGATGTGCTTGAGCACGCTTTGCTGCTGCTTGCGCGAGACCAGCGGGTTGATCGCCGCTTCGCCGTTCATGCCTGCGCCGATAGGCATCGCCGATACGGCGGCGGCGAGTGCTTCAACGAATTGATCGTGGATCGAGCGATGCACGTAGAAGCGCGAAGCTGCCGCACACACCTGGCCGTTGTTCAGCAGACCGCCGAGGATTGCGCCCTGCACGGCTTTTTCGATGTCGGCATCGGCCAACACGATCATCGGGTTTTTGCCACCCAGCTCCAGCGAGAACCGCGTCATGTTTTCCATGCACGCCACGCCGACGCTTTTGCCCACCGCCGTGGAACCGGTGAAGGACACTTTGCTCACCAGTGGATGCGCCGTCAACACACCGCCGACATTGGCGCCGCCACCGGTGACGACGTTGAACACGCCTGCCGGAATCCCCGCTTCCAGCGCCAGTTCAGCCAGGCGCATGGCGGTCAGCGGCGTTTCCATCGCCGGTTTGATGATCACCGTGCAACCGGTGGCCAGCGCCGGCATCAGCTTCCACGCCGCGATCAGCAGCGGGAAGTTCCACGGCACGATCCCGACCACCACGCCCACCGGTTCACGCTTGGTGAACGCGGTGAATTTCGCCCCCGGCGGCAGCGGAATCGACACGTCAAAGGTCTGCCCTTCGATCTTGGTCGCCCAGCCGGACATGTAGCGCATGAACTCCACGGTGGCGTTCAGGTCCAGTGCGCGCGCCATGTTGATCGACTTGCCCTGACTCAGGGTTTCCAGCTGCGCCAGCTCTTCGGCATGCGCTTCTACCAGCGCAGTGAAGTTCAGCAGGATGCGTTCGCGGTCCGCCGGGCGCAGGCCCGACCATACGCCGGACTTGAAGGCTTTATGCGACGACTGCACCGCCTGTTCGACCACCTCCAGCGGTGCGTCGAGGGTTTCGCACAGGGTTTTGCCGGTGGCCGGGTTGACCACGGCAATGCGCGGCCCTTCGGCGAACACCCATTGGCCATCGATAAAGCAGCCGTGGCGGCGGTCAAGGAATGCAGCAACCTGCGGCAGGATTTCAACGTTGCTCATAAATCACCTTTGGTTCAGACGTGTTGTTCAGCCGGATAACGGGCTGATTACTGTTGTTCTTTGAGGAAACACACGACCGCCTGGCGATCGTCGGCCGAAGCCAGGCCCATGTAGGGCATGTAGGTCCCCGGCACGAAGGCCTGGGGTTGGGTGATGAGTTGCGCGATGTTCTCGGCCTGCCAGTTGATGTCTTTGCTGCGCATGGCCTGGGAATAGTTGAAGCCTTCCTGCGAGCCGGATTTGCGCCCGACCACACCCGCCAGGTTCGGCCCCATCATTCCCGTCATGCCCTTCGTCACCGAATGGCAGACCGCGCATTCATTGGCGAAGACCTGGGCGCCATGCCCCTGGTCGGGCGCGCAGTCAGCGGCCAACGCGGTGTGCGCGAGGGTGAGTGAGAGCAGACCGATGAGGGGCAATCGCAGCGAGGTGTACATAGGAAAACGACCTTGAAAATCCGCGCTCATCCATTGAGCGGCAACACGGGAGCGCCGACGCAGCGGTGCATCGACAGGGTTGAGAGGGATTGTCGATGGTCAGTGATGCGCAGGTTTTGCCCTGCGTGCCAGTCGTATTGGCGAGGCTGCCAAACCGGGCATTTTGGCAAGCACAGCCAACTCTTTGGCAACCACACAAAAGGCCGGAAAAGTTCCGCGCCTTAGTATCGAAAAAGACCGCAAACCTGCGCTCAAGAACAAGAACGGATGCCACACATGCTCAAGTCCCCCTTGCTGCGTCTCTCTACACTTGCCCTGATGATCAGCGCCGGCCAAGCCGGCGCGTACGAACTCTACGCCGATGACGACAGTCACCTGAACGCCACGCTGGAAGCGGTCTTCGGCATCTTCCACAGCCAGGAAAACTACGCGCTGTCCGGTCGCCTCGACCCGGGTTCTTCGTCGTGGCGCGAGGGCTACATCAAATATGGCCTGAGCTTCGACAAGGGCCTGGCCGGTGTCGGCACCGCGTACGGCGCGGCGAACCTGCTCAGCTCCGGCACCTGGGGCGACGGCGATGCCGCAGGCTTCAGCGACGGTTCGGAACGCACCACCAAATTCGAAGACGCCTACCTCGGCTGGCGTTCGGGCAAGCTGTTCGACGTGCTCGGCGAGGACGGCGTCGACCTGTCCTTCGGTCGTCAGAACATCGTGGTCGGTGATGGTTTCCTGATTAATGGCGACGCGCTCAACCTGGGCAAAGGTCTGGCCGACGGTGAGTTCAACCGCGGAGGCGCGTACTGGCTGGCGGCGCGCAAAGCCTTCGACGAGACTGCCGTGCTGCGCCTGGGAGGCAAGGAAGGCTGGCGTGGCGACCTGATGTGGTTGAAATCCGATAACCGCGCACAAGCGAAAACCGAAATGTACGTCGGCACGCTTGAGCATGTCGCCGAAGCAGGCACGGTCGGCTTGACCTACATCGACACCACCGATGTCGACGAAGAATTCGCCTCACCGATGCAGCTTGAACGCGACGGCATGAAAACCTACAGCCTGCGCGCAGCCGGCAATGCCGGGGTGCAAAACCTGTTCCTCTCCGGCGAATACGCCAAGCAGGACAAACCCCACACCAGCACCGAAGACGCCTGGTACCTGGAAGCCGGCTGGACCTTCGCCGACGTGGCCTGGACGCCAAATGCCAGCTACCGCTACAGCCGTTTCTCGGAAGGTTATGACACGCTGTTCTATGGATTCAGCCGTGGCTTCGGCACCTGGTTCCAGGGTGAGGTCGCCGGTAACTACGCCGGCCCGTTCAACACCAACTCGCGTATCCAGCAAGTCAAGTTCACCGTCTCGCCGCTGGAGAACCTGACGGTCGGTGCGATGTATTTCAACTTCGACACCATCGACCGCAACCTCGGCAATAGCGATGGCCACGAAGTCGATCTGTATGCCGAATGGCACGTCAACGAGCACCTGACGGTGATGCCGCTGATCGGCCTCTATCAGCCGGACAAGAGCGCCGACGAGGGTGGCACGCAGCTGGGCAGCAACGACAAGAACCTCTACAGCCAGGTGATTTTCGCCACCACGTTCTAAGTTTTGTCCGACGCAATTCCTGTGGTAGCGGGCGAACCCCTGTGGGAGTGAGACCGGCTTGCCGGCGATGGCGGTGTATCAGGCAACACAAATGTCGACTGACACTCCGCCATCGCGAGCAGGCTCGCTCCCACGGGGCTTCGCGGGTTCCAACAAAATTGCGCGGCATTGCCCTTCAACGGAAACGGAGTTTCCAATGCACAAAAAATTCCTGACGATTCAGAGCAAAATCGCCCTGCTCGCCGGCCTCTGCCTGCTGTTGGTGGTGGGTTTGCTGATGGGTTTGTCGCTGTATCAAACCCATCGGAGCAGCCAGCAAGTGGCCGAGGCCAGCAGCGAAATGCTCGCCAACGCCGCCAAGGAACACATGCAGGCGCTGGGCAAAGTGCAAGCGATGCAGGTGCAACGCACCTTCATGCAGACGCACGAATATGGCCAAGGGTTGTCGCGCTATCTGCTCTACCTGAGGCAGTTGCAACATCAGGGCAACCTTACCCGTCCACAACTGCGCCAGGAGCTGAGCACCCAGCTGCACCAGGCCCTGATCGACAAGCCCGACCTGCTCGGGCTTTATGTCATTTTCGAACCCGATGCCCTGGACGGCGCCGACGCCGGTTTCGTCGATCAGGCGACCATGGGCAGCAACGAAACCGGGCGCTTTTCGCTGTATTGGGTGCAAAGCAAACCCGGCGAACTGCAAGCGGTGATCGGCGACGAAGCGCTGCTCGCCAACACCTCGCCCGGCCCCAGCGGCGCGCCCTACAACGCCTTCTACACCTGTGCCCGCGACACCCGCAAAGCCTGCGTGCTGGAGCCGTATTTTGATGAGGCCTCCGGCAGCCGCAAACTGGTGACCAGCATCGCGTTCCCGCTGCTGGACCATGACAAGGTCATCGCCGTGGTCGGTCTCGACATCAACCTCGCCGCCCTGCAACAGAACAGCGAAGCCAGCGCGCTCCAACTGTTCGACGGCAACGGGCAGATCAGCATCGTCAGCCCGCGCGGGGTGATTTCCGCCAACAGCCAGGACGTCAGTCGCCTCGGGCAACCGCTGGACAATGCCGAGGTGATGGACACCTTGCGTCAGGGCCAGCCGAAAGTGTTCGTCGATCAACAGCAGATCAAAGTGCTTGAGCCGCTGGCACCGATTGCCGGTGCGGCGCCGTGGGGTGTGCTGGTCGGCGTGCCGCAGAACGTGCTGCTCGCCCCGGTCACCACGCTGCAACAGGAACTCGATGCACAAGCCGTGCGGAGCACCGCGCTTGAGCTGTTGCTGGGCGGCGGCTCGGCGCTGCTCGGCCTGGTGTTGATCTGGTACGCGGCGTATCGCATCACCCGGCCGCTGCAACTGCTGACGCGGGTCATGGAAGATATTTCCCTGGGCGAAGGTGATCTGACCCGGCGCCTGGCCGTGCAATCAAGGGATGAAATCGGCCAACTGGCGACGGCGTTCAACCGCTTTGTCGAACGTATCCACCATTCCATTCGCGAGGTGTCTTCGGCGGCGCTCGGCGTCAACGAAGGCGCCAAGCGTGTGCTGCTGGCGTCCAACGCATCGCTGAGCAATTTCGATGAACAATCGACCCGCACCAACAGCGTCGCCGCCGCGATCAACGAACTGGGCGCCGCCGCCCAGGAAATTGCGAACAACGCTTCCGATGCCTCGCAGCAAGCCTCCGCCGCGCGCCAACAGGCCGAAGACGGGCGTCAGGTGGTCGAGCGCACGATTGCGGTGATGAACGAACTGTCCGGCAAAATCAGTGCGTCGTGCGTCAACATCGAAGCGCTGAACAGCAAAACCGTGAACATCGGGCAAATCCTCGAAGTGATCAAAGGCATCTCCCAACAGACCAACCTCCTCGCCCTCAACGCCGCCATCGAAGCGGCACGGGCGGGTGAAGCGGGCCGCGGCTTTGCCGTGGTCGCCGACGAAGTGCGCAGCCTGGCCGGACGCACACAGACCTCAGCGGCAGAGATTCAGCAGATGATTGAAGCACTGCAAGTCGGCGCGCGTGAGTCGGTGACAACCATGACCGAGAGCCAGCAGCACAGCGAGGAAAGCGTCAGCATCGCCAACCTCGCAGGCACGCGGCTGGGCAGCGTGACGCAACGCATTGGCGAGATCGACAACGTCAACCAATCGGTGGCCGCAGCCACTGAAGAGCAAACCTCGGTGGTCGAGGCGTTGAACGTGGACATCACCGAGATCAACACGCTGAACCAGCAAGGAGTGGAGAACCTGCAATCGACGTTGCAGGCATGTACCGAGCTGGAGCGCGAGGCTGGGCGGCTGAATCAGTTGGTCGGGAGTTTTCGCATCTGAAGGCAGCGGTGCCTGATCTACTGCTATCGCGAGCAAGCTTGCTCCTACAAGGTTGAAGTGATCACACCATTTGTGAACGACACAGACCTGTAGGAGCAAGCTTGCTCGCGATGAACGATAACGCGGTCTCAGCAAGCCGCCACGGCATGCTCAATCCGGTGAAACAACCGGTTGAAATACACCAGGCTATCGCCCTCCCCACGCACGCCCACCTTCGACAATTCCACAAACATCACCGAATGCGATCCGACCTCCTTGCACTCGCTGATCCGTCCTTCCAGCTGCACCAGTGCATCACGCAGCACCGGCACGCCCGTGTCGCCGCCGTCCCACAAGTCCCAGGCAAACCGCTCGGCCATCGGCACCTGGGTCATGCCGGCGAAGTGTCGGGCCAGTTCTTCCTGTTCGCCGCACAGCACGTTGACGCACAGCCGGCCGTTGGTGCGGAACACATCGTGGGTGGCGCTGTTGCGGTTGACGCACACCAGCACGGTCGGTGGCGAATCCGTCACCGAGCACACGGCGCTGGCGGTGATGCCGCAGCGTCCGCCGGGGCCGTTGGTGGTGATGATGTTCACCGCCGCCGGCAGTTGCGCCATGGCGTTGCGAAAGTCGATTTGCTGCTGGCTCAGGTTGGCCATGTCGGTGCCCCTTCCTTCAGGAGGACCGCGCGTTCGCGGCCCGTGGGTGATGGAACAAGACTAAAGCCCGGCGTGGCGCGCAGCCATTCTGACGATCCCCATGCCGAGGTAGGCTTTCCGCTAGTCGACTAGGTGGTTTCTTTATCGTCAGGGCCCGTCGCAGTGGGTATTCTGCTAAAAGGCGCCAACATAGGTGTCGACGTCCGCCGCAGCGTGCACGCGTGCGAAAACAATAATTAGAAAATCTCGTGGCAACCCCTGATGGAAACCCGCAAACCGATTGTTTATATCGTTGATGATGACAAAGACCTGCGCACCTCGCTGGCCTGGTTGCTGGAGTCGGTCAGCGTCCAGGCGCAATGCTTTGCCGGCGCTGAAGAGTTCCTGAGCCAGTACGACCCCAAGCAACCGGCGTGCCTGGTGCTGGACGTGCGCATGCCGGAAACCAGCGGCTTTCAGCTGCAGGAAATCCTCAACCAGCGTGGCAGCACCCTGCCGACGATCTTCGTGTCCGCCCATGGCGACATTCCGATGTCGGTGACCGCGATGAAGAACGGCGCACTGGATTTCGTCGAGAAACCCTATAACCCGCAGCAGATGATCGACCGCATACAAGCGGCGCTGAAGACCGCCGTGCATGCCCAGGCCGATCAGCAGCAACGCCAGCACCTGCAAGGCAAACTCGCCCTGCTGACCAGCCGTGAACGGGAGGTGTTGATGCTGGTGATCGATGGCAAGGCCAGCAAGGTCATCGCCCGGGAGCTGAACATCAGCGTGAAAACCGTTGATGTGCACCGGACCAAGATCAAGGAAAAGATGGGCGTGACCAGCATTGCCATGCTGGTGCGCGAAGTGCTGCATTTGCCGGTGGATGAGCCGTCTCGGCATTGAGGGACCTGCGGCGGTCATGAGACCGCCATCGCCGGCACATTCAACATCAATGGTGCCTGATACTCCGCCATCGCCAGCAAGCCGGCTCCTACAGGGATCCGCAGCGAACTCAAGGTATGTGCACGGCGATGATCTACTGTAGGAGCCGGCTTGCTGGCGATGGGGCCGGCACATTCAACATTGATGGCGTCTGATGCCCCGCCATCGCCGGCAAGCCGGCTCCTGCAGGAGAGGTCAATTGTGGCTGTAGCGCTTGCGATAAGCGCCCGGCGATACGCCGAAGCGGGATTTGAACGCTGAGGAGAAGTAGCTGGAATCGGAAAAGCCCCAGGCGTAACACAGCGCCGAGAGCTTCTGCTCGTCAGGTGAGCGGCGCAGGTTTTCCGCGCAGAAATCCAGGCGTCGGTGCTTGATGTATTGCGCCACCACCAGGCCGCGCTTGGAGAACATCCGGTACAACCCGCGCACCGAAATCCCTACCTCACGGGCAATCAGCTCGGGGCACAGGTCTTCGGCGCTGATGTGTTCGTCGATGTAGGCGATGATCTTGCGAAACTGCCGCTCGTGGGCATCCGCGCCGCTGTCGCGGGCACTGATCCCGGGCAACAACAGGCTGACCAACGCATCCAGTACCGCTTCGCTTTCCTGCATGTCCAGGCCTTCCTGCTGCCGGGTATCCAGCACCAAGCGGTTGGCCATCGCCGCCAGAGGTGTACTGGCCGCGATTCGTGTGGCGCAGTTGACCGCATTGAAATGCGAACCACGCTCGACCACCTGACGCGGCAGGATCAGCGACAACTGTCGGGAATCCTCGTTGTAGGTCATGTCACTCGGGCGGCAGGCGTCGATCAGGGCGATGTCGCCCGTGCCCAGTTGAGCGCGGTTGTCGCCCTGCTCCAGCCGGGAACTGCCACGCATCTGGAACACCGCGTAATAGTGGCCGTCGCTGCTGACACTGACGTCCTTGCTGGTGCGATACAGGTGCACGTGCGCCATGTCGACGACACTGAGGTTGATCGCGCCGCTGCGATATTCCGCCAGCTCACCGTAGAAATCCGTATCCAGGGCCCGGGCATCGAAACGCCCGCAGGCCTGGTTGACCTGGCTCAGCCAGCTTTCGAACGCCTCATTGCGAACCGCCAAAGAAGTCATCATCACTGCAAAGCCTCACGCATTTTATTGTTATTTTTCGACCGCTTCGTCGAGCGGTTCGGCAAATGTTACTGACCTTGGCTGTCTCCTCCTTCGACGGCCGTCGGGCCCTATTCAACAGGCTCCGGCGCTGGCTTGCCAGCCTTCCCTTGCGTTAGATGTCCAATACCAGACGGGCGGAAACGGCGCGGGAAACGCAGGCGCAAATCTGTTTGTTGGACGCCTTTTCCTTGTTCGACAAACAGTTGTCGCGGTGCTCCGGCACACCGTCCAGCACCTCGACGATGCAGGTGCCGCAGATGCCTTCGCGGCATTCGGTGTCGATGTCACAACCGTGGGCCTGCAACACATCGACCAGACTCGCGTTGGCCGGCACCTGAAGCACCACGCCGGAACTGGCCAGCTCCACTTCAAAACCGCCACTCGGACCGGCATTCGCTGCGGGATCGGCCTGGAAATGCTCAAGGTGGATCGCATCGTCGCAACGGCTGCGCGCCGCCACTTCCACCACTTTGTTCATGAAAGGCGCCGGGCCGCAGGTGTACACGTGTGCGGTACTGCCCGCGTGGTTCAGGCACTCACTCAACGTGGCATCCATGTCACCCGGCTCGATGCCGTAGTGGAACTGCACATGCCCGGCGAACGTGCTCGCCAACAGCTCGGCGAACGCTGCGTATTGCGGCGAACGAGCGAAATAATGCAGGCGCCACGGTTGGCCGTTTTCGCTCAACCGATAAGCCATGCTCAGCAGCGGCGTGACGCCGATACCGGCCGCGCACAGCACATGCTCGGTGGCCGTCGGGTCGAGGCGGAACAGGTTGCGCGGCGCACCCATTTCCAGCTCCACGCCCTCTTCCACCTCGTGCAGCGCCGCTGAACCGCCACGGGACTGCGCTTCTTTTTTTACCGCTACCAGATACGCGCGGCGGTCCTGGGGCGGGCTGCACAGCGAATATTGACGGGTCACCCCGGTCGGCCCGGTCAGGTCGACGTGGGCACCCGGTTCATAGGCGTCGAGCGGCTGGCCGTCACTGCGCACGAGGCGAAAGGAACGGATATCCAGCGCTTCGTCGACGATCCTTTCGATCTTCACCTTCATCATTGCATCACCTGAAATACGGTTGATTTTGTTTTTACGGCACCTGCGGGTACCTGTGTTTGCCTGGTGTAAAACACCTTGTAGGAGCCGGCTTGCTGGCGATGGCGGCCTTGAGACTTGCATCGCCGGTGAGGACGCCATCGCCAGCAAGCCGGCTCCTACAAGGGTTGTGTGTTTGGCCGCGAATGCGCTTAGCGCATGAACAGACCGCCGTTGATGTCCCAGCACGCGCCGGTTACGGAGGCGGCGTGGTTAGCGATCAGCAGCAACACGCTGTCGGCGATGTAGCCGGGGTCGCCGAGGGTGCCGGCCGGGATCATTTTCAGGATCTGTTCCAGTCGCTCCGGGGCCACGGTTTCGCGCACCACCGGCAAGTCCAGCGGCCCCGGCGAAATGCTGTTGACCGTCACGCCTTGCGGGGCCAGTTCACGGGCGAAGACTTTGGTCAGCGTCGCCACGCCGCCCTTGGCTGCCGCGTAATGCGCGCCGGTGGCGGTGCCGCCGTTCTGCCCGGCGAGCGAGGCGATGTTGACGATGCGGCCAAAACCACGCTCGGCAAAGTGCGCGCCGAACACCTGGCACGCGACAAAAGTGCCGCGCAGGTTGATCGCCATCGACTCGTCGAACTCCTCCGGGGTGATGTCCATCAACGCGGCGACTTTCGACACGCCGGCGTTGTTCACCAGGATGTCGCAGCCGCCCCAATGCTCGACCAGCACGTCGCGGGCATGCTGGAAGTCGGCCTTGCTGCGCACATCCAACTCAATGGCGACAGCACTGGCACCGCTGGCATCCAGCTCGGCAGCCAATCGCCGCACGCCCTCGAGACGCACGTCCGCCAGGGCGACACGATAACCCGCCCCGTGCAGACGGCGGGCGATGCACTCGCCCAGTCCGCGCGAGGCACCTGTTACAAGGGCTACTCGACTCATGATGTTGCCCTCACAGAAGGAAGCCGAGCGCGCTCAGGCTGTCGGTGGAGTTGATCAGCCGCACCACTTTGCGCTCCAGGGTCGGCACGCCATCGGTGAAACGGATGCGGTGGTTCAGGTCGGCCACGAACGGCGTGTGCACGCCGCGCTTATAGGCGTACAGCAACTGCGCCGAATTGACTTCGAGGATGTCGCCGGCGGCTTCCACCAGACGGAAACGCGAAATCGTACGGATGGTTTTTGCCGCGTCCACCGCCGATGGCGAGTAGCCGGCGGTCAGGCGTTCGATGCGCAAGTCACGCATGCGCGCATCGTCGTAGGCGTAGTTGAGGTTGGCTTCGAAGTCCTCGGTGTCCGGATCGATCGGCACGATGTACTTGCCGCTGTCGCTCCACAAGGTCGCCCATTCGGCGTAATTCTTGTGGTCGAGCAATTCGGCTTCGCGCCAGATGAATTCGATGGCCTGGGCCAACGGGCCGGAAAAACCGTTCAGGGTGTCGTGATTGCTCATTGGCTCATCATCCTTTTCCACATGTCGTAGGCACCGCGCATGCCGCCTTCGTCGGTGGCGTGGCTGACTTTGTCGCCGTTCTCGGCAGTGATTTCGCGATTGAGGCCACGGTTGACCAGGATCGGCGCGTCGACGCCGGCGTACGAGCCGCGCTGCACACGGTCCCAGGCCTCGGCATCGTCCGGGCTGCCGAAACCGAACGGGCCCTGGAAGTGTTCGTGGATGCGCATGCGTTCGCGGTTGGCGATTTCCGGTCCGCCGTCCATACCGAGGGCAACGTGGCGGATCTCGGTTTCGGTGACCGACACCGGACGCAGCACGCGGAAGAACGACATCGACATCGCGACGTTGGGGAACAGGTTCAGGTTGAAACCGGCGCCGTGCAGCGAGCGCACGATGCGACGGACTTGCGCAGGCTCCATGGTTTTCGACAGTTCTTCAGTGACGTGAGCGAAGCGCTCCTGCAACTGTTCGGTGCCGTCGTCGTGATCCAGATCGACGTGTTCCGGCACCATCACCATCACGCTGTGGCCGTTGCCCAACGAATGGGTGACCGCTTGTTCGTCGGTCATGAACGAGAGCATTTCCGAGGTTTCTTCATCCACCGACGACATGAACGACTTGTGCACGATCGGGAAGTGATAACCGTCGGTGGTGTTTTCCAGCTGGATCTTCCAGTTGCCCTTGAAGCTGAACTTGTGTTCGCCCTGGGTCTTGATCGGGAAACCGGCGCCCTGCTTCATGAACAGGTCCATCCAGTGTTTGGCGCCGCCGAGGAAATCTTCCAGCGGTTCGATCTCGTCGTTGTAGCTGGCGAACACCATGCCGGCGTAGCTTTCCACGCGCAGGCTGGTCAGCGGCAATTCGGACTTTTCCAGAATGCCTTCGTAGCCGTCCGGGTACGGCAGCGCACGGAGCTTGCCGTCCAGACCGTACGACCAGCTGTGATACGGGCAAGTGAAACCGGTGGCGTTGCCTTTGTGTTTTTCACACACCGTGGCGCCACGGTGCCGGCAGCGGTTTTCCAGGACGTTGATGTTGCCCTTCTTGTCGCGCACCACAATCACCGGGCGACGGCCGATGGTCGCGGTCTTGAAATCGCCGCTGTTGCGCACTTCGCTTTCGTGGGCAACCCACACCCAGGTGCGGTAGAAAATCTTTTCCAGCTCGGCTTCGAACAGCGCCGGGTCGTTGTACAGCGAGACGTCGACGCGGTCGTGGCTGACCAGTTCGTCCGGGCTTTTCGATGATGCGATCAGCCGGTATTCATGAGTGCTCATGCGGTTCTCCTCATGGCTTTTTATGATTTCTTGTTAGGGGTCGACCGTTCGCCGGCCATGCTCTGTTGCAACTGCGCACCGAAGGCGCAGACCAGCTCGTCCTGACCTTTACGACCGACAATCTGCAGGCCGACTTTCAATCCGCTGCCCTCCAGTTCCACCGGCACCGTCAGCGCCGGATGGCCGCTGAGGTTGAACGGCCGCACCAACGGGGTCATGCCGGCCACCGCTTTGCTGGCGCTGCGGGCTTCGATCAGCGTCGGCGGCAGGCTGGGCATTGTCGGCAACAGCAGCACCGCAAATTCTTCCAGCGCGGCGTCCACTTGCTGGCTGAAACGCGCGCGGACTTTCTCCGCTTGCGCCAGGTCAGCGGCGCTGGTGCGGCTGGCGGCGAGCAGGCGTTGCTCGACATCCGCGCCAATCAGGCCTTTACCCGTGAGGTGGCCGAACGCGGCCCAGTTTTCGAAATTGATCACGGTGAGGCCGGCGGCGAACGCGGCTTCGAAATCGCTCAGGTGCAGCTGACTACGACGCCAGCCTGCGCGGTCGGCGGCGGCGCCGAGGCATGCTTGCAGATGCGGTTCGCAGTGGACTTCAAGAAAACCCACCGACGCGTTGCCAGAGGGCAAACCCTGCACCTGGAAGCCTGGGCAAATCAC
Source organism: Pseudomonas sp. MM213 (assembly GCF_020423045.1). Taxonomy (NCBI): domain Bacteria; kingdom Pseudomonadati; phylum Pseudomonadota; class Gammaproteobacteria; order Pseudomonadales; family Pseudomonadaceae; genus Pseudomonas; species Pseudomonas sp. MM213. Next base: position 2,147,332 of record NZ_CP081943.1, read on the forward strand.
TTGCATCGCCGCGATCAGATCCGCCATGTCGGCGGCAAACGGCCCGACACAATCGAGGCTGGACGCCGCTGGATGCGCACCGACCCGACTGACTCGCCCATAAGTCGGTTTCAACCCGGCAATGCCGCAGCACGCCGCCGGTACACGAACCGAACCGCCGGTGTCAGTGCCAATGGCGATGTCCGCCAGACCGGCGGCGACCGCTGCGGCCGAACCGCTGGAAGAGCCGCCCGGCACGCGGTCCGGTGCTTGCGGGTTGATCGGCGTGCCGGTCCAGTCGTTGATCCCGGTCACGCCAAACGCCAACTCGTGCATATTGGTTTTGCCAACGATTTGCCAGCCTGCGTCGAGGATCGCGTCCACCACGTCGGCGTTGCGCAGCGCCGGTTCAGCCTCGGCAAACGCACGACTGCCCGAGCGGGTCGGATGGCCGGCGATGTCGATCGAGTCCTTGATCGCGACCCGCTTGCCGTCGCCACCGAGTAAAAATTCGCTGATAAACGTGCTCATGCGCCCGACTCCGAGGTGAAGAGGTCCGAATTGAACAAGCGTTGCGTGCGGAAATGCGCGATCAGCCAGACACCCTCGACACAACGAAAATCGATGTTCAAGCGCGTGCCGAACAACTCGCTGCGCCCATCGGCGTAGGTGGACACCTGCTGCATGATCCACTGCCCCTGCGCGCTGCTGCCGTCGACCAGGATCGACTCGCTGGTGAGGTAATGCAGGTTCAGGTGAAAGTGCTCCGAGGGCGGCAAGTAACCGCCGACAAACGCCGCAATCGCCTCACGCCCGCAGTGCTGACCGAAGGTCTGTGCGGTGACGCTGCCGACGCCTTCCCACACGGCGTCGATGCAGAACAATTGCGCCAGCTCGCTGACGTGGGTGATCGCCCTCGGCACGTCGCACAGGTCCATGTAGCGCGCCATCAAGCGGCGCACCTGGCTCTCCCCTTCGAGCGTCGCCAGACGCTGCAACAAGGCCTCGTTCATGGCTTACACCCTGGCGGCATCGGGGATGGTCAGTGGACGACCGATGCGCGCTTCGACCTTGGCGTAACGCCACAGGCTGTACTCGTTTACCGGCGTGGTGCGGAACAGGTTGCAGGCATCGATCACCGATTGGTGGCAGTCGACGTCGGCCATGATGTAGACGGTCCACGGCGAGGTGGTGGAAGGGCCGACCATCAGCCGGTCATCGTCCATCGCGCCGAGCACGGTGATGCCGGGCATGGCGCCGAGCGAGCCCATCATCTGGCTGAAGCCTTTCCAGACGCTCAGGCCTTCGCCGGTGGGCAGGTCGAAAAAGTTCTGGGTGATGCCGATGCAGAAGACGACGCGCAGCGGTTCTTGGGTGGTCTGGGACATGAAATTTGATCCTTGAAGAGAGGGTTCAGATGTAGCCAGGGAACGGCGGCACGCCGAGGAACACCGAGCCGGCGCCGTCGTACAGGCCTTCGCTGAGGAACGCGTGCTGGGTGACCACCATCGAATCGCGCAGGTAGCGCTGCAGCGGATGGCGCAGGTAAATCGCGGTGGTGCCGGCGAGGCTGTACGCGCTCTGCACCACGGCGGCGCCCGCCTGGGACACGTGAATCGCGGACAAGCGCAACAGGCTGGTTTGCTCGGCGGTGACCGGGTTGCCCGCGAGGATCGAATTCCACACTTGCTCGGTGGCGTTGTAGAAGAAGCCACGGGCGGCGGCCAGTCGGGCTTCGGCCTTGGCGATCTCGATGCGCACGTAGGCGCGGTCGGCCATTTTCGGTGCGCCGGTGATGCCGCTGCCGGCGGCCATGCGACTGACTTCGTCGAGGGCGGCGCGGGCCAGGCCAAGGTTGACCACGGCCAGCACTTGCGCGGCGTAGGCAATCGACGGGTAGCGGAACAGCGGCTCGTCGATGGTCGCGGCACCGCCACGGATGAAGGTCCAGCGTTCGTCGACGCGTTTGTCGCTGACGCGCAGGTCGTGACTGCCGGTGCCTTTGAGCCCGACCACGTCCCAGTTTTCGATGATCTCGACCTGGTCCGCACGGAACACCGCAGTGCGCGGCTTGCCACCCGCCGCGCCAATCCCCACGCCGAGCAAGTCGGCGCCCTTGCAGCCGCTGGCGAATTTCCAGGTGCCGTTGACCTGCCAGCCGCCCTCGACAGCTTCAGCCGGTTGCAGCGGGAACAGGCCACCGGCGAACACCAGATCCGGGCTTTGGGTGTAGATTTCGGCGAGGGTTTCCGGCGGCAATGCGGCGAGGTAGACGCCGGCGCTGCCGAAACTGGCGACCCAGCCCGCAGAGCCATCGGCTTCGGAAATACGCTCGATCATTTGCAGGAACAGCGCCGGCGCCAGGGCGTCACCGCCGAAGCATTTCGGCGTGGCGGCGCGGTAGATGCCCACGTGCTTGAAGCGCTCGATCATGTCCCGTGGCACGTGGGAACCGGCGTCGAATTCATCGCGACGCTGGCGCACTTCCGCCAGCACCTGCTCAAAGGCCTGGCGGTGGACGGTGTTGCCGTCGACGCCTGGCAGAGGGTCTTTCTCCGCGACAGCTGAACGCAGCATGGGCTTCTCTCCGTTTTACTTATTGTTAGTGGGCCGAGGCTGGACAACACCGATCCCTGTAGGAGCGAGGCTTGCCCGCGAACGAGGCACCGCGGTTTCAATGGCAGACCGCGTTATCGTTCTTCGCGGGCAAGCCTCGCTCCTACAGAGAAGATGCGTGGCTGCCCTTGCATTGAGGTCCAGTGTAAAAATCGCGTCGGGTCACCACTATTGGTGCGTGCAGCCTCTTCACTAAAGGAATCCCCTAGCCCGCCCCCGGTTACCTCTGAGCGCATCCCCACGCGCAAGCGGGTATAAAAAGCCATACTTTCCCTTCACCGGTTCCTCAGGACTGCGCGATGTACCTGCCAAAACCGCACGACTTTTTCACCCTCATCGAAGCCATGCCGCTGTGCATCATTCTTCACGATGCGCAGAGCAAGGAGATCCTCTGGGCCAACACCGCCGCCCTCGACGCGCTGGGTTTTACCCTCGAAGAACTGACGCCGCTGAAAGCCCCGGACATGACCCGCGACGCGCCCAAGTACCGGCGCTCGGTCGGCCTGCGCTGGCTGGAAGGCGCAGCGCGCACGGGCCAGCGCGCCATCGAGTGGTGTTATCGCTCCAAGCAAGGCGTGGAAATCCTCTCCGAGGCGGTCGCGACGCTGGTGCATCTGGACGGTCGCGATGTGCTGATGGTGCAGTTCCGCGACATCTCCAGGGAGGACAAGGTCAAGCGCGACCTCAAGCGTTTCGAAAGCCGGCTCAAGGCATTCATGCAGGACCTCGCCGAAGGTGTCGCGGTGCTCGGCCCTGAAGGTGATATCCGCTTCATCAGTGACTCCGGCGCGCACCTGCTCAACAGCGAAGAACACACGCTGATCGGCGAAAACTTCCTGTCATGGTGCGACGACGATTCGCGCCGCCGGCTGCTGCAACAGCTGGCCAGCGAGACCCCGGAACATGCGCCGTTCCGCGTGCACTACCACCTGCAACGCCGCGACGGTGAATGGCGCTGGCATGAGGCGACGTGTCGTTTTATCGAGATCGAAGATGACCTGGTCGGCCACCTGCTGCTGTTTCGCGACGTCACCGAACAAGTGCGCGCCGAAGAAGCTCGGCGGGTCAGCGAGCAGAAACTCGAATACCTGGCGCGCTACAACGCCATGGGTGAAATGGCCGTGGCCATTGCTCATGAGCTAAGCCAACCGCTGGCCGCCACCCGCAACTTCATCGAAGGCGCGGTGATTCGCCTGGGCAAGGAGTCCACTACGGACCAGGGCGTCGCCTGGGGTTTGCAAAACGCCGTGCGGCAAATCGAACATGCGTCGCTGATCATCAAAAGCGTGCGCGATTACGTGGTCAAACTGGAGCAGGCCGAAGAGCTGATCGACCTCAACGAACTGCTGCGCGAAACCCGCTATTTCATCAGCCTGCGCGCCGATCCGAGCCTGGTTCGCGTCGAGATTGTCGCCAGTCCCGCGCCGCTTTGGGTGAGCTGCGAGAAGGTGCTGATCGGTCAGGTCATTCTTAATCTGGCGTTCAATGCGATTGAAGAAATGAGCGATCTGCCTGTTGAACGACGGGTGCTGCGCATTCACGCCAGCCGCGAAAACGACGTGGCGTTGGTGCGCATCGAAGACTGCGGTCGCGGCATTCAGGCCGAGGCGCAAGAGAAGCTGTTCGACGGTTTCTTCTCCTCCAAGGTCAGCGGCAACGGCATTGGCCTGGCGCTGTGCAAAAACATCATCGGCCGCCATCGCGGCGATATCTGGGCGCAAAACCTTGAGCCCTGCGGTGCTGTTTTCACCTTCACCCTTCCCCTCGCAACTCCCGCCTGAAACCACCGAAGAACCTGAATCAAACCACTGACCTGTAGGAGCCAGGCTTGCCGGCGAAGGCGTACTCAAGGACGCCTTCGCCGGCAAGCCTGGCTCCTACAGGTCAGTGGTTTTGGCTTGCAATTGCAGTGTGTGCAGCCGGTTTTTCGAGACTGGCACAGACACACAAACGCTTGGCAGCCACAGCAATTCCCCCTTCTGCCAGCGAGGCAGAATCGAACTGCAAAAATCTGCCAATGCACTTGCGATTTGCACGAACAATAATTCAGGGAGTTCCCCTAATGCGAGCCACCAGGATCACCGTACAGTCAGCGCTGAGTCTCAGCCTGCTGGTACTGGGTTTGAACAATGCCAGCGCGGATCTGCCCGCTGACACGATCGGCCAGACTGTTCTGGCATTTCCGCCGGAAGTTCATCGGGCCTTTATCGTCGACGTCGAATTCGAAAGTTTCGTGGCGGGCCGTGTCACCGTGGTCGACCCCGATAAAAAGCGCGTGCTCGGCATGGTGCCGACTGGTTTTGCTGCGCCCTCGACGCTCAGCCACGATCAGAAAACCCTCTACAGCGCCGACATCTGGTATTCGCGCGGCACCCGTGGCACCCGCACCGACGTGCTGACCGCGTGGGACAGCTCGACCCTGTCGCCGGCCTGGGAAGTGCTGATTCCGAACAAGCGCGCCGAGTCGCTGACCCAACGCTACGGTTTGAAGACCAGCGGTGATGACCGCTTCGTCTACGTCTACAACTTCACCCCGTCGACCTCGGTGACCGTGGTCGACACCCAGGCCAAAGCCGTCACCGCCGAACTGGCGATTCCCGGTTGCGTGCTCAACTACCCGATCGGCAATCGCCGCTTCGCCTCGCTGTGCGGCGACGGCAGTTTGCAAGTGATCACGCTGAACGATCAGGGCCAGGAAACCGCACGCAGCCGCACGCCGTTCTTTGACCCGAACGCGGAAAAACTGGTGGAACGCGCGGTGAACGTCGGCGACACCTATTACTTCACCACCACCACGGGCACCGTGCGCCCAGTGGATTTCTCGGCCGACGCACCGAAAATCCTGCCGTCCTGGTCGCTGACCAGCGACGAGGAAAAGAAGGCCGGCTGGGCACCGGGCGGCTGGCAGCTGATGGCTGTCGCGCCGAAGCTGAACCGCTTGTACGTGCTGATGCACGACGCGCACGAACCGATGAAGTGGGAAGACCCAAGCCCGCTGATCTGGGCGTTTGATCTGAAAACCCACAAGAAGGTCGCCACGCTGGAGGCACCGGTTCCGGTGTGGAGCATGCAGGCGACCGGCGACGACAAGCCGCTGCTGCTGGGCGCCGACGTTGCAGGCGGTTTGCAGATCTTCGACCTGAAGACCAACACGCTCACCGGCAGCATGGCAAAGGTCGCGAAAACCGCGACTCAGGTCATGAGCTACTAACCGAGGTTCGGCCATGCACTTAGATCCGATCTTCATCATTGCCAGCGCCCTCGCCATCGCGGTGTTGCTGGCCAGTGCCGCGACCCACAAGGTGCGCGCACCGGCACGTTTTGCCCGGCAACTGGCGGACTACCAATTGCTGCCCGACGTGGCCGTACGCCCCGTCGCACGCGTCATTCCGCTGGTTGAACTGGCCATCGCCTTTGCGCTGCTGGTACCGGTCAGCCGTGCCTGGGCAGCGTTGGGCGCCGCCAGCCTGATCGCGCTGTACGCCGCGGCCATTGGCATCAACCTGTGGCGCGGCCGTCGCGATATCGACTGCGGCTGTGCCGGCCCGGACCAGGCCCAACCGCTGCGCCCGGTTCTGCTGCTGCGCAACAGCGCGCTGGTGGCGCTGGCGTTGCTGGCCAGCGTCTCGCCGGTGGTTCGTGACCTGGGTTTTTTCGACGGCTTCGTGACTGTCGCCGCCAGCGCCGTCGCGCTGCTGATTTACGCCGCAGCCGATGGCTTGCTGGCGAACTCCCCTCTTCTGCTCAAACTGATTGGTAGGTGATCAATGGAAGGCTTAATCGTTTCCAACGTTCTGCTCTGGGTACTGCTGGTGGCCGTGGCGTTTGTCGTCATGGGCCTGGTCCGGCAGATTGGTGTGCTGCACGGCCGTCTGGCCCCGGCCGGTGCATTGATGATGGACAAGGGCGTGGCGGTCAATGAAGCCGCGCCACAGGTCACCGCTTCCGACCGCAAAGGGCGCCCGGTCAACTTCGGCTATGCCGGCGAGAAATCGCAACTGCTGTTCTTCCTTTCGCCAACCTGCCCGATCTGCAAGTCGCTGCTGCCGGCGATCAAATCCATCGCCAAGGAACAGGCCGATCGCCTCGACGTGGTGTTCATCAGCGACGGCGACATGGACGCCCAGCAAAAGCTGATCACCGAACACAAACTGGAAGACGCCACTTATGTGGTCGGGCCTGAAGTGGGCATGACCTACCAGATCGGCAAGCTGCCGTACGCTGCGCTGATCGACAAGAGCGGCACCCTGCGCGCCAAAGGCCTGGTCAATTCCCGCGAGCACCTGGACAGCCTGTTCGAAGTCGAGCACCTGAAAAGCGCGACGCTGCAGGAATACCTCAACAGCCAGCCGCATGCACACGACCACAGCCACGGCCATAGCCACTGATAAGGCAGGAGACTTTCATGAAACTGCTGGATCTGTTGTTTGAGCGTTCGACTCGTCGTGTTGCCGACACAACCTCACGACGCAAACTGCTGTCGCGCATGGGTTCTCTGATGGTTGCCGGCGCCGCGTTGCCGCTGCTGTTGCCGCTGGATCGCACCAGCAAAGCCCTGGCCGCCGAGAACCCGAAAGCCGGTGACCCGGGTGATCCGAACACCTGCGACTACTGGCGCTACTGCTCCATCGATGGCTTTTTGTGCAGCTGCTGCGGAGGATCGGTGACGTCCTGTCCGCCGGGCACGGAAGTGTCGCAAGTGACCTGGATCGGCACCTGCCGCAACCCGGCCGACGGCAAGGATTACATCATTTCGTACAACGACTGCTGCGGTAAGCAGAGCTGTGCGCAGTGCGCCTGCACCCGTAACGACAGTGAAGAACCGGCCTATCGCCCGTTCAACAACAACGATGTGAACTGGTGCCTGGCCGCCAAATCGCACATCTACCACTGCACCGTTTCGATCATTCGTGGCGTCGCGGTTTAACGCTTGATTGCGGTTGGCTATTTGTAGGAGCCGGCTTGCCGGCGATGGCGTCTCTGAAAACGCTATCGCCAGCAAGCTGGCTCCTACAGGTCCGTTTTTCTCCTGCACAGGTGGAGGTGCTGCTTATGGGTAGGTTGCTCATCCTCGGTCTTGTCTGCGCCATGACCGCCCCGCTCGTTCATGCCAGGGCCATCCCGGACCCGGCGCAACAGCATGCGCCGGGCAATGAAGCCCTGCAAAAACCGATTGCCCAGGCCGGTTACAGCGTTGGCGTGAACTACCAACTGCAATGCGCCGGTTGCCACCTGGGCAATGGCATGGGTTCTGCCGCGAATGACACGCCCCGGATGGCGGGGTTTGTCGGCAACTTTCTGAAAGTGCCGGGCGGCCGCGAGTTTCTCGTGCGCGTACCGGGCATGTCGCAGTCCGCGCTGGACAACGCGCAACTGGCCGACCTGCTCAACTGGTTGATCCGTGCCGACGGGATGGCGGGCAAAAGCACGCCGGCCGACTATCAGCCTTACAGCGCCGACGAAGTGGCGGCACTGCGCGCAGAAACCATGCTCAACCTCCCCGGCACCCGCGCCGGCCTGATCCAGCAAATGCGTGCGCAAGGCATCGCAATTGAAGACGGGATGAACAACTGACAACGGCTTGAACCAAAGCCGTCATTGCAAAAACGGGGGCCAGTTCCCCCGCCCTTCCGCTACGCCAACTCTCCTCTGCGATAACAAGACGACCTTGCGGCAAACGCCGTGCAGGCGTCTCTCCGTGGTTTGCCCGGCACCTTGTATCCGAGTGCATTTTTATTTATGGATGTTGTCTGAATCCGTAGCTATAGAATGAATGTGTGCACAGTGGTGCTAAAGTGACAGCACCTGTCTTCGTCTCACCGGATTTACGCATTTGAGGGTGCAAACCTGTCACAAGTATGAGCAGCTTGTCGGTGACGCTGAGGCTCTCAAATGAGGGCTGTGTTGACCTGAATCTCGTCATTACCGAGCGCAAGGGAAAGCAAATGAGGTCTAAAGATGATATTTGAGCCTAACAGTACCCGTTCCGTTCTCCAGCGAAGAAGCAGTACCAGTATCGTTGTTCAGGCCGGTCTCGATTGCGTTGCGGTAACCGGTGTTGCGTGGTTCTTGATCAATTATCACATCGGCTTCATCTCGCAAGACTACGTCATCATGCTCTTGCTGCTGCTTGGCGCGCTGGCCGTCGTGTACGACCACTATGCCATTTACCGCAGCAATGTCGGGTTCACTGTCAAAGCCTTCAAGCTTCTGAAGGCATGGACCGCGACCTTTGGTTTTCTCGTTGCCATGGCTTTCCTGACCAAAACCAGCGAACGGTATTCGCGGCTATTGGTTGGGGAGTTATTTGTTCTTGGCTATTTCGCCCAGTTGTTTTTGCACCTCGCCTCACGGGAAATGCAGAAGAAATTCCTGGCCCACCCGACGCAACTGGAAAACTCGCTGATCATTGGCTCGGGCGAGCTGGCGAGCTACCTCCACAAGAAAATCAGTAACAACCCCTGGCTCGGTGAACGCATCGTTGGCTGTGTGTTGATTGGCGCGGACGATGACTGGGCAAAGGAAGGCGTGGAAGGCGCACCACGCCTGTCGATACTGGGCAATATCTCTGATCTTGATGAGTTGGTTGTCAAACACGCCATTCGTACCGTCTATTTTGTGACCCCAGTGGGTGGTTCCGAAGTTATTCAGAAGGTTTATTTAAGCCTGTTCGACAAACACGTCAGGGTTAACTGGGTGCCTGACATTTTCGCCTTGAAGTTGATCAACCACAGTGTTCGCGAGATTGCCGGCATTCCCGTGCTGACCTTGTCCGAAACTCCGCTGATGGGGATGCGACTGTTTCTGAAGAATCTCGAAGACAAGGTCGGCGCTTTTCTGATCCTGCTTTTTGCGGCGCCAGTGCTGGCGTTAGTTGCCCTTGCGATCAAGATCGATAGCCCCGGTCCCGTGTTCTTTCGTCAGCAACGCATGGGGTGGAGCGGCGAAGTTTTCAGTATCTGGAAGTTCAGAAGCATGGTGGTCCATCAGCCGTCGGACGGCACCGTCAAGCAGGCACAAAAGAATGATCCACGCGTGACCAGGGTGGGCGCCTTTATTCGCAAAACCAGCCTCGATGAGCTGCCGCAATTGTTCAACGTGTTGATGGGCGAAATGTCGCTGGTGGGGCCTCGCCCGCACGCGATTCAACACGACGTGCAGTACTCACCCGATGTCTCGGGCTACTTTGCGCGACATAACATTAAACCGGGTATCACCGGGCTGGCGCAGGTGCGGGGTCTTCGTGGTGAAACGAAAGATGTAGAACAAATGATTCGCCGGGTTGACTCAGACATCGAGTACATCAACAACTGGTCGCTCTGGCTCGACTTCATCATTCTTTTACGAACGGTATCGGCCTTCTCCGGCAAACAGGCCTATTAATCCGTGGTGAAACTGTAGGAGCAGCACGATGACGGAAACAGGTCCAGCGTGCGCTCGACCTCATCGGGGTCGATAGTAAAACCATTGCCCGCGGGAGTACCGACGACAAAACCAAAGTGTTGATGGTCACGATCGGTCAGGTACTTGAAATAGCAGATGAAACGCTCAGGAGGTTGCAACACCAGCAGCGCCCCACCCGGCGGCAATACATTAACCCCATGGATCAATTGACTGCCCTCGACCCCTATCACGGTCCTTGCACCGGCACAGGTCGCGACAATGGTCGCAACATCGCACAGCGCCGGGTCGAGAATGCGAAAACCTCGACGATCACGCAAACGCTCAGCCAACTCCATTTCGTTACGCAACAAGCGTAAATCGCCGCGACCACCTCTCAGGATAAACACGCCTGGATGAGCGCTCGTGTTGACGTGGGACAGCAACTTTTCGCCCATTGCACGGAAGCGCAGATGCTTGTGGCGATTTTGGCTTATGTCGTCAAAGATCACGAGTTCACGAAAAAACGCATTACGTAAACGAACCGGCTTCATGCCAAGCCAGTCCTCATAACCGGGGGTGTGAAGGATGCCGTTCCTGGTGGTGGAAACAATGTTGGCGGAGGGAGCCGTGGTCACTGGAACGCCTTCGTTGCAGGCCAGTGAATAGGTCAGGCAATCGTCCGTCAGCCAACTGCCAAACCACTTGTTGCCCCCCGCCGTGCAATACAACGCGCCGCGCTCGATTTCGTTTTCGACGCGAACCCCCGGCAGCCGGCCAACGCCCGGCGTCAACCAGGATTTGGCGTTTCCCTTGTAGAGCGCGCCATCGATCATCCAGACATCTTTGAGCAAATAACCCCGGGTCGGTCCATGTTCAACACGACCGATGCCTTCCATTGTGCGACGGGGATGTTCATGGGGATAAAAAAGTTGCTCTTCCCATCCCGTCACACGCTCAAGTTGATTGGGAAGAAAGAAGGCGGGTTGAGCAAACGCGACTTCACCCGGCGCAATATCCAAGGTTTTCACTGCCATACTTTGCAGCGCTAATGCTGGTTTCCGGGCAAGGCGTGTTTTAAAGAGGTGTTTATAAGCCGCCAGGCTCCACTTCGCCGGGCCGCTACTTGCCAACGCGCTGAATTCCGACATAGACACCCCCGGCGCAATATGATTGCGCAGTATTTACAGCCAACTACTTTTCAATATCTCAAGTGCAGAGAACAGTTTGCAGAATGGGCGGCGACTTCAAATGAGCATAGCGACTACGCAAGTTATCGAGCAGCGCGGCGCCCGGTTCCCTGGAACAATGGAGATACAGTTTGAATAGTCCTCCAAAGCCCATTTCACGATATCGATTTGCAACTTCTTCATCACTTGGCCCGTCGGGTATTCCAAGATGAAGTGTCAGATGTTTGCCTTCAACAGCAAAAAGCGGCGTCTCCCACAGAAACTGCGCAGCGCCGGTCCTGGGCAGCCGAACAAACACGTAGCCATGGTTTCCCAGCGTATCGACATCACCGCCGCGCCTTCTTTTCCACTCAAGAAGCCCGTCGTCCGGACGTGCCAGACACGTCCCGATATCGTAGTAATCAAATCCGTTTTCTATTGCCCACTCGAGCGCCATGAACGTGGTGATGGAATTGACTTCACGTAATTTCCTGGCATCTGAAAACACTTCGTCAGGGTAGCCAAAACGCACGGTGCTCCAATAGCGCTTGCCCGCGCGAGTGACGACGCACCCCAGATGGCAGGCAACAACCTGGTCTTCCAACACCACCAGATCGAGGCGCCCGGCTCTTTTAGCCACCCGCTGAACTTCATGTGATGCAATTTGCGAGGCGGCTGCGCCATGACGGGCCCTGGCATAGGGTTGAAGCATTTCCCTATCCGCCGTTTCAATCTCATCATCGTTCAATGCTTGCTTCATACCGTAGCGCAACCGGTTCTTGCGTAGATTGCGCCGTAACTCGGTGTTGTATCGCGCCGTAATCTCATCAATGGATCTGCGCAGTGGCACGACAGCACTCAGGTATTGCGGCACATACAATGCACCCCAGCTCGGCATGTCACTGACAACGACCGTGCGGTCTGATTTCGACAGGTTATCAACCCCCTGAGGCTCAGCCCCCAGGAGCACCTTCACAAATTCCCGCTGGGATTTTCTGCCCACGTAAAGAATGTCGTAGCGGCTGTCTTCCCGCAGTTTGAACCTGGCGATTTCCCAGCGCCAAACACAGGCGCGCGCGGCTATATCACGTAACCAGGCGAGCGCTTTTCTTAGCTCAAATCGCATGGAAGGCGACATTAACTTGTGTATCTGTTTTGATATATATGCGTTCATTTGCTTATTAGCACACATCAAGAAGCGTTCATTTGAGTTTTCAAACCAATAGATCAAACACTCGAAATGAGAGTCGATAGCTCACCACGCTTTTCAAAATATGCGGCAAACCATAACTACCCATATGATGTGCGCTGTTTTTTGAATGTACGTCCAGCTGTCTTTCTTGCGAGAAACTCGCCATTCACTCTCTGTAATCAAGATTTTCTGACGTCATTTATTCGTCTCCAACCTTAACAAAAAAACGCTCCAACTCATCCACCGAGTCGGTAATACAAGGGTGAGTAAAGATGCTGGCGCAGAGTTTTGCAAGATATTTCAGACGTGCTTTTCAGGCAGCCCGAATATTAAAACTGACGTCAAATTCCTGTTACGTCAGGAACTTCGACAGATGAGTGTGCGTAACAAAAACTTGGGGTTACCCACGATATAGCGAGTGAATAATCGCTTTGGCTCACTGAGCAGCCGGAACACCCACTCACAACCGAGGCGACGCACCCATTGCGGAGCTCGCGTCACCTTGCCGCCGAGAAAATCCAGGATCGCCCCACCGCATACCACGAGGCATGGCACGCCACTGGCGGCCAGTCTCGCGGCAACGACTTCCTGCTTGGGCATGCCCATCCCCAGCACCACCAGTTCCGGCAGTGACTGACGGGCAAGGTTGACGTAATCATCCCCCCCTGCAAAACCATGGTGAGCAGAGACGACATTGACCGCAAACACCGCTTCGCAATGCCGCACCGCGTTGGCAAGGAAGGTCTCTTCAGTTCCCCAGAACGCCACGCGTCGGCCCTTGTAGGCGGCCAGTAATTTGGGGATGAAATCGGTGCCGTTCATATTCAGCCCCGGTTCGAGACCGAGTCGGCGATACAGGATGGCCATGCCGGAGCCATCCCGTAACAACACGTCGGCCGCCGACAGCGCGTCGTAATAAGCGGGGTTGGCCGTCACCAGGTTCATGGCATGGGCATTGACGAATCCAAGCACTGTCGTCCCCTCGGACCGGGACAATGCATCAATCAATTGTTGTTCGTCGCCAGCATCGCGAACCACCCTGAGTTTGCGCAGGATGGTTTGCCAGTTGTGCTGCCAGGATAAGGGGCTCATCAGGTGTCATCTCGCTTCGAACGCACCCAGTCGACCTGGCGCTTGAGCACAAAACCAATGTACAGCGGGATTTTCTTCAACGCGTAGAACGGCGCATACAACAAGGCCGAAAACGCGATGATCCCGCGACCGAACCGACTCCATGCCAGCAAGACAGTCACGCCCAACAGTGCGAGCCCGAAAGACGCGATCAAGGCTGGCGCCAACGCACCGCCGAGCAACACCACCAGCCATGAGAGGCTGAACGCAACCACCAGCAGCAACGTCAGCAAGGCCAGCGGCGGGACCAGTAAATCCGCGGTCATTGCCAGAAGGTTCAAGTTGCCTGTGCGGATAGCCTCTAACAGCAACCTTGGCGCATCACTGAGGATGACCCCGAGATGACCATGCTCCCAGCGTGTACGCTGGATGCTCAGGCCTTCGTCGCTGCGCGGAAAATCACTGCTGACCAACGCATCGGGACAAAACAGGGGCGGTTTGCCGCTTCGGCAGAAATCCAGGCCCATCTTCAAATCTTCGACGATGTGGCCACTGGCTAATTCGATCAACGCCAGATCCCGCCAGACGAACGCCATTCCCGAGCCCATCAACGAACAAGGCAACCCCAGTCGGGCCCACCCCTGCGCTCGCACCTGATTCTTCACGCACCAGGCGAATTCGGCAATTTGCACTTTCAACCCGGAGCCTGCAGGCGCATGCATCAAGTACAGGGCCTGTGCTGGACGCCCGGAGTCGATGCAGCACAGTGCCAAACGCTCAATCGAGCCTTCACCCACCCGCGAATCGGCATCGACAACGATCATCACGTCCGGTGCATCGCTGGCCAGGTAACGCACCCCGAAGTCCAGTGCATACCCCTTGCCTCGCTGCTGAGCATTGCTGCGCTCCACCACCTCGGCACCCGCGGCGCGGGCCAGCGCGGCCGTGTCGTCAGTACAGTTGTCCGCGACAACCACCAGGCGATCGCCCGCCAGCAGTTGCGGCAGAATGCTGTTCAACGTCGCGACGATCAGCGAGGACTCGTTGTGAGCCGGCACCAGCACCGCCACCCTCGGTCGCGATCCTTGCGCCGGTGCAAGCGATCGCACCGGCAGGCTGGCCAGCAGCACCTGCACGAACAACACCCACACCGGCAGGACGATGAGTATCAGCAGTGCACTGAACAGCCAACCCAGTAACGTGATCATGCGTGCGCCTTGAACAATTCAGCCAGCTTGGCTGCTTCGGTATCGATATCGTGCCGCTCCAGCACCCGCTGATACGCGGCATCGCCCATCCGCTGCAACACCTCGACAGGTTGCGCGAGGCAGTCGGCCAGCGCCACCGCCAACTCATCCACGGCGCCCGCGGGAAACAACCAGCCGTTCTCACCCTGACGCACCAGTTCGGGAATGCCCGCCACGTAGGTCGTCAGCACAGGCCGGCGCAAGGCCATGGCTTCCATGATGACCACCGGCAAGCCCTCGCCGAAGCTCGGCAACACCAGCGCCCGCGCCGCCAGGATTTGCGCCCGCACCTGATCGCTGCTGATCCAGCCGGTAATGCGCACCTGCGCCTGCAAGCCGTGCCGCGCAATCAGGGTTTCGATCTCTGCACGCATTTCCCCGTCGCCGGCCAGTACGATCTCGAACACCACGCCTTGCGCCGCCAGTTTTCGCGCTGCCTCAAGCAACAACAGTTGCCCCTTCTGCTCGCACAAGCGCCCCACGCACACCAACCGCGGCACAGGCGGCACAGCGACAGCCGGCACCTCATGAAACGCCCGCTCCAGGCCGCAGTGAACCACCTTGACCTTTTCCCAATGCGCATGCTCCACCCAGCGAAACAACTGGCTGCGCCCATAGGAACTGATCGCTGCGACAAACGCCGCGCGCCGGACTTTCTCGCCCAGATGGATAAATTGTGGTTTGTCGAACTCTTCCGGGCCGTGCACGGTAAAGCTGTACGCAGGCCCGCCGAGCGCACGGGCCAACATCACCACCTCGGTTGAATTGGTGCCGAAATGCGCATGCACATGCCTGGCGCCGAACGCTTGCAACCAGGACAACAACCGGCACGCCTCGAACAAATAGATCACATGGTACGGCCACGGCCGATCGGCACGCAGGCCCATGCGCAACGCCAGCCACAGCGTCGAAAAAAAGCGTCGAGGCTGAGCGCGCAGCACTTGCAGCACCGGCCCTGCCAGCGCTTTGACTCCGCCCTGCAACACATAGTGGGTCTGGGCTTGTTCGGACACGTCCTCGGCATCCACCAACTGCGCATCCCAGCCGCGCAGGGCAATGCGCTGCACTTCAAAGCCCTGACGCTCCAATGCCAGAATCTCCCGACGAATGAAGCTATGGCTGACTTTGGGGTATTGATTGATGAAGTAAGCGATACGCATAAGCACCAAGCTTGGCTGTCGTTGCGGTGAATGATTACAGCGGGGCATCCCACGGTAGTTCAGTGGCCTGGAACCTCAATCAGCCCCACGCGGGTGGCTATAACTGCCAATCAACACGCCGTCTATCTTTTTGAACGTGTCCTCCAGCAACTCATAACGCCTGCGGTACATGGCGCGTTTTTTCGAAGCGATACTCTCAAGCGGTTTGCTCGACGGGGCCATGGGGATTTCAAAGAAGTCTTCCCGCGCTGACGGCGTCGCGCCATGTTCCAGCCAGATCACATCGTAATTGGCCGCCAGGTCCTGGGTTTTTTCAGCACCAAAATAGGCGTGCCGGTGATGACGGAACCCGTCGCTTACTGCGTAGATCCTTTCAACGCCAATCCGGGCCGCGATGTATTTGATGACTTCAATCAGAAAGCTTCGTGGCCGAAGACCTTCGAAACTTTTTGTCAGCTCCCGGTAAATGTCCAGGGAGCGTTCGCTCTCTACCCCTTTGTGAATCCCTTGCACGGCACCGATGAAAATACACAGCTCACCCTCGGTGCAACACAAGGTGAACGCAATCGATGCAATGCGTAAATCACCCTGAAACAGGTTCAACACCAGCTCGCCTTCGCGCATAAACCAAATGGGTCGATCCAGCACCAGGGAACAATCGGCAGCGAAGGCCGACAAGTCACTCAACACCAGACTTTCACTTCGACCAAACAGCAATAGCTGCGGGCAGCTTTTCGTCACCACTTCATAGTGCGAGGCCAACACACTCAGTCGGTCCTGAGGGTTCCAGCTTTTGCTGATGTAGGGCCAATGAACAACCCCCACACAATCCCCGCCCAACTTCGCAAAACCGGCACTGCCCAAAGCGTTCGACATACGCCCGGTGAACAGCTTGAGGTCAGCCCAGTTCTTTGCCACTAAAATCATTAATTCGAGCTTGTTTTTCACGGATCTCAATGAATAACCAGCATGCAAAGAAAACGCGTTTTTCAGCAGTTGCCAGTTATTCATTTAAGTCTCACTTGTATTCGATCAACGCGGACTTGCGAGCGCCGAACCTGTTCAAAAGAAACTTCAATTGCCCCAGCATCTCGGGAAATTTTCCCAGCACCAGAAAGAATGCCTGCAACCAGTTTTCCCGCGCGGATCCCGAACCCCGACGGGCCAGGCGCACGACCTGCAATGGGTAAACCAGCAGCAACAGCAGGCCAGCCCCTCCCAACACCAGGCTGGCGAGAACAGTTGCCAGCGGAATGCCCAGGCCCCAGAACCACGCGCGGCGTGACTCACGCAGCCAATGCTGCTCGGGGGCCGCCCCATGCAAATAAGCACCTTCGGCAAAAGCGTAGCCGCCGCGCAGGGTTCGCTTCCACCATTGGCCGAACCGGGTCATGGTCGCATCGTGCAGGGTCATTTCCTCAGGCAGCCGCCAGACTTTCCAGCCCTTGGCACGCAGCCGCACACACAACTCGGGCTCTTCCCCGGCAATCAGATCCGGGCGAAACCCCGACACATCGGCGAAGGCGTCAGCCCGCATCAACGCATCGCCCCCGCAGGCCTTGGCCTCGCCTATCGGCGTGTCCCATTCGAGATCGCACAACAGGTTGTAAATCGAATGCTGAGGAAAGCGTTCACGGCGTCGCCCACATACCACCGCCACCTCAGGATGCGCATCCAGAAAGGCTTGCGCCTTTGGCAGCCAGCCGCCGACGACCTCGCAATCACCATCGACGAACTGCACATGACGTAGCGAAGGCAACACGCGTTGCACGCAGGCAAACCCTTCATTGCGCGCGCGTGCAGCGGTAAAGGGGATGCTCATATCCAGCTCGACCACCTCGACACCAAGCGCCTGCGCCATTGGCACCGAACCATCGGTTGAGCCGGAGTCGACATAAACGACCTGCTGCACGGCATCAACCAGCGACGCCAGGCAACGCTGCAACCGCAGTCCTTCATTACGACCGATCACAACGACACCCATGCCGGTAGTCATGACGCTCACTCAGCGCCGCCATCGAAACAGGCCTTCGGATAACTCATGAGTATTCCTCTGTTTCTACTGACTTCCTTTTCTTGATGGTCGCGGGCACACCCACGGCCACCGAGTCGTCGGGTACGTCGGTCAGTACCACGGCGTTGGCGCCGATCACGACATTGTTACCAATGCGGATATTGCCCAATACCTTGGCCCCGGTGCCGATATCCACATTATTGCCAATCACCGGGGCAATCGGCTCGTTCACATTCTTCAGGCCTACGACGACGCCATTGCGGATCCGGCAATCATCGCCAAACTGCGCATAGCCACTGATCACAATGCCGCCGAAATGATCGATGACGAAGTTGCGCCCGACCACGACTTCACAGGGCAACTCGATGCCCGTCATGATCTGCACCAGTTTGAAGAGCACTTTATAGATAAAGGAGAGCAGTTTACGCAGCAGTGCCGGGCGCACACCGTAGCGCCAGCGCCCAAAGCGATAAACCAGCATGACCCAGAATCCCTGAGCGCCCCAATCACCACCATAGGCACGCAAGTCCGCCCTTATATTCTCGAACATTGATTGACCTACCGTGTGGGTTGGGTAGCGAGTCGGGTTTCACGCAGCAGCGCCCAAGTGGCACGCGTATGCTGCCAGCACGCCGCGATGGCGGCTCGGCCACGACCTTTGAGCAGCGCCTTGAGCGCCAGAATCAGATCCCCCAGGCAAACCAGGAACATATGCCAGCCCAACCCCAGCAGGCCGTGGTGCTTGCGGAAGTACAACAGCTCGCTTTCGATTTGCATCCTGGGTATTTGCCGACTGACCGCGTTGAGTTCAACCACTGTTTTGGCGCTTTCACCACCGATATGCACCACCGTGGTATGCGGGTAAAAAACCACCTTCCAACCGGCCTGTTTGACGCGTTTGCAGTGGTCAACTTCCTCGTAGTAAAGGAAGTAGCGCGGGTCGAACAGGCCCACCTGGTCGATGACTTCCCGGCGAATCAGGTAATAGCAGCCGGGCACCCAGTCGCATTCACGGACCGAGTCGTGATCCCATTCCATGTCGTCGACCCGCTTCACCACCGGGAAAAAGCGCTCAAGCCCTGCACGGGAAAGGAAGACATTCAACGGTGTGGGGAAATAGCGGCAGGAGGGTTGCAAGTCGCCTTCGCGTCCGACCAGCCGAACGCCAAGCACGCCGCAATCAGGATGAGCCTCCATGTATTCGAGGGTTTTGTTCAGGGTGTCGGCGGCAACAAAAGCGTCGGTATTGAGGAGTAACGCGTACTTGCCTTGCAAGTGTTCAACCAACTGATTGTTGGCACGGCCAAAGCCCACATTTTTGTCATTGGCCAGCAGCAACGCCTCCGGGCAAATGGAGGCCAGACACTCCAGCGAATTGTCGGCAGAGGCATTGTCCACCATCAAGTAGCGCGTCAGATCCGCACTGTTTGACTGGCGCAATGCATCAAACATCGGCTGCAACAGCTTCGCTGTGTTGTAGTTGACGACCAGCACATCAAGGGGCGTATTGATCATTTGGGTGACTCGCCAAAAAAGTACTGCACTCGCATGGCCGTCAGCGCCGGCTCCACGCCTGGATCATAGGCACCGTTGCGTTCTCTGATCAGGTCCATCCACGGATAGTCGTTGCAGCGCGTCTCGAATTTTTTCATCAGCTCGTCAACGGTACAAATGACCCTCGCTGGATTGCCCGCGACAACGACACCAGGCGGAACATCTTTCCTGACAACAGCACCTGCGGCGACAATTGAACCCGGACCTACGGTCACGCACGGCATGATGATCGCAGCATGCCCGACAAAGCAGTTGTCACGGATGTCGACAGGTCCGACAGAATCGAGTTTTACGTTGTAGATAGTGGAGAAGAAAACGGCTCCATCGTGGCAGAACAGCGTGCAATCCGCTAAAGCGATGTTGTTGCCGAGGCGCACCAGCGAAGGGTCAGCGATATTGCACCCGACATTGATCCACACATTGCTGCCGATGGAATGCAGCGATCCCCAGCGCGCCAGATATCGAGCCCACTCGAACCCGTCAGGATTACAAAACCGTTTAAAGAGCCAGCGTCCCCGCCCCGTTTTGTTGACGTAATAACTTACAGCACGTCTTGCCAGCCCTATCATCCTGTCAGCCTCACAAATCCTGCGATGTTCATCCGTGCCAGAGCCAGGTACACCCCGGTTTTTTTGATTGTAGTATCAGGAATATCTGCCCGCCGGGCCCTCTTGATGATTGAGATGATCTGCCAGCCTCAGGGTAAGCTGTAAAAGCGGCATGGTCGGATTGCTCGCACCGGCTGTAGGAAAGACACTGCTGCCCGCCACGTAAAGATTCTCGGTGCCGAACACTTTGCAGTTCTCGTCGACCACACCGGACTCAGGCGCCGAGGCCATCCGTGTAGTCCCCATATGATGAGCATGGGGCGTCACTTTCAGTGGCACAGAGACGTCATACACGTACTCATGCAGCTTGACGAAGCCCAACCCCGTTTCGGCAAAACACTTCGCCACCTCCAGCCCTATCGATTTGATGGTATGCCTGTCTTCGAGGACCAGCTCCCAGTTGATGTTGACCTTGCGCATCCCCAAGACATCTCGCGCCTCGAGCAAATTGACGCGGCTGTTAAGGTTGGGAAATTGTTCGATGAGGGTGGTAATCACCCCGTCGCCAGGGCAATTGAAATTCGTAATGAAATCGATCTTGTGCCCCATTCCGACGTCGCAGACGAGGGTCTCCAGAAAACCCTTGATGGCCGCTGTTCGCCCATAGGCTTTGACCTCCGCCAGCAACGCAGCAGAAACGTTCCCTTTACCTGACTGAAAGTGCGCGACAAACGCATCGGTGGTGAAATACTGCCGAGGCTCGGTACTCTGCCCCTCCCCCAGAATGAAGGTGCCCAGCTCGAGGTTCAGGTGTTCCATGAAACATCTGCCGACGAAACCGTCCTTGCTGACAATGCCGGCGGATGCCAGGGACTCGCTGTTCATCAGCTGCCGGGCATTCTCGATGGCGCCCGTCGCCAGAATGAATTGCTTTGCCTTCACTCGCTCCCGGTGCTTCTCGTAATCGGACACAACGATGGTGGCTATGCGGCCGGTCCTGGCATCGAACTCAAGATCGACACAGTTGCAATTGATGAAGACATCAAGCCCCTCGGTCTCTTGAAGTTCCTTGGCGTATTTTTGTGCAAATCGTGTCGGCGGGCTCAGCAGGAAACGATCCGCGTCAAAGTCGTTGCCATCCATGGACGCATTAATGGCCTTGAATCCGGAATCCGTCGGAAGATCCACAATAGCCATGGCCGCTGGCAGATAACGCTCGATCTCGGAAAACGCGATGGGCCAGCCGGGCAGTTTGACCGGAGGAGCCATTTCGAAGTCTGACTTCTCGAAGGGACGGCAACGCCCCGCCCAGTGGTTGGACGTGCCGCCGAGAAAGCGCAGGCGTGTTTCATGTGCGTAGACATCCAGGCCTGTCGAGGGGCAGTCATAAAGGGTTTGCGAGGGCTGCGAATACTCGTGCCCCCCGCCCTCGATCAGCAACACGTGCCGACCATTCCCGGCCAGGCGCAACGCCAGCGTGATGCCCGCCGGCCCGGCCCCGATGATGCAGAAGTCATAATGATCGCGGAGTTCTTTCTGCGATTGGTAATCTTTGATCATGTTCGCGTTTGCCGAAAATACTGGGCCGGCAACACCCAGCCGTTGACGACGACAAACCCGCTTTTTTCAGAAGAAGGCGAAGCAAGGAGCGAGGGCAGTCCAAATGTCATCCCCCCCAGACTTAATAGAGCGAACGCCTGGAGGAGTTCTCTGCGCCCCATCGCGGAGATATTCAAATCAAGTTCACTCATGCTTCAAGCTCCCCGACATTGAAATTGAAGACTGCAAAAGACTTGAATCAAGTCAAAGCCAATTGGCAAGGCCCAACACTAACTCCCCAAACCCGACGCCTACCAGCACCATTGGCAGTACAGCCAGCTCTCGTTTGAGATTGAACAGCCCCACACGACGGTTCACATAAACAATTAGCACAAGTGTAGGAAACGTATGCAGCGCGACACCCCAAATTGCATATTTCACGCCGCCAACGGCCAGCAGCAGCGGCAGTAACACCCATAACGAGATGGCGCGAATAATGTTATCCATGGCCTGGTACTTCGTGAGCCCCAAGGCAAGCCAGGCTTGATGCGCCACGCCATAGCGCAAGATGAAGAAAGACAGTGAGAGCACGGCCATCATGTTGCCGGCCTCGGCATAACGCTCATCATATAACCAGTGAATGATGAGAGGGCTGATGACCCACAACAGCCCGCAAATAAACAGCAAGGCGATGTCGATAATCAGTCTGAAGCGGTCATACAAAGCGCGCAGCCGTACGGTGTCATTGCTTCTTGCCGCCTCGCTGAAAGCTGGCAACGCCACGGCGCCAACCAGCCTCTGCGCGCCGAGAGTAATAGCCCCCAGAATCAGCACGGCAATGGAATAAACACCCAGTTCGGCGGCCGACATGCTGCCGCCGAACCAGATGCGATCGCCATTCATGGCCAATACGCCCACTGCCGACGACAACAATATCCAGCGCCCGAAGACGACCAGCTCCTGGAGCGCACTGCGATCCCACTGCAGATGGTTATGCGGGCCCTTGAACCAGAAATGCCCCAGAAGCAGACTGACCAGGGCGGAAACCAGACCCGCCCCCACCAGCGACCAGATAGACCGGGTGAAGTAGCCAATAACCAGCATCACCAGCAGGCCGGAAATCTGGGACGCAAACTCGGCGAGCACGACTTTCTTTTGCTGGAATGCACGAACGGCCACGTCGACCTTTGTCGACTGAAAACCATAGATGAGCGCGGACAAGCCAGTAATGGCCAACACCAGCGGCAACTCCGGTGCGGCATAGGTGGATCCAGGCGACCACAGATTGATGACCTGCGCAAACCAGGCCAGGCCTGCAATCAGAAGCGTCGAGGCAAAAAGGATAA
Organism: Pseudomonas sp. MM213; assembly: GCF_020423045.1. Lineage (NCBI taxonomy): Bacteria > Pseudomonadati > Pseudomonadota > Gammaproteobacteria > Pseudomonadales > Pseudomonadaceae > Pseudomonas > Pseudomonas sp. MM213. Next base: position 2,170,147 of record NZ_CP081943.1, read on the forward strand.
AACCGCGCACGATCTGCACGGTCCAGACGGTATTGAGAAATACCGGATCGTCACCACGCGGGCTCTGGATGATGTTCTGGCGCAAGCCCACATCGGAAAGCAAATGGATAACGACCGAAACGGTGGTAGCGATAATCATGATGCCGAACATCTCCGGCATCAGCAGGCGAGCCATGATCAGGTTGCCGCCCAGGCGCACGGCTTGAGAGGTGACAAGTGCTCCGAGATTCCATGCTCCGGCGAATATCGCTCGCTTGCGCAGGCTCAACGATGGCGATATATCAACTGAAGGCATAACATCAATCCCGGACTCTGTGGCACGAACGTTACTATAGCCGCAATCAGGCAATCCACTATGCTTCGCTCACCACTCAATAAGTTTAAAAACTCATGCCTGAGCACTTACGCGCGTTAACCGTCATTCTGGTTCTGGCCGGCATCGTTTTTACCCTTTCACGCCGGGCTGCAGCGGACCTTATCCCCTACAGCGACTTCACGCGTCGCCGCAATCTGTGGTTCGTGTTGACGCTCCTGGTCTTCGTCTCGCACAGCTTCTGGGTGTATGCAGCCGTTGCCGCCGTCATCATGACCGTCGCGGGAAAACGCGAGCGCAACCCCATCGCGCTGTTCTTCTTTCTGCTGTTTCTGGTCCCGCCGGCCTCGGCGCAGATTCCAGGCTTGGGCGTGATCAACTACTTTTTCGATCTCAACCATATTCGCCTGCTGTCCTTGTGCGTTTTGCTGCCGGCGTTTTTTGTGCTGCGCCAGCGTGCAGACACGCTGGCATTCGGGCGGACCTGGCCTGACAAACTGTTGGCCGCCAACATCCTGCTGGCGAGCCTGCTGTTGCTGCGCGAAACCACGCCCACCGACACCTTGCGCCAAGTGCTCTACATGTTCATCGAAGTTTTTCTGCCGTACTACGTGGCCAGCCGGGCACTGAAAAACCTCAGCGACTTCAAGGACGCACTGTTGGCCTTTGTCCTCGCCTCCATGGTGTTGTCGATTATTGGCCTATTCGAATTTGCCCGCAGCTGGCTGCTGTACAGCGCGTTGATCGATGCCTTGGGCATGCAATGGGAAATGTCCGGATACCTGAACCGTGGCGGTTCATTGCGCGCCAGCGCCACGACCGGCCAGGCGATTGCGCTGGGCTTCGTGATCAGCACAGCCATCGGCTTTTATATGTATCTGCAGGAAAACGTGCGCAGCAAGTTCCAGCGCCGCCTCGGCGCACTGCTGCTGGCCGGCGGGTTGTTTGCACCGCTGTCGCGCGGCCCGTGGATCGGGGCCGCCGTCATGATCGCAACCTTCATCGCCACCGGCCGCAGCGCTTTCAAACGCCTGATTCTGCTGGCGTTGGTCGGCGTGCTCGCCCTGTCCTTGCTGGCGGTCGTGCCTGGCGGGCAAAAAGTGCTGGACCTGCTACCGTTCTTAGGCACGATCGAAGTAGAGAACATCACGTACCGGCAACGCTTGATCGATAACGCAATGATCGTGATCCAGCGCAACCCCTTGTTCGGCGCTTTCGACTTCCGCAACACGCCGGAAATGCAGTCCATGATTCAGGGCCAGGGCATCATCGATATCGTGAACACCTACATCAACGTGGCGCTGCAGGTCGGGTTGATCGGGCTGACACTGTTCGTGGCTTTTTTCGCCACGGTGCTCTTCGGTCTGCGCAAGGCAATGCGTTCTTTCTCCGACAAGGACGATGAGACGCGCCGACTGGGGCGTGCACTCTTCGCGACCCTGGCGGGCATATTGGTGACCATCGTTACCGTCAGCAGCATCACGGTAATCCCCGTGGTGTATTGGTCGGTGGCCGGGCTGGGCGTTGCCTATGTCCAGATGGTTCGCAAGCTCAGGCAAACCTCACCTGCAACCGCTGTAAGTGCCCATCCTCAACTTCGGTAATGCCAATGCCCAGCTTGTTTCGCCGCACACCTCTGCTGCTCATCGCGCTCCTGTGCGTTGCCATCTGGCCGTTCAGGAGCTGGGCGTCGGACTGGGTTGCGAGCGTGGATGAGCGCAGCGGCCTGCCGATGCTGACACGCGGTGGCAGCCCCGTCTTGGCATCGACATTCACCTTCTGGGGAAGCAACTGGGAGTGGTTGTATTTTGCGTCCCGGTTCAAGGCAAACGCCCCCCACAGTTACTCCCTGGAAGGCCAGAACAAAGACCTGGACTTCGACTTGACGGCGCAGATTCAAAAGGACGGCGAGCAAAAGCTGACCTGGAACTTTGCCCTCGATGCGCACAGCACGAAGTCGGGTGTAATGGGCGGAGGCATCGTCTTCAAGTTTGACCCGGCACTGTTCGCTGAAGAGATGGGCGAACCGGTGCTGCTCCCCGACAACAGCGGTTGGGCCTGGGGAAACGCACAAGGACGACGCATCGAGATGCGTTTTGAGCCGGCATTGGCGAGTGTCTATTTTGAACCCGGCGACCGATCCGAGGTGCGCGCTTTTTTCTACAAAAGCACGATCAGGCCCGGCCAGCAAAACATCAAAGCCACCCTGAGCGTCTCGGGTGATGTGACACTCGGCCCGACCCTGACCGAGCGCTTTGGCCTGACGGACCCGACACGTTGGCCGAACGACAACATCGACATAAAAACCTCACCGGTCGATCTGTCGTTTCTCAATGCTGACGAAAAACCTGCGGGCAAGCGCGGTTTCGTCAAAGCGTCCGGCGAGCAGCTGATGTTCGCCGACAACACCCCGGCGCGTTTCTGGGGCACCAACATCACGTCCTACGCGCTGTTCCAAACGTCCGACGATGCAATCAAGCAGCAAGCCAAACGCCTGTCGGCACTCGGTTTCAACCTCGTGCGACTGCACCACCATGACTCACCCTGGGTCAGCCCGAACATTTTTGGCGAGCGCGACCTCACGCATGACACTCAGCAACTCAGCGCGCAGTCGCTGAAAAAAATCGACTGGTGGATCAAGTGCCTGAAAGACGAAGGTATTTATGTCTGGCTCGACATGCACGTCGAGCGAGCCCTTATGCCGAAGGACAACATTTTTGCCTTCGATGAGCTGCCAAAAAATGAGCAGAACAACGCCAGCCTCAAGGGTTACGCGTATGTAAACATCACCATTCAGCAGGCCATGAAACGCTTCACCGAAGCCTACATGACCCATGTAAATCCCTTTACCGGCCTCGCCTACAAAGACGAGCCGGCAATCGCCGCCGTCCTGATCACCAACGAAAACGACGTCACTCAACACTTCGGCAATGCCCTGTTGCGAGACAAGGGAGTTCCCAAGCACTGGAAGCTCTACAAAAACCAGGCCGATGTCTTTGCCAGCCAGCACAATCTATCGCAAGGACTGACCTGGCGTTCGTGGGAGCATGGCCCCTCCAAACTGTTCCTTAACGATCTGGAACAGCGTTTCAACGTAGAGATGATTCAGCATCTGCGCGACCTCGGCGTGAAGGTGCCCATTGCCACCACCAGCAGTTGGGGAGGTGACGGCCTGAGCTCATTGCCGGCCTTGACCAGCGGTGATGTCATCGACGTTCACAGCTACGGCGGCGCGGGCCAGCTGGAGAAAAACCCGCTCACCTCCGACGGCATCATCGACTGGATCGCCGCCGGCCAGGTGACAGGCAAACCCCTGACCGTCACCGAGTGGAACAACGAACCATTCCCGACACCCGACCGCCACTCGTTGCCACTCTATGTCGCCGGCACCGCCAGCCACCAAGGCTGGGACGCGCTGATGCAATATGCCTACAGCCAGCAATCATTCGACGGCGACTGGGTAACGGCCGATAACTGGCACGCCTACAACGACCCCGCCATGCTGGCCACCCTGCCCGCCGCCGCCTTGCTCTATCGTCGCGGTGACGTCAGCGAAGCCAACACGACGTACGTCTTCGCACCGACGCCCGACACCCTGTTCAACAAACCCGTGTCGCCGGCCAATTCTGCACTGCTGCGCACGGCGATGGAGATAGGCAAGCTGCAAATCGCCATGCCACAAACGCCGGAACTGGCCTGGTTGCAGCCGGGCATTATCCCGAGCACTGCCAAGGTGTTTCATGACCCTGACCAGTCGTTGCTGGACGCCAATGCCAGCGAGTCCACGACGGATACGGGCGAGCTCAAGCGCAACTGGAAACAAGGCATCTACACCATCGATACGCCACGTACCCAGGCTGTCACCGGCTGGATCGGCGGCGAATCGATCAGCCTCGGGAACATCAAGGTGCAAGTGAAAACGGCGAATGCCAGTGTGGTGGTGCAGAGCCTGGACAACGCACCCGTCGCACAATCGAAGGATTTGCTGATTTCATTGGGCACCCGCGCCATCCCCAAGGAAGACGACAAAACACCATTTTATGTGGAGCCTCTGGAGGGCACGCTGAGCCTCCAGGCACCGCCTGGCCTGACGCTCTTTACTAACGGCACGCTCGCACAAATGAAGAAACTGCCCGCAACCTATGTGGATGGACGCTATACGATCAAGTTCGACGACCTGCAGGCGTCCAATTGGTTGTTTTTGAGAAAAAACGCCACTCGCTGACGCTGCAATCCGCTTGCACAGGAACAGTTTCCAGGAGGTCAGGATGAAGTTTTTGGTGATTGGCGGCGCAGGCTACATCGGCTCGCACATGGTGAAACAATTGCTGCGTGCGGGTCACGAGCTGGTGGTGGCAGACAATTTTTCCACCGGCTACCGCAGCGCCTTGCCGGGCGGAAAGCTGGTCGAACTGGACATCGCCGACACGCAAGCCCTGGACGATGTTTTTGCTGCTGAACATTTTGATGCGGTGTTCCACTTCGCTTCATTTATCCAGGTCGGCGAATCCGTCACCGAGCCAGCCAAGTATTACCGGAACAACCTCGCCGCTACGCTGACGCTGCTACAAGCCATGGTGCGCGCGAAGGTCAAACACTTGGTTTTTTCCTCGACCGCCGCCGTCTATGGTGACCCGGTATACGTGCCCATCGACGAAGAACATCCCAAGGCCGCCATCAACCCTTATGGCCGCAGCAAGTGGATGGTGGAGCAGATACTGGAAGACTTCGACCGCGCCTACGGTCTTAAATCGGTGTGCCTGCGCTACTTCAATGCCGCCGGCGCCGACCCTGAAGGACAGCTGGGTGAACGCCATGAACCGGAAACCCACCTGCTGCCACTGATCCTGCAAGCGGCCTCGGGCCGACGCGAATCCATCACCGTGTTTGGTCGGGATTACGACACGCCGGACGGCACCTGTATTCGCGACTACGTCCACGTGGTCGATCTCGTTGCCGCTCACGCACTCGCCGTGGATTATCTGCTGGCCGGTGGCGCAAGCACGGCGTTCAACCTCGGTAACGGCCAAGGGTTTTCAGTACAGGAAGTGATAGACACTGTGCGTCGCGTCACCGGCCAGGACTTCTGCGTCAGTGACGCGCCCCGCCGTGCCGGCGACCCGCCACGGCTGGTGGCCGACCCTCGAAAGGCCAACGCAATACTGGGCTGGCAAACTCAATTTGCCTCGCTTGAAGAGATCGTGACGCACGCCTGGAAGTGGGAGCAGAAGCACCCTTGGCACTGACAGTCGGCGCTGGCGCATAACGCGCCGCGCGCCGAAGGGTGACGCGCTAGTAGTAAGAGCGGTTTTGCGGCTCGGCTTTGTTCAGCACCGTACCAATCAGATTGGCTGAGCCCAGGTGATGCAGGCTTTCCTCGATCTCTTTCTTGCTGTTCATGCCGTTGGCGACCACGAGCAGGACGCAGTCGAATTTCGGCAGGACGGTAATGACATCGTCCGAGCTGAGGATTGGCGGCAAGTCGAAAATCACGATACGCGAGTTGTAGCGTTCACGCAGATCACTGATCAAATGGGTCACTGCGGGCGATGACAACACCTCGGTGGAGAGAGGAATCGGCTTACGGGTCGGCAGGACGACAAAACGCGGCAAGGTCGGGTTGACCAGAACCTCTTGCAGTTCCGCTTCGTCGGCCAGGTACTCATTGAGCGATTTATCCATCGGCAGACCCAGGCAGGCACCCACTGTCGGACGGCGCAGGTCAAAATCCACCAGCAATGCAGTCTTGGTGGTGTGATGGGCGATGCTCATTGCCAGGTTGATCGCCAGGACCGTCTTGCCTGCCTCCGGCGTCGGCGAGGTGATGGCAAGCGTACGCCAGCCGTTTTCTTCCATGATTTTCAGAACTTGCGTGCGTAGCAGATCGAACGCCCCGCCCATGTTCGAGTTCTTGTTGTACGCCACAATGCGGTTACGCTCGAGATGATCCGGGCGCAAAGGCACAACTTTGGTTTGCACATAACTGAGCGCATTCAGACCTGCAGAGTGCCCGGTTGCGGTCATGGCTTTTGGCGTGGCCACGAGAGCCGAGGACGACTGTTTTTCATCATCTTCGGTATCGGTCTTGTTAAATTCCATGGCTGTATTCCTTATGCAAACCGGCCCAAAGCTTTAAAAATCAAAAGATCCAGTGGCATGTAGAGGAAGTGCACGAGCACCAGAAAGATCACGAATGCCACTATCCCACAGATGATCAAGCGCGTTCGCCACCTCTTGCGATTCGCCAGCTCCGCCTTGGTGTGAATGTAGGGAATGGCAACCAGTACACGCCGCCCCAACACGCTACCCAGGGCTTCAGCTCCGCGCACACGCTGAGTCAGCATTTCCAGGAGCATCACCAATGCGCCAGCGCCCACAGGGGCAAGCACGAAGCCCATGGCAACCACTTTCTTGCGGTTCGGCCGTACCGGTTTTTCAGGCATCAGCGGCGACTCCAGGAGAACAAAACGCTCGGCTTTGTTTTCCTGTTCCAGGCTTTCGGAAATTCTCGCATTCATCTCCTTGGCGCGCATTTCCTCGTATTTCTTTTTCGCGTTGTCATGGTCACGCATCAGCGTGATCAGGCCGCGCTCGACTTGTGGCATTTCAATAATCTGCGCTTCGTATTCGGCTATTTTCTGCTGCGTCTGCTGCTTCTGATCGGCCAGCGACCTGATACGTGCGTCGGTGGCCGCGATCCGCGCCTGAGCCTTCGCTACATCCATACTGACGGACACTACCGAACTCCCCGCCACCGACTTGTTCGCCTCAAGTGCCGCAATCTTGCGTTTCACGGCACGCACATCGGGGTGGGCTTCGGTATACAGCGTCAGCAAACGGACGTATTCCGCCTTGAGGCTGCCCAGATCCTGCGGTTTGTCAGCGGCTGCACCCGCCACGCCAGGCTTGGTCGCTACGCCGGCATTGGCGGCGACAAGCTCCAACTCATTGAAGCGCAAATCCTCACGGGCAGCCTTGTAGTCACGATCGACTTCCTTGAGGTCGTTTTCGGCGCGGGTCAACATGTTCGTGAGCAATTCCCGATTCTCGGGCAGCGATTTGCTGTGCTCCTCCTTGTATTTCGCCACGCGACTGTCCTGGGCATTCAGGGCAACCTCGAGCTTGTCCGCCTCCTGCTTTGCGAACTCTGTGTTTTCATTGGCGCGCTCGGTGCGCTGCCGGATGTTTTCATTCAGGAACAGCGTTACCAGTTCATTGGCCACTTTGTTGGCAATCTCTGGTTGGCGGTGCTCAAAGGAAAGACGAAACGCAATCGTCACTTCCCCGCGACCCTTGACCGCGGCGCTGACCAGGGTGACCCCGATCGTATTGCGCATTTCATCGATTTTCTCGGAAACGCTCAACTGCCGGCCTTGAGAAGAGAACAAGTTGTATTTGTCGATGATCGCTAAAAGATTCTCCCGGGTCATCACACGCTGGCGAATGACCTCGATGCGCTCATCGGCAAAGGTGCCGTTGTTTGTCGCGACCAGTTCAGGCGAGATCTGCTGCGACTCGATCAGGATCGTGCCAGAGGACTCGAACGTGGGCGGCAGCGACATCGCGACCGCGATGCTCACGCCAAGTATGGCTGCGCAACTCACGATCAACAGCACGGCGTGGTGTTTGACGATGGCGATGTAGTCGTTGACCGACATTTCGTATTCAGAGGCCATATTTCTCACACAACTGAATTTCAGAGACCGGGGTAACTGTAAATCAGTGTCATCCCGACAATATTTGCGCTGGCATCCGGCAAGCCGTCCTGCTGACGCTCCTTGTACGTGAAGGATAGGCGCGCAATCCAAAAAGGCGAGAGTTCTTGACTGATCCAGGCACTGTAATTAAGCAAAGTGTTTGGCGTCTGGCCTTTAGTGTCCTGCCAGGAGGCATCAAAACCGGTGCGTCGGATCTCATCGATGGCGTAACTGAATGTTCCCTTCAGGTTATCCGCCTCGACGAACCCGCCGTCACCGCTGGCGACCGTACTGCGACCGGCGTCGACGATTGCATCAAACCGCTCGCCGGTGTATTGCAAGGTCAATCCGCCCTGCCCCTTGGGGCCGTCACCCGAACCGGAAACCTGATTGACGCCCGCGTACACCGTACCCTTGAACTGCTCGGAGAGCTGGAAGTTCACGCCGACCGTGGGTGTATAGCTGTTTGAGGAGGACGCCACTGCAGAGCCCTTCTCAGGCTCATAGCGCCTGACGCCCAAACGGGTGAACACCTCGGTCTGCTCGCTCCACGCGTAGCTCCACGTAAAGCTGGTGGCCAGTTCGTCGTAGTTGATCAGGGTCGGAATGTCGTAAGTGACATGAGTGTAGTCAGTCTCGTTGAGCAAGGTACTTCGCTCGCTGAGAGCCGTATGCCAGTTGCCGCCCAAGGTATACAGCTTTTGCGTGCCGTCGGCTGCTACCACGCCGGTTTCCTGAACGGCAGTAGAGAGCGTTGAACTCTCTTCATACCTGGCCTTGAGCCCAAAACCGCCCGTTTCGGTTTCCCGCTGCCACCCCAGTTTCAATCGGGGGTCTTCACGGTCCGTCACGATGTCGGTATCGGAAGAACGCACGACGTATACACCGAGACCGAATTGAAACTCATCCCGACCGGAAGTACCGACAAGGCCGTACTCGGGAGCGATGATGGTGCGGGTCACACCCTGCTCGCCACTCGTGAGCAACAGTGGATTGCTGTCGTACTCGACAGTCGAAGGCACCGCGATTGATGATTGCCAGGTCGCCGCATGGGCCACACCGGAACACGACAGGATCAGGGTTGCAGTGGCAACCCCGGTAGTTCGAAGAGCAAGCAAGTTAATCCTTAATGCATCGCGCAAGTCTAAGGCACGACCAACGTATCGCCGGCCTGGAGGAGAATATTGGTGGACATGTCACGCCCGGACATCAGATCGCTGTAATTGACTGGCAGGATCTGTTGCTTGGACCCGGTGAGTCGCACGACCTTGATTTCATCCTTGTCGGCAAACTTGTCGAGCCCGCCCGCCACGCTCAACACCTGCAGCACTGACGTTTGACCTGATAAATGGACACTGCCTGGCTTCAACACTTTGCCCTGCACGTACACGAGATTGCCATCCGTGCTGGTGACGACAACGCTCACCTGCGGATCGGGTATGTACTTTACAAGCTTGGCAGCAATTTTCTCTTCGACTGCGGTGGTATCGAGACCCGCCACATCGACTTGCCCTGCCAGCGGGAAGGTAATGCTTCCGTTGGGAAGAACGATCACGTCCTGCTTGAGCTTGTCTTCGCCCCAAACGGAAACGGCGAGCTTGTCACCCGGACTCAACCGGTATGCAGCATCGTTTGCGACGGCATTGGAAATGCTGGGCATAACTGCCAGCGCGCAGACCACAGGTAACCAGAAACGCGACATCGGGATCCCTCCGCCTAAGTAGCCTTGCCAAGAGTCTTGCATAAAAACCGGGGTAAATCACTCTTGCTCATTTTTAGGTCAAGGAAACGATCAAGGGGCTGTTTTTTGCGCTCAACGCCGTGCGGTTTTCGTCGGCCTGACGCCTCTATTGCCTGCCGGGAAACAGCTGGCGAAGGAAGTTTTTTATTTAACAATAAGTTGTCGTTAAACATATCGACCTCGATGTCTGCCTGCCAAATTAATAGCACTCTGTTTAATAGAGCCCGTCATTCAGCTAATACATCGCCAAACCCACTAGCAGATCAAATTGATATCAATCACTAGTGTCAATACGCCACACAATCGCCAGCAAAAACAAAAAGCTAGCTACACCTTCCGCCGGTTGGCGACCATGACAAAACCGAATAACGCGGATGAAAACAACCAGGCGGCAGCAGCTAACGGAACTGCATTCGATTGATTGCTGAGGGCATCATCCCCGCCACTCAAAACTTTACTTTGCGTACCTGAATCTGCCGTTAACTTGTCAACGGCAAGTTGCGCCATTAATCCGTCACAGGAAGAACTATTGACGGTAGCGCCCACCTTGGTGGCGGATTCTATAAGGCTGTTGAGTTGATTTTTTGCTGTATCAGCGAAGCTGGTATCGCTGGCCGAAGCTGCCGCACCAGGACCGTTTGCAACGGTTGAAGGGGCACCACCCTGCTCGGCGGCGGTCATGCCCGCTTTTGGACCATACGCTTGGCAAGCATCGCCCATGCGGTTAATTTCACGGGTCAAATTGGCCGTTTGTGCGGTGGCAATGGCCGCACCATTAAAGAGCACGCAGAACAAAACGGATTTGAGAACCAGTGATGAACGCATTGAAGCCCGCCTCCCTGCACACAGGGTTTTCCTGATATCGAATGAAGGATTCGTTACCCAGCTGATTGGAGCCTATAAGCACATAGCCAGCACGTCAATGGTCTGTCACAACAATAAATTAAAATAAAAATCAAGGCAGAATGGCGTCAATAAATCGACAATTAGTCCTCATCACAACAAGGGTCTCTATCTCCTTGAAACGACTCAAACATGGGCATCAGCCCTACCGAAAACGGGCCTGAACGCTTTGCTTTTTCCTCGCCGAAACACCGGCGACAAAAAACTATCGACGCTGGCCGCCATGCATCCACTCTCGCGGACTGACGCCGGTCTTGCGCCGAAATGCCCGGGCGAGCGCCGAAGGGCTTTCATACCCCACTTCATCGGCAATCAGGGCAATGGACTTGCCTTCACGCAAGCGTTTCTGGGCCAGGCTGATGCGCCAGCTCACCAGGTAATCCACCGGGGTCTGCCCCACCACCTGACGAAAGTGTTCGGCAAAACTGGCCCGGGACATGTTGGCCGCCGTCGACAACTCAGCCACAGTCCAGGACTTGCCGGGCGTGTCGTGCATCAGGCTTAACGAGCGTGCCAGGCGCGGGTCGGCGAGACCGGCCATCATGCCGGGGCTTTGTTCGCGATTGGTCAGAATGTGCCGCAGCAACTGGATCACCAGCACTTCGAACAAGCGGTCCATCATCGCTTCGCGACCGCAAATGCCGCCGAAGGCTTCGTTGAACAACCAGTCCAGCGTACCGGCCATGGTCGGCACTTCATCGAGATCAAGTACCAGGTAATCGGGCAACGCCGCCGCCAGCGCATTCCCCGCACCGCCATCGAACGTCAGCGAGGCGCACACCAGTTGCGTGTCAGGCGTGTCAGCGGCAATCAGTCGGTGGCGGTAAGGCCGAGGGAAGAAAATCAAGGTGGGGGTGTTGAGCTCAATCGCGCGCTCATCGGCCAGTTTCAGGGTCAGCTCGCCGGATTGCAGCAGATGGAGGTGCCCGCAGGCCTGATCACCATCAAAACCGGTGGTGCCGCAAAAGGTCCCGCTGTGGAAGGTACCGGCGCTGACGCCGAAATGGCTGAGCAAGGTGGACAAGCGATCCATGGACAGACTCCTGGCGGCATATCTGGACGATCAGTCGCATATCCTCGACGATTTGCAGCCAATAGACCAGCACTCGTCATTAGCATGGACCCCGTACCCAGCGCACACCGCGCCGTCATCTACGGAGATCCACCATGAGCCGCATCAACACCCTGAGCCTCGAGCACGCCACCGACACCACTCGCCCGCTGCTGGAAGGCGTGCAGAAAAAAATCGGTTTTTTGCCCAATGTCTTCAAGACGCTGGCGCATGCTCCCGCCGTGCTGTCCTCTTATCTGCAACAGTCTGCGACCCTCGGTAAAACGTCACTGAGCGCCACCGAGAAAGAAGCGATCTTCCTCGCCACGTCCCAGGTGAATGGGTGCGACTACTGCCTCGCGGCCCACACATTGTTTGCCGGCAAGGCCGGGTTATCCGCGCAAGACATCCTCAGCGCCCGCAGCGGCCAGCTCAATGCCTTTGCCACCCTCGCCCGGCAGATCACCGAAAGCCGTGGCCACCTGGGCAGCGAGCAGATCGCAGCGGCACGGGCAGCCGGGATCAACGACAGCAAGATTGTCGAAGTGATCGCTCACGTGGCCTCGCAGACCTTGACCAATTACCTCAACAACGTCGCCCTGACCGAGATTGATTTTCCGGCCATCGATGCTTGAACGACTGTCTATTCGGGAGAACCGCTGATGAACACCGTGACGCTCTATACCACTGACACTTGCCCTTATTGCCGCAACGCCAAGATTTTGCTGGCGAGCCGAGGCATTGCGGCACAGGAAATAAACGTTCAATCGGAACCTGGGAAGTTTGAGGAGATGCTCAGCCGCAGCGGGCGCCGTAGCGTGCCGCAGATTTTTATCGGTGATGTGCATGTTGGAGGGTTTGACGAGCTGGCCAAACTTGATCGTCAGGGGGGGTTGATGTCGATGCTTGCTTGAGGCCGGTGACGGTTTTTTTGGGGGGGTACATATCCGTTGTTGTGGTAACGGCGGCTATTGGTTTCGCCCTTACGGCGAGTCACTTGGAAAAGCGCCAAGTAACCAAGCGCCTGCGCCCCTGACGTACGGTGGCTCGCTAAGGCTCGCCATGCCCTCGCTCCGGTCCTGCTCCGTGGGCCCGCCGCCATCGGCCATCCATGGCCGGGGGCGGCTAACCCGGCATCCATGCCGGGTTGCCCACTGCGCAGAACCTCCACTCGGCCTTCCGACGGGGCAGATCAAGATCAAAAACCAAAGCAAAGCAAAAGCGAGGCGGCCTGCCAGCCGACCTGTTTCTTTGCTCGTACGCATTCCCCTGTAGGAGCCGGCTTGCTGGCGATGGACGCCAACGATAACGCGGGCTGTCTGAATGAGCGCGGTGCCTACACGCTTTTCGCGAGCAGGCTCGCTCCCACTGTTGAACGTATGCGTTCCGAATACACACGCATTTCCCCTGTAGGAGCCGGCTTGCTGGCGATAGCGGTGGATCAGTCAACGTATGTATTGGCTGGGCAGACGCCATCGCCAGCAAGCCGGCTCCTACAGGGATCGGCGTACGCTTTTGATTTTCACCACTCATCAGGCCGAGCGTTAGCTCGCCTTCAGCTTTTGATCTTGAGGTACACGCCCCCTCGAGAGGCCGAGCGCAGGTTCTGCGTAGTGGGCAACCCGGCATGGATGCCGGGTTAGCCGCGCACGGCCATGGATGGCCGATCGCGGCGGGCCCACGGAGCAGGACCGGAGCGAGCCACCGAACGAAAGGGGCAAGAGCCCTTGGTTACTTGGGGCTTTTCCAAGTGACTCGCCGTAAGGGCGAAACCAATAGCGGCCATAACCGCAGAAATGGATATGTACACATGAAAGAAAATAGTCGCCGGATAGACCGCTATCGCCGGCAAGCCAGCTCCTACAGGGGCCGGGTACATCCGCAAGAGTCGGGGCATATGGGCAAACACGCAAAGGGCGCTCTATGATTGAACCCTATGACCACGTCGATGCCGATCCGCCAACCCTGCCCGCCCGGTGCCTGCAACTGCGAGCGTGAACCGCTGCTGGAAAAAGCGGGCGCGGACCTGCGCATCCTGTTCCTGACCCGCACCGAGGAAAAACGCCTGCTCGACCGCCTGGAAAACCTCCAGAGCCTGAGCGACCTCGAACGGCTGCAACAGCGGATGTTCGAACAACTGGGCATCCGGGTCGAAATCGCCCCCGGCTTCAACGAAGTCCGCACCATGCGCGGCATCGCCATCTCCATCGGCGAATTGCCGGGGCTGTGCCGCAAAACCCGCCAGGCGATCCCGGCCGCGATTCGTCGCGGGCTGGAAAAACGGCCGGAAATCGCCTACGAACTGCTCAACGCCAACGACCTGCTGCGCGACGCTTGACGGCTGAATGCCCCCCAACACTCCCGAATGCCACGAAAGAGGATCAGCGGTCGTACGCGAATCCCGGCGCGCTGCTATGCCTTCTCAAAGGGAGAAAGACATTCAAGCCCGTCAGGATGAAGCGGGAAACAGGCGTGACCGTGGTCCCGGCGCCAGCCAGGTGCGCGAAGAGCAACAGGTGCCAATCCCTATCAGGAGGTGGCAGATGTTATTCATGGTCAGTTGGTCAATCAGTCCGCAAAACCGCAACAGCGCGATCAAGCGCTTTCTCGAGACCCAAGGTGCCCCGCCCCCCGGCGTCAAGATGCTCGGGCGCTGGCATGCCGTCGGTGGCTCGAGCGGTTTTGGCATCGCGGAAACCGACGATGCCGTACAGATTCAAAAATGGGTGCTGCAATGGAGTGACCTGATGAGCATGGAGGTTCATGCTGCACTCACCGATGAGCAGGCTGGGCCGCTGCTGGCGGCGGCTGTCAGCAAGTAATAATCGTCGGGGCGGCGAGTCTTGCTCGCCGCCACGACGCAGGCGCTCTGTCAGCGTCAGGCTTTAGATCCTGCTACATCTTGATTCCCACCCGCCGCCGCATCTCGGCAGTGATTGCCTGAGCAGCAGAGCGATACGCCGGGGGAAAATTCAATGGGGGTTGAAACTGCCCTGACAGACGGGCAGATGGCCGGGCACTGGGCACGCCGGCAAGTGAATATACTCAGCGGGAGTGGACACATCCTCCGGAGAGCAATCATGCGAACGGTTCACGTCATCACCCCCGAAAAAACCCCGGGGCCGGTCAATGTGGTGGGTGAGGCGATCACGGTTCTCGCCGGCGGCGATCTGAGCAAACCCTTTGAAATGCACATTCAGGAAGGCGTGCAAGGGGGCGGGCCGCCGCTGCATTTCCATCCGTGGGACGAGGCTTTCTACGTTACCGACGGGCAGGTCGAAGTGACGGTCGAGGGCAAGTCCACCACCGTTTCTGCTGGCGGCTACGTGCATATTCCTGGTGGGTCGATCCATGCCTACAAGAACATCAGCGCGACCGCGAGGATGATTGGCGTGGTGTCCGACCCACGCGGCGGTCAGTTTTTTACGGCGGTGGACCGGCTGAGGGTGCCGGAGGATTTGCCGCGAATCCTGGAGATTGCCGAAGCGCACGGGGTTACGTTTCTGATTCCGAAATCACCGCAGCCCCTGTAGGAGCCAGGCTTGCCGGCGAAGGGGCCTGTCAGTACGCCTTCGCCGGCAAGCCTGGCTCCTACAAAAAGCTGGTCAAGCGGCGCCACCTTTGGCCTGCTGCTCCAGATGCACCTGCAAATCCGGATCTATCTGCAACGCCGCCGCCAGCTCATCCAGGTAGCTGCGCTCGGCGTCTTGCTGATCGTCCACCAACATCACGCTGGCCAGGTACATTTCCGCCGCAATCGCCGGGTCCGTCGCCGACTGCGCCACATCCGCGGGATCCAGCGGCCGGGCGACTTCATCATCCAGCCATTGCTGCAGTTCCGGGTCATCGGTATGGCGGCCGATTTCAGTGCTGATCATTTGTTTCTCGGCGTCGTCGATCCGGCCATCGGCCTTCGCCGCCGCGATCAATGCGCGCAGAACCGCGTGGCTGTGGTCCTCGACTTCCGGGCCGGAGAGCAGATCCACGGTGCGCGGCGCCTGTTGCGGCGCGGCTGCCTGGCTACTTTGCCAGGCCTGATACGCCTGAAAAGCCATCATCCCCAGGGACGCCAACGCTGCGTAGTTGGTGCCCCCACCCGAGCGAGTCTGGGTCGCGCCGCCCATGCCCGAACCGCCGCCCAGCAAGCCCCCGAGCAAACCGCCCAACCCGGCGTTTGCACCGCCACTGCCGCCCAACAGGCCACCGAGCAACCCGCCAAGACCGCCGCCCATACCGCCTTGAGGTGCGCCGCCACCTTGCTGCGTCATCGAGCCCTGACCGGCTCGCAAGAGTTGTTCGAGCAAATCGCTGGTGTTCATGACGACGTCCTCATCGGTTGGAGTTATCCAGTCAGGCAACGATAGTCCTCGTACGCCGTTGCGCCATTACCGTTTGGCTGACTTCGCTGTCTGTGGTGTTCAAGCGTTTTGGTGGGTATCCATTATTAACGCTCGGCCTGATGAGTGGCGAAAATCAAAAGCGTACGCGATTCCCTGTAGGAGCCGGCTTGCCGGCGAAAATCGTCGGGGCAACGCGTTCATTCAGACAGCACGCGTTATCGTTCACGTCCATCGCCGGCAAGCCGGCTCCTACAGTTGATTGGTGCCATGGCCAATTACCGCGTCTGCTGCTGTTGCTTTGCTTTGCTTTGCTTTGCTTTTGATTTTGATCTGCCCCGTCGGAAGGCCGAGCGGAGGTTCTGCGCAGTGGGCAACCCGGCAAGGATGCCGGGTTAGCCGCCCCCGGCCAGGGATGGCCGATGGCGGCGGGCCCACGAAGCAGGACCGGAGCGAGGGCATGGCGAGCCTTAGCGAGCCACCGTACGTCAGGGGCAAAGCCTTTTGGTTCCTTTTTGGCGTTTGAAAAAGGGACTCGCTGTAAGAGCGAAACCAATAGCCGCCGTTACCGCAGGAATGGATATGTACACCCTCAAAAAATTCGTCGCCTGACACTAGGCCATCGCCGGCAAGCCGGTCTCACTCCCACATGGGCTCCGGGTACACCCGCAAAATCAGGTCAGCAATCAGCCCCCTGAAATGGACGCAAGCGCAGTACGACAAAGACATTCCCCTCGGTGAAGGATTTCATACCCAACACCACAGTATTTTTTGACGACCCAGCTAAGATTTACAGACGGTGAACCTTATTCCCGGATTTCCGGTCGATACCTGCAACCCGACCCGGTTCGCCACCGCCCCCGATAAACGAGGGTGATGACTGGCTTGCTTCACTTTCTGGAGAACGCCCCCGTGATATCCACCCTACACATCGCCAGGCTCAAAGCATGGGGCGCCCATGGTTTTACCGCCACTGGCGTAGTCACAGCCTTCCTCGCCACCCTCGCCCTGCTGGAAAACCAGCCCACCAATTGCCTGCTGTGGCTGGGCGTCGCACTGATTGTCGACGGGCTCGACGGCGCACTGGCGCGCAAGGTCAACGTACAGTCGGTGTTGCCGAGCTTCGACGGTTCGATCCTTGACCTGGTCATCGACTACCTGACGTACGTGTTTATCCCCGCACTGTTTATCTATCGTTACATCCCGTTGCCGGATTACACCCTGCTGCTGACCGTGTCGCTGATTCTGGTCTCGTCGCTGTTCTGCTTCTGCAACGTCAACATGAAAAGCAAAGACAACTACTTCCAGGGCTTCCCCGCCGCGTGGAACGTGGTTGCGCTGTGCCTGTACATCATCGCCCCGTCGCCGTGGATCACCCTGCTCACCGTCATCGGCCTGGCGTTGCTGACCGTGACCCGGATGAAATTCCTGCACCCGTTTCGCGTTCGCCGGTTCATGCCGATCAACATCGCCGTGACGGCCATCTGGTTGCTGTGCAGCTTGTCGCTGGTGATCAACCATCCGGTGATCAACCCGATGGTCATGGGGCTCTGGTTGCTGATGTCGGCCTACTTCCTGGGGATTTGCATCTGGCGCACGGCGATGGAATGGTTTGACGGCTCGCGGCACCCATAAGCCATGCCTATTCATATCGTACGACTCGGCTCACCGCGCCTGCCCGATGAAGGCCTTCGGTTAGGCACCGTACGCCGTCCGCCTCGTGGCGTGCCGAAGGCTGAGTTTTCCCGCCGGGATTTTTATGATGTGTGGCAACCGCTGCTGTCGCCCAGTGCTGAATTAGTGGCCGAAGCCAAGGCGGCGGCAGATGAAAAAACCTGGGAAGGCTTCAAGCGCAAGTTCAAGGCTGAAATGAATCAGCCTGCGCCCAGCCAGTTGCTGGATCTGTTGGCAGCCCTCTCCCATCACACCTCGCTGGCCGTCGGCTGCTATTGCGAGGATGAAGCGCACTGCCATCGCTCCGTGCTGCGCGAACTGTTGCAGGCACGCGGCGCCAAGGTTATTTGAATTCCATCCCCCCACAAATCCCCCCTGTAGGAGCCGGCTTGCTGGCGATGGCGTTCTGTCAGTCAAACTAATTAGTCACTGGACGGACGCCATCGCCAGCAAGCCGGCTCCTACAAAGGATCGCGTCGTTCTCAAGGTTGAAGTTCACGGCGTAATCGCCACCCTCATAACCCCGCCCCACTCCCACCTGACCAGACGACAGGTTGATCATGGTCAATACTCAAAGGGTTGAATGCCTGTCGAATGACCCTGACGCTCGTTTACCCACGGGAGGTTTGTCATGTCTGAGCAATCACGTTTCATGCTGGTCGCCTCACCCCTGATGGAACACAGCCCCGCCTTCGACAGGGCCGCAGCGCTGGCCAAGGCCGAAGACGCGGCGCTGCACATCGTTGCGTTCGATTATCTGGAGGGCCTGGCGACCGCCAGTCTGGTCAATGAAAAGGCCCTGGAGCAGATGCGCCTGGGCTATGTCGATCGACACCGTCAATGGCTTGAGGACCAGGCGCGGCCCTTGCGCAAGATCGGGGTGCACGTCACCACCGAAGTGACGTGGGTCGAACGGCCGCTGGAGGAAATCCTGATTCACCTGAAAGAGCAGCCGATGGACGTGCTGATCAAGGCGCTGGAGCCGCATTCGATGCTCTCAAGGCTGATGTTCACGCCACTCGACGTGCATTTGCTGCGTGAGTGCCCGGTGCCGCTGCACTTCGTCAGCCATGCCGCGCATGCCTTGCCGCGCAAGATCGTCGCGGCGGTCGACCCGTTCCATCGTGATGATCACTACAAAAGCTTCAACGACCGCATTCTTCACGAAGCGGCAAAACTGGCCAGCGCCTGTAATGCCGAGCTGGATGTGGTCTACGCCTATGACCTGTCATCGATCAGCGCCGATGAATTCGGCTTCGACAACGGTTCGGCGTTTTTCTCGTCGGGCAAAGCCAGGACCTTGTTCGACTACCAGGAAGCAGCCTTCAACGAACTGGCCGAACGCAACGGCATCGCGCCGCAGCAACGGCACATGATCATGGGCAACCCGGTAAAGGTCCTGACCCGCTACGCCGATGCCTGCGACATCGACGTGATCGTCATGGGCCGCATCGGCCATCGCGGCCTGGGCAGGCTGATCGGCAGCACGGTGGAGCACCTGCTGTACAAAATGCCGTGCAGCGTCTGGGTGGTGTACAGCGAGCGGTTGGATGAATAATCCTGCTGAAAACACCCCAACCCCCTGTGGGAGCGAGACCGGCTTGCCGGCGATGACTGAGTCATATCCAACATTGATGTCGATTGACTCACCGCCATCGCCGGCAAGCCGGTCTCGCTCCCACAGGTTTTTGTGTGGCTAAGTCAGCGTCGGGTGATCACCACTTCAAGGTATTCACTCGGCACCACCAGCGATTTTTCACCCGTGCGGTTCAAGCGGTTGATCAGCTCGGCCAGGTCACCTTCAAGGGCCTGTGCGCCTTCGGGGGGCAGCGCCGCGAACGCCTTGTGGACCGGGCCATACCAGGTGCGGAACGTGTCGATGAAATGCGCGGCCGAACGGTAGCGGAAATTGAAGAACCGCCGTGTCACCTGAAGCAGAAACTCGCGTTCATCAAAATGCTTATGCAGCCAGGCCTCGGAACCCCAGTTCGACGGTGGTTGTGCCCCCGGCGGAGGTGGCATGTGCCGGCCCAGGGTCTTGAACATCTGGCCGACGAAACCTTCAGGCGTCCAGTTGGCGAGGCCGATCCGGCCGCCCGGACGACAGACCCGCGCCAGCTCGGCGGCGGCTTTGGCCTGGTCCGGTGCGAACATCACGCCGAAGGTCGACAGCACCGCATCGAAACTGCCGTCCTCGAACGGCAGCGCCTCGGCATCCGCCACTTGAAAGGTCACCTCCAGGCGCTCCGCCCGGGCCCGGTCTTCGCCGCGCTCCAGCAGCGCGGCGACGTAGTCGGTGGACGTGACGCGGGCACCCCGGCGCGCGGCCGCCAATGTCGCGTTGCCGTTGCCGGCGGCGACGTCCAGCACGCGCTCGTCGCAAAGCAGGTCGCAGGCTTCGGCGAGCTGCTCGCCGACAATCTGCAAGGTGGTGCCGATCACGGCATAGTCGCCACTGGCCCAGGCGGCCATCTGACGGTTTTTCAAGGCAGTGAGATCAATGGGAGTACTCATCAAATCGCTCCGTTACGAGTTCAAACGCCCCTGGCTTATTCCGCCGTGGTGGGGTCGATGACGGTCATGACCCGGGAAATGCGGTTGGCCGGGAAACCACTCAGCCTGGCATGCTCCCGGATCAACTCTTCGTTGGGCGAGAGGTACACACAGTAGAGCTTGTCACCGGTGACATAACTCTGCTGCCATTGCACCTCCGGCAAGTCGCGCAACGCTCGGCAGGACTTTTGCGAAGCCGCTTTCAAATCCCTTTCTGACAGTGTTCCAGCACCCGGAATCTCGCGTTCAATGATGAACTTCGGCATGGCAACCTCTCATTTTTGTTATTGATGACAGGGTCGGCAGACCCTGTGCCAACTATCGCGCTGCTGACCTTCGGCGTCCTGCCCGATCGTCGGCCAACCTTGCCCGATCGTCCGGAGGTTTCGCGTTGTGCCGCGACAGGCTCACAATCAAAAGCTGCCCGCCCACAGGGGAACACCACCATGGACGCCCTGTCCCAGACCCTGCGCGTCGTCCGCCTGGTCGGCGCGATTTTCATCAACGCCAGGTTCACTGCCCCCTGGTGTTATCAGTCACCGAGCGCAGACACCGCCGCACCGTTTCTCGAACCCGGCGCCGAACGCGTGGTGATCTTTCACTTGATCACCGAAGGCGAGTGTTATGTCGAACTCGGTGATGATCCTCCCCAATTGCTGACGGCTGGCGATGTGGTGGTGTTTCCGCAGGGCGATGCCCACCGCATGTGCTCCAAACCCGGTCTCGCGCCGGCCAGCGGTGCACGGCTGGACGTCGTGCTCGCGCGCCGCCCACGGCAGTTGAGTTATGGCGGTGGCGGCGCGGTCACGCGCCTGGTGTGCGGTTATCTGGCGTGCGATACGCGGCTGGCGGGCATGTTGTTGACGGGGTTGCCGGCCGTGGTAAAGGTCAATGTGCGCGGCTCGAACGCCGGGATCTGGCTGGAATCTTCGGTGCGTTATGCGCTGGCCGAAGCGCGCTCGCCAAGGCCCGGTGGTGAAGGCGTACTGGCCAAGCTGGCCGAGGTGTTGTTCATCGAAGTGCTGCGTTTGTACATGCACGAACAGGGCGAAGGCCGGACCGGTTGGCTGGCGGGTGTCGGCGACCGGATCGTCGGCGCCGCCCTCAACGCGCTGCACAAAAAACCCTGTCATGCCTGGACACTGGATGAACTGGCGCGCACCGCCGGCACCTCAAGATCGGTATTGGCGGAACGCTTTCAGCAACTGGTGGGGATTTCGCCGATGCAGTACCTGACGCAATGGCGCATGTTGCTGGCGGCCAACCTGTTACGCAGCAGTAACAGCTCATTGATGCGCATCGCCGAAGAGGTCGGTTACCAGACCGACACAGCATTCAGCCGGGCGTTTCGGCGGGAGTTCGGCGCACCGCCCGCGGCGTGGCGGCGCAGTCAGGAGAAACGAACAATGGCCCACGGCGCGGAGCCTGTGAGCCATTGAGTTGACGGGTTACGCGGCGGGGGCTTTCGCCTCTTCCAGCAACTGCTGGATCATCTTCTCCTGGGTTTCGTAGCGACCTTCACCGAAGTGGGTGAAACGCACCTGCCCCTTGGCGTCGATCAGGTAATGAGCCGGCCAGTACTGGTTATCGAAGTTGCGCCAGATCGCGTAGTTGTTGTCGATGGCCACCGGGTAGGTGATGCCGAGCTTTTTCACCTGATCCTTGACGTTGGCGATGATGCGTTCGAAGCCGTATTCCGGGGTGTGGACGCCGATCACCACCAGGCCATCCTTCTCGTATTTCTTCGCCCAGTCCTTCACGTAAGGCAGGGTGTGCTGGCAGTTGATGCAGTCGTAGGTCCAGAAGTCCACCAGCACCACTTTGCCTTTGAGCGACTCATTGGTCAGTGCTGGCGAGTTGATCCATTCGACGGCGCCGGACAGCGACGGCATCGGACCCTGGGCATTGTCCAGGCTTGTATCGGCCTTGACCTTGCTGACCAGGTAATCGACCACTTTCGGTACGCTTTCCAGCACGCCTTTCTCGATACTGCTGACGCCCTCGGAAGAAGTGCCGGCCAGCAGGGTCTTGTCGGCGCCGGTGGAAATCACCACCGCAGCCGCCAGTACCGCAAACCCGGTACCGCGTCGCAACCAGCCGGTCACTGGAATCGACGCTTTCAAGCGATTGACCAGGCCGCGACCGGCGAAGATCAAGGTGCCCAGGGACAACGCGCTGCCCAGGCCGTACGCCACCAGCAACAGACTGGTTTGCGCGTTGGCGCCTTGCAGCATGGCGCCGGTGAGGATCACGCCGAGGATCGGCCCGGCGCACGGCGCCCAGAGCAGACCGGTGGCGACACCGATCATCACCGAACCCAACGGGCCGGACATTTTGCGGGTGTCGGGGTCGAGGCGATTGCCCAACAGCACGAACGGGCGTGCCAGCCAGCCGCCGACCCGCGCAGAAATCAGCGACAGGGCAAACAGCGCCATCACAATCAGGGCCACGTGGCGACCGGTGTTGTTGGCTTGCACCACCCATTCACTGCTGACCACGGCCAGGCTGGAGATCAGGGCGAAGGTCAGGACCATGCCGCCGAGGGTGAGCAGGATCGAGGAGCGGGTGCGGTCGACCCCGGCGAACAGGAACGGCACGACCGGGAGGATGCAGGGACTGAGGACGGTCAAAATGCCGCCCAGGAAAGCGATGAGAAACATGGGGATCACCTAATGCATTAGAGGGTGGCAACGAGTCCCCTGTAGGAGCCGGCTTGCTGGCGATGGCGATTTGTCAGTCACATCAATGTCGAATGTGCTGCCGTCATCGTCGGAACGCCGCCCGCAGCAAGCCGGCTCCTACAGTGGGATTGCGTGACTTCAGGCCGTTTGCTCATCCAGCAATTGGCCTTGTGGCGTGCGGCTGCCACCGTTCTCGGCAACCATCTGCCCTTGCGGCGTACGGCTCGAACCGTCCTGCACCAGCAAGTCGTTGGCGCCCTGCTCGTTCACCGGGGTCAGCTGGAAGCAGGTGCTGCTACCGCAAGTGCTTTGTTCAACGGCGGCGTTGGCGTGAGCGGCGGCGCCGGCAAGGGCGAAGGCAGCGGCGGTCAAAAAGCGGGTTACGTTGTTCATGGCGTTCTTCCTGTATCAAAGGGGATTGGCAATCGGTCAGCGAAGGACTCAGTTGTCTTCGTTGCAGTCAGCAATTTTTCGGTAGTCCAGCACCTGGGTTTTGTTCTGGGAGTCCAGGTAAGTCAGCTGGGCATCGACAATCCCGCAGGCGTTCGTGGTGTCCTGTGTCAACGACACCACTTTCTTGATGTCCAGGTGCGTGCCGTAGCTGTAGGTCCTGGCGCTGACGTCAGCTTCGGCACGGGCCGACAGGGTGCAGATGTTCAGGGCGGCAAACAGGCAAGCGGCGTAGATGGCTTTGGTGTTCATGGTGGTGTCCTCAAGGCTTCAATGGGTAGGTCGTTCAATTGAGCCGAGGCGGTTGGGTTTGCCTCGATGGAACCTATTAGAAGGCCCTGAGGTATCTCGTCTGTGTCGAGAAGCGACGCGTGTAAATCGGTACGTATCAAAGGGGCCTGCCGATACACAGCGATACAAAACCCCTGGATTCCCGGGTTTTTAAGTCCATGTGTATCCGCCGACACACCAGATACACTGCAATACAAAGGGTGGCGGGCGAGCGGGCAAAGGCTCGATAGACTGTGCGCATTCCCTATTTGAAGAGGCTTGGCCCCATGGAACACGTCGATCACATCCTCATCGTGGACGATGACCGCGAGATTCGAGAGCTGGTAGGCAACTACCTGAAGAAGAACGGCCTGCGCACCACCGTCGTGGCGGACGGCCGGCAGATGCGTGCGTTCCTCGAGACCACGCCGGTGGACTTGATCGTGCTCGACATCATGATGCCGGGCGACGATGGCCTGATGCTGTGCCGCGAAATCCGCGCCGGCAAACACAAGACCACCCCGGTACTGATGCTCACTGCGCGCAACGATGAAACCGACCGTATCATCGGCCTGGAAATGGGCGCCGACGATTACCTGGTCAAGCCGTTCGCCGCCCGTGAACTGCTGGCGCGGATCAACGCGGTGCTGCGGCGCACGCGGATGCTGCCGCCCAACCTGGTGGTCACCGAAAGCGGTCGCCTGCTGGCCTTCGGTCGCTGGCGCCTGGACACCTCGGCCCGCCATCTGCTCGATGACGACGGCACCATGGTCGCGCTCAGCGGCGCGGAATATCGACTGCTGCGGGTGTTCCTCGATCATCCGCAACGGGTGCTCAACCGCGACCAGTTGCTGAACCTGACCCAGGGCCGCGATGCTGATCTGTTCGACCGCTCCATCGATTTGCTGGTCAGCCGCCTGCGTCAGCGCTTGCTCGACGACGCACGGGAACCGGCCTACATCAAAACCGTGCGCAGCGAAGGCTATGTGTTTTCGCTGCCGGTGGAAGTCCTCGGGGCGCCCGCATGAACCTTTCCCTGCGGTGGCCCCGCACCCTCGCCTCGCGCCTGTCGCTGATTTTCCTGATCGGTCTGATTCTGGCGCAGGTCCTGTCTTTCGGTGCGCAGTACTACGAGCGCTACGAAAGCGCGAAAAACACCATGCTGGGCAATCTGGAAACCGACGTTTCAACGTCCATCGCCATCCTCGACCGCTTGCCGGCCGAAGAACGCATGAGTTGGCTGCAACAACTGGATCGCCGCAACTACCGCTATTTGCTGGATGAAGGTTCCCCCGGCACGGCGATGAGCGATACGCCTATCGCGATGACCTCGATCAAGGACGCCATCGGCAAGGATTACCCGATGACGGTTACGGACATTCCCGGTCCGGTCAAACACTTCCAGGTCCATCTGAAACTGGCCGATGGCAGCCCGGTCACCATCGACGTGCGTCCGTCGATGGTGCCGTTGTCGCCCTGGTTGCCGGTCGTCTTGCTCGGCCAACTGTTGCTGATGATTCTGTGCACCTGGCTGGCAGTGAGAATCGCCATTCGCCCCCTCACCCGCCTCGCACAGGCCGTCGAAACGCTGGACCCCAACACCCACCCGGTGCACCTGGACGAAAAAGGCCCGACCGAAGTCGCCCACGCCGCCATGGCCTTCAACGCCATGCAGGCGCGTATCGCGGCATACCTCAAAGAACGCATGCAATTGCTGGCGGCGATTTCCCACGACCTGCAAACCCCCATCACTCGGATGAAACTGCGCGCCGAACTCATGGACGACTGCAACGAAAAAGACAAGCTGTGGAACGACCTCGGCGAGATGGAACATCTGGTGCGCGAAGGCGTGGCCTATGCCCGCAGCGTCCATGGCGCCACCGAAGAGAGCCGCCGCACCGATCTGGATTCGTTCCTCGACAGCCTGGTGTTCGACTATCAGGACATGGGCAAGGACGTTCAGCTCAGCGGAAAAAGTGA
This sequence comes from Pseudomonas sp. MM213, assembly GCF_020423045.1. Classification (NCBI taxonomy): domain Bacteria; kingdom Pseudomonadati; phylum Pseudomonadota; class Gammaproteobacteria; order Pseudomonadales; family Pseudomonadaceae; genus Pseudomonas; species Pseudomonas sp. MM213. Next base: position 2,195,797 of record NZ_CP081943.1, read on the forward strand.
CACCGTCATCGACACCCGGCCGCACGCCTTGCGCCGCGTGCTGGTGAACCTCACGGACAACGCACTCAAATTCGCCGGCGCGGCGCAACTGCAGGTGGAGTCGAAACCTGGCGGCAGCTTGTCGGTGAAGGTGATGGACCGCGGCCCCGGGATTGCCGAAGAAGAACTCGCCCACGTGATGGAGCCGTTCTACCGCGTGGAGAATTCGCGCAACCGCAGCACCGGCGGCACCGGCCTGGGCCTGGCGATTGCCCAGCAACTGGCGCTGGCCCTCGGCGGGTCGTTGACGCTGAGCAACCGCGAAGGCGGCGGACTCTGCGCAGAGCTAAAGCTACCCACCCGCCCTTTGTAGGAGCGAGGCTTGCCCGCGAAGGTCTCGACACGGTTCTAGCTGAAAACCGTGTCATCGTTCTTCGCGGGCAAGCCTCGCTCCTACAGAACCTGAACCAAGGCCAAGGAAAGCCTTTATATTGTCGGGCGCAGTCGGTGATTCGCCGCTGTGCTGTACTCGGCAGTACCTCATCACTGATATGGACATTGCACATGGATGAAAACAGAAGACCCATCAAAACGCGTTCTGCGGGATGGGCCAAATACGTCACCGACCAGTTGGTGAAAAGGGACCTCTCCCCCAATCAGATCTCCGTGGCCAGCATCGCCTTCGCACTCGCTGGCATCGTCGCGCTCAATATCGACACGGGCGTCATCGGCTCGATCCTCTGCGCCCTCGGCATTCAGTTGCGCCTGTTGTGCAACCTCTTCGACGGCATGGTCGCGATTGAAGGCGGCAAGAAATCCGACATCGGCAGCCTCTACAACGAATTCCCCGACCGGATTGCCGACAGCCTGCTGATTGTCGGCCTGGGCTACGCCATCGGCTACTCTGACCTTGGCTGGTTCGCCGCGCTGGCTGCGGCATTGACGGCTTACGTCAGGGTGTTTGGCGGCTCGATCGGTCTCAAGCAGAGCTTCATCGGCCCGATGGCCAAGCAACACCGAATGGCAGTCATGACGGTCGGGCTGCTGCTGAATGCCGTCGAAGCAAGCGTTTATGCCACTCACTACGTGCTGTTGATGGCGCTGGTCATCATCGCCATCGGCTCCGCCGCGACCTGCGTCACGCGCACCCTGGCCATCTCGCGCGAACTGAAGGGGAATCCTCATGTGGATCAGTAACGCGCTGATTTCTGTTCTTCGATTCGTGATCGGCGTCACGGCCCGATGGGAAAGCCCGCCGGACCTGACACGCCAGCGTATCTATTTCGCCAATCACTCCAGCCATATGGACACCCTGGCAATCATCGCGGCCCTGCCACCGGAAGCCCGAGTGAACGTGAAACCGGTTGCGGCCGCTGACTACTGGGGAAAGAACAAATTCCTGTCATACATCTCGCAGAAAGGCCTGAATGCGGTGCTGATCGATCGCAACCCCGCGCCCGGCGTCAACGTACTGGAGCCGATTTTCGACGTGGTGCGCGCCGGCCATTCGATCATCATCTTTCCGGAAGGCACGCGCGGCAGCGAGGCGTTGCCCGGTCCTTTCAAATCGGGTCTGTTCCGCTTGGCCGAGACATTCCCTGAGGTTGACCTGGTGCCTATCTACCTGGAAAACCTGCATCGCTCCATGCCAAAAGGCAAACACGTCCCCCTGCCCATCATCTGCACAATCCGTATCGGCGATCCGCTGCAACGGATCAGCGGCGAGGAAAAACAGGTGTTTCTGGATCGGGCGCGTGACGCGATTGTGAGGTTGTCGGAATGAATCTTGATGAAAAGTTTTTGTGGTTCTTCGGCGCCATTGCCGCCCTGTTGGCGATCGCTTCGATCATCGGCCGGATACTGGCCAAGCGGGCGACGACAGAGGGCTCGGTCTCGACCATCGAAAACCTCAACCAGCGCGTGAATGCCTGGTGGGGGATGGTGATCATTTTCTTCGTGTCCTACCTGCTGGGCGGAAACGCGACGGTCATTCTGTTCGGCTTCATTTCCCTGTTCGCGCTCCGGGAATTCATCACCCTGACACCGACCCGGCCTGGCGACCATAACGCGCTGTTTTCGGCGTTTTTCATTCTGATCCCCCTGCAATACGTACTGATCGGCACTCACTGGTATTCGCTGTTCACGCTGTTGATTCCGGTGTACGCCTTCCTGCTGTTGCCGGCGATTGCGGTGCTGAGCCAGGACACCGACGCCTTCCTGGAACGGGCGGCCAAAATTCAGTGGGGGGTGATGATTTGCGTCTACTGCATCAGCCACGCGCCGGCGCTGTTACTGCTGGACCTGGAAGGCTTCCAGGGCCAGAACGCACTGCTGCTGTTCTACCTGGTGTTCGTCGTGCAGTTGAGTGACGTGTTGCAGTACGTGTTCGGCAAGCTCTTCGGCAAGCACAAGGTTGCGCCGCTGGTGAGCCCGTCGAAAACCGTGGAAGGCCTGGTCGGCGGCGGTTTGTCGGCCACGCTGATTGGCGGCTGCATGTTCTGGATGACACCGTTCAGTTTCTGGCAGTCGCTGATGATGTCGTTCGTGATTGTGGTGATGGGCTTCCTGGGCGGCCTGGTGATGTCGGCGATCAAGCGCAGCCTCAGCGCCAAGGACTGGGGCACCATGATCAAGGGCCACGGCGGCATGCTCGACCGGATGGACTCGATCTGCTTCGCGGCACCGATCTTCTTTCACCTGACGCGGTACTTCTTCTCCGCCACATAAGCCACTAATACCTGACACACCACTGGTTCCTGACACCCCGACTCCTTGTAGGAGCCGGCTTGCTGGCGATAGCGGTGTGTCAGGCGACATCAATGTTGATTGTTGGACCGCCATCGCCAGCAAGCCGGCTCCTACAAAGGTGTGCGGTGTTACTGCAGTCCAACCACCCCTTCCCCGTGCATCTGCCGCAACAACGCCGCTCCGCTGTCGATGAAATCCTGCGATCCCGCCGCCCCCGCTTCGACGGCCAATCCTTCCAGCTGCTCACGTCCGTTCAGTTGGGGAAACTCGTCGATCCGCTGCAACAAGCGCCAGGCCAGCGGGCTCAGTTCGGAAAATTTCACACTCCAGTCCTCCGCCCGACGAACCAACAGCAACGTCGGCTGAGCCGGAGGTGTTTCAGGCTGATAGTCCGGCCCCACCAACTGCACCGGCCAGGCATACGCCAACGGCCAGGCCAGCGGTGAAATCTGCAACGGTCGATCCAGCAATTGCCCGACATCACTCGCCGGCAATGGCTCGGCGTCGGACTGTTGCAACACCATCTCGATCCACTCGTAATGCGCCAGTTCCACCAGGAACGGCGGCCACGCCCCCTCGTGCAACGCAGGCGGTTCTGACGCGAGGAAGTCGACAAACTCCTTGGCGATCTCACCGAATTTCGGCGTTTGTGCGCGGTGGTCCCGCAAGAAGATGCGCACCAGCGAACCCCAGCGCTCATCGCCAAGAATTTTGATCAGCACCGGAAAAGTACCGCTGAGCAAGATCGAGAGGTTATTGAAAACAAGGTCGCGATAAACCTGTGCCCGCGCCACGTCCATTCCGGCCGGTGGCGCGCAATGATCGGGGTCTCGCAGGTAAAGCCCCAAGGTGTTTTGCTGCTGAAACAGGCCTGAGTTATCCACGGTTCACCTCCTTGGCCTGCAAGCGGCGGATGGTCTGCAATTCAGCCACCAGTTCAGAGAACGCCGGGAAATTGAAATCCCGCTCAAGCAACGTGGGTTGCGCGCCAAACCGCGCATAAGCCTGGGCCAGCAACGACCACACCACCGGTTTCACCGAGGCGCCGTGGGTGTCGATTTTCAACGTGTCGGATTCATCGAAATGCCCGGCCACGTGCATCGCCACCACCCGGTCCGAATCGATGCCGGCCAGAAAAACCTGCGGATCAAAATCGTGGTTGATCGAGTTGACGTACACATTGTTGACGTCCAGCAACAGGTCGCAATCGGCTTCGCGCAGCACCGCATTGGTGAACGTCAGCTCGTCCATGTCCTGCTGCGGCGCGGCGTAATACGAGACGTTTTCCACCGCCAGGCGCCGACCGAGAATGTCCTGGGACTGACGAATGCGCGCGGCGACGTGGTGCACCGCTTCTTCGGTAAAGGGCAGCGGCAACAGGTCGTAAAGGTGACCTTCATCGCTGCAGTAGCTCAGGTGTTCGCTGTACAGCGGCACGTTGTACTGATCGAGAAACACCCGCACTTCTTGCAGAAAACCAACGTCCAGCGGCGCCGGCCCGCCCAATGACAGGGACAAACCATGGCAGGACAGCGGATAGCGCTCGGCCAGGCCCCGCAGTGCCGCGCCATGAGCGCCGCCGATGCCGATCCAGTTCTCCGGCGCGACTTCCAGAAAGTCGAAATCGCCCACGCGGGCGGCTTGAAGGTCTTTCATTAAACCGCGGCGCAGGCCAAGTCCGACGGTGGCCTTCGTTGATGTGTTGGAAGTCTGCATGATGTCGATCTCAAAGGTTGTCAGAACGTAATCACAGTTAACCGAAACGGTGTATCGGGCCTGTGTTGCGTTCCGGCAGAAAATCGCGGCGGTTGTATCGCCGGCGGGTCTGTACACACTTCGGTACAGAGCCGCCGTTGGGCGTTACGCCAGGTCGTATTTCTCGCGCACCAGATGGCCGATGCCGATGCGATCGAGCACGTTCATCGGGCACAGGAAGGTCACGCGCACGGTGCCGGGCAAACGACTGATGTCGATGGAGCCGGTGATGGTCGCGCGGTTGAGCACTTCGTCATACGGCAGGCCCGTGACCGAAGCGGCACGTTTCAGGCCGTTTTCCACCGCCACGTTGAGGTTCTCGCCGCTGCCGATGAAGGTGATCGGGCCGCTCTGCTCGATCTCGGTCTGGCCCCAACGCTCGCCCAGTTCGCGGACTTTCTGCCGTTGCAGGGCATTCATCGGCCGCGCCATTGGCGGCAGATCATCAAGGTTTTGCAGGAGGATCGGGCCTTCCAGTGTCAGGTGCTTGATCACTTCGACCTGCACTTCGGTTTCCCCGGAGCAGTCGGTGGCATGCCCGGCGATCTCGCCGTTGCCCTGCTGGGCGTGCATGTCGCCCATGTACACACCGGCGCCCGGGACTTTCACCGGGCAGATCAATACGCAGCCTTCGCGGATTGAGTTGGTGTCCATGTGACCGTCGGTCTTGGCCGCGTGCAGTTCCTCACGCGTCATGCCGAAACGGTGCGGTGCGCCGATCAGGTATTGGCCGAAATCGGCGCAGTTGTGCGAGTCCGGCAAGTCCCGCGACGGCGTGGTGCCAATGTTGCCGAGGAACGGCCGCATGTGTGCGGCAACGCCGGGGATGTCGGCGCGGGCCAGGGACAGGATCGAATGCTGGGCGGCGAACTCCGGCAGCGCCGACATCTCGGAGGCGTTGCCCGCCAGTTGGTTGGCGATGTCCTGATTGACGGTCAGGCTGACCTGATTCTGCGCATCGAACACGATCACGTACCCGTGGCTGAAGCGGAAAGCGCTGACTTCGGCGCCGCAATTGCTGCAACGAATCGAGTCTTCGCCGATGCCTTCGACGTAGCTGGCCGGGTGCTCGGTGCCGCATTTGCTACAAAATTTCGAGACGAACGGATCGCCGTTGTAGCGACCTTCAACGAAGCTCATCACGCCGGACGACGTGGCCAGCGAGGTGACGCGCATGCTTTTGATCTTGATCGCCACGGCGTCGCCGATTTCGGCACCGGCAATGGCCACCGGTTGGGTCACTTCATGGCCGCCCTCGAAGGCCGGCGTAATCATCGGCCCCCAGCAGCCCGGCGGCGTGCCGGTGATCAGGGTGCCGCCGTCGGCCAAGGGGCCGAGCATTGGCTGGCTTGGGCCGATGAGGCCGCTGGTGTACTGGTCGACGCGCAGGCGATCGACGGGGGTGGATGTCAGGTCGGTTTCAGGCAGGAGCGTGGTCATTGTTGTCCCCTTCACGGTGTATAGGGTGCCAAGCGGCCTGTGCAGTTCATCGCAGGTTTGTATCTGGGCTGTGTTCGGCAGTGAGCCGGTTTTGCGGGAAATGTATCGAGCAGGACGTTAGATACACTCCGATACACACGTCCCCGTGTAGGAGCGAGGCTTGCCCGCGAAGGCGGTGTGTCAGACCCAAGGATTTGCCTGACACTCCGCCTTCGCGGGCAAGCCTCGCTCCTACACGGGTACGTGTGTGAATCAGGCAAATGCGCGCTTTCGTCGCTCCGGCCGGCAGCCCACGGCCTGCGGACTAAACTTACTGCACGCAGGACGTACTCACCGTCCTGATCATTTCCACGACCACTGCCCAGAGGTGAATGCCTCGACAAAGAATGCCCCTGGACCGTGATCCAGCCGAAGGAGCACACGTGATGGACGAGGCCAGACTCAACGATTTCATGGGCAAACTGGTGAACGACATGGGCGGCGCGGCGATGCTCGCCAACGTCATCCTCGGCGAAGAGCTCGGGCTGTACCGGGCGATGGCCGACAGTCAGTTGATCAGCCCCGAAACACTCGCCGAGAAAACCGGCTGCAACCCCCGCCTGCTGCGCGAATGGCTCAGCGCCCACGCCGCGTCCGGTTACATGGAACACCGCGACGGCCAGTTCCGTCTGCCCGAAGAACAAGCCCTGGCGCTGGCGATCGAAGACTCACCGGTCTACGTGGCGGGCGGTATCGGGGTGGTCGCGTCGTTTTTCCATGACAAGGACAAACTGGTCAAAGCCATGCGCGGCAACGGTGCCCTGCCATGGGGCGAACACCATCCGTGCATGTTCAGCGGCACGGAACGGTTCTTCCGGCCCGGCTACAAAGCGCACCTGGTCGCCGAATGGCTACCGTCCCTTGAAGGTGTCGTCGCCAAACTGGAGGCTGGCGCCAAGGTCGCGGACATCGGCTGCGGGCATGGTGCATCGACGGTGATCATGGCCCAGGCGTTCCCGGACTCGCGGTTCGTCGGCTTCGACTACCACGCGCCATCCGTCACCGTCGCCACCCAGCGCGCCGAGGAAGGCGGTGTTTCCGGGCGGGCGCGGTTCTTCCAGGGCACGGCAAAAAGCTATCCCGGCGACGACTACGACCTGATCTGCTATTTCGACTGCCTGCATGACATGGGCGACCCGGTGGGCGCGGCGCGGCACGCCTATGAGTCGCTGAAACCGGACGGCACGGTGCTGCTGGTGGAACCGTTCGCCAACGACAAACTCGATGACAACGTTACCCCGGTTGGCCGGTTGTTCTACGCCGCCTCGACGTTCATTTGCACCCCTAACTCGCTGTCCCAGGAAGTCGGCCTCGGGCTCGGCGCCCAGGCCGGTGAGGCGCGGTTGCGCAAGGTGTTTACGGAAGCGGGATTCAGCACATTCCGCCGGGCGACGGAAACACCGTTCAACCTGATACTCGAAGCGCGCAAGTAAACGTTGCCCCTGTAGGAGCGAGGCTTGCCCGCGAAGGCGGTATCTCAGGCACACCGTCGTTGTCTGATAGGCCGTCTTCGCGGGCAAGCCACGCTCCTACAGGTGAATCACCAAATGCTACCCTTCAAACACCCCAGGCCCATCGGAGTGTTGAACATGCTCGACAGCCGCACCCGCGAACAACTCGACCGGCTTCAGCAGTTCATGGCCGACCAGCCGTTCGTGGTCCTGACCGGTGCCGGCATCAGCACCCCGTCGGGCATTCCGGACTACCGCGACCACCAGGGCGTGCGCCGTGGCCGGCAACCGATGATGTATCAGGAATTCCTCAGCGCCCCCGAATCCCGGCGCCGCTATTGGGCGCGAGCGATGCTCGGCTGGCCGCGGGTGCGTCAGGCTCAGCCAAATGTGGCGCATGAAGCCCTCGCCAACCTGCAAAGCACCCGGCAGATCAGCGGGCTGATCACCCAGAACGTCGACACCTTGCACGACCAGGCCGGCAGCCACGACGTGATCGAACTGCATGGCAGCCTGCACCGGGTGCTGTGCCTGGATTGTGGGCAGCGCAGTGAGCGGGATTCGATCCAGCAATTGATGGAAACGCAGAACCCGTACCTGGCCGGCGTGGATGCGGTGCAGGCGCCGGACGGCGACACGCTGCTCGACGCGGCATTCGAAGCGCGGTTTCAAGTACCGCACTGCCCGCATTGCGCAGGTGAGCGAATGAAACCGGACGTGGTGTTTTTTGGCGAGAACGTGGCGCAGGTGACGGCAGCCAAGGCAATGGCTGCAGTGGAAAAAGCGGCGGGATTGCTGGTGGTGGGGTCTTCGTTGATGGCGTATTCAGCGTTTCGGTTATGCCGGGCGGTGGCGGATCAGGGCAAGCCGCTGATAGCGATTAACCTGGGCAAGACGCGGGCGGATGACATCCTCGATCTGAAAATCGAGGCATCCTGCGAACAACTATTGCCGTTGCTGACCCAGCGCCTGACACCTTAGCAACAACGCATACCTTGTCGGCGATGGCGGCGTAACAGATACACCGCGTCGCCTGAATCGCCAGCAAGCCGGCTCCTACAAAGACCCGTGGGCGATTACAGCAGCGACAAGGTGTAGTTGATGATAAAGCGATTCTGATCAACGTTGCGGCCCGCATCGGTGTTCGACTTGCCGTTGCGCACGCTGAAACCAAGCCCCTTGAGCGACCCCGATTGCAGCACGTAGTCCAGGGTCATATCACGCTCCCACTCGGACTGATCGCCCGCGTTGCGAACCTTGATGTCAGTCCCCTTCAGATACGCGATCGACGCTCTCAGGCCCGGCACGCCCAAAGGCGCGAAGTCATAGGAATATTGACCGAAGTTCGTCTGCTCGCCCGCACGGGTAAAACTCTGGATCATGCGGTCCGTCGGCAGGTAAACACTGCCACCACCGGCCCCTTTATCAACCAGGCTACCTTGGTTGGGCTGCACGAAGTTGCTGCCGTCACCCACCTGTTGATGCCCCAGCGACACCGAGTGGCCACCGTTCACATAGGTGATCATCGCCACCCAGGTGTTGTTGTCGATTTCACCGTTGTTGTCCTCGGTATAACCCGAGGTGCGGTAGCCTTGTGCGCGACCGGCAGCGGAACTGTTGGCGCCTGTCGATGTGGTGTTGAAGTAACGCAGATCGGTGGTGAACGAGCTTTTGCTGTCGATCGGCAGCACGTGGGTCAGACCGAAGAAGTTCTGGTTGTAGAAGTCTTCCATCTGCGCGAAGTAGTACTGCGCCTTCAGTTCCTTGGTGATGTAGTAGTCACCGCCGGCGAAGTAGAACTTGTTGCTGTCCTGGGTGGCGCCCGGCACCGACAAACCGGTCCGGTCCGTCGAGGCGCGGCCGACCGCATGTTCAAGCACGCCACTGGTCAGCATCAAGCCATCGATGTCATTCGAGGTGACCTGCGCACCGGTGAACGACTGCGGCAATACGCGGGCATCGTTCGACAACAGGATCGGCAGTTTCGGCAGCAAGGTGCCGTAGCGGAACTCAGTTTTTGAGATGCGCATCTTCGCCGTGGGGCCAAAGCTGCTCCAGGAGTCGGCAGCACCGTCGCCGTCACTCGGGATCATGCCGCTGCCGACGTGGCGACCCGCGCCGCTGTCCAGCGTCACACCGAGCAACGCTTGCGCATCCAGCCCGAACCCGACCGCACCCTGGGTAAAACCGGACTCATAACGCAGCACAAAACCCTGCGCGGCCTCCTCGGTTTTCGACGGGTCCGCCGTGCCATCGCGGTTATCGCTGTTGAAATACAACGTGCGCATCGACAGCGTGGCTTTGCTGTCCTCCAGAAAACCGTGCGCGGCAGAATCGGCTGCCTGTGCGCACATCGAACCGGTGGCCAGCAAAAGTGCGGTGGGGATTGCTCGCTTGAACATACGGTGCTCCTGGGTAATTTTTTTATGTTTTTTTTGAGTTTTTGCCGACCGCTGTCCGCCACGGACACTCAACCGCGGCGCGCACAATGCCGCGCTCGATGAGTGACCATGAGCCTTGAGGAAAGCGATCGGAGTGTTCGAGCTAGATCAGGTAAGAAAGACCCACGGTCAGCGCGAAGGCGACCAGCGAAATAATGGTCTCCAGCACGGTCCAGGTCTTGAACGTCTGGGTGACGCTCATGTTGAAGTATTCCTTGATCAACCAGAAGCCGCCGTCGTTGACGTGGGAAAAGATCACCGACCCGGCGCCGGTCGCCAGCACCAGCAACTCCGGATGCGGATAACCCAGACCGATGGCCACCGGCGCGACAATGCCGGAGGCGGTGGTCATGGCCACGGTGGCGGAGCCGGTGGCGATGCGCATCAACGCGGCGAACAGCCAGCCCATCAGCAGCGGCGACAGGTGAAATTCGTGGGCCAGGCTGACGATCTGGTCGGTGACCCCGGCGTCCACCAGAATCCGGTTCAAACCGCCACCGGCGCCGACCAGCAAGGTGATGCTGGCGGTCGGTGCCAGGCATTCGTTGGTGAACTTGAGGATCGATTCACGGTTGAAGCCCTGGGCGAGGCCGAGGGTCCAGAAGCTCAGCAGGGTCGCCAGCAGCAGCGCGATCACCGAGTTGCCGATGAACAGCAAAAACTGGTTGAAACCGCTGCCCGGCGTAGAAATCAGATTGGCCCAACCGCCAATCAGCATCAACAGCACCGGCAACAGAATGGTCGCCATGGTGATGCCGAACCCCGGCAGGCTGTCGCGCGGTTCGCGCTCGAGGAACTGGCGTTCCAGCGGGTTTTCCGCCGGCAGTTGAATGCGCGGCACGATGAATTTGGCGTACAGCGGGCCGGCAATGATCGCCGTCGGAATGCCGATCAGAATCGCATACATCAACGTCTGCCCGACCGACGCCTGATACACCTGCACCGCGAGCATCGCCGCCGGGTGCGGCGGCACCAGCGCATGCACCACCGACAGCCCGGCAACCATCGGCAAACCGACCATCAGGATCGATACACCAACCCGCCGTGCCACGGTAAACGCGATCGGCACCAGCAACACAAAACCGACTTCGAAGAACAGCGGCAGCCCGACCAGAAACGCGATGCAGACCATCGCCCAATGCGCGTTCTTCTCGCCGAAACGGTCGATCAAGGTGCGCGCCACCTGCTCGGCACCGCCGGACTCGGCCATCATCTTGCCGAGCATCGTGCCCAGCGCCACCACCAGCGCAATGTGCCCCAGGGTCTTGCCGACGCCGGCCTCGTAGGCGCCAACCACCCCGGACGGCGGCATGCCGGCCAGCAATGCCAGGCCGATGGAGACCAGGGTGATGACGATGAAGGGATTAAGCCGGTAACGGGCGATCAGAACGATCAGCGCGATGATGGCGATGGCGGCATATACCAGCAGCCAATAGCCGAAGGACAGGGTCATGCGGTACTCCTCGAAAGGGTCACGTCGAATGGGTTGTGAAACTCATAAAACATTTCGAGAGGTGATTTTCAAACGAGGCGAAAGTAATTTTCGTAGAGGGATAAGGGTTGTCGTACAGAGGTATGGGGGGTCGTGTTTTTTGAAACTGGGCCAGGCGGATTTTCATCGCGCCTGAGCCATTAATGTTGAAGTACAGCTCGTGTTTGAATCGTTTTGCGCAGTCGGTGAAATGTCGGCTCGCCGCAGATGACCGATTGGCTCAGTCGTTCATTTCCGCAGCGAGCACGTTCACCAACGCAGCGGCCGGCATCTCACGAATCAGGGGCGCCCCCTGCCCCGCCCACTGCACGGCAAATTCCGTGTTTGCCTGGGCGGTGGCCGCGGCGTTGAGCGCTTTGTTGGCGTCATAGGCGCGCGGATAGTCTGGCAGTGCCGTGCCAGTCTTCTCCAGGCAGGTGAAGTTGCGGTTGACCATGCCTCGGGCAGGACGCCCGGAGATGACGCTGGTGACGGCAGTCTGGTGCGCGCGCGGCCCCTTCAAGGCCTCGCGATAGGCGCTGTTGGCGGAGGATTCGGGGCAGAGGATAAACGCCGTTCCCAACTGCGCGGCACTGGCGCCCAACTGCATGACGGCCTTGATCCCCGCGCCGTCCATGATGCCGCCCGCCGCGATCACCGGCAGTCGGCAAGCCGCCACCAGTACACGCACCAACGCAAACGTCCCCATCTGCGAATCCTGTTTTGGATCGAATACCCCGCGATGCCCCCCGGCTTCGTAACCTTGTGCGACCAGCGCATGCACGCCGGCGCGTTCCGCGCTCTGCGCTTCGGCCAGGTTGGTCACGGAACACAACAGGATGATGCCGGCGGCCTTGAGCGCATCGATTGTCGGTTGTGGCGGCAGCCCGAAATGGAAGCTGACCACCGCCGGCCGTTCTTCCAGCAGCATCTGCAGCATGTCCGGGTCTTCGACGAATGAGGTGTAGATCTCACGCAGCGCCGTCGGTGCAGCGGCCCCGAACTGCGCAAAGAACGGCGCCAGAAATGTCAGCCACTGCGTCTCGCGAGCGCTGTCGTGGACAGCAGGCTGGTGGCAAAAAACATTCACATTGAACGGCTTGTCTGTCAGCGCGGCCGTCTCGCGGATCATGTTCCGCGCCTGCTCGACGTTGCTCGCCCCGATGCCAATCGCACCGAGGCCGCCGGCGCTGGACACCGCTGCCGCCAGTCGGGGCGTGGAAACCCCCACCATCGGCGATTGAAGGACGGGCAGTCGAATGTTCAAAAGAGACAGCAGCGGAGTGGACATGGCATCACCTGAAAGAGAGTTGCACAGAGGTAAAAACGGACCACTTGGCCCACGCGGCAAACCCTAAAGTTCGCCGGTCAGAAATTGCGCCCTTCCACGGCCGAAGGACCAGTCCGCATCGGTGTTCTCCACCAGCGAAACAATCAGCTCATCGGGTGACAGGCCACACTCGGCTTGCAGCCTCTCGGCCAGCAAGCGGTAGAACGCGGTTTTCTGCGTCTGTAGACGCGGTCGCGAAATCACCGTCAGCAACACCACGCTGGTCGTGCGTGTGTAACCCAATCCGGTGTCGTGCAGCACCAACTCCCCCGGACGATGTTGCGTGACGCTTTGGTAACGATCACTGGCAGGCACTTCAAAAGCCTCGACCATCGCCTGATGGGTCACGTCCAGCAGGGTCTTGAGTTGTTGGTCATTGCGCCCCTGAATGATGTCGAACTTGAGCAGCGGCATAGCGGTTCACCTGTGCGGAAAAAACCGGGAGCGAGGTGTTCGCTCCCCCTGGGAAAAACGATGCCGTGCAAGCCCGCGCCAACACGTCATCCACCCCAAACCCGTGGAGCAGAAAGCGGTGCTTACTTGGAGGTCGGCATGGCGAATTCCGCGCCCTTGGCGATGCTGTTCGGCCAGCGCTGCATGATCGACTTTTGCTTGGTGTAGAAGCGCACGCCCTCTTCGCCGTAGGCGTGCGTGTCACCGAACAGCGAGCGCTTCCAGCCACCAAAACCGTGCCACGCCATCGGCACCGGAATCGGCACGTTGATGCCGACCATCCCCACCTGAATGCGGCTGGCGAATTCACGCGCGATGTGACCGTCGCGGGTATAGCAAGCGGTGCCGTTGCCGAACTCGTGTGAGTTGACCAGATCGACCGCCTCGGCGAAGTCCTTCACGCGCATGCAAGCCAACACCGGACCGAAGATTTCCTCTTTGTAGATTTTCATCTCGGGGGTGACATGGTCGAACACCGTGCCGCCGAGCCAGAACCCTTCGGCGCAATTCGCGCCAGCCTGGGCGCCGTCAAAACCACGGCCGTCGACCAGCAGTTCTGCGCCTTCCGCAATGCCTTGTTCGATGTAGCCGGTGATGCGTTGCAGTGCGACTTGCGACACGATCGGGCCCATCTCGGCGGCCAGGTTCGTGCCTTCGAGGACTTTGAGCGTGCGGGTGCGTTCCACCAGTTTCGGCATCACCTTGTCGGCGACATCGCCGACAAACACCGCCACCGAGATCGCCATGCAGCGCTCGCCGGCAGAGCCGAACGCGGCACCGATCAGCGCGTCGACCACCTGATCGATATCGGCGTCGGGCATCACCACCATATGATTCTTCGCGCCGCCCAACGCCTGGACACGCTTGCCGTGGCGGGCACCGGTCTCGTAGATGTAGTTGGCAATCGGCGTCGATCCGACAAAGCTCACCGCTTTGACGTCCGGGTGATCGATCAGCGCGTCCACTGCTTCCTTGTCGCCCTGCACCACGTTGAACACGCCATCTGGCAACCCGGCTTCCTTGAACAGTTCGGCGATCAGCAGCGAAGGCGACGGGTCGATGGGGCTCGGCTTGAGTACGAAGGTGTTGCCGCAGGCGATGGCCACCGGGAACATCCACATCGGCACCATCACCGGGAAGTTGAACGGGGTGATGCCGGCCACCACGCCCAGCGGCTGGCGCATGGTCCAGTTGTCGATGTTGGTGGAGACCTGCTCGGTGTAGTCACCCTTGAGCAGTTGCGGGATGCCGCAGGCGAACTCGACGACCTCGATGCCACGCGTTACTTCGCCCTGGGCGTCGGTGAAAACTTTGCCGTGCTCGGCGGTGATCATGCGCGCCAGTGTGTCGCGGTGTTCATTGAGCAACGCCAGGAACTTGAACAGGATGCGGGCGCGACGCAGCGGCGGCAGCGCCGACCAGGCTGGAAACGCGGCCGCTGCGGACTTCACCGCCGCGTCGACTTCAGCGGCATTGGCGAGGGCCACTTTGCCGATGACGGAACCGATGGCAGGGTTGGTGACGTTCTGTGTGCGGCCGGAAGTACCGTGCGTCACGCGGCCGTGAATGTAGTGTGCGATGTCTGCTGGCTGGTTGCTCATGGCGGGTGTCCCCTGGTGGTGGATAAGAGCCATCTCTTGTTGTTGTCGGGAGTGCGCCAGGCGGCCGGTGGCGCGCCTGCCAGGGTCAAAGTAGGCCAGCCAAAGGATCATGTAAAATGATGATTAATGATCTTATGGATCAGAATTGGTGAAGGTGTTTGAGGTGTTAAACAGCGCTGGAGAATGCTTGTTTAAGCGCGCTCGTGGTTACGAGATGAAAGCTACAAAACCTTGCGCCGTTGCCTACGGGTACGCCAGAATCCGCCGGCTTGTGCGCTTTGGGGGTGCCCGGTAACTTGATTCGTGCCACTGCTCATCAGTGGTCGGGTTTAGCAGCCCGCCGTGACGAAGCGCATCTGCATCCAGACAGTCAGGTCATCTCATGCCTGCACTTTATGGTAGCTGTGCGCAGGGCGCCCTTGGGCGCGCCGGATTCGTCTCCACCGGTCTGCTAACCTGCACACAGCTGCCACCCTTCGTTTAGCAGCGATCGGTGACGGCTCCACGTTTTTGGAGCGAATATGATCAAACCGACACCCAATCCGCCAGACACCGATCCAGCTTCCCCGTACGAACCCGATTCAAACAAACTCAACGAGGCCGCCGAGCGTGCCCTCGACTACCACTTCCCGTCGGCTGCCGACATCAAAGCCACGACGCGCGCACCCAGCACTTTGTTTACCGTGGACCCAGCGCTCACGACCGAAACCCTGATGGTTTATCTGGTCGAGACGCTGGCCTCGGTCGATGTGATGGTCCATCACTTGGTGGACCTTCTGGACGGTGGGTCGCGCAATGCGCTGCTGGGCATTTCCAACAGCATCATGCTGGCGGAGATCACGGCGAACCGGGTGCTGGATCAGATTGATCCGCGAGACTGAACACCGCTAAACGGGTGATCCATTGTAGGAGCGAGCCTGCTCGCGAAAAGCGTTAACGATAACGCGTGAAGTCTGGAAACACGCGGTGTCTATGGGTTTTTCGCGAGCAGGCTCGCTCCTACACAAGTGTGTGTGTGTGTGCGGCTTCAGACCTGAAGCGATTTCTGCAGCCACTTCGCCCGCTCCGACAAGCGCCGCTTCCAGTCCTCGGCCAACCCACGGCTTGCCGCCAGCGCCAGCAGATCGTCGATCACCGGCCGGTGCGACAACTGCACCTGCCAGAATTCATCAATGGAAAAGCGCTCGGTTTGCCTTTCCAGCAACTCGATCCTGTCGCCCGCTTCAATGAAGCCCGGTTGAAGCACCCGGTAATACCAACCGGTGATTCGCTCCTTGGCGACATGCATCGACATACGCTCGGCGTCGAAACGATGATTGATTTTCCAGCACGGGCTGCGCGGTTGAGAGACCTGCAACACCGCACTGCCCATCTGGAATACGTCGCCGATGTGCACGTTGCGCTCCGAGAGTTCGAGCGCGGAAATGTTCTCCCCCAGGCTGCCCGGAAGCAGCTCATGGGCACAGTGCGCAAAGGCCTGCGCCAGGTGCTGATAATTTTCGGCCGCATAGTGATGAACAGCCTTTTCCGGACCGCCGTGAACCCTGGTGTCGCCATGCTGGTCACCGACAATCCCGTGAAGCTCGACGCGAACGGGGCCTGAACGGCGCTGTTTGAAGATGCCCGTACGCTGCCCTTCGGGCTTCAAGAGCCCCAGGCCGCCGGCGAAGACGTGATCAATTTTCGAAGTGAGTGTCATGGGTCGATCCGCATCTTTTACCGGGTTTCGGCCACTTTACTAACCACCGGCAATAACCGTAAAGTGATCGTTAAATATGTCCATAATCACTTTTTATGATGGATGGTGACGATCATGGAAATGCGCCAACTGAAGATATTCTGCGCGGTTGCCGAACTCGGCAGCTTCACCGCAGCCGCCGTCAACGTGAACACGGTGCAGTCCAACGTCACCATGCGGGTGAAGGAGCTGGAAGCCGAACTGAATCGGGAGCTGTTCATCCGCAAGAAATCCGGCGTGGTGCTCACGTCGGCGGGCGAGACCTTCCTCGGTTATGCGCGGCGCATCCTGCAGCTGACAGAAGAGAGTCGCAATGCGTTGACGGACACCGGCGTTCCGACCGGCCTGCTGCGGCTGGGCTCGATGGAAACCACGGCGGCCATTCGCTTGCCGCAGGTGCTGACGAAGTACCGCGAGCAATATCCCGAAGTGCAACTGTCGCTGCTGACCGGGACGACGGTCGAGCTGATCAAGGCGATTGAAGCCCATCGACTCGATGGCGCGTTTGTCGGTGGGTTTCACCAGAACCCGGCGTTGGCGCAGGAAGAGGTTTTTCAAGAGGAACTGGTGCTGGTCAGCAGCAACCGCTTCGAGTCACTGCCCGCGCTCATCGAGAAAATCCCCCAGCAAACCGTGCTGGTCTTCCGGACCGGGTGCTTCTATCGCTCCACCCTGGAAAACTGGTTCTACCAAGTCGGGCTGGTGCCCAACCAGATCATGGAACTGGGCACCCTCGATGGCATCCTGTCATGCGTCGCGGCGGGCATGGGCGTGACCTTGCTGCCCAAAGCCATCGCAGAGAATTGCAGCGTGCGGCATGCGATTCGCTGCCACACGCTACCGGCCGAATTCGCCAACGTCTCGACCGTGTTCATCCGCAGGAACGACTCGATGATCACCTCGGCGATGAGCGCGTTCATCGGTCTGGCGCAGGAGCAGATTGCCCGGCCGGCGGCGTAAAACACTCAGTTCGACACTGTAGTTGCGAGCGGTGCGGCGTTCCGGTTTGCCTGCGAAAGCATCAGGGCATTCACTATTGAAACTGAATGCACTACCGCCTTCGCGAGCAAGCTTCGCTCCTACAGGTTAATCGAGGAGCGACTGACTACAAGCCAAGGGCAAGCTCCGCCACACGCTCGGCAGCGGGGACGACGCTGTGGATTTTGCCAACGCCCTGCCCCGCGTACAGCGACAGCTTCTTGGCCATGCGCGGTTTGTCAATTGCGCGGGCGCCACCGCCGATGAAGCGCAGCAGGTTCCACTTGTCACGATTGGGGATCACCCGGTGCGGCGTGCCGTAGGTCCAGCCGAACGAATACCCGGTCCGGTACTCGGTGTCATCCGTCGTCGCCTCGACAATCTTTTGCTTGTAGAGCGGGTGCGCATTCGACTCGTCGGTGGCAATAAACGCGGTGCCCACCACCACCCCAGACGCGCCGAGCGACATCAGCGCCCGAACGTCGTCACCGTTGGTGATGCCACCAGCCGCCAGCACCGGCCGTCCCTCGGATACCGCAAGGATGGACGTCAGCAACGGCATGATGCCGATGGTGCCTCGATTCAAATGACCGCCACTTTCACTGCCTTGCGCCACGATGATGTCAGCGCCTTGCGCGATGGCGATTCTCGCCAGCTCCACCGAGCCCGTTTGCACCATGACCACCAGCCCCGCGTCTTTGGCCCGGGGAATCATGTCGGCGGAATAGGCCTCGGCGTAAAACAAGGAGAGCAGTCGTGGTTTTTCTTCGAGGACCACCTGGAATTGCGCTTCAAACACATCAGGGCCGCCGAACTGCGGCACCAAGTTCACGCCAAAGGGTTTGTCGGTCAGCGCGCGGGTTTCCTGTATCCATCGGCGCAAGGTCAATGGTGGCAGGCGCAAGCCGCCCACCACACCCAAACCCCCGGCGTTGGCGACTGCCGCAACGAGCGGCGGGCCGGAAATCGCCGCCATCCCGCCGAGAAAAATCGGGTATTTCACGCCACACAATTGAGTGATGGCGTTACCTGCAAAATCGAATCTGGCTTCGTTCATGGCTCACAGCTCCACATGTTTTCCAAGCATCCGCTTGAGCGTGTTGTTCTTCAGGAGAAAGTGATTCTTGAGCGCACCGAAGACATGCAAGGCCAGGCCGGCCAGGAACGCCGACGCCCCGATATCGAACAGCACATCGACCACCTGCTTCAGCGCTGCATTGGTGGGCAAGAGCGCCGGAATCGAAAAGCCTCCGGGCAGCCCGACGCCCTCGCCGGCCGCCGCCCGCGAGGCCCACACCGCGACCGGCAGCAGCACCATCGCCAGGGCGAGCGCCACCGCAACAGAACGGCTGATGATCACTTCAATAGGATTGGGCGTGCCCACCGGCAGCGGGTGGTAAGCGGTGATCCTGGCCCAGAACCGATAGATCGATACGAGAAACAGGATCAGCCCCATCAGGTTTTGCAGGTGGACCAACGACATCCGCCCGGCCTCACTGGACGCCTGGCCGATCATCACCTGCAAGCTGAGGATGGCGAGCAGCGACAACGCCACGACCCAGTGCAGCACGACCGTGATAGGTGAAAACCTTAAGCCATTGTCTCGAAGTTGCATGGCTGACTCCTTTTGCAGAGAGCACAATTCAGGGTATGGAAATGACCGGCACACCTTCATCGCGATGAAGGTGTGCCGCGTCTCAGTGGCTGACCGCTTGCGATGCGCCAAGGCCCGTGCGGGCGCGAATGAGCTGATCATCGAAACGCTCGCGTTCAAGCGCTGCCCCGTGACTGCGGTCGGTGACCGAGCCGAGCCAGGTAAACAGGAACGCCACGTTCATCGAGATGATGGCCGGGTAGTCGAAGGGAAAGATGGCGTCGGTATTGCCCAGCACTTTGACCCACACCGCCGGCGAGAGAATCACCAGGCTGACCGAGCTCACCAGCCCGGCGATGCCACCGATCAACGCCCCGCGTGTGGTCAGCCCTTTCCAGTACATCGAAAGCACGAGGATCGGGAAGTTGACCGAGGCCGCCACGCCAAAGGTCAGCGCGACCAGGAAGGCGATGTTCTGGTCCTTGAACAAAATACCCAGCACCACCGCAACGATGCCGATGCCGACCGAGGCGATCTTCGACACACGCCGCTCGTCTTTCGCATCCGCACGGCTTTTGCGGAAGACTTGGACATAGAGGTCGTGTGAAATCGCCGAGGTGCCTGCCATGGTGAGCCCCGAGACCACGGCCAGGATCGTGGCAAACGCGACGGCGGAGATGAAGCCCAATAGCAGGTCGCCGCCGACGGCTTTTGCCAGATGCATCACCGGCATGTTCCCGCCGCCGATGAGCTTTCCACCGACAATGCCGGACTCGTAGAAGGCCGGGTCTTGCCCGACGATCACGATGGCTGCCAACCCCAACACCGCAACGATCAGGTAGAAGAAGCCGATGAAACCTGTCGCGACGAATACCGATTTACGCGCTTGCTTGGCGTCCGGCACGGTAAAAAAGCGCATGAGGATATGCGGCAATCCTGCGGTACCGAAGACCAGGCCCAGCGACAGCGAGATGAGCGCCAAGGGGTCGGCCACCAGCTTGCTCGGCAGCAGGATCCGCTCGCCATCGTGATGGGCGGCTACCGCTTTTTCGAACAGCAGCTCGAACGAAAAGCCGAACTTGCTCAACGCCAACACGGCGAGCAATGTCCCGCCCACCAGCAGCAAGCCTGCCTTGATGATCTGCACCCAGGTGGTGGCGACCATCCCGCCAAACGTCACGTAGATCGCCATCAACAGACCGACAGCGATCACCGCGTAGTTGTAGGGAAGACCGAACAGCAGCTGGATCAACTGCCCTGCTCCGACCATCTGCACCACCAGATAAAAACAGACCACGGTCAACGAGCCGAACGCGGTCATGGTGCGGATCCGGTTTTGATCGAGCCGGAACGAGGCGATGTCCGAGATGGTGATGCGCCCCAGATTGCGGATGCGCTCTGCGAACAGGAACAACAGCAACGGCCAGGCGACGAAGAAGCTGATCGAGTAGAGCACGCCATCAAAACCGTTGAAGAAAATCATGCTGGTGACGCCCAGTAACGCCGCCGCCGACATGTAGTCCCCCGCCAGTGCCAAACCGTTCTGGAAACCGGTGATGCCGCCGCCGGCGTTGTAGAAATCATCCATCGATTTGGTCTTGGAAGCGGCCCAATAAGTGATGCCCAGGGTCGTCAGCACGAAGACCAGAAACATCGCGATAGCGGTGATGTTCAGCGGCTGTTTTTCCACCGTCTGCAAGACGTCGGCGGCCGAGGCGCACGTCGCGACCGCGCCCAACAGAGAAGGCGCAATGAGGTACCGAAGAATGGGTTTCATACGATGGCCCCCTCGCGAATTTCTGCGGTGAGGTCATCGAACTCGCCGTTGGCGCGCAGGATGTACAGACCGGTAAACAACCAGGCCCCAACGATGAAGGCGACGCCCAGCGGCCAACCGATATTGATGATGCTGGTTGCGGAGAGTTTCTGCGCTAGAAGCTGGGGCGCGAACGCCGCGACGAGGATGAACGTGAAGTACGGGACAAGGGTGGCGGCAGTAAGACAAGCGACGAATCTTCGCTGCCGTGATACCAAATCCTGGTACCGGGGATGGTTGCGAATTCTGGCTGACTCGGATGCATGGTTCACGTTGACTCCGTGTAGCAGTGGACAGTTATTGTTGTTCCACAGCCTCAAATTCGAAGACTCGATTTGCCACTGGCTGCGGTGTATTTGCACCCTCAACCTATGCCCGGCCAAAGATCATGTAAAACGATCATTAATGATGCGTATGATCTTTTTTGATGAATTCAATCGCTCCCTATGTCGGCCATTGCTTGCCTTTGCCGCACACCAAAACTAATCTGCTGAACGCTGTTTATTTGCGGTTGGTTATTGGTTTTAGAGATAGGTGAATTCGATGGATGTCACGGATCTGAAGGTGGTCGATGCGGTTGCGCGCCACGGCAGCATGAACAAGGCTGCGAGCGAGCTGAACACCGTGCAGTCCAACGTGTCCGCGAGGATTCGGTCGCTGGAGGACGAGCTCGGGGTGGCGCTGTTCCAACGCAGCGCCAGAGGGGTCCAGGTCACGCCGGCTGGGCGGCGGATCCTGCCGTTCGCCGCCCGCCTTTCTCGGCTCCTGTCCGATGCATCCTGCGCTGCGCGCGATGATGGGCATCCAAAAGGTGTCTTCGAGATCGGTACGCTCGAGACGACGCTGGCGCTGCGCCTTCCACGGCTGATCGCAAAGTTTGCCAAGGCTTACCCGGAGGTTCGCCCGGTGATTCGCACCGGCACCACCTGCAGCCTGATCCAGGGCGTCATCGACTGTAAGCTCGAAGGGGCGTTTGTCGTGGGCCCGGTCAATCATCCGGAATTGATCAGTGAACAAGCCTTCCGCGAAGAACTCGTGCTGGTCACGTCCTGTGCCATTGACACGCTGGACGCGGTCGCCGCGGTCGACAATCTGAAGACGGTGGTCTTTCGAATCGGCTGCTCCTACCGCCAGCGCCTGGATTCCCTGCTGGCCAACCTGGGCATCCTGGCGCCTGAGCCACTGGAGTTTGGCTCGATTGAAGCGATCATTGCCTGTGTGTCGGCGGGCGTCGGAGTCACGTTGTTGCCCCGAGGCGTTGTGGCGAACGCCTTGCGCGAGGGGTTGGTCAACGTGCATGAACTCGCGCCAGACATCGCCGATGTAGAGACGGTGTTCGTCAGGCGCCTTGATGGCTACTTTTCCAGTGCGTTATCCACTTTTCTGGACAGCGTTCGTCTGGACGGTGTCGCCCAGGTTCCTCACCCGGCTGTTCATCAAGGCGCATAACACCAGCAATGCCGCCGTCACCAGGAACACATGATGCAAGCCGAGATGGGCGCCAATCTGGCCGCCAATCAAGGGACCTATCACCTGCCCTGAGAACTGCGCCGATTGCAGGTAACCGAGGATTTTGCCGGTGTTGTGCTCTTCGACCGAATGCCGGATCAACTTGGCAATCGCGGGCAGGAGCCCGGCAATGGTCATGCCCATGACGCCGCGCAATACCGCCAGTTGCCACCATTGCGTGACGAACGCCTGGGGCACCATGACCACGGCGGTTAACAACAGGCAACCGACAATCACGCTCCAGCCGCCCACCCGGTCGGCCAGCGCCCCCAGTCTGGCGGCGGTCAGGATACTGCCCAACGCGGAACAGGCCATGACCACGCCGGCTATCCGCGCCTGATGATCAACCGGTACGCCGAGATCGCCGATGTAGACGGTGATGATCGGCTCGATCGACATGTTGGCCAACAGCACCATCATCGCAGTCATGAGCAGTGCAGCGATGACCGGCCATTTCGAACCGGCGCCCTCAGGCCGGTTTTTCCTGTCCCGTTGTCTGGCGTCCGACGCTCGGTCGAAATCCTCACGAACAAACAGGATGGTGGTCATGGCGGCGACCGCAATCATTGCTCCACCGACAAAAAAGGTGCCGCGAATACCGACAAGCTCAGGTAAAAAACCGCCAACCAGTGGCCCGATCAAGTTGCCGGACAAGGCCCCCGTGGACAAGACACCGAGTGCCCAACCCGCCCTTTCGCGCGGGACCTGCGACCCGATCATGACGATGGACGCCGATGCGTAGCCACCGATGAGCCCGGCGATGAGACGCAGTGCAACCAGATCGGTAACGTTCCGGGCCAGCCCGATCAACGACATGACAACGGCCATCCCGATGGCCGCCCTGACCAGCATGGGTTTTCGGCCATAGCGGTCAGCCAGGCGCCCCCACAACGGCGCGGTAATCGCCGTGCCGAAAAAAGTCGCGCCGAATGCCACGGCCGACCATTGCACCACGTCCGCCTGCGACGTCACGCCCAGTTGTTGAACGTACAACGGTAAAAAGGGCAACAACATGCTCAGGCTGACCAGTGTCGTGAACGAGCCGAACACACAAACGGTCAGGTTGCGGCGCCAATACATCACGTTTCGATCGGAGTAATTCACGGTGTCAAAGGCTCCGGGAATCGCTGGAGCTTTTCGCACCTGCGAACACATCAATCACAAACGCAAGCAGCATGGCCGAGGTCCCCATGATGAACAGCACGCTGTAGTTCCCGTCGCTGTAGGAAAACAGGAACGACAAGCCATAGGCGGCGACCGCTTGGAACAAGGCAAATCCGACGGTGGCTGTTTGCCAGGCCGAACTGTGTTGGGCGGGATGGTGGGCGAGAATTTCATGGACCCGCCCCAACACCAGCGGCACGGTCCCGGTCACAAACGCCCCGACGACAACGCTGGAGGCCATCAACCAACCGGCTCCGAGCCCAAGGACAGGGACAATGACGGCGAAGGCCTCGACGATGAACGACAGCCGCAATGCGCGACCAAACCCGATCCGGTCCGCCAGTGCGCCGGCAAGCAGTGGCCCGACAGTCGCGCCAATGCCGAAAAGAACCCAGTACTGCGCCCCCACTTGAAGACCTTCGCCCCTGCCCCGGGCAACGAAGTCCACCAGGAAAATCATGTGCGGCACCCAGCCGGCAGCGTTGAGGGCGTACTCGATGTACAGCGCCTTGAGTGTCCCGTTGCGTGCCGGGCGCGGGTGGTGCGTCGTTTCGGCGGCCGGCGCGGGTTCTTTCGGCCAGCCCCGCCAGGCAAGGGCTGTGAGCAGCAGGGATATCAGGCCAAGGCCCAGCCATGTTTCGCCCAGGCCCTGTTGAAGCAAGAGCGGCACCAGCGTTCCGGAAAGGGCAATGCCAACGCCCACGCCCATGAATATGACCCCGGCGACCAATCCGCGCCTGGACAGCGGGACATGGGCCAAAACGGTCGGAGCGGCCAACACCATCAACGCGCCACCGGCGGTGCCGGACAGGAATCGCCACGCGAAGAACCACGTGAACGACACGGGGTAGGCACACGCGAAAAACGCCACACTGGCCAGCAGCATCATTGCTCTGAGCATGAACACCGTTGAGGTTTTCGCCGCCACGGAACGGCCGAAAATGGCGCCGCCCAGATACCCGGCAAGGTTGGCGGCACCCAAGTAAGCGGCCTTGGACGGATCAAACCAGTGGGCGCCGATAATCGCTGGAAGCAACGGCGTATAAGCGAACCGCGCAAGGCCGATGCCGACCAGGCTTGCAGCAAAGCCTGCCACCGTTGCCCAGCCTGCGCTGGCTGGCCGCAACGCGGGCTGCGCATTGGCGATCGTTGTGTTCAACCTGTTCATCATCCGCCCTTCTCTACTTCAGACAGGGCAGACACTACGCGCGCGGGATATATCTCAAGAAGCGAATTAATACGATCGCGGTTATCTCCAACAGAGATACCCAGCGCTACGGCCAGTGGCGAAATTCAATCCGGCGCTTAATCCACAATGAACAATTTCGCGCCGCTGGTGGTGAACGACCGATGCCCTTCAGCATTGTTGCCCACCTGATAACTCATGCCGGCCGTCAGCGTGAATTGTCGACCGTCCTCCAGCTCCGTGTGCAACTCGCCTTCCAGGCACAACAGGATATGACCTCTCCAGCACCAATGATCGGCGAGGTATCCGGGGCTGTATTCAACCATTCGCACACGCGTCGAACCAAACTGACAGGTTCGCCAATAGGCGTTTCCGGTCTGGCCGGCATGGGTGACAGGTTCGATCGTCGACCAGTCGGTCGTCCCGAACGGGATGGCGGTGAGATCCATTTTTACCTCATCGAATACGGAAGAGGCGCAAACGTAACAACCTCGCGATGTGGCCGATAGACACAGATGGCTCGCATTTACGGGATACAGGGTTCAGTGAAGACTCCCATGCAGCCAGGTGATCTGCGAAACTGCCGAATGGCTGAACAGCCTTTGAATGGTTTAACCCTCCCGTAGAAGAGAGCGAACACATGGTCACTTGTTACCTGAAGTACGTGCTGGACCCGTACCAGATCAGCGCATTCGAACACTACGCAAAGTTGTGGATTCCACTGGTGGAAAAATTCGGTGGCCAGCACCACGGCTATTTCCTGCCGTCCGAGGGCGCCAACAACATCGCGTTGGCGATGTTCACTTTTGCGAGCCTTGCCGAGTACGAGCGCTATCGGCAGGACTCCATGAACGACGCGGACTGCATCGCGGCGTTCAAGTATGCCGAGGATAAAAAATTCATCCTCAGCTATGAGCGGAGTTTTTTCCGGCCGGTGTTTGGGGATCAGGCGTAAACCCGTTCGGAAAGTCTTTTGCCGGGGTTCCCTCAGGCCGTCATGACGGGAACAGGTCCAGTGTGCGTTCGACCTCTTGAATGTCGATTTTGAAGCCGTCGCCCTCTGGCGTTCCGACCACGAAGCCGAAATTCTGCCTGTCGCGATCCGTCAGGAACTTGTAGTAGCTGACGAAACGGTTCGGTGGCTGCAGTGCCAGCAACGAACCGCCCGGCTGGAGCACATTGACGCCGTGCACCAGCTGACTGCCTTCGACCCCCACCACCGTCCGCGCCCCGGCGCAGGTCGCCACGATGGTCGGCACATCGGTTTTCAAAGGATCGAGAACGCGGAACCCCCTGCTCTTGCGCAGGTGTTCAGCGACCTCGAGCTCATTGCGCAAAAAGCGCAAGTCACCGTCGCCACCGCGCAGAATGAACACGCCGGGGTGAGCCTCATGCTTGACGTGCGACAGCAGTTTTTCCCCCATGGCCCGGTAACGCAGATGCCTGTTTCGATTGTTGCTCAAGTCGTCGAACAGCACGAGTTCACGAAAAAACGCACTGTGCAGGCGCACCGGTTTCATGCCAAACCAGTCTTCGTAAGCGGGAGCCTGAGTAAACAACGGAAACCTGGCGGAGGGCGCGGTGGTCACCGGCACGCCTTCATCGCAGGCCAGGGAATAGGTCGGGCAGTCTTCCATCAACCAGGTTCCAAACCAGGTATTGCCGTTTTGCGTGCAGTAGACGGCGGCGCGATCGATCTCGGTGTCCACGGTAATGCGCGGGAACATGCCTGGCTTGAGCGACAGCCACAGACTGGCGTTGTCCTTGTAGAGCGCGCCATCGATCATCCAGACGTCCTTGAGCAAGTAGCCACGGGTCGGGCCTTGTTCTACGTCGCCCAGCCCCTGCATGGTGCGCGCGGGATGCTCGAAAGGATAAAAGCGCTTCGCCTCCCACCCTGTCACGCGGTCCATTTGACCGGGCAGGTAGAACGCCGACGGAGAATGGGTCGTTTCGCCCGGCGCAATATCCCAACTTTTCAGCGCGATGCTTTTCAAGTTGATATCGGCTTTGCGTGCGAGTCTTTTTCTCGCCATGTTTTTGTAGGCAGCCAGGGTCCATTTTTTTTGATTGCCAGCGGTCGACGTGCTGATTGGCGAGAGATCGCTTTCCATGAAGAGTCCTCCCTGCGGGCAGGGTCAATAGTCAGGTGCGAGCGCTGTCATTATTCAGTCCTGGAAATGGCTCAGCTGGATGGAATCCGTTCCATGACGGGTTGTGTCTGCAAATTGGCATAGCGACTGCGCAAGGTGTCGAGAAACTGTTCGCCCGAGCTCTTGGCGCAATACAGGTAAATTTTGTGCAGCCCGCCAAACACCATTTCGTGATAACGGCTGGCGACTTCCTCATCGCTTGGCCCGTCCGGCAGGCCAAGGTGCAAGGTTATTTCCTTGCCTTCGACAGCAAACAGCGGCGTGTCCCAGAGGAATCTGGCTCTCCCGGTCTTGGGCAGCCGGACGAACATGTACGCGTGGTTTCCCAGGGAATCGATATCACCGCCGCGCCGTCTTTTCCATTTCAGCAGCCCGTCATCCGGACGGGCCACGCAAAGACCGATGTCGTAATAATCGAAGCCATTGTCGATGGCCCATTCAAGTGCCATGAAGGTGGTAATCGAGTTAACCTCGCGCAGTTTTTTCGCATCTGAAAAAATCGGCTCGACGTACCCGAAACGCAGCGTGCTCCAGTAGCGCTTGCCGCCACGAGTGACGACGCAACCCAGGTGGCAGGCAACCACCTCGTCTTCCAGCATGATCAGGTCGAGCCGGCCGACGGTCTTGGCGATTCTCAAGACTTCCTGAGAGGGAAACTGCGCAGCGTGGATGCCTTGCCGTGCTTCGGCATAAGGTCGAAGCATTTCCCTGTCGGCCTTTTCGATTTCGTCATCCAGCAGCGTCTGGACCATCCGGTAGCGCGGTCGGTTCTTGCGGATGTTTCGACGCAACTCGCTATCGTATTTGGCGGTGATGTCTTCGATGGGGCGCCCAAGCGGTACGACGGCACTCAGGTAGAGGGGCACATTCAAGGCCCCCGGGGACGGCGCTTCACTGACCACCACCACATGATGCGACGCGGCAGGTGCCGGTTCGCCGTCGACTGTATCGGGCGGCCCCTGGGACTTCCCGCCGATGAGCAGCTTGGCCATTTCCCGCTGTTTTTTCCTGCCGATGTAGAGGAATTCGTAAGGACTGTCCTTCTGCAGCTTGAAGCGGGCAATCTCCCACTTCCAGAAACATGCACGCCCCAGGATGTCCCGCAGCCAGGTTGCCGCGTTCCTGATTTCATAGCGTAATGAAGGAGAAATAAGTTTTCGGATAACGGCCGCCAGCTTCTCTTTCATTTCTTCGTCATCCTTTGAGCTATCTGTCGTGAAATCAGAGAAAGATCCAGGCGGGACTTGATACTTTCGCTTAGCCCTTGATATTTAAGACATATTTGATGGGATTACGCGTCCTCCATCAGTAACTATTAAAGATCAAGGCAGGGACTTTGCAAGCGGCGTATCGGCAGCGTAACCGTATATTTCATGACGCCAAAATTTCTACTTTTCTGGACAGGCACGGGTTCAAAAATGCCCTCCCGGCAACTGCCCCCAAATGCGCCAAGCCGGGCAAAGGGCAGACGCAACAGCGTCTAAACTGCAGGATACAAACACGCCTCTTTATACAGGGAACACGGGATGACCGGAAAAACCGCGCGCCCATGCGGGTCATGGGTCTTGCCCGCCCTGCTCGCCATCAACCTGGCGCTGACAGCGGGCTGCGCACGCAACACTGCCACGCCTCGCACTTGGGCCTCAAACGCAGGCTCACCTTGCTACGCCAAAGCGCTGCCCACTGTCGGCGAGGGTGGCCTGGCCTGGGGTTCCACCCTCGACATGGCCCGCCAAAAATCCATGGACAATTGCATTCGCTACGCCGGACGCTCCGGTGGCGCGCCGGATACCTGCCAGGTGGTGTTGGCAGAGTGCAGAAAATAATGCAGCGTCACTGACAGGGTCCCCTGCACGCGCACTTGCCCTATCCTTCTCTCCAACCCACAACTCCGGACATCGACATGCCCGCCCCCGAATCGACCCTTCTCGATAGCTGGCACCACAACGCCCAATCCTGGATCGACGCGATCCGCACCGGCGCCATCGAAAGCCGCCTCAAGGTCACCGACCAGGCGATCCTGCTGGCAGTGGCAAGCCGTCAGCCCGAACGCGTGCTCGACCTGGGCTGCGGCGAAGGCTGGCTGTTGCGGGCGCTGGCTGAACGGGCGATCAATGGGGTCGGTGTGGACGGCGATGCGACGCTGGTCGAGGCGGCGCGGGCGGCAGGTTCTTCGCCGGTGCATCTGGCGAACTATGAACAGTTGGCGCAAGCCAAAGTGGACATCGGCAGCGACTACGACCTGATCTGCGCCAACTTCGCCCTGCTGCACCAGGACATCATCCCCCTGCTCACCGCCATGAACGCCCTGCTCGCCCCCGGCGGCGCGCTGGTGATCCAGACACTGCATCCGTGGAGCGCAGCGGCAGGCGACTATCAGGATGGCTGGCGGCAAGAAACCTTCACCGGGTTCAAGGGACAGTGGCAACCCATGCCGTGGTACTTCCGCACCTTGTCCAGCTGGCTCAATGCGTTGGACATGGCCGGTTTTCAACTGACGGGCCTGCAGGAGCCACAGCACCCGCAGAGTCCTGTGCCGCAGTCGTTGTTGTTGGTGGCTGAAGTGCGGCGGTGAGTTCGTTTGATGGATGTCGGCGGGGGGTTGTTTGGTTGAAGACTCACTAGCGGATCTCAGGCGATTGCTGCCATTTACGGAAGGCGGCAATCGGCCAGGAGCGGACTTTCAAGTTAGTCTACGAAATTAGGGGCGATTCAGAGACCAACCAAATGACTCCAATGGCTGATTTTTGCGTCTCGTCAAGGGCGGCAGACGATCCAAAGCTGTCATAGTTAGCTTCAGATTCAGTTCCAGAAAGCAGTCCTCTTAGGTAAGAAAAAAGTGGAGTTTTGGGGCGGAGGCTATGATTGTGAGCCTTAGTCACCTATATGATCGGTGTCCTTCTAATCGGTTTGGTTACCTCCCACAGCACAAACCAGTTACCCTGTTGGGCTTATGTGAGTGCCTGACCTGCATTCTATTTCTGTTGTTCAGAGCACGAAGACCACGTCCTCCTTCGACCGCCCCCAGGTCACATCTAGAGAATACGAAGCGTGAGCTGCTTTGCCTTCCGGTTCTTGACTCCTAAGTGAGCATCGGGCAGCTTGTCGTATGGGTACAAAAAGCTACCAACATCTTTGTCGTCTATCACCTTTCAAACTCGGCTCCTTGACCGCCTTGTAAGGTGCGAAACTTGAATTACCACTCAGGTCTTCAATTAAGTAAAAAAGACGCCAAGTGAACGTGTGATTATAAATTAGACAAAATAAATGTTAAACGATCCAAATACCGTCTCCAACCAAACACCATATTACGAGGGTCTAGGTTTTCCTATTGACCGACTAAGTTCGGACGATTTCGAAAATTTTGTTTTTGGTTGCCTCCTCAGTATTCAGGACGTACTTGGCCTGAGAATTACTGGCAAGCCATCTGGCTCTGGAGATGGGGGATTCGATGTTCAAGGGGATATTGTGGCAACTGGCCGCCTCGTGTGCGTTCAATGCAAGCGACAAGGTCAACCTCTGGACATGGGGCAGCTGACAAAGGAGCTTGCAAAAGTTGCGGCTACGTCAGCGCTGGAAGGCTCAAATATTGGAGAACACCGATTTATTTGCACTGGAGGTGTCCGCAAGAAAGTAGTCAGCGCATTGCGGGCCATCTCACGACAGGAAATAGCCATTGAAGTCGGAAATGCCTTGCAAAACGCCACTGATGGAGAGCTCGTGTCCCTGCGAGTGAAGCTAGAGCAGCGAGGGGAGACGCCTCGGACTATCGCGGAATCGTATGTACTTAAGCTTGATCACCTCACAGCTTGGAATCTTAAAGAATTCGACGCTGCGTTGTCTCCCCGTTGGGAGGCGATACTAGAGGTGGCACAGCGTTACTTCCGGATAGCGACAGTTGTGCGGGATAATCCTCGCGCAGCCTTTGATCGTTTGGCCTACATAGCCGAATATCGTCATTTCGAAACCACCATTGAACCACGCTTTGTCAGCACTGACTTGCCAACAGGTATTTCCATTGCCACGGCAGTGAATGCCAATGCGGGTCGAAAAGCAGCACTACAAAGCTTCAATAATGTTGACGGATTTCTACAGCTTGATTTGGGCGATCTTGCACTTCTAGTAGGGCAAGGGGGAGTCGGGAAATCTACCTCACTGGCTCTAATCCGTGCCAGAGCATTGCAAACAAGTCCGGAATGCGTATTGCCGATTTTGATTTCGTTGGCGACATATGTCCCAGGTGCTCTTGATCGACTAATTAATCAGGAGCTCAGTGCTAATTACGGCACTTGGCGCTTGCTACCGGACAAGGTGCTACTACTTTGTGATGGCTTAAACGAATGTACTCATGTCAACATGACGGCGTTTCTTGGCGAGCTAACCCCCTTACTTAGGCGCAAGCGTATTGCTTGCGTCATTTCGTCTCGGGAGCCCAATAGGCTGAGCAATATTATTCTGCCGCAATTCCCGC
The DNA here is from genome assembly GCF_020423045.1 of Pseudomonas sp. MM213. Taxonomy (NCBI): domain Bacteria; kingdom Pseudomonadati; phylum Pseudomonadota; class Gammaproteobacteria; order Pseudomonadales; family Pseudomonadaceae; genus Pseudomonas; species Pseudomonas sp. MM213. The sequence goes on from NZ_CP081943.1 coordinate 2,227,114, forward strand.
TGGAGTGCGTGGAAGTCCAGAGCATCACTCCTGTCGTTATTCGACGGATAGCAGAAAGTGAGCTTGATCGGCAAGCGACTGATATCTTCACGAAGAACTATTTGTCACTTGCCGAAAATTCTGGATCATTCCTTCTTTGGACCCCGTTTGCTGTTAAAGTCGCCTTGCGAGTTTGGAAACTAAAGTCCGCGATCCCTAGCACTCTAAGTGAGATGATTGAAGTACTGCTAAAATCACGATCAATTCGCAACGCAGATTTTCCACAGTCAGAGGTTCATTCAACGGTTTTACTTCAGCTTGCTAGTGCGCTAGCATTTCAGTGCATATTTATCAATAAACGCCTTGAGCTCCCTATAAGCGAAGCTGGAAAGTGGATTCGCGAATCAAAAAATCACTGCAGCGACGCACTTGGAATAACGGATCTTAAGGACACAGAAGTAGTTGATATTCTGGTCAGTCATGAGCTATTGCGCATCTCTGAAAGAGGATATATCGGTTTTGGGCATCAACTGTTAGCGGGTAGCCTGTCAGCTGCAATGCTGGCTCAAGGATGGCGCAACCATCTAGAGTCTCTGCGTGAATCGGTAGCAGATGATGCTTGGGTGTTTGCTGCAAGGTTAGTCTCACGCGAGCACATGGAAAATTTCCTTAGAGCTGTACTTGATGTTGATCTAATTTTAGGAGCTCGAGTTGCTAGAGAGCTTCCAAGCGATCTTCAAGATATAGCGGTAGAAATGTTGAGTAGATCAATTGCGCCAGAGGTGCCCGAGATCTTTCAACTGCAGGGACTGTATGCGCTTGCCCGACTAGGTAGCCCCAAAGCTATGAGACGATTGAGGGAGGCTACGAGCGAGGCCGACAGCCAAATAAGATATTCAGCCTTCCGTGCGCTCGCCTCTGCAGGAGATGCAATTTATCTCAGAGGTTTGCTTCCTAAAATTGATAAATTCAAATCAACCCCCATAAAATTTTCGGGTGGAGATGTCGCTATCTGGGAGGCCGCCCCTTTATCAATTCGAATCAGCCTTGCAAGAGAAAGGCTATCCCTATGCGATCCTGGGGAGCCAGTGGGTGAATCGCTATTTCTCCTCGCCTATGAGAAAGATCTCAGCGACGCACCGGTCATTGAGCGGCACCTACGAGCTGCCTCTGACTTGATAGCTTTTCAGATTGGCTTATACGCGCTCCATGCTATTGCGCCTTCGCAAGCAAAGAAAATTTTTGATGAGGTACTGCTAGAGCACGTCGAACTACACGACAAGGCTAGGCTGATAAGAACAGCGGCCGGAATCGGCGTAGATATCGACATACGTATGGCCTTTGAATGTGCCATGGCAGAGGCGATGCCTGGCGAGCCGTATAATCATTCGGAATATTATCTACAACAACTTATCTTTGATGTACTGAAGAAAGCGGAATTGCCGCACGACATGGTCTCTACTATTGAACGAGACCTACCCCACGCTACAGATCTAAGAAAGTTCCGGTTGTGGCAGTTGGCTCACCGATGTGATAGCCCCGCGATTCCCCTATATGCATTGTCTTGTATTGATAAATGGACCTCGGACAGAGGCAATGCTTGTAACTACTTTATTGAAATAGTGCACTCTGCCCTCACCCCAAAGCAGGAACTACTGAGTTTATGCGAAAAGGGATTGTCAGAGGAGGAAAATTCGTACGACTGGACTACATCCAGGGTATTTGCGCTAGTGGGAGCACTTGGATTTACGACTAAGGCAGCTACAAGTCTTTCAATAATGATAGAGCGACTGGCAAGGATTCGTCATGCAGTAGATAGTAATGACTATTCATACCTTTCACCCGCTGATCTCCAAGTATTTAACTCCATCAAGTCAGAGCACATGCTTATTCATTTAGGAGGTCTTGCGGCAGAGCTGATTCCTGCCGCGGCTAAGGCCCGTCACCTACTATCGCGCGACGACTTGCTTCTCCTGCTGCCCTTTCACACAAACGGATATGAAGGTCTAGTTGAGCTCCAGCGCGAGATGCTATCTGACGTAGATGACTTTTATATCGATGATGTGCTGACTGGCATAACTGACAAATGGGCGCGTCTTTCAGTGCTGTTGGTCGTAAGCAATCGCAAGCCAACTGACAGTCGTATCAAACTTCTTGAAAGAGAACTGCAAGACTCCTATGCCCATCCTGCAGCATTGCATATTGTCTGCCAAACAGTTGAAAATTGCTGGTGTGAGGATGTCTTTAACATGGTACTGAATACGGTCGCATCCAGCCCAATATGGCGAGAACAAGACACTCAATTTTTCTGGGATTTTTCCCAGATGGTTGCCAAGCATCTCCGTGTCGAGAATCTTCCAGCTATTGAATTTTCAGCTCTAACTGCCAAGACTCGATTTGCAATAAAAGTCATTAACATATGGAGAGAGTACGCATCGGGAGAAAAAATAGGGTTGGCTAGGCTTTGACAAGTCCTTAAACTCCAGCACTGGAAAGTTTTTTTAGGCCATAAATTCGCTCAAATGACCGGTTGTCCGGTGATAAAAAACTACACCGCCGGGCTACCATCGGGCAGACGCAGCTATAGCGATGCGTCCTTCGTATTCATCAATGACAATGCTTGGGAAAGTTCGAAAATGCTCGCAGCAACAAACGTCCGAATCTGGCCGGATCTTGGCGTTCACCAACGGCAGCTTTGGGTTGTGGATTCAACCGGTCGACGCAACAGATCGGCTGTTTTGTAGGACGAAGCAGTCACCGATGTTCCGCTGCCAACATTGACCTGAATTGAGAAGTGATCTCTGAAGATAGCCCGGCAGCTTCGAACACTGCGCAGGTGAAGCTAACGGGTGCAGGGCCTGGAGCAGTTATAATGCGGTCTGCAACCACAGCCACTGCACTGCATCGATAAAGCGTGCGCCCCTCATAACCTACGGCATTCTGCTGTAAGAAGTCAGCGCTGTTCGATGTATGAGGAACCGTGTCGAGAAGCCCGGCCCTCGCAAGTGCCAGCGTTCCCCCACAGATACCGGCAATTGTCGCTCCACTTGAACGACTAGCATGAAGAAACTCTCGAATATCCGGTGCTTCTGCACGCTCCCAGACCATTCCTCCAATGACGACAACAACGTCCGGTTTCCAGTCCAGACATTGTTGCAAGCTGCTATCGACAGTTACAGCCAATCCACCCTGCGAGCGGAACTGCCCCGTAGCAGAAGCGAAAAACCTGACGTCGATCCCGTAAAACGGAGACGCAGTTCCAGCAATGAAAGCACATTCCCAGTCCGCAAAACCGGGTGTCAGTATCAATCCCACGCGTGCCATCAGTCAGAATCCTCCATGAATGCCAATAACATATGGCAACAACACACATACATCAAGGGCTGCTTTGGGTCGTTTTCTGCCCATCGTGACAGGAAGAAATCGGCCAAGAATGGTCACCGGGATGCGCCGGGAAAAGTTGTTGGTTTAATGGGCATCAGAAATGCAGAAATGACTATATGCCGACGCGATGGCTGATATCTTTCCCGCGCTCCAAATCGCGTCCAATCGACGCCGACCCCATCAAGGAAGATAAAAACAATGAAAATATTATTCATCGCTTCGCTAGGAATTTTATCGCTGACTCAAACATCACTATCCTTCGCGGATAATGCTAATGGAAAAAATCTCTATCTACAGCGATGCAGCATGTGCCACGGAATGGATCTCAAGGCAACAGGACCGCTGGCCAATAAAAGCAATCCGCCTACACCTGATCTAACAACGTCCGCTTTCAAAAAACGATTAAATGATTATCCGGGCGTGATTGTATCTTCGATAATACTTCGCCCAAATGGCGACTTAATTCCAAGAACCTTGCATGAGAATGGAGTAAAGCTATCGCCGCACTCATGGAGCGTTAAGGATTTTCGCGATTTAAATCAATACATGGGTGGTGTTATTTCACAAAACCAATGACCTTTGAAGTGCCTGGTCCTGTGCCGTCACCTTCGATTGACATGACGCCAGCGCTTGACTCTGTCCCTTGGGGCAACCCGTAACTGCCGTGGCGCTGAGGGCCCAGCAGGCCCAGTTGCTCATACAAACGAATGGCTTTGGGAGTGCACCCCGACAACCTGGCAAGTTCACCTATGCACATATGACGCTCCTCCCCGATCCAGCTCCGGCCCGCAGTTTACTGGCTGTGGCCGGATGCTGTCCTGGTGCTCACGGTGTTCATGCAGAGTCGGTCAGCGACACCGCGACAGGCAGAAAGCGGCCAAAAGCTGCCTCTAGCCCTTATCCGCGCATGCGCCGCCCGCTGCCTGATGTCCCTCACGGAGAGAGTGATAACAATCAGCGCTGATGCAGACGGTCGCGGCGCACATTCAGCCAACGCATCGCGGATAAATCCGCTCTTGCAACAGCGCGTGCAACTGCCGATCAGGCAGAGCAGCTGTCTTGCGACTAGCTTTACCTCGAACACTAAAATCTCAGTCCACAGTTCAATCAGGTGAAGGTTCGTTATGACAAAAAAATCGATCTGACGATTACCCACGATTACCTCAATCCGTTTGCCTCGCCGGACAACCCCAAGCTAAGCCCCGAGCTGGTGGACTACCTGTCAGATAGCGCCTGGTACCACTCCGAACTGTGTCTGCACATTCGCTGCCCGGAAGATGAGCGAGAACGCCTGCAGCAAGCCATCAGCAATACCTTTGCGGAAAAGAGCGAACAACTCAGAGGGGATATTCGCACCCACCGGCTGGTAGCGCTGACACTCCTGGGCTTGGCACTAGCCTTGGTGCTGGCAGGCACGGCTCTGGGCATTGAAGGCACCATCCCCGTGGGAGTCGTTACCGTCACCGCGTGGATGCTGCTCTGGCGTAGCGCAGAGATATTTTTTCTGGATATCCGCAACATTAACCGACAGCTGCGTAAGTACCAGCGCATTGCCAGCGCATCAAAGCAGTTTTGATTGAGGTTGATCGTTCTCACGCTACGCGTGGAAGTCATGCCTGAGTTCTGGCGGGCTGAAAATCCGACTTTTTCAACGGATGATCCATTGCTGCCCTGCATGAAGGGCAGCAATGGGTCGGCTGCTGCCCTTCGTAACTGGTCGTTATCGACCTGATGATGCCAGCCGCTCGACAGAAGTCGCCATTCCATCCCGAGCAATCTTGTCATTTGCCAAGGCTTAAGGCAGGGTCGATACCACTGACATCTCTGCCAAAGGAGTCACTCCATGTCAAAGCTATATCCCAGTATCGATCCTGAGGGGCTGGTCGAGTACTCAGTGGTCTACACCGACCGCTCGCTCAACCACATGTCGCAGTCATTTCAAGGCGTGATGAAGAACATTTCCAGGACCCTGAAACAGGTCTACAACGCCCAGGCTGTTGCGGTGGTTCCGGGCAGCGGCACATTTGGCATGGAAGCGGTGGCGCGACAGTTTGCCACCGGCCAGCAATGCCTGGTGATACGCAACGGCTGGTTCAGTTATCGCTGGAGCCAGATCCTTGAGATGGGCAACATCCCGGCGGCCACCACGGTGCTGAAAGCCCGACCGGTCGACGCGGGTCGCCAGGCTGCCTACGCCCCACCCCCTCTGGACGAAGTGCTGGCAGCCATTGTGGCGCAGAAGCCGCAGATTGTCTTCGCCCCCCACGTTGAAACCTCCTCAGGGATTATCCTGCCCGACGACTACCTGCGGGCCGTCGGCGACGCCGTGCATGCGGTGGGTGGCCTGTTCGTGCTGGACTGCATCGCCTCAGGCACGATTTGGGTTGATATGCACAAATGCGCCGTCGACCTGCTGATCAGCGCACCGCAGAAAGGCTGGAGCGCCTCCCCTTGCTGCGCCCTGGTGATGCTCAGTTCCTTGGCCCTCGAACGCATCGAGCAGACGCAGAGCAGCAGCTTCGCCTGCGACCTGAAAAAGTGGCTTCAGATCATGCAGGCCTACGAACAGGGCGGACATGCCTACCATGCGACCATGCCCAGCGATTCCCTCGCGCGATTCAACGATGTGATGAAAGAGACGCAAGCCTACGGTTTCGACAAGGTCCGCGACGAACAACAGGCGCTGGGCGATCGGGTGCGCGCCATGTTGACCGGCAAAGGCATCAAAAGCGTGGCCGCAGCTGGCTTTCAGGCCCCTGGCGTCGTGGTGAGCTACACCGATGATGCCGACATCAAGAACGGCAAGAAATTTGCCAACCACGGCCTACAGATCGCCGCCGGAGTGCCGTTGCAATGCGACGAGCCGGCCGACTTCCAGACCTTCCGCATCGGTCTGTTCGGACTCGAAAAGCTGCAAAATATCGAGCGCACGGTCAGCACCCTCGAGCAGGCACTGGATGAGGTGATGGTGAACTAAGCCCGCATCTTGCCTGGGCACTGCCGGCCCACGGCGCTGATCTACGAATATGACGCTGGTCGTCCGGACGTCATGTCAGAACCACAAGGGAAAGCCCGTGCACGTGTCTTAGTGACGCGTGCGCCACGGTGGAATAGCCCCTTCGAAAAGTGAAAAGGCTCGACTCAGGAAACTGTTGAAGCGAGCGGCATCACGCCGCAGCCCTGCCTGCTGACCACCAATCAGGCACAGATGGGCCACCCGACCAATCACTTCTGCTTCGCCTGGCAAAGGGACCAAGCGCCGGCACGTCCGTATCGCGAAGTCCAGTCGTCTTGTGTCAACACGCTGCTGAAACTCGCCTACCAACGGATCGTGCAGCGACCAGGCTCGGATGGAAACTTCCCGCCCAGGTTGTTTCTCAGCGGCAATACTCAAGTAGCGTTTCAGGATTTCGCCCGCGCTACGACCCTGCGCCGCATAAGTGAGCATGCGCTCCGTGTAGTCTTCTTCCCAAGCGGCCAGCAAGGTGCGGACAAAGTCTTCGCGATTACGGAAATGGTGATAGAACGATCCGCGGGTCACATTCAATCGGCGCGATAGACTCTCGGCCGAAACACCACTATGTCCTATTTGGTCGAGGGCCTCAAAACCAGCCGCGATCCAATGGTTGCGAGTTAATTTTCCCACCCGTTATTTCGCTCCATGTTTAGCGCCATACAGACTGTGTATGGCGCGCAACCGATTGATACGCTGCGAACACCAGCAAAGATAGCCGTTGCGTTTTGCACGCTAGCACTTTTCATGGAGCTCGCCTTGAAGAAAATCGTTCTGGTTGCTTTCGACCAATTCACTGATATCGACCTGTTCCTGATGTGGGACATTTTGGGTCGCAACACTGAGGACTGGCACGTCCGGATATTGGGTTCCAGCGCTATCGTGCGATCGGCGCATGGCCTGTCTGTTTCGGTGCACGGTCCGCTTTCCGAGGCCAATAGTGCCGACGCAGTATTGTTCGTCAGCGGCAAGGAAGGGATACCCGCTGCACTTGCCGCCCCGGATTTCCTGCCGTCGTTTGAACTTGACTCCAGACGCCAGCGAATCGGTTCCATATGCGCCGGAGCGTTCATTCTCGAACGGCTTGGGCTGCTCAGCGGCCAAGCAACTACACACCCGGATGCACGATCGAGCTTGCAAGCTCTGGGACTTGAACCCGTGGACCAGCCACTTGTTTGCCAGGGGAACGTTGCAACGGCTGGCGGATGCCTTTCGGCGCTCTATCTGGTGGGATGGCTGGTTGAATCCTGGTTCGATGTCGGCAAGCGCCGTGCAACGTTGCTCCCTGTTTTGCCAGCTGGGCAGCAAGAGCTCTATGATGCGTTGATCGGGCTCAGCATCCGACAAGGAGCGTTATACGACAAACCATCGCAACAAGAAACGCGACATGGCATGTCATCTAATTGGTAGTTGGAACTCAGGAGAGATCCCCGATGCCCCGAGAATTTGAACTCATTATGTCCGTGCCAGTACCCTCGAGGTCCGGCATCACCCACCTTTACGAGTCGATGAACCTGGCGGACGCTTTTGCGATTCAGCTCCCGGCGGGCACCTCCAGCAATCCAGATGTGCTGGCTCGATTCATCCTTTCCCACCAGCCATCCTGGATCGGATGGCTCATGAAAGTCCGAGACACTATCGTTGCCTGTTTTGGTATCAAGACAGCCAGACATTTGGCAACGCTTGCTGATCGGATTCAAATCTTCAAGGTCTACAGCTCGAACCAGACTGAAATCGTGTTGGGAGAGGACGACAAGCACCTCGACTTCCGGATATCGATCCTGTGTTCTGGAGAGGCAGAGCCAGAAGGCAGTCGCCAACTCGTTTTTTCAACCGTGGTCCATTGCCACAATCGTCTAGGCCGGGCCTACATATTCGTTATTGCCCCATTTCACCGCTTGGTTGTTAAGGCCAGCCTCCTCCGTGCAGCGCGCATCGGTTGGCCTCTGGCTACCGGCTCCGAAGGCTGAGAGCAAGGTCGCGTAGTAGTACAGGGTGGCAAAAAGGCAGGACGACGCTATAGAAAGAACGACACCTTTGAACAAGGGGGCGTCCACTTATCAGGGGAGAATTGAAGATCAGCCAGTCAAATGGCCCAGGGGGGCACTGGGATGAACTTTGACTCGATCCATTGTTTGAAGGCGACGACCACAGCGCTGGGAAATTTGGCCGATGGCCTGATCAAGTAGACTCCACCAGCGGTGTCCAATTGCCAGTCAGGAAGAACATGCAGCAGTTTTCCGGCTGCAATATCACTACTCATCAACCAGTCACCGGCGCCCAGTATTCCCGCATCCGCTCGGGCCGCCGCAAGTAACGACTCGCTATCATTGGCCGTCAGGTTTCCTTTGGGTGAAACCGTCTGAAGTTCGTTACCTCGATGAAGTCTCCACTGAGGAAAAGACGCAAGACCGCTGAAGCGAAGGCAATTGTGCTTGATCAGATCCTGAGGCGTTTCAGGCATGCCATGCTCTCTGATGTAAGCAGGCGACGCACACAATATGCGGCGATGATCACTCAGTTTCCTGGCGATCAACCTGTTGTCTTCCAACTCTCCAATTCGGATGGCAGCGTCAAAACCTTCATCAATGATATCGACCAGCCGCTCGCTATAGTCTGCAAGGATTGAGACGTGAGGGTAAGCCTTGAGAAACTCCGGCAGCATCGGGCCAAGCCAACGCCGTCCCATGGCTGCGGGCAGCGCAAGCCGCAAAGTTCCTCGAATTTCGCTGGCCCCCTCCGCTGCTTGCTGCTGCGCTTCATTCATCAGTTCGATGGCGGAGCGAAGACGCTGCTCCAGCTTGGCACCTACTTCGGTAATTCGAACCTGCCGGGTTGAACGCTCCACCAGCCGAACACCAAGGCGCTTTTCCATTGAGGCGAGTCGTTTCGAGACGACCGTAGGGTGTCGCTGCAATAGCCGACCAGCCCCGACAAATGAACCTTGCGAGGCAACGGCCAGAAACGCAGCGATTTCGTCACTGTATTGATTATTCAGAACATCAAGATTCATGGTTTTAGAATGATCGCCCCGGATGAACGCCACGACTCCAGGTCGGCATGCGCCAATGCTGCGTCAGCCAATGAATAGCTCGCCCAGATCCGGGGTTTGATAATACCCGCAGCAATGGCGGCCAAGACATCCTTGGCTCGTTCCTGGTACTCAGCGGCACTTGCCGTATGGGCTGCCAACGAAGGACGCGTCAGGTACAGCGAGCCTTTGGAATTGAGTGTTGATAGCTCCACGGCAGACGGTGCACCGGATGAAGCTCCAAACGAGACCATCAAACCCCGTGGCCGCAGACTATCCAAAGACGCCTGGAAGGAAGCGCGCCCTATGGGGTCATAGACCACGTCAACCTTTCTACCCTCGGTGATACGAGCGACATCCGATGCCAGACTGTCAGCGTCAAACACCAAGACTTCATCACAGCCCAACGCCTTGGCTTTTTCGACACTGGCCGACTTTGAAACTACGCCGATTACGGTCGCACCTAAATGCTTTGCCCACGGCACCATAATTTCCCCCAGTCCTCCAGCCACACCATAAAGAAGGATGGTTGTGCCATGCCCTACGGGATAGGTGCTCTTCAAAAGGTACTGTGCTGTGAGGCCCTTGAACATGACGGCTGCGGCATCATCAAACGACAGTGCATCCGGAATTTTGACCAGTCGCGCCGCCGGATAAAGCCGGGCCGAAGCATACGAACCAATAGGCCCGGTGGCATAAGCGACGCGATCCCCAACTTGCACATTGCTGACACCGGCACCCACAGCGGCGACACGCCCGGAGCCTTCCAACCCAAGTCCAGATGGCAACGCGATGGGCACTGCGCCCTTACGTTGGGTTACGTCGAGAAAATTGACACCAATCGCTTCTTGCTCAAGCCAAACGTCGCCTTGCCCTGGCAATTGTTCGCTCAGTGTCTCCAGATTCAGTACTTCAGGATTGCCAAACTGGTTAAACCGGATCGCAGATACCATGGTCATTTCCTCTTCATCCAGAAGCTGCCTTCACATTGATGCCTCTAGTGTGAGAACTGCCCCCGCGATGAACAAGACTGGTTTATTGCAGATCATTAATGCACAGATTGCAGCAATAAAATCGATAACACCATGCGTTTTTCGCGTAGATCGATGGCGGGTGTGTAGCGATTGTAGAGACGCCAAAGATCATTGCAGAGCGTCTGCTTCGGAAAAACGTGGTCAGACCATGTTTAGGATAATGGTGGTCTGGCCCCGGTTTCCCCACGGGGCGCATGATTGGCGGCTGTATGATTTGGATCGACTCAAAGGTGACTGTAGGGACAGGCAGAAATCGGCCAGAAGCGGTCGGTGAAACAGGGTCGCTACGATCTCCATAAATGGGGAATTACACCCACGCAACCGGGCGTTTACCACCTGATTTGAGGATTATCCCCCACTCACCTTTTCTCTAACTCGAAACGCCCGGAAGCAGTTTATTAATTAAGTTGAACTTTTTTCGCTCTATTGAAATGGCTCATTAGTTGCGCCGCCCCCTCGTACCCGCAATAGCTGTCGTCCCGGACATCATGCAGACGACAGGGCTTGGCAGATTCGGCATGACAGGAGGGGTGAAAAATGAAACGCGCGACACCACCATGCCGCTCCGTCGCCTTGCTGCTCGGGTCAAGCCTGCGCTGTCCGATGCGCCTTACCCTGACCACCGCCAACGCCATGCCGCTGGATGATTTCGGTCCGCCACCACCGACGGCCCCTTCGGCATCTACTAACCCGCCGGCCGCCCCCAAGGCCGCGCCGGATGCCTTGCTGACCTTGCTGGCCGGACATCATCCCGCCATCCGTCAGCCTGTGGGCGGCGACATCACCGGCCACCAGTTAGTTGTTCGCCTTGATTGGCACGCTGTTCATCCTGCCGGTGATTCTGATGTACACCTTCAGGAGCTATTGGGTGTTCTGCGCAAAAGTGAGGATTGGTGATGTCTTCCACTGTTAAATCAATTACTCGAATCACGAATAGGCCGATACCCCGTTATAAGCAGGTCGCTCATTTGAGCCTAATGTTTATAGCGTTGCTGATTATGTTGGCGTTGAGCACTTTCGTAGCGATGGAGTTGCCCCTCGGAACGCTCTGACGGTGGATGAGGCCGATCGCCCTCCGGACTGAACCACAGTGTTACCCGTAACGACCCGAACCGAAGTGAGAAAATCCCACTTCGCTCAACCAGAAAGCCCCCACACTTGAGCCGAGTGCGGGGGCTTTTCTTCGAGCACGAAAACCAGTCGCGCCTACCCGGTCTACCTAGACCTGCGTCACTAGTTTGAGACCTTGAGTCCAACACGCAGCTATCGGCCAATTTGAGCCAATGCTGACCGACAGCCTGGGCTGCTTGAAGACATTCGGGTATGAGCAAAGCGTGGCACAGTTTCCGGGGATATTTCGACGTCGTAGCGTCGCCGCGGCAAGGAGTTTTAGTGAGTTGGCATGGCTGGGGGATAGCAGTTGCGAGAGAAATAAATCTCATTCGCCATTTTTATGACGCTCGTCTGAAAATCGTCGGATAAATGGCGCTTCGCGTTGAGCTTTTACCTTCCTGACCTAGGCTCAAGCCATGTGGGAGGAGGTGCAGTCCATGCGCAAATTATTGATTGGCTCGTCGATGCTGGCCTGTCTGATGGTGCTTGGTGGCTGGTTGAGTCGACCACAGCCGTTGCCGGTCAGGCTGCTAGAGGTTGAGCGGGGGCCGGTGGAGACGCTGGTGGCCAACACTCGCGCGGGTACGCTGAAGTCCTGTCGACGCTCGCATCTGTCCTTCAATGTCGGCGGCCAGGTTGCCGAGTTGCTGATCGGCGAGGGCCAGCGGGTTCAGCCGGGTCAGGTGCTCATGCGCCTGCGACAGGACGAGCAACAGGCCCGGCTGCAGGAGGCCGAGGCGCGGCTGGAGGCCCAACGCAACGCCCGCGAACAGCGCTGCCAGCAGGCTAATCTGGACCGGCGCGACCTAGATCGCCTGGGCCTTCTGGCCGACCGCAAGCTGGTTGCCGCCGATCGTCTCGATCAGGCCGAGACCAAGGCTCACCTGGCGAAGCTGATGTGCAGTGCCACTGCCGTGCTGATCCGCGAAGCCGACGCCAGCCTGCAGTTGCAGCGTTCACTGCTGGAGCAGACGACCCTGCGTGCGCCATTCGCCGGCATAGTCGCAGAAATCAACGGCGAACTCGGCGAGTTCGTCACCCCTTCGCCGCCGGGTATTCCCACGCCGCCGGCGATCGACCTGATCGACGACAGCTGCCTGTATGTCGAGGCGCCGATCGATGAGGTGGACGCTGCCCGGGTTCGCCCCGGAACCGCCGTGCGGATCAGCCTGGATGCCTTCCGTGGCCAGCATTTCGCCGGCCGCGTCAGCCGCATCGCGCCCTATGTGCGTGAACTGGAGAAGCAGGCGCGCACCGTCGATGTCGAGGTGCGCTTCGACCAGCCGCCGGCCGATCTGGTCCTGCTCACCGGCTATAGCGCCGATGTCGAGATCCTCTTGGAGCAGCGCGCACGTGCTTTGCGCATCCCCACCGAGACCCTGCTGGAGGGGCAGCACGTGCTGCGATATGACCCGACCACCCGGGTGTTACGCGAGGTGGAGGTGCAAACCGGGTTGAGCAACTGGCGCTGGACCGAGGTGCTCGCAGGGCTGGACGAGGACGCACGTATAGTCGCCAGCCTCGAGCAGGAAGGGCTCAAGGACAACGTGGCGGTGATCCCGGTGGATGCGGCGGAGACTGAGCAATGATCCGTCTGCGCGGCGGTAGCCGCAGTTTCCAGTTGGGCGAGCAGCAGGTGATGGGGCTGGACGGCCTGGATCTGGACATCGCCGCCGGTGACTACATGGCGGTGATGGGCCCGTCGGGCTCGGGCAAGTCGACCCTGCTGAACATCCTCGGTTTGCTCGATGCGCCGAGCGCCGGCGAATACTGGCTGCAGGGCGAGGCCACGGCGACGCTGAGCGAGGCGCGGCGCGCCCAATTGCGCAGCCAACTGATAGGTTTCGTGTTCCAGTCCTACCACCTGATCGCACGGCTGACGGTGCTGGAAAACATCGAGCTGCCGATGGTCCTCGCTGGCATCGGCGCGGCGCAACGGCACAAGCGCAGCAGCCAATTGGTGGCGCGCCTGGGGCTGGGCGAGCGCATTGCCCACCGCCCTGCCGAGCTGTCCGGTGGTCAGCGCCAGCGCGTCGCCATCGCCCGGGCGATGGTCATGCAACCGGCGCTGTTGTTGGCCGACGAGCCCACCGGCAATCTCGATAGCCAGGCCGGCGCCGAGGTCTTCAGCCTGCTGGAGGAGCTCAACGGCGAGGGCCTGACCCTGATAGTGGTGACCCACGACGCCAGCCTGGGCGCCCGCGCGCAGCGCCAGTTACACATGCGTGACGGGCGGATCCACACTGCTGCGCCGCAGCGGGCGCTGACCTGATGCGCGCTGCCGATGCCCTGGGCTTCTGGCTCGGCGCCTTGCGTGGGCATCGCTCGCGCAGCTTGATGCTGCTGCTGGCCATCTCTATCGGAGTGGTTGCGGTCAATCTGCTCACCGGTCTCGGCGCGGGGGCGCGGGCCTTCGTCCTGAACGAGTTCTCGCTGCTCGGGCGCGACATCCTGATCGTTTTCCCGGGCCGCAAGGAAACCACGGGGCGCATGCCGCCGCTCACCGGCCTGACGCCGCACGAATTGACCTTGCAGGACGTCCAGGCCATCACCCAGTTGCCGGGCATCCGCCGGGTCGCGCCGCTGCAGGCCGGGCAGATGGAGGTGATAGTCGGCAACCGCAATCGTGAGGTGCTGACCCTGGGCACCACCCGGGACTTCTTCGCCATTCGCCAACTGACGGTCGTCCAGGGCCAACCCCTGCCGGCGCTGGACCCTGAGCAGGCCGAGGCCGTCTGCGTGATCGGCGGCAAACTCCGGCGCGAGCTATTCGGTGCGCGCCCGGCCCTGGGTGAATGGTTGCGCGCCGGCGACCGGCGCTTCCGGGTGGTCGGCATCCTCGGTGAGCGGGGCGAATCCCTGGGGATGGATTTCGCCGAGATGTTGATCATCCCGGTGGCCAGTGCCCAGGCCTTGTTCAATCGCGAGGGGTTGTTGCGGGTGTTTGTCGAGGTGCGTGGTCCGAGCTTTCTCGACCGTAGCAAGCGGCTGATACTCGCCGCGCTCAAGGAGCGCCACGAGGGTAAGGAAGACATCACCCTGATCAGCCAGGACAGCCTGCTCAGCGCCTTCGACGACATACTCGCGGTGCTGACCCTGGCGGTCGCCGGGATTGCCGCGATCAGCCTGCTGGTGGCAGGCATCCTGATCATGAACGTGACCTGGATTGCGGTGAGCCAGCGCAGCGCCGAGATCGGCCTGCTCAAAGCCATAGGTGCGACGGCGGCGCAACTGCGCCTGCTGTTCCTCGGCGAGGCGGCGTTGCTCGCCCTGACGGGGGCGCTGGCGGGGCTACTTCTGGCCGAAACCTTGCTCTGGCTGGGGCGCCTGGCGTTCGATCTGCCGCTCTATGCACCCTGGTGGGCGCGGGCTAGCGCAGTGCTGCTGGCACTCGGCACGGCGCTGCTGTTCGCCTGGCTGCCGGCCGCTCGGGCCTCGGCGCTGGAGCCGGTGGCGGCGCTACGCCCGCCGGGAGCGCACTGATGCGCTGGCAAGATGGTTTCCGGCTGACCAGCTCGGCGCTGACCTGTCGCCCCTTGCGCAGCCTGCTGACCCTGCTCGGGGTAGCGATCGGGATAGCCGCTGTGGCGCTGCTCACGGCCATAGGCGAAGGCGCGCGCGGCTATGTGCTGGAGAACTTCTCGCAGTTTGGTACGCGGATCATCACCGTGCGCCCGGGCAAGACCCAGACCAGCGGCCTCGGCGGTCTGCTCGGCAGCGTACGGCCACTGACTATCAGTGATACCGACGCCCTGCGGCGCTTGCCGCATGTCGAGGCGGCGGTGCCGATCATTCAGGGCAGCGGGGATATCCAGTTCGGTCAACTGAGCCGGCGCAGCGACATTCTCGGTGGCGGCCATCAGCTGGCGCAGGCCTGGCGCATGCAACTGAGCCTGGGCGAGTTCCTGCCCGTGGCCCGTGACGGTCGTTCGCCGCCCTATGTGGTGCTCGGCCATCAGTTGCGTGTCGAGCTGTTCGGTGAACGCAATCCGCTGGGCGAGCTGATCCGCGTCGGGGGCGTGCGTTTCCGAGTGATAGGCGTGATGGCGGAAAAGGGCCAATTGCTCGGCTTCAACCTCGACGATATCGCCTACATCCCGGTGGATTGGGCCGAAAGCCTGTTCAACCGCACCGGGGTGGTCAAAGTCCATGTGGTGTTCGGCGCCGGCACCACTTCGCGGGCGTTGAGTCGGCAGATTCGCCAGGTGCTCGGCGAACGGCACGGCGTGGAGGACTTCAGTCTGAGCACCCAGGACGACATGCTGCGCAGCTTCAACCGCGTTCTCGGCACCCTGAGCCTGGCCATCGGTGCCTTGGGGGGCATTTCCCTGTTGGTCGGCGCCGTCGGCATTCTCACCATCATGACGACCACTGTGGGCGAGCGCACGGCGGAAATCGGCCTGTTGCGGGCGATTGGTGCCAGTCCGCGGCAGGTGCTCGGGCTGTTTCTCGCCGAAGCGACACTGCTGTCCCTGGCCGGTGGTCTGCTTGGTCTGCTGTTGATGGGCCTCCTGCTCGGGCTACTGCACCTGGCCATGCCGAGCCTGCCCTTGGCGCTGCAGCCGCTGTTTCTGCTACTGGCGCTGCTGCTGGCGGCGGTGCTCGGCATTCTCGCCGGCCTGGCTCCGGCACTGCGGGCGGCCCGCCTGCATCCGGTGGCGGCTCTGCGCAGTGAATAGCGGCCAGGCCAATGAGCCTGACGGGCTAGCTGTACGCTGCGTGACGATAACGCCGGCGCTGGGCCGGTGATTTTAATTGGTTGGCAGCGGCAAAAACTGAGTGCAACACCTGACCGCTTCGGTAGGGTGTTGCCATGTTTTATCACGAACTCAGCGTTGAAGAGCGCGTCACGATCCATTTCGTTAACCTGGGCGACATTTCCTATTGGTTTGCCTTGTGGTCGGGTAGCAGTGTTTGATAAAGCTGGTAGACAGTGGGGGCGAGTCCATACATAAATAAGGGCAGGATTTTCACCCGCCCTCCTCCGGTTGCCTAACCTCGCAGGAAAGCGAGCAAATCGGCGTTGATCGTATCGGCGTTCGTTGTAGGCATTCCGTGTGGGTAGCCCGAGTAGGTTTTCAGCGTGCTGTTCTGCAAGAGTCTGGCTGACAAGGGCCCGGAGTTTTCATAAGGCACGATCTGATCATCATCACCATGCATCACCAGCACGGGGATCTTGATGCTCTTCAGATCGTCGGTAAAGTCGGTCTGGGAAAAGGCTACGATCCCGTCGTAATGTGCCTTTGCACAGCCCATCATGCCTTGGCGCCACCAGTTCAGGATGATGCCCTCTGACGGTTTGGCGCCCGGACGGTTGTAACCGTAGAAAGGTCCCGCTGGAACGTCGTGGTAGAACTGTGCACGGTTGGCTTTGAGCTGTGCCTGCAAGTCATCGAAAACCGACTTCGGCAAGCCACCTGGATTCGCCGGGGTCTGAACCATTAGCGGAGGCACGGCGCTGATGATGGCGGCCTTGGACACTCGATCTTCGCCGTGGCGAGCAATGTAATGAATGACTTCGCCACCGCCGGTGGAGTGCCCCACATGGGCTGCGCCCTGCACGCCAAGATGATCGACTACGGCCGCGACATCATCGGCATAGTGATCCATGTCGTGCCCGTCCCAGACCTGGCTGGATCGCCCATGACCGCGTCGGTCGTGTGCAACCACCCGGTAGCCGTTCGCCAGGAAAAAAAGCATTTGCGCATCCCAGTCGTCCGCGCTGAGCGGCCATCCGTGATGGAAAAAGACCACTGGGGCATCGCGTGGTCCCCAGTCTTTATAAAAGATCTCAACACCGTCCTGCGTAGTGACATAACCCATGTTCGCATCTCCCGAATGAAATGGAGGCCATGACCAGAATCGTGTACTGATCGTGCCCCTTGTTGAACAAGTGCAGCCCACCCCATAGGCGGTACTGAGACGGGTCCTGGTCCGGCTTTCGCCTATCCCTGCATTCCATGGCGTTTGAGCAACGCATGACATCCGCGCCGCTTGGCCACCAAATCACTTTAGGTTTAAAGTCAACTTTAAGGTCAATGGTTTTCTGGGGGGAATATGAGAATAGGCGAACTGGCGAAAATCAGCGGATTGGCGCCTTCACGTATTCGTTTCTACGAAGCGAGCGGCCTGATTAAATCTGTCGTGCGCAAAGCCAATGGGTATCGGGACTACGCCCCTGACACGGAGTGGGTTCTGGAGATCATCACGGGTGCTCAGGCGGCGGGTTTTTCATTGGAAGAAATCCGACAATTGCTGCCGATGAATGCGAACGGTTGGCAGCATGAAGAGTTGCTCAGCGGGCTCAAACGCAAGGTTGAGGAAATCGAAGTCCTGCAGCAACGGCTGGCCCAGAATAAAGCGCAACTTCTTCTGGTTATCGAGGGCATTGAAAGCAAGCCGGAAGGCATGGGTTGCGTGGACAACACGCAGTTGTTATTGCATCGCCTGCGCGAGGAAGGTGTGGCGGCAGCACCGCGCGGCCGTGATACCGCATCGTCCAAGTAAGGCGTCACCTGTCAGGCTTATGAGGCCTGACAGATTTTTGCCGGCAGGTTTAGTTAGTGCGTGTCAGCCAGTGCCGCCAACGGCTTCGGCGCGTAGAGCGCACTTTGGAACGCTGGCACGTATTCGTACTTCATCATTTTCCCCAGTTTCAAGGAGCGGATGTAGTTCGACAGGCTGCCGTCGCCCAGCGTGAGGGTTGCCGAATCCTCGTTTCTGCTGGAGCCGTGGCTGAGCTGGCGGGAAATCGCATACCCATAGGCTAACCGGCCTTGGTAATCGAGATTGGTGAAACTGCTGGTGACGATATCGACGTCACTGGACAGGTCGTCGAGCTTCTGCGCTTTGAAGGACACGTCCACTTTGCCCGTCTCGCTATCGGTAATGTCATAGACCACCGATTGGGCATCTTCTTTGCGGTCAATCCCCGTCAGCCATTTCGGCAGGTTGTAACCGACGACACCACGAACCCTCGCAAGCTCTGTATTGACCGGTAACTTGAGTACATAACCCCAGAAGTCTCCAGACATCGACTGGCCAATCAGCGTAACCGGCCCCAGATTGGCTTTGCCCGGTTTGTTGGTGATGATCGACACCGCGACTTCGTTATAGGCGTCGTTATCGCAGTGCTCATAGGTGTAAGCGGTAAACGCAATCAGGCCTCGACCAGGCCAGATTTGCAGAGGCTGGACGGTTGCCAACACTTCGGGTGGCATCAGTGCCCGGAGCTTGTCCAGATCTGCCGTATAGACAGCCGTTACGCGACTGTTCTGGTAGTAAAAGTTTGGCGAGAACGATTCGAAGCCTATGTCGACCTTGTTCTTCTCCAACCCTTTGAACCAACTCAAATCAACGCCCGGTACTTCTGCTGCAATCACCGACAAAGGAGGGTTGGAGCGAAAGCGATCGTACAAACCGCCCTTGACGACGGGCACCTGGTGACCGGCGATATCGATCATGGCTGTGTCGGTCGGGCTGGGCATTTCAGGCATCCCCGCCAACGCATGGTTGGCGAACGTGTTGAACAGCAATCCTGTTAAAACGGCGCTTGCGAGTTTCAATCTGTCTCTCTCCAGGTGATTGCATCTGCTTGATGGCGTCGGCCAGGGCAGGCTTCTGAGGCCGGCTTGAAATCACCTTAACGTTAAACTGAACTTTAAGGTCAAGCGCTGGAAAGGCAGATTTTCAGTTTGTTCGCAGCAGCGTTTTCAACGTGCCATCGACCAGGATTCAGCGATTCGAGATTGAGGGTTTTGGCCCTTCATCGGTGATGGCAAAGCTCACCCTCCTGTCCTCAAATGAGTCCATATACGGTCACCCAGAAGCTCAACCGCGGACCAAATAGGCCCCTGGCGGAACCCGATGTCGCAGCTTCTTGCATTTGCCGGGTGCGGGCTGGTGCCCCGGTGGGCGATCCGGGAACCAGATTCGGCATTTGCCCGGCGGCGGCCAATGGCCCCGGGGAATCTCGACCGCATCGTTTGTACCCGCAGGCTCGGTGGAAGCCATTTGCATGTTTCCTTCGGGCCCCGGCCTGCCAACCATAGGCGAGTCCAATACCGGCGCAGCCTCTGCGCGAGCGAAGCTGCCAGCGTCGCGCCCAGCATTCTGAGCGGGGTGTTCAGCAATGCTGATTTCTTCTTCGCTGCGCCTTTGGGTCTCCACTTCCGGTTTGTTCAGTACGGCGACCCTGTCTGCGTTGGCACTGGGTGGGATACCGGAAGCCTGGGCCCGCTGCGCAGCCTGTATCAATTGCAAGTTGCGGTTACGTAACTCGACGTTACGCCCCACCCGAATGTTCGAGCGCATCCCCAAGGTTTCAGCCTGCTGGTACTGCCCCTGCTGAAGACGCAACACACCGAGGTAATGCAGCGTCGCGGGATTGTTCGGCTGAATATGCAGGGCCCGCTCCAGCGTGGCAGCAGCCTGGTCCAACTGGCCATTTTCATACTGCCGCGAAGCCGTTTCGATCAAGGTGGTTGATGCGCTGTTGCTTTGCGCTGTCGCTCTTCGCTCAGCAGCCACCGAATAAAGCGACGCGCTGGCGCATAACGCCAGGATGAAACCTGTCAGAAAACGTTTGGTTGGCATCAGTGGGCGAACTCGATTGATCTCTCGTGGCACGATCGTACAACCGACCACAGCACTCGATACAGGGCTCCAACTGACCTGCCCGGCAGCCTGAAGTTCCCGCTGCAACGGCCACTGTAACCCGTGTTTTTTTTGCCACCCCATCACTAAGCGTGAAGGTTGATGCAACTTAAAAGCGCTGGTGATATCGACCTTGAGCTGCGCACCAATCCATGGCCGGGGCGGCACCTAAAACGGACTGGCTACACCAATCAACTGTAGGAGCCGGCTTGCTGGCGATAGCGATGTGTCAGTCAACGCATGTATTGGCTGAACGGACGCTATCGCCAGCAAGCCGGCTCCTACAGGGATTCGCGTGTGCTTTTGATTTTCACCACTCATCAGGTCGAGCGTTAGCTCGCCTTCAGCTTTTGATCTGAGCGCCCCTCGAGGGCATGCCGAGCCACAGCGAGGCTCAAGCGGACAGGCTACCTAGACATGACACCAATCAACTGTAGGAGCCGGCTTGCTGCGGGCGGCGTTCCGACGATAGCGGTGGGTCAATCGACACATCTGTCGCCTGAAAGGACGCCATCGTCGGAACGCCGCCCGCAGCAAGCCGGCTCCTACAGGGGGAACGTGTGCAGACGCCGGTAGGCCGCTTCGCCCCCCATCCATTAGAAAAAGCTCACCATCAAGCCACACGCTCAACCGTATCCGAACCGCTCTTCTTGCCTGCGCCACTCCAGCGCACCAAAACGATTCGAACAACTTTGTTCCACACATACGCGACCGCGATGCCACCTACGACGGCAAAGACCACCGCGACCCCAGGCAGGTCAACAATATGCCGGGCCAGGGACTGGAATTGAAAATGCGTCAGATAAATAAACAGCGTTGACGATGCAACCAACGCAAGCCCCCGCGCGATGAGACCTGGCACCGGAATTGACTTGACCCAAATCAGAGAGAGAACTGCAGGGATGGCGATATCAACATAATCCTTCGCAACTTCCTGCGCCCCCGTCCCGAAGATTGCCAGAAGATCCTCCCCACCCATCACAACCACAGCAACCGCACTGACGATCCACTTCTGGGCACTTGAATGAGCGTAGTGAACGGCCATTCCAAGCACCATGACTGCAAGATAATGCTGTGGCACGCGGTTATAGAGCGGTGACGCGTCAAACAGAAACGCACTGATCACAATGTCGGCCACGGCCAATGCACATGCCGCCAGAACAAGGCAGCGAAACGGGTTCGCAACAATGATGTTCCTGACGCGCTCGAACGACAGAACAAACCCGATGATGACAATCATCTGCAGGAGCACTTCAACATACCAGTAGGCAAAGCCGCCCATCATCGTCGGTGGAAACCAGTTGGAGATCAGCAACATCGTTTGCCAATGAACCTGGTCGAACAGTATCTGATTCAAAAGTGTGTAAAGGATGGTCGGCACCGCAATAAAGACCACTGACCTGACCAGCGTACGCACATTGCCGCGTTCATTGATGGCTTGAAACTGGAACCTCGCCAGACTGATACCCGAGATCAGAAACAATACCGTCGTCTCCCCGACCACTGACCAGGTCGAGAACAGATGAAGATGCCCAATGACAATCAGGATTATCGAGATAACACGTAAAAGGACAGGGACTTCCATTGCCCTGATGGACAGCTTTGAACTGCTGGTTTTACCGGCCAACCCACACAGTTCATGTACCGGTGTCATTTCCCATTGATCGGGCAGATGGCCGATCAGTTCTTCAAGCACCATTGAGGCCTGAACGAACGACAGCGAATCCCCACCCAGCTCGACAAACGTCAGGTTTGCATCGATGCGCGGGACCTGGAGTATTTCGGCCCAAGCCTGTGTCAGTTTTAACGCAAGCGGCGATAGATCCTGATCGGAATGGATGGACGCCGCCTCTGTGTTGGCAGCTATCCGCGGCAGCGCCCGCCTATCGATCTTTCCGTTCGGCGTCAGTGGAATCGCATCCAGAAAGACGAACAACGCCGGCACCATGTATTCCGGAAGCCGAGTGTTGAGGTGCTCACGCAGTTCACCCGTTGAAACAGCGTTGATTGAAACGCAATAGGCCACCAGCCTGACCTGCGCGTTTTCATTGACGGCAAGCACAACGCACTGCTTGATCAGCGGATGTTTCGAAAGTGCGCCTTCGATTTCAGCCAGCTCAATACGATGTCCGCGAATCTTGACCTGACTATCGCCCCGCCCCAGAAAGCTGACTCTGCCATCTGAAAGATAAGTCCCAAGGTCGCCGGTTCTATAACAAATGTCGTTCTCGACATTGGTAAACGGATTCACCACAAACTTTTCCCGGGTTTGCGCGATGTCCTCCCAGTAACCCTGCGCCAAGTAAGGGCTGCGTATCAGGATTTCTCCGACCTCACCTTCATGCACCAATTGACGGGTGTCATTCACGACCAGCAATTGCGCGTTTTTAATGCCTCTA
Source organism: Pseudomonas sp. MM213 (assembly GCF_020423045.1). NCBI lineage: Bacteria > Pseudomonadati > Pseudomonadota > Gammaproteobacteria > Pseudomonadales > Pseudomonadaceae > Pseudomonas > Pseudomonas sp. MM213. The sequence goes on from NZ_CP081943.1 coordinate 2,249,722, forward strand.
CCCAGTGGAATCCTGGAATTGTCGGCTTCAGGGTCGACGTGGTGGTACGCCATTGCCTGAGGCGTTTCCGTCGTACCGTAAAAATTGACACTGACGGCATTGGGGGCGATCACGCACATTTGCTCGAACAGCGAAATGCCTAATGCATCGCCACCCCAGAACAAGTATCGAAGCGCGTTGAATCTTGCACCCTGAAGTGTTGCGCCGGTTCCTATCAGCCTTCCCAACGGCGGCGTCAGATGAATAATCGAAATGGCATTTTTTTGTATCCACGCCGCCAATGCCACAGGGTCTATGACGGTCGACTGTGCGGGAACGATAACTTTTGCGCCAATCGACAGCGGGGTAAATACATCCCGGTACACAGGGTCATGCCCCAGCCCGGACAGCAGCGAAAAGCAATCGTCTTTTGACAAGGAATGGCGCTGGGTATGCCACTCAATGAAATGCACCAACGGCGCATGAGTGGCCACGATGCCCTTCGGTTCGCCGGTGCTGCCCGATGTGAAGGTGATATAGGCCGGCTGTGCAGGGTCGACTTGCGGCAAGGCATGTTGGTGAAAGGCGAACTCACGCAATGAATCGGCGGGGTCTTCCGCAATGCTGACGATCCGTGGAGCCGGACGCCCGGCCTCCAGGTGTTCGGAATCGAGATCGACGGTGGCCCCACCGCAAAGCAGGACAAAGGAAGGCTTTAGCATTCGGATGATTTGCCCGATGCGCGCAGGTGGATACGCAACGTCGGCAACGGTGAACGTCGACCCGGCACGCAAGGCGCCGAGCATTGCATAGACCAACCCCGCACAGCGATTGGAAACAATAACCACCCGGTCGGATTCGGTCGCGCCATTGACCTTCAGGAAGGACGCAATGCCATGGCTGATCTGTTCAAGCTGACGATAACTGCACGTCGCGTCGTGAGAGACGACCGCAATGGCGTCAGGCGAGCGCTGTGCCTGTTGCAAGAAGTCCATGAATATCGGGCGATCGGCACAATACTCCAGATTAAGCGTCGGATTTGGGCGATGATCCTGCATCTTGGATTTATGCTCCGCATGATCTGTACGAGGTTAACGTCGTGATCCGGAAATGCAGACTGAGGTTAGTCCCCCTCACCTCAGTCTGCTACCTTTCCCCCGTTCATTGCGTACCCGGCATCCTGGAGACATCGCATGCGCCCTCTTCGCACCATCGCCCGCCCCTGGCTGCAATCGCTGCTGTTGCTGGGCAGCGTCCTGGCGGGCATGTCCAGTGCCGAGCCGCGGCCGGGGCACATGGTCTATCTGCGAGCGATTGATCCGAGCATCGAGCAAGACATTCGCTACGCCAGCCCCCACAACTTCACCGGTCACCCACTCGACGGTTATGCCGCCGCCGAATGCCTGTTGACGCTGGACGCCGCCAAAGCGCTCGCCCGGGTACAAGCGTCGTTGCGCACGCAAGGCTACGGTTTGAAGGTGTTTGATTGTTATCGCCCGAATCGGGCGGTGGCCGATATGGGCCGCTTTGCCACCGAACCGGGCGACCCACGCAAGGCCGAGTTCTACCCGCGTGTGGACAAGCAGGACTTCTGGCGCCTGGGGTATGTGGCGCGGGTGTCGAATCACTCCAGAGGCTCGACCGTGGACCTGACACTCACCGGGCCCAAGGCGTTGCCCGCCAGCACCTGGACGCCCTCGGCCACGCAGGTCGATTGCACCGCCCCCTACGATCAGCGCTGGCATGACGGCGCACTCGACATGGGCACCGGCTTCGATTGCTTCGATGAGCGGGCGCATACCGCCAACCCGACGATCAATGCGACCGCGCAGGACAATCGCCAGCGGCTCGGCAGCGCCATGGCAAAAGAAGGCTTCTCCGGGTACTCGAAAGAATGGTGGCACTTCACTTATGGCAGCGCACAGGCACCGAACAACGTGATGGATTTCCCCATTACGCCGCTCGACGCCAATGCCGCACTCGACGCCAGCCATCAGCTGATTGTGGTCACCACAAAAAACTGGGATGACCTGCAAGGCAGCGCCCAGCGCTATGAGCGCGACGGGAACAGCTTCCGCAAATATGGCGAGGCGTTTGCGGTGGTGGTCGGCAAAAACGGCATGGCCTGGGGCAAAGGGTTGGACAACGTTGAGCCAGGTGCAGAACCCGTCAAACACGAAGGCGATGGAAAAGCGCCGGCCGGGATTTTCACGCTGGGAACAGCGTTCGGTTACGAGACCAGCGCCGACACGAAACTGCCCTACCTCGCACTGACAGCGACCACCGAATGCGTGGACGACAGCCATTCCGAACACTACAACACCCTGGTCGACGGCGCGGCGATGCCCAAGGACTGGAACAGCTCAGAACGCATGCGCAGCGAAGAAGGCTATCGCAAAGGCATTGTCATCGAGCACAACACACCAGCGTCCCCCGCCTCGGGCTCGTGCATCTTTTTCCACATCTGGCGTAGCCCGACATCGCCGACGGCGGGTTGCACGGCCATGGATCAGGCGGACATCAGCCGATTGTTCGACTGGCTCGATCCGCAACAGTCTCCCCTGCTGGTGCAAATGCCCGAGGCGCAATACGAGCACGTTCGCGAGCGCTGGAACCTGCCGGAACGGTGACCGGTCAGCCCTGCTTCAAATCCAGGCAATAGGTGTAGTAACCCGTATCGCGCACATAGCCCAAGGCTTCATACAACCGCTGCGCACCGTGATTGTCCGTGGCGGTTTCCAGCACCAGGCCTTTGGCGCCGCTCAACACCGCGAAGTCGCGCGCGGTGTTCATCAGCCGCGTTGCGACCCCGCGTCCTCGGGCGGCAGGCGCGGTGAACAGGTCGCCGAGCAGCCAGGTGCGATGCGCATCGATAGACGAAAAGGTCGGGAACAACTGGACGAAACCCAGTGCTTCGCCGTCGGTGTCCCGGGCGAAGAAGATCACGGATTCATCCCGGGCAATGCGCTCGGCGATAAAGTGGCGGGACTGATTCAGGTTCGAGGGCTGGCCATAAAACCCCCGATAGGCGTCGAAGAGGCTGGCGACTTGATCGATGTGCGTTGCGTCGGCGCGATGTACCTGAACATCCATCTCAATGGTCTCCGTGCGGTTCACGACTCATGGTAGTAGTACAGTTTGTTGATGATGACCCAGCGATCATCGATCTTCAGTAACGACAGGTAATCGGTAAACCTCATCCCCGCATAATCATCGATGATTTTTACGGCGGCGGCGTCGCCTGTTATGTCCAGGTCAATCACTTCCCAAAAAGGCTTCACCTCTTTTGCCGCCGGGCCTTCGGTTTTGATCGCGTCGACAAACTCATCAAGGGACAGCCATTCAAGCGCTTTTTGGAAGTGACCGATGATGCGACAAGACGGATGAAATGCTTTTCGCAACGAGGCTTCGTCAGCGAAGACCATACCCTCGACATAAAGTTTGACGGCTTCTTTGACAGACTCTTTTTCCGCGGAATCAGTTGTCATGTCTCACCTCCACTTCTGCTAACGCATTCTGGATTGTTCGCAAGGGCGCCCGCGAACGATCAGGTCGTTTGGTCGAACGGACCTTGCGGGCGATGTCCACAAACGGCGTGACGATCAGGCTGTAAACCGTCAGGTAACGCTCAGAATCCTGATCACCGGTGCCGAACCGCAGGGCTTCGGGTTTCGACGTGGTGACGTAGAGCGTGCCGAACATCCAGTCCCACAGTGACAGGTTGATGCTGAAGTTCTTGTTGAAATGGTGCGGTGCGTCGCTGTGATGAATCTGGTGCTGGGCCGGGCTGTTCAGCACATGTTCGAACACCGGGCCGAACGACAGCCAGACATGACTGTGACGCAGGTTTCCCACCAGCCCGTTGAGGATGAACACCAGCCAGGTTACGCCGAACAAAGTATAGCGGCTGATCTCGCCGCCGCAGGCGTACCAGAAGACGCCGGCATAGGCGCCGATGCCGATGATCGTCGAGAGTTTTTCGACAATCTTTTCCACGAAATGAACCCGGCTGGCGGTCGCTGGAACCAGCACCGGCGCCGAATGGTGGACCTTGTGGAATGCCCACAGCCATTTGGAATGGAAGGCGCGGTGCGCCCAGTAGGCCATGAAGTCTTTCACCAGGAAAACGCCCAGCCCGTAGAGCAAGGACAGTGAAAGATTCTGCTCCACTTGCACCCGTGCGCCCCACAGGTTGGTGAAAAAGGCGATGTAGTCTCCGGAGCGCAGGACGAGCGGGTCCACCAGACCGACAATCGGCAACACCAACGCCACTTTCAGAATCGCCCGCACGAAGTAGTAGCGGTAATCGAGCAACGCCGAACGATGGAAATACACCCGACGCCCGCCGATGAACTGCCCGAACGACTGCGCGTCGGTGAGACCTCGATGTTTCCTGAACCGGAACAGGGCGTAAGCGATGCTGTAAGACGAGAACAGAAACAGTACACCCATGCGCCCGTTCAGATCGAAAAGGCCCAGGAACTGGCGAGTGACGGGCTCAATCACCCACTCGGTCAGGCCGTTAAAAAGCAGCACAAGGGCATCCACCAGGAGCTTGCCTCCCTCAAAGAAAAGGTATTGGAATTTAACCGCAACAGAGAACGGTTCTTAAGTGTAGATTGAGTTCAAGCCTCTGCACATCCCCCTACTCAGAGATTGGATCTGCTTCCTCACCATAGGGTTTGCGGCTGACGTAAAGCCGCGGGACTTTCCGGAGGCTCAACATGAGCGAACCCACCCCCACGATCTACCTGTCCGATACATCCGACCGGGCGCTGTTCGACTGGATCGCCGATGAATTGCAGGTTTTCGATCAAGAAAAATCGATGGGTACGCACCCCAATCCGTAGGAGCCAGGCTTGCCGGCGAAGGCGTCCGTGAAATCACCATCGCCGGCAAGCCGGCTCCTACAGGTTTTGCGTGAACCCTCAATCCCCAACACCCTCGCGATTTGTAGGAGCCAGGCTTGCCGGCGATGGCATCCGTGAAATCGCCATCGCCAGCAAGCCGGGCTCCTACAGGTTTGGGGTGAACCCGCCATCTCGGACATCCCGCGATCCGTAGGAGCCGGCTTGCTGGCGATGGCGTCCGTGAAATCGCCATCGCCAGCAAGCCAGGCTCCTACAGGTTTTGCGTGAACCCTCAATCTCCAACACCCTCGCGATTTGTAGGAGCCGGCTTGCTGGCGATGGCGTCCGTAAAACCGCCATCGCCAGCAAGCCGGGCTCCTACAGGTTTTGCGTGAACCCTAAATCTCCAACACCCTCGCGATCCGTAGGAGCCCGGCTTGCCGGCGATGGCGTCCGTAAAATCGCCATCGCCAGCAAGCCGGCTCCTACAGGTTTTGCGTGAACCCGCCATCCCGGACATCCCACAATCCGTAGGAGCCGGCTTGCCGGCGATGGCGTCCGTGAAATCGCCATCGCCAGCAAGCCGGCTCCTACAGGGTTGGGGGGCCCGTCATCTTGGGTGCTAGAACGTGATGTCGGCGGCGGGTATCACGTCGATCCGTGCCACTGAACCGGTCAAATGCGCCAGGTCCTTGTTGTGCTCGGCGATGATGTCTTCGGCGGGGATGTTGCCGTTGTCGACCGTGGAGTGAGCGTCAGCCGCCAGCACCACGTCGTACCCCAGTTGCAACGCCTGACGCACTGTGGCGTTGACGCAATAGTCGGTTTGCAAACCGCAAATGACCAGGCGTTCGAAATCCTGCACCGGCAGCAGCTTTTGCAGGTTGGTCTGGTAGAACGAATCCGGTGTGGTCTTGCGTACGTGCCAATCCTTGGTCGAGGTCTCCAGCCCTTCGGCCAGTTGCCAGCCGTCAGCGTTATACGCCAGCGGACTGCCTTCTTCCTCATGCTGAATCAGCACCACCGGAACCCCGGCCTTTCGGGCACGGGTGCTGAGCCCGTTAATGGTGTCGATGACACGTGAGATTTCGAAGCACTCGTACTCGCCCGTGCAAAGTGCTCGCTGGACATCGATGATCAACATTGCAGTGGTCATGGTTCCATCCTTGATCTGTCGTTGGGTCAGGGGACAGAAACTAAATCCGTCCCCTTCCAAACACAACCCTCAATAACCGAGAGACAACCCGGTGTTACGACGCGGATCGTTCGCTCCGTAGAAACGGTTTTTGCCCACCGGTTTACCTTCCAGCGACGGCGCCCCGACCAGGATCGCGGCGATATGGTTGGCATCCTGCGGCCCTGCAAACTTGTGGCCCCAGCTTTCAAGCAGTTTCACCGTGTCCGGACTGGTGGTGAACGCCTCCAGGTTGGTCTCTTCCGGCAACCACTGCTGGTGGAAACGCGGCGCATCCACCGCCTCCTGGATGTTCATGCCGTAGTCGATCACGTTGAGGATGGTCAGCAAGGTCGCGGTGATGATGCGGCTGCCGCCGGGGGTGCCGACGACCATCACGACTTTGCCGTCCTTGGTGACGATGGTCGGGCTCATGGACGACAGCGGCGCCTTGCCCGGCGCGATGGCGTTGGCCTCCCCTTGCACCAGACCGTACATGTTCGGCACGCCGATTTTCGAGGTGAAGTCGTCCATTTCGTCGTTGAGGATGACCCCGGTTTTGCTGGCCATGACCCCGGCGCCAAACCAGTCGTTCAAGGTGTAGGTCACCGACACCGCGTTGCCCCATTTATCGACGATGGAGTAATGGGTGGTGTTGCTGCCTTCGTGCGGCGCGACGCCGGGTTTGAGCTCGCGGGACACACCGGCCTTTTGCGGATTGATGGCAGCGCGGATTTTGCTCGCGTAGTTTTTATCCAGCAAATGGGCGATCGGATTTTTCACGAAGTCCGGGTCGCCGAGGTAGCTGTTACGGTCGACATACGCGTGGCGCATGGCTTCGATCTGGTAATGCATACCCTGCGCCGAGCGGTACCCCAGGTCTTTCATCGGGTAGCCGTCGAGGATGTTCATGATCTCGCAGATCACTACGCCGCCGGAGCTTGGCGGTGGTGCCGAGACCACGTGGTAGCCACGGTAATCGCACTCGATGGGTGCCAGTTCGCGGGTCTTGTATTTGTCGAGGTCGGCCTGGGTGATGATGCCTTTGTTGGCCTGACTGGAGGTGACGATCGCGTCAGCGACCCAGCCCTTATAGAAACCGTCGGCGCCCTTCTCGGAGATTTCCCGTAGGGTTTTGCCGAGGTCTTTTTGCACCAGTTTCTGGCCGACTTGCATCGGCTCGCCGTTGCTCAGGAAAATCGAGCCGGAATCTTTCATGTCCTTTTTGAAGACGTCGGTGGCGGACTCCAGCAAATCGACATCGCCCTGCTCCAGCACAAAGCCGTCTTCAGCGAGTTTGATCGCCGGGGCGATCACTTCCTTGCGCGGTTTGGTGCCGTAGGTTTTCAGCGCCAGTTCCATACCAGACACGGTGCCCGGCACGCCGACCGCCAGATGACCACGGGTGCTGAGGTCCGGGACGACGTTGCCCTCTTTGTCGAGGTACATGTCGGCAGTGGCGGCCAGCGGGGCTTTTTCGCGGAAATCGAGGAAGGTCTTGCGCCCGTCCGCCAGTTGAATGGTCATGAAACCACCGCCGCCCAGGTTACCTGCCGCGGGATACACCACTGCCAGCGCATACCCGACCGCGACGGCGGCATCGACGGCGTTACCACCGTTCTTGAGCACATCGACGCCCACATGACTGGCCAGATGCTGGGCCGTGACCACCATGCCGTTTTCGGCGGCGACGGGGGCGACAGAAGCGGCGTGAGCCGCCAGGCAACTGAGTGCCAATGAAGTCGCGATGAGCGATTTGGCAAAAGGTTCGAACTTCATGAGTCGGTCTCTTTTTGTTTTTAGGGTCGGTAAAAAAACAGAGAAAACGTTTCAAGAGCAGTACGCAGTATGGTCGGGATTGCGTATTGCGCCTCCCCGTCGAGGCAGTATGCTTGCCGCCTGCTCACCTGTTTTCGGAGTCCGCCCGCATGAGTTACACCTTCACCACCATGGCGTCGCCGGTCGGCGAGTTGAAGCTGGTCGCGAACGGTTCGAGACTGGCGGCCATCCTCTGGGAAAACGACAAACCGAATCGCGTACGGCTCGGGCCGATGAGTGAGGCGGCGGACAACCCGGTCCTGGTGCGCGCGGTTCAACAGTTGCAGGAATACTTCGCAGGCACACGAAACCGCTTCGACCTGGAACTGGATTTCGCCGGGACGGACTTTCAGAAAAAGGTGTGGCAGGCCCTGCTGACCATTCCGTTCGGCGAAACGCGCAGCTATAGCCAGATTGCCGAGCAGATCGGCAACCCGAGCGCAGTGCGTGCAGTGGGTGCGGCGAATGGCAAGAACCCGATCTCGATTATTGCGCCGTGCCATCGGGTGATCGGCGCGTCGGGGAAATTGACCGGGTTTGCAGGTGGGCTTGAGGCGAAGGAATTATTGCTGACCCTGGAAGGCGGCCAATGGGGTGGGACCGGGCGACTGGAAGGCTTTTGACCTTGCTTTATGTAGGAGCGAAGCTTGCTCGCGAAGGTGTGTCAGCAACGGTGCTGTCGCCTGACACACCTTCGCGAGCAAGCTTCGCTCCTACAGGGGATTGCGTGCTCAGGTGAACATATTTTTCATGGCGGCGTACTGCAGCAGCATGATGGTCTTCGCGTCGCAGATCTCCCCGCGATAAAACGCTTCCAGTGCGGCCTCGAACGGCCACTCCAGCACTTCCAGTTCTTCGGTCTCTTCTTCGAGCCCGCCGCCCTCGCCGACTTTCGATGAAGCATCGTATTCGGCGATGAAAAAATGCAGTTTCTCAGTCACCGAGCCGGGGCTCATGTAGGCCTCGAACACCTTCTGCACATGGTGCACGCGATAACCGGTTTCTTCCTCCGCTTCATCGCGGATGCGTTCTTCGGGCGCAGCGCCTTCGAGCAATCCCGCAGCCACCTCGATCAACAGACCGTCGTGACCATTGACGAACACCGGCAAGCGGAATTGCCGGGTCAGTACGACGGTTTTCTTCTCGCGGTTGAACAGCAGAATCGCCGCGCCATTGCCACGGTCATAGACCTCGCGAGTCTGGCGTTGCCATTCGCCGTTGTTGCGCTGGTAATCGAAGGTGATTTTCTTCAGCAGATACCAGTCGTGGGACAACACCTGGGACTCGACGATGTTGACCCGCTCGGCTGTGTTCGGCATGACAACGCATCCTTATTTCGTCAGAAAACGCCCATCTTAGACGAAGGTCCTCACGAAAGTTGAGCCTTGTATTCCCTCTCGTATTGCCTGGCGAGCGTTTCTTTCTGCTGGTCGTCGAGCAGCTTGCCGGCCATCTGGAAGAACTTCTGCTCTTCTTCCTCCAGATGGTGATGGACCTTCTCCGAGAGCTTCTTCGCGGTCGCCAGCCAGCCCGGGCTGGACATCTCGGTCTCGTCGAGTTCCTCCATCATTTCGTCCATCTCGTGATGTTCCGAAATCGCGTGGCGACTGAGGTCGACACCGTTGTCGAACTCCATCAGCGGGATATAAAAATGCCGCTCTTCTGCAGTTTCGTGTGCCTGGAGTTCTGACTTGAGCTGCTTGTAGGCTTCAACGCGCTCCGGGGTGTCGCCGCTGGTCTTGACCAATGCGACGGCGTAGGTGCGTTGGCGGTCATGGCTTTCGCGCAAGGCTTCGAAAATGTTCATTGGCAATCCTCATCGGCCGCGTTCTGGAATGACGCTGTAAAGGCTAGACATCTGCGCGCTGGCGACGGTTCCTCTGAATAACGAGGGATAGAACAATCGTCGCGACCCGGATACGCTCGTGCATCACTGCCATAAGGATGTAGCCGATGACACTCAGCATCGAACAGTCGCACAACCCGACACCGGAAGATCGCGAGGCGATCCTTGCACCGTTGCGAGCCTACAACGTCGCCCAAGCGGGGGACGGCAAAGCGCAACCGCTGGCCCTGCTGGTACGCGATGACCAGGGCGAAATTCTCGGCGGGCTGTACGGCCGGTTTTTCTATCAATGGTTGTTTATCGAATTGCTGTCGGTGCCGGAACAGGGCCGGGGACAAGGCATCGGTTCCAGGCTGATGCAGATGGCCGAAGACCTGGCGCGGGAGAAGGAATGCGTGGGGATCTGGCTGGACACCTTCGACTTTCAGGCGCCGGAGTTCTACAAGAAGCTTGGGTTCAGCGAGTTGGGGCAGATCGTTGACTACCCGCCGGGGCACAAGCGCTTCTTTTTCCAGAAGCGCCTGATCAATAAAGCCGAACTCTCCCTGTAGGAGCATGGCTTGCCAGCGAAGGCGTCCGTGAAATCGCCATCGCCGGCAAGCCGTGCTCCTACAAAGGTATTGCGGTGCTCAAAAGATCAGAGGCAGGTAGCCAGCGCCGCCAAACGGCGCTTGGCGACAAAGTCGTCATGCTGCGCGTAGTAACTCAACGCCGTCCCTGACGCATCGGTGGTCACGTCCACAAAGGACTCCGCCGAACGCGTGTAAACGGTAGACCCACCCTTCTTACCCGGCTGCAAATAAGCGCCCGCATCGACGCCGAATACTGCCTCGTCCTGCCACGCGAACTGCACGCACTGGGCGACGACTTTTTCCGGTTTGTCCGAAGTCAGGGTTTTGTACGGGGTGCCCGTGCGGGCATCGTTCATCACCGAACCGGCGCATCCCGCCAGCAACGTTGCGGCCAGCGCCACCATCAGAATTCGCATTGCGTGTGCTCATCAAGAAAAAGCGGACTGTATCACCGTGGGCCGGCGTATCGTTCTGCTTTACTTCATTTATACCGCGACACCGCGCAACGATTCGCGCACCCTGTCGCGCCAAACGCTGCATCGCCCTTATTTCCGGGCTCATTTTTTTCTGGAACGTCCATGACACCCAACGCCGAATTCTACAAACCGACCGCTGAATATGCCGACAAGCTGATCAGCCAGATCGGCCAGACGCCTTCCTGGATCGCCAAGCGAATCGGCGTCACCGACAAGCGGATCCGTTACATCCTCGACGGCGAACGTACCGTCAAGGGCGAAACCACGCCGATCCAGATGACCTACTGCGAGCAGTTTGCCCTCGAATGCCTGGCCGCAGCGGCCAAGGCCAGCAAGAAGCAGTCCGTGTAACCCATTCTCAAGGAGCGACCATGGCGGCAACCGAACAGCAACACGAGCAGGCGCTGCAGAAGTTTCTCGATGAGCGACCTGAACTGCGCCACGAACTCGACAACCTCAACCCGCTGCTGGCTCAGGCCAAGGGCGAAACCGCAGCGCAGTTTCGCGACGAGCGCTTGCATGAAGCGTTCGAAGCCGAGGCCGAACGCCTGGGGTTGTTTGCCTGGGAGCTGACCCTGCAACTGACCGCCGCGACACCGGAGGACTACGAAGCTCAACGCCTGAACGTACACCGGGAAGTGGCCGAGATGGCGGGGATGGACTGGCTGGAGTATTGCGAGTTATATGGTCTGATCCCATAACCGTCGCCGCACAAGGATCCCGCCACCGATGCTGCCTTCGTCTTCCACGACCCGCGCCAGTCCGGGGCATCTGCACACTCAGAAATGGCGCGGCCGCATCGGCCTGTCGCTGGTGGCCGCACTCTCGGTGCTTGCCGGCATGACCGACGCTATCGGCTTCATGGCCAGCGGCGATTTCGTTTCCTTCATGAGCGGCAACACCACCCGCCTCGCCGTGGCGATCAGCGACGGCGACATGGGCCTGACCCTGCGCCTGCTGCTGCTCGTGGCCACGTTCATCCTCGGCAACGCCTTGGGCATTGTCGTCAGCCGTGTCGGCGGGCGCCGCGCGCTGCCCTTGCTGTTGTGCATCGCCATGTTGCTGTGTGCGGCGGCGGCCTGGCCTTATGACGAACAATTGCCGGCGCTGCTGGCGGCGATCATCGCGATGGGCATGCTCAATGCCGCCGTCGAAGAAGTGAATGGCCTGCCGGTGGGCCTGACTTACGTGACGGGCGCCCTGTCGCGCTTCGGTCGCGGCCTGGGACGCTGGATGCTCGGCGAGCGGCGCAATGGCTGGCGGGTGCAGCTGATCCCCTGGACCGGAATGTTTGCCGGCGCGGTGCTGGGGGCTGTGCTGGAGCATCATCTTGGACTCAGGGCGTTGTTTGTCAGCGGGTTGCTGGCGGGGGCGCTTGGAGTGCTGTCGTTGAGGATTCCAAGGCGTTGGCAGTTGGGGTATATGCCGCGTTGAGCTCGGGTGTACATCCGGAACCTTTAGGCTGCCTGGCAGGCCGCCATCGCCAGCAAGCCGGCTCCTACAAGGGGTTTGCGGTGGGTCGCGGTCTTGCATAAGACACAGATCCTGTAGGAGCCGGCTTGCTGCGGGCGGCGATCCGACGATGGCGACAACTCGGTCCACGCCTTATCATGGCCGCAGTTTCGCTGATCGAGTCCGTCATGAAGTTCGCCATCGCGCTGTTTTCCGCCGCCCATGCGCCCTCCTCGCGCCGTGCCTTGCTGTTCGCCCAGGCTGCGCTGGCCGGCGGGCATGAGATTGTCCGGCTGTTTTTCTATCAGGATGGCGTCTACAACGCGTCCGCCAGCGTGGTCACGCCGCAGGATGAACTGGACCTGCCCAAGCAATGGCGCGCCTTTGTGGCCGAACATCAACTGGACGGTGTCGTCTGCATCGCCGCCGCCCTGCGTCGTGGCGTATTGAACGACGAAGAAGCCCAGCGTTATCAGCGCGAAGCGGTCGCCGTCGGCGCGCCGTGGGAATTGTCCGGTCTCGGTCAGTTGCATGACGCGGTGCAGGACGCCGACCGACTGATCTGTTTCGGAGGTGCGTGACATGCCTAAATCCTTGCTGATTATCAGCCGTCAGGCGCCGTGGTCCGGGCCGAGCGCACGCGAAGCACTGGACATCGTGCTGGCCGGCGGTGCCTTCGACCTGCCGATCGGCCTGCTGTTTCTTGATGACGGGGTGTTCCAGCTCGCGCCGAAACAGGACGCCAAGGCCCTGCAACAAAAAGACTTGAGCGCCAACCTGCAAGCGTTGCCGATGTTCGGCGTCGAAGACCTTTTCGTCTGTGGCGACAGCGCCGCTGAACGCGGCCTGGCCCCGGACAGCTTGTCGCTGGAGGACGCCCAAGTGCTGGCCGCCCGCGAAATCACCGCCCTTATTGACCGTTACGACCAGGTGATCACCCTCTGATGTCGACTTTGCATGTGTTGTCTCATTCCCCGTTCGGCGACGACCGCCTGAGCAGTTGCCTGCGCCTGATCGGCGCGAACGATGCGCTGCTGCTGACCGGTGACGCGGTGTATGCGTTGCAACCGGGCACCGCGCCCTTCAACGCACTGATCGCCGGCAACCCGACGCTGTTCGTGTTGGCCGAAGACGCCCGGGCTCGTGCGGTGGAGGTTCCGGATACGGCCAAGGCGATCGATTATCCCGCCTTCGTCGAACTGTCGATTCACTACGACAAGGTCAACAGCTGGTTATGAATGCACTGACGGTCGGCGCCCGCGCCATCGAGTTGGACAAGGACGGTTTCCTGGTTGAACTGAGCGACTGGTCCGCCGACGTGGCCAGCGCCCTCGCCGCTGCCGAAGACATCGAGTTGAGCCCCGAACACTGGGAAATCCTCGAATTGCTGCGCAGCTTCTACGCCGAATTCCAGCTGTCCCCGGCGACGCGTCCGCTGATCAAGTACACAGCGTTGAAGCTCGGCCCGGAAAAAGGCAACAGCCTGCACCTGAACCGACTGTTCAAAGGCACCCCTGCCAAACTCGCCGCGAAACTGGCGGGCCTGCCCAAACCGACGAATTGCTTATGACCGATTATCCAGTGCTGACTCTAGAAACGCCCGCCGAACACCCCTTCGCCCAATTCGTGCGGATCCTCGGCAAAGGCAAGCGCGGCGCCCGCGACCTGACCCGCGAAGAAGCCCGCGAAGCCATGGGCATGGTGCTCGACGACAAGGTCGAAGACACTCAGCTCGGTGCATTTCTGATGCTGCTGCGGCACAAGGAAGAAAGCGCCGAGGAAATGGCCGGCTTCACCGAAGCCCTGCGTGAGCGCTTGCAACCACCGGCCTTGAATGTCGATCTGGATTGGCCAACCTACGCCGGCAAGAAACGCCATCTGCCGTGGTATCTGCTGGCGGCCAAGTGCCTGGCGCAAAACGGCGTGCGGATTTTCATGCACGGCGGCGGCGCACATACGGCCGGGCGGCTGTACAGCGAGCAACTGCTGGATGAGCTGAAGATCCCGTTGTGCCGCAACTGGCAACAGGTCGGCTCGGCGCTCGATAACGGCGGCCTGGCGTTCATGCCGCTGGTGGATTGGGCACCGCAACTGCAACGCATGATCGACCTGCGCAACACCTTGGGCCTGCGCTCGCCGATCCACTCCCTGACGCGCATTCTCAATCCGTTGAACGCCCGCTGCGGCCTGCAAAGCATTTTCCACCCCGGCTACCAGGCGGTGCATCGCGATGCCAGCGGCTTGCTCGGCGACACCGCGATTGTGGTCAAGGGCGATGGCGGCGAGATCGAGATCAACCCCGACACCGACAGCCACTTGTACGGCACCACCGGCGGCGAGAGCTGGGATGAGGAATGGCCGCAGCTGTCGGCGCAACGCCATGTCAAACCCGCCTCTCTCGATCCCGAGCATCTGAAAGCCGTATGGCGTGGCGACGTGGTCGACAGTTATCCGCAAATGGCGCTGATCTCGACCATGGCCCTCGCACTACGCGGCCTCGGCCAACCTCGCGAAATCGCCTTCGAAACAGCCCAGAAATATTGGGACGCACGGGACAGATCGATTTAACCGATCATAAGCGCCCAACCTTTGCGCTTTTTTATCGAACCTATCGGAATAGACTCCTCTCCAACGCTTATCGGTTGAGGAGTCTTGAACATGGGTTTGTTAGTCGAAGGTCGCTGGCATGACCAGTGGTACGAAAGCAGCAAGGACGGCGCGTTCCAGCGCGAACAGGCGCAGCGGCGAAACTGGCTGACCGCCGACGGCACGCCCGGCCCGACCGGTGTGGGTGGCTTTGCCGCCGAGGCGGGTCGTTATCACCTCTACGTATCGCTCGCCTGTCCGTGGGCGCATCGCACACTGATCCTGCGCAAACTCAAAGGCCTTGAAAGCCTGATCGACGTGTCGGTGGTCAGTTGGCTGATGCTGGAAAACGGCTGGACCTTCGACAAGCACTTCGGCTCGACCGGCGACAAGCTCGATCACTTCAACTTCATGCACCAGCGCTATACCGCCGACACTGCCGACTACACGGGCCGCGTCACCGTGCCGGTGCTCTGGGACAAGCAGCAGAATCGCATCGTCAACAATGAATCGGCGGAGATCATCCGCATGTTCAACGGCGCATTCGATGACTTGACCGGCAATGACCTGGATTTCTATCCGGCGCCGTTGCGCGGCGAGATCGATGCGTTGAATGAGCGGATTTATCCGGCGGTGAACAACGGTGTGTACCGCGCCGGGTTCGCGACATCGCAGACGGCTTATGAAGAGGCGTTTGACGGGTTGTTTGCGGAACTGGATCGACTGGAACAGCTGTTAGACGCCAATCGTTATCTGGTGGGCGAATACCTGACCGAAGCGGACATTCGCCTGTTTACCACGCTGATCCGCTTTGATGCGGTGTACCACGGGCACTTCAAGTGCAACCTGCGGCGGATTGCCGATTATCCGAACCTGTCGAACTGGCTGCGCGAGATTTATCAGTGGCCGGGGATTGCCGAGACGGTGGATTTTCAGCACATCAAGAACCACTACTATGGCAGCCACAAGACCATTAACCCGACCGGGGTTGTGCCGAAGGGGCCGGAGCAGGACTTTACCGTGGCGCATGATCGGGCGCGGTTGAGCGGGAAAGGGGTTTGGCGCAAGAACAGCGCCTGATCCGGGTTCTATTTCGATTTTGAGGCCCCCTTCGCGGGCAAGCCTCGCTCCTACAGGTTTTGTGTCCACCCGCAATCGTGCGAACAACATAAAATCTGTAGGAGCGAGGCTTGCCCGCGAAGAAGGCGATGCGGTCTCTAGACTTGCGCCTGCGCACCCTCAAACCACGCCAGTTTCTCGCGCAACTGCACCACTTCCCCAACAATCACCAGCGTCGGTGCATGCACTTCATGCTCCGCTACCAGCCGTGGAAGATCGGCCAAGGTGCCGGTAAACACCCGCTGATTAACCGTGGTGCCCTGCTGAATCAACGCCGCCGGCGTATCCGCTGCGCGACCATGCTTGATCAACTGCTCGCAGATGATCGGCAAGCCCACCAGCCCCATGTAGAACACCAGGGTTTGCGCCGGCGCAACCAGGTCACCCCACGGCAAATCGGTGGAGCCGTCCTTCAGGTGCCCGGTGACAAATCGCACCGACTGCGCGTAATCGCGGTGGGTCAGCGGAATCCCGGCGTACGCCGCGCAACCGCTGGCCGCCGTGATGCCCGGCACCACCTGGAACGGGATGCCATGGGCCGCCAGTTCTTCGATCTCTTCACCGCCACGGCCGAAGATGAACGGATCACCGCCCTTCAACCGCACGACGCGCTTGCCCTGTTTGGCCAGGTCCACCAGTTGCTGGTTGATCTGATCCTGCGGCACGGCGTGATCGGCGCGACGCTTGCCGACGTAGACCCGCTCGGCATCACGACGGCACAA
The DNA here is from genome assembly GCF_020423045.1 of Pseudomonas sp. MM213. Lineage (NCBI taxonomy): Bacteria > Pseudomonadati > Pseudomonadota > Gammaproteobacteria > Pseudomonadales > Pseudomonadaceae > Pseudomonas > Pseudomonas sp. MM213. The sequence continues at coordinate 2,266,316 of NZ_CP081943.1, forward strand.
ATCGAGAATCGCCGGCGCCACCAACCGGTCATACAGCACCACATCGGCTTGCTGCATCAGGCGCAAGGCGCGGAAGGTCAACAGGTCTGGATCACCCGGCCCGGCACCGACCAGGTACACCTCACCCGTGGCAACCGGCGCTTCACCGCTGATTTTCGCCTGCATCATGCGCTCGGCTTCAGCGCCCTGCCCGGCCAGTTGCCGGTCGGCAATCGGGCCCTGGAACACATCTTCCCAGAACGCCCGACGCTGCTGTACATCCGGAAACAGGCCTTTGACCTGACTGCGAAAACGCGCAGCCAGACCGGCCAGTTGACCGTAGGTGGAAGGAATCCAGGTTTCGATCTTGGCGCGGATCAACCGCGCCAGCACCGGCGCATCGCCGCCACTGGAAACCGCGATGATCAATGGCGAACGGTCGACGATCGCCGGGAAGATCACGCTGCACAAGGCTGGCGCATCCACCACGTTGACCGGCACGCAACGCCGATGAGCATCGGCGGAGACTTGTGCATTCAGCGGTTCATCATCGGTGGCGGCAATGATCAGCCCGCAGCCGTCCAGATCCGCTTCGACGTAGCCACGCAACAGGCACTCGCCACCGCTGCCGGCAACGAGTTCGCGCAGTTGCGGTTCGATTTCAGGCGCAACCACCCGCAGCAGCGCACCGGCTTCGGCCAGCAGGCGGGATTTGCGCAAGGCAATTTCCCCCCCACCGACGACCAACACACGACTGCCGCGAAGGTTGTGAAACAGCGGCAGATAGTCCATTTAGCCGATGACCTCGAGGCCACCCATGTACGGTTTCAGCACGTCCGGCACACGGATCGAACCGTCGGCCTGCTGGTAGTTTTCCAGCACGGCAACGAGGGTACGACCGACCGCCAGACCGGAACCGTTCAGGGTGTGAACCAGTTCAGGCTTGCCGGTTTCCGGGTTGCGGAAACGCGCTTGCATGCGACGGGCCTGGAAATCGCCGCAGTTGGAGCACGACGAAATCTCGCGGTATTTGTCCTGGCTCGGAATCCACACTTCCAGGTCGTAGGTCTTGACGGCGCTGAAGCCCATGTCGCCGGTGCACAGCGCAAGGGTGCGATAAGGCAGTTCCAGCAGTTGCAGGACTTTCTCGGCGTTGGCGGTCAGGCCTTCCAGGGCTTCCATCGAGGTCGATGGCTCAACGATCTGGACCATCTCGACCTTGTCGAACTGGTGCTGGCGAATCATGCCGCGGGTATCGCGACCCGACGCACCGGCTTCACTGCGGAAGCACGGCGTATGGGCGACGAACTTGATCGGCAGCAGTTTCGAATCGACGATTTCGCCGGCGACGATGTTGGTCAGCGACACTTCAGCGGTCGGGATCAGGTACAGATCGGCCTCGCCTTCGCGCGCGATCTTGAACAGGTCTTCTTCGAATTTCGGCAATTGACCGGTGCCTTGCAGTGCCGGCGCCTGGACCAGATAAGGCGTATAGGCCTCTTCGTAACCGTGCTCGCTGGTGTGCAGGTTGATCATGAACTGCGCCAGGGCGCGGTGCAGACGGGCGATCGGGCCACGCAGCAAGGCGAAACGCGCACCGGACAGCTTGGCGGCGGTTTCGAAGTCCAGCCAGCCGAATTTCTCGCCCAGGGCGACATGGTCCTGGACCGGGAAATCGAACGCGGTCGGGGTGCCCCAGCGGCGCACTTCAACGTTGCCGTCTTCGTCATCGCCGATTGGCACGGATTCGTGCGGCAGGTTCGGGATGCCGAGCAGGATCGAATCCAGATCGGTCTGGATCGCGTCCAGTTCCACTTTGCCGGCGCTCAATTCGTTGGCCATGCGCTCGACGTCCGCCATCAACGGCGCGATGTCTTCGCCGCGCTGCTTGGCCTGACCGATGGATTTGGAGCGCGCATTACGTTCAGCCTGCAGTGCTTCGGTGCGGGTCTGGACGGTCTTGCGCTGTTCTTCCAGCGCTTCGATGCGCGCAACATCCAGCGTGTAGCCACGGGATGCCAGGCGGTCCGCTACGTCCTGAAGGTTGCTACGTAACAGTTTGGAATCGAGCATGTCGGTCTCTCGTTATCAAAGTTTGGTCAAGGACAGGCCGGCCCAGGTGGCGAGCAGCCCGCCGAATACGCTGATGGCAGCATAGCCCAGGGCTAGTGGCACCTGCCCGCTTTCCAGCAGGCGCACCGTATCCAGTGAAAAGGATGAAAAAGTCGTCAGCCCCCCGAGGAAGCCGACAATCAGCCCGGCGCGCACTTCGAAAGGCACCTCCGGGCGAATCAAAAACAGACCGTATAGAACGCCGATCAGCAAACAGCCGACGATATTAACGGCCAGCGTCGCGGTATAGAAGTGCCGTGGCCAATTAGCGTTGACCCAGTTGCCAGTGGCGAAGCGCAACAGCGTGCCAGCGACCCCGCCGACGGAAACCGCAACAATCAATGGAAGCACTATTTTCTCCGCTGCCGGGGGCTTAAACGGTCAAGTTGCGCGAGGTGATTGAGCTTCTCGCCGATCTTCAGCTCCAGGCCTCGCGGCACTGGCTGATAGAACGGTTGCGGCTCAAGCTCTTCAGGGAAGTAGTCTTCGCCGGCGGCGTAGGCATCCGGTTCATCGTGGGCATAACGGTACTCGTCGCCGTAACCGAGTTGCTTCATCAGCTTGGTCGGGGCGTTGCGCAGGTGCAACGGCACTTCCAGCGAACCGTGTTCGGTGGCGCTGCGCATCGCGGCTTTGAAACCCATGTACACCGCGTTGCTTTTCGGCGCACACGCCAGATAGGTGATGGCCTGGGCCACCGCCAACTCGCCTTCCGGGCTGCCGAGGCGTTCCTGCACTTCCCACGCGGCCAGGCACAGGCTCAAGGCGCGGGGGTCGGCGTTGCCGATGTCTTCGCTGGCCATGCGCACCACACGCCGGGCGAGGTACAGCGGATCGCAACCGCCATCGATCATCCGTGCAAACCAGTACAACGCGCCGTCCGGATTGGAGCCGCGCACCGATTTATGCAGCGCGGAAATCTGGTCGTAAAACGCTTCACCGCCCTTGTCGAATCGGCGACGGGTATCGCCCAAAAGACTTTGCAGCAGATCGACGCCGATTTCGCTGTTGTCTTCGGCAAGGTCCGAGGCGTTTTCCAGCAGGTTGAGCAGGCGCCGACCATCGCCATCGGCGGCGGACAGCAGCATCTGAAAACCTTCATCGCTGAGGGTCAGTTGCCGTTTGCCCAGGCCACGCTCTTCGGTCAGCGCACGATGCACCAGTTTGCGCAGCGCCGCTTCGTCGAGGCTTTTGAGCACGTAGACGCGCGCCCGGGAGAGCAAGGCGTTATTGAGTTCGAACGAGGGGTTTTCCGTGGTCGCACCGATGAAAATCAGCGTGCCGTCTTCGACGTAGGGCAGGAAAGCGTCCTGCTGCGACTTGTTGAAGCGGTGCACTTCGTCGACGAACAGGATGGTGCGTTTGCCGTATTGACCGGCCTGTTGCTTGGCGATTTCCACCGCCTGGCGGATTTCCTTCACGCCGGCCAATACAGCCGAAACCGTTTCGAAGTGCGCATCCGAGACTTCCGCCAGCAACCGTGCCAGGGTGGTTTTGCCCACGCCCGGCGGCCCCCAGAAAATCATCGAATGCAGCGCACCCTGCTCCAGCGCTTCGCGCAAAGGCTTGCCGCGAGCGAGCACGTGTTCCTGACCGACGTACTCGTCCAGATTGGCCGCACGCAAACGGGCGGCCAAGGGCTGAGCTATCGGGGCGCTGCGAAACAGGTCCATCACGACTTGCGAAACCTCACTACTTGAACACTGCAGGCCTCTGTAGGAGCCGGCTTGCTGGCGATGGTGGGTCAGTCGACATTAATGTTGAATGAATAATCGCCATCGCCAGCAAGCCGGCTCCTACAAGGGATTTGTGTTACTCCTGGATGATGTCCGCGCCCTTAGGGATGTCAAACTTGAACTTCGACGCCGGGATCGGCTCGTTGGCCTTCACGCCGGTAAACAGGATGTTGGTGCGCTGGCCGACGCTGTCGATCAGTTGCATGTCATTGACCAGGCCATTGCGGAACGACAGGCGCAGGCTGTCGAACAGGGTGTCCTTGGTCTTTGGCTTCAGCGTGAAATCGATCACGCCGCCGGCTTCCTTGGCACTGATGTCAAAGCTCTGGTTGATCTTCGACACGTCACCGGACAGCAGCAATGCCGGGGTCTGGCTCAGACGCAGGTCGAGGGTCTTGATGGTGGCCTGTTCCAGGTCCGGGTCCCACAGGGTCACTTTCTTGCCGTCGGAAACCACGACTTGCTCCGCCGGCGCATCGGTGTGCCAGTAGAACAGGCCCGGGCGCTGCAGCGACATTTCACCGGCCGTTTCCTGCAACTGGGTGCCGCTGCCATCAAGGGTCAGCTGCGAGAAGCGTGCGGTCAGGGTCTGGGATTTTTCCAGGAGTTGGGTCAGACGCGCCACGTCCTTGTCATCGGCGTGGGCCGAGAGTGTGGTCAAAGCCAGAACCGGCAGCAACAGCATGCGGATAAGACGCATGGGAGTCCTCATAACATTCGTGGGAGTTCGGACGGTGCGTCACCGCACCATCCTTGCAAATCAAATCAGTCGCGCACCGGGCCAGGCGCCAGGACTTCACGCGAACCGTTGGTGTTCATGGACGTCACGACCCCGGCCATTTCCATGGCTTCGATCATGCGTGCGGCGCGGTTGTAGCCGATTTTCAGCTTGCGCTGAACCGCAGAGATGGACGCGCGACGGCTTTCCAGTACGAACTGCACCGCTTCGTCGTACAGCGCATCGGTTTCAGCATCGTCATCACCGCCGCCACCGCCATTCTCAAAGCCGCTACCGGCCTCTTCAACACCGGCGAGGATGTCGTCGTTGTATTCCGGCGCACCGCGCAGTTTCCAGGCTTCCACCACCCGGTGAACCTCGTCATCGGACACGAACGCGCCATGCACACGAATCGGCAGGCTGGTGCCCGGCGGCATGTAGAGCATGTCACCGTGGCCCAGCAGCTGCTCGGCACCACCCTGGTCGATGATGGTCCGCGAGTCGATCTTGCTCGACACCTGGAACGCCATGCGCGTCGGGATGTTCGCCTTGATCAGACCGGTGATCACGTCAACCGACGGACGCTGGGTCGCGAGGATCAAGTGGATACCGGCGGCACGGGCCTTCTGGGCGATACGGGCGATCAGCTCTTCAACCTTCTTGCCGACGATCATCATCATGTCGGCGAATTCGTCGACCACCACGACAATGGTCGGCAGCTTGGTCAGCAGCGGCGCTTCGTCGTGAATGCTTTCGCGCTTGTACAGCGGATCGGTCAGCGGCGTTCCGGCGTCCTGGGCTTCCTTGACCTTGGCGTTGAAGCCGGACAGGTTTCGTACGCCCATCTTCGCCATCAGTTTGTAGCGACGCTCCATCTCCGCCACGCTCCAGCGCAGGGCGTTGGCCGCGTCTTTCATGTCGGTCACAACCGGGCACAACAGGTGCGGAATGCCTTCGTAGATCGACAGTTCAAGCATTTTCGGGTCGATCATGATCAGCTTGGCGTCTTCCGGGCCAGACTTGAACAGGATCGACAGAATCATCGCGTTCACACCCACCGACTTACCGGAACCGGTCGTACCGGCCACCAGCAAGTGCGGCATTTTGGCGAGGTCGGTGATGACCGGCTTGCCGCCGATGTCATGACCCAGGGCCAGGGTGACCGGGGATTTGAAGTTGTCGTACTCAGGCGTCGACAGCACTTCGGAGAAGCGCACGATCTGCCGGTCTTCGTTGGGAATCTCGATACCGACGGTGGTCTTGCCCGGAATCACTTCCACCACCCGCACGCTGGTCACGGCCAGGGAACGCGCCAGGTCTTTCGCCAGGTTGGCGATGCGGCTGACCTTGACCCCGGCGGCAGGCTGGATTTCGTAACGGGTAATCACCGGGCCCGGGTGGATCGAATCCACCGAGACTTCGACGCCGAATTCCTTGAGCTTGATTTCCAGCAAGTGGCCAACGGCCGCCAGCGACTCCGGGGAATAATTGAGTTGTTTCTTTTCTGCAGGATCGAGAATCGAGATCGGCGGCAAGGTGCCTTCGACGGCGCTGTCGACGAACAGCGGCGCCTGTTTCTCTTTTTCCACGCGCTGGCTTGGCGCGGCGGGTTTCGGCGGCGCGGGGGCAATCACCGGCGGGACCTGCTTCTCGCGGTCCGACATGTGTTTGCTCAGGGCTTGCTCACGCTCGATCAGGCGTTCCTTGACCTTGGCTTGCTCGCGCTTGTCGGTAACGGTCGGTGCGACCACCTCATGCACGCGATCATCGACTTCACGCAACTGCGCAACCAGCTGCTTGCGCTCGACACGGGCGGCCCACCAGCGGTTGGCCGCGCCCTGGAACACTTCGAACAGGTCGAGGGTGATCTTGCCGGTAACGTCCATCACCTTGAACCACGACAGGTCGGTGAACACCGTCAGGCCGAACAGGAACAACGCGATGAACAGCAAGGTGCTGCCCTGGATATTCAGCGCATTGCGGGCCAGGTCGCCAAGGCTTTCGCCCAACGCGCCGCCCGCGCCGGCCGGCAGACCGGTCGGTGCATGGAAATGGATGTGAGCCAGGGCCGCGCCCGACAGCACCAGGAACACCAGGCCGATCAGGCGCCAGGAAAACAGCCAGCCGCTCCACTGCCACGGCTCGTGGCGTTGACGGAAGATCTGGTAGGTCTTGACCGCCAGCAACAGCGGGAAAATGTAGGCGAAGTAACCCAGCACCATGAACAGGATGTCGGCACTGTAGGAGCCGACCGGTCCGCCAAAGTTCTGAACATCGTCGATCTTGCTGTTATGGCTCCAGCCCGGATCGTCCTTGCCGTAAGTCAACAAGGCCATCATCAGGAACAGGCACAGGCCGCCGATGGCGATCAATGCACCTTCCTTGAGCCGGTAGTGCAAATGCTGGCGCCAGAGCGGAACGACGGCTGGTTTAGGTGCTGCGGTGGATTTCTTCAAAACGCTTCTTTTCCTGCGCCTATGGCGCGTCCATCTGTTGAATGACTATAAAAAACTGCCCAATCCAGGCAGGTAAAAAAGTTAACCGGCGCAACTGGGACTACTTTTAACACTGCACTCCGGTTTTTATAAACACGGGGCGCACTGAATATTCAAGTGACCGGCACGCATTGTACGGGTTTGTTCGTACGATGCCATGCTGGCAGGCCATGGATCAGCATAGCTAACGGCGCACCGATTGCGATTCAATTTGAGCACGCATTCTCTTTCGTGACAAAGGCTTATGAGGTGTTTTATGAGCGAATCCAAGCATTGCCGCCTGATCATTCTGGGTTCCGGCCCTGCCGGTTACAGTGCAGCGGTTTATGCCGCCCGCGCCAACCTCAAACCTGTGGTCATTACCGGCATACAGGCAGGTGGCCAGCTCACCACCACCGTCGAAGTCGACAACTGGCCCGGTGACGTCGAAGGCCTGACCGGCCCGGTACTGATGGAACGCATGCAAAAACACGCCGAGCGCTTTGACACAGAGATCGTTTACGACCACATCCACACAGCCAAGTTGCAACAGCGCCCGTTCGAACTTATCGGCGACGGCGGCACTTATACGTGCGACGCACTGATTATTGCCACCGGCGCTTCGGCGCAGTACTTGGGCCTGCCCTCGGAAGAGGCCTTCGCCGGCAGAGGGGTTTCAGCCTGTGCAACGTGCGACGGCTTCTTCTACCGCAATCAGGTGGTCGCCGTAGTCGGTGGCGGCAATACCGCTGTTGAAGAAGCGTTGTATTTGTCCAACATCGCCAAGGAAGTCCACTTGATCCACCGACGCGACAAGTTGCGCTCGGAGAAAATCCTTCAGGACAAACTCTTCGAAAAAGCCGCCAACGGTAATATCCGTTTGCACTGGAACCAGAATCTCGATGAAGTGCTGGGCGACGCCAGCGGCGTAACCGGCGCCCGCCTGCGCGAAAGCCACAGCGGCGAAACCAGCGAGCTGTCGGTGGCCGGCGTGTTCATCGCCATTGGCCACAAGCCCAATACCGGACTGTTCGAAGGCCAGCTGAAAATGCGTGACGGTTATCTGCTGATCAGAGGCGGCAGCGAAGGCGATGCCACCGCCACTGAGATCCCCGGCGTGTTCGCCGCCGGTGATGTGGCCGACCACGTTTATCGCCAGGCCGTCACTTCCGCCGGCGCCGGCTGCATGGCCGCACTCGACGCCGAGAAATACCTCGACGACATTCCGGCCGTTTGACGGCAAACTTCACGGTGGGCCCAACCGCCCACCACTGCCCTCCCCTTCTGTAAGCCCGGATGCCATGCTGACTTGGTTACAACGCAACACCCTGACCTTCCCGCCGCTGGAAAAAGCCATGCGCGATCCCAACGGATTGCTGGCTGCGGGTGGCGATCTGTCCGCCGATCGTCTGATTCAGGCCTATCGCCATGGCTGCTTTCCGTGGTTTTCGGAAGGCCAGCCGATCCTCTGGTGGTCGCCGGATCCGCGTACCGTGCTGTTTCCCGACGAACTGCACGTCTCACGCAGCCTGAACAAACTGCTGCGTCAGCAACGCTATCAAGTGACCTTTGATCAGGATTTTGCCGCGGTCATTCGCGCGTGCGCTGCACCGCGCGATTATGCCGACGGGACCTGGATCACCGAAGCGATGCAGAACGCCTACCTGGCGCTGCACCAGCGGGGCTACGCGCATTCGGTGGAGGTCTGGGATCAGGGCGAACTGGTCGGCGGGCTCTATGGCCTGGCAATGGGGCAGTTGTTCTTCGGCGAATCCATGTTCAGCCGCGCCGACAACGCCTCCAAATTCGGCTTTGCCACCCTGGTCAAACATCTGAAAGACTCGGGTTTCGTGCTGATCGACTGCCAGATGCCCACCGATCATTTGCACAGCCTGGGCGCCCGCGCCATTCCTCGTCGCGAGTTTGCCCGCTATCTTGCGCAGCATCTGGACCAACCCAGCCGTGCCACCTGGGTTTGCTGAGCGACTTTCGCGCGCGTGGCTTACACTTAATTCAAAGCTTATACCGAGGGTTGATCATGACCGAGTTGGCGCGTTTGAAGTTTTATGCCACTCAGCCCCACTCTTGCAGTTATCTGCCCGAGGAGCAGGCCACAACGCTGTTCCTCGACCCTAGCCAGCCCATGGATGTGCATGTCTATGCAGACCTGTCTGAAATGGGTTTTCGTCGCAGCGGCGATCATCTTTATCGGCCACATTGCCAGAATTGCAATGCGTGCGTGCCTGCGCGCATTCCGGTAGCGCAATTTTCGCCGAATCGTCAGCAGAAACGCATTTTCAAGCGCAATGCCGACGTGCAGGTGCGCCCAACCAAGCCGAAGTTCAGCGAAGAGTACTTCGACCTGTATCAGCGCTACATCGAACAGCGCCATGCCGATGGCGACATGTACCCGCCGAGTCGTGACCAGTTCTCGACCTTCCTGGTGCGTGACCTGCCATTTTCGCGTTTCTACGAATTTCGCCTGGAGGGCCAGTTGCTGGCGGTGGCTGTCACTGACTTGCTGCCGAACGGTCTGTCGGCGGTCTACACCTTCTACGAACCCTCTGAAGAACGCCGCAGCCTGGGGCGCTATGCGATTCTCTGGCAAATCGCCGAGGCCCAGCGTCTGGGGCTTGAAGCGGTCTACCTCGGATACTGGATCAAGAACTGCAAAAAAATGAGCTACAAGACCCAATATCGCCCAATCGAACTGTTGATTAATCAGCGCTGGGTCATCCTGAACTAGAACCCCTTGGCTTAAACCCCATTTTTCGGGCACAATGCACGCCGCTTTTGCCTGGCGCAGTTGCACCGGGCCATTCATTGGACACCGAGGGCTTTACTGCATGTCGAAAGAAGACAGCTTCGAAATGGAAGGCACTGTCGTCGACACCCTGCCCAACACCATGTTTCGCGTGGAGTTGGAAAATGGGCACGTCGTAACCGCGCATATCTCCGGCAAGATGCGCAAGAACTACATTCGTATTCTTACCGGTGACAAAGTGCGCGTCGAGCTGACGCCCTATGACTTGAGCAAAGGGCGCATCACTTACCGCGCTCGCTAATCAAGTCAATACAAGACGCCCGGCTTTTGCCGGGCGTTTTTGTTTGTCTGCGATTTGGTTTGGCTTGGTTTGGCTTGGTGTGAATATCCATTTTTTTGGTGATGGCTGATATTGGTTCCGCTCTTACAGCGGGTCACTTTGGAAAAGCCTGTACGGACCGGACACATGGTTGACGGGTGTGCGGGGACATGGTGGACACTTTTCGGCGAGCCAACTTCGCCGGGAATCCATCATGCCCTGGGACACGAGAGATACCATGAGCCTGAAAGAAGAGTTTGTTGCCTTAGCACGGCAACCCGGCAGCAATAAACGAGAACTGTGTCGACGGTTCGGCATCAGTCCGCAAACGGCCTACAAGTGGCTCAACCGCTACGAGACACACGGTCAGTCGGGACTGCAAGAGAAGTCCCGCAGACCTGCAACCAGCCCCAAGCTGACCCCTGCTGCTTTGGAGGCCGAAGTCTTAGCCCTCAGGCAAGAACATCCCGCATGGGGCGGACGCACAATCAGCATCATCTTGAAAAAGCAGATCGCTCCCAGCACCGTCACCAATGTCCTGCGCAGGCACGGGCTGATTCAGCCTGCTCAGAATGAGCAAGAGGCCAAGCTGAGATTTGAACACGATGCGCCTAACGATCTGTGGCAGATGGATTTCAAGGGGCACTTCTCAACGCAAGAAGGCCGATGCCACCCCCTGACTTTGTTGGACGACCACTCACGATTCAATTTGGCTATTCAGGCCTGCGATAACGAGCGCGGAGCCACGGTGAAGGAAAAGATGATTGAGGTATTCCAGCGCTTCGGATTACCAGCACGCATCAATGTTGATAACGGCCCGCCATGGGGCTCACCGCGCAACCCAGGTGAAATCACAGAGCTGAGTATCTGGCTGATTCGTTTAGGAATCCGGATCAGCTTCAGCCGCCCTTACCATCCCCAAACCAATGGGAAGATCGAGCGCTTCCACCGTTCACTCAAAGCCGAAGTGCTTGAGGGGCGTCAATTTTCCACGGTCAAGGAGGCTCAATCCGCGTTTGATCGATGGCGGGAGGTTTATAACCTGCAACGGCCTCATCAAGCGTTGAACTATCAAGTGCCGATGGACCGGTATCGCTCTAGCCCCTGGGCTTATCCGCAGCAACTATCGGAGTTTGAATACGGGCCGGACGATGTGTTGGCCAAGGTTTATCACAGCCGATTTCGCTTTCAGAAACGCTATTTCAGCATCGCCAAGGGCTTGGTTGGGCAGCACATCGCAATACGGCCCAACCCTGAAAGAAATGGACTCTTTGACGTCTACTTCTGCCATCACTTCCTAAGAACGTTCGACGTGAGCAAACCTGACTATGGGTCATAATGTGTCAACCATGTCCCCGCACATGTGTCCACCATGTGTCCGGTCCGTACAAAAAGCCCCAAAGTAACCAAAAGGCTCTGCCCCTTTCGTTCGGTGGCTCGCTAAGGCTCGCCATACCCTCGCTCCGGTCCTGCTCCGTGGGCACGCCGCCATCGGCCATCCATGGCCGGGGGCGGCTAACCCGGCATCCATGCCGGGTTGCCCACTGCGCAGAACCTCCACTCGGCCTCTCGAGGGGGCGACTACCGCCACAGCCGCCGAGGCGGCCTGAAAGCCGACCTGGCTCTGCAGTTGTCCGCGTTGTCCTTCACTGCTGCGCTCACTCATTCCGAACATGTACACCAATCCCCTGTAGGAGCCGGCTTGCTGGCGATGGCGTCCTTTCAGGCGATAAATGCGCGACTGACCCACCGCTATCGTCGGAACGCCGCCCGCAGCAAGCCGGCTCCTACAAGGGATTGGGTTCACACGACTCAAAATTGTAGGAGCCAGCTTGCTGGCGATGGACGCCAACGATAACGCGGGCTGTCTGAATGAACGCGTCGCCCAAACGCTTTTCGCCGGCAAGCCGGCTCCTACAAGGGATTGGGTTCACACGATTCAAAATTGTAGGAGCTGGCTTGCCAGCGATGGACGTCAACGATAACGCGGGGCTGTCTGAATGAACGCGTTGTCCAAACGATTTTCGCCGGCAAGCCGGCTCCTACAGGGATCGGCGTTTGCTTTTGCTTCTCACCACTCATCAGGCCGAGCGTTAGCTCGCCTTCCGCTTTTGATCTGAGCGCCCCCTCGAGAGGCCGAGTGGAGGTTCTGCGCAGTGGGCAACCCGGCATGGATGCCGGGTTAGCCGCCCCCAGCCATGGATGGCCGATGGCGGCGGGCCCACGGAGCAGGACCGGAGCGAGGGCATGCCGAGCCTAGGCGAGGCACCGAACGAAAGGGGCAAGAGCCCTTGGTTACTTGGGGCTCTTCCAAGTGACTCGCCGTAAGGGCGAAACCAATAGCCGCCGTTACCAAAGAAACGGATATGCACCCAAACCAAGCAGACAACAAAAAAGGCGCCCGAAGGCGCCTTTCGCTTTACAACAGATCAACAACCGTCAGGCCATTTCAGCCGTGGTTTCAAACTCGAAGGTCAGCTCGCCGTCCTTCAGGTCGATATGCACCACGCCACCATGGTCAGCCAGCTCGCCAAAGAGAATCTCTTCCGCCAGCGGACGCTTGATCTTGTCCTGGATCAAACGCGCCATCGGCCGAGCGCCCATTGCCGAGTCGTAACCACCTGCCGCCAGCCAGCTGCGCGCCGCGTCGGTCACTTCCAGCTGCACGCGCTTGTCTTCCAGCTGCGCCTGAAGCTCGGTAAGGAACTTGTCCACCACGCTTTTGATGACCTCATGACTGAGGCGACCAAACTGGATAATGGTGTCCAGACGGTTGCGGAACTCCGGCGTGAAGCTCTTCTTGATCACTTCCATCGCATCGGACGAGTGGTCCTGATGGGTGAAACCGATCGAAGCACGCGCGGCGGTTTCGGCACCGGCGTTGGTCGTCATGATGACGATCACGTTACGGAAGTCCGCCTTGCGCCCGTTGTTATCGGTCAGCGTACCGTGGTCCATGACCTGCAACAGCAAGTTGAAGACTTCCGGATGCGCCTTCTCGATTTCATCGAGCAACAGCACGCAGTGAGGCTGCTTGGTGATAGCTTCGGTCAGCAGACCGCCCTGATCAAACCCCACGTAGCCAGGAGGCGCACCGATCAGACGCGATACGGTGTGGCGCTCCATGTACTCGGACATGTCAAAACGAACCAGCTCGATACCCAACGCCTTGGCCAACTGACGCGCCGCTTCGGTTTTACCGACACCGGTCGGGCCTGCGAACAGGAACGAACCGACAGGCTTGTCAGGCGACTTGAGGCCGGCACGGGACAGTTTGATCGCAGTCGACAGCGAGTCGATTGCGGCATCCTGACCAAACACCGTCAGCTTCAGGTCACGCTCAAGGTTACGCAGCAGCTCTTTGTCGGAGCTGGTGACGTGTTTTGGCGGAATCCGCGCGATTTTCGCGACGATGTCCTCGACCTGAGGCACTTCGATGCGTTTCACGCGTTTCTCGATCGGCTGCAGACGCTGGTAGGCGCCCGCCTCGTCGATCACGTCGATGGCCTTGTCCGGCATGTGCCGGTCATTGATGTAACGCGAGGCAAGTTCGGCAGCGGCGCGCAGGGCTTCATCACTGTATTCGATATTGTGATGGAGCTCGAAACGCCCTTTCAGGCCGCGCAGGATGCCGATGGTGTCTTCCACCGACGGTTCCGACACATCGACTTTCTGGAAGCGTCGTGCCAGGGCACGGTCCTTCTCGAAGATGCCGCGGAATTCCTGGAAGGTGGTCGAACCGATGCAACGGATGTCACCGGACGACAGCAGCGGCTTGAGCAGGTTCGAGGCATCCATGACGCCACCGGACGCGGCACCCGCACCGATGATGGTGTGGATTTCGTCGATGAACAGGATCGCCTGCGGACGTTTTTTCAGCTCATTGAGCAACGCCTTGAAGCGTTTCTCGAAATCGCCGCGGTATTTGGTCCCGGCCAGCAAGGCGCCCAAGTCGAGGGAATACACCACGCTGTTGGCCAGCAGGTCCGGCACCTGGTTGTCGACAATACGCTTGGCCAGGCCTTCGGCAATCGCGGTTTTACCCACGCCCGCCTCGCCCACCAGCAGCGGGTTGTTTTTGCGTCGACGCGCGAGGATCTGCGCGACACGCTCGACTTCGAGCTCACGGCCTACCAACGGATCGATACGACCCTGGCGCGCGAGTTCGTTGAGGTTACTGGCATAAGCATCCAGAGGATTGCCTGAAGAAGAAGACTCACCGCCCTCGTCGTCCTGCATATCTTGCTCACCTTCAGAGTGATCGCCATGCCCCGGCACTTTGGAAATGCCGTGTGCGATGTAGTTGACGACATCAATGCGTGCAACGCTCTGCTGTTTCAGCAGGAACACTGCCTGACTTTCTTGCTCACTGAAGATCGCAACCAGCACGTTTGCGCCAGTCACTTCGCGTTTGCCCGAGCTCTGTACGTGGAAAACAGCACGCTGCAGAACACGCTGGAAGCCCAGGGTAGGTTGGGTCTCGCGATCCTCATCATGAATAGGGATCAACGGCGTGGTGGAGTCGATGAACTCCTGCAGATCATGCTTGAGTTTGTCGAGGTTGGCGCCGCAGGCACGCAAAACGGTGGCGGCAGCCTCATTGTCCAATAAGGCCAGCAGAAGATGTTCGACGGTCATGAATTCATGACGCTTCGAACGGGCCTCCTTGAAGGCAAGATTGAGGGTGACTTCGAGCTCGCGGTTTAACATAGCTTCACCTCATACCCAAGTGGTCGGCGATTAACCGTCCTTCTCGATTTCACAGAGTAGCGGATGCTGGCTTTCCCTGGCGTACTGGTTGACCTGCATGGCCTTGGTCTCGGCAATGTCGCGGGTAAACACTCCACATACTGCCCGTCCTTCTGTGTGGACGGCCAGCATGACCTTGGTCGCCAGCTCGCGATTCAGGTTAAAAAACACCTCGAGCACTTCGACGACGAAATCCATCGGTGTGTAGTCATCATTAAACAAAACCACCTTGTACATCGGCGGCGCCTGTAAAGCAGGCTTGGCCTCCTGAACAGCAATGCCTGCGGAATCGTCGTCGTGTAAATCAGGGCGATCCTGATTGAATGTTAGTCGAATCTGGCTGATTGCATGCATGGAAAGAAAGGTTCGTCAGTTGTGCGAATACAGTAGTGGGGACGGTTATGAACGATTTCAATACCGACTGCCGGGTCACCTTGACTATCGGCAAAACGGTGTTACAACCAATAGAGCCCACAGTGGGTAAAAAAGGTCCGCGGAGTCAATCTTATTTACAGGATTCGACTGCGGATGTACTGGATGATACTCCAGTGATGGAGTCTGTTGCAGAGGGATATGAGCATGGCTGTCGGTAAGGTGAAATGGTTCAACAATGCCAAAGGGTTCGGTTTCATCAATACCGACACCAGTGAAGGTCGCCACGAGGATGGTTGCCTTATTGATTTCTTCGCCCATTATTCCGCCATTGAAATGGACGGGTACAAAACCCTCAAGGCCGGGCAACTCGTGAAATTCGAGATCGTCCAGGGCCCTAAAGGCCTGCACGCCGTGAAGATTACGGCGGCGCCTGCCTCTAACGAACTGCCCACACCCGCCCCCCACAAAGAAACAGTGTCGAACTGACGCAAGCCGTTACCCAGTCATAAAAAAACCGCCCGAAGGCGGTTTTTTTGTGCCGATTCGCTTACATGTGCGAAATCAGTGCATCGCCAAACCCGGAAGACGACACCAGCTTCGCGCCGTCCATCAGACGTTCGAAGTCATAGGTCACGGTCTTCGCGAAAATCGCGCCGTTGGTGCCCTTGATGATCAGGTCGGCCGCTTCGGTCCAGCCCAGGTGACGCAGCATCATCTCGGCGGAAAGAATCAGCGAACCCGGGTTGACCTGGTCCTTGCCGGCGTACTTCGGCGCAGTACCGTGGGTCGCTTCGAACATGGCGATGGTGTCGGACAGGTTGGCACCCGGTGCAATACCGATACCGCCCACTTCCGCCGCCAGGGCGTCGGAGAGGTAGTCGCCGTTCAGGTTCAGGGTCGCGATCACATCGTACTCGGCCGGGCGCAGCAGGATCTGCTGGAGCATGGCGTCGGCGATGGCATCCTTGACGATGACGTTCTTGCCGGTTTTCGGGTTCTTGAACTGCATCCACGGACCGCCATCGAGCAGGGTCGCGCCGAACTCTTCAGCCGCCACTTCGTAGGCCCATTCCTTGAAGGCACCTTCGGTGAACTTCATGATGTTGCCTTTGTGCACGATGGTCAGCGAGTCGCGGTCGTTGTCGACCACGTACTGCAGGGCCTTGCGCGCCAGACGCTTGGTGCCTTGCAGGGACACCGGCTTGACGCCGATACCGCAGTTTTCGTCGAAACGGATCTTGGTGACGCCCATTTCTTCTTTGAGGAACTTGATGACCTTGGTCGCTTCCGGCGAACCGGCCTTCCACTCGATACCGGCATAAATGTCTTCCGAGTTTTCACGGAAGATGGTCATGTCGACGTCGCCTGGCTTCTTGACCGGGCTAGGCACGCCTTCGAACCAGCGCACCGGGCGCAGGCAAACGTACAGGTCGAGTTGCTGACGCAGGGCCACGTTCAGGGAACGAATGCCGCCGCCGACCGGCGTGGTCAGAGGGCCCTTGATGGAAACCACGTAATCCTTGACTGCGTCCAGGGTTTCCTGAGGCAGCCAGGTGTCCTGATCGTAAACCTGAGTCGCTTTCTCCCCGGCGTAGACTTCCATCCAGGAAATTTTGCGCTCGCCGCCGTAAGCCTTCTTAACAGCAGCATCGACAACCTTGATCATGACCGGGCTGATATCAACGCCAATACCATCGCCTTCGATGAAGGGGATGATCGGGTTGTTAGGAACATTGAGAGAATGGTCCGCGTTGACGGTGATTTTGTCGCCGACTGCTGGAACCTGAATCTTCTTGTATCCCATGCTGAACTCCATTGTTTGGATTGAACATCTGGCTTCGTCCGAGCGTACCCCAGTTAAATCGGCGCGCAAACCCTATGTTCTGCCCATCGACTGCAAAGCTGCGCAGTTCGTGTTCTACAAGCCTGAAAGCAAAGGGAAAAGCGCCAAACTCAAGCACGGCCAACGACTCTACGCCCTGCACTCCCCTGCGACCTTTAGACCAATGGACGACAATCGTTACGTATGAACCATCGGCAGATTGCCAGCTACCTATGTATAATGCCGCCCGCTGACCACAGAGTCACGACGGCCGACCTCTCTAGCACGAGACTTTGGACCCGAAAAAGCAGGACTGTTACCGCAGTCCACCCGCTTGACGCTCGACTGATGCACCCAACATCACCGCGCACAAATCTCGACATTCGGCTCATGGATGACTTTGAACGAACGCGCTTACCCGGCGCCCCTCGAGTTTCTGCGCACGCTTTAGCAAAGAAGAGAGAGTTAATCCGAATATGCCCACCCGCTCGAAGATCATCTATACCTTCACCGACGAAGCCCCAGCCCTCGCCACCTATTCACTGTTGCCTATCGTAGAAGCGTTCACCGCTTCGGCTGATATCGCCGTTGAAACCCGCGATATCTCTCTTGCAGGGCGCATCCTGGCCAGCTTCCCCGAGCAATTGGGTGACAAAGCCGTAGCCGACCACCTCGCCGAACTGGGCGACCTGGCCGTTACGCCAGAAGCCAACATCATCAAGCTGCCGAACATCAGTGCTTCGGTTCCGCAACTGCAGGCCGCGATCAAAGAGCTGCAAGCCCAGGGCTTCGCACTGCCGGACTACCCGGAAACCGTGACCAGCGACGCCGACAAAGAAGCCAAGTCGCGCTACGACAAGATCAAGGGCAGCGCCGTGAACCCGGTTCTGCGCGAAGGCAACTCCGATCGTCGTGCCCCGCTGTCGGTCAAGAACTACGCTCGCAAGCACCCGCACAAAATGGGCGCCTGGGCTGCGGACTCCAAGTCCCACGTCGCGCACATGAGCACCGGCGATTTCTACGGCAGCGAAAAAGCCGCCCTGATCGACGCCGCTGACGCCGTCAAAATCGAACTGATCGCTCAAGACGGCACCACCACCGTCCTGAAAGAAAAGACCACCGTGCAAGCCGGTGAGATCCTCGATTGCGCGGTCATGAGCAAAAACGCTCTGCGCAGCTTCATCGCTGCCGAGATCGAAGACGCCAAAGCCAAGGGCGTGCTGCTGTCGGTTCACCTGAAAGCCACCATGATGAAGGTCTCCGACCCGATCATGTTCGGCCAGATCGTTGCCGAGTTCTATAAAGACGCACTGGCCAAGCACGCTGACGTGCTGGCACAGATCGGCTTCAACCTGAACAACGGCATCGGCGACCTGTACGCTCGCATCAAGGCTTTGCCTGCCGAGCAACAAGCGCAGATCGAAGCGGACATCCAGGCGGTCTACGCCGTTCGTCCGTCGTTGGCCATGGTCAACTCCGACAAAGGCATCACCAACCTGCACGTGCCGAGCGACGTGATCGTCGACGCCTCGATGCCGGCGATGATCCGTGACTCCGGCAAAATGTGGGGCACTGACGGTCAGCTGCACGACACCAAGGCTGTGATCCCGGATCGCTGCTACGCCACCATCTACCAGGCCGTTATCGAAGACTGCAAGCTGCACGGCGCTTTCGATCCGACCACCATGGGCAGCGTGCCAAACGTTGGCCTGATGGCGAAAAAAGCCGAAGAGTACGGCTCGCACGACAAGACTTTCCAGATCAAGACCAACGGCGTTGTCCGCGTGACGGACAGCAAAGGCGCCTTGTTGCTGGAGCAGTCGGTTGAAGCCGGCGACATCTTCCGTATGTGCCAGACCAAAGACGCGCCGATCCAGGACTGGGTCAAACTGGCCGTCAACCGTGCTCGCGCAAGCAGCACCCCGGCGATTTTCTGGCTGGACCCAATGCGCGCTCACGACGGCGTAGTGATCGAGAAAGTTCAGGCTTACCTGAAGGATCACGACACCTCCGGCCTGGACATCCGCATCATGTCGCCAGTCGACGCGATGGCCTTCACCCTGGGCCGCACCCGCGAAGGCAAGGACACCATCTCGGTGACCGGCAACGTACTGCGCGACTACCTGACCGACCTGTTCCCGATCATGGAACTGGGCACCAGCGCCAAGATGCTGTCGATCGTTCCGCTGATGAACGGCGGCGGTCTGTTCGAAACCGGCGCCGGCGGCTCCGCACCGAAGCACGTTCAGCAACTGCTGGAAGAGAACTTCCTGCGCTGGGATTCCCTGGGCGAGTTCCTCGCTCTGGCCGCTTCCCTTGAGCACCTGGGCGTTACTTACAACAACCCTAAGGCGCTGGTTCTGGCCAAGACCCTAGACCAGGCCACCGGCCAGTTCCTGGACAACAACAAGTCGCCATCGCGCAAAGTCGGCAACATCGACAACCGCGGCAGCCACTTCTACCTGGCGCTGTACTGGGCTCAGGCCCTGGCCGCCCAGACTGAAGACGCTGCACTGCAAGCGCAGTTCGGCGAGCTGGCAAAAACCCTGACCGAGAACGAGGCGACCATCGTTGCCGAGCTCAACGCCGTTCAGGGCAAGCCAGTGGACATCGGCGGTTACTACCACGCCAATGCCGAGCTGATCAGCAAGGCCATGCGCCCTAGCGCAACCTTCAACGCGGCTATCGCTGCGCTGGTTTAAGGTTGTAAGGATGCAAAAAGAAGCCCCGGCCCAGTGCCGGGGTTTCTGTTTGTGGTTTCTACAATCTATCTGCCGAACACAATCCCTGTAGGAGCCGGCTTGCTGGCGATCGCGGAGTATCAGCCAACAAAATGTTGAATGATAAAACGCAATCGCCAGCAAGCCGGCTCCTACAGGGTCCGTATTTCAATTGGAAATTGAGGAAGCTTTATGGACTGGAAACCCCACATCACCGTCGCCACCATCGTCGAAGACAATGGTCGCTTCCTGATAGTCGAAGAAACCAAGCACGGACGGACGGTACTCAACCAGCCCGCCGGCCACCTCGACCCGAACGAAACCCTGACCGAAGCCGCCGTACGCGAAACCCTCGAAGAAACCGGCTGGGACGTCGAGGCGACCGGCGTGGTGGGCATTTACCTCTACACCGCGCCCAGCAACGGCGTGACGTATCAGCGAGTCTGCTTCATCGCAAAAGCGCTCAAGCACCACCCTGACTATCAGCTGGATGACGGCATCGTCGGCGCAAAATGGCTGACGCGTGACGAACTGCTGGCACAACGCGCAAACTGGCGCAGTGAGCTGATCATCCGTTGTATCGATGATTATCTGGACGGTAAACACTTCGGCCTCGAACTGATCCGCCCTTCTCTTTAGCCTTGTGGGCTGCGGCCTGCTAGAATCGCGTCCTTTTTCAAGACACTCATTGAATCCCTATGCGTGATCCAGCCCCTTCTGACACACAAAAGAAGCGCGTCATTGTCGGCATGTCCGGCGGCGTGGACTCTTCCGTTTCCGCCCTCCTGCTGATCGAGCAGGGTTATGAGGTGGAAGGCCTGTTCATGAAGAACTGGGAAGAAGACGATGGAACGGAATACTGCACCGCCATGGACGACCTGGCGGACGCCCAGGCCGTGTGCGACAAAATTGGCATCAAGCTGCACACCGCCAACTTCGCCGCCGAGTACTGGGACAACGTGTTCGAGCACTTCCTGGCCGAATACAAGGCTGGTCGCACGCCGAACCCGGACATCCTGTGCAACCGCGAAATCAAGTTCAAGGCGTTCCTCGACTACGCCATGGTGCTCGGTGCCGACCTGATTGCCACCGGCCACTACGTGCGCCGCCGCGACATCGACGGCCGCACCGAACTGCTCAAGGGCCTGGACCCGAACAAGGACCAGAGCTACTTCCTGCACGCCGTCGGCGGCGAACAGATCGCCAAGACCCTGTTCCCGGTCGGCGAGCTGGAAAAACCACAAGTGCGGGCGATTGCCGAGAAATACGAACTCGCCACCGCGAAGAAAAAGGATTCCACCGGAATCTGCTTTATCGGCGAACGCCGCTTCAGCGACTTCCTCAAGCAATACCTGCCGGCGCAGCCAGGCGAAATCAAAACCACCGAAGGTGAAGTCATCGGCCGCCACCACGGCTTGATGTACCACACCATCGGCCAGCGTCAGGGCCTGGGCATCGGCGGCTTGAAAGACGCCAGCGACGAGCCGTGGTACGTGCTGATCAAGGACCTGGAGCACAACGAACTGATCGTTGGCCAGGGCAATGACCACCCTTACCTGTTCTCCCGCGCCCTGCTCGCCTCGGACATCTATTGGGTCAACCCGATCGACCTGAGCGAGCCGCGCAAGCTGACCGCCAAAGTGCGATATCGCCAGAGCGACCAGTCGTGCACGCTGGAGAAAACCGCCACCGGCTACCGCGCGACCTTCGATGAGCCGCAACGCGCGGTCACTCCGGGTCAGTCCGTGGTGTTCTACGACGGCGAAATCTGCCTCGGCGGCGGCGTGATTGAAGTGGCGGAACCGTGGACCAGCAAAGGCACCCTTCAAGGCGAGCAGCAATGAGCCCCACTCAGGAGCAACTGACGGCGCTGGGCGGCGTGTTTCTCGCCGCCGTCCTTGTCGACAAGATCGCCAAGACCGGCCAGACCAGCGAAGCCGGCCTGACGTGCATGCTTGGCAGCCTGCTGATTCGCGACCCCAAGGACACGCTGGAAGTCTACGGCGGCGACGACATCAATCTGCGCGAAGGTTATCGCGCACTGATCGGCGCCCTTGAACGTGACCCGAGCACCCTGCAGCGCGAACCGCTGCGCTACGCCCTGGCAATGCTCGGGCTGGAACGGCAACTGGCCAAGCGCGGCGACATGCTCGAGGTGATCGGCAAACGTCTGCCGCAGATTCAGTCCCAGGTCGAACACTTCGGCCCGGCGCACGAAAATGTGATCGCCGCCTGCGGCGCGCTGTACCAGGACACCCTGAGCACCTTGCGCCAACGGATTCAGGTTCACGGCGACATGCGCAACCTGCAGCAGCCGAGCAACGCTTCGAAGATCCGCGCGCTGTTGCTGGCCGGGATTCGTTCGGCGCGCCTGTGGCGGCAGTTGGGCGGTCATCGCTGGCAGTTGGTCGTCAGCCGCCGCAAATTGCTGAAAGAGCTTTACCCGCTGATGCGCAGCAGCTGAACCGCGCCCGCAACACCGTTTTGTAGTCAGTAACGCGTAATACGCTGGTCAGTTGGCAACGGACCGGCGGATTTTTTCATGTATGATACGCGCCCCATTTCGTTGCCCGACTGTCCGAGAACACCCCATGCAGCTTTCTTCGCTCACTGCGGTTTCCCCTGTTGACGGCCGCTACGCCGGCAAAACCCAGGCCCTGCGCCCAATTTTCAGCGAATACGGCCTGATCCGTGCTCGCGTGCTGGTTGAAGTGCGCTGGCTCCAGCGCCTCGCCGCTCACCCTGCCATCAGCGAAGTGCCGGCGTTCTCCGCCGAAGCCAACGCTGTGCTGAACACCCTGGCGGAAAACTTCTCTCTGGAGCACGCCGAGCGTGTCAAAGAGATCGAGCGCACCACCAACCACGACGTCAAAGCCATCGAATACCTGCTCAAAGAGCAAGCGGCCAAGCTGCCGGAACTGGCGGCTGTCAGCGAATTCATCCACTTTGCCTGCACCAGCGAGGACATCAACAACCTGTCCCACGCCCTGATGCTGCGCGAAGGCCGTGATGACGTCATGCTGCCACTGATGCGCCAGACTGCCGAAGCCATCCGCGAACTGGCCATCCGTTTCGCTGACGTGCCGATGCTGTCGCGCACCCACGGTCAACCGGCCTCGCCGACCACCCTGGGCAAAGAACTGGCAAACGTGGTTTACCGTCTGGAGCGTCAGATCGCTCAAGTCGCTGCCGTTCCGCTGCTGGGCAAGATCAACGGCGCTGTCGGCAACTACAACGCTCACCTGTCGGCCTACCCTGAGATCGACTGGGAAGCCAACGCCCGCGCCTTCATCGAAGACGAGCTGGGCCTGGGCTTCAACCCGTACACCACGCAGATCGAACCGCACGACTACATCGCCGAGCTGTTCGACGCGATCGCGCGCTTCAACACCATCCTGATCGACTTCGACCGCGACATCTGGGGCTACATCTCCCTGGGTTATTTCAAACAGCGTACCATCGCTGGCGAAATCGGTTCGTCGACCATGCCGCACAAGGTCAACCCGATCGACTTCGAAAACTCCGAAGGCAACCTGGGCATCGCCAACGCACTGTTCCAGCACCTGGCGAGCAAACTGCCGATCTCCCGCTGGCAGCGCGACCTGACCGACTCCACCGTACTGCGCAACCTCGGTGTCGGCTTCGCCCACAGCGTGATCGCGTACGAAGCCAGCCTCAAAGGCATCAGCAAACTGGAGCTCAACGCTCAGAAAATCGCTGCTGACCTCGATGCTTGCTGGGAAGTCCTGGCCGAGCCGATCCAGACCGTGATGCGTCGCTACAACATCGAAAACCCGTACGAGAAGCTGAAAGAGTTGACCCGTGGCAAGGGCATCAGCCCTGAAGCACTGCAAACTTTCATCGACGGGCTGGACATGCCTGCCGCCGCCAAGGCCGAGCTGAAACTGCTCACCCCGGCGAACTACATCGGCAACGCTGTAGAGCAAGCCAAGCGCATCTGATCGACCGCTTTACCCGTTTGAGACGCCCGGCAGCGCCGGGCGTTTTTATTCCCGTCTGAAAAGTGCTTTTTTTCAATAGGTTACACATGAATCCTGACATTCCTCTTCAACTTCTGGGCGGCATCACGGCGCGCGAATTCCTGCGTGACTACTGGCAGAAAAAACCCCTGCTGATCCGTCAGGCGATCCCTGATTTCGAAAGCCCGATCGACGCCGACGAACTGGCTGGCCTGGCGCTGGAAGAAGAAGTTGAATCGCGCCTGATCATCGAGCACGGCGAGCGTCCTTGGGAATTGCGCCGCGGCCCGTTCGCCGAAGACGAATTCAGCAAGCTGCCGGAAACCGAATGGACCCTGCTGGTGCAAGCGGTTGACCAGTTCGTGCCAGAAGTCAGCGAACTGCTGGAGCAGTTCCGCTTCCTGCCGAGCTGGCGCATCGACGACGTGATGATCAGCTTTGCCGCGCCGGGTGGCAGCGTCGGTCCGCACTTCGACAACTACGACGTGTTCCTGCTGCAAGGCCACGGCAAGCGCAACTGGAAAATCGGCCAGATGTGCAACTCCGACAGCCCGCTGCTGCAACACGCGGACCTGCGCATCCTGGCTGATTTCGAAGCCACCGATGAGTGGGTCCTGGAACCGGGCGACATGCTCTACCTGCCGCCACGCCTGGCCCACTGCGGCGTGGCCGTCGATAACTGCCTGACCTACTCCGTAGGTTTCCGCGCACCGAGCGCCGCTGAAGTGCTGACCCACTTCACCGACTTCCTCAGCCAGTTCCTGACTGACGAAGAGCGTTACACCGACGCCGATGCCCTGCCGGCAGTTGATCCGCATCAGATCCAGCACGACGCCCTCGATCGCCTGAAAGCCCTTCTGGCTGAGCACATGAGCGACGAACGCCTGCTGCTGACCTGGTTCGGCCAGTTCATGACTGAACCGCGCTACCCGGAACTGGTGGTCGGCCCTGAAGAAATCGAAGAAGACGACCTGCTTGCCAGCCTGGAGCAAGGCGCCGTACTGATCCGCAACCCGAGCGCCCGCATGGCCTGGTCCGAAGTCGATGACGACCTGCTGCTGTTCGCCAGCGGTCAGAGCCGTTATCTGCCGGGCAAACTGCGCGATCTGCTGAAGTTGATCTGTGCCGCCGATGCGCTGCACATCGACAACCTCGGCGAATGGCTGAGCGACGAAGACGGTCGCGGCTTGATTTGCGAACTGATCAAGCAAGGAAGCCTGGGGTTTGCCGATGAATAAAATTCACGTACGTGTCGCAGACTGGCAAAAGGATAACGCCGAGATCCGGCGCATTCGTGAGACGGTGTTCATCGCCGAGCAATCCGTTCCGCCCGAGCTGGAATGGGATGCAGATGACGCGACAGCAGTGCATTTCCTGGCCTTCGAAGGTGACTTTCCGATTGGCACCGCACGCTTGCTGCCCGACGGGCATGTTGGCCGGGTTTCGGTGCTGAAAGACTGGCGCGGTTTGAAGGTTGGCGATGCGCTGATGCAAGCGGTGATCGGTGAAGCCGAGAAGCGCGGGCTGAAGCAGCAGATGCTGAGCGCGCAGGTGCAGGCGACGGCGTTCTATGAGCGCCTGGGCTTCAGCCTGGTCAGTGAGGAGTTCCTGGAAGCCGGGATTCCGCATGTGGACATGGTGCGGCACTCGGCTTAAAACCGTGGCGCGGCCTTCGCGAGCAAGCTTCGCTCCTACAGGTACAGCGTGATCCCTTGTAGGAGCGAGGCTTGCCCGCGAAGAGGCCCGAAAGCACCCCACAAAACGCCCCGCCATCTTCGGATGCCGGGGCGTTTTGCTGTCTACGATTCAACTTGCCCCACGCCGGGCCGACAAACTGGCAAACTCAAGACCTGTAGGAGCGAGCCTGGTCGCGATGGTCGTGAGAGCGCCGCGGGATATCAGGCTTCCAGCGTCATCGTTGACGACCATCGCCAGCAAGCTGGCTCCTACGCACAAACTTCAAGGCCGGAGATAACGGATATGTCCCTACGCACCCTGCTCACCACGCTGCTGCTGACCTGCAGTTTTTCGGTCATGGCAGCCACCGAGATCGTGCCGTTGAACTACCACACCAGCGCCGACATGCTGCCGATGGCGCAGGACTTTATCGGCAAGGACGGCCAGGTCAGCGCCTATGGCAACCAACTGATCGTCAATGCCGATCAACGCAAGATCGACGAACTTAAAGCGCTTATCGCCCAACTCGACACTCAGCCCAAGCGCCTGCTGATCACCGTCGACACCAACGAAAACAACTTCCAGGGCGATCAGGGTTACTCGGTGAACGGCGCCAAACCCAGCCAGACCCGAATCATCAATCGCAGCACCGAAAGCCGTGACGGCGGCATTCAGCAAGTCCAGGCCAGCGAAGGCACACCGGCGCTGATCCAGGTCGGCCAGAGCGTGCCACTGACCAGCACGCAGATCGATTCGTATGGCGATCCCCGCAGCCAGACCGAATACCGCAACGTCACCCAGGGTTTCTATGTCACCGCCAGCATCACCGGCGACATCGTTCACCTGTCGATCAGTACCAACCGTGACCGCATGAGCCAGGAACGTCCCGATGTAGTGAACGTGCAAAGCACCGACACAACCGTCACCGGCCGCCTCGGCGAATGGATCACCCTCGCTGGCGTGAATCACCAGACTCAGGCCGACAAACAGGGCATGACCCGCAGCTACTCGACTCAGGGCCGGGATGACATGACCCTGCGGGTGAAAGTCGATACTTTGGACTAAACCACCAAAAACTGACTGATTAGTCGTATTAGACCAAAGATGTAGTGCCATAAAAAAAGCACTACAAAACGTTTGACGAGCCAAAAAAGCGAAGGCATGATGGCCTCGCTCCCGCTAATCAGGGGCCCTGGCAAGGGCCTTCGAGGCGATGCTCGCACCTACCCCGCGAGCCGTTTCGTGTCTGTACCGCCCACAAGGTGTGTTTGACGAGGTTGCCGACTGGAACGAAGTTGTCCCGAGGGACGGAAGCGTATTTAGGTAACCCGGCATCACACTGAAGTTCGTATAAAGGCCCACGACGCCCGAATGCGCTCGCCAGTCCGCCCTTACCTGCTCACTTCCCCTCGAGCCCATCGTTCATCCCGTCGCCAACCCCGCCGAATTCGACTTGACCGCCTAAGCTTCTGGTCTGCGAGCGCATGAATTTTCCACCGCAGAACAACTTTCCGTAAAAGACGCGACGAGGTTTATCTCCATGGCACTGACACGCGAACAGCAAATTGCAGCCCTCGAAAAAGACTGGGCTGAAAACCCACGCTGGAAAGGCGTGACACGCGCTTACTCCGCTGCTGACGTCGTCCGCCTGCGTGGCTCGGTTCAACCTGAGCACACCTTTGCAAAACTCGGCGCCGAGAAGCTCTGGAACCTGGTCACCCAGGGCGCCAAGCCGTCCTTCCGTCCTGAGAAAGATTTCGTCAACTGCATGGGCGCCCTGACCGGCGGCCAGGCTGTACAACAAGTCAAAGCCGGTATCCAGGCGATCTACCTGTCGGGCTGGCAGGTTGCTGCGGACAACAACTCCGCCGAATCGATGTACCCGGACCAGTCGCTGTACCCGGTGGACTCGGTTCCAACCGTGGTCAAGCGCATCAACAACTCGTTCCGTCGTGCCGACCAGATCCAGTGGAAAGCCGGCAAGGGCCCGGGCGACGAAGGTTACATCGACTACTTCGCACCAATCGTGGCTGACGCCGAAGCCGGTTTCGGCGGCGTACTGAACGCCTACGAGCTGATGAAGAGCATGATCGAAGCAGGCGCCGCCGGCGTTCACTTCGAAGACCAACTGGCGTCCGTGAAAAAATGCGGCCACATGGGCGGCAAGGTACTGGTTCCTACCCAGGAAGCCGTACAGAAGCTGACCGCTGCCCGTCTGGCGGCTGACGTTGCCGGTACTCCGACCATCATCCTGGCACGTACCGACGCTAACGCGGCTGACCTGCTGACTTCCGACTGCGACCCGTACGACCAGCCATTCGTGACTGGCGAACGTACCCAGGAAGGCTTCTACAAAGTGCGCGCTGGCCTGGACCAGGCAATCGCTCGCGGCCTGGCTTACGCTCCGTACGCCGACCTGATCTGGTGCGAAACCGCCAAGCCGGACCTGGACGAAGCCCGTCGCTTCGCTGAAGCGATCAAGAAGGAATACCCGGACCAACTGCTGTCGTACAACTGCTCGCCTTCCTTCAACTGGAAGAAAAACCTGGACGACGCGACCATCGCCAAGTTCCAGCGCGAACTGTCCGCCATGGGTTACAAGCACCAGTTCATCACCCTGGCCGGCATTCACAACATGTGGCACAGCATGTTCAACCTGGCGCACGACTACGCCCGCAACGACATGACTGCCTACGTGAAGCTGCAAGAGCAGGAATTCGCCGACGCCGCCAAGGGTTACACCTTCGTGGCTCACCAGCAGGAAGTGGGCACCGGCTACTTCGACGACATGACCACCGTGATCCAGGGCGGCTCTTCGTCGGTTACCGCACTGACCGGTTCGACTGAAGAAGAACAGTTCCACTGATCTGCTTCGCCTGAACGAACGGCCGTTGCGGACCGAATAAAAAGCTAACCGCAACGCCGCACATCTGACGCCCCGACTGGTTCGGGGCGTTTTTTTTGCGTTCATTTTTTACACGATACGGCCCCTGTAGGAGCGAGCGGTGCGGCGATCCGACTTGCCCGCGAAGAATGCGCCGCCGTGCTTCTGGCATACCGCGTCATCGTTCTTCGCGGGCAAGCCTCGCTCCTACAGAGGGTGGGGACGGTGGTGATTCAGGAAAAATCCTTGATCCAGCGCAGTTTCACGATCAGAAAAACAGGGTAAAACGGTGCCGCCCGCTACTTGCAGTAACGCGCATATAAGACAACTTTCCACCCACCTACCCGTTAAACAGTTTGAAAACCGCTTCAAACAATATTGATTATCATTTAGCTCAAACTATGTTCGTTACATTCCCTACAAAACATAATTGATGAAAAGCCTGCTAATGCCCGCAACGCATGGGCTGCGGGACTTTGGAGGTGCGCTATGTCCTTATTCCTATAAATAATTTCGCTATAGGAATTTTACTTGCACGGTGTTGTGCCATAAAATCAGCGGGATTGATTGCTGCGACATATCGTCACTGCTTTGTTTCTTTTTCAAGCTCAGAGACCTTTGCTCTCTGTTAAGGATTACCAGCATGCCCGAAGCGACAGGACTCATGGCCCACAACTGGGGCTTTGCCATTTTCCTTCTGGGCGTCGTCGGCCTTTGCGCCTTCATGCTCGGCGTCTCCAGCCTCCTCGGGTCAAAAGCCTGGGGCCGCAGCAAAAACGAACCGTTCGAGTCCGGCATGCTACCTACAGGTGGCGCCCGCTTACGGCTCTCAGCCAAATTCTATCTGGTCGCGATGCTCTTCGTGATCTTCGATATCGAAGCCCTTTTTCTCTTTGCCTGGTCTGTGTCCGTCCGCGAAAGCGGCTGGACCGGATTCGTCGAAGCTCTCGTTTTCATAGCAATTCTGTTGGCAGGCCTTGTCTACCTATTCCGAGTGGGCGCCCTTGACTGGGCTCCGGAAGCTCGTCGTAAGCGGCAAGCGAAGCTGAAACAATGAGGCTTTGGCAATGCAATACAATCTCACCAGGATCGACCCCGATGCTCCTAACGAGCAGTATCCGATTGGCGAACGGGAAACCGTTTCCGATCCGTTAGAAGATCAAGTCCACAAAAACATCTTCATGGGCAAGCTCGAAGACGTGCTTAACGGCACGATCAACTGGGGGCGCAAGAACTCCCTGTGGCCGTATAACTTCGGCCTTTCGTGCTGCTACGTGGAAATGACCACCGCCTTCACGGCGCCCCACGACATCGCGCGCTTTGGCGCGGAGGTTATCCGGGCATCGCCGCGTCAGGCGGATTTCATGGTTATCGCCGGTACCTGCTTCATCAAGATGGCGCCGATCATTCAGCGTCTCTACGAGCAAATGCTCGAACCTAAATGGGTCATCTCCATGGGTTCGTGCGCCAACTCCGGTGGCATGTACGACATCTACTCAGTCGTTCAAGGGGTGGACAAGTTCCTGCCCGTGGACGTCTACGTGCCTGGCTGCCCGCCTCGTCCTGAAGCTTTTCTGCAAGGCTTGATGCTCTTGCAGGAGTCGATTGGACAGGAGCGTCGTCCGCTTTCCTGGGTCGTTGGCGATCAAGGCGTGTATCGCGCCGAGATGCCTTCCGAGAAGGACAAGCGCCGCGAACAGCGAATCGCAGTCACCAACCTGCGCAGCCCCGACGAAGTCTGATCCAGATCTGCTTCTTATATAGAACGAGACACTGGCTTCATTCTTTACGTTGACCGAAAGCGATAAATAACCATGACTACAGGCAGTGCTCTGTACATCCCGCCTTACAAGGCAGACGACCAGGATGTGGTCGTCGAACTGAATAACCGTTTTGGCCCCGAGGCGTTCACCGCCCAGCCTACCCGCACCGGCATGCCGGTGCTTTGGGTTGCCCGTGCCAAACTCGTCGAAGTGATGACCTTCCTGCGCAACCTGCCC
The DNA here is from genome assembly GCF_020423045.1 of Pseudomonas sp. MM213. Taxonomy (NCBI): domain Bacteria; kingdom Pseudomonadati; phylum Pseudomonadota; class Gammaproteobacteria; order Pseudomonadales; family Pseudomonadaceae; genus Pseudomonas; species Pseudomonas sp. MM213. The sequence continues at coordinate 2,296,625 of NZ_CP081943.1, forward strand.
AAGCCGTACGTCATGCTCTATGACCTGCACGGCGTGGACGAGCGTCTGCGCACCAAGCGTCAAGGGCTGCCAAGCGGCGCCGACTTCACCGTGTTCTATCACCTGATGTCGATCGAACGTAATAGTGACGTGATGATCAAGGTCGCCTTGTCCGAGAGCGACCTCAGCGTGCCGACCGTCACCGGGATCTGGCCGAACGCCAACTGGTACGAGCGTGAAGTGTGGGACATGTACGGCATCGACTTTGCCGGCCACCCGCACCTGACCCGCATCATGATGCCGCCGACCTGGGAAGGTCACCCGCTGCGCAAGGACTTCCCGGCCCGTGCCACCGAGTTCGACCCGTTCACCCTGAACCTGGCCAAGCAACAGCTTGAGGAAGAAGCCGCGCGCTTCAAGCCTGAAGACTGGGGCATGAAGCGTTCCGGTGCGAACGAGGACTACATGTTCCTCAACCTTGGTCCCAACCACCCTTCCGCGCACGGTGCGTTCCGCATCATCCTGCAGCTGGACGGTGAAGAGATCGTCGACTGCGTACCGGACGTCGGCTACCACCACCGTGGTGCCGAGAAGATGGCCGAGCGTCAGTCCTGGCACAGTTTCATCCCGTACACCGACCGTATCGACTACCTCGGCGGCGTGATGAACAACCTGCCGTACGTGCTCTCGGTCGAGAAGCTGGCCGGCATCAAGGTGCCCGAGAAGGTCGACGTCATCCGCATCATGATGGCCGAGTTCTTCCGGATCACCAGCCACCTGCTGTTCCTGGGTACCTACATCCAGGACGTCGGCGCCATGACCCCGGTGTTCTTCACCTTCACCGACCGCCAGAAGGCGTACACGGTGATCGAAGCCATTACCGGCTTCCGTCTGCACCCGGCCTGGTACCGCATCGGTGGCGTCGCCCACGACCTGCCGCGCGGCTGGGAAAAGCTGGTGAAAGACTTCGTCGAGTGGATGCCAAAGCGTCTGGACGAATACCAGAAAGCCGCCCTGGACAACAGCATCCTGCGTGGCCGGACCATCGGCGTCGCTGCCTACAACACCAAAGAGGCCCTCGAATGGGGCGTCACCGGTGCAGGCCTGCGTTCGACCGGTTGCGACTTCGACCTGCGTAAAGCGCGTCCATACTCGGGCTACGAGAACTTCGAATTCGAAGTGCCGCTGGCCGCCAATGGCGATGCCTACGACCGTTGCATCGTGCGCGTCGAAGAAATGCGCCAGAGCATCAAGATCATCGACCAGTGCATGCGCAACATGCCGGAAGGCCCGTACAAGGCGGATCACCCGCTGACCACGCCGCCGCCGAAAGAGCGCACGCTGCAGCACATCGAGACCCTGATCACGCACTTCCTGCAAGTTTCGTGGGGCCCGGTCATGCCGGCCAACGAATCCTTCCAGATGATCGAAGCGACCAAGGGCATCAACAGTTATTACCTGACGAGCGATGGCGGCACCATGAGCTACCGCACCCGGATTCGCACCCCAAGCTTCCCGCACCTGCAGCAGATCCCTTCGGTGATCAAAGGCAGCATGGTCGCGGACTTGATTGCGTACCTGGGTAGTATCGATTTCGTTATGGCCGACGTGGACCGCTAAGCATGAACAGCACGCTTATCCAGACAGACCGTTTCACCTTGAGTGAAACCGAGCGCTCGGCCATCGAGCACGAGCTGCATCACTACGAAGACCCGCGCGCGGCGTCGATCGAAGCCCTGAAGATCGTCCAGAAGGAACGTGGCTGGGTGCCTGACGGCGCCCTGTACGCGATCGGCGAGATCCTCGGCATCCCGGCGAGCGACGTTGAAGGCGTGGCGACTTTCTATAGCCAGATCTTCCGTCAGCCAGTCGGTCGCCACATCATTCGCGTCTGCGACAGCATGGTCTGCTACATCGGCGGCCATGAATCGGTAGTCAGCGAGATCCAGAGCAAACTCGGCATCGGCCTGGGCCAGACCACCGCCGACGGTCGTTTCACCCTGCTGCCGGTCTGCTGCCTCGGCAACTGCGACAAGGCGCCGGCGTTGATGATCGACGACGACACTTTCGGTGATGTGCAGCCTGCCGGCGTTGCCAAATTGCTCGAGGGCTACGTATGACCCTGACTTCCTTCGGTCCTGCCAACCGCATCAAGCGTTCGGCCGAGACTCACCCGCTGACCTGGCGTCTGCGTGACGACGGCGAAGCTGTCTGGCTCGACGAGTACCAGGCCAAGAACGGTTACGCGGCTGCGCGCAAAGCCTTCGCCGACATGGCTCAGGACGACATCGTCCAGACCGTGAAAGACGCCGGCCTGAAAGGTCGCGGCGGTGCAGGCTTCCCCACGGGCGTGAAGTGGGGCCTGATGCCGAAAGACGAATCCATCAACATCCGCTACCTGCTGTGCAACGCGGATGAAATGGAGCCGAACACCTGGAAAGACCGCATGCTGATGGAGCAACTGCCCCATCTGCTGATCGAAGGCATGCTGATCAGTGCCCGCGCGCTGAAAACCTACCGTGGCTACATCTTCCTGCGTGGCGAATACACCACCGCCGCCAAGCACCTCAACCGTGCCGTGGAAGAAGCCAAGGCAGCTGGCCTTTTGGGCAAGAACATCCTGGGCAGCGGCTTCGATTTCGAGCTGTTCGTCCACACCGGCGCCGGGCGTTACATCTGCGGTGAAGAAACCGCACTGATCAACTCCCTCGAAGGCCGCCGCGCCAACCCGCGCTCCAAGCCGCCCTTCCCTGCCGCCGTTGGCGTGTGGGGCAAGCCGACTTGCGTGAACAACGTTGAAACCCTGTGCAACGTCCCGGCGATCATTGCCGATGGCGTGGACTGGTACAAATCGTTGGCTCGCGAAGGCAGTGAAGACATGGGCACCAAGCTCATGGGCTTCTCCGGCAAGGTCAAGAACCCGGGCCTGTGGGAATTGCCATTCGGCGTCACCGGTCGCGAGTTGTTCGAAGACTACGCCGGCGGCATGCGCGACGGTTACAAGCTCAAGGCCTGGCAGCCAGGCGGCGCCGGTACCGGCTTCCTGTTGCCTGAACACCTGGACGCACAAATGTACGCCGGCGGCATCGCCAAAGTGGGCACCCGTATGGGTACCGGCCTGGCCATGGCGGTGGATGACAGCGTCAACATGGTTTCCCTGCTGCGTAACATGGAGCAGTTCTTCGCCCGCGAATCCTGCGGCTTCTGCACCCCTTGCCGCGATGGCCTGCCATGGAGCGTCAAGCTGCTGATGGCCATCGAGAACGGCGAAGGCCAGCCAGGCGACATCGAGACCCTGCTGGGTCTGGTCGGTTTCCTCGGCCCAGGCAAGACCTTCTGTGCTCACGCACCGGGTGCCGTGGAGCCGTTGGGCAGCGCAATCAAATACTTCCGCCATGAGTTCGAAGCCGGCATCGCGCCTGTCAGCGCCGTCGTCCCGCCTCTGGCAAGGCCGATCGTAGTCGGCGCTTAACGCTTAAAAAAGGCGAACGGTCCGTGCCGTTCGCCTTCTCGTGTGATGACGCCTTGAACGGCTGTGTTGATTCACGCGAATAACAAGATTCCATTAGCCACGCCCGCTGACACCGGGCCAACGAAGAACTTTGAACCATGGCCACTATCCACGTAGACGGCAAAGAGCTCGAAGTCGATGGGGCAGACAACCTGTTACAGGCATGTCTGTCGCTAGGCCTCGATATCCCTTATTTCTGCTGGCACCCTGCCCTTGGCAGCGTTGGCGCTTGCCGCCAGTGCGCGGTCAAGCAGTACACCGACGAGAACGACACCCGTGGTCGCATCGTCATGTCCTGCATGACCCCTGCCACCGACGGCACCTGGATCTCCATCGAAGATGAAGAGTCCAAGGCCTTCCGCGCCAGTGTTGTTGAATGGCTGATGACCAACCACCCGCACGACTGCCCGGTCTGCGAGGAAGGCGGTCACTGCCACCTGCAAGACATGACCGTGATGACCGGCCACAACGAGCGCCGTTATCGCTTCACCAAGCGTACCCACCAGAACCAGCAACTGGGCCCGTTCATTTCCCACGAAATGAACCGCTGCATCGCTTGCTACCGCTGCGTACGCTTCTATAAGGATTACGCTGGCGGCACCGACCTTGGTGTGTTCGGCGCCCACGACAACGTGTACTTCGGTCGCGTTGAAGACGGCGTACTGGAAAGCGAATTCTCCGGCAACCTCACCGAGGTCTGCCCGACCGGTGTGTTCACCGACAAGACTCACTCCGAGCGCTACAACCGCAAGTGGGACATGCAGTTCTCGCCGAGCATCTGCCATGGCTGCTCCAGCGGTTGCAACATCTCCCCGGGCGAGCGTTACGGCGAACTGCGTCGGATCGAAAACCGCTTCAACGGTTCGGTCAACCAGTACTTCCTGTGCGACCGTGGCCGTTTCGGCTATGGCTACGTCAACCGCGAAGACCGCCCGCGTCAGCCTCTGCTGGCCAACGGCACCAAGCTGAGCCTCGACGAAGCGCTGGATAAAGCGGCTGACCTGCTGCGCGGTCGCAACATCGTCGGTATCGGTTCGCCGCGTGCCAGCCTCGAAAGCAACTACGCGTTGCGCGAGCTGGTCGGCGCCGAGCACTTCTACTCCGGTATCGAAGCCGCCGAGCTGGAACGCATTCGTCTGGTCATGCAGGTGCTGAAAGACAGCCCGCTGCCGATCCCGAACATGCGCGACATCGAAGATCACGACGCCATCTTCGTCCTCGGCGAAGACCTGACCCAGACCGCCGCCCGTATGGCGCTGTCCCTGCGTCAATCGGTCAAGGGCAAGGCAGAAGACATGGCCGACTCCATGCGCGTTCAGCCTTGGCTCGACGCTGCGGTGAAGAACATCGGTCAGCACGAGCTGAACCCGCTGTTCATCGCCAGCCTGGCTGAAACCAAGCTCGACGACATCGCCGAAGAGTGCGTTCACGCCGCTCCAGACGACCTGGCCCGCATCGGTTTCGCCGTGGCTCACGCCCTCGATGCCAGCGCCCCAGCGGTTGAAGGCCTCGACGCCGAAGCCCTCGAACTGGCCAAGCGCATTGCCGACGCCCTGCTCGCGGCCAAGCGCCCACTGATCATTGCCGGTACCTCGCTGGGTTCCAAAGCATTGATCGAAGCCGCCGCGAACATCGCCAAAGCCCTGAAGCTGCGCGAGAAGAACGGTTCCATCAGCCTGATCGTGCCAGAGGCCAACAGCCTCGGCCTGGCCATGCTCGGTGGCGAATCGGTCGACGCCGCGCTGCAAGCGGTGATCGATGGCAAGGCCGACGCCATCGTCGTGCTGGAAAACGATCTGTACACCCGTACCGACAAAGCCCGTGTCGATGCCGCCCTGACCGCCGCGAAAGTGGTGATCGTTGCCGACCACCAGAAAACCGCCACCAGCGATCGCGCGCACCTGGTTCTGCCAGCCGCCAGCTTCGCTGAAGGCGACGGTACGCTGGTCAGCCAGGAAGGCCGCGCCCAGCGCTTCTTCCAGGTCTTCGATCCGAAGTACATGGACGCGAGCATCCTGGTTCACGAAGGCTGGCGCTGGCTGCATGCCCTGCGCGCTACCTTGCTGAACCAGCCGATCGACTGGACCCAACTGGACCACGTCACCGCTGCCGTCGCTGCAAGCACGCCGCAACTGAACCGCATCGTCGATGCCGCACCGTCCGCCTCGTTCCGCATCAAGGGCATGAAGCTTGCCCGCGAACCGCTGCGTTACTCGGGTCGTACCGCCATGCGCGCTGACATCAACGTGCACGAACCGCGTACCCCGCAAGACAAGGACACCGCGTTCGCCTTCTCCATGGAAGGTTACTCGGGCTCGGCCGAACCGCGTCAGCAAGTGCCTTTCGCCTGGTCTCCGGGCTGGAACTCGCCGCAAGCCTGGAACAAGTTCCAGGACGAAGTTGGTGGTCACATCCGCGCTGGCGACCCGGGCACCCGCCTGATCGAAAGCACCGGTGATTCGCTGAACTGGTTCTCGGCTGTTCCGCGCGCCTTCAACCCGGCGCCGGGCACCTGGCAGGTCGTGCCGTTCTTCCACCTGCTCGGCAGCGAAGAGAACTCTTCGAAAGCCGCACCGGTTCAGGAACGCATCCCGGCCGCCTACGTCGCCTTGGCCAAGTCCGAAGCGGATCGCCTGGGTGTCAACGACGGTGCCCTGCTGAGCTTGAACGTTGCCGGCCAGACCCTGCGTCTGCCGCTGCGCATCAACGAAGAGCTGGGTGCTGGCCTGGTCGCATTGCCGGCCGGTATCGCGGGCATTCCGCCAGCGATCTTTGGCAAATCCGTTGACGGTCTGCAGGAGGCAGCTCAATGACCTGGTTCACGCCTGAAGTGATTGACGTGATCATCGCGGTCCTCAAGGCCATCGTGATTCTGCTCGCCGTGGTGGTGTGCGGCGCGCTGCTGAGCTGGGTCGAGCGTCGTCTGCTCGCCCTCTGGCAGGACCGTTACGGTCCGAACCGCGTCGGCCCGTTCGGCGCGTTCCAGATCGCGGCCGACATGATCAAGATGTTCTTCAAGGAAGACTGGACCCCGCCGTTCGCCGACAAGATGATCTTCACCCTGGCACCGGTCGTGGCCATGAGCGCCCTGCTGATTGCCTTCGCGATCATCCCGATCACCCCGACCTGGGGCGTGGCGGACATCAACATCGGCATCCTGTTCTTCTTCGCCATGGCCGGTCTGTCGGTCTACGCGGTGTTGTTCGCCGGCTGGTCGAGCAACAACAAGTTCGCCCTGCTGGGCAGCTTGCGGGCCTCGGCACAGACCGTGTCGTACGAAGTGTTCATGGGCCTGTCGCTGATGGGCATCGTGATCCAGGTCGGCTCGTTCAACATGCGCGACATCGTTGAATACCAAGCGCAGAACCTGTGGTTCATCATTCCGCAGATCTTCGGTTTCCTGACCTTCTTCATCGCCGGCGTCGCCGTGACTCACCGTCACCCGTTCGACCAGCCGGAAGCGGAGCAGGAACTGGCTGACGGTTACCACATTGAATACGCCGGCATGAAATGGGGCATGTTCTTCGTCGGCGAGTACATCGGCATCGTGTTGATTTCGGCGCTGCTGGTGACCTTGTTCTTCGGTGGCTGGCACGGTCCGTTCAACATTCTGCCGCAGATCCCGTTCATCTGGTTTGCACTGAAAACCGCGTTCTTCATCATGATCTTCATCCTGTTGCGCGCCTCGATTCCGCGCCCACGGTATGACCAAGTGATGGACTTCAGCTGGAAGTTCTGCCTGCCGCTGACCCTCGTCAACATGCTGGTGACCGCTGCGATCGTGTTGCTCAACACGCCCGCCGTCGCGGCTCAGTGAGGATAGAGAATCATGAAGTACATATTTGACATCGTGCATGGCTTCTTCACCCAGCTTCGCAGCCTGGTGATGATTTTCGGCCACGCCTTCCGCAAGCGCGACACGCTGCAGTACCCGGAAGAACCGGTCTACCTGCCGCCGCGCTACCGTGGCCGTATCGTCCTGACCCGCGACCCTGATGGCGAAGAGCGTTGTGTAGCCTGCAACCTGTGCGCCGTGGCGTGCCCGGTCGGGTGCATCTCGCTGCAGAAAGCTGAAACCGAAGACGGTCGCTGGTACCCGGACTTCTTCCGCATCAACTTCTCGCGCTGCATTTTCTGCGGCCTCTGCGAGGAAGCCTGCCCGACCACCGCGATCCAGCTGACACCGGATTTCGAGATGGCCGAGTTCAAACGTCAGGACCTGGTTTACGAGAAAGAAGATCTGCTGATCTCCGGCCCCGGCAAAAACCCTGATTACAACTTCTATCGTGTTGCAGGTATGGCGATTGCCGGGAAGCCGAAAGGCTCCGCGCAGAATGAAGCCGAACCGATCAACGTGAAGAGCTTGCTGCCTTAAGGAAGAAAGATGGAATTCGCTTTCTATTTCGCATCGGGTATCGCTGTGGTGTCCACGCTTCGCGTGATCACCCACACCAACCCTGTGCACGCCCTGCTCTACCTGATCATTTCGCTGATCGCCGTGGCCATGACGTTCTTCGCCCTCGGCGCACCGTTTGCCGGTGTTCTGGAAGTGATCGCCTACGCTGGCGCCATCATGGTGCTGTTCGTGTTCGTGGTGATGATGCTGAACCTGGGCCCCGCCTCGGTTCAGCAAGAGCGCGTCTGGCTCAAGCCCGGCATCTGGCTCGGCCCGGTGATTCTCGGCGCCCTGCTGCTGGCTGAACTGCTGTACGTGCTGTTCAGTCACCAGAGCGGCCAGGCCGTCGGCCACACCACCGTAGACGCCAAGGCCGTGGGCATCAGCCTGTTCGGTCCGTACCTGCTGGTGGTCGAACTCGCCTCGATGCTGCTGCTCGCCGCAGCCGTGACGGCGTTCCACTTGGGCCGTAACGAAGCCAAGGAGCAATGACGATGCCTGCTATCCCTTTGGAGCATGGTCTGGCGGTCGCCGGCATCCTGTTCTGCCTCGGTCTGGTCGGCCTGATGGTCCGCCGCAACATTCTCTTCGTGCTGATGAGCCTGGAGGTCATGATGAATGCCTCCGCGTTGGCGTTCATCGTTGCCGGTAGCCGCTGGGCGCAACCGGATGGACAGATCATGTTCATCCTGGTGATCAGCCTGGCAGCCGCCGAGGCCAGTATTGGCCTGGCGATCCTGCTGCAACTGTATCGCCGCTTCCACACGCTCGATATCGACGCTGCCAGTGAGATGCGCGGATGAATCTTCTCTATCTGACTTTCGTATTCCCTCTCATCGGTTTCCTGCTGCTGTCGTTCTCCCGTGGACGCCTCTCGGAAAACCTGTCGGCGCTGATCGGCGTCGGTTCCATCGGCCTGTCTGCCATCGTCACCGCTTACGTGATCTGGCAGTTCAACGTTGCGCCACCTGAAGGCGGTCACTACACCCAGGTGTTGTGGCAGTGGATGGCGGTGGAAGGCTTCACGCCGAACTTCGCGCTGTACCTGGATGGTCTGTCCCTGACCATGCTCGGTGTGGTCGTCGGCGTCGGCTTCCTGATCCACCTGTTCGCGTCCTGGTACATGCGCGGTGAAGCCGGTTACTCGCGTTTCTTCGCCTACACCAACCTGTTTATCGCCAGCATGCTGTTCCTGGTCCTGGGCGATAACCTGTTGTTCCTGTACTTCGGCTGGGAAGGCGTGGGCCTGTGCTCGTACCTGTTGATCGGTTTCTACTACAGCAACCGCAACAACGGTAACGCGGCACTCAAAGCCTTCATCGTGACCCGCATCGGCGACGTGTTCATGGCCATCGGCCTGTTCATCCTGTTCGCCCAACTGGGTACGCTGAACGTCCAGGAACTGCTGGTGCTGGCACCGCAGAAATTCCAGGCCGGCGACTTCTGGATGGTCATGGCCACCCTGATGCTGCTGGGCGGCGCTGTCGGTAAATCCGCGCAACTGCCACTGCAAACCTGGCTGGCGGATGCGATGGCCGGCCCTACTCCGGTTTCGGCACTGATCCACGCCGCGACCATGGTGACCGCCGGTGTCTACCTGATCGCCCGTACCCACGGCCTGTTCACCCTGGCGCCGGAAATCCTACATCTAGTAGGAATCGTCGGTGGCGTGACCCTGGTACTCGCCGGTTTCGCGGCACTGGTTCAGACCGACATCAAACGTATCCTCGCCTACTCGACCATGAGCCAGATCGGCTACATGTTCCTGGCGTTGGGCGTTGGCGCATGGGATGGCGCGATCTTCCACCTGATGACCCACGCCTTCTTCAAGGCGCTGCTGTTCCTTGCGTCCGGTGCGGTGATCGTTGCCTGCCACCACGAGCAGAACATCTTCAAGATGGGCGGCCTGTGGAAGAAACTGCCACTGGCCTACGCCAGCTTCATCGTCGGCGGCGCGGCCCTGGCGGCCCTGCCACTAGTGACCGCAGGCTTCTACTCCAAGGACGAAATCCTGTGGGAAGCGTTTGCCAGCGGCAACCAGGGTCTGCTGTACGCAGGTCTGGTCGGTGCGTTCATGACTTCGCTGTACACCTTCCGCCTGATCTTCATCGCGTTCCACGGTGAAGTGAAGACCGAAGCGCACGCCGGTCACGGCATCGCTCACTGGCTGCCACTGTCGGTGCTGATCGTATTGTCCACCGCCATTGGCGCGATGATCGTTCCGCCACTGCACGGCGTGCTGCCGGAAAGCGTTGGCCACGCCGGCGGCGAAGCCAAGCACAGTCTGGAAATCGCCTCGGGCGCCATCGCCCTGGCCGGTATCCTGCTGGCCGCGTTGCTGTTCCTCGGCAAGCGTCGTTTCGTCACTGCAATCGCTAACAGCGGCATCGGCCGCTTCCTTTCGGCCTGGTGGTTCGCTGCCTGGGGCTTCGACTGGATCTACGACAAACTGTTCGTCAAGCCATACCTGGCGATCAGCCATGTACTGCGCAAAGACCCGCTCGACCAGACCATCGGTCTGATCCCGCGTATGGCCAAAGGCGGTCACACCGCCCTGAGCCGTACCGAAACCGGTCAACTGCGTTGGTACGCGGCATCGATGGCAGCCGGCTCCGTGCTGGTCATCGGCGCCATCGTGCTGGTAGCGGTCTGAATATGAACCTTGCGAACTTGCGAAAGGAATTGAGCCCGTCATGATTCTGCCTTGGCTAATCCTGATCCCCTTCATCGGCGGCCTGCTGTGCTGGATGGGTGAGCGCTTCGGCGCCACCCTCCCCCGCTGGATTGCGCTGATCACCATGTCCCTGTTGCTTTCCCTCGGCCTCTGGCTGTGGGCCACCGGTGACTATTCATTTGCCCCGGCGCCTGGCGCCGACCCGACCTGGGCGCTTGAGTTCAAGCACATCTGGATCGAGCGCTTCGGCATCAGCGTGCACCTGGCCCTCGACGGCCTGTCGCTGCTGATGATCATGCTGACCGGTCTGCTGGGTGTGCTTTCGGTACTCTGCTCGTGGAAAGAGATTCAACGTCACGTTGGCTTCTTCCACTTGAACCTGATGTGGATCCTGGGCGGTGTCGTCGGCGTGTTCCTCGCCCTCGACCTGTTCATGTTCTTCTTCTTCTGGGAAATGATGCTGGTGCCGATGTACTTCCTCATCGCGCTCTGGGGTCACAGTTCTTCGGACGGCAAGAAAACCCGGATCTACGCGGCGACCAAGTTCTTCATCTTCACTCAGGCTTCCGGCCTGATCATGTTGGTGGCGATCCTGGGTCTGGTACTGGTCAACTTCAACGACACCGGCGTGATTACCTTCAACTACGCCGACCTGTTGAAAACCAAGATGTCGCTGACCACCGAGTACATCCTGATGCTCGGTTTCTTCATCGCCTTCGCGGTCAAGCTGCCAGTCGTACCGTTCCACTCCTGGTTGCCTGATGCTCACGCCCAGGCGCCGACCGCAGGTTCCGTCGACCTGGCCGGTATCTTGTTGAAAACCGCTGCGTACGGTCTGCTGCGTTTCGCCCTGCCGCTGTTCCCGAATGCGTCGGCCGAGTTTGCGCCGATCGCCATGACCCTCGGTCTGATCGGTATTTTCTACGGCGCGTTCCTGGCTTTCGCACAAACCGACATCAAGCGTCTGATCGCCTTCTCGTCCGTTTCCCACATGGGTTTCGTACTGATCGGCATCTACTCCGGCAGCCAACTGGCGCTGCAGGGCGCGGTGATGCAGATGCTGGCGCACGGTCTGTCGGCCGCGGCACTCTTTATCCTGAGCGGTCAGTTGTACGAGCGCACCCACACCCGCGACATGCGTGAAATGGGTGGCCTGTGGTCGAAGATCGCTTACCTGCCGGCCCTCAGCCTGTTCTTCGCAGCCGCGTCGCTGGGCTTGCCGGGCACCGGTAACTTTGTCGGTGAGTTCCTGATCCTGATCGGTACCTTCCCTGCTGCACCGTTGGTCACCATCATCGCGACGTCTGGCCTGGTGTTCGGTTCGGTCTACTCGCTGATCATGATCCACCGTGCGTACTTCGGTCCGGCCAAATCGGACGCGGTGCTGCATGGCATGGACGGTCGCGAACTGATCATGGTGGTCGGTCTGGCGGCATTGCTGATCTACATCGGCGTGTACCCGCAACCGTTCCTCGATACCTCTGCTGCGACGATGCATGGCGTGCAGCAATGGCTCGGCACCGCCTTCACTCAACTCGCTTCGGCCCGGTAAGAGCGCTATGGAATTCACGACTCAACACTTTATCGCGCTAGCGCCGTTGTTGATCACCAGCGCCACGATCATCGTGGTGATGCTGGCGATTGCCTGGCGCCGCAACCACTCGCAGACCTTCCTGATTTCCGTGGCGGGCCTGAACCTGGCGTTGCTGTCGATCCTGCCAGCCTTGAAAGTCGCGCCATTGGCCGTGACCCCACTGCTGCAGATCGATAGCTTTGCCTGCTTGTACATGGCGCTGATCCTGGTCGCCACCCTGGCCTGTGTGACCCTCGCCCACGCCTACCTCGGCGATGGCGGTTCGGGTTACCCGGGCAACCGCGAAGAACTGTACCTGCTGATCCTGATGGCCGCCGCCGGTGGCCTGGTTCTGGTCAGCGCGCAGCACCTGGCCGGGTTGTTCATCGGTCTGGAACTGCTCTCGGTGCCGGTCTACGGTCTGGTGGCCTACGCCTTCTTCAACAAGCGTTCGCTGGAAGCCGGTATCAAGTACATGGTGCTGTCGGCCGCCGGTTCCGCGTTCCTGTTGTTCGGTATGGCCCTGCTCTACGCCGATTCCGGCAGCCTGAGCTTTGTCGGTATCGGCCAGGCCCTCGCGGCCACCGGCCTGCCAAGCTCCCTGGCGCAGATGGGCCTGGGCATGATGCTGATCGGTCTGGCGTTCAAACTGTCGCTGGTACCGTTCCATCTCTGGACTCCGGACGTTTACGAAGGTGCTCCGGCACCGGTAGCGGCGTTCCTGGCGACCGCTTCCAAAGTCGCTGTGTTCGCGGTGATGGTGCGTCTGTTCCAGATTTCGCCAGCGGCGAGCAGCGGTGTACTCAGCGACGTGCTGACCATCATCGCCATCGCCTCGATCCTGTTCGGTAACCTGCTGGCCCTGACCCAAAGCAACCTCAAGCGTCTGCTGGGTTACTCGTCCATCGCGCACTTCGGCTACCTGCTGATCGCCCTGGTGGCGAGCAAGGGTCTGGCCGTGGAAGCCATCGGCGTGTACCTGGTCACCTACGTGATCACCAGCCTCGGCGCCTTCGGCGTGATCACCCTGATGTCCTCGCCGTACAACGGCCGTGACGCGGATGCCCTGTACGAATACCGCGGCCTGTTCTGGCGCCGTCCGTACCTGACCGCCGTCCTGACCGTGATGATGCTGTCCCTGGCCGGTATCCCGCTGACCGCGGGCTTCATCGGCAAGTTCTACATCATTGCCACCGGTGTCGAGTCGCACCAATGGTGGCTGGTCGGTTCCCTGGTACTGGGCAGCGCCATCGGCGTGTTCTACTACCTGCGCGTCATGGTCACTCTGTACCTGATGGAGCCAAACCTGCGTCGCCACGATGCGCAACTGCATTGGGAGCAACGTGCAGGCGGCGTGATGCTGCTGGCCATCGCCGTACTGGCGTTCTTCCTCGGGCTGTATCCGCAGCCGTTGCTGGCTCTGGTTCAACAGGCTGGTCTGGCGGGTTGATCGCTTAGCGGTAGATCGTAGAAAACAGAAACGGCACCTTCGGGTGCCGTTTTTGCGTTTGTGGGGTTTGGTACTGATGTTTTTCCCCCTCCTCCGGCGTACATATCCATTTTTGCGGTAACGGCGGCTATGGGTTTCGCCCTTACGGCGAGTCACTTTCGAAAAGCGCGAAAGTAACCAAAGCGCTCTTGCCCCTTTCGTTCGGTGCCTCGCTGTGGCTCGGCATGCCCTCGCTCCGGTCCTGCTCCGTGGGCCCGCCGCCATCGGCCATCCATGGCCGGGGGCGGCTAACCCGGCATCCATGCCGGGTTGCCCACTGCGCAGAACCTGCGCTCGGCCTCTCGAGGGGGCGCTCAGATCAAAAGCTGAAGGCGAGCTAACGCTCGGCCTGATGAGTGGTGGAAAGCAAAAGCGTATGGGATTCCCTGTAGGAGCCGGCTTGCCGGCGAAAAGCGTCTAGGCGACGCGTTCACTCAGACAGCACGCGTTATCGTTGACGTCCATCGCTGGCAAGCCAGCTCCTACAATTTCGAACCGTGTGAACCCAATCCCCTGTAGGAGCCGGCTTGCTGCGGGCGGCGTTCCGACGATAGCGGTGGATCAGTCAACGTATGTATTGGCTGGACAGATGCTATCGCCAGCAAGCCGGCTCCTACAGGGGAACGTGTGCAACTGGGTAATCAGGTTGGCTGATACTGAAAAAGGCACAAACAAAAACGGCACCTTACGGTGCCGTTCGCCTTTCTCAGTCCCGCCGTTTACTTACGCGCATCTGCCCACGATTTCAGCAGTTCGTTGTAGCTCACGGTTTCACCCTTAGGCTTTTCGTTCGCCAGTTTCGGTTTTGGTGCACCCGGCTGATCGAACCAGTATTGCGCATCGCGCTCAGGGTTCATTTTCGGGGCGCAGGTGGCTTGGGCCTTTGAGCGTTCCAGGCGGGACATGATCGCGTCCTGATCCTTGGCCAGGCCGTCGAGCGCCTGTTGAGGGGTTTTGTCGCCGCTGGCGGCTTCGGCGATGTGGCTCCACCACAGTTGCGCCAGACGCGGATAGTCCGGCACGTTGGTCCCGGTCGGGGTCCATTGCACACGGGCCGGGCTGCGGTAGAACTCCACCAGACCACCGAGTTTCGGTGCCAGGTCGGTCATCGCTTGCGAGTTGATGTCCGACTCGCGGATCGGTGTCAGGCCGACGATGGTTTTCTTCAGCGACACGGTTTTCGACGTCACGAACTGCGCATAGAGCCAGGCAGCCAGTTTCTGTTTCTCAGGCGTGGACTTCATGAACGTCCAGGAACCCACGTCCTGATAACCCAGCTTCATGCCCTCTTCCCAATACGGACCGCGCGGCGAAGGCGCCATGCGCCATTTCGGTGTGCCGTCGGCGTTCACCACGGGCAGACCCGGTTTGGTCATGTCGGCGGTGAATGCGGTGTACCAGAAGATCTGTTGGGCGATGTTGCCCTGGGACGGTACCGGGCCGGACTCGGAGAAGGTCATGCCCGCCGCTTCCGGTGGTGCGTAGGCCTTGAGCCAGTCGACGTATTTGGTGGTGGCAAATACCGCCGCCGGGCCGTTGGTGTCGCCACCGCGAGTCACGCTGGAACCGACCGGGTGGCAGTCCTCGACGCGGATGCCCCACTCGTCCACCGGCAAACCGTTAGGCAAGCCCTTGTCGCCACCACCCGCCATGGAGAACCAGGCATCGGTGAAGCGCCAGCCCAGGGACGGGTCTTTCTTGCCGTAGTCCATGTGCCCGTAGACCCGCTTGCCGTCGATTTCCTTGACGTCTTCGCTGAAGAATTTGGCGATGTCTTCATAGGCCGACCAGTTCACCGGAACGCCCAACTCGTAACCGTACTTTTCCTTGAACTTGGCTTTAAGGTCGGCGCGCTCGAACCAGTCGGCGCGGAACCAGTAGAGGTTGGCGAACTGTTGGTCGGGCAGTTGATAGAGCTTGCCGTCGGGCGCGGTGGTGAAGGAAAGGCCGATGAAATCCTTGAGGTCCAGGGTCGGCGAAGTGAAGTTTTTACCTTCATTGGCCATCAGGTCGGTAATGGATTCGGTCTTGCCGTAACGGAAGTGCGTACCGATCAGGTCCGAGTCGTTGACCCAGCCGTCATAGATGCTCTTGTCCGACTGCATCACGGTCTGCAGCTTTTCCACCACGTCGCCTTCCTGCAGCAAATCGTGGGTCACCTTGATCCCGGTGATCTCGGTAAAAGCCTTGGCCAACACCTTGGACTCATATTCGTGAGTGGTCAGGGTTTCCGAGACGACCTTGATGTCCATCCCGCGAAACGGCTCGGCGGCCTTGATGAACCACTTCAGTTCCGCGAGCTGCTGATCCGCCGACAGGGTGGACGGTTTGAACTCGCTGCCGATCCATTTTTTCGCGGCTTCTTCGTAGGCATCGGCCCAGGCCGAAGCGCTCAAACCGCTGAGTGCCAGCATGGCTGCCAATGAAATGCTATGTCGCAGCTTATTGTTTTTGTCGAACATAGAGACCTCCTTTTAGGGTTTCGGAGCAACATTGCCGAGCGATTCGACTAGCCCCAACGCATCACAGCCAACAGCCACACCAGGGACAACGCGAACGCTACCCAGATGCTCCAGTCGGTGACGCCGATTACCAGCAAATGCAGGTAGGCGCTGCCGAGAAGACCGATAAACAGCCGATCGCCACGGGTGGTGGCAATCGGCAAAAAACCACGCCGAAGAACGCTCGGCGAGCGTAGTTCCCACGTCGTCATGCCCACCAGAATCAGGCCAATGACGGTGAAGAACGCCGCTGTGGGGACAGTCCAACTCATCCATTCCATCATCAGTTCCTCATACTCGGCCGAGGGCAAAGCCCTTGGCCACGTGGTTACGGACAAACCAGATCACCAGCATGCCCGGCAGGATGGTCAACACCCCCGCCGCCGCCAGCACGCCCCAGTCGATGCCGGACGCCGAGACCGTTCGGGTCATCACCGCCGCGATCGGCTTGGCGTTGACCGAGGTCAGCGTCCGCGCCAGCAACAATTCGACCCAGGAAAACATGAAGCAGAAGAACGCCGTTACGCCGATCCCCGAGCCAATCAGCGGCACAAAAATCTTCACGAAAAACTTGGGAAAACTGTAGCCATCAATGTAGGCAGTTTCGTCGATTTCCTTCGGAACGCCGGACATGAAGCCCTCGAGAATCCACACCGCCAACGGCACGTTGAACAGGCAATGCGCCAACGCCACGGCGATGTGGGTGTCGAACAGGCCGATCGACGAATACAGCTGGAAGAACGGCAACAGGAATACCGCCGGTGGTGCCATGCGGTTGGTCAGCAGCCAGAAGAACAGGTGCTTGTCGCCGAGAAAGCGATAACGCGAGAACGCATACGCCGCCGGCAACGCCACGCTCAACGAAATCAGCGTGTTCAGGCTCACGTAATACAGCGAGTTGAGGTAACCGGTGTACCAGGCCGGATCGGTGAAGATCACCTTGTAGTTGGCAAAGGTGAAATCCTGCGGAAACAGCGTCAGGCCGCTGAGGATTTCGGTGTTGCTCTTGAAGGACATGTTCAGCAGCCAGTAGATCGGCACCAGCAGGAACAGGATGTAGATCAGCAGTGGAATCAGCTTTCTCTTGCTCATGGTGGGCCTCAGCGGTTGGCGTCAGAGTGAGTCATGGCGGTGTAGAACAGCCAGGACACCAACAGGATGATCAGGAAGTACACCAGCGAGAACGCCGCCGCCGGGCCAAGGTCGAATTGGCCGATGGCCATTTGCGTCAGGGTCTGGCTGAGGAAGGTCGTGGCATTGCCCGGCCCGCCGCCCGTGAGCACGAACGGCTCGGTGTAGATCATGAAACTGTCCATGAACCGCAGCATCACCGCGATCAACAGCACGCTCTTGAGCTTGGGCAACTGGATGTGTCGGAACACCGCCCAGGCCGATGCGCGATCAATCCGCGCCGCCTGGTAATACACGTCCGGAATCGCCCGCAGCCCGGAAAAACACAACAGCGCCACCAGCGAAGTCCAGTGCCAGACGTCCATCACCAGCACCGTGACCCAGGCGTCCATGGTGTTGGCCGCATAGTTATAGTTGATGCCCATCGCGTTGAGGCTCGAACCAAGCAAGCCAATGTCGGCCCGGCCGAAGATCTGCCAGATAGTGCCGACCACGTTCCATGGAATCAGCAGCGGAATCGCCAGGATGATCAGCACCAGGGAAGACCAGCGGCCCTTGGTCGGCATGGTCAGGGCGATGGCGATGCCCAGCGGGATTTCGATCAGCAGCACGCAGCCGGAGTAGATGAACTGTCGCAGCAGCGAGTCGTGCAGCCGTGGGTCGAGCAGCACCTGTTTGTACCAGTCGGCGCCGACGAAGTAGCGGCTGGACTGGTCGAAGATGTCCTGCACCGAATAGTTGACCACGGTCATCATCGGGATCACCGCACTGAACGCCACCAGCAAAAACACCGGCAGCACCAGCCACCAGGCCTTGTTGTTCTGCACCTTGTTCATGGCAGCACCTCCAGCAGGTAATCATCGGCATAGACCATCAACCATTGCGCCGGAAAGCTGATGTACGCCGTGCCCTCCGGCACCGGTTTGTCTTCGGCCAACCGCACTTTCAACGTCACGCCGTCGAGGTTCAGGGTCATGATCTTGTAGGTGCCGAGGTCTTCGACGTGTACGACCTTTGCCTGCATCGCGTCGTCAAACGGTTCGTCCCACACGTGTACGAACTCGGGTCGGATGCCAACCTTCAGGGTTTTCCATTCGGACCCGACGATGCGTTGCAGTTGCGCCTCGGACAACGGCAAATGCGTCGAGGCAAAACCGACACCGCCCGGTTGCGGCTGCACGTCGATCAGGTTCATCCCCGGGCTGCCGATGAAATAACCGACAAAGGTATGGCTCGGCCGTTCGAACAATTCCCGTGGCGTGCCGAATTGCACGATCTGCCCGCCGTACATCACCGCGATCTTGTCGGCGAAGGTCGAGGCTTCGAGTTGATCGTGGGTGACGTAGACCATGGTGATGTTGAATTGCTCGTGGATCTGTTTGAGCTTGCGCCGCAGCTTCCACTTCAAGTGCGGGTCGATCACCGTCAGCGGCTCATCGAAGAGGATGGCGGAGACGTCATCGCGCACCAGCCCGCGACCCATCGAGACTTTCTGTTTTTCGTCAGCGGTGAGGTTGCGCGCCTTCTTGCTCAGCAACGCCTGGAGGTCGAGGACCTCGGCAATTTCCTGCACCTTGCTGTGAATTTTCGCTTCGGCCATGCCCTGATTGCGCAGCGGAAAGGCCAGGTTATCGAACACCGTCATGGTGTCGTAGACCACCGGAAACTGGAAAACCTGAGCGATGTTGCGCTTCTCCGGGGTCAGGTCGTTGACCGCTTTGCCATCGAACAGGACATGGCCCTGGGACGGGCTGAGCAACCCGGAAATGATGTTGAGCAAGGTCGATTTGCCGCAGCCCGACGGGCCGAGCAAGGCATAGGCGCCGCCCTGCTCCCAGATGTGATCCATCTCGCGGATCGCGTAATCCTCGGGGCCGCTCGGTGTGCGCGTGTAACTGTGGGCGAGGTTCTGCAAACGGATTTCGGCCATCAGGCAACCCTCGATATACGGCGACCGGGCGCCTGGACCAGCCGCCCCTGCGCATCGAACACAAACAGTTTATGGGTCGGGATATAGATGCGGATCGGCGCATCGACGTCGTATTCGTGAACCCCGGGCAAATGCAGCACCAGCAGGAAATGCTCGTTGCGCACGTGGAGGAAGGTTTCCGAGCCGCTGATCTCCGCGACCTCGACGGTCACTGCCAGTTCGAGGTCATCGTCGTTGCTCGGCACCAGCGAGATATGGCTCGGACGCACGCCGAAGCGGAACTCGCCTTCGCCCACCGGACGCAAATCGACGTTCAACGGGAAGTGCACGAAATTGGCGAAGCTGACTTCGTTGCCGGCGATGCGCCCGGGCATCAGGTTGATCGGCGGTTCGGAGAACAGCTCGGCGGCCAGCACCGATTGCGGCTGGTGATAGACCTCGGAGGACTTGCCGCTCTGGATCACCCGGCCTTCGTGAAGAATGGTCGTGGTGCCACCGAGCGCCAGCGCTTCGTTGGGTTCGGTGGTGGCGTAGATGGCGATGGTGTGCCGCGCCTTGAACAGCTCGCGCATTTCCTGGCGCAGTTCTTCGCGCAACTTGTAGTCGAGGTTGACCAGCGGCTCGTCGAACAGGATCAGCTCGGCGTCCTTGACCAGCGCCCGGGCCATCGCGGTGCGCTGTTGCTGACCGCCGGAGAGCTCGAGCGGATAGCGCTGGAGAAACTTCTCGATGCGCAGCATCTTCGCGGTTTCCAGCACTTTGCTCTGGATCAGTTCGTTGGACACGCCGGCCTGACGCAGCGGCGAGGCGATGTTCTCGAACACCGTCATGGTCGGGTAGTTGATGAACTGCTGATAGACCATCGACACGTTGCGCAAACGCACCGGGCGTTGGGTGACGTCGACGCCGTTCATCAGGATGCGGCCGCTGTCGGGCTTGTCCAGGCCCGCCATCAGGCGCATGAGACTGGTTTTGCCGGACAGCGTGCGGCCAAGCAAAACGTTGAAAGATCCAGGTTCGAAACTCAGGCACGCATCGTCGATCCAGGTCTGGCCCTCGACGGTGCGGCTGACGTGCTCCAGAGTGAGTGACATGGCTCGGCCTTTTTATTATTGGAGTCAAGCGACCGGAGCAGTAGAGCGAGTTTCATGCCAGAAATTGCAAGTGGTTGATCTGGTTTGGAAATCCTTGATACAGCAGTGGAAGCGCTTTCGTTGCTGAACAGAAATGAACAACGACGGCTGAACAATTGAACAATCGAACCGTTGACAATGAACAATAGTGAACAACACTCTACGGACTGTTCACGGTCCCTGTAGGAGCCAGGCTTGCCGGCGAAGGCGTCTTTGAAATCGCCTTCGCCGGCAAGCCTGGCTCCTACAGGGCGCAGGCACAGAATTGCAGTACCTGTGGGAGCGAGCCTGCTCGCGATTACGGTGGGTCAGTCAATTTGATTTCGACTGACCCACCGTAATCGCGAGCAGGCTCGCTCCCACAGGGGGAATACCTATAACAACAATAAAAGCGTTATTCAGAGGCTGACTGTAATGGCCGCACCTGCCCCCGTTTTGTCCCACGACGCCATCATCCAGGACTCCTGGTCCCGTTGCCGCGCGTTCGGGCTCGATCATCAGAGTGCCCCGGCATTCGACCAGCTACCGGCGGCGGACATCGCGCAGTTGCTGGAAAGCCAGCATTCATTGGTGCAGACCACCCATCAGGAGGTCCTGCCCTACTACGAAAACATCCTCAGCAATTCCAATTGCCTGATCATGCTCGCCGACAATCAGGGCCAGGTCCTGACCTCCTGGGGCACCCAGCGCTTCATCGAGCCGAGCCTGACCCGCGGCTTCAGCGCCGGCGCCAGCTGGATGGAGCGCTGCAGCGGCACCAATGCGATCGGCACCGCACTGGCCTGTGAGCAGGCGGTGCACATCGAGCACGATGAACACTTCCTCAAGGCCAACCGCTTCATGACCGGTTCCGCCGCGCCGATTTTCGATGCCGAACGCAAGGTCATCGCGGTGCTGGACGTGTCCAGTGACAGTTACCTGCCGCCGTCCCACACCCTCGGCATGGTCAAGATGATGAGCCAGACCGTGGAGAACCGGCTGATCCTCAACCTGTTCCATGGCCAGCACTTTCAACTGACGTTCAATACCGGGTTGAACAATCTCGACAGCCAATGGGCGGGATTGTTGATTTTCGATGAGACCGGCCAGGTGCTCTCAGCCAATCGCCGCGCCGACAATCTGCTGGGCATCAGCCTGTCGCGGGTCAGTGTCGAAAGCCTGTTCAAGGTCTCATTGCTGGAACTTCTGAATCAGCCGGACGGCCTGCCCTTCTCCCTCCAGGCGTCCGGGCGCAACCGCTTCCAGTGCCTGTTGAAGCGGCCGAAACAGGCACCGATCCAGGCAAGAATGTTCGCCGAGCCCGCCGTGACGGCACCCGCACCCGCCGCGATCAGCCTCAATACCCTGCACTTCGGCGACAGCCGTGTGGAAAAAGCCGTGCGCCAGGCCGAGCGCCTGCTGGAGAAAGACATTCCGCTGTTGATCCACGGCGAAACCGGGGTCGGCAAGGAAGTGTTCGTCAAGGCGCTGCATCAGGCCAGTTCTCGCAGCAAACAACCATTCATTGCCGTCAACTGTGCAGCGATCCCCGCCGAACTGGTGGAGTCCGAGCTGTTTGGCTACGAGAAAGGCGCGTTTACGGGTGCCAATCAGAAAGGCAGCATCGGGCTGATTCGCAAGGCCGACAAAGGCACGCTGTTTCTCGATGAAATCGGCGACATGCCATTGCCGACCCAAGCCCGGCTATTAAGGGTTTTGCAGGAACGCTGCGTGCAGCCGGTGGGCAGCAGCGAGCTGTTCCCGGTGGATATCCGCATTATCTCGGCGACTAACCGTTCGTTGCGCGAGCAGGTTCAGTTGGGACGGTTTCGCGAAGACCTGTATTACCGGATCGGCGGCTTGACCCTGGAATTGCCGCCGCTCAGGGAACGCAGCGACAAGCAGGCGCTGTTCAAACGCTTGTGGGAACAACACCGTGAACCGTCGCAGTGGGCCGGGCTGAGCCGTGAGGTGCTGGAGTTGTTCGGCCGTCATCCGTGGCCGGGGAATTTAAGGCAGGTCAGCAGCGTGATGCAGGTGGCGCTGGCCATGGCGGAAGAGCAACCGGTGCGGCCGGAGCATTTGCCGGATGATTTTTTTGTCGATCTGGAG
The DNA here is from genome assembly GCF_020423045.1 of Pseudomonas sp. MM213. Taxonomy (NCBI): domain Bacteria; kingdom Pseudomonadati; phylum Pseudomonadota; class Gammaproteobacteria; order Pseudomonadales; family Pseudomonadaceae; genus Pseudomonas; species Pseudomonas sp. MM213. The sequence goes on from NZ_CP081943.1 coordinate 2,319,033, forward strand.
ATGGAACCGGTGGAGGTGGATGAGCCGCTGGCGGTTGATTTGAATGATGTGGAGGATTTGAATCGGCAGTTGCAGGCGGCTGGGGGGAATATTTCCCATCTGGCGCGGCGGTTGGGGGTTAGTCGCAATACCCTTTACAAGCGGTTGCGCCAGTCGGAATGATGGGGCATCCGTAGCGGCGGCGCCCGGTTTGAGACCATTCGCGGGCAAGCCTCGCTCCTACAGGGACCGTGCCGTTCGCCAACTCCGTGAACGACGCGGTCCCTGTAGGAGCGAGGCTTGCCCGCGAAGACGTCAGCCCTGTCACCGCTGAATCAATCCCACCCCAAAAACAAAAACCCGCACAAGGCGGGTTTTGTTTGTAACAAACGCAGCAATCAGTCAGCCAGACGCCAGGTCGTGCCACCCTTGCCATCTTCCAGCACCACACCCATCGCGGTCAGTTGATCGCGAATACGGTCGGATTCAGCCCAGTCCTTACCCGCACGTGCCGCCAGACGCGCAGCAATCAGCGCATCAACCTCAGCCGCATCAACCCGCCCTTCGGCACCGGCCTGCAGGAAGTCATCGGCCTCAAGCTGCAACACACCCAGCACGCTCGCCAGCTCTTTCAGACGCGCCGCCAGACCTGCCGCCGCATCAAGATCGCTCTCACGCAGACGGTTGATCTCGCGAACCATCTCGAACAGCACCGCGCAGGCTTCCGGCGTGCCGAAGTCGTCGTTCATCACCTGAGTGAAGCGCTCGACGAACGCTTCGCCGCCAGCAGGCGCGACAGTCGGCAGGCCTTTCAACGCATGGTAGAAACGCTCGAGTGCGCCTTTGGCGTCCTTGAGGTTGTCTTCCGAATAGTTGATCGCGCTGCGGTAGTGGCTCGACACCAGCAGGTAACGCACGACTTCCGGGTGGTACTTTTCCAGCACGTCGCGAATGGTGAAGAAGTTGTTCAAGGACTTGGACATCTTCTCGCCATTGATGCGAATCATGCCGCAATGCATCCACGCGTTGGCGTAGGTCTTGCCGGTGGCCGCTTCGCTCTGGGCGATTTCGTTTTCATGGTGCGGGAACTCAAGGTCGCTGCCGCCGCCATGAATGTCGAAGGTCTCGCCCAGGCAGCAGGTCGACATCACCGAGCATTCGATGTGCCAGCCCGGACGACCGTCGCCCCACGGCGATGGCCAGCTCGGTTCACCCGGCTTGGCGCCTTTCCACAGCACGAAGTCCAGCGGGTCCTGCTTGGACTCGTCGACTTCGATCCGCGCGCCGATGCGCAGGTCTTCGATCTTCTTGCGCGACAGCTTGCCGTAGCCCATGAACTTGGCGACGCGGTAGTACACGTCGCCATTGCCCGGTGCGTAGGCGTAACCCTTGTCGATCAGGGTCTGGATCATGGTCTGCATGCCAGCGATGTGATCGGTGGCCCGCGGTTCCATGTCCGGCTTGAGGATGTTGAGGCGCGCCTCGTCCTCGTGCATCGCGGTGATCATGCGCTCGGTCAGCACGTCGAACGGCTCGCCGTTCTCCTTGGCCCGATTGATGATCTTGTCTTCAATGTCGGTGATATTGCGCACATACGTCAGGTTATAACCGCTGAACCGCAACCAGCGGGTCACCAGGTCAAACGCGACCATGCTGCGGCCGTGGCCAATGTGGCAGTAGTCGTACACGGTCATCCCGCAGACGTACATGCGCACATTGTTGCCATCCAGCGGCTTGAATACTTCTTTGCTCTTGGTGAGCGTGTTGTAGATCGAAAGCACGTTAGAGGTTCCTTGAATCACTGGCCCCACGAATCACGCAAGGTCACGGTACGGTTGAATACCGGAGCACCTGGTTTCGAGTCCTTGATATCCGCGCAGAAGTAACCTTCGCGCTCGAACTGGAAACGGTCTTCCGGCTGTGCATTGCCCAGCGAGGGTTCAGCACGACAACCAGTGAGTACTTGCAGCGAATCAGGGTTGATGTTGTCCAGGAAACTGGCGCTGTCTTCGGCCTTTTCAGGGTTCGGCGAGCGGAACAGGCGATCGTACAGACGCACTTCGCACTCGACGCTGGCCGCGGCCGGCACCCAGTGAATCACGCCTTTGACCTTGCGGCCTTCAGGGTTCTTGCCCAGGGTTTCCGGGTCGTACGAGCAACGCAGTTCGACGATGTTGCCATCGGCGTCCTTGATCGCTTCGTCGGCACGGATCACATAGCTGCCACGCAGACGCACTTCACCAGCCGGTTCCAGGCGCTTGTAGCCTTTTGGCGGCTCTTCCATGAAGTCATCGCGGTCGATGTAGATTTCACGGGCGAACGGCAGCTTGCGCACGCCGAGTTCTTCTTTCTGCGGGTGACGAGGCAGTTCGAGGTGGTCGACCTTGTCTTCCGGGTAATTGGTGATCACGACCTTCAGCGGACGTAGGACGCACATGGCGCGCGGGGCGTTCGCGTCGAGGTCCTGACGGATGCTGAACTCAAGCATGCCGAAGTCAACCACGCCGTCGGAACGGTTGGTGCCGATCATGTCGCAGAAATTGCGGATCGACGCCGGGGTGTAGCCACGGCGGCGGAAGCCGGACAGCGTGGACATGCGCGGATCGTCCCAGCCATTGACGTGCTTCTCATCGACCAACTGCTTGAGCTTGCGCTTGCTGGTGATGGTGTAGTTCAGGTTCAGGCGGCTGAACTCGTACTGGCGCGGGTTCGCCGGCACCGGCAGGTTCTCGAGGAACCACTCGTACAGCGGACGGTGGCTTTCGAACTCCAGGGTGCAGATCGAGTGGGTGATGCCTTCGATGGCGTCCGACTGACCGTGGGTGAAGTCGTAGTTCGGGTAGATGCACCACTTGTCACCGGTCTGGTGGTGATGCGCATGACGGATGCGATACATGATCGGATCGCGCAGGTTCATGTTCGGCGAAGCCATGTCGATCTTGGCCCGCAGCACACGTGCGCCGTCCGGGAACTCGCCGGCGCGCATGCGAGCGAACCAGTCGAGGTTTTCTTCGACGCTGCGATCACGGAACGGGCTGTTGCGGCCCGGCTCGGTCAGAGTGCCACGGTATTCCTTGGCTTGTTCAGGGCTCAGGTCGTCAACGTAGGCCTTGCCGGCCTTGATCAGTTCAACGGCCCAGTCGTGCAACTGGTCGAAATACTGCGAGGCATAGCGCACTTCGCCGGACCATTCGAAACCCAGCCATTTGACGTCGCTTTCGATGGCGTCGATGTATTCCTGGTCTTCCTTGGCCGGGTTGGTGTCGTCGAAACGCAGGTGGGTGACGCCGCCAAACTCCTGGGCCAGACCGAAGTTCACACAGATCGACTTGGCGTGACCGATGTGCAGGTAGCCGTTGGGCTCAGGCGGGAAACGGGTGACGATCTGCGTGTGCTTACCCGAGTCCAGGTCCGCCTGGATGATCGGGCGCAGGAAATTGACCGGCACGGCAGGGCCGGTCTTGGAATTCGAGGTAGGGTCGACAGTGGGCTTGCTCATAGGATCCTTGAACGTACAAGTGCGCGGCCGGAACACGGGCCTGATAAAACAAAGCCGCTATCATAGCCGAAGCCGTCAAGTCGCTGACAGTACAGGCCCGAAAACGGCTGCATTTAATCGGATGCAAATGAAAAACAGCCTCGAAATTGGCGTCTGTCGCGCTAAACTGCGCACCTTGGCCGACATCGGCCGGACCGGTTGAGGGCTCGACAGCCCTGAAACCCACGAATTCCCAGAAAGAGTACCGATCATGACCCAAGTCAAACTGACCACCAACCACGGCGACATCGTCCTGGAACTGAACGCTGAGAAAGCCCCGATCACCGTGGCCAACTTCATCGAGTACGTTAAAGCCGGTCACTACGAAAACACTGTTTTCCACCGCGTCATCGGTAACTTCATGATCCAGGGCGGCGGTTTCGAGCCAGGCATGAAAGAAAAGAAAGACAAGCGCCCAAGCATCCAGAACGAAGCCGACAACGGTCTTTCCAACGACAAATACACCGTCGCCATGGCCCGCACCATGGAGCCGCATTCGGCTTCCGCCCAGTTCTTCATCAACGTCGCTGACAACAGCTTCCTGAACCACAGCGGCAAGAACGTTCAGGGCTGGGGCTACGCAGTGTTCGGCAAAGTGACCGCCGGTACCGACGTTGTCGACAAGATCAAAGGCGTGTCCACCACCTCCAAGGCCGGCCACCAGGACGTACCAGCAGACGACGTGATCATCGAGAAAGCCGAGATCATTGAGTGATATTGCTGATTTCAGACTTGCATCTGGAAGAGGAGCGCCCGGACATCACCCGGGCGTTTCTGGATTTGCTCGCCGGACGCGCCCGCTCGGCGAGTGCGTTGTACATCCTCGGCGACTTTTTCGAAGCGTGGATTGGCGACGATGCCATGACGCCCTTCCAGCGTTCCATCTGCCAGGCCCTGCGCGACCTCAGCGACAGCGGCACGGCGATTTTTCTGATGCACGGCAATCGTGACTTCATGCTCGGCCAGGCCTTTTGCAAACAGGCCGGTTGTACATTGCTGAAGGACCCGAGTGTCGTGCAGTTCAACGGCGAGCCGGTGCTCTTGATGCACGGCGACAGCCTCTGCACCCGCGACGAGGCTTACATGAAGCTGCGTCGTTACCTGCGCAACCCGATCACCCTGTTCATCCTGCGCCACTTGCCATTGCGCACCCGCCATAAACTGGCGCGCAAACTGCGCAGCGAAAGCCGTGCGCAGACGCGGATGAAGGCCAATGACATTGTCGATGTCACGCCGGACGAAGTGCCACGGGTGATGCAGGCCTATGGCGTGAAAACCCTGATCCACGGGCACACCCATCGCCCGGCCATCCACAAGTTGCAGATTGGCGAGCAAGCGGCCAAGCGCATTGTGCTGGGGGATTGGGATCGCCAGGGCTGGGCGTTGCAGGTGGATGAGAGCGGGTTTGCGTTGGCGCCGTTTGATTTCCCGCCGACACCTGGACTTGCAATACAACACCTGTAGGAGCGAGGCTTGCCCGCGAAGGCGTCGTGTCAGTCAACATCAATGCTGAATGATACGACGCTTTCGCGGGCAAGCCTCGCTCCTACAGGGCGTCTGCGGTGGGCCTAGTGGCCGGAGGCCGCGGGCCCGGCCTTTGCCGCGAACGGTGGTTTCGCCAGCCACACCAGCACGATCAACCCCATGAACGCCCACCCCAGCAACGTGAAGTAATCCACGGTGGAGAGCATGTACGCCTGACTGGTCAGCACATGATCGAGCTGCGCATACGCCGGGTTGTTCGCACCGCCCAGCGCATTCAGGGCCTCGCGGGTCGCCGGTTCGTAGGTGCTGATGCTCTCGCTCATGTACGCGTGATGCTGATCCGCCCGACGAATCCAGATCCACGTGGTCAACGACGCCGCAAAACTGCCGCCCAGTGTCCGCAGGAACGTCGCGAGGCCCGCGCCATCGGCAATCTGGCTCGGTGGCAGGTCCGACATCAAAATGCTCAAGGTCGGCATGAAGAACAGCGCCACGCCAATACCCATGAACAGTTGCACCAGGGCGATGTGCTGGAAGTCCACTTCGTTGGTGAACCCGGCGCGCATGAAGCAGCTGAGGCCAATCGCCAGGAACGCCAGGCCCGCCAATAACCGCAGGTCGAACTTGTGCGCGTACTTGCCGACAAACGGCGAGAGGATCACCGGCAGAATCCCGATCGGCGCCACCGCCAGCCCGGCCCACGTTGCCGTGTAGCCCATCTGCGTTTGCAGCCATTGCGGCAGGATCAGGTTGATGCCGAAGAACCCGGCGTAACCCAGCACCAGCACAATCGTGCCGATGCGGAAGTTGCGATACGCGAACAAGCGCAGGTTGACCACCGGGTGTTTGTCGGTCATTTCCCAGATCACGAACACCGCCAGCGCAATCGCGGAAATGGCCGCGCCGATGAGGATGAAATTCGATTCAAACCAGTCGAGGTCGTTGCCCTTGTCGAGGATCACCTGCAACGCGCCGACACCGATGATCAACGTGATCAGACCGACGTAATCCATTGGCTGATAACTGGTCACCACCGGCCGCGCCTTGAGCTGCGAACGCACCACCATCACCGCGAAAACCCCGATTGGCACGTTGATGAAGAAGATCCACGGCCAGCTATAACTGTCGGTAATCCAGCCGCCCAGAATCGGCCCGGCAATCGGCGCCACCACCGTGACCATCGCCAGCAACGCCAGGGCCATGCCGCGCCTGGCGGGGGGATAGACCGCGATCAGCAGCGTCTGGGTCATCGGGTACAACGGCCCGGCCACCAGACCTTGCAGCACCCGAAAGCCAATCAGCTCCGGCATCGAGGTGGAAATACCGCAGAGAAACGAAGCCAGCACAAACAGGATCGTCGCCCACAGAAACAGTTTCACTTCGCCAAAGCGCCGACTGAGCCAGCCAGTCAGCGGCAGCGCAATCGCATTGCTCACCGCAAACGAGGTGATCACCCAGGTGCCCTGCTCCGAACTCACGCCCAGGTTGCCGGAAATCGTCGGCAACGCCACGTTGGCGATGGTGGTGTCGAGCACTTGCATGAAGGTCGCCAGCGACAGGCCGATGGTGCTGAGCAGCAGGCTGGGCGGGGTGAAAGACGCGTTATTGCTCATCGCGAATCCTTTGAAACCTGATGGGCGCTGCGCCTGTTACAGACGCAGCTGACCGTGTAGGAGCGAGCTTGCTCGCGATGGTGGTCCAGACAACGCGGGTATCCAGACAGCCGCGCGTTATCGTTGACATCCATCGCGAGCAGGCTCGCTCCCACAGGGTCGGTGTCATGGCGAATCAGCGTTGCGCGGTTTTGCTGACCGCTGCGCTGTTGTCGTGGATCAACTGCGTGATCATCGCGTCGGCCTCGGCCAACTGACGGTCGTAGACGCTGGTGCTGAACGACGCCTTTTGCGGCGGCTGTTGCGCCAGCACCGGGCCGCTCTGGTCGCGCAGGTTCACATCGACCTGAGTCGACAGGCCCACGCGCAACGGGTGCCTGGCCAGTTCTTCGGCGTTGATGTGAATCCGCACCGGCACACGCTGGACGATCTTGATCCAGTTCCCGGTGGCGTTCTGCGCCGGTAGCAGGGCAAACGCGCTGCCGGTGCCCGCGCCGAGGCTGTCGATGGTGCCGCTGAATTTCACGTCGCTGCCGTACAGGTCAGCCTGGATATCCACCGGCTGGCCAATGCGCATGTCGCGCAGTTGGGTTTCCTTGAAGTTGGCGTCGATCCACAACTGATCCAGCGGAATCACCGCCATCAGCGCGGTGCCCGGCTGGACCCGTTGACCGAGTTGTACCGAGCGCTTGGCGACGTAACCGGTCACCGGTGCAATCAGAGTGCTGCGGGAATGGTTCAGGTACGCCTGGCGCAGTTGCGCGGCGGCCGACATCACGTCCGGGTGCGACGACACCACGGTGTCATCCACCAGGGCGCTGGTGGTTTTCAGTTGCTGTTTGGCGTTGGCCAGGGCGTTTTGCGCCGAGGTCAGGTCATCGCGAGCGTGGGACAGTTCTTCCTGGGAAATCGCCCCGCCCGCCGCGAGATTTTTCCGGCGATTGAAGTTGTCCTGAGCCTTCTGCACTTCCGCCTGCTGGGCGTTGACCTGGGCTTTCATGCCGTCGACGTTGCTGTACAAGCCGCGCACCTGACGCACGGTGCGAGCGAGGTTGGCCTGGGCACTTTGCAGACCGACTTCGGCGTCGTTCGGGTCGAAATTCACCAGCACCTGGCCTTCATGGACCAGGTCGCCGTCATCAGCGCCGATGCTCACGACGGTGCCGGTGACCAGCGGCGTGATTTCCACCACGTTGCCGTTCACATAGGCGTCGTCGGTGCTTTCGTTCCAGCGCCCGAAGAATTCGTGATAACCCCAGACGCCGACACCGGCGAGGACCACCACGATGGCCAGGACCACCAGCATGACTTTGCGTTTGCGCGGGTTGCTGGTGTCCTGCGGGTTGCCGGAGGTTTGTGTGTTTTGTGCAGTGGCCATGACCATTACCTTGAATTAGTTGTGCTGCGTGGCTGGGGTTGCGTTGGCCGCGGTCAGGGTTTCGCCCTGAAAACCGCCGCCCAGCGCCTGCATCAGTTGGATCGACAGGTCGATCTGCTCGGCATTCAGGTTGGCCAGCTGACGCTGGGCCTGGAGCAATTGCTGCTCGATGCTGAGCACGTCCAGGTAGTTGCCGATGCCGGAACCGTACCGCTGGACCACGGTGTTGTAAGAATCCTGGGCAATGTCGGTGGCGTGCTGCTGAGCGCCGATCTGCCGGCCGATGTCACGCAACTGGTTGATGGTGTCGCTGACATCACCGAGGGCTTTCACCAGGCTTTTGTTGTACTGCGCAACGGCGAGGTCGTAATCGGCGTCGCGGGCATCGAGGTCGGCGCGCAGGCGGCCGCCGTCGAAAATCGGCAGGGAAATGGTCGGTGCGATGTTGAAGAATCGACTGGCCGACCCGAACATCGCATCACCCAGCAACGATTCGGCACCGGCCGCCGCGCTGAGGTTCAGGTTGGGATAGAACCGGGTCTTGCCGGCGTCGATGTTCTTGCTGGCCGCCTCGACCCGCCAGCGCGCGGCCACCAGATCGGGACGACGACCGAGCAACTCGGCGGGCAGGACCGACGGCAATGCGACGGCGCTGGCCTGTAAAATCTTCGGCCGGGCGATTTCGTTGCCGCGATCCGGGCCTTTGCCAAGCAAGACCGCCAAGGCGATTTTCGCGCTTTGCAGGCGTTTCTCGGCGTCGATCAGGCTGGCTTCAGACGTGGCTTCCAGGCTTTCGGTTTGCTGGAACTGGTACTGGCTGTCGATCCCGGAACTCAGGCGACGCTGGCTCAGGTCGAGCATTTGCCGGGTGCGCTTGAGGTCTTCGTTGGCGAGGTCATAAACGATGTGCGCCTGCCCCAGATCGCTGTAGGCGCGGGCGACGTCGGCAGACAGCGTCAACTGCGCGGCCTGCTGATCGACTTCGGCAGCGCGGGCCTGGCCCAACGCGGCTTCCCAGGCGTCGCGCTGACCGCCCCAGAGGTCGAAGTTGTAGTTGAAACTGGCACCGATGTTGCGCACGGTCGAGTAGGCATCGCCCTCGCCTCTCGGGTCTTGATCCCGGGCCAGACGCGAACGGCTGACGCCGGCGCTGGCATCGAGGGTCGGCATCCGCGCAGCGTCGGCGGCATACGCAGCGGCACTGGCCTGATGGGCGCGGGCGTCGGCGATCTGCATGTCGGGGCTGTCGTGCAGGGCTTCGCGAATCAGACCGTCGAGCTGCGGGTCGCCGAGGCTTTTCCACCAGTCGCTTTTCGGCCAGGCCGCAGGCGACAGGGTCACGCCGCTGAGGGATTGCCCGGCCTTGAGGGTTTTCGCATCGAGGCTTTTGCCTTCGGTGGTCAGGCCGCTGTAGCTGGCGCAACCGGCCAGGGTCATGGCCGCGAGCACCAGGCTCAGGCCGGCGCGCAAGGTTTTGCTGCTCATTTGTCACCTACCCGCAGCAGCGTGATCGAGTCACCGGCTGCCACCAAAATTTTCTTCAGGATCTGTTCCAGGGTTTTCAGCTCATCCGGAGTGATCGCACCGGCCAGTTCGTTCATCGCGTCGGCGCCGATCACCGGCAAGCGGTCAGCCAACTGCTGGCCTTGCTCAGTCAACACAAGCTGCACCTGACGGCGGTCCGCTTCGGAGCGTTGGCGGGCGAGGAAACCTTTCTGTTCCAGACGATCGAGCATGCGGGTCATCGAACCGCTGTCGAGTGACAGGTGCCGGCACAGCTCGGCCGGGGTATCGACGCCGTATTGGGCGATGATGATCAGCACTTTGAACTGCGCGGCGGTGATGCCGTGGGGCTCCATGTGCGTGTCGATGATCCGGTCCTTGAGCAGCGCGGCGCGCCCGAGCAGGAGACCGAGATGGCAGTTCTTGAATTCGTCCGGGGTGAAATGTTTCATCTGACCACCAATTAGCTGCCTAGGCAGAGAATGTATGTCGAGATGTTACTGCCTAGGCAGCCAATGTCAACGTAATAGTTAGGTTGCTTTGTATTAGATGGATAAATGGTGCGGGTTTTTGTGGTGAACACGCTGACGCCATCGCGAGCAGGCTCGCTCCCACATTGGTTCTGCGGTGTACACAAATCCACTGTGGGAGCGAGCCTGCTCGCGATGGCAGCAACTCGGTTTCGGAAAGGACGGGACCTAGAAATCCCGCTTGTAAAAGATATCCAGCGAACTGGCCACGCCACCCGCCGCTTCGAGGTACACCTTCTTGCTCAGCTTGTAGCGCAGGGCAATGGTGTTGGCCGGCTCAAACACGCCAACGCCATAACGCAGGCTGAGCTTCTCGGAGATATTGCCGCTGGCGACCACACTCGTCGTATTGCCGCTGCCCTCGGTATCGAGCTGGAAATCCTGAATCCCCAGATCGCTGGCCAGTTTGCCGGTCACCCCGGCACTGCCCATCAGGCCCAACCCCAGCGCGGCCTGCGCCAGCATGTTGTTGTCTTCACCGGTGGTGCTCAGCGGACGCCCGAGCACCAGATAGGACAAGGCCTGTTCCTGGCTCATCGCCGGTTCGGAGAATATCTGCGTGGTCGGCTGCTCGGCGCTGCCGCTCAGGCGAATACCGGCGATGACGTCGTCGGTCTGGCGAATCGCCTCGATGTCCAGGTACGGCTGATCGATCGGGCCGGCAAACAGCAAGCGCGCCCGGCGCACCGTCAGCCGCTGGCCGTAGGCCCGATAACGCCCGTCGTTGAGCCACAGCTCGCCGCGGGTGTCCATGTTGTCGCCGATGTGCACGTGCCCTTGCAGGTTGGCGGTCAGGCCAAACCCGGCGAAGCTGAGTTTGTCTTCGCCGACCGCCACGTCGATGTCCATTTTCATCGCCAGCGGCGGTTTGCCCTCTTCGGTCTGCGCGCCAATGATCACCGTGTCATCAGAGACCTTGACCGTCGACGGCGGCAACTCGCGCACGGTGATTTCGCCTTTCGGCACCAGCACTTTGCCAGCGATGGCCAGCTCGTCGCCCTTCATCGAAATCTTCAAGTCCGGCGCCACTTCGAGCTTGGCGTACGGTTCGACAGTGACCGGCAATTGCGTGCCTTTGAGCGCCAGGTCCACCACCAGCGCCTGACCCCAGGCGATGCTGCCGGTCAAGCTGCCCTGCCCGCTCTTGCCGCTTTTCCAGCCACCGTTCAACTGCACGGTTTCGCCGGCGATCAGCGCTTGAAGCTGCAACGCTTCAAGGTCCATCGGCAATTCAGGGCCGGAAATCTCGCCGTCGCTGAGCAACAGATTGCCGTTGACCAAAGGCGCCAGCAGCCCACCGGAAATCGTGCCGCTGCCATTCAGGCGTCCGGTGAGCTTCTCGACCATCGGCACAAACGGTCGCGCCACGGACAGGTCAAGGCCATTGAGGCGGAACGCGCCGGTCAGCGGTTTGTTCTTCGGCAATGGATTGATCTGCGCCTGCACACTCAATTCGCCGAGCTTGCCGCCGACGAAGTTGAGGTCGGTGTCGATGCGCTTGGGCGTGAGTTTGCTGGTGAGTTTCAAGGTCTGGTAGGGGAAGTCCAGCCACTGATCCTTTTCCTTGATGCGCAGGGTGCCGCCGCTGGCATCGAGGCTGATCTGGCCGTTCGGGCCGCTGGCCGGCAGGTCCAGTTGCAGATCGGCGTTGAGCCGGCCCTTCCAGGCGAAATCCTTCGGCAGCCATTGCGCAAGGCTTTCAATCGGGAATTGCTTGAGGTGATAACGCAACTTCGGTTCCGGCATCAGGCGCTGGTCTTCACCGCAAAGACTGGCCGGGCCGGACATCCAGCAATGGGCGCCGAAGTTGATTTTGCCGTCCGCCAGCCGTTCGAGTTTCGCCGGGTTTTGCAGCTTCCAGTCCTGGCCACCGGCCTGAATGTCACCGCTGGCCAAACGTCCGCGCCAGTTGCCTTTGTCCAGATTGCCGTCGAGGCCCAGGGCCAGTTTCAGTTGCGGGCCTTGCAGGTCGAGTGTCAGTTTCTGGTTTTTGATATCGCCCTGACCGCTGGCCGTCAGCGTGCCCAGCGACGTGTCGCCGGCCTGAATGCCCGAGCCCTTGAAATCGATTTTCGCCCGTTGCGCACTGTCGAGGGTCGCGTCGAGGTTCAGGCTTTGCAGGCGATTGTCTTCGAACGCCAGTTGCGTGCCTTGCAGCCCGAGCTTGCCTTGCGGCGCCTTGAGCGTGCCGGCGACATCGACGCGACCATTGAGCTGGCCGCGCAGTTGCGGCCACAGCTGCGCCAGGCGCGACAGCTTGATGTCGATCTGACCGGCGAGTTTCTGTTGCAGGCTGCCTTTGCCGGTGATGCTGTTGTCACCGAGGCGGATTTGCAGCGCAGTGAGGTTCCATTGCTCGCCGCTACCATCGGCCTTGGCTTGCAGGATGGCCGGCTGGCCACGCAGTTTGCCCTTCAGATCAAGGTCCGCGTTCAGGCTGAGTTGTTCATTCTTCATCTCGCCTTTGCTGCGCAGCGGTCCGGCCAGGGTGCCCGGCAATTCCGCGACCCAATACGCCGGGTTGATGGCCGACAGGTCCAGTGCGGTGTCCCAGGCAATGCCATCGGCAAACTGCAGGTTCAGGTGGCCTTCGGCCTTGCCCTGCCCGGCTTCGAGCTGGATTTGTTGCAGGTAGATTTTCGTCAGGTCGCCGGCGAACGGACTGCTCAGGCTGAACGCCCCGGCCGGACCATCCAGTGCAGCCTTGAAGTTGCCGAGGTATTTGCCGTCGGTGTAAGAGACTTCGCCGTTGAAGCTGCGCAACGCCACTTCAGGTTCGTCGATCAGCGGATAGAGCCGGTGCCAGGGGAAATCCAGCCAGTCGATTTTCGCCGTGGCGTTCAGGCCTTTACTCCAGTCCAGAACACCCGTGAGTTTGAGACTTTGCTTGTCGTTGGCGGTCAGGTCCAGCGCGGCGATCTGCGCGCCGTTGGCGTCGACTTTGCCTTGCAGCATCAGTGCAACCGGGCCTTGCTCAGCGGGCAGCGTGGCGTTGCCGCGCAACTGGTAGCCATTTTTCAGGTCGCCGTCACCGGTCAGTTCAAGCTGATTGAATTGCAGGGTGTCCGGCAGGTCCGCACTGGGTTTGAAGCCGTCGGCGACGATCCGCACCTTGGCCGGCAGGTTGTCCACCAGCGGCTGCAACTCGCCGGTCAGTTGGCCGTTCAGGTAACCGCTGCTGTCGGCGGTGAGCTTCAGGGTTTTCAGCAGGTCGCCGTTTATTTTCAGCGTCAGCGCCCAGGGCTCGGGCGCCGGCAGGGTCAGTTTGCCCTCAGCCTTGAGCGGCCAGTTGCCGTTGGGTTGCAGGAGGCCGGACAGATTCAGGCTGAGGTCGTCGCGTTGCAGTTGCACCGAGTCGATCTGCATCCCCTGCTCGGTCCAGTGCGCCGCCAGTTGCAGGCCTTTGAGTTCTTCGCTGCCGTTGAACAGCAAGCTGCCGACCTGCACGTCGCCCAGCTCGATGGCCAGTGGCAATTTCAGATCCGGCAAGGTGATTGGTCCGCTGCTCTGCTCTTCAGGACCCGGTGGAAATTGCAGGCTGACCTGATCGGTTTTCAGTTGCCCGATGCACAGGGCCATGCGCGTCAGGCACAACGGCGACCAGGCGAAAATCACCTTGCTCAGCTCAACCCGGCTGGTGTCCTGCTGCCAGACCAGATGATCGGCGCTCCACTGACCGCCCAGACGGCCCTGGAAATTCTCGACCGTCAAACCCGGCACAAAGCCGAGCGCCCAGCGGCTGCCCGTCGCGGTGCCCAGCACCGTGGTCACGGTCAGCAGCACCAGCATCAGCAGCGCCAGAATCGTCAGCAGCGTTACTTTCAAACCACGCTTCACAGCTCAGGCCCCATGGAAAAGTGCAGTCGTATGCCGCCGTCGTCGTCCATCGCGTGGGCCAGGTCGAGGCGAATCGGCCCCACCGGTGACACCCAGCGCACGCCGATACCGACGCCGGTCTTGAGGTCGGGCAGTTCGAGTTTGTTGAAGGAGTTGCCCTGGTCGACGAACGTTGCGACCCGCCATTTTTCGGCGATGGAGTATTGATACTCGACGCTGCCGGCAATCATGTAGCGACCACCGATGCGGTCGCCGTCGGAGTTTTCCGGGGACAGGCTCTGGTAGTCGTAACCGCGCACGCTCTGATCGCCACCGGCGAAGAAGCGCAGCGACGGCGGCACCGATTTGTAGCCATTGGTGGCACTGCCACCCACCTGCACCCGACCGAGGAAACGGTGTTTATCGAACACCGTGGTCAGGCCTTTGACCAGCGCGGTGCCGTAAAGCAGGTTGTTGTCGGAACCCAAGCCTTCCTTGGCCACTTTGGTTTCGAACTGCAGGCGATAGCCGTTGTGCGGGTCGATGCGGTTGTCGCTTTTCAGGTAGGAATAGCTGACGCCGGGCATCAGCAGATTGCTCAGCCCCGAGTCATCGCCGAGTCGATATTCTTCGCGCTGCCATTTCAGCGACACCACCCGCTGCCAGCCGCTGGGCAACTTGCTGTGCCATTCGGGGCCCAGGGTCAGGAGTTTACTCAGGCTGTCCTTGTCGGCGATTTCTTCGCTCTGATAACCACCGGCGAAACGCAGTTTGTCGGTCAGTGGCGGGTCCAGCGGAATGTCATAGAACAGCCCGACGTTTTGCCGTGGCGCCGAGACTTCGGTTTCCCAGCCATAGCTGTGGCCTTGAGGGTTGACCCAGTGCCGGGTCCAGTTGGCCTTGACCCGTGGGCCGACGTCTGTGGAATAGCCCAGGCCGAGGCCCATGGTCCGCGGCTTGCGGGTGTCGAGCTTGACGTCCACCGGGATCACATCGTTCTTGGACGCCGTCGGCGCGGCGTCGACGCGCACGCCTTCGAAGTACCCGCTTGCCTGCAGATTCTGATTCAGTTCGGCGATCAGTTCGGAGTCATAGGGCTCACCCGCCTTGAACGGCACCATGCGTTGCAGCAACTCTTCGTCGAACGGCGTATCGCCTTCGAAACTGACTTTACCCAAGGTGTAACGCGGGCCGCTTTCGTAGATCAGTTCGATGTCGGCAACGCCGGCTCGCGGGTCGACCGCCAGTTTCTGCCGGGTGAAATAACCGCTGAAGAAACCGTAACGCGAAGCCTGGTTCTGGATCAGCCGCTTGGCGTCTTCGTAGCGGCCATGATTGAGCACCGCGCCGGTTTTCAGCGCATTGCTTTTGGGCACACGAAAGGTTTTGAGGGAGGCCGCAGGGCCGTCGATGCGAATAGTGACATTGCGCAAATGCACAGGCTCGCCGGGATCGATGTTCATGACCAGGCGCGGTGTCTTGCCGCCCTTCACGTCCGTGTCGATCTGTGGCTGGTAATAACCCAAGGCCTGGGCGGCCTTGCGCGCCTGTTCTTCGGCGCCACGACTGAAGCGCAACAAGGCCTCCTCGTCACGATCGCCGAGGCTGCCGATATAGCCCTCTATATTGGCCTTCAGTTCATCGTTGGACGGTTTGATCCGCACATCCAATTCACTTTGCGCCAGCGCCGCGCAGCTGGTGATCAGCATCAGCACGCCGCTGGTAATTCTTCCTGGAAACTTCATAGGCGCGGATGCTATCACGAGCGTGGGAGCGTGATAGAGCCTCGCGCCCCGCGAAAGTTCTACCGTTTTATGCCGTGGCGGTTTGCAGCACCTGTGGGTTGGCGTGGAAAAACACGTGCTCGCGGATCGGTCCTACCGCCACTTCACCGATTTCCTCGTAGCCCTGACGTTTATAGAACTCCAGATAACGCGGATTCCCGGTATCGAGGACTACACCCTGGGAATGCTCATCGACCGCGCACCAGTTATGGACCGCCTGCAGCAGTTGTTCGCCGAAGTGCTTGCCCTGAAATTGCGGGTGAACCCCCAGCAAGGGCAGCAGGTGCACCGAATCGGACGGCACGCAGGCCATCACCGCGTCGTGGTATTCGAGGTAGCGGCGGGTGCAGCGAAACCCGGTGCTGAGCACCATCCGCAGGCGCCACGCCCAGCTTTCAGTGATGCCCAGGCGTCGTTGCGGCGGCGCGATCAGCGCGATACCGATCAAGCGGTCGTTGACCAGCAGGCCGATGGCCGGCAAATCCTGAAGAAAGTGTTGCTTGACCAGTTCCCGCACGGTGGCGCGTACACGCTGTTCATAACCGGGGCGTTCGGCTTCGAAGAGGTAACCGAAGGTCGGTTCATGGCGGTAGGCCTGGTACAACAGGGAGCGGGCTTCGCGGGAGTAGCCGCTGTCGAGCATGTGGATATCGGCGATGACGGTCGAGGTTTCGGGCATAACGGTCATTCTCCCCGGCGCGGCTCGGGTGGCTGCGCTCTTATTGGTACGAGCGTTTGGGTGGCTTTACAGTTCCCCAGACAGGTATAGACCAAGTCAGGATCTTCATCGACTGAACTGGCCTCTTCGCGGGCAAGTCGAATCGTCGCACCGCTCGCTCCTACAGGTTCACATATTTTGTGTAGGGCACCGCTCCTGTAGGAGCGAGGCTTGCCCGCGAAGAGGCCGGGACTGCCAATGAAGATCTGACAGAACACCGCGAATCCCCTCACCCCACACTGGCCCCAATCCCACAGGTCAGCTAGCATCGCCCTTTTGCCAGGACTGCCGACCATGAAGATCGTCTCCTTCAACATCAACGGGCTGCGCGCTCGTCCTCATCAGCTGGCGGCGCTGATCGAAAAGCATCAGCCGGACGTGATCGGCCTGCAGGAAACCAAGGTCCACGACGATCAATTCCCGCTGGCCGAGATCCAGGCGCTGGGCTATCACGTGTATTTCCACGGGCAGAAAGGTCACTACGGCGTCGCCCTGCTCTCGCGCAAGGAACCGCTGGAACTGCACAAAGGTTTCGTCACCGATGAAGAAGACGCCCAGCGCCGCTTCATCTGGGGCACCTTCGCTGATGCCAATGGCGTGCCGGTGACCATCATGAACGGCTATTTCCCACAGGGTGAAAGCCGCGACCATCCGACCAAATTCCCGGCCAAGGAACGTTTCTACAACGATCTGCAGCACCTGCTGGAAAGCCAGTTCAGCAACGAACAGCCGCTGGTGGTGATGGGCGATGTGAACATTTCCCCGGAAGACTGCGACATCGGTATCGGCCCGGACAACATGAAGCGCTGGCTGAAAACCGGTAAATGCAGCTTCCTGCCGGAAGAACGCGAGTGGATGGCACGCCTGAAGAACTGGGGCCTGGTGGACAGCTTCCGCCACCTGAACCCGGACGTGGCCGACCGATTCAGCTGGTTCGACTACCGCAGCCGTGGCTTTGAGGATGAACCGAAGCGCGGGCTGCGGATTGACGTGATCATGGCGTCCCACGGCTTGTTGCCGCGCGTGAAGGATGCCGGTGTGGATTACGAGCTGCGCGGGATGGAAAAACCATCGGACCACGCGCCGATCTGGCTTGAGTTGAGCTAAAAGCAAAAGATCGCAGCCTGCGGCAGCTCCTACACGGATGTACCAGTCCTGTAGGAGCTGCCGCAGGCTGCGATCTTTCTATTTGTCATCTTTCAGAAACCTTACTGACTTAATCTCCCGGCACTTTCTTTGTTCTTTAAAGGTGCCGGCATGACGCTGCGCGTTTTCTTCCTGTTAATGCTGTGCGCCGGGTTGCCAATCACCGCGTCGGCCGGTGACTTGCCGACGCCCAAACAGGGACCGGTGTTGCGCATCCAGGGTTCCAACACCATTGGCGCGGCATTGGGCCCGGCGCTGGTCGAGGGCTTGATGCGCGAGCAAGGCTTGTTCAAGGTCCACAGCGAAACCCCGGACAAAGCCAACGAATTGCGCGTGGTCGGTGAAACCGCTCAGGGCCGCCGGGTTATGGTGGACATCGCGGCCCACGGTTCCAGCACCGGTTTCACCGCCCTGAAAAACGCCACGGCGGACCTCGCCGCCTCTTCGCGCCCGATCAAGGACAGCGAACTGCTGGCCCTGCAATCCCTCGGCGACCTGAAGAGCCCCGGCGCCGAGCAGGTGATCGCCATCGACGGCCTGGCAATCATCCTTCATCCGCAAAACCCGCTGAATCAACTCAACACCGAACAACTGGCGCAAATCTTCAGCGGCGAAGTGAAAACCTGGGAAGAACTCGGCGGCAGCGGTGGGACCATTCACCTGTATGCGCGGGATGACCAATCGGGCACGTACGACACGTTTAAGGAAGTGGTGCTCAGCCGTCGTGGGAAAACGCTGAACAGCGCAGCGAAACGTTTCGAATCCAGCGAGCAGTTGTCCGACGCGGTCAGCCTCGATCCGCAAGGCATCGGTTTTATCGGCCTGCCCTACGTGCGTCAGGCTAAAGCCGTAGCGATCGTCGATGGCCAATCCCAGGCCATGCCGCCGCTCAACAGCCTGATCGCCACGGAAGACTATCCATTGTCGCGGCGGTTGTTCTTTTACCTGCCGCCCAACGCCAAAAACCCCTGGGCCGAAGCATTGGTGGCGTTTGCGCAAAGCAGCAACGGTCAGGCCATCGTTGCGGCCAACGGGTTTATTGCCCAGACCGTCCAGGCGATGGCCGTTACGCCCAATGCATTGATGCCCGAGGGTTATCAGGCGCTCAGTCGCCACGCCCAGCGCTTGACCGTGAATTTTCGTTTCGAGGAAGGCAGCGCAACGCTGGACAACAAGGCCCGACAGGATCTGACGCGGGTGCTTGATTACCTTCAGCAGAACCAGAAAACCAACCGGCAGGTGACGTTGGTGGGGTTTGGCGATGCCAAGAGCGATCCGGCGCGGGCTGACCTGCTGTCGAAATTGCGGGCCATGGCGGTGCGGCGGGAGTTGGTGAAAAGCGGCGTGGTGTTTCGCGAGATTCGCGGTTTTGGCGCCGAGATGCCGGTGGCGGCCAATAGTGCGGATGAGGGGCGGATCAAGAATCGGCGGGTTGAGGTTTGGGTGTATTGACACCCTGTTCGATCAAACGAATTGAGTACATATCCGTTGCTGCGGTAACGGCTTCTATTGGTTTCGCCCTTACGGCGAGTCACTTGGAAGAGCCCCAAGTAACCAAGGGCTCTTGCCCCTTTCGTTCGGTGGCTCGCTAAGGCTCGGCATACCCTCGCTCCGGTCCTGCTCCGTGGGCCCGCCGCCATCGGCCATCCATGGCCGGGGGCGGCTAACCCGGCATCCATGCCGGGTTGCCCACTGCGCAGAACCTGCGCTCGGCCTCTCGAGGGGGCGCTCAGATCAAAAGCTGAAGGCGAGCTAACGCTCGGCCTGATGAGTGGTGAAGATCAAAGGCGTACGCGCGCCCTGTAGGAGCCGGCTTGCCGGCGAAAATCGTCTGGGCAACGCGTTCATCCAGACAGCCCGCGTTATCGTTGGAGTCCATCGCCAGCAAGCTGGCTCCTACAAGGGAAATGCATATGCATTTGGATAAATACGATCAACTGTAGGAGCCGGCTTGCCGGCTCCTACAGGGGAGCGGTGTACATGTCGGGAATGAGTGAACGCATCAAAGAAGGACAACGCGTACAACTGAAGAGCCAGGTCGGCTTTCAGGCCGCCTCGGCGGCTGTGGCGGTAGTCGCCCCCTCGAGAGGCCGAGCGCAGGTTCTGCGCAGTGGGCAACCCGGCATGGATGCCGGGTTAGCCGCGCACGGCCAAGGATGGCCGATCGCGGCGGGCCCACGGAGCAGGACCGGAGCGAGGGTATGCCGAGCATTAGCGAGGCACCGAACGAAAGGGGCAAAAGCGCTTTGGTTACTTTCGCGCTTTTCGAAAGTGACTCGCCGTAAGGGCGAAACCAATAGAAACCGTTACCACAACAACGGATATGTACTCCGACAAAAAAAATGATCGACTATCAGGCCGCCATCGCCAGCAAGCCGGCTCCTACAGAGGTTCCGAGGCCAGATGCTCAATCAGCCCAGCAGCTTCTCCAATTGCGCAACAGTATCCACCGCACCCAGCGTTTTCGCAGCATCCAACGCCGAAACCCCATTGGCATCCTTGGCCTTCGGATCCGCCCCTTTGCTGATCAGGTAATCAACGATTTCCACGCGGTTGAACATCGCCGCCATCATCAACGCCGTGCGACCGTCAAACGATGCACCTTCCACCAGCGCACCGCCCTCGACCAACGACTTGACCACCGCCAGGTCCCCTTTGAACGCCGCGCCGGCAATCGGGCTCTGGCCATTGTCGTTGCGGATTTCCGGATCAGCCTTGTGCTCAAGCAGCACTTTCACCGTGTCCACATGGCCGTGGTAAGCGGCCAGCATCAGTAACGTGTCACCCTTGTGGTTGCGCAGGTTCGGCGGCAGGCCTTTGGTCAGCAGCGCAGCCATCATCGCCGCATCGCCCTCGCGCGCCTTGTTGAAAACCTGTTCGGCAAATTCGGCGGCTTCTTCGGGGGTCATCTGGCGGCTTTGATCGGACATTGGAAACTCCACTTACAGTTATTCGCAAAGCCGACAGTTTCCCGAGCGCCCCCGACACTGTCACTTGTTTTTTCTCAAGGCACGCCATAGCCACAATCAATAGCGGTACTTGCCACCGTGAATATCCGCCAGCAATTGTTCGTCGACCTGCACGTAAGTGTCGGTTCCCGGCAGCCAGGCATAGATCGGGTCGTCGCCGGTTTTGCCAGGGTCGAAGGCTTCGTCCTTGAGACGGGTCTTCTGGTATTTGAAGGTGCCGGTGGTCTCCATCTTCACTTTCACCCGCAGGAACAGCGGCACCGCATACGCCGGCATTTGCTCACGGGCGAAGGCCAGCAGCTCGCTGAAATCCAGGGTCGCCAGGGACTCGGCGGGTGTGATCGCCGCCATCCCGGCGCGCCCGTTGGTGTTGCGGACCTCCACGCCATAAGCCACGGCTTCGGAAATGTTCGGGTGTTGCAGCAGGATGTTTTCGACCTCGGTGGTCGAGACGTTTTCACCCTTCCAGCGATAAGTGTCCCCCAGGCGGTCGACGAACTGCGCGTGACCAAAACCGATGTTGCGCAGCAGGTCACCGGTGTTGAAGTAACGGTCACCCTTCTCGAACACGTCGTGCAGCACGACTTTTTCAGTCTTCTGCGGATCGGTGTAGCCATCCAGCGGCGCCTTGTCGTCGATCTTCGCCAGCAACAGCCCCTGCTCACCCTTGGCCACCTTGCGCATGAAGCCGTTGGCGTCACGCGTCGGCGCCCCGCTGTCATGGTCGTAGGCCGCAAGCTCCCAAGACATCAGGGAAAACCCGACGGTGTTGTCGAAGTTGAGGATGTTGGTGAAACCGATATTGCCGTCGCTGGCCGCGTACAACTCGCAGATGTGGTTCACGCCAAAGCGTGTCTTGAATTCGTGCCATGCGCCGGGGCGCAGGCCGTTGCCGATCATTTTCGTCACGCCGTGCTGGTTGTCCTCGGCGCTGGGCGGTTGATCCACGAGGTAGCGGCACAATTCGCCGACGTAACCGAGGGTGGTCGCGCGGTAATTGCGCACGTCGCTCCAGAACTGACTGGCGCTGAACTTGCGGCGGATGGCAAACCCCGAGGCGCCGCTGATGGCAGAGCCCCAGCACACGCACAGCCCGGTGGCGTGATACAGCGGCAAGGTGCAATAGACGATGTCCTCGGGGCGCATGTCCAGTGCGATCAAGCCGAAACTGGCCGAGCTGCGCATCCAGCGGCCGTGTTTGAACACCCCGGCCTTGGGCAGCCCGGTGGTGCCCGAGGTGTAGATGTAGAAACACGGGTCGTCGAAAAAAACCTGCTGGCTGCTGACGGGGTTGTCGCTGGGGCTGTCGGCAATCGCGGTCATCAGGTTGATGAAACCGTCGGGGGCAATGCCCGGTTGGCGGTAGGTGTCCTGGTCGGCGACGAACCAGGTGCGCGCCGCGTCGATCGAGACCCGTTCGCGCACTGCCGCAAACGCCGGCACCAGTTCCTCACCAACAATGATCGCTGCCGGCGCCACCAGGTTCAGGCTGTGGGCCAGGGTATCGCGGGTTTGAGACGTGTTGAGCAAGGCACTGATCGCCCCGACCTTGGCCACCGCCAATATGTTCACCAACAGTTCCGGACGGTTTTCGATGAACACCGCGACCACATCGCCCTTGCCGATGCCTTGGGCAATCAAGTGATGGGCGATGCGATTGGCCCATTGATTGACTTGCGAGTACGTGAGCACCACCGCGCCCTGGAGCAAGGCCGGGCCGGCGGGATTGCGCAACGTCGCTTGTTCGAAGCTCCAGCCCAGGCCACACGGTTGGGTCGGGTCCTTGACGTTGGCGGCCTTCATGCCTTTCACCACCCGGGGGATGGCTTTGGCAATGGACGGCAGCTTGCGGAGCATCATGCCCCAGGTAATCGTGTCGTTCGTCGTGCGGCTCATGGGTGCTCCCGTTCGATCTTTTTATTGTCGGGCGACGGTGATTGAGCCCGAAAATACGTCAACGGTTCTTGAGCTGTACACGCGGTTTTTGAAATGTTTTGTATCCGCGAAAAACGCGAACCCGGAGGATGTGAATGGTTCCATCGAACCGACATCGACCCCGCAAAATGCAGGATGCACGATGGCCATTCATGCAGATTGCACGAAAGCAAAAAATTGGCTTTAAATTAACTTATTGATTTATAACGTTTTTTAAAAAAACAGGTGCTGGCACAATCACTGCAACTACCTCTGCATGCTTGCCATTCAAGCGCTTACGGAGCTGATAGACATGAACCTGATCCAGGAAAAATTTTCGTCCCTGTTCTCCAACTTCGAAGTCACCACCCAGCCACGTCCCGACGGTGGCATTCTGCTGACCTTGCGCAGCAGTGAAGGCAGAGTCTTCAAGCGCTCGGTTTCCTACCAGCAGCTGCATGCCGGTGATCAGCTGTCGTGGGTAATCAGTGCGATCCGCCGTGACCTGGCCGAACAGGCCAGCGAATTGCCGCAGATCTCCATGCTGCAAAGCCAACAGCGCTTTGCGCTGCCGACGTATCACTCGGCATAAACCGTTTCAACGCCGCAAACCAGCCCTTGTAGGAGCGAAGCTTGCTCGCGAAGGCGGCGTATCAGTCAACATTAATATCGCCTGATACGCCGCCTTCGCGAGCAAGCTTCGCTCCTACAGGTTAGCGTCGTGAATTAGTACGCGGAAGGGTTGATCCGGGCGAAGCTGTCCACGGTCACATGCCCTGCCAACTCCCCGCCTTCACGTGCCAGTCCGCAGGTTGCCATACCCGCCGTGCGCGCCGCGTCCAGCTCTTCGACGATGTCCGACAGGAACAGAATCTGCGCCGCTTCAAGGCCGATGGCCTGGGTGATGCGCTGGTACGACTGCGCTTCACGCTTGGGTCCCGATGTGGTGTCGAAATAGCCGCTGAACAACGGCGACAAATCCCCCGCCTCGGAGCAGCCGAAGATCAGTTTTTGCGCCTGAATCGAACCCGAGGAATAAACAAACAGTTTGAAACCCTGCTGATGCCAGCGCTTGAGCGCTTCAACGGCGTCCGGGTACACGTGACCTTTCAACTGCCCGGCCTGATAGCCCTGCTCCCAGACCATGCCTTGCAACGCCTTCAGCGGCGTGGCTTTGCGGTCTTCGGCGATCCAGCCCAGGAGAGTCTCGATGACGCGCTCGACATCGGCGTCCGGCTCATGGCTATCCCGGCGCACGGCGTCCAGTTGCTCCGCCACATCGGCGCGCGCGGCGTGCTGGCGAACGAAGTCCGGCAGGTGTTTGGCAGCGTAGGGAAACAGCACGTCGAACACAAAACTCACCGCGCTGGTGGTGCCTTCGATGTCGGTGAGAATCGCTTTGATCGGCATCGACTCAGTCCTCAAGACGCGGGAAGCGGCTGGCGATGTCTTCGCCGGTGAAATTGGCCACCCAGCCTTCCGGGTTGTTGAACAGCCGGATCGCGACGAAATGCGGATGCTCGCCCATGTCGAACCAGTGCGGCGTGCCGGCCGGTACCGAGATCAGGTCGTTTTTCTCGCAGAGCACGGCGTAGACATAATCGTCGATATGAAGGGTAAACAAGCCACGGCCGGCGACGAAAAATCGTACTTCGTCTTCGCCATGGCGGTGCTCGTCGAGGAACTTGGCGCGCAATTCGGCTTTTTGCGGATGATCGCTGTTCAGGCTGACCACATCGACGGTGATGTAACCGCGTTCAGTCATCAGCTTGTCGATTTGCTCCTGGTACGCGGCAATCACTTCTTCCTGACTGGCGCCGGGCTGGATTTTCGCCGCCGCTTGCCAGCGGTCGAAGCGCACACCCTGCTCGGCCAGGGTCGAGGCGATGTCTTCGAAATGGGTCAGCACCTTGTTCGGAATGTCAGGGCTTGAGACATGGTAGACGGACAGGCTGCTCATCAGGGCAACTCCTTAACGGTTTAGGATCGAACGCGTCTTCAACTCGCACTCGAACAAAAATTCAAAGGCCTCGATCTGCCGCAACGCATCACTCATGCGGGCGCCCCAGGTGTAGAGGCCGTGACCGCGAATCAGATAGCCGACGCAATCGGGATGGGCTTCCAGCCAAGGCTGCACCTTGGCGGCCAAGCGCGCAATGTCCTGATCGTTGTCGAAAATCGGCACACGCACCCGGGATTCGTGAGTCGAGATGCCGTTGAAAGCCTTTTGCAGCTCGTAGTCTTCGAACTCGATGAAATCTTCCGGCGTCAGGCGCGACAGCACCGTGGCGTTCACCGAATGGGTGTGCAGCACCGCGCCGATCTCCGCACGCCAGCTATAGAGTTGGGTGTGCAACAAGGTTTCGGCGGACGGTTTCTTGCCCGGTTCCAGACTGTTGCCCGACAGATCAGTGGCCAGCACATCGTCGATGCCCAACTGGCCTTTGTGCTTGCCGGACACGGTCAGCAAGGCTTCGCTCGGCGACAGTCGGGTCGAATAGTTGCTGCTGGTGGCCGGCGACCAGCCGCGGCCATACAAAAAACGCCCGGCGTCGATGATTTCCTGGGCGAGGTGTTCACGGGTCAGGCTCATGGCCGGTCCTCTTGCATACGTGTGGCAATGATAACGGCAGCCGCGAAGGCTGCCAGACTGGCAATACTAAAGGTGAACGAGGCCCCGAGGGCATTCCAGCTGTAGCCGGAGTACAACGCGCCCAGTGCGCCGCCGGTGCCGGCCAGTGCTGCGTACAACGCCTGGCCCTGCCCTTGCTGGCGCGCGCCGAAGCTACGTTGCACGAACTGGATGGCAGCGGCGTGAAAGCTGCCGAACGTCGCCGCGTGCAATACCTGGGCAAACAGCAGCACCGATAAAAATTCAGCGAGCGACCCCAGCAGCAACCAACGCAGCGCCGCCAGCAGAAAACTCGCCAGCAGCACCCGGCGCACGGAGAAGCGCGCAAGGATCTTGCTCATGGCCAGAAACATCAACACTTCGGCCACCACGCCCACTGCCCAGAGCAGGCCGATCAAGCCACGGCTGTAACCCAATCGCTCAAGGTGCAACGTCAGAAAGGTGTAATACGGGCCGTGGCTCATCTGCATCAGCGCCACGCACGCGTAAAACGCCAGCACACCGGGGCTGCGCAACTGCTTGAGAAACCCGTCAGCCGCCAGTCTTTCACTCTGGACCGGTTGCGCGTTCGGCACCCACAGGCTGCTGACGACGATCCCGGCCATGATCAGCACCAACGCCACCGGGTAGATGTCGAGGCTGAGCCATTCGAACAAGCGACCGAGCGCGACCACGGTGATGATGAAACCGATGGAACCCCACAAACGGATCTGACTGTAACGGGACGTCTGCCCTTTCAGATGCGCCAGGGTGATGACTTCGAACTGCGGCAACACCGCGTGCCAGAAGAACGCATGCAACGCCATGACCATCGCCAGCCAGGCGTAGGTTTTGCTGACGAAAATCAGCGAGAACGTCAGCAGCGTGCAGACCGCGCCGAAGCGCACGATGGCCAGGCGCTGGCCGGTGTAATCCCCGAGCCAGCCCCAGATGTTCGGCGCGACGCAACGCATCAGCATCGGGATCGCCACCAGCTCACCGATGCGCGCGGCAGAAAAACCCAGGTGATCGAAGTACAGCGCCAGGAACGGCGCTGTCGAACCGAGCAAGGCGAAATAGAACAGATAGAAACTGGAGAGCCGCCAGTACGGGAGCGCCGCCACGGTCATCAGACCGCAGCGACTGAGAGGTCAGCCATTAAAGCTGACCCAGCACCGGCGTGCTCACGCGCACATCGGCGTTCTGCCCGCGGTGACGCAACAGGTGATCCATCAGCACGATGGCCATCATCGCTTCGGCAATCGGCGTGGCGCGGATGCCGACGCACGGGTCGTGACGGCCCTTGGTGATGACCTCCACCGGGTTGCCATTGATGTCGATGGAACGGCCCGGCGTGGTGATGCTCGATGTTGGCTTCAACGCCAAATGCGCAACGATTGGCTGGCCGGAGGAGATGCCGCCGAGGATGCCGCCAGCGTTGTTGCTGAGGAATCCTTCCGGGGTCATTTCATCGCGATGCTCGGTGCCGCGCTGGGAAACACTGGCGAAACCGGCGCCGATTTCCACGCCTTTGACCGCGTTGATGCTCATCAGCGCGTGGGCCAGTTCGGCGTCGAGACGGTCGAAGATCGGCTCGCCAAGGCCTGGCATCACGCCTTCGGCAACGACGGTGATCTTCGCGCCAACCGAATCCTGGTCGCGGCGCAACTGGTCCATATAGGCTTCCAGTTCTGGCACCTTGTCCGGATCAGGGCTGAAGAACGCGTTTTCTTCCACCGAATCCCAGGTCTTGAACGGGATTTCGATCGGGCCGAGCTGGCTCATGTAACCGCGAATGACGATGCCCTGGGTGGCCAGGTATTTCTTGGCAATCGCGCCAGCCGCCACACGCATGGCGGTTTCCCGCGCCGAGCTGCGGCCACCACCACGGTAATCGCGTTCGCCGTACTTGTGGTGATAGGTGTAGTCGGCGTGGGCCGGGCGGAACAGGTCCTTGATCGCCGAGTAGTCCTTGGACTTCTGGTCGGTGTTGCGGATCAACAGGCCGATAGAGCAGCCCGTGGTGCGACCTTCGAAAATGCCGGAGAGGATTTCGACTTCGTCGGCTTCCTGGCGTTGGGTGGTGTGGCGGCTGGTGCCGGGTTTGCGGCGATCGAGGTCGCGCTGCAAATCTTCCAGGGAAATTTCCAGCCCCGGCGGGCAGCCGTCGACAATGGCGACCAACGCCGGACCATGGCTTTCGCCCGCGGTGGTGACAGTGAACAGCTTGCCGTAGGTATTGCCGGACATGCAGGACGCTCCGTGAAATGAACCTGAATACGTAATGCGCGCCAGTATACGCAGGCTACCCAACTAGTTCATCCTCGAACCTTATGGGTGCCTGCGAGTCCAACCGGCATCTTGTTCATGATGGCGTGATGATGCTGCGAGTTTTAGCCTTGAGCCTTACCTTGTTTACCGGCTTTGTACAGGCCACCGTCCTGCAACGGCCGATCACATTGGATACCGGCACCGGGGAGCTTTTCGGCTCGTTGTTGCTGCCAAAATCCGACAAACCCGTACCGGTTGTCCTGATCATTTCCGGCTCCGGTCCTACAGACCGTGACGGCAATAACCCCGACGGCGGACGCAACGACAGCCTCAAGCGCCTCGCCTGGGTACTGGCCAAACACAACATCGCCAGCGTGCGTTACGACAAACGCGGCGTGGCGGCGAGCCTCGCGGCGACCCCGGACGAACGCAATCTGTCGGTGGAAGCCTATGTGGCCGACGCCGAGGCCTGGGGCCACAAGCTCAAAAGCGATCCGCGCTTTGGCCAGTTGATTCTGCTGGGCCACAGCGAAGGCGCATTGATCGCCAGCCTCGCGGCGCCGAGCGTCGATGCCGCCGGGGTGATTTCCCTGTCCGGCAGCGCCCGGCCGATCGATCAGGTGCTGCGTCAGCAACTGAGCAATCGCTTGCCTCCTCCGCTGATGCTGCGCAGCAATGAACTGCTCGACAGCCTCAAGGCCGGTCGCACCGATGACAACGTACCGCCGCAACTTCAGGTGATATTCCGCCCGAGCGTACAGCCGTACCTGATCTCACTGTTCCGCCAGGACCCCGCCGCCGCATTCGCCAAATTGAAAATGCCGGCGCTGATCATTCAAGGCAGCAACGACATCCAGGTCGGTGTCGGCGACGCCAGGTTGTTGCAGGCCGCCAAACCGGACGCCGAACTGGCGTTGATCGAGGGCATGAACCACGTCATGCGCATCGTGCCCAACGACGTCAAACGGCAATTGGCCTCCTACAAAGATCCGCAATTGCCGCTGGCAGCCGAACTGGGCACACGGATCCTCGGGTTTATTGACGGACTTCGCTCCAGTTGAGCGCTTTTTTAAGCGCTTTTTCCCTCCAGTCCTGAAAAAAACGGCCGATAAGCCTTTGTCGCCAGCGTTATGACTGGCGACAAGCTGAGCTTGGACAGGATCTCGCCGTTATGACTGATACCCCGACTTCACCCGACACCACCGCTGAAAAAGACGCACCGCCAGCGGTCGAGCTGCCGTGGGCGGACGTCCACGTCGAGCACCACAAGATGCTCCGCCTGGCACCGTTGCAGACCGACCGCAACACCGGCGGGCGGCCACTGCGCTTTGTCGAATTCGGTTATGCCGAACGCAACGACAAGAAACACAGTCTGTTGCGCATGACCATTTCCCTGCCCGGCCAGCGCGTGCGCAAGGAACAGAACCACCTCGACGTGTGGGTCGACCACACCACAAAACGTGTGCATTTCGGACCGGAAAGCGGTTTGCAGATCGAACCGATGAACCGTGGCATCGGCCGCTACATGGCAGCCCAGGGCATTACCTGGGCGAAAAAGCGCTGGCCCGGCTACACCGTCGACGGCACCGACCTGAACAACAAGGACGCGCTGAACGAAGACACGCGCCTGCGCCGTGATCGCTTTTTGAAAGCGCATGGTTTTGAGGTGGTGTATGCCGACGCCCAGCATTTGAAGGGCAGCGTCAAAGAGGTGCAGGTCGGCGACCTGTTGGCCGACTGGAACACCGAGAAGTTGCAGCAGGTGGAAATTCTCGAAGCGGCGCAGATGCTGCAGCAGGCCGAGCAGAACCTGGCCGAGCAGGAAGTGAAGCTGAAGAAACACGAAGAAAAGGTCAGCAAATACAAACGCGAAGACGCGGGGCTGCGGTTCACCATTACGTGCCTGGTGGCGTTTGCGGTGTTTCAGGCGGGGTTGTTGATCTGGATTGCCACACACCGTTGAAGGCTTGAGACCGCGGCGCGGCCTTCGCGGGCAAGCCTCGCTCCTACAAGGGATCACCAATAACCTGTAGGAGCGAGGCTTGCCCGCGAAGGCGTCCTCAGGTCAGACGCGGGACGCGAACAACGCCTGATGCTCCCGGCACTGCTGCGCCGTCAACATGAACACGCCATGCCCGCCGCGCTCGAAATCGAGCCAGGCAAAGTCGACTTCCGGGTACAACGCGTCAACGTGAACCTGGCTGTTGCCCACTTCGACAATCAGCAAACCCTTCTCGGTCAGATGATCCGCCGCTTCGGCGAGCATCCGTCGTACCAGGTTCAAGCCATCGTCGCCACAGGCCAGTCCCAGCTCGGGTTCATGCTGATACTCCTGCGGCATGTCGGCGAAATCTTCCGCATCGACGTAAGGCGGGTTCGACACGATCAGGTCGAAACGCTGACCCGGCAAGCCATCGAAACCATCGCCCTGCACGGTGTAGACCCGCTCATCGACACCATGGCGCTCGATGTTCTGATTGGCCACTTCCAGCGCTTCAAACGACAGATCCGCCAGCACGACTTCGGCGTTCTGGAATTCATAGGCGCAGGCGATACCGATGCAACCGGAGCCAGTGCACAGGTCAAGAATCCGCGCAGGCGCGGCGCCCAGCCACGGTGCGAAACCCTTTTCAATCAGCTCACCGATCGGCGAACGCGGAATCAATACACGCTCATCGACGATGAACGACATGCCGCAGAACCACGCCTCACCCAACAGGTAAGCGGTGGGAATGCGTTCTTCGATGCGCCGCTTGAGCAAACGCTGCAGCTTGACCAGCTCATCGTCTTCCAGATTGCAGTCGAGGTAGCTGTCAGCAATTTCCCACGGCAAGTGCAAGGCACCCAACACCAGTTGACGGGCTTCGTCCCAGGCGTTGTCGGTCCCATGGCCGAAAAACAGATCCTCCCCATGGAAGCGGCTGACGGCCCAACGGATATGGTCACGCAGGGTACGAAGTCGGGAAGTGATCACGGGGTAAACTCCAGAAAAAACGACTGGCGATTCTAACAGCCAAAACGCGTTACGACGACGCAGGAAAAACACCGGCTCAGATGTAGGACATATCCATTTTTATCGCTGGCTATTGAACAAAACGAGGATATTGACAAGGCTGCAGGCCAGTAACGACGGCGCCTACGATGGTAGCGATTCACAGAAGCGCTCAGCCAGAGGACAATGTCGCAAAAGCCCCACTCCAAGGAGCCCCAGAATGTCCGTTCCAAAAACGATGTTTCAACTCAGCGGTCGCGGTTATGCCGCCGCCAATCTGAGCCATGCGACCCTTGTCATCATCGATGCCCAGAAAGAATACCTCAGCGGCCCCCTGGCCCTGGTCGGCATGGATGCTGCCGTCGCGAACATCAAGCAGCTGGTGAGCGCTGCCCGCGCAGCCGGCCGTCCTATCGTGCATGTGCGCCACCTCGGCACCGTCGGCGGGCTGTTCGATCCGCAAGGCGAGCGCGGTGAATTCATCCCGGGCCTCGAACCACAGAGCGACGAAACCATCATCGGCAAGTTGCTGCCGAGTGCGTTTCACGGCACCGAACTGCTGGACCGCCTGCAAAATCTCGGCTCCCTGGACCTGATCGTGTGCGGTTTCATGAGTCATTCCAGCGTCAGCACCACCGTGCGCGCCGCGAAAAACCTGGGCTTTCGCTGCACCCTCGTTGAAGACGCCTGTGCAACGCGCGATTTGCCCTACAAGGGTGGCGTGTTGAGCGCTGACCACGTTCAACAGACCGAAATGGCGATCATGGCGGACAACTTCGCCACCCTCGCCCTGACCCACGATCTGATCTGATCGACGCTTGATGAGCGGTTCATGCCGCCGCTCATCCGCAAAAGCCTCTCGTTCGCTGTAAATGTCATAGCCTCAGGAACATCCCGGTCAACTCCCGGTCGAAGGGCCGATACCCATTGAGGAAGGTCGGAATGAAGTTATCCGATGGTTTTGACGCACGCCGCTTGCGGCCCAAAGGCCAAAGCAACTGGCGTTTTCGATTCGGCGCAGCCTTTGCTGCCTTGCTGGCAACGTGCGGTGTGTTGCTGGCGATGGCCGGCGCCGCCAGCCTGCTGGGCCACCCGCCGGCACTCGGCGAGTTGAATGCCAGCCCGCTGGGCTCGGCAATCATTCTGGCGGTCGGTCTGTTCCTGCTCTACCTGGGCGTTTGGCTGTGGCGGCGTTGCCGTCGCCGCGCGCGCCAGTCGCAAGAGCTGAACATGTCCCCGCATCTGATGAAAAAACACGACTGAATTGACGGCCTGACGTTTACCGGGCCCCAATTGTTATCGGTCGTGTCTCGACTTGGGTAAACTGGCCGCCCTTCGCGGAGGCTGATATGCAAGACAACGATTTTTCCCTGTTCAAAAGCGCGATCCAAGGCGTCAAGCCGATCAAGCACGATCGCGCCGAAACCGGCAAACCCAAAGCTGACCGCGCGCAGATCGCCAAGCTGCGTCAAGCCGCCACCGTGCGCACCGATGCCACCACCGTTGACGGCCTGTCCGATCAGTTCGTGATCGACGTCGGCCCGGAAGACGAGCTGATGTGGGCGCGTGACGGCGTACAGGAAAGCCAGATGCGCAAGCTCAAGATCGGGCAAATCCCCTTCGAAGGCAGCCTCGACCTGCACGGCATGAGTGTGGAAAAGGCCCGGGAAACCCTCTGGGCATTCCTGGCGGAAGCGACCAAATTCGAAATCCGCTGCGTGCGCGTCACCCACGGCAAAGCCGTGCGCCTGGACGGCAAGCGGCCGATGATCAAAAGCCACGTCAACACCTGGCTGCGCCAGCATTCACAGGTACTTGGCTTCACCTCGTGCCAGGCGAAACATGGTGGTGCCGGAGCAGTTTATGTGATGCTCAAACGCACCATGATGGAAGGTCGCGACGAGTAAAGTCGTTGCGCCACGCTTGCAGCGTCGTATCCGCCACATCGATCTGGCTACTGGCTGACCACTCAGTGCAGGTATACCGACTTGCAATGATATGGGAGCTCCCGTAATACTTCGCAGATGGAATTTAAAGAAAGACTCAAAACAGCCCGCCAACACGCCAAGCTCAATCAGACCGAGCTTGCCGAGCGCGCGGGGCTGACTCAAACCTCAATCTCCGACCTCGAGCGCGGGAAATCGAAAGCGACAGCCTTTGTTGCCCAGATCGCTTCAGTGTGTGGCGTTTCACCGATGTGGCTGGCTGAAGGTGTCGGTGACATGCTTAAAGGGGTCTCCCCCCTCCAGGCATTTCAATGTCAGACATCCAGCCTTGGGACGACAGCACACCCCTGGATGACGATGAGGTTTATGTCCCCTTCCTGCGTGAAGTTGAGCTGGCGGCGGGTTCAGGCCGATTCGTGATCGCAGAAAACGACAGCGCCAGGCTGCGTTTCTTCAAGAAAGACCTGCGTCACAATAACGTGCAGTTCAACAACGCCAGGTGCGTGTCGGTGAGTGGGAACAGCATGTTCCCGGTACTGCGCGACGGCGCCACCGTCGGCATGAACATTGGCAAGAATTCGCTGGGCGACATCGTCGACGGCGACATGTACGCGATCAACCACAACGGCCAGCTCCGTGTGAAACAAGTCTACCGACTGCCCAGCGGGATCCGTCTACGCAGCTTCAACCGTGACGAGCATCCGGACGAGGACTACACCTTCGCCGAGATCCAGGAGCAGCAGATTGCGATCCTGGGTCATGTCTTTTGGTGGGCAATGTATTCGCGGTGAACCGAGTTGCGGTGATTCGTGAACGTCCAGTGCCATGACGTGCAATACAGCAAATCGACGCACATCCAAGAGGAGCCCGCCAAGCGCGGGCTTTTTTTTGCACCTGAAATACAGGCGCAGAATAAAATATGGGAATACCCGTTTACACAAAATATGGGAACGCCTATATTCGTATTCAAGCCAACGGGAAATCGATCGGAAGCTGCCAACTATCACTTCTGCCCATTCATTGAGTGGGCAGTGGGATGTAGGCCTGCATCAAACGCAAGGCTCACCAGAGCAAAAAGCGACATCAATGGACTGAGGTAAAAACCATGACTGTAGACATCAGCAACTTCACCATCGCTACCCCGCTTCCAATCTCCGACACCAACCCGATTGCGCTTGAGCTCATCGGCTGGCGCGCACTGCTCGAATGCCCCGACGTCATCTCAATGCTTGAAGATGGTTCGCTGCAGATGACGGCGCCGACGCTTGGAGCGTCCAGCAAGAGCACGCTACGAACTCGCTGTGAGTGGAAGGAGCCAGGTTACTGGCTGTTCTCCAGCGCAGCGGACCACTGGAACCGCCAGGAAATGCGACTGACCAAAGTCAACTCGCTGCAGAAAGTCGTGATTGGCCAAATTCATGTGAAGGGTTCAGAACGACCTCCAGTGAAGGTGTTCTGGAACAAAGGAAAAATCACCATGGGGTTCCGGTCAAGCTACCTCCAGGACGACCCGGTCAACTCGACGGTGTTGGAGAATGTACCGCTCGGTGCACTTTTCAAAATCAACATTCACGCAAACTCGAGCGGCGCCGTTTCTGTATCGGCCAGCTGTAACGGCGTCAAATCCACTTCCGCGATCATGCGCCTCGACAACACTTGGGACACGAAAACGCTTGCCTTTCACGGCGGCGTGTACAACCAGATCGATTACTCCGACACCACCGACCCGCTAGACGGTTCCGTCTGCATCATCAGCGATCTGTCGATCACTCACGCCTGATAGACCTGCCCGGCCTGATGAGCAAAACAGGTTTCAGGGGAACATCACTGCTGCAGCCTGGCGACAGGCTGTAGCGGGATGCGGATAAAATCCGGCAGGCCTGCGCGACCGACAAACACTTGCAGGCCGCAACGACCGATTTTGGGCTTCGCGCCCGCTGGCAATACAACTGCCGTCACACATACGCTACCATGTGCCTCATGTCGGGGATGAACCCTGCGTTTTATTGCCACTCGGCTCGGTCGTAGCGTTCAGATGTTGCTATCGACCACGCCCGACGAATCAACTCCGGCATCGACCAGAGTGAACGGGCCGTTTGAAACGAGCTCGATTGGTACAACATTGGTACAGACAGAAACAGTACCCCTCTGAAACCCTTATGGAATCAGCCCCTGTGACACTGGAACAGAATTACACCGCGATTCTCGGCCAATTGGGCGAGGACG
This sequence comes from Pseudomonas sp. MM213, assembly GCF_020423045.1. Taxonomy (NCBI): domain Bacteria; kingdom Pseudomonadati; phylum Pseudomonadota; class Gammaproteobacteria; order Pseudomonadales; family Pseudomonadaceae; genus Pseudomonas; species Pseudomonas sp. MM213. Next base: position 2,353,452 of record NZ_CP081943.1, read on the forward strand.
TCTCCCGCGAGGGCCTGCTCGACACGCCAAAACGTGCCGCCAAAGCCATGCAGTACCTCTGCCGCGGTTATGAACAGACACTGGAAGAAGTCACCAACGGTGCCTTGTTCAGCTCCGACAACAGCGAAATGGTGCTGGTGAAAGACATCGAGCTCTACTCGTTGTGCGAACATCACCTGCTGCCGTTCATCGGCAAGGCGCATGTCGCCTACATCCCGAGCGGCAAAGTGCTGGGCCTGTCGAAAGTCGCGCGGATCGTCGATATGTACGCCCGCCGCCTGCAGATCCAGGAAAACCTCAGCCGCCAGATCGCCGATGCGGTCCAGCAAGTCACCGGCGCCCTGGGCGTTGCGGTGGTGATCGAGGCCAAGCACATGTGCATGATGATGCGCGGTGTGGAGAAGCAGAATTCGACGATGATCACCTCGGTGATGCTCGGTGAGTTCCGCGAAAACGCGGCGACCCGCAGCGAGTTTCTCAGCCTGATCAAGTAATTCGCAGCAACGAGGAAAACCGGCATTCATCGCCGGTTTTTTTTCGTCTGCGAAAAATCAGGTAAGCTGCGCGCCTTCTTTCGCCCCGTGAGGCTTGTACCGTGTTCGTTAAAGCGCTTCGTGTCGGCCTCGGCCAACTGATCATTTTCATCGACTTCATCACCCGTCCCGGCAAAAAGCAGCGCCCTGCCGCCGCCCAGGCTCAGGTTGAAGCGGCTGCCAAGGACCTGACGCTGTATCAGTTCCACGCCTGCCCGTTTTGCGTGAAAACCCGCCGCACCCTGCGCCGCCTGAATGTGCCGGTGGCGTTGCGTGATGCGAAGAACAACGAGCAGGATCGTCAGGTTCTGCTGGAGCAAGGCGGCAAGATCAAGGTCCCGTGCCTGCGCATTGAAGAGAATGGCCAGACCACCTGGATGTATGAGTCCAAGGTGATCATTGATTATCTGGACAAGCGATTCGCGGCGGCGTGAGGTTTGTGGTGTGGCTGACGGCCTCTTCGCGGGCAAGCCTCGCTCCTACAGGTTATGCATCTTCTGTAGGAGCGAGGCTTGCCCGCGAAGGCGTCGGATCAACCACCACAAATCTCAAACAAAAAAAAACCGGCCCATGAGCCGGTTTTTTTATCTCTGCGATCAGGCCGCTTCCGCAGCCTGCGCCTGTCGCACCACCGCCGCCAATCGCTTCAACCCTTCATCCAGCCGCGCCGGATCGATGTGGCTGAAGTTCAGCCGCAAATGCCCCGGGTGATTATCCGGCTCCGGAAAAAACGGCTCACCCGGCATGAACGCCACATCCGCCGCCAGTGCCGGCTTGAGCAACGTGCGTGTGTCCAGCGGTTGTTTCAGCGTCAACCAGAAAAACAGCCCGCCCTGCGGCACGTTCCACTCTGCCAAATCAGAAAAATGCGTTTCCAGCGCCGACTGAAACGCATCCCGGCGCACCCGGTAAAAATCCCGCAGCTCACTCAGGTGCTGCTGGAATTTCTCGGTGCCGATCCACTGCAGCGCTTGCCACTGGCCGACGCGGTTGGTGTGCAGATCGGCGGACTGCTTGAGTTTCAGCAAATGCGGAAACAGGTCCGGACTGGCAATCAGATAGCCGACCCGCAATCCCGGCAACAGGGTTTTCGACACGGTGCCGGTGTAGATCCAGCTGGTCTTTTTCAAGCGACTGACGATTGGCCTGGCACTGCCGCCATCAAACGTCAGTTCGCGATACGGCTCGTCTTCGATCAGGGTGACGCCAAACTCATCCAGCAACGCGGCGACCGCATCGCGCTTGGCCTCGCTGTAGCGCACCGCCGACGGGTTCTGGAATGTCGGGATCAGGTAGATGAACGCAGGCTGGTGTTTTTCCAGACGCGTGCGCAGCTCAAGCAGGTTCGGGCCGTCGGCCTCCAGCGGCACGGTGATGCAGTCGGCGCCAAACAGTTGAAAGATCTGCAACGCCGCCAGGTACGTCGGCGCTTCGAGCAGGATCTCGGTGCCTTTGTCGATGTAGAGCTTGGCCGCCAGATCGAGGGTTTGCTGCGAGCCGCTGACCACCAATACCTGACTCGCCTCGCACGGCACGCCCAGCGCTCGCGCCTCGGCCGCCAAGGCCTCGCGCAATTCCGGTTCGCCTTCGCTCATGCCGTATTGGCCGATGGACAGCGGCATGTCGGCCCATTCGACGGTCGGCAGCATGACTTCGGCCGGCAAGCCACCGGCGAACGACATCACTTGCGGGCGCTGGGCGGCGGCGAGGATTTCACGGATCAAAGAACTTTTAAGGCGCGAGACACGTTCGGAAAAAGCCATGGGGGGGTCACCGGTAGCGAGGCCTGAGGAAAATGAGTCAAACTGGTTGACCGAAATTACGACAACCCGAACGGATACGTCAACATGCTTGACCTTAAAAATCCCGCCTCCCAGCAACAGGCCATGGAAGCGTTTTTCTTCGGCTACCAGGCGTTCACCGCCAAGGCCGACGAAATGCTCGAGCGTCGCGGCTTGAGCCGGGTGCATCAACGCATCGTGTTTTTCATCGCCCGCTATCCGAACCTGAGCGTCAAGGAGTTGCTGGCATTGCTCGGCGTGAGCAAGCAGGCACTGAACATTCCACTGCGCCAGTTGGTGGAAATGCACTTGGTAGACAGCGTTGCGTCCGAGACCGACAAGCGTAAACGGCTGCTGGAACTGACCGTGGAAGGGGCGCGGTTTGAGCAATCGTTGCGGCGTGAGCAGGTGAAACTGCTGGAGCGGGTGTTTGCCGAGGCTGGAGAGACGGCGGTGAATGGGTGGTTGGCGGTGAATCTGGCGCTTGGGGAGAACCAGCAAAAAATCTGAATCCTGGAAACCGCCTTCGCGGGCAAGCCTCGCTCCTACAGGATATGCGCCGCTTTTGTAGGAGCGAGGCTTGCCCGCGAAGGCGTCCTTTCTGGCGATATATCCCTATTGCCAAACTTTTCGTCTACAAAATCAAAAACATTATTTGCATTATTTGTATACAAAAGCATAATCCACTGCGTGCGAGTTCCTGACCAAGCGGTCAACAAATTCGCGAATGCCTCAAAGGGCCGCTGCCACCCTCATGGGTCCGGCCCTGGAAATAACAATAAAACTCTTGAGGAGTACTCGCTGTGGAAAGCCGCAAATCCGAAGCCCCGTCGCTGGAACTCTCGCCGCCATTACGCAATGGCTGGCTGGAACGCATCTTCAAACTCAGCTTGCATGGCACCACGGTGAAGACCGAGTTGATTGCCGGTCTGACAACCTTCATCACCATGGCTTACATCATCTTCGTCAACCCCAACATCATGGCCGACGCCGGGATCGATCACGGCGCGGCATTCGTTGCAACGTGCATCGCGGCTGCGCTGGGTTGTCTGTTGATGGGCCTGTACGCCAACTGGCCGGTCGGCCTCGCGCCGGGCATGGGCCTCAACGCCTTCTTCACCTACACCGTGGTCGGCACCATGGGCTACAACTGGGAAACCGCACTCGGTGCAGTGTTCGTGTCCGGTGTGTTGTTCATGATCCTGACCTTCTCCAAGATCCGCGAATGGCTGCTCAACAGCATTCCGGTGAGCCTGCGCTTTGCGATGGGCGCCGGCGTAGGTCTGTTCCTCGGCCTGATCGGCTTGAAAACCGCCGGCATCGTCGTCGATAGCCCGGCGACGCTGATCAAGCTCGGCTCGCTGCGTGAGCCCGGCCCGCTGCTCGCCGCCATCTGCTTCCTGATGATCGCCGTGCTCAGCTACCACAAGGTGTTCGGTGCGATTCTCATCAGCATCATCACCGTAACGCTGGCCGGTTGGGGTCTGGGACTGGTGCATTACGAAGGGATCATGTCGGCACCGCCGAGCCTGGCACCGACCTGGATGGCCATGAACGTTGCCGGCGTATTCAACGTCAGCATGATCAGCGTAGTGCTGGCCTTCCTCTTCGTGCACATGTTCGACACCGCCGGCACTTTGATGGGCGTCGCCCAGCGCGCCAACCTGGTGAACGCGGACGGTCGCATCGAAAACCTTTCCCGCGCCATGAAAGCTGACAGCGCCTCCAGCGTATTCGGTGCCGTGGTGGGTGTTCCTCCGGTAACAAGCTACGTGGAAAGTGCCGCGGGTGTAGCCGCTGGTGGTCGGACTGGTCTTACCGCAGTGACCGTAGGTGTGCTATTTATTGCAGCCATGTTTTTCGCACCGCTGGCTGGCATGATCCCCGCTTATGCAACAGCCGGCGCGCTGATTTACGTGGCAATGCTGATGATGGGCGGCATGGCGCACATCGAATGGGACGAAGCGACCGACAGCATTCCGGCGATCGTCACCGCGATCATGATGCCGCTGACCTTCTCGGTCGCCGACGGTATTGCGCTGGGCTTCATCACCTATGTGGCGTTGAAAGCCGGCACCGGTAAATACAAGGAAATTTCCGTGAGCCTGTGGGTGCTCTGCGCGATCTTCATCGCCAAGTTCATCTTCTTGTAAACACAGGTACTCGCTTGAAAACAGCCTCACCCCGTCGGGTGAGGCTTTTGTGCAAATGGAGGAAAGTGATGAGTCTGGAAACCTGGCTGCTGTTCAGCGGCGCTGCGCTGGTGGTGATCCTGATCCCGGGGCCACTGTCGTTGCTGATGATCAGCAACAGTCTGAATTACGGTTTGCGTCGTTCTTACCCGGCATTTCTGGGTGGCGTGATTGCGTCGATCTGCTTGCTCAGCGCTTCCGCGTTGGGATTGGGGGCGTTGTTGCTGGCTTCGGAACAGCTGTTCAGCGCATTGAAAATCGTCGGTGCGCTGTACCTGTTCTACCTCGCCTGGCAGAGCTGGCAGCAATCGCGCCAGCCATCGGTCGGTGCCGAAGTGCCCCAGGCTGCGCCGGTGCCGCGTTTCCGTGCCCTGTTCGGGCGCGCATTTGTGCTGGGTGCGAGCAATCCGAAAGACATCCTGTTCTTTGCCGCATTCCTGCCGCAGTTCTTGAGCGCCGGGCAACCGTTCCTGCCGCAGTTGCTGGTGATGATTGCCACGTGGACCGTGTTGGATCTGCTGTGCAAATTGGCTTACGGGTTAGGTGCCCATGGTGCGGCGCGGTATCTGCGCAGTGGCAAAGGGCAGAGCTGGTTTAACCGGGTGAGTGCCGGACTGTTTAGCGGCGCCGGCGCAGCGTCGCTGTTGAGCCGTTAAGAGCTTCGCGGGCAAGCCTCGCTCCTACAAGGTTGTTCTCCATTCCATGAACGACACAAAACCTGTAGGAGCGAGGCTTGCCCGCGAAGGCGTCGGCACATTCACCACATTCCTCGGGACGAAAAAAAGCCCGCAGTGTGAGCGGGCGAAAGACCAAAGAAGCTATATGCGCAGTCGCTTCTCGGAGGCGACAGCTGCTTGGGGGATCAGCTGCCGCGGTACGTGGAATAGCTATAAGGCGAAATCAGCAGCGGCACATGGTAGTGATCCTGTTCCGCAGAGATGCCAAACCGCAGCACCACCACATCCAGGAACGCAGGCTCCGGCAGCTGAACGCCACGGGCGCGGTAGTAATCGCCCGCATGAAACTGCACCTGATAGACCCCGGTGCGGTAGTCATCGCCCTGCAGCAGCGGGGCATCGACACGGCCGTCGCTGTTGGTGATTGCGCTGGCGACCAATTCCAGCTGCGAGCCTTCAACGCGGTACAACTCGACCTTGATCGAGCTGCCCGGGCAACCGTGTGCAGCGTCCAAAACGTGTGTAGTCAAACGTCCCATTGATTCTGCGCGCCTGCCTGCTTGGAGCAGTCAGACCTCGCGCCTCCCGAAGTCAGTTGAAAAGGAGACCGCACCGATTCGGAGCACGAAAAGCTGCGGCGAGCGACTGATTAAGACACTTTTCATAAAAATTGTACACAATAAAAACGACATTTTTGCAGCCAGTACCGCCATTCAAGGATTCGCAGTCAATCTGACGCCAAACCATGCGAGCAGCGGACCTTCTATCCATTAGCTGACCAACTGGGCAGGTTTCTTGCAGTATCACCCCAAGATGACAGCAGATGAAAAATGCGAAAATTCAGGCTTACAAAGTGGATATAAAGTTGTATACAATCAACCCATCGCTGTGACGCCAGCCTGTCATCCCATCGCCAGGCCGCCACACAACCTGTCAACGAATAAGAAGGAAGACTGCAGTGAGCGCTGACTACCCACGCGACCTGATCGGTTACGGCAGTAACCCTCCTCACCCACACTGGCCGGGCAATGCGCGCATCGCCCTGTCTTTCGTGCTCAATTACGAAGAAGGCGGCGAGCGCAACATCCTGCACGGCGATAAAGAGTCCGAAGCCTTCCTTTCGGAAATGGTCTCGGCGCAGCCGCTGCAAGGCGCGCGCAACATGAGCATGGAATCCCTTTACGAGTATGGCAGCCGCGCCGGTGTCTGGCGGATTCTGAAACTGTTCAAGGAATTCGACATTCCGCTGACCATCTTCGCCGTGGCCATGGCCGCCCAGCGCCACCCGGACGTGATCCGCGCGATGGTCGATGCCGGTCACGAGATCTGCAGCCACGGCTATCGCTGGATCGACTACCAGTACATGGACGAAGCACAGGAACGCGAGCACATGCTCGAAGCGATCCGCGTCCTCACCGAAATCACCGGCGAACGCCCGTTGGGCTGGTACACCGGCCGCACCGGCCCGAACACCCGTCGGCTGGTGATGGAAGAAGGCGGCTTTCTCTACGACTGCGACACCTACGACGACGACCTGCCCTACTGGGAACCGAACAACCCGACCGGCAAGCCGCACCTGGTGATCCCGTACACCCTGGACACCAACGACATGCGCTTCACCCAGGTCCAGGGCTTCAACAAGGGCGACGACTTTTTTGAATACCTGAAAGACGCTTTCGATGTGCTGTACGCCGAAGGTGCCGAAGCGCCGAAAATGCTCTCGATCGGTCTGCACTGCCGGCTGATCGGCCGTCCGGCGCGTCTCGCCTCGCTCAAGCGCTTTATCGAATACGCTAAAAGTCATGAACAGGTGTGGTTCAGCCGCCGCGTCGACATCGCTCGCCACTGGCACGAAACCCACCCGTACCAAGGGGCTGCCCAATGAGCACCTTTCAAACCCTGAAACCCTCGACCCTGAGCCGCGACGCGTTCGTCACCGCTTTCGCCGACATCTACGAACATTCGCCATGGGTGGCCGAGAAGGCCTTCGACCTGGGCCAGGACGCTTCGATCGACGAGATCGAAACCCTGCACCAGCGCATGAGCGACATCCTGTTGAGCGCTGATCACGAAAGCCAGTTGGCCCTGATCAACGCTCACCCGGACCTGGCCGGCAAAGCCGCCGTCCAGGGCCAGTTGACCGAAGCCAGCACCAATGAACAGGCTGGCGCCGGTATTCACCAATGCACGGCCGAAGAGTTTTCTCGCTTCACCGAGCTGAACGACGCCTACAAAGCCAAGTTCAAGTTTCCCTTCATCATGGCGGTAAAAGGCAGCAACCGGCATCAGATCCTCGCGGCGTTCGAAACGCGCATTCACAACCCGGCAGAAACCGAGTTCAAGTGCGCGCTGGCGGAGATCAACAAGATCGCCCTGTTCCGATTACTGACCCTATAGCGAGCCTTGCCCGAGCGACATTGGACGCAAACATCGCCCAGGGCACTGCAAGCATCCCAAGCCAACTTATTAAAGGCAGACAAGAAGAATGAAAGCTTACGCCGTACCTTTCGAGAAGTTCGTCAACCTGGCCGACGCCCGCCTGGGCACCAAGATCATCTCGGTCACCGATGACTGGTTCGCAGACGCCAACCGTCTGTTCCAACCGACCCCGGCCGTGTGGAAGGAGGGCGTGTTCGATGACAACGGCAAGTGGATGGACGGCTGGGAATCGCGTCGCAAACGCTTCGAAGGCTACGACAGCGCGGTCATCCGCCTGGGCGTGCCGGGTTCGATCAAAGGCGTAGACATCGACACTTCATTCTTCACCGGTAACTTCCCGCCGTCGGCCTCGCTGGAAGCCTGCTTCCTCGCGTCTGGCGAACCGGACGACAACACCCAGTGGACTGAAGTGCTGTCGGCCGTCGAGCTGCAAGGCAACAGCCATCACTACCACGAAATCAGCAACGACCAGGCCTTCAGCCACCTGCGCTTCAACATCTACCCGGATGGTGGCGTGGCCCGTCTGCGTGTCTACGGCATTCCGTTCCGCGACTGGTCCGCTGTCGGCGACAACGAACAAGTGGACCTGGCCGCCGCCCTGAACGGTGGCCGCGCCCTCGCCTGCTCCGACGAACACTTCGGCCGCATGAGCAACATCCTCAACCCGGGCCGTGGCATCAACATGGGCGACGGCTGGGAAACCGCGCGTCGTCGCACGCCGGGCAATGACTGGGTCATCGTCGCGCTGGGTCATGCCGGCGAGATCGAAAAAGTCGTCGTCGACACCCTGCACTTCAAGGGCAACTACCCGGACACCTGCTCGATCCAGGGCGCCTTTGTGAAGGGCGGCACCGACAGCCAGATCGAAACCCAATCGCTGTTCTGGCGCGAACTGTTGCCGGCGCAGAAACTGGAAATGCACGCCGAACACACCTTCGCCGAGCAGATCAAGGCGCTGGGCCCGATCACCCACATCCGCCTGAACGTGTTCCCGGATGGCGGTGTGAGCCGCCTGCGCGTCCTGGGCAAGGTCGCTAAATAAGCGATGAGGCCTTCGCGGGCAAGCCTCGCTCCTACAGGTTTCTCAAACCGTAGGAGCGAGGCTTGCCCGCGAAGACGACAGAACAAACAACATTGAATTCGGAAAAGAAGACCAGCATGCGCACACTGACGATTGAACCGCTGACCAAAGAAGCCTTCGCCCCTTTCGGTGACGTGATCGAAACCGACGGCAGCGATCACTTCATGATCAACAACGGTTCGACCATGCGCTTTCATAAACTGGCGACGGTGGAAACCGCCACGCCAGAAGACAAGGCGATCATCAGCATTTTCCGCGCCGACGCGCAGGACATGCCGCTGACCGTCAGCATGCTGGAGCGTCACCCGCTGGGCAGCCAGGCTTTCATTCCGCTGCTCGGCAACCCCTTTCTGATCGTGGTCGCGCCACTTGGCGATGAACCTGTATCAGGCTTGGTCCGCGCCTTCGTCACCAACGGCAGGCAGGGCATTAATTACCATCGCGGCGTCTGGCACCACCCGGTGCTGACGATCGAAAAGCGGGATGACTTCCTGGTGGTTGATCGCAGTGGCACAGGCAATAACTGCGATGAGCATTTTTTCAAAGAGGATGAGCGTTTGATCCTCGCCCCCCACCAATAAGAGAAGGTCCGATCACGCGACAACAAGCGTGACGGGCGAGAGGTAAAGACTGTGGAAGCACATCTGTTGGAATGGCTGAACCTGAGCGTGCGCTGGGTTCACATGATTACTGGCGTGGCCTGGATCGGTGCGTCGTTCTATTTCGTCTGGCTGGAAAACAACCTCAATCGGGTCAACCCGAAAAGTGGTCTGGCCGGTGATTTGTGGGCGATCCACGGCGGCGGTATCTATCACCTGGAAAAATACAAACTGGCCCCACCGACCATGCCGGACAACCTGCACTGGTTCAAATGGGAAGCCTACTTCACCTGGATGTCGGGGATCGCGCTGCTGTGCGTGGTGTTCTACTCCAACCCGACGCTGTACCTGCTGGCACCGGGCAGCAGCCTGACCGGCCCTGAAGGTGTTGCCCTGGGCATCGCTTCTTTGTTCGTTGGCTGGTTCGTCTACTCCTTCCTCTGCGACTCGGCCCTGGGCAAACGCCCTGCCCTGCTCGGCTTCATCCTGTTCGTGCTGATCATCGGCGCGGCCTACGGCTTCAGCAAAGTGTTCAGCGGTCGTGGTGCGTACCTGCACGTCGGCGCGATCATCGGCACCATCATGGTCGGCAACGTGTTCCGCATCATCATGCCGGCGCAGCGCGCACTGGTAGCGGCGATTGCCGAGAACCGCACGCCCGATCCGGCACTGCCGGCCAAAGGCCTGCTGCGTTCGCGTCACAACAACTACTTCACCTTGCCGGTGCTGTTCATCATGATCAGCAACCACTTCCCGAGCACTTATGGCAGCCAGTACAACTGGCTGATCCTGGCCGGGATTGCGGTGCTGGCGGTGTTGGTGCGTCACTATTTCAACACCCGTCATGACAGCCACAAGTTTGCCTGGACCCTGCCCGTCGCAGCCGTGGGCATGATCTGCCTGGCTTACGTGACTGGCCCGGCGCAGATGCCAAGCGCACCTGAAGTGGCCAAGGCACCTGGCACCATCGAGTACCAGCCGCTGCCGGAAACCGCCCTCGGCGGTGGCGCCAAACCTGCCACACCGAAACCGGCTGAAGCACCGGTCCAGGCGGCAAACGCCGGCCCGGGTTTCGACAAGGTACACAGCGTGATCCAGGAACGTTGCGCGGTATGCCACTCGGCCAAGCCGACCAGCCCGTTGTTCAGCGCAGCACCGGCCGGCGTGATGTTCGATACCCCCGAGCAGATCCGCCAGAACGCGGCGCGCATCCAGGCTCAAGCCGTCACCAGCCAGATCATGCCACTGGGCAACATCACCCAGATGACCCAGCAGGAACGTGACCTGATCGGCGCGTGGATTGTTCAGGGAGCTCCGACCAATTAATCGCTAAAAGCTTCGCGAGCAAGCTTCGCTCCTACAGGTTTTGTGTCGTTCACAAATGATGCAAACGGCACAAAACCTGTAGGAGCGAGGCTTGCCCGCGAATGGCCGCAACGCGGTCACCCTGATGCACAAAATCACAAGAATAAAAAAGATCCGAGGTGTTGCATGTCCGAGCTATCCCAAGCGCGCATCCCCGACGCACCCGCCATTCAGCGTTTGCCCCTTTTGCAACTGATCCTGGTCGGTCTGCAACATGTTTTGCTGATGTACGGCGGAGCCATCGCGGTGCCGCTGATCATCGGACAGGCCGCTGGCCTGAGTCGTGAAGAAATCGCCTTCCTGATCAACGCCGACCTGCTGGTGGCCGGCATCGCCACCATCGTCCAGTCGCTGGGCATCGGCCCGATGGGCATTCGCATGCCAGTGATGATGGGCGCCAGCTTCGCCGCCGTCGGCAGCATGGTCGCCATGGCCGGCATGCCCGGCATCGGTCTGCAGGGGATCTTCGGCGCGACCATCGCCGCCGGGTTCTTCGGCATGCTCATCGCACCGTTCATGTCCAAAGTCGTTCGGTTCTTCCCGCCGCTGGTGACCGGCACGGTCATCACCTCGATCGGTTTGTCGCTGTTCCCCGTCGCCGTCAATTGGGCGGGCGGTGGTGCCGGCGCCGCTCAATTCGGTTCACCGATTTACCTGGCCATCGCCGCACTGGTGCTGGCCACCATTCTGTTGGTCCATCGTTTCATGCGCGGTTTCTGGGTCAACATTTCCGTGCTGATCGGCATGTGCCTCGGTTACGTGATCTGCGGGTTGATCGGCATGGTCGACCTCAGCGGCATGGCCCAGGCGCCTTGGCTGCAATTCGTCACCCCACTGCACTTCGGCATGCCGAAGTTTGAACTCGCACCGATTCTTTCGATGTGCCTGGTCGTGGTGATCATCTTCGTCGAGTCCACCGGGATGTTCCTCGCGCTGGGCAAAATCACCGGCCAGGAAGTCTGCCCACGGATGCTGCGTCGCGGCTTGCTGTGCGATGCCGGTGCGTCGTTCTTCGCCGGTTTCTTCAACACCTTCACCCATTCCTCTTTCGCGCAGAACATCGGCCTGGTGCAGATGACCGGCGTGCGCTGCCGCTCGGTGACCATCGTTGCCGGCGGGTTGCTGATCGTATTGAGCCTGCTGCCGAAAGCCGCGTTCCTGGTCGCCTCGATTCCACCCGCCGTGCTCGGCGGTGCGGCGATTGCGATGTTCGGCATGGTCGCCGCCACCGGGATCAAGATTCTCCAGGAAGCCGACATCGGTGACCGTCGCAACCAATTGCTGGTGGCGGTGAGCATCGGCATGGGCCTGATTCCGGTGGTACGTCCGGAGTTCTTCGCCCACCTGCCGTTGTGGATGAGCCCGATCACCCACAGCGGCATCGCCATGGCAACGTTGAGTGCCTTGGCGCTGAACCTGCTGTTCAACATCCTCGGCGGCAAGGAACGCGCCGCGATCAACGACTGCCACGCCCACTCGCACTAAGACAGAACGCAAACCCTGTAGGAGCCGGCTTGCTGGCGAAGCGGTGGGTCAGACGACATCAATGTTGGATGTTCTGACCACATCGCCAGCAAGCCGGCTCCTACAGGGGTGGGACACCTGCGCCTTGAAAATAAAAACAAGAGGGAGCAACAGATGATTCGGACACAGACAAACCTGCTGTTAGGCAGCGGTCTTCTGGCTGCCAGCCAAGCCATGGCCGGCGATTTACTGCTGTGGCAGACCAACAGCCTGAGCTATCTGTACGGCAAGGATTTCGCGATCAACCCGTCGATTCAGCAGACGATCACCTTCGAACACGCCGACCGCTGGAAGTACGGCGACAACTTCCTGTTCGTCGACAGCACCTACTACAACGGCGAGAAAGACCGGAACAAAGGCGTTCACGCCTATTACGGCGAATTCAGCCCACGCCTCTCCTTCGGCAAAATCCTCGACCGCCGCTTCGAATTCGGCCCGATCAAGGACGTGTTGCTGGCCATGACCTACGAGAATGGCGAAGACGACACCGAAGCCTACCTGATCGGCCCCGGCTTCGACCTTGCAGTACCGGGCTTCAACTTTTTCACCTTGAATTTCTACTATCGCCAGACCGAAGGCTCGCGCCCCGGCGATGATGTCTGGCAGATCACACCGGCCTGGTCCTACACCGTCCCGCTGGGCAATTCGAACCTGTTGATCGACGGCTACCTCGACTGGGTCGTGGACAACGACCAGAACGCGCGCGGCACCTATCACGCCAACCTGCATTTCAACCCGCAGATCAAATACGACCTGGGCAAGGCCTTGGGCTGGCGGGAGAAACAGGTGTATGTCGGCGTCGAGTACAGCTACTGGAAAGACAAGTACGGCGTGGAAAACAACGCCCGCCTCGACACCAATGAAAACACCACCAGCCTGCTGGTGAAGGTGCACTTTAAGATGACCCGCAACAATGCCCCAAACCTGTCGTCGGTGCGCTGTTGCGGGGCACTTGAGACCCGGCCCTGGAGTCAGTATTCTCCGCGGCCGCCTGAATCCGCTTTAAAAAAAGCCCGGATTTAATTCCTGACCAGAAAGCCAACTTATCCCGGCCCTGGACGGTATCAAGGCATTCCAACCCCCTCTCAATCGACGGCTCTTGAGCCGCCGAACGGGAGTTTTTTTGCTTTTCGAAAGCCTTGGCGCAGCTCTTGCTAACAGCACTGAAGCTGACCGATTGGATGATTTTTTACCGCTACGGAAAAAGGCGCCACACCAGAGCGCCGACCTTAAAAAAACAACGTGAAACACCTACTTTTTGGGAGCAACCGAATGAAACGTACGTGCACTAGCCTGATGCTGGCGGGATCCTTGCTGGCCGGGGGCCAGGCCATGGCCGGCGACTTGCTGCAATGGCAGAACAACAGCCTGACCTACCTGTATGGCAAGGACTTCCAGGTCAACCCACGCATTCAGCAGACCGTGACCTTCGAACACGCCGATGGCTGGAAATATGGGGATAACTTCTTCTTCGTCGACAAGATCTTCTACAACGGCGAAAAGGATTTCAACGTCGGCCCCAACACCTATTACGGTGAGTTCAGCCCACGCATTTCCCTGGGCAAAGTCCTTGACCAGAAAATCGGATTCGGTCCGGTCAAAGACGTGTTGCTGGCGATGACGTACGAGTTTGGTGAAGGCGATACCGAGTCCTATCTGATCGGCCCGGGTTTCGACCTGGCAATCCCTGGTTTCGATTACTTCCAGCTGAACTTCTACCAGCGCCACACCGAAGGCAGCCGTGCGGGCGACAACGTCTGGCAGATCACCCCGGTCTGGTCCTACACCATCCCGGTCGGCGATTCGAGCATCCTGATCGACGGTTTCATGGACTGGGTAGTCGACAACGACTCCAACTCCAAAGGCGACTACCACGCCAACCTGCACTTCAACCCGCAGGTTAAATATGACTTGGGTAAAGCGCTGAATTTTGGCGAGAAGCAGTTGTATGTGGGTGTGGAGTATGACTATTGGTCGGACAAGTACGGGATTAAGGATAGCCAGTACTTCAAGACTGATCAGAGCACGACGAGCTTTTTGGTGAAGTTCCACTTCTAACTACGGTCTTGGAATAAATATCACCTGATGCGAAAAGCACGCACCAGGTGATATTGAGCTAAAAATATTTCCGAACAACATGCCACCAGCACGATGCTAGTTCTTATAATCGACAACCATTTTATTTTTATTTAAAAAATTCATTATTTTTTTGTTTTTCGGATGCACATCTAGCTCCCCCTTACTATGAAATATCACCTCACTAAAATCAGACCATCTAGTTCTAGAATGAGCCTGAACTTCTACATAATTAGAAAAACCCGAAACAGAAACTTCCTCTTGACGCCCTTCGACGACTGCCAAAGCAACCAAAAACGTATCATCACTCATGCGTGGAATTAACGGATAGACATTTTCAAATACAGCAAGATCATCAAAAGAGGCCTCCATATTTAAACTGTCAGAACCTGTCATTGTCATGTATTTTTTTGAATCATCTGAAAAATAAAATGACGCCGCCCCATAATTTGGAGCGCCACCAACAGTCTCTTTATCATCAAGAACTTGCAAAGCCCCATAAACAGGCCGAAAATTTGAATTAAATCCTTGACTATTTGATGAGTGGCCAGCTTCCACAACAGAAACAGGAGAACTTTGATATAAAAACATTTTTTCTTCGACCCGTTCTCTACGTGCGCCATATCTTGGATCTTTTTTATCCCCCTTCCAATAATTAACGAAACCACTCCCACCAAACGCTGCAATTGACTCTGGACTAGCGTTTACTGTCGGCCCACCACTACTCAATACCCTTACAAATCCCTCCAGCATTTCTTCTGCCGCTTTAGCATCGACCTTCGGCAGCCGCTGCATAATATTTACCAACGCTCGATTTTTATCCGATTCTTTCCTTGCCATTATTTTAGGATGCAAATATTGAACAAAATGTATTTCTATTCCATTCCTTGCCTGCTCATTTCCTACCCCGCCAAAAGCAGACTTAATGCTGTCAAATATATTTGGTTTCAACCCACTAAAATCAACATAAATAATAGGATTGTTTTCGACCATGAGAAATAAATTCAATCCTGCAAGACTTCCCGCCGGATCGGTACTTACCCACCGCTGCAACCAAGGCGCGTAATACCGATACCCATAATAATAAAGCCCCGTCGCATCCCGCTCCTTACCCGAGTAACGAATCGTCTTGTACTTGGCTTCAATCTCGCAGCCCCCCGCCCACAACGCCGTCCCACCAAACGCGTAATAAACCTCCCGACTCAGAACTCTGCCCTGCTCATCCAACTCCAGGGTGCTGGAATTCAGATGATTGCTCAGGCAAAAACGCAGTTGATCGTTACGAACATCACGAGGCAATCCAGCTACCCAGTGCAAGGCGCGGACCTGACCGCGCCCGGCCTCGACACTGAACACATGCCGCTCTTCTCCAGTGGCCTTGTCACGATGGATTTCCAAGCCCGGCAAGTAGCGCGTTTCAGAACGCAGTGTGCGATGCGCTGCCTGAGTCAGTCGGACTTTTCGCAAGCGAAGCCCAGGACTGTCGTAGCAGTAACATTCAGTATCGTCAGGGCCGTCGTCGCGCTTCACCATCGTTACGCTGCTGAGCTGGTTCCGTACATCCCAACTCATCCGCTGGCCGCGTAACAGCTCCAGCTGATTGCCGTTGGCATCGAAGCCGTCGACCAAGTTACCTTTATCCGCAACGCTGCGATTACTGTCCGTAGCCGTAAACATCTCAAAAGTTTCTGCACCGCTGTGATGGCGGGTTTGCAGGTTACCGGCGGCGTCGTAATTGAAAGTCTGGGTGTAATTGCGCAACTGGTTGGGGTCCAGCGGCGTGGTTTGCCAGGCTGGCAAAGCCGGGCCGTAACTGGGTTGACTGACTTCGCTGCCAATGGCTTGGATCAGTTGATAAAGACTGTCATAGCCATAGCAGCAGACCGGATCGATCCGCTGATTATTGAAATAACGCGTCAGTTGAGCCAGGTCTTCGATGAAGGTGATATTGCCGACGGGATCGTAACCGTAGCTAAAATCCTGAAGCGGCTTGCCATCGACATCGCAGGACTGCAATTGCAGGAGGCGCCCGTCTTCACCTGCATACCGGGCAATGGTGGTGACGCCATTGCCAGCCCGTTCGCTGATGCTCCTGCCGAAAGCGTCGTAGCGGATTTCACTGACCAGCAAACGCGGCTCTCCTGAAGAACCGGCCAGCTTCAATCGGGTTTCACGTAGCTGACCGGCCCGGTCGTAAGCGAACGATCTGACGTTATCCATGGCGTCAGTCTGACAATGCATTTCTCCTACAGGACCGTACTGCCACGTCGTCTCGAACACCTCGTCTTCCAGTTCCGCCTCGGCGAATTCAGATGACCAGTCCGGCAGCTCCAGATCGCGCAGGAAACGCGTTTGCTCCGCCAGCAGCGATCCACCCACACCATATTCACAGAGGTTGCGCCTGCCGGCCGGATGGTCATGGCGGATCGGTTGACCACACTGGTTATGGGCCGTCCGCTCATCACTGGCATCGCCATACGTAAAGCGCTCGGAAACACGCGGCAACTCGTACGCCATTTGCTCCGTAACGGCTGTCGGGCGCTGGAGCTCATCAAATTCGCTGTGACGCTGACCACCGCGACCGTCCCAGAACGAGCAGGTCGCATCCGCCTGATTGATCAAGCTCAGCTGCCAACCGGTATCCACGCTCTTCACCAGCAGAGGCCGGCCTTGCAAATCAAAGGTGTTTTCAAGATTGGGTTTCGGCGCCGCTCCCCACAGGCGTGGGTCCCGGGACGCAAAAAGCCGTCCGGCAGGATCGAAGTGGTTACGGGTGATGCGGGTATCAATCGATGAGTTCAGAGGATGGCGGCAGTAGGCGACATTTCGCACAACCAAGCCGCGAGAATCCACCACAGCCAGACTCGGTGTGTGAGCATCAATCCATTGCGTGGCCGCCATGTTCGAACCCTCTGCCTGAGGGCTTTAATCTGATCGAATAAATACTTGAACGTCTACTGTCACAAATGACAGTTCAAGCGGGCTCCGGCACCGAAAGCCCGAGAAACCGACACAGCTCTTCGCGTTTGGCCAACGCATCGCGCCGCCCCAGATCAATCAACTCGCTGCAATACCCCGCCTCGAACAGCAGATAACTCAACACCCCCGCCCCACTGGTCTTGGTCGCACCCGGCCCGCGCAAAAACAGACGCAGCGCTGCCGGCAGTTCCTGGCGATGTCGCGCAGCGATCTCATCAATCGGCTGGCTCGGCGAAATCACCAGCACCTCCACCGGCGCTACGCCGAGCGTGCGGGTCGGCGTGCCGGCGGGCATCAGATGGCTGAACTGATTCAAGCGCTGCAGCAGTTCGATGTCACTTTCCAGGCTGTCAATGAACGTACTGTTGAGCATGTGCCCACCGATCTGCGCGAGCGTCGGCTGCTGCCCGGTGTAGGCCCGTTGCAGCGGTCGCTCCGGGTCGACCCCGCGCGGGTTGCCGCTGACGCCCACCACCAGCACGCGGCTGGCACCCAGGTGCAGGGCCGGGCTGATCGGTGCCGATTGGCGCACCGCGCCGTCACCGAAATATTCCTCGCCGATTTTTACCGGGGCGAACAGCAATGGGATGGCGGAGCTGGCGAGCAGGTGCTCGACGGTCAACTGCGCAGGAACGCCGATGCGCCGATGGCGTAACCAGGCGTCGATGGTGCCGCCGCCCTGATAAAAGGTGACCGCCTGACCCGATTCGTAACCGAACGCGGTGACTGCCACGGCCTTCAACTGCTTCTGCGCGATGGCTTCGGCGATGCCGGTCATGTGCAATTTGTCGTTGAGCAACCGGCGCAGCGGCGAGCTGTTGAGAAGGGCCACCGGCACCTGAGCGCCGATGCCGAGCAGACTGTGGCTGACAAACCGGCTGGCCTGGCGGATCACGCCCGGCCAGTCGCTGCGCAAAACCAGATGGCTACGGAACCCTTGCCAGAAAGCAGTCAGGCGTTCGATGGCATTGCGAAAGTCCATCGCCCCACTGGCGAGGCTGACCGCATTGATCGCCCCGGCCGAGGTGCCGACGATCACCGGGAACGGATTGTTTGCCCCCACCGGCAGCAATTCGGCAATCGCTGCCAGCACGCCGACCTGATAGGCCGCCCGAGCCCCGCCGCCGGAAAGAATCAACCCTGTAACCGGTTCGCCTGGACTCATGCACAACTCTCCATGGTGCTAGTTGGAATTTTCCATTTCCCTGCAGGAGCGAGACCGGCTTGCCGGCGATGGTCGTCAACGATGACGTTGGCTGCCTGACACTCCGCGACGCTCTCGGGTTTTTCGCGAGCAGGCTCGCTCCTACAGGGATTGGGGGTTCAGCCGCGTTTTGCGTACAACTTGGGTTCGCCCGGCGGACGACTCTTGAAGCGGCGATGGGCCCAGAGGTATTGCTCCGGGCAGTCGCGCAAGACGCCTTCGATCCATTGGTTGATCCGCAGGCAATCGGCCTCTTCGGTCTCGCCAGGGAAACCTTCGAGCGGCGCATGGATCACCAAGCGATAACCGCTGCCGTCCGCCAGACGCTCTTGCGTGAACGGCACCACCAGCGCCTTGCCCAGCCGCGCAAACTTGCTGGTGGCAGTGACGGTCGCGGCCTGAATCCCGAACAGCGGCACGAAGATGCTTTGCTTGGCGCCGTAGTCCTGATCCGGTGCGTACCAGATCGCCCGGCCGGCCCGCAGCAGTTTGAGCATGCCGCGCACGTCTTCACGCTCCACGGCCAGCGAGTCGAGGTTGTGTCGCTCGCGGCCATTGCGCTGGATGTAATCGAACAGCGGGTTCTTGTGCTCGCGGTACATGCCGTCGATGGTGTGTTGCTGGCCGAGCAGCGCCGCGCCGATTTCCAGCGTGGTGAAATGCACGGCCATCAGAATCACGCCTTTGCCTTCGCGCTGGGCCTTTTTCAGATGATCCAGCCCTTCGACATGCGCCAACCTGGCCAGACGCTCCCGCGACCACCACCAGCTCATGGCCATTTCAAAGAATGCGATGCCGGTGGAGGCAAAGTTTTCCTTGAGCAGGCGCTTGCGCTCGGCAGCGGATTTTTCCGGGAAGCACAGCTCCAGGTTGCGCTTGGCAATGCGCCGTCGGTCGCCCGCCACGCGATACGTCAATGCACCGAGGGCACGACCAATAAACAGCAGCGCCGGGTATGGCAACTGAACGATCAGCCACAACAGCCCCAAGCCGCACCACAGCGGCCAGAAACGCGGCATCAGAAATGTTTTTTGAAAACGCGGGCGATCCATTAAAGGTTCCGGAAAGACAATGGCCGCGCATTCTACATCGTTCGACCCGGCTTGCGGCTCGCGAGCGTTCTCGTTATAAGTCTCGGCACTTTTAGTGACAAGCCGTTGTATGCCGACCATGAGCCAAATCGAACCGCAAGACCAGGATCCCGTGTTCCAGTTGAAGGGCAGCATGCTCGCCATTACCGTGCTGGAGCTGGCCCGCAACGACCTCGAAAGCCTTGATCGGCAATTGGCCGCCAAGGTCGCCCAGGCGCCCGGCTTCTTCAGCAACGCGCCGCTGGTACTGGCGCTGGACAAGCTTCCGGCCAGCGAAGGTGCGGTCGATCTGCCAGGTTTGATGCGCGTCTGCCGCCAGCACGGCCTGCGCACCCTGGCGATCCGTGCCAGTCGCATCGAAGACATCGCCGCCGCCATCGCAGTCGACCTGCCGGTGCTGCCGCCCTCCGGCGCCCGCGAGCGTGCGCTGGACCCGCTTGAAGGCACCGTGGCGAAGAAACCGGAAAAACCCGCTGAACCGACGATCAAACCGACGAAAATCATCACCTCGCCGGTACGCGGCGGCCAGCAGATTTATGCCCAGGGTTGCGACCTCGTCGTGATCTCCTCGGTCAGCCCGGGGGCGGAACTTCTCGCCGACGGCAACATCCATGTATACGGACCGATGCGTGGTCGTGTATTGGCCGGGGTCAAAGGCGACACGAAAGCCAGGATTTTCTGTCAGCAAATGAGCGCTGAACTGGTCTCCATCGCCGGCCATTACAAGGTTTCGGAAGATCTGCGTCGCGACCCTTTGTGGGGCGCGGGTGTACAGGTCAGCCTGTCGGGCGATGTGTTGAACATCATTCGGCTTTAACGGATACTGCCGCATTTTCCAAGCATCTCTAAAACGTAGCGAAAACGGCTCAAACGAAGTAGGAAAAAGGCCTAAAGCAGTGTTTACCGGGGGTAAGCGCGGTTCATGACCGGATTCCAGCCAAGCTGTCCGACTGCAGTCGTTTTTCCAGAGATGTTTTTCAGGGGCTAAATGTCCTTTTTCCTTAGGGGTGAAACACCTTGGCCAAGATTCTCGTGGTTACATCCGGCAAGGGTGGTGTGGGTAAGACCACCACCAGTGCTGCTATCGGTACCGGCCTCGCACTGCGCGGTCACAAAACAGTTATCGTCGACTTCGACGTCGGCTTGCGTAACCTCGACCTGATCATGGGTTGCGAGCGTCGCGTCGTGTATGACTTCGTCAACGTGGTTAACGGCGAAGCCAACCTGCAACAGGCCCTGATCAAAGACAAACGCCTGGAAAACCTCTACGTACTGGCCGCCAGTCAGACCCGCGACAAAGACGCGCTGACTGTCGAAGGCGTGGAAAAAGTCCTGATGGCGTTGAAGGAAGACTTCGAATTCGTGGTCTGCGACTCCCCGGCCGGCATCGAGAAAGGTGCTCACCTGGCCATGTACTTCGCCGATGAAGCGATTGTCGTGACCAACCCGGAAGTCTCCTCGGTTCGTGACTCGGACCGCATGCTGGGCCTGCTGGCCAGCAAATCGCGTCGCGCCGAAAACGGCGAAGACCCGATCAAGGAACACTTGCTGTTGACCCGTTACAACCCGCAACGCGTCAGCGATGGCGAGATGCTCGGCGTTGAAGACGTCAAGGAAATTCTCGCTGTGACCCTGCTGGGTGTGATCCCTGAGTCCCAAGCGGTACTCAAGGCGTCCAACTCCGGCGTGCCGGTGATTCTCGACGATCAAAGCGACGCCGGTCAGGCGTACAGCGATGCGGTCGAACGCCTGCTGGGCAAAACCGTGGAGCATCGGTTTCTCGATGTGACGAAGAAAGGATTCTTTGAGCGTCTGTTTGGAGGCCGGTAATGAACATTTTTGACTTCTTTCGTGCTAACAAGAAGCCAAGTACCGCCTCGGTAGCGAAAGAGCGTCTACAGATCATCGTGGCGCATGAACGCGGCCAACGCAGTACGCCGGATTACTTGCCAGCCTTGCAGAAAGAGCTGGTCGAAGTCATCCGCAAGTACGTCAATATCGGGTCCGATGACGTGCATGTCGCCCTGGAAAACCAGGGTAGCTGCTCGATTCTGGAACTCAATATCACCCTGCCGGATCGCTGAGTCGACCCGTCGGGAGCCACGGCGGCTCAGGCTTTTGCTGCTCCTTGTAGGAGCGAAGCTTGCTCGCGAAGGTGTGTCAGTCGACATTAACGTTGCTGACACACCTTCGCGAGCAAGCTTCGCTCCTACAAGAGCCCTGAAAGCCTGAGTCGCCGTTGGCGTTTGTTACGAGGCTGTTTAATGCCGCTGTCCAACGTCCACATCATCCATCAGGACGCCGCCGTACTGGTGGTGAATAAACCGACCCTGTTGCTTTCCGTCCCTGGCCGGGCCGACGACAACAAGGATTGCCTGATCACCCGCCTGCAAGAAAACGGCTACCCCGAAGCCCGCATCGTCCATCGCCTGGACTGGGAAACCTCCGGCATCATTCTGCTGGCCCGTGACCCGGACACCCATCGCGAATTGTCTCGGCAATTTCACGACCGTGAAACCGAAAAGGCCTACACCGCACTGTGCTGGGGCCAGCCGGAACTGGACAGCGGCAGCATCGACCTGCCCCTGCGTTACGACCCGCCGACCAAGCCGCGCCATGTGGTGGATTTCGAGTTCGGCAAAAACGCCCTGACATTCTGGCGCGTGCTGGAACGATGCGGCGACTGGTGTCGGGTTGAACTGACGCCGATCACCGGCCGCTCCCATCAGTTGCGCGTGCACATGCTCTCCATCGGCCACCCGCTGCTGGGTGACGGGCTCTATGCCCACGAGCAGGCGCTGGCCGCCTGGCCACGCCTGTGCCTGCACGCGAGCATGCTCAGCTTCACTCATCCGCAGACTGGTGAACGCCTGCGTTTCGAGTGCCCGGCACCGTTTTGAGCAGACGCGCCGAGATGAAAAAACGCCCTTCAACTGAAGGGCGTTTTTATTTATTGAAACAAATTATCTGTCGTAAAAATGGCGTTAAATTATTGTCATAAATTTGTAAAGAAACGTAAAATAATGGCATTACGATAGCAGGCAGGACGCCCAGTGCGCAGTTGCAAGACACTTCAGAACGACTACCCAATTACCTTCAGCTTTGCCAACACCACCCTGCACCTCAGCGAACAGCCTTGCGTCGAAGCACGGCAAGCGCTGGAGCAACTGATTGAAAAGCGCAGCGCTCGCAAGCTCACCCGTGCGAGCGCACCGCTCGCCAGTGGTGACACCCCTCTATTTGCCAAGGTTCAGCCGCTGGATACTTTAAAGGCGAAAGTGCGGGTAACCTTTGGCAAACCACAGCGTAACGGTCGCTTCGACTGGCCGCTGGAAGAACTGATCAATACCCATGAAGCGCAGCGCCGCGGCGTCCGGATGCCACCACTTCAAGGATTTGGCTACACCAAGGACCTGCTGGGATTGACCCAGGAGTATTTCATTATCACGCGCCTGCTTGACGACCATCTTGACGGCGTACAGTGGCTTAAACGCAACCCCGGCAACGTGGAGGCATTTATCCAGGATGCTTTCGATCTGCTCCACTCCCTCGCCCTGAAGAACATCACTCACATGGATTTCTGGGCCGGCAACATCTTGATCCCCGAATCGTCGCAGTCACCGCTCAAAGCCATCGATTTTGAAAACTGCTTCGCCAGCCAGACACTCCACCCGAGCGAAACCCTGGGCTTCCAGCTGGGATTTTTCTATCGCCGGGAAATCTACAAACACATTACTGAAGCCGACTATGATCGGCTGGTTGAAACGTACACAGGACAACTCCCAAACATCTCGAAGAAAAAGTTCAACCCGGTGTATGTCGCGAGCAAGCATGAATACGTGGGCCGCAAGCAACGCCGTGAAGTGTTCCTCAGCGGTCTTCTGATCACAGGCTGACGCGCAAATCAGACCCACCGACAAACGTCGCGCGACGGACGGCATTGTGTCTGCAATGCCGTGAGCCAATACGGTAAACTTGCGCCATTGCTGTCTGGAGCTACTTATGCGCGAAGAGTTGAACCAAGGCCTGATCGATTTCCTCAAGGCCTCCCCTACCCCGTTTCATGCCACCGCCAGCCTTGTTCAGCGCCTGGAAGCGGCGGGTTATCAGCGTCTCGACGAACGCGAGCCCTGGACCACTGAAGCCAACGGTCGCTACTACGTCACCCGTAACGACTCTTCGATTGTCGCCGTCAAAATGGGCCGTCACTCCCCCCTGCATGGCGGTATCCGCCTGGTCGGCGCCCATACCGACAGCCCGTGCCTGCGAGTCAAACCCCAGCCGGAACTGCAACGCCAGGGTTTCTGGCAGCTGGGTGTCGAAGTGTATGGCGGCGCGCTGCTGGCTCCGTGGTTCGACCGCGATCTGTCCCTGGCGGGCCGCGTGACCTTCCGCCGCGACGGCAAGGTCGAGAGCCAGTTGATCGACTTCAAGACACCGATCGCGATCATTCCAAACCTGGCCATTCACCTCAATCGTGAAGCCAACATGGGTTGGGCGATCAACGCCCAGACCGAATTGCCGCCGATCCTCGCGCAGTTCGCCGGTGACGAGCGCGTGGACTTCCGCGCCGTGCTCACCAATCAACTTGCTCTCGAGCATGGCCTGAACGCCGACGTGGTGCTCGACTACGAGTTGAGCTTCTACGATACCCAGAGCGCTGCGATCATCGGCCTGCATGGCGACTTCATCGCCGGTGCGCGCCTCGACAACCTGCTGTCCTGCTACGCCGGCCTGCAAGCGTTGCTGACGGCTGAAACCGACGAAACCTGCGTGCTGGTCGCCAATGACCACGAAGAAGTCGGCTCCTGCTCGGCCTGTGGCGCTGACGGCCCGATGCTGGAGCAGACGCTGCGTCGCTTGTTGCCCGAAGGTGATGAATTCGTACGCACCATTCAGAAATCCCTGCTGGTCTCGGCCGACAATGCCCACGGCGTACACCCCAACTACGCCGACAAGCACGACGCCAACCACGGCCCGAAACTCAACGCCGGCCCGGTGATCAAGGTCAACAGCAACCAGCGTTACGCCACCAACAGCGAAACCGCCGGGTTCTTCCGCCATCTGTGCATGGCCGAAGAAGTGCCGGTGCAAAGCTTCGTGGTGCGCAGCGACATGGGCTGCGGCTCGACCATCGGCCCGATCACCGCCAGCCACCTGGGTGTGCGCACCGTGGACATCGGCCTGCCGACATTCGCCATGCACTCGATCCGCGAACTGTGCGGCAGTCATGATCTGGCGCACCTGGTGAAAGTGCTGAGCGCGTTCTACGCCAGCCAAGAGCTTCCGTAATCCCTGTAGGAGCCGGCTTGCTGGCGATGGCGATGGCGATTTCAATGACGCCATCGCCAGCAAGCCGGCTCCTACAAATGCTAAACCCACCTAGACTTTAAATACCCCCATCGACAAGGCAGTCGCTCATGATCTCGATGTCTTCATTTCACGCCATGCTGATCCCGATTCTTGCCGGGATGATCCTGCTGGCGATCGGCTTCAACTTCCGCGACAAGAATGCCGGCGTGTTCGCGATGTGGATCGGCATGCTGACCATCCTCGGCACCGTGGTCTTCAAGATCCTCGCCAAACTCAACGAATAAATCCTCGCCCTCGGCTCGCATTGATTTTGGCGGGCTCGTACACTCGGTCGACCTGCTCCTTTCAAGGTTGACCGCCTAGTGTTCGCTCGTCTTTTTGCCCTACCCAGCCTTTTCCTCGTCTGCCTGATGGCGCTGCTGCCGATCATGCCGGCCCAGGCCGTCGGTTTACCGAGCTTGCTCAACAGCTCGGCGAAAACCCAGCCCGAGGCGCAAGAACCCCTCGGGCAATCCCTCGACGAAGTCATCAAGTCACTGGAGAACGATCAGCAACGCAGCAAATTGCTGGCCGACCTGAAGAAGCTGCGCGACGCCACCAAAAAAGCCCAACCGGCTGCTGAAGAAGGCGTGTTGGGCCTGATTGGCGGCACGCTGGCCAATTTTGAAAAACAATTCTCCGGCGCTGACAGCCCGCTCACACGCTGGTCCGACGAGTTTGATCTGGCTAAGGAAGAACTGGCGGGGTTGGTGTTGCCGGCCAATGAATGGCTGCCGATCATCTTTGGCTTCGCCATGATTCTGATGGTCTGGAGCCTGCTGGCCGCCGCACTGATCTGGCTCGGTCACCGGGTACGGATGCGCTTCGGCCTGACCGAAGAATTACCGCAGCACCCCAAGGCCCTCGACATGTTGCGCTTTGCCCTGCGCAAACTCGGGCCTTGGCTGATCGCCCTGGTGATGACCGTCTACATGACCTACGCCCTGCCCTCGTCATTGGGCAAAAGCCTGGCGATGGTGCTGGCCTATGCGCTGGTGGTCGGCACGTGTTTTTCGGCGATCTGCGTGATCGCCTTTTCCTTGCTCGACGGGCCACACCGCCACCGCGCCTTGTACATCCTGCGGCATCAGGCCTTTCGGCCGCTGTGGCTGATCGGCAGTTTTGCCGCGTTCGGCGAAGCCTTGAACGACCCGCGACTGGTCGCCAGCCTCGGCAGCCATTTGGCGCACACCGCCGCCACCATCGCCAACGTGCTGGCCGCGCTGTCTACCGGGCTGTTCATCCTGCGCTTCCGACGCCCCATCGCCCACTTGATCCGCAACCAACCGCTGTCACGGCGCCTGACCCGCCGCGCACTCAGCGACACCATCGAGATTCTCGGTACTTTCTGGTACATGCCAGCGCTGGTGCTGGTGGCGATTTCGCTGTTCGCCACGTTCGTTTCCGCCGGCGACACCAGCACCGCGTTGCGCCAGTCGCTGATCTGCACCGTGCTGCTGGTGTTGTGCATGGTCATCAACGGGCTGGTGCGCCGGCATGCACTGAAACCGCAACGGGGCATGAAGCGTCACGCACTGTATTCCGAACGCCTGAAAAGCTTCTTCTATACCCTCGCCCACTTGCTGGTGTGGCTGGCGTTCATCGAACTTGGCCTGCGGGTCTGGGGCATGTCGCTGATTGCGTTCACCGAAGGCGAAGGCCATGAAGTCAGCGTCAAACTGTTCAGCCTCGGCGGCACACTGATTTTTGCCTGGCTGATCTGGATCCTCAGCGACACCGCCGTGCACCACGCCCTCACCCGCTCACGCAAAGGCCAGGCCAACGCGCGTGCGCAGACGATGATGCCGCTGATCCGCAACGTGCTGTTCGTGGCGATTTTCATCGTTGCGCTGATCGTCGCCCTGGCGAACATGGGCATGAACGTCACGCCGCTCCTGGCCGGTGCCGGCGTGATCGGCCTGGCCATCGGTTTCGGCGCACAATCGTTGGTCGCGGACCTGATCACCGGGCTGTTCATCATCATCGAAGACTCCCTGGCCATCGACGACTACGTGGATGTTGGCGGCCACCTCGGCACTGTCGAGGGCCTGACCATTCGTACCGTGCGCCTGCGGGACATCGACGGCATCGTCCACACCATCCCGTTCAGTGAAATCAAAAGCATCAAGAACTACTCGCGGGAGTTCGGCTACGCGATCTTTCGCGTGGCGATCCCCTCGAACATGGACATCGATAACGCGATCAAACTGATGCGCGACGTCGGCCAGAAGATGCGCGCCGATCCACTGCAACGACGCAACATCTGGTCGCCGCTGGAGATTCAAGGGGTCGAGAGTTTCGAGTCAGGCAACGCGATTCTGCGGGCCCGCTTCAAGACCGCGCCGATCAAACAGTGGGAAGTTTCCCGGGCGTTCAACCTGTCCTTGAAACGACACCTGGATGAAGCCGGGCTTGATCTGGCGACTCCGCGCATGAGTGTGCAGGTGGTCACGGCGGGTGGCGGCCCAATAGCCGATTAACCCTTGGCCACCTGTGGGAGCGAGCCTGCTCGCGATGGACGCACAGGCACCGCGCTCATTCAGACAGCACACGTAATCGTTCACGACCATCGCGAGCAGGCTCGCTCCCACAGGATCTGCGGCCAATCGCAAGACCGGCGTTATCTAACAAATCGCAGGCATAAAAAAATCCCCGAACCAGTCGGGGATTTTTTATGTTCGATCAATCAGCCCGGGGGCGGATCAATCTTCGCGATAGCGACGCAGCTTCAACTGCTTACCGGCAACGCGAGTGTCCTTCAGCTTGGTCAGCAGACGCTCCAGACCATCTTCCGGCAGCTCGACGAGGCTGAAGCTGTCACGCACCTGGATGCGACCGATGGCTTCACGCGCCAGACCACCTTCGTTGAGGATGGCGCCCAGCAGGTTTTTCGCCGCGATACCGTCACGCGCGCCCAGCGCGGTACGGCAACGGGCACGACCTTCGGCCAATGGAACCGGAGCACGACGCTCGCGATCACCACGGTCCGGACGATCACCGGTGCGCTCTGGACGATCGCCACGCGGTGCGTTGTTCGGCACCAGTGGACGTTCTTTCTCGATTGCAGCCAGGGTCAGCGCCTGAGCGTTGGTCGCCTTGCGCAGCAGGGCAGCAGCCAGTGCACGCGGCGTGCAACCGATATCGGCAGTCAGGCGATCCAGCAGATCACCGTGAGTCGATTCGGCATCGCCAACCAGCGGCGAGAGGCTGTTGGTCAGTTTCTTGATGCGGGCATCGAGAACAGCCTGAGCGTCCGGCAGGCGAACTTCGGCAACTTTCTGACCGGTTACACGCTCGATCACTTGCAGCATGCGGCGCTCACGCGGAGTCACCAGCAGCAGTGCACGACCTTCGCGACCGGCACGGCCAGTACGGCCGATACGGTGAACGTAGGATTCCGGATCGTACGGCATGTCAACGTTGAACACGTGAGTGATGCGCGGAACGTCCAGGCCACGAGCGGCAACGTCGGTCGCCACAACGATGTCCAGACGGCCATCCTTGAGGGAGTCGATCACGCGCTCACGCTGGTTCTGGGCAATGTCACCGTTCAGCGCAGCGGCTTTGTAGCCTTTGGCTTCCAGGGCGCTGGCCAGGTCCAGGGTCGCTTGCTTGGTGCGCACGAACATGATCAGGGCGTCGAAGTCTTCGACTTCCAGCAGGCTCAATACAGCCGAGGTCTTCTGGTCAGCGTGAACCAACAGGTGAGCCTGTTCGATCGCGGTAACGGTCTGAGTCTTGGTCTGGATCTTCACATGCTGCGGATCACGCAGGTGACGTTCGGCAATCGCACGGATCGACTGCGGCAGGGTAGCCGAGAACAATACGGTCTGACGGGTTGGAGGCAGCGCCTTGAAGATGACTTCGAGGTCGTCCATGAAACCCAGTTTGAGCATTTCGTCGGCTTCGTCGAGAACCAGGTGGTTCACGGTCGACAGGACTTTTTCGTCGCGACGCAGGTGGTCGCACAGACGGCCCGGAGTGGCGACAACGATCTGTGCGCCATTACGGATTGCTTTCAGTTGTGGACCCATAGGGGCGCCGCCGTAAACGGCCACAACGGTAACGCCTGGCATTTGCTTGGCGTAGGTTTCGAAAGCGGTTGCTACTTGCAGCGCCAACTCACGGGTTGGCGCCAGGATCAGGGCTTGCGGCTCGCGCTTGGCAGGATCGATGCAGTGCAGGATAGGCAGGGCGAACGCAGCGGTTTTACCCGTACCGGTTTGCGCCTGACCAATCATGTCCTGGCCGGCCATGATGATCGGGATCGATTGCTGCTGAATAGCCGAAGGCTCTTCGTAGCCAGTCGCAATGACGGCTGCAAGGATATTCGGATTAAGATTAAAAGCGGCGAAGCCGCCGGTTTCCTGGGTCATGGGTCTGCCTCTAAGTGCATCCGCAAAGACCCATGCTCCAAAGCTGCGCATGCCGTGTAAGACTCAAGAGTCGCCCTGGCTGCTTTGTCGGCGGGGATTTGCGAAAACGAATGAATGAAAAAGATTCGTCAAGGGAGAGTCCGCTGTGCGGACGTGCAGCCGAAGCTGACTTCGGGGAATTGCGCTACCTAAACGCGGCCCGGTTAAAGGCCGGCGCGCACTATACCGGAATTCGCCCAAAAAGGGAGCATTATTTGTCGGAAAACTGACGGATACACCGTTGTGTCACAGGCTTTGCGGATAATCGTGCGACGGTCTATTTTTCAAAGGCCCGGCCCTGCTGGGGATGGCGCTAAAACGGTTCACCGTTGTGACTCGGACCTGCGGCCTCGCCTCCCCCTTCAAACCCCTTCCCGCCCGAGGAATTGTTCGATGAATCAACCTGTTACCAGCCGTGTGACCTGCGAAAGGCGCGGCCATGTCCTGTTGATCGGCCTGGATCGGGTGGCCAAGCGCAATGCCTTCGACCTCGACCTGCTCAACGCACTCAGCCTGGCCTACGGTGAGTTCGAGGCTGACAGCGAAGCGCGGGTGGCGGTGGTGTTCGGCCATGGCGAGCATTTCACCGCCGGGCTTGACCTGGTCAGCGCCAGTTCGGCCCTGGCCGAGGGCTGGCAGGCACCGCCCGGCGGCTGCGATCCGTGGGGCGTGTTCGCGGGTCCGCGAGTCAGCAAACCGGTGATCGTCGCCGCGCAAGGTTATTGCCTGACCATCGGCATTGAGCTGATGCTCGCCGCCGACATCAACCTCTGCGCCAGTAACACCCGGTTTGCCCAGAAAGAAGTGCAGCGCGGGATTTTCCCGTTTGGCGGGGCCACATTGCGCCTTCATCAAGTCGCCGGTTGGGGCAATGCGATGCGCTGGTTGCTGACCGGGGATGAATTCGATGCGCATGACGCGTTGCATCTGGGGTTGGTGCAGGAAGTCATGGCCAGCGAGGATTTGCTGCTCCGGGCGATCGAGCTGGCAGAGCGGATTGCCCGGCAGGCGCCGCTGGGGGTTCAGGCAACGTTGATGTCGGCGCGGCAGGCGCGTTATGAGGGCGAAACAGCCGCAGCGCTGGGGTTGCCGCCGCTGGTGAAGAAGTTGTTGGCGAGTGAGGATGCGAAGGAAGGCGTGCGGTCGATGGTTGAGAAGCGGCCCGGCATTTTCAAAGGGGTTTGAGGTTTGTGGCGAGGCGGATATTGCCTTCGCGGGCAAGCCTCGCTCCTACAGGGAAATGCGCACCCTTGTAGGAGCGAGCGGTGCGACGATTCGACTTGCCCGCGAAGAGGCCCTAAAGAACAACAAATCAAGTAGCCGGGCGAATCGCCTTGATCAACGACTGCAACGAATACCCCAACCGTGGCGCCAGCCCTTCGGCCCGCGCAACCAACCCATCCATGTCCAGTTCCTGATCCAGCTCCGACGGCACGAGCAGAATCACATTGCCCTCCTTCACCGGCAACTCCCAGTAATGCCGGTGATAGAGCCCACGCAACAGCGCCGCGCCCAACGGTTTGCCATCATCGGTGGCCCACTGGTTGATCACCAGCCAGCCGCCCGGATTCAGGCGTTTCTGACAGTTTTCCAGAAAACTCCAGGCCAGATGCCCGACACCCGGCCCGACATCGGTATAAAGGTCGACAAAAATCAGGTCGGCCGGCTCGGCGGTATCGAGCAGCTCCAGCGCATCGCCGACACGGATGTACAGCCGCGGATCATCATCCAGCCCCAGGTATTCGATGGCCAGGCGCGGCACATCGGGCCGCAGTTCGATGGCTTCGACATCTTCCAGCGGCAAGAACTTCAGGCAAGCCTGAGTCAGCGTGCCGGCACCGAGGCCGAGGAACAGCGCGCTTTCCGGTTGCTCGTGGCACAACGCGCCAATCAGCATGGCACGGGTGTAATCGTATTCGAGCCAGCTCGGGTCGGCGGTGAACACGCAGCTCTGTTCGATGGCATCACCGAACTCGAGAAAACGGTAATCGGCCACTTCCAGTACGCGAATCACGCCGAACTCGTCCTGTACCTCGGCGAGCAGATGCTCGACGCGCTCCTCAGTCATTTCGTCTCCAGATCGTCACCGGGCCCGGCAACGCAATGCACCGCAACATCAGGCGGCAAAGGCGCGATTGTCCGCGAAGCGACGGGAACAGGTCACGCACTAATTTGCTGATAACATGAACGTCCGAGCGTAAAACAACCGAGACCGTGATGAGCCAACCCTGGAGCCCTGACAGCTGGCGCGCCCTGCCGATCCAGCAACAACCCCACTACCCCGACGCGGCGCATTTGCTGCACGTCGAGCAAACCCTGGCGAGTTATCCGCCGCTGGTGTTTGCCGGTGAAGCCCGGGAGTTGCGACGTCAGTTTGCCGAAGTGACCCAGGGCCGCGCATTTCTGTTGCAGGGCGGCGATTGCGCCGAAAGCTTCGCCGAGTTCTCTGCCGCGAAAATCCGCGACACCTTTAAAGTGCTGCTGCAAATGGCCATCGTCATGACCTTCGCCGCCGGTTGCCCGGTGGTCAAGGTCGGGCGCATGGCCGGTCAGTTCGCCAAACCGCGTTCGGCCAACGACGAAACCATCGACGGCGTGACCCTGCCCGCCTACCGTGGCGACATCGTCAACGGCATCGGCTTCGACGAAAAAAGCCGTGTGCCGGACCCGGAGCGTCTGCTCCAGTCCTATCACCAGTCCACCGCGACCCTGAACCTGCTGCGCGCCTTCGCCCAGGGCGGCTTTGCCGACCTGCATCAGGTGCACAAGTGGAACCTGGACTTCATCGCCAACTCGGCGCTGGCGGAAAAATACAGCCACCTCGCCGATCGCATCGATGAAACCCTGGCGTTCATGCGCGCCTGCGGCATGGACAGCTCGCCACAACTGCGCGAAACCAGTTTCTTCACCGCCCACGAAGCGCTGCTGCTGAACTACGAAGAAGCCTTCGTGCGTCGCGACAGCCTGACCAACGATTACTACGATTGCTCGGCGCACATGTTGTGGATCGGCGACCGCACCCGTCAGCTCGACGGCGCTCACGTCGAATTCCTGCGCGGGGTGAACAACCCGATCGGGGTCAAGGTCGGCCCGAGCATGAACCCGGAAGACTTGATTCGCCTGATCGACGTGCTCAACCCGGACAACGATCCAGGTCGCTTGAACCTGATCGCACGAATGGGCGCGAACAAGGTTGGCGATCATTTGCCGCAACTGATCCGCGCGGTGCAGCGTGAAGGCAAGCAGGTGCTTTGGAGTTCCGATCCGATGCACGGCAACACCATCAAGGCCAGCAGCGGCTACAAGACCCGCGACTTTGCGCAGATTCTTGGCGAGGTGAAGCAGTTCTTCCAGGTGCACGAAGCCGAAGGCACCTATGCCGGCGGCATTCACATCGAGATGACCGGGCAGAATGTCACCGAGTGCATTGGTGGTGCGCGACCGATCACCGAGGACGGGTTGTCGGATCGGTATCACACCCATTGTGACCCGCGGATGAATGCGGATCAGTCGCTGGAGTTGGCGTTCCTTATTGCCGAAACCCTGAAACAAGTCCGTCGGTAAACCGTGTCGCTGCCTTCGCGGGCAAGCCTCGCTCCTACAAGGGATCGCGAACCCCTGTAGGAGCGAGCGGTGCGGCGATCCGACTTGCCCGCGAAGGCGTCAGCTCAGTCACCCTCAATCTGAGCCAATGCCACCCGCAACCGCCCCGCACTCGCCCGCGGGCAATTCAACTGCACCCGCTCCAACCCCAGCCAATCCGCCATCCGCCGCAAATTCACCGCCAACGCCAGCACCCCTTCCTCATCCAGCCCCGGCTCTTCCTCATGCACGGCATGCACCGCCAACCGCCCCAACGCCCGCTCCGCACGCAAATCCACTCGCGCAGCAATCCGCTCGTTGTATAAAAACGGCAACACGTAATAGCCGTAGACCCGCTTGTCCGGCGGCGTATAAATCTCCAGCCGATAGCGAAAATCGAACAAACGCTCGGTACGACTGCGCTCCCAGATCAGCGAATCGAAGGGTGACAGCAAGGCACTGGCCTCGACCTTGCGCGGCACTTTCGGCTCTGGCAAACAAAAGCCCGGTTGCCGCCAACCCTGGACCTCACAGGTCAGTAGCTCCCCGGCTTCCACCAGTTCCGCAAGGCGCGGCCGCGCATCACCCGGGCTGAGCCGGAAGTAATCGCGCAGGTCCTTTTCCGTCGCCACACCCAAGGCATTCGCGGCGTGCAACAGCAGCCCGCGCTGGGCCTCGTCCTCCGCGAGCAACGGCTGCTGCAGAACCGCCGAAGGAATCACCCGCTCGGGCAAATCATAGAGCCGCTCGAATCCACGCCGCCCGGCCACGGTCACTTCCCCGGCGGCGAACAACCATTCCAGCGCATGCTTTTCCGCACTCCAGTCCCACCACGGCCCTGCCCGCTCCTGACGGGTCGAAAGGCTGCCGGCACCCAGCGCGCCGAGCTCTTCAACCGAGGCCAGCACCCGCCGGACAGTGTCCTGTTGCTCACGCCCGAAACGTGCCAGTTGCTGATAGATATCTTCGCCACGACTCGCGCGCCGCATGCGCCAGCGCATCAACGGGTACATCGACAGCGGCAGCAACGAGGCTTCATGCCCCCAGTATTCGAACAGCGTGCGTCGCCGGCCCGAACTCCAGGCAGCCTGGTCGAGCAAGTCGGATGAGTAATTGCCGAGGCGGGAAAACAAGGGAAGGTAGTGCGAACGCACCAACGCATTGACCGAATCGATCTGCAAGATGCCCAGCCGCTCGATCAGGCGATTGAGCTGCACCGCTTTGATCGCCGCTGGCGGCTGGCGCCCGTTGAATCCTTGGGCGGCCAGCGCCAGGCGTCGAGCCTGTTTGATGGAAAAGGACAGCGTTGCGGGCATGAGCATCTCCTTGTCTGCTCGCAACCTACCTCACCGGGAGACGGTTTGTGTAGTTGTGGCTTACTCATTTGTGCATCGGGTCATCCCAGAATGGGCGGACGGTTTCGTGCTCGACATCTGCACGACTGAGCCCGATGTCCTTCAACGCTTCGTCGCTCATGCCCGCCAACAACTCGCGTTCACGGTGCAATTCGTACCAGCGACTGATCTTGTGCAGTAAATCCGAGACGACGTGGATGGAATGTTTCTCTACCTCGACATAACCTTTTTGACCTTTCATCTTGTTGCCCTCCGTTTGGGATGGCTCAAGTGTCACGCCGGAGCTAAGATCAATCCAACGAATGTTTCTTATGCAATACATCTCGGAGATTGATGTATGTCCGCCTTCCCAAGTATCGACACCGAAGTGCTGCGCACCTTTGTGGCCATCGCCGATCAGGGCGGTTTCACCCGCGCAGGGGAGCTGGTCAACCGCACGCAATCCGCCGTCAGCATGCAAATGAAGCGGCTGGAAGAGGACGTGTTGCAGCGCCAACTGTTCCAGCGCGACGGCCGCCAGGTGCGGCTGACCGCTGAAGGCCAGGTGCTGCTGGGTTACGCCCGGCGCATCCTCAAGTTGCACAGCGAAGTGTTCAACACCCTGCGCGAACCGCACATGGTCGGCACGGTGCGGATCGGCACGCCGGACGATTACGTGATGCGTTTTCTGCCGGGGATTCTGCGGCGATTCGCCCAGTCATATCCGCTGATCCAGATCGAGGTGCACTGCGAATCATCAAAACAATTGCTGCTACGCCAGGATCTTGATTTGTCCATCGTCACCCGCGAGCCGGGCAACGAGATCGGCCAGTTGCTGCGCAAGGAACGTTTCGTCTGGGCCGAAGCACAATGCTACAGCGCCCACGAGCAGACACCGTTGCCGCTGGCGATGTTCAACAGTGATTGTTTCTGCCGGCTGTGGGCCTGCAATGCGCTGGACGCAATGGGTCGCGACTACCGCGTTGCCTACAACAGCTCGAGCCTGTCGGCGATCATGGCGGTGGTCAGCGCCGGCCTGGCCGTCACCGCACAACTGGAAAGCCTGATCACCCCGGACATGCGCATTCTCGGTGACGCCGAAGACCTGCCCTTGCTGCCTGAAGCCAGCATCATGCTGGTGCGCAACCTGCACAATCCGTCACCGATTACCGAATGCCTGGCCGAGCACATCGTCGACGGCTTCAAACTTTAAACGCGAGCATCACCGCGCACAGCACCAGGAAGCCACAGAATAGCCCGCGCAGGAGGCGCTCCGGCATGGCGTGGGCGATCTTCACGCCCCAGCTGATGCTCAGCAGTCCACCCACGGCCAACGGCACGCCGATCATCCAGTCCACTTGATGATGCACGGCATAGGTGACCAGCGTGACGCCCGTGCTGGGCAATGCCAGTGCCAGCGACAACCCTTGGGCCACCACCTGGCTGGTGCCGAACAGGCTGGTCAGCACCGGTGTTGCCACCACCGCCCCGCCCACGCCAAACAATCCGCCCATGGTTCCGGACGCCGCGCCGAGCACACCCAGCCATGGCCAGGCGTAATTCATCTGCGAAGAAGCCGGCGCATTGGCGTAGAACATTCGCAACAGGTTGTAGGCCGACAGCGCGATCAGGAAGGCGACAAATCCGATGCGCATGGTTTGCGCATCAATGCCCACCGCCCAGATGGAGCCGGCCCAGGCAAAGCAAAACCCCATCGAGGCCAGCGGCAGCGCGTGACGCATTTCGATTTTGTTGCGCTGGTGATAACGCCATAGCGCCAGCATCACGTTAGGGACGACCATCACCAGCGCGGTGCCCTGGGCAATTTGCTGATCGAGACCGAACAACACGCCGAGCAACGGAATCGCGATCAGACCGCCGCCGATGCCAAACAAGCCGCCGAGGGTTCCCAGGGCTGCGCCAAATACCAGGTACATCAAAAACTCGATCACGGCCGATTTCCTTTTATCTCAGGCCATTCATCCTACGCAGTCGGCGCTGGCGGGGAAACGCACAGCAACGCACAATGGCTGTGCCAACTTCGCATAAGCATTGATACACCATGAACCCTAATCAATTGACCGAACAACTCGGGCTGTTCCTCGACGTGCTGGAAACCGGCAGCTTTTCCGCTGCCTCTCGCCGTCATCCACTGACCCCTTCCGCCGTGGCGCGGCGCATCGATAGCCTGGAAAGCGCAGTCGGCAGCCAGTTGTTCATTCGCAGCACCCATGCCGTCCGCGCGACCCCGGCCGGCGTGGCGTTTGCCGAGCGTGCGCGGCGGATCGTGGCGGAATTGCAACTGGCCCGCGCCGAGGCGGTGTCCCTGAGCAGTGCGCCGGAAGGCTTGATCCGGATCGACGCGCCCGCCGCGTTCGGCCGACGGCATCTGGCGCCGGTGATCGCTGATTTTCTGATGCTGTACCCCGGCCTCGACGTGCAACTGCACCTGATCGACAGTTTTGTCGACATGCAGGGTTTGAATCTGGGCAAGGTCGATCTGGTGCTGCGTGCCGGGCAAATGGCCGATACCCGGCTGGTGGCCACGCCGCTGGCGAGCATGGTGCGCATCGCCTGCGCCAGCCCTGCGTACCTTCAACGCCGTGGCGTGCCGACCGACCCGGCGCAGTTGAGTGATCACGACGGCCTCGACTGGGATGGCCTGGCGCCGCCATTTGCCTGGCGTTTCGAGCAAAACGCAGAAATGCATCTGCATCGTCCCGGGCGCATCCGCATGAGCGCCAACAATGCCGAGGCGCTGGTCTGCGGTGCGCTGGCCGGGCTCGGGATCGCGCACTTGCCGACCTGGTTGACCAGCGAATACCTGTTGCGCGGTGAACTGCTGCCGCTGTTCTGTGAACACGGCCTGCCACCGCCGGAAACCACCGGCATCTATGCGTTGCGTCTGGAGCAGCAACCCAACCCGAGGAGTCGTTTATTGCTGGAGTACCTGAAAGTCCGCTTCAGCCCTGTCCCGCCATGGGATCTGGCGCTGCGAACCAATCTGGACCGGCACTAGGTCAGAATTATCTGGCGCATTAAAGATTCGCCCGCTAGATTCATGAAGATCACTGATCAAGGCTTTGAGATGAACACCGAACGCGACACCACGGATAACTGCGACGACCTGTTGCTGGACAATCAGGCCTGCTTCGCCCTGCATTCCACTTCACTGCTGATGACCAAGGTCTACAAGCCGCTGCTGCAAGCGCTGGGCCTGACCTATCCGCAGTACCTGGCGATGATGGTGTTGTGGGAACGGGACGGTTTGACCGTAGGCGAAATCAGCACGCGTTTGCTGACCGATCCCGGTTCGTTGACCCCGTTGCTCAAGCGCCTGGAAGTCGAAGGCTTGCTCAGCCGCACTCGCAGCCGCGAGGACGAGCGAGTGGTGATTGTCGAGCTGACTGAACAGGGTCGCGCGTTGCGGGACAAGGCGCGCGGCGTGCCCCAGTGCATCCTCGGCGCCAGCGGCATGACGCTTGAGCGGTTGCAAAAACTGCAAGCGGAGCTGCAAGTGCTGCGTAGCAATCTGCAGGACAGCCTTTAAGCGATCACCTGATAGATCGCGTTATCGTTCTTCGCGGGCAAGCCTCGCTCCTACAGGTCATGTGCGGTCTGTAGGAGCGAGCGGTGCGGCGATCCGACTTGCCCGCGAAAGCATCCTCGACGCCACAAAAAATTCCTGCCTGTCATTCCCGCACCAAAGCCTCTACATCAAGCCTCTCCCCGCCGAATGCATACCCTGCGCATGCTTTCAGGAAAACTTTTTAAAAATTTATCTTGCGCGCTAAATATTAGCGCGATACATTCATCTCGCACTTACTTAGCGCGCAAACATTTAGCGCAAACCATCCAAACCTGAAACGAGGCCTACATCATGCAAACTCTCTACACCGCAATCGCAACCTCCACTGGCGGCCGTGACGGTCGTGCGGTTTCCAGCGACAACATCCTCGACGTCAAACTCGCCACTCCGAAAGAACTCGGCGGTGCTGGCGGCGCGGCCACCAACCCGGAACAACTGTTCGCCGCCGGTTACTCGGCCTGCTTCATCGGCGCACTGAAGTTCGTTGCCAGCCAGACCAAACGCAGCATCCCGGCCGACGCCTCGATCACTGCCCACGTCGGCATCGGCCAGATTCCTGGCGGCTTCGGTCTGGACATCGACCTGCACATCAGCCTGCCGGGTCTTGAACAAGCCGATGCGCAAACCCTGGTCGACGCGGCCCACCAGGTCTGCCCGTACTCCAACGCCACCCGCGGCAACGTCGAAGTGCGCCTGCACGTAACCGTCTAACCGTCGACTCCAAGACCGAACAGGAAACGAACATGAACACTTTCAGCAAAGTCTTGACCGGCACCCTTCTCGCCCTGTCCATCCACAGCGCATTCGCGGGCGACGGGGTTGAACACAACACCCAGGCGTTCCTCGATGTCCTGAATGCCGGCACCGGCAAACCGATGGAACAGCTTTCACCGAAAGATGCCCGGGCCATTTTGGTCGGCGCGCAAGCCGGGGTGAAACTGACGCTGCCAAAAGCGGACGTCAGCCAGAAGACCATTCAAGTCGACGGCCAACCGCTCAGCCTGACCATCGTCCGGCCGGCCGGGGTCAAAGGCGAGCTGCCGGTGTTCATGTTCTTCCACGGCGGCGGCTGGGTGCTGGGGGACTTCCCGACCCACGAGCGGCTGGTTCGGGATCTGGTCACGGGCTCGGGGGCGGCGGCGGTGTTCGTCAACTACACCCCATCACCGGAAGCGCATTACCCGGTGGCGATCAACCAGGCTTACGCGGCCACTAAATGGGTGGCCGAGCACGGCAAAGAGATCAACGTCGATGGCAAGCGACTGGCCGTGGCCGGTAACAGTGTCGGCGGCAACATGGCGGCCGTGGTTGCGCTGATGGCCAAAGACAAAGGCACCCCGGCGATCAAGTTCCAGGTGCTGTTGTGGCCGGTGACCGACGCCAGCTTTGAAACGGCGTCTTACAACCAGTTTGCCGAGGGGCACTTCCTCACCAAAAACATGATGAAGTGGTTCTGGGACAACTACACCACCGACGCCAAGCAACGTAACGAGATCTACGCTTCACCGCTGCGGGCGACCACCGCACAACTCAAGGGCCTGCCACCTGCGCTGGTGCAGACGGCCGGGGCTGATGTGCTGCGCGA
The DNA here is from genome assembly GCF_020423045.1 of Pseudomonas sp. MM213. Taxonomy (NCBI): domain Bacteria; kingdom Pseudomonadati; phylum Pseudomonadota; class Gammaproteobacteria; order Pseudomonadales; family Pseudomonadaceae; genus Pseudomonas; species Pseudomonas sp. MM213. Next base: position 2,392,850 of record NZ_CP081943.1, read on the forward strand.
TGAGGGTGAAGCCTATGCGCGCAAACTGGATAAGGCGGGCGTGCCGGTCACGGCGGTGCGTTACAACGGCATGATTCACGATTATGGTTTGCTGAACGTAGTGAGCCAGGTGCCGGCGGTGCGTTCGGCGATGCTGCAAGCGTCCGAAGAACTTAAGCAACACCTGAAGAAATAACACCGCTCACCTGTAGGAGCCGGCTTGCTGCGGGCGGCGTTCCGACGATGGCGATTTTGAAGACGCCATCGCCAGCAAGCCGGCTCCTACAGGTTTTGCGGCGTTTTCCCAGTCAGCGTGTTTCTGGCAGGCACAAAAAAGCCCGACTCAATGGTCGGGCTTTTTTATTCCTGAAGCAGTGCTTATTTAGCACGGCCTTTGTAGGAACCGCCTTCGCGGGTATCGATCTCGATCATGTCGCCGATTTCGATGAAGTCAGCAACCGACAGTTCGGTACCGTTCTTCAGTTTGGCAGGCTTCATTACCTTGCCGGAAGTGTCGCCGCGAGCGGAACCTTCGGTGTAGTCAACCTGACGCACGATAGTGGTCGGCAGTTCTACGGAAACCAGACGGCCTTCGAAGAAAACGGCTTCGCAAACGTCTTCCATGCCTTCTTCGATGAACGGCAGAACGGCTTCGATATCGTCAGCGTTCAGCTCGTACATGGTGTAGTCGGAAGTGTCCATGAACGTGTAGGTGTCGCCGCTGATGAAGGACAGGGTCGCTTCTTTGCGGTCGAGGATTACGTCGTCCAGTTTGTCGTCAGCGCTGTAAACGATCTCGGTCTTGTAACCGGTCAGCAGGTTTTTCAGCTTGGTCTTCATGATCGCGCTGTTACGACCGGATTTGGTGAATTCAGCTTTCTGAACCAACCATGGATCGTTTTCGAGACGGATCACGGTACCGGGTTTCAGTTCTTTACCAGTTTTCATTGCGAATATCCGAATTTGGATGGGATTTACAAAAATCTAGGCCGCGTATCATATCCAATTTAGGTAAAACTGTACCAGCGCTGCGGCAAGATCAGCCTGCAAAGCCTGTTCCAGACACCACGCTTCGGCGTGTTTTTGCAGTTCTGGCCAGTGTTTACGGGTCGTAGCCCAATGGTCGGACATATCATGCCCGGCATTCCACTCTCGCCAAAGACCGCTGATCGCCTCGCGGGCAGGTGCAGACAGGCCTTTTGTGTAGAGCGTGAGGAAGGCTTCGAGCTTGTCCAGGTGAATGTCTTCGTCCTGCCGATAGATGTGCCAGAGCAGCGGCCGCCCTGCCCATTGCGCGCGGACAAACGAATCTTCGCCGCGCACGGCGTTGAAATCGCAGCACCAAAGCAGGTGATCGTATTGATCCTGTCGGACGAACGGCAGCACTTGCACGGTCAATGACTCGCGCACATGCACCGCGCCAGCCGCCAAACCCTCGACACCGAGCCAACGCTCGACATCACCGAGAATCCGCCCTTCGGGCACCAGCAGATGCGTGGCCACTGGATCGGCGGCCATGACATCCAGCCAACTGGCCAGGCCGGCATTTTCGTAGGCGAACAGCGAAATCAACTGCGCGCCTTGCGCCCGATCAATCCCTAAACCTTGCAGGAATGCGCGCTGAGCCTCGGGGTCTTGCTGAAACTGCCGACGCCGTTCCAGCAATCCGCTTTCACGCAGCAAGCCACCGGTGCCTTTTTGGAACCCCGGAAAGAAAAAGAATTTCTGCACGTTTTTGTACTTCACCGACGGCAAGCCGTGGCAGCCAACGACCCAGTCTTCTGCGCTCAGGTAGTCGAGGTTCAACCACAGCGGCGGTTTCTCCCGCGCCGCCATGGCCTCCATGTAAGCACTCGGCAACTGGCAGGCGAACGCGGCGATCACCACATCAGCCGCGTCAGTCGGCTGCCAGTCGGCTGTCCACTGACGCACCTCGACCCCCTCCTGCCACTGCTGTGAAAGGTTGAGATCAATGGCTGGGCACAAACGCTCGAAGGCCCGCAAATCATCGACCCACAAACGCACGTCCATCGCATGTTCGGCCACCAATTGGCGGGCCAGGCGCCAGGTCACACCGATGTCGCCAAAGTTATCGACCACGGTGCAAAAAATATCCCAGCGCCTGCGGTTTTTCATTTGAGGCATTTCAGGCATTCCAGGCTCCCGTTGGCAAAGGCGCCGATTGTCCGCATAAATTACCCCGTGCAGAAGAGCCGACGGCGATTAATCTTCATGCGACAATCGCCACTCGCCCGCGACCACCCGCCAGGAGGCAGTCATGCCCTACCGTCCCAATCCGCGCCGCCGCTTGCCGATCCAGCTTAATGCCCTGCAACTGACGGGCAGTATCGCCCTCGGATTGTGGCTGGGTTTCCTCGCGATCGCACTGACCTGCTGGCTCGCCTCGCGCCTGTTGTTCAGCGAGCAACTGGCGCCCGTCGCGCAAGCGGTGGAGCAATTGGCCAAGCCGCCGGTAGTGGTGCAACCGGTGCCGGACATTCCGCCGCAGAGCCCGATGTTCCAGCAGTACGAAGAGAACCTGCGCAAGAACGAACAGGCACAACGGCTGGATCAGGCGCGCAGCAGCAACCGCAATCTGTCGAACCCCAATTGCCAGTTCTGGCTGCAACAGGACCGCACCGCACCGAGCGAAAAAAGCCGCGCCAATGTCCTGCAATTCTGCGATTGATCATGAATAAGCAAACCGTCCACCAACTGATTATCGACAAGCTGCGGATCGATCTCGACATTGCCGAGCGTGCCGCGCAAACCGCTTACGAAACGGCGACCCACGAAGAAAACGTCGCCGAAAACAAGTACGACACCCTGGGCCTGGAGGCGTCATATCTGGCAGCCGGGCAGGCAAAGCGCGTGGAGGAAATCAGGCAGTCACTGACGCTGTGCCAGAACCTGACGCTGCGGCCTTATGACGATCAGCGCGGCATCGAAGTCGGCGCCCTGCTCGGTCTTGAAGACGAAAAGGGACGTGAGCAATGGCTGTTCCTGGCGCCCGACGCGGCGGGTTTGAAGGTCGATCTGGTGGGGCAATGGATTACCGTCATCACCCCTCGCTCGCCGCTGGGCAAAAGCCTGCTGGGCAAGTTCGAGGGGGACGAGGTGGAGATTCTGGTGGCGGGTGCTCGGCAACAGTTTTCTGTTACCGAGGTGGTTTAGCGGGAGATCAATGAACCGGCAGTTCGACGCCGTCGAACAGCTCTTCCAGTTCCTGCTTGTTGTGGCACTGAATGGCTTTGGCCATGACTTCGCGGGTCAGGTGCGGGGCGAACTTCTCGATGAAGTCGCACATGAAGCCACGCAGGAAGGTGCCGCGACGGAAACCGATTTTGGTGATGCTGGATTCGAACAATTCGCTGGCATCGAGCACCACCAGGTCATTATCGAGTTTGGTATCGACCGCCATTTTCGCCACGATGCCCACGCCCAACCCCAGGCGAACGTAAGTCTTGATCACGTCGGCGTCGGCGGCGGTGAACACCACTTTCGGCGTCAGGCCACGATGGCTGAAGGCTTCGTCGAGTTTCGAACGGCCGGTGAAACCGAACACGTAAGTCACGATCGGGTATTCGGCCAGCGCTTCGAGGGTCAGCTTCGACAGCTTGGTCAACGGGTGGCCCTGAGGCACGACCACGCAGCGGTTCCAGCGGTAGCACGGCATCATCACCAGATCACCGAACAGCTCCAGCGCTTCAGTCGCGATGGCGAAATCAACGGTGCCGTCAGCGGCCATTTCGGCGATCTGCATCGGCGAACCCTGGTGCATGTGCAGCGCAACGTCCGGGTATTGCTTGATGAAATTGCTGATCACCGGCGGCAACGCATAACGCGCCTGGGTGTGCGTGGTGGCGATCGACAGGGTGCCTTTCTTCTCGTTGGAGAATTCCTGGGCGATCTGCTTGATGCTTTCAACCTTGCGCAGGATCTCGCCGGCGGTGGTGATGATGCGCTCGCCGGCCGGGGTGACGCGGGTCAGGTGCTTGCCGCTGCGAGCAAAAACCTCGACGCCCAATTCGTCTTCCAGCAGACGGATCTGCTTGCTGATGCCCGGTTGCGAGGTGTAAAGGCTTTGGGCTGTAGCGGAAACGTTGAGGTCGTGGTGCGCCACTTCCCAGATGTAGCGCAATTGTTGAAGCTTCATATGAATCCCTCAAAGCAAGTAGACGCCACGGGCATCAGCGACGGTATATAACTATATTAATGGTTTGAAGAATAAATCTAGAACTTTTTTATCAAACTGCCACTATTCGTGGACTAGCGGTCCCCTTGGCGACGGCGTTCCACCAGCGGCACCAGATAGACCGGGACCCGAGCCAACTGCAACACCCGCGCTGCGGTCCGCCCCAAAGGCGTTTCCGCGCCAGCACCATGGCTATGACTACCTACGATCAACAAATCCACGGAGAGTTTCTGCGCCTGTTCGAGAATCACCTGCGACGGATCACCCTGAAGCACCCGCACCGCTTGTATCCGCTCCAGATCCTGCTCCCCTTCATCCCCCAGTTCTTCACGAAAACTGTCGAGCACGCGCTGCTCGATATTGGCGATCACGGTGTTCAGGCCCTGACTGTGAAACTCGTTCAGCGCCTGCTCATCGAGGTAACTCTGAAGCACCGATTCGGCAAACAGCCCCATGGGTTCAACCGCGTGCACCACATACAGGTCGGCATTGAATGTTCGAGCCAGCTCCAGGGCATGCTGCATCACCAAAGGGGCGTACAGGCCGAGGTCAGTGGCATAGAGCATCGAACGAATCATATGACCTCCTCGAGTGCCAACATGGCGGAGATTGATTCAGCTTAGCAGTGCCTTGGCGAGTGCGACGTCCCGCGTAACGCGTTGAACGGCGGGCTTAAACCTTTTGCTCATTGCTTATGCCATGCGGCACATGGCCGGTAGCGACCACCTCGCGAGCCAACTCGCAATGGCCGGCCTGATCGTCGAAAAACACGTCAGCGGCAAAGGCTTCAAGGAAAGCGGACTTGGTCAAGCCACCCAGAAACAGCGATTCGTCCAAGCGAATATCCCACTCGCGCAGGGTCCGAATCACCCGTTCATGAGCCGGTGCGGAACGCGCGGTGACCAGCGCGGTACGGATCGGACAGTCGTCCTCCGGGAACTCGCGCTGCAACAGATTGAGCGCCGCGAGAAAGCCTTTGAACGGCCCACCGCGCAGGGGTTCGCGGGCGCTTTCGCGTTCGCTGGCCTGGAACGCTTCAAGGCCGCCCGCCTGATAAACCCGCTCCGACTCGTCGGAAAACAGCACGGCGTCACCGTCGAAGGCAATCCGCAACTCATCGCTGGCCGCACGGCTGGCGCCGCCCGACAGAATGGTCGCCGCCGCGAACCCGGCATCCAGTGCGCTGCGCACGTCTTCGGCATGGGTCGAGAGGAACAGGTCGCAGCCAAACGCCTTGAGGTACGGATAGGGACTGCGCCCGCCGACAAATGCCGCGCGCGAAATCGCCAGCCCGTAATGGTGAATCGAGTTGAACACCCGCAGCCCGGTGTCGGCGCTGTTGCGCGACACCAGGATCACCTCGACCCTGGCCCGGCCGAGGCTGGCGTTCAGGTTCAGGAGTTTTTCAACGAGAGGGAATGCGTCGCCGGGCTCGAGGATTTCGTCTTCGTGTTCGATCTGATATTGCCGATAGGCCTCGACGCCGCTCGACAGATAAACCTTGTGGCTTTCGCTCAGGTCGAACAGCGCACGCGAAGAAATCGCCAGTACCAGTTTGTCGTCAATCGTCTTTGCCATGCCCTTCCCCCTCGGGTTGATCGACTCAGGTGTTGCGTCGATCGATAAAACTCAAACTGCGATACAACGCGTCGATTCGCGGCAATTCGCACCCGGCAGCCTTGGCCACCGCCAGTGGCCGGGCGTAAATGGCCGCCAGTTCCAGCGGTCGCTTGTGCAAAAAGTCGTGGTGCATGCTCGGCCAGTAGTCCGGCATTTTCTCGGTCATCATGAACAGATAATCGGCATAACCGGCCGGCATGTCGTGACCGCAGGCCTTCGCGCCCCGGACCACTTCGGCCATCAAGGCCTTGATCAGTTCGCGGCTGTCGGCGTCGGCCATCAACGCTGTGGTGCCCGCCCCAAGCAGAACCGAGAGGCCGTTGTAAGGAATATTCCAGACCAGTTTTTGCCAGCGCGCCTGTTGCAGGTTCGCCATGGCCTGGGAATCGATGCCGGCGCTGCGGAACAACCCGGCGCCCTCCTCGACAATCGCCATGCGCGCCTGCTCATCGCCAGCGGGGCCACTGTGGTAGCCGACGTTCACAGCGCCGAGGGCCTGATGGGTGATCGCGCCCGGGCCGGTGCGATGCACGCAGATCAGACAAAGCCCGCCGAGCAGGTGCAGCGTATCGGGAAGCAATGCCCGCAGACTGTCTTCGACGTCCAGGCCATTTTGCAGCAGCAATACCTTGGCATTCGGCGCTGCGGCTTGAATGATCGCCGGCGCCAGACCGGCATTGCTGGTGGTCTTGGCGCCCACCAGCAACCAGTCGCAGGGCGGCATGTCTTCGGCCGACGAATAGGCCTGAACCGGATTCAACGTCAGTGCGCCGTGCGGTGCACTGTCGACGTGAAGTCCGTGCTCGGCCACCGCCGAAAACTCGCTGCGCAGCAGAAAGTGCACATCGAAGCCGGCACGCGCCAGCATGACCCCGTAAAACCCGCCGATCGCACCGGTTCCGATAATACCGATGGTCGGTTTGGCAACTGCAGCCGTCATGGCAACTCCTCTGCTGTTCTCGTCAACGCCTGACCTACGGCCTCATTCAGCTCGGTAGCGGTCAGGCGTGATTTTAGTGCCCCGAAGAACTCACCGTCGCGCACCACAAACAGCGCCGGCAAATGAAAGACCTGATAGCGCTCGACCACCCCGCCGTTGTCCCCGGCATCGATCCAGCACAAGCGATCGACATCCAGATCGAGCCTGGGCAATTGCTCTCGGGCAAAACGGCAACTGGCGCAGCCGACGCTGGTAAAAACAACCAGCGAAACGCCGCTCATCGCCAGCAACCGTTGGTCGGCGTCGAAATCGGTCAGTGCCAATTCGACCACTATACTGGGGGAAACAATGTCAGATGGCCGACACATGGAGTCCGTGCTCATGGGACGTTTTATTCCTCATCCTGACGATGTACCCGTCGAATTAACGTTGCTAAAACCTGAGTGTATTTCACGGCAACAGCTGCACACTATCAGCCTCGGGGGCATGGCTTGCAATTACCACCGCGCCTGGCGTCACGGTACCGCGCTGGAAGTACGCATGCCGACCTTGAACCCCGATATGCGTTTTCTGGGCTACGTGGCCTGGTGCTTGCGACGCAAGCGCGGCTACCTGGTAGGCATTGCCTTTGTTGACGAGCAGATGATGTTCAGTGCCCGAATGGGCGAACAGGTGTGCCAGATCGAGCGCTACTGTCGCCTGCATGACGCCCACGACGACCTGCAGGAAACCCAGGCGCTGGCCCTCGAATGGGTCCAGCAGCACGCCGACGAGTTCTCCCACGACACGGTTCGCAAGGCATTTGCGCAGGCGGTGCTGGATTAAGGGACGTCATCAATTCGTTGCGAATGGCCCTTAAACCGCTGTCTGCCCATTGTCGAGCCACGGTGTAACGCGCTAAGGTTCCGCTCCCCGACGCGCTTAATTTGCTGTGCTCCGCCGCGCGGGTTCGCTGGCGGCCGGCACCCGTGACCTGACGAGTAAACGATGGCTGATTTACCGATCAACGACCTAAACGTCGCCTCCAACGAGACGCTGATCACTCCTGACCAGCTCAAGCGTGATATCCCTCTGAGCGACGCTGCCCTGCGCACCGTCACCAAGGGTCGCGAAGTCATTCGCAACATTCTTGATGGCACCGACCACCGCCTGTTTGTCGTCATCGGGCCGTGCTCGATCCACGACATCAAGGCTGCCCACGAATACGCCGAGCGCCTGAAAGTGCTGGCCGCGGAAGTGTCCGATACGCTGTATCTGGTCATGCGCGTGTATTTCGAGAAGCCACGCACCACCGTCGGCTGGAAAGGCTTGATCAACGACCCGTACCTGGACGACTCCTTCAAGATTCAGGACGGTCTGCACATTGGTCGTCAGTTGCTGCTGGATCTGGCCGAAATGGGCCTGCCGACCGCGACCGAAGCCCTTGACCCGATCTCTCCGCAATATTTGCAGGACCTGATCAGCTGGTCGGCCATCGGCGCGCGCACCACCGAATCCCAGACTCACCGTGAGATGGCTTCCGGCCTGTCCTCGGCGGTCGGCTTCAAGAACGGCACCGACGGCGGCCTGACCGTAGCGATCAACGCCCTGCAATCGGTTTCCAGCCCGCATCGTTTCCTGGGGATCAACCAGGAAGGTGGCGTGTCGATCGTTACCACCAAGGGCAATGCCTACGGTCACGTGGTGCTGCGCGGCGGCAACGGCAAGCCGAACTACGATTCGGTCAGCGTCGCACTGTGCGAACAAGCGCTGAACAAGGCGAAGATCAAGCCGAACATCATGGTCGACTGCAGCCACGCCAACTCCAACAAGGACCCGGCCCTGCAACCGCTGGTGATGGAGAACGTCGCCAACCAGATCCTCGAAGGCAACCGTTCGATCATCGGCCTGATGGTCGAAAGTCATCTGAACTGGGGCTGCCAGGCGATCCCGAAAGACCTCGCCGACCTGCAATACGGCGTGTCGATCACCGATGCCTGCATCGACTGGTCCGCCACCGAAAACACCTTGCGCAGCATGCACGCCAAGCTCAAGGATGTGCTGCCTAAACGTGATCGCACCTGATCACTGTTCAGCGCACACAAAAACGCCGGGCTTAACCCGGCGTTTTTTTATGCGTTCGTTTTACTGGCTCAGCTTGGCCGCATGCCGCTGGTGGCGCTCCATGTAGCGCTCCACGTAGGAACACGATGGAATCACGGTGTAGCCCATTTCCTCGGCGTACTCCAGCGCCTTCTCGGTCAAGGCTGCCGCAATGCCGCGACCACGCAATGCATTGGGCACGAAGGTGCGATAGATATCCAGAGTCTGCTTCCCCAGATCCATATAGGTCAGGTAGGCACGATGACCGTCCACATTGGTCTCGAACTGATGACCTGCCTGGTCATGGTTGATGGACAACGCCTCGCTCATCACAACTCCTCTGCGGGTCTTGAATTCTGACCCCTACCTTACCGATGTTTTTCCGGCGAAGGAACATCTACGCCACCCCCGTGCCTGAATGGACACCGAGAAGAGCTGCACCGATCTCGCGCAACCGAGCACATATCAAATAGTAGGCACCATTGGCAGAAATGCTCAAGGTGCGCTCGTCATCACGCGGGGTTGGGCGGGTGCTGCTCCGGGTTACGCAGGGACGGCTCGACCGAAGCGCTCTGCGGGTCGATAGCCTGAACATTGCCGGATGTTGAGACTTAAGACGAGCGTCCCTCTATTAAGTCACCTCAACTAGGCGAAAGAGTTTGAGAGGTGCCGCGCAAATTCCGAACAAAAGTGTAGACGAATCCATCTAGACAGACTTTAGCCAAGATGGGAAAAACAGTCCTGCCGCCGGGAACTTTTTCGTGCCAACTCGCTCAGCTCGGGCCTTGCAGCTGGATATTTTTTAATCAATCGCAAGTAAAAGTTGCTCGAAAAAGAATCAACGCCTACAATTTTTTTTGCTTCTTGCTTTACGTCAGTTTACTTACGACAAGTAATGGGTAGTATGTACGCCGGCTATTTCCTCACTCTGAGGAGACAGCTACTTTAATTGAAAGTCCTTGAAGGGGAACACGATGAACAACGTTCTGAAATTCTCTGCTCTGGCTCTGGCCGCAGTTCTGGCTACCGGTTGCAGCAGCGTATCGAAAGAAACCGAAGCACGTCTGACCGCTACTGAAGACGCAGCTGCTCGCTCCCAGGCTCGTGCAGACGAAGCTTACCGTAAAGCTGATGAAGCTCTGGCTGCTGCTCAAAAAGCACAACAGACTGCTGACGAAGCTAACGAGCGTGCTCTGCGCATGCTGGAAAAAGCTAGCCGCAAGTAATAATCCTTCGGGGTTGTTATCAAGCCGACCCATTTTTTGGGTCGGCTTTTTATTGCCCGGCGTTTGTCCAGGCAATAAAAAACCCGCCGACGCTCTCAGCGCCGGCGGGTTCTGTTCAAGCCTTACTGCAACGGATCGATCGGTGCACTCGTCACCATCGGCGCAGAAGCATTCGGCACGGCGATTTCCACCGGCAGGCCATCTTCAGCGGCAACCACATCACGCACCACATCCCAGTTCATGCGCAGGTTGTTGGTGATGTCTTCGCGCTTGAGCATCGCGTTGATCACAGCCGTGTGCTTGTCGACGACCGACGGGTTGCCCTTGTCGTCCAGCGGCGTGTGCGCTTCCAGATACACCTTGCCGCCACTTACACCGAACTTGTACGGGTCGTTGAGAATGCGCACTGACGTGCCGACCGGGACCATGCCCGCCATTTGCAGCACGTTGTTGTTGAACATGCGGAAGCAGCCGTGGCTGGTGCGCATGCCGATGCCGAACTTCTTGTTCGAACCGTGGATCAGGTAGCCCGGTGTGCCCAGGGTGAACTTGAACGGGCCCAGCGGGTTGTCCGGGCCGGCCGGCACGACGTTCGGCAGCGGATCGCCGTCAGCGGCGTGCTCGGCCTTGATCGACGCTGGCGGCGTCCAGGTCGGGTTCGGCGTCTTCGCAACGATGCTGGTGTGGGCAATCGGCGAACCCCAGCCTTCACGACCGATACCCAGCGGGAAGGTGTAGACCACGTTCCGGCCTTTCGGGAAGTAGTAGAGGCGGTATTCAGCCAGGTTGATGACGATGCCTTCACGTGGGCCTGGCGGCAGGATGAAGCGCGTCGGCAGCACGATCTCGGTGCCGGCACCCGGCAACCATGGATCGACGCCCGGGTTGGCCGCGACCATTTCCGAGTAGCCCAGATCGTAGGTGGTGCCAAGGTCGGCGAAGGTGTCTTCGTACTTGGCCTTGATCACTTGCACCTGGCCGATGATGTCTTCACCGGGCGGTGGCAGGGGTAGCTCCAATGCTGCTACGGGGCCAGCCACACAAAGGGCGGCAAGAGTCAGGCAGCGGGTGACGGCAGGAAAGCGCGGCAACATCCGGAAAATCCTTCGCATAATCGACTGGGGTTTAAGAACGCAATTGTACACTGGCGCTCTGGTATTCGGGGAGAGACACCGATAGAGCGTGAATTGGCTGCGGTATTTTTTCAGGGGGCATATCCGTTTCTGCGGTAACGGCCGCTAATGGTTCCGCTTTTACAGCGGGTCACTTGGAGAAGCGCCAAGTAACCAAGCGCTCTTGCCCCTTTCGTTCGGTGCCTCGCCATGGCTCGGCATGCCCTCGCTCCAGTCCTGCTCCGTGGGCCCGCCGCCATCGGCCATCCATGGCCGGGGGCGGCTAACCCGGCATCCATGCCGGGTTGCCCACTGCGCAGAACCTCCACTCGGCCTCTCGAGGGGGCGCTCAGATCAAAAGCGGAAGGCGAGCTAACGCTCGGCCTGATGAGTGGCGAAGATCAAAAGCGTATGGGATTCCCTGTAGGAGCCGGCTTGCCGGCGAAAAACGTCCGGACAACGCGTTTATTCAGACAGCCCGCGTTATCGTTGACGTCCATCGCCAGCAAGCTGGCTCCTACAATTTTGAATCGTGCGAACCCAATCCATTGTAGGAGCCGGCTTGCTGGCGATGGCGGTGGGTCTGTTGACGTATTTATTGACTGGATGGACGCCATCGCCAGCAAGCCGGCTCCTACAGGGGAGCGGTGTACAAATCCGGAATGAGTGAAAACATCAAAGAAGGACAACACGGACAACTGAAGAGCCAGGTCGGCTTTCAGGCCGCCTCGGCGGCTGTGGCGGTAGTCGCCCCCTCGAGAGGCCGAGTGGAGGTTCTGCGCAGTGGGCAACCCGGCATGGATGCCGGGTTAGCCGCCCCCGGCCATGGATGGCCGATGGCGGCGGGCCCACGGAGCAGGACCGGAGCGAGGGTATGCCGAGCCTAGGCGAGGCACCGAACGAAAGGGGCAAAAGCGCTTTGGTTACTTTCGCGCTTTTCGAAAGTGACTCGCTGTAAAAGCGAAACCGTCAGTGGCCGTTACCGCAAAAACGGATATGCCCCCAACCCACCCCACCCCACCCCCACATCAAGCCATCAAAGCTCGAACCGCAGCTCCGGCCAGATCGGCGAAGTACCGCGTTTTTGCGACTCCAGAATAGCCCGGCACAACGAACACAGCCGCTGGTCCTGGAACACCCGGCGATCAACGCTCGACCAGCGCGGCTGCGCGGGCAGCAGACTTCCGCACAAGGTGCGATCGGCCGAGCCGCCCAGCTCCAGCTGACGGGTCACCAGATGTACCCGCACTTCCTGGCAGGCGAACAGATCCAGCTGTTCGTCAGGCTCGATCAGTTGATAGGCAAAAAGTGACCAGGCGGGACGCGGCATCGGGGGCTCCAAATCGGGGGCGCCACCTTAGCCGAAACACCGCCGCTAGAAAAGCGTCAAAGCAGCGGTTTCAGTGTCGGCCAGACATTTTCCAGCAACTTGTCCTGAGCGCCCGCAGCCGGGTGCAGGCCGTCTGACTGCATCAGCTCAGGATGCCCGCCCACGCCCTCGAGGAAAAACGGCACCAGCGGGATTTTTTTCTCGGCGGCGACGTTGCTGAAAGCCTCAGCGAAGACCTTGTTGTAGCGCGCACCGTAGTTGGGTGGCAATTGCATGCCGAGTAGCAGCACTTTGGCACCACTGGCCTTGGAGCTGTTGATCATCGCTGCAAGGTTTTGTTGCAATTGTGTTGGCAGCATTCCACGCAGCCCGTCATTGCCACCCAACTCGAGGATCACCAACTCCGGTTTATGCTCTGCAAGCAGCGCAGGCAGGCGCGCCCGGCCTCCGGCGCTGGTGTCGCCGCTGATGGACGCATTGACCACCTTATCGTCGAAACCTTCGCGCTTGAGCCGTTGCTCAAGCAGCGACACCCACCCCTCGCGGGTATCCAGTCCGAAACCGGCGCTGATACTATCGCCAACGATCAGGACAGTACCCGCCGCTGCGTTCTGGGCCATGCACATCAAGGCCAGGCCAGCACTCAAAAACCACACTCGCATCGGATTCTCCATGGGCGCAAGCATTCTCACCGCTAAGAACCTCAGCAAAGTGGTTCCCAGCGCGGAAGGTGATCTGACTATCCTGCACGAACTCAGCCTGGAACTGAACAAGGGCGACAGCCTGGCCATCGTCGGCGCGTCCGGCTCGGGGAAATCCACCCTCCTCGGCCTGCTCGCCGGCCTCGACTTGCCGAGCAGCGGTGAAGTCACCCTCGCAGGCCAGGGCCTGAGTAATCTTGATGAAGACCAACGCGCACGCATTCGCGCCGAACACGTCGGTTTTGTCTTTCAATCATTCCAGCTGCTCGACAGCCTCAACGCCTTGGAAAACGTCATGCTGCCGCTGGAGCTCGATGGCCGCAAAGACGCCCGTGAGCGCGCCACCGAATTGCTGCAACGGGTCGGTCTGGGCCAGCGCCTGACCCACTCACCCCGCCAGCTCTCCGGTGGCGAGCAGCAACGTGTGGCGATTGCCCGTGCGTTTGCCGCCGAGCCCGATGTGCTGTTCGCCGACGAACCCACCGGCAACCTCGACAGCCACACCGGCGAGCGCATCAGCGATCTGTTGTTCGAACTGAACAAGGAACGCGGCACGACCCTGGTGCTGGTGACCCACGATGAACGCCTGGCACATCGTTGCCGGCGCCTTATCCGCCTTGAAGCCGGCCTGCTGGTCGCCCCTCTGGAGCCTTGATGGCACGCCTGCCGCTGTTGCGCCTGTTCAGTCTCGCCATCCGCCAACTGCTGCGCGACGCCCGCGCCGGTGAGTTGCGGGTGTTGTTCTTCGCTTTGCTGGTAGCGGTGGCGGCGAGTACCGCCATCGGTTACTTCGGCGCCCGCCTGAATGGCGCCATGATGCTGCGCGCCACCGAGTTTCTCGGCGCCGACCTGCTGCTCGAAGGCAGTTCGCCGGCGCGACCCGAACAGATCAAAAGCGGCACGGATCTGGGCCTCGAACATGCGCAGGTGGTGGAGTTCTCCAGCGTAATCGCCACCGACAATGGTATTCAGCTGTCCAGCATCAAGGCCGCCGACGACGTCTATCCACTGCGCGGCGAGCTGAAAAGCGCCGCCGCGCCCTTCGCTGCGGAAGAATCCGGAGGCGGACCGAAACCCGGCGAAGCCTGGGTTGAAGCACGACTGCTGACCGCGCTGGACTTGAAGATCGGCGACAGCATCGACGTCGGCATGCGCACCCTGAAACTGGCGCGTGTACTGACCTATGAACCGGATCGTGCCGGCAATTTCTACAGCCTGACGCCACGGGTGCTGATCAACCTCAGCGATCTCACGGCGACCGGCGTGGTGCAGCCCGGCAGCCGCGTCAGCTACCGCGAACTCTGGCGCGGCAAGCCCGAAGCGCTGGAAACCTACCGTCAATTGATCAAACCCGGCCTCGCCGCCAATCAACGCATTCAAGACGCCCGCGATGGCAACCGGCAGATCGGCGGCGCACTGGGCAAAGCCGAGCGCTACTTGAACATGGCGAGTCTGGTGGCGGTGCTGTTATCCGGTGTCGCAGTGGCATTGTCGGCGACGCGCTTCGCCACCCGCCGCTTCGATGCCAGTGCACTTTTGCGTTGCCTCGGGCTGTCCCGTCGGGAAACCATGGTGCTGTTCAGTTTGCAGCTGACGATTCTCGGACTGCTGGCCAGCATCAGCGGCGCCTTGCTCGGCTGGCTGGCGCAGCTCGGGCTGTTCGCGCTGCTGCATGATTTGTTGCCGACCGATGTTCCACCGGGCGGCCTGCTTCCGGCCATCGCCGGGATCGGCACCGGACTGGTGGCGCTGGCCGGTTTTGCCTTGCCGCCACTGGCTGCGTTGGGTCGGGTCCCACCTCTGCGCGTATTGCGTCGCGACATGCTGCCGATTCCTTCCAGCACCTGGATGGTCTACGGAGCTGCACTGGGCGCTCTCGGGCTGATCATGTGGCGCCTGAGCCTGGATTTGGTACTGACCTTCGCCCTGCTCGGCGGCGGCGTGATCGCGGCGCTGGTGTTGGGCGGCTTGCTGTTGCTGCTACTGAAGAGCCTGCGCCGAATGCTCGCGCGCGCTTCGTTGCCGTGGCGTCTCGGCCTGGGTCAACTGCTGCGTCATCCACTGGCGGCAGCCGGCCAATCGCTGGCCTTCGGTCTGATCCTGCTGTCCATGGCGCTGATCGCTTTGCTGCGCGGCGAATTACTGGACACCTGGCAAAACCAGTTGCCGAAAAACGCGCCGAATTACTTCGCGCTGAACATCCTGCCGGCGGAAAAACAGGCATTCACCGATCGCCTGATCGAACTGTCGGCACAATCGGCGCCGTTGTACCCGGTGGTGCCGGGGCGATTGATCAGCATCAATGGCGAACCGGTGCAGGACATCGTCAGCAAGGACTCGGCCGGTGATCGGGCGATTCAGCGCGACCTCAGCCTGACCTGGGCGGCAGACCTGCCGGCTGGAAACAAACTCACCGCAGGCAACTGGTGGGGCGATCAGGCGCCGGACGACGTTCCCGGTGTGTCGGTGGAAGGCAAAGTCGCCGAGAGCCTGAAGCTCAAGCTCGGCGATCACTTGGTCTTTACTGTCGGCGGGGTCAATCGCGAAGCGAAGGTCACCAGCCTGCGGGAGATCAACTGGGACAACTTCCAGCCGAACTTCTTCATGATTTTCCAGCCCGGCACATTGAAGGATCTGCCAGCGACCTACCTGACCAGTTTCTATCTGGCGGCGGGCCACGACCAGCAGATCGTCGACCTGTCCCGCGCCTTCCCGGCGGTGACCATTCTGCAAGTCGAAGCCTTGCTGGCGCAGCTGCGCAGCATCCTCGCCCAGGTCACCCTGGCGGTGGAATACGTGTTGTTGTTTGTGTTGGCGGCGGGGATGGCGGTGTTGTTCTCGGGCCTACAAGCCACGCTGGATGAACGCATTCGCCAAGGCGCATTGTTGCGGGCACTGGGAGCCGAGCGCCAGTTGCTGGTCAAGGCCCGACGGATCGAGTTCGGCCTGCTTGGCGCGGTCAGCGGGTTGCTGGCAGCGCTGGGCTCGGAGCTGGTGAGCCTGGTGCTGTACCGTTACGCCTTCGACTTGCCGTGGCACCCGCATCCGTGGCTGCTGGTGTTGCCACTGATCGGCGCCGTGCTGATCGGCGGTGCCGGCGTGTTTGGCACCCGGCGTGCCTTGAACGCCAGCCCCCTGACAGTCTTGCGCGAGGGTTGATAGACTCAACCCTTCTCAACCACAAGAAGTTGCCATGAGCCGTTATCGCCCTCCCCGCACCGCTGGCACCGCGCTGATCACCCCTGAAGGTGAAGCGCGGATGCGGGCCGAGTTCCATGAACTCTGGCATGTGCGCCGACCGCAGGTCACGCAATCGGTCAGCGAGGCCGCGGCGCAGGGTGATCGATCCGAGAACGCCGAATACACCTACGGCAAAAAGATGCTGCGCGAAATCGACAGTCGCGTGCGCTTTCTCACCAAGCGCCTGGAAGCGCTCAAGGTGGTCAGCGAAAAACCCAGCGATCCGAACAAGGTCTACTTCGGAGCCTGGGTCACCATCGAAGACGAGGACGGCAAAGAGTCGCGCTACCGCATCGTCGGGCCGGATGAACTGGACTTGAAACTGGGCCTGATCAGCATCGACTCACCGCTGGCACGCGCCCTGATCGGCAAGGCACTGGACGCCGAAGTTCGGGTCCAGACGCCTACCGGCGAACAGTGCGTGTATATCGTGGCGATTGATTACCCATAAGCCTTAACGGCGGGTGATCAGCCCTTGCCGGGCGACGCGGGTCAGTTGCCTGATCATCTCTGGCGCGTCTTCAAGGGCGGGCGACTGAATCACCGCCAGGTCGAAACTGTCGCTGGCAAAACGCGCCAGTGACTCACCGTCTTCGACAAACTGGATCAGGAAAACTGCGGGCCCACCGGTGCGACGTGGCCAACCATCGAGGTAACGCAGGAGCGTCGGCTGATGTTTGCCGCCAAGCAGGATTTTTGGATTGCGCTGGGTCAGATGTGCCGTGATCGGCGCGGGGCGTACAACGGGGTTTAGTGCATTCATCGTGTCGTGTCTCTGCCTCAAAAGTCTGCATGGCAGGTGAGAGGCAACACCGAACCAGCGCTTTAGCGGTATTTCGAAGCCTGTTTCAAGCTTCTATCGGCAACTGAATGAGTCACCTGGCGCCCCGCAAGTAGCTGTTTAAATCGGCGCATGGCAGCATCCTAGAGAAGCTGACCGGACAGTGTCAAGAATGACGCACAACAAAAAAGGCCCGCACAATGCGGGCCTTTTCGTTGAGCCAGAGCGATCAACCAGCGATGGCGCGATCAACCGACAGCTTGCCGGCGCCTTCGAACAGCACCGCGATGCTGCCACCCAGCAGGGCCAGGGCGAATTCATAACCGTTGTTGGCCATGAACAGACCGTTGCTGATATGCACGCTGAAGATGGCGACCAGCGACAGGAACGTCAGGCCAAGTGCCGCCGGGCGGACCAGCAAGCCGATGATCAAGGCCAGACCGGCAAAGAACTCGGTACCACCGGCCAACGTGGCCATCAGGTAACCCGGTGCCAGGCCGATGCTTTCCATGTACTGAGCGGTGCCCGCCAGACCGTAGCCGCCGAATGCGCCGAAGAGTTTCTGCGAACCGTGGGCCGCGAAGATGATGCCGACGAAGATCCGCAGGACAGTCAGGCCGTAGCCAGCGCGGGTAAACAGTACCTTGTTGATCAGTGAGCTCATGCTGTGTCATCCATTGTGTGTTTGTGTGTTGGTTGGCCGCTATATTAATCAATAAATTAAATGCTAAAAGCGCAAATTTTTCGCCATAACAATCAGTTTATTCGATCACTTCCTTAAGGCTACTTTCTGCCCCTGGGGCTCCAACGACTCCCGCTCCCGATCGAACGCCAAGTAATACTTGTTCACGCTATTAACATAGCTGACAGGTCCCATTCCCACCTGCTCCATGGCGATGCGCTCGACCTGGAAGAACCATTGATTGGGATTCAAGCCTCGCCGACGCGCCTCGGCGCGCATGCCCTGAACCCGCTCCGGCCCGATGTTGTAAGCCGCCAGCACGAACGCCATGCGCTCACGCTCGTTGAGTTTGGGGCTGGCGAAAAACTTGCGGCGGATCATCGCCAGGTATTTGGCCCCGGCCTGCACATTGGCATCGAGGTCCTGAATGTTGTTGACCCCTACCCGCTGGGCCGCGGACGGAGTGATCTGCATCAGGCCAGTGGGGCCACCGCCGCTTCGTGCGCGGGGTTGCAACGCGGACTCCTTGAAGGCCAATGCCGCCAGATTCAACCAATCCATGCCTTGGGCATCGGCGTGTTTCTGCAATACCGGTCTGAGTTTTTCCAGGCGCTGGCGATCAGTCTTGGCCAGTGGGTAATGCACTTGATAGAGGCGTCGATAGATGCGCAGGAACGCCGCGTCCTGATCCGAAGGCTTTTTGTACCCGATCAGGAAGCGATCGATGCTCGCCCGCAGCATCGAGGCATCGCGGCGTACGAACCAGAATTCTTCCCCCGGCTCGCTGATCAGCACCTGCCGATCGAAACGCAACTTGGGCAGGATCTTGCCCCAGCGTTCGGCAATCGGCTGCTCGACGATGGTCAGGTGAAAAATCCCGCCCTGAACCATTTCCAGCACGTCTTCGACCGCCAGGCTCGGATCGACCCACTCGATCTTCACCGGTGCCAGTTTGTGCAAGGCAAGCTTTTGATTGATCTGACTGATCGCCTCCCCGGCGGCGCTGCCGGTGGGTAGCGCCAGGGTTTTACCGGACAGTTGTTCGAGGCGGGTGTAGCGTTTCTCGCCCTTGATTCCGACCAGGACCAGAGGAATGTCGCTGGCAATTGGTTCGCTGGTGCTGACGGCGTAGCCCGGTTGCAGATCGAGCAACTCGCCCGGTGCAACCAGATCCCCCTCCCCGCGCTGCAACGCGCCGAGCAGTTGATCCTTGGCTTTGGGAATGATCTTGAGCGTCACTTCCTGACCGTCACGGGCATGGCCATTGAGGTATTGCTCGAAGGCACGCAAGCGATGGTATTCGACGCCGATGGCCTGGCCCTGGACTTCGCCGGAGCTGTTGCGGCTCTGGTTGACCAGCACCTTCAGCACACGGCTGCTGCGGATTTCCTGCAGGTCGCGCACCTGGGCCGCCGGCACGGCTTGCAGTGGGCCGGCCAGCCGGGCAACCGCCGGCATCGGCAGCAGCAACGAACCACACAGCAGTAACAAAATCGAGGGACGTGTCATCCACTCTCCGGAAAGAATACTGGGCCAATTTCAAAAAAATGTTTGAAATCGAACGACAGAAACAGAGCGCCTTGAGCGCTGGCAAAGTGCGAAAGACTGGCACAGTGATGGCATGCTGACCACCCCAGCTTGTCTCGCGGCATCAAAAGACAGCTTTAACTCGTTGTAGTTCTTGGCTTTTCTTATAAATCTACAGCTCTGATATGCTTTCCGGCCTTTGGTCCGAGGTAGCACCATGCAACTCATCGATATCGGCGTCAACCTGACCAACCCCAGTTTTGCCGACAAACACCAGGCTGTACTCGACCGCGCCTATGCCGCCGGAGTCTGCCAATTGGTGCTCACCGGCACCAATGTCGAAGGCAGCGAACAGGCGCTGGAGCTGTGCCGACAATTGGATGAAACGGCGCAACGGCTGTTCGCCACCGCCGGCATTCACCCTCACGCAGCCAGCGACTGGAACGCCGACAGCGCCCAGCGTCTGCGCAGTTTGCTCAAAGAGCCGAACGTAGTGGCGGTGGGTGAATGCGGGCTGGATTTCAATCGTGATTTCTCGCCGCGTCCGCAACAGGAAAAAGTCCTCGAAGAACACTTGGCGATGGCGGTCGATCTGCAACTGCCGGTGTTTCTCCACGAACGTGATGCCAGTCAGCGCTTGCTGGAAATCCTGCGCGATTACCGCGACCAATTGCCGGCCGCCGTGGTGCATTGCTTCACCGGCGAAAAGAAGGCGCTGTTCAGCTACCTCGACCTGGATTTGCACATTGGCATCACCGGCTGGATCTGCGACGAGCGTCGGGGCACGCATTTGCATCCGTTGGTGAAAGAAATCAAACGCGGGCGGTTGATGCTGGAGAGCGATGCGCCGTATCTGCTGCCGCGCAGTTTGCGGCCAAAGCCGAAAAATGGTCGCAACGAACCGGCGTACCTGACCGAAGTGTTGCGGGAAGTGGCGTTGCATCGCGGGGAAAGCGAGGAAGAGCTGGCGGCCCACAGCACCGCGTGTGCGCGGGCTTTTTACGGACTGCCAGTGGTCGACTGAAACGCAATCAACTGTAGGAGCGAGCCCGCTCGCGATGGACTAATGAACACCGTGTTTATCCAATAAACACGCGTTATCGTTGGCGACCATCGCGAGCAGGCTCGCTCCTACAGAGGGGTGACACTCAGTGGCTGCTGCGCATCATTTCCTTCGGCACATACTTGCCGATCTCGAACTTGCCGATCGCCGCACGGTGCACTTCATCCGGGCCGTCGGCCAGGCGCAGCGTGCGCTGCATCGCATACATGTAGGCCAGCGGGAAATCGTTGGAAACCCCTGCCCCGCCATGGATCTGGATCGCCCGGTCGATGACGCGTAACGCCACGTTCGGTGCCACCACCTTGATCTGCGCGATTTCGCTCTTCGCCACTTTGTTGCCGACGGTGTCCATCATGTACGCCGCTTTCAAGGTCAGCAGGCGCGCCATGTCGATCTCCATCCGCGAGTCGGCGATTTTGTCGATGTTACCGCCCAGGCGCGCCAGGGGTTTGCCGAACGCAGTGCGATTCACCGAACGTTTGCACATCAGTTCCAGCGCACGCTCAGCCATGCCGATCGAACGCATGCAGTGGTGAATCCGGCCCGGGCCAAGGCGACCCTGAGCGATTTCGAAGCCGCGTCCTTCACCCAACAGGACGTTTTCGTACGGCACCCGGACGTTTTCGAACAGCACTTCGGCGTGACCGTGAGGCGCATCGTCGTAACCGAACACCGGCAGCGGACGAACGATCTTCACGCCCGGTGCATCCACCGGCACCAGAATCATCGAGTGCTGGGCGTGGCGTGGCGCATCAGGATTGCTCAGGCCCATGAAGATCAGAATCTTGCAGCGTGGATCGCAGGCACCCGAGGTCCACCACTTTTTGCCGTTGATCACCCACTCGTCACCGTCACGCACGGCGCGGGCGGCCATGTTGGTGGCGTCGGACGAAGCCACGTCCGGTTCGGTCATGGCGAACGCCGAGCGGATCTCGCCGCGTAGCAGCGGTTCGAGCCAGCGTTGTTTCTGTTCTTCGTTGGCATAGCGCACCAGCACTTCCATGTTGCCGGTGTCGGGCGCCGAGCAGTTGAATGGCTCAGGCCCCAGCAGCGAGCGGCCCATGATCTCTGCCAATGGTGCGTATTCGAGGTTGGTCAGGCCGGCGCCGAGTTCGGACTCAGGCAGAAACAAATTCCACAGGCCTTCAGCCTTGGCCTTGAGTTTCAGTTCTTCCATGATCGCAGTCGGCTGCCAGCGGTCGCCCTCGGCAACCTGGCGCTCGAACACGGCTTCGGCGGGATAAACGTAGGTGTCCATGAACGCGGTCACGCGCTCACGCAGTTCTTGCACCTTGGGCGAATAAGCGAAATCCATGAGCAGCTACCTTCTGGGGGGAGGTTGTTTAGGTCATGCAATCGATGCTAGAACAGCTACGAAAATTTACCTAGCCTATTCTCGGCGTGTATTAACATTCATCACCGATATATGATCGGCTGATTGAGAACCAACAATAAGAGTGCAGCGCAATGAATCTGAGCAAGGTCGACCTCAACCTTTTCATCGTCTTCGACGCGATCTACACCGAAGCCAACCTGACCCGCGCCGGACAGATTGTCGGCATTACTCAACCGGCTGTTTCGAACGCTCTGGCCCGCCTGCGCGAGACGTTCAACGATCCTTTGTTCGTGCGTACGGCCCAAGGCATGGTGCCAACGCCGA
The DNA here is from genome assembly GCF_020423045.1 of Pseudomonas sp. MM213. Lineage (NCBI taxonomy): Bacteria > Pseudomonadati > Pseudomonadota > Gammaproteobacteria > Pseudomonadales > Pseudomonadaceae > Pseudomonas > Pseudomonas sp. MM213. The sequence continues at coordinate 2,414,988 of NZ_CP081943.1, forward strand.
TGGCGCAAAACATCATCGGCCCGGTGCGCAACGCCCTCTCGCTGCTGCGGGTGTCGGTGCAGGAAAGCCGCATCTTCAACCCGTTGCAGGCGGTCAAGACGTACCGCATCAGCATGACCGACCTCACCGAAGCGGTGATCCTGCCGCCACTGTTCCAGCGCCTGCGCCGCCTGGCGCCAACGGTGATCATCGAAAGCTTTCTGTCCAAGCGCCGCGAAACCACCAAGGAACTGGCGGCCGGGCGACTCGACTTTGCGGTGGACGCGCCGCTCAACACCGACCCGCAAGTGCGTCACGTCAAGTTGATGGAAGACCGTTACGTGTGCGCCATGCGCAAGGGCCATCCGCTGGCGACCAAGGAGAAATTCACCCTCGATGACTATCTGTCACTGACGCACATCCATATTTCCAGCCGCCGCAGCGGTCTGGGCCATGTCGACCTGGCGCTGGGCAAGATGGGCATCCAGCGCAAGATTGCCCTGCGCTCCCAGCATTACTTGATGGCGTCGCAGGTGTTGCAGCAAACCGATATGGTCATGACCGTGCCTGAGCGCTTCGCCCGCCGCCATGATTTGTACTCGGTGAACCTGCCGGTCAACGATGTGCCGCCGGTGGAAACTCACCTTTACTGGCACGAAAGCACCGACCAGGACCCGGCCAACCGCTGGATGCGCGAGCAGATGATCGAGTTGTGCCAGCAGGTGACGGCGCATGAGAAGAAGCTCGATAAGGTGTAGGGCATTACACCGAGTTATCGTTCTTCGCGGGCAAGCCTCGCTCCTACAGGTACTGTGTAAATCTTGTAGGAGCGAGGCTTGCCCGCGAAGAGGCCCGCAATGACGACGAAAAAACCCGCCCCTTGACGTAAACGTCAACCTGCCATTAGCTTAGCGCCATGACCTTTTTTTGAGCGCTTCCATGAGCAGCCAGACCTATAGCATTTCCGACCTCGCCCGCGAGCTCGACATCACCACGCGGGCCATTCGCTTCTATGAAGAGCAAGGCTTGCTCAGCCCCGAGCGACGCGGCCAGGAGCGCATCTATTCGCCCCGTGACAAGGTCAGCCTGAAACTGATCCTGCGGGGCAAGCGCATTGGCTTCTCACTCGCCGAATGCCGCGAGCTGATCGAACTCTACGACCCCACCGGCGGTAATCAGAAACAGCTGCAAACCATGCTGAGCAAAATCGCCGAACGCCGCGAACAGTTGGAGCAGCAAATGCTCGATATCGAGCAGATGAAGCTGGAACTGGACACCGCACAGGAGCGCTGCACCCAGGCGCTGGAACAGACGATGAAAAGCCAGCCGGTGGTTCAATAGGTTTACACCGTCCCCTGTAGGAGCGAGCCTGCTCGCGATGAGGGCGTGACATTCAATATGGATGTTGACTGATCGTCCGCCATCGCGAGCAGGCTCACTCCTACAGGGTTCCATGAACATTCAGACAGACAGCACAGGTCGATTCCCATGTCCCTTCCTTCCCACGTACGCCTGGTCGAAGTCGGCCCCCGCGACGGTCTGCAAAACGAAGCTCAACCGATCAGCGTTGCCGATAAGGTGCAACTGGTCGATGCACTCACGGCCGCGGGCCTCGGCTATATAGAAGTCGGCAGTTTCGTTTCGCCGAAATGGGTGCCGCAGATGGCCGGATCTGCCGAAGTCTTCGCGCAAATCCAGCGCAAACCGGGCGTGACCTACGGCGCCCTCGCCCCCAACCTGCGCGGCTTCGAAGATGCAATCGCCGCCGGGGTCAAGGAAGTTGCAGTGTTCGCCGCAGCGTCCGAAGCGTTTTCCCAGCGCAACATCAATTGCTCGATCAGCGAAAGTCTCGAGCGTTTTGCGCCGATCATGGAAGCCGCCAGGCAGCACGGCGTTACCGTGCGCGGTTACGTGTCCTGCGTGCTGGGCTGTCCTTATGAAGGTCACGTCAAACCCGAGCAAGTTGCCCTGGTCGCTCGCGAGCTCTATGCCATGGGCTGCTACGAAGTATCGCTGGGGGACACCATCGGCACCGGCACGGCGGGTGCGACGCGCAAGATGTTCGAAGTGGTTTCGGCCGACGTGCCTCGGGAGAAACTGGCCGGGCACTTCCACGACACCTACGGCCAGGCCATGGCCAACATCTATGCCAGCCTGCTCGAAGGGATCTCGGTGTTTGACAGCTCCATCGCCGGCCTCGGCGGCTGCCCCTACGCCAAAGGCGCCAGCGGTAACGTCGCCACCGAAGACGTGGTTTACCTGCTCAATGGCCTCGGCATCGAAACAGGTATCGACCTGGACGCCTTGATTCTCGCCGGTCAGCAGATTTGCACGGTGCTGGGGCGCCCCACCGGTTCGCGCGTGGCCAAGGCTCGCAGCGCGCAGTAAGTGTGCTGATGTGTCCGGGTGTTACCGCTGCGTCTGGAACGTGGGGGATAAGCGAGTAACACGGAAACAAATTGTAGGGGTTTACCTGAGCGAAAAATCCTACAAAAATTCAAGTCATTGATTTTAAAGGGTTTTTAAAAGTTGGCACGGCTTCTGCTATCTCTATGGCATAACAAGAATAAAAAGCAGCAAACCAATAAAAATAAGACGTAACGACTCTGACATAACAAGAACAACACGGCAGAGACGCAGCTAACAGATTTTTTTGGAGAAGGTGTGCTTTTCAGGGTGCTTTTCGGAGTAACCCGCAACCGGGCAGAGAACAATAAAACTACCTTCAGGTAGCTCCCGAACTGGTTGGATCGCTTAGCGAAAAAGTAGATCAGCGCTCAAAAAAATACGTTTGCTCTTGATCCCGGATGGGGATCGACAAAAACAGCGGTAAAGGGTCACGGTTGCCAAAAACAAAAACAGACCGCCCCTCAATAATAAAAAAAGAGCATGCGCAACGAAAAATTAAAGGGGAGCTTCGGCTCCCCTTTGTGCTTTCTGCGATTCAGGTTTTCCCCATCGCCCCTGTGGGAGCCAGCCTGCTGGCGATTGCGGTGGTTCAGACATAGGCATGTTGACTGACACTCCGCTATCGCCAGCAGGCTGGCTCCCACAAGGGGAAATTTGTCACGCCTTGTTGATGCGCAATTCCTCGATGCTGATCTCGCGCATCCGGAATTTCTGGATCTTGCCGGTCACCGTCATCGGAAACTCTTCCACAAACTTGAAGTAGCGCGGCGTCTTGAAGTGCGCGATGCGCTCCTTGCACCAGGTTTGCAACTCTTGCTCGGTAGCACTGTGACCGGGGTGGAATTTGATCCAGGCGACGATCTCTTCGCCATAACGCGAACACGGGATGCCGATCACTTGCACGTCCGCCACCGCCGGGTGAGTGAAGAAGAATTCTTCCAGCTCCCGCGGGTAAATATTCTCACCGCCACGGATGATCATGTCCTTGTTGCGTCCGGCAATGCACACGTAGCCTTCATCATTCATGCTCGCCAGATCACCGGTGTGCATCCAGCCGGCCTGATCGATGGCTTCGGCGGTGCCTTGCGGGTTGTTCCAGTAGCCGAGCATCACGCTGTAGCCACGGGTGCAGAGTTCGCCGATGGTGCCGCGAGGTACCAGGTTGCCCGCCTCGTCGATGATTTTGCTTTCAAGTTGCGGTTGGGTGCGACCGACCGTGGTGACGCGCAATTCCAGTTCGTCTGAAGGACCGGTCTGCAACGACACCGGACTTGTTTCCGTCATGCCGTAGGCAATCTGCACTTCATTCATGTGCATTTCGCTGATCACCCGACGCATCACTTCGATCGGACAGGTCGCGCCGGCCATGATCCCGGTACGCAGGCTCGACAGATCGAATTGCGCACGTTGCGGCTGATCGAGCATGGCGATGAACATGGTCGGCACGCCATACAGTGCGGTGGCCTTTTCTTCGGCGACGGTGGTCAGGGTCAGCAGCGGATCGAAGGCATCGTTGGGGTAAATCATGGTGCTGCCGTGGGTGATGCAGCCGAGGTTGCCCATGACCATGCCGAAGCAGTGATACAGCGGCACCGGGATCACCAGCCGATCATTGGCGGTCAGGCCGAGGCTTTCGCCCACCATGTAACCGTTGTTGAGAATGTTGTAGTGGCTGAGAGTCGCGCCCTTTGGAAAACCGGTGGTGCCGGAGGTGTACTGGATGTTCACGGCCTGGTCGAAATGCAGGCTGTCGCCCCGCTCGCGTAACTGCTCGCTGGATACACCCGCTGCGAGATCGCTCAGTTGCGACCACGGCAGAAAACCTGATGGCGGCTGCGCATCCAGGCTGATCACGCCGCGCAAGTCCGGCAGACGCTCGCTCTGCAACTGGCCGATGGATTGCTCTGCCAGCTCGGGCACCAGGCCTTGCAACATGCCGTGGTAGTTGGAGGTCTTGAACGCGCCCGCGCAGACCAGCCATTTGCAGCCTGACTGCTTCAGCACGTATTCGAGTTCCGAGCTGCGATACGCCGGGTTGATGTTGACCAGGATCACGCCGATCTTCGCGCTGGCGAACTGGCTGATGCACCACTGCGCACAATTCGGCGCCCAGATGCCGAGGCGATCACCGGTCTGCAACCCCAGCGCGAGCAGCGCCCGGGCATGAAGGTCCACGGCGTCGGACAGTTGCTGCCAGGTGTAGCGCAACTGTTGATGGCGCACGACCAGCGCCTCGCCCGTCGGATACTGCGCGACGGTGTTATCAAATGCCTGACCGATGGTCATCGCCAACAAGGCTTTGTCCTGAGAACCACGGGTATAGCTGCGCTGCGGGCTTGCACTGGGTTGATCCATGACGACCCCTATTGTCTTTATTAATGGGCTACCAACGGATACCTGCAGGAGCGATGCTTGCTCGCGAAGAGGCCTCTACATTCAACATTTATGTCGACTGATCTGACGCTTTCGCGAGCAAGCATCGCTCCTACAAGTTGGGTCCGCTTTCTATCTTGAACTGGCTCTACTCTCGCTCAAGTTGACGTTAACGTAAAGGGTGATTGACAGCCTTTCGTCACAGGCTTACGTTAACGTAAAGGTGAGAGCCAAATCACGACCCTCCCCGCCCTACAAAAAAGCCAAAAGGTGACCCATGAGCTATCCATCCCTGAACTTTGCCCTCGGTGAAACCATCGACATGCTGCGCGATCAGGTCCAGTCCTTCGTCGCCAAAGAGATCGCCCCGCGCGCCGCTCAGATCGACATCGACAACCTGTTCCCCGCCGACCTGTGGCGCAAGTTCGGCGACATGGGCCTGCTCGGCATTACCGTCCCGGAAGAATACGGCGGTGCTGGCCTGGGTTACCTGGCGCACGTGGTGGCCATGGAAGAAATCAGCCGCGGTTCGGCGTCGGTCGCCCTGTCCTACGGCGCGCACTCCAACCTTTGCGTGAACCAGATCAACCGCAACGGCAATCACGAACAGAAAAGCAAATACCTGCCGAAGCTGATCAGCGGCGAGCACATTGGCGCCCTGGCCATGAGTGAACCGAACGCTGGTTCCGACGTGGTCTCGATGAAATTGCGCGCCGACAAACGTGGTTCTCACTACGTGCTCAACGGCAGCAAAACCTGGATCACCAACGGTCCCGACGCCAACACCTACGTGATCTACGCCAAGACCGACCTGGAAAAAGGCCCGCACGGCATCACCGCGTTCATCGTCGAGCGCGACTGGAAAGGCTTCAGCCGCAGCAACAAGTTCGACAAGCTCGGCATGCGCGGCTCCAACACTTGCGAGCTGTTCTTCGATGACGTCGAAGTGCCGGAGGAAAACATCCTCGGCGTGCTCAACGGCGGCGTGAAAGTGCTGATGAGCGGCCTCGACTACGAGCGTGTCGTTCTGTCCGGCGGCCCGACCGGGATCATGCAGGCCTGCATGGACCTGATCGTTCCGTACATCCACGACCGCAAGCAGTTCGGCCAAAGCATCGGCGAATTCCAGCTGATCCAGGGCAAAGTCGCCGACATGTACACCCAACTCAACGCCAGCCGCGCCTACCTTTATGCGGTGGCCCAGGCCTGTGAACGCGGCGAAACCACGCGCAAGGACGCTGCCGGCGTGATCCTCTACAGCGCCGAGCGCGCCACGCAAATGGCCCTCGACGCAATCCAGATTCTCGGCGGCAACGGTTACATCAACGAATTCCCGGCCGGTCGTCTGCTGCGTGACGCCAAGCTGTACGAAATCGGCGCCGGCACCAGTGAGATCCGTCGCATGCTGATCGGTCGCGAACTGTTCAACGAAACCCGCTAAACGGAGCTGTCCATGGCTATCCTGCATACCCAGCTCAACCCCCGTTCGGCGGAGTTTGCCGCGAACAGCGCGGCGATGCTCACCCAGGTCGACGCCTTGCACACTCTGCTCGCGCAAGTGCAGCAAGGTGGCGGTCCGAAAGCGCAAGAACGCCACACTTCGCGAGGCAAATTGCTGCCCCGCGAGCGGATCAATCGCCTGCTCGATCCGGGCTCGCCGTTTCTCGAAATCAGCCAATTGGCGGCCTACGAGGTGTATGGCGAAGACGTGCCGGCCGCGGGCGTGATTGCCGGGATCGGTCGAGTGGAAGGCGTCGAGTGCATGATCGTGGCCAACGATGCCACCGTGAAAGGTGGCTCGTATTACCCGCTGACCGTGAAAAAACACCTGCGCGCCCAGACCATCGCTCAGCAGAACCGCTTGCCGTGCATTTATCTGGTGGACTCCGGCGGCGCCAACTTGCCGCGCCAGGATGAAGTGTTTCCGGACCGCGAGCACTTCGGGCGGATCTTTTTCAACCAGGCCAACATGAGCGCCATGGGCATTCCGCAAATCGCGGTGGTCATGGGCTCGTGCACTGCCGGCGGCGCCTACGTGCCGGCGATGGCCGACGAAGCGATCATGGTTCGCGAGCAGGCGACTATTTTCCTCGCCGGCCCACCGCTGGTGAAAGCCGCGACCGGTGAAGTGGTCAGCGCCGAAGATCTGGGCGGTGCCGATGTGCACTGCAAGATTTCCGGGGTCGCCGACCATTATGCCGAGAGCGATGAACACGCCCTGGCCATTGCCCGACGCAGCATCGCCAACCTCAACTGGCGCAAGCTCGGCGAACTGCAACAACGCACGCCCATCGCCCCGCTCTACAGCAGCGACGAGTTGTATGGCGTGGTCTCGGCCGACGCCAAGCAGCCGTTCGATGTGCGCGAAGTGATCGCGCGGCTGGTGGACGGTTCGGTGTTCGACGAATTCAAGGCGCTGTTCGGGACCACGCTGGTGTGCGGTTTTGCTCACTTGCACGGTTACCCGATCGCGATCCTCGCCAACAACGGCATCCTTTTCGCCGAGGCCGCGCAGAAAGGCGCGCACTTCATCGAACTGGCCTGCCAGCGCGGCATTCCGTTGCTGTTCCTGCAAAACATCACCGGCTTCATGGTTGGCCAGAAGTACGAGGCCGGCGGCATTGCCAAGCACGGCGCAAAACTGGTGACCGCCGTGGCGTGCGCCAAGGTGCCGAAATTCACCGTGATCATCGGCGGCAGCTTCGGCGCCGGTAACTACGGCATGTGCGGGCGCGCCTACGATCCACGTTTCCTGTGGATGTGGCCGAATGCACGCATCGGTGTGATGGGCGCCGAACAAGCGGCGGGCGTATTGGTGCAGGTCAAGCGCGAGCAGGCCGAGCGCGGTGGCCATGGTTTCAGCGCCGAGCAGGAAGCCGAAATCAAGCAACCGATCCTCGATCAATACGAAGAACAGGGCCACCCTTACTACTCCAGCGCACGGCTGTGGGACGACGGCGTCATTGACCCGGCGCAGACCCGCGATGTACTTGCCCTGGCCTTGTCCGCGTCGCTGAACGCGCCAATCGAACCGAGCCGCTTCGGCGTGTTCCGGATGTGATTTTTTGTAGGAGCGAGGCTTGCCCGCGAAAGCGGTTTGTCAGTCACATCGATGCTGGATGTACCGACGCCTTCGCGGGCAAGCCTCGCTCCTACAAGTACCGTGGAGACGGATGAACATGAGCGACTTCAACACCCTCGAACTGCAGACCGACCCGCGTGGTTTCGCGACTCTGTGGCTCAGCCGGGAAGAAAAGAACAACGCGTTCAACGCCGAGATGATCCGTGAGCTGATCCTCGCGCTGGACAAGGTCTCGACCGACGCCAGCCTGCGCTTTTTGCTGGTGCGCGGACGTGGCAAGCATTTCAGTGCCGGCGCCGACCTGGCGTGGATGCAGCAATCGGCCGAGCTCGATTACCACACCAATCTGGACGACGCCCGGGAACTGGCGGAGTTGATGTACAACCTGGCCAAGCTGAAAGTTCCGACGCTGGCCGTGGTTCAAGGCGCGGCTTTCGGCGGCGCGCTGGGCCTGATCAGTTGCTGCGACATGGCGATTGGCGCCGACGACGCGCAGTTCTGCCTGTCGGAAGTACGCATCGGCCTCGCGCCGGCGGTGATCAGCCCGTTCGTGGTGCAAGCCATCGGCGAACGCGCGGCACGCCGTTACGCACTGACCGCCGAGCGCTTCGGTGGGCAATGCGCTCGGGAAATCGGCTTGTTGTCGGAGAGTTATCCGGGCAATGAACTGGAGCAGAAAGTCGAGCAATGGATCGACAACCTGCTGCTCAACAGCCCCGCAGCCATGCGCGTCAGCAAGGATTTGCTGCGTGAAGTCGGCAACGGCGCGCTGACCCCGGCGCTGCGTCGCTACACCGAAAATGCCATCGCGCGCATCCGCGTCAGCCCCGAAGGCCAGGAAGGCCTGCGCGCCTTTCTGCAAAAACGTCCGCCGAGCTGGCAGGCCGAAACCACCCCCAAGGAGCCGCGTTGATGAGCGCACCTGTCATTACCTCTCTGCTGGTGGCCAACCGTGGCGAAATCGCGTGCCGGGTCATGCGCACCGCCAAGGCCCTGGGCCTGACCACCGTCGCCGTGCACAGCGCCACCGACCGCGAAGCGCGGCACAGCCGCGAAGCGGACATTCGCGTTGACCTCGGTGGCAGCAAAGCCGCCGACAGCTACCTGCAAATCGACAAGCTGATCGCCGCCGCCAAGGCCAGCGGCGCGCAGGCGATTCATCCGGGTTATGGTTTTCTGTCCGAGAATGCCGGGTTCGCCCGCGCCATCGAACAAGCAGGCCTGATCTTCCTCGGTCCGCCCGCCTCGGCCATCGATGCCATGGGCAGCAAATCCGCCGCCAAGGCCTTGATGGAAACCGCTGGCGTGCCACTGGTGCCCGGTTATCACGGCGAAGCTCAAGACCTCGACACCTTCCGCGACGCTTGCGAACGCATCGGTTATCCGGTGCTGCTCAAGGCGACGGCGGGCGGTGGCGGCAAAGGCATGAAAGTGGTCGAGGACGTCAGCCAGCTGGCCGAAGCCCTCGCCTCGGCCCAGCGTGAAGCGCAATCCTCGTTCGGCGATTCGCGGATGCTGGTCGAAAAATATCTGCTGAAGCCGCGCCACGTGGAAATCCAGGTTTTCGCCGACCAGCACGGCAATTGCCTGTACCTCAATGAACGTGACTGCTCGATTCAGCGTCGGCACCAGAAAGTCGTCGAAGAAGCGCCCGCACCAGGCTTGAGCCCGGAACTGCGTCGCGCCATGGGCGAAGCGGCCGTGCGTTCGGCGCAGGCCATCGGTTATGTCGGCGCCGGCACCGTGGAATTCTTGCTGGATGCGCGCGGCGAGTTCTTCTTCATGGAGATGAACACGCGCCTGCAGGTCGAACACCCGGTCACCGAAGCCATTACCGGCCTCGATCTGGTGGCCTGGCAGATTCGCGTGGCACGTGGCGAAGCGCTGCCGATGACTCAGGATCAAGTGCCCCTGATCGGCCATGCGATCGAAGTGCGGCTGTACGCCGAAGACCCGGGCAATGATTTCCTGCCGGCCACCGGGCGCCTGGAGTTGTACCGTGAATCGGCTCAAGGTCCGGGACGTCGGGTAGACAGCGGCGTGGAAGAAGGCGACGAGATTTCGCCGTTCTATGACCCAATGCTCGGCAAGCTGATTGCCTGGGGCGAGGATCGCGAACAGGCGCGCCTGCGCTTGCTGAGCATGCTCGATGAGTTCGCGATTGGCGGGCTCAAGACCAACATCAACTTCTTGCGTCGAATCGTTGGTCATCCGGCGTTTGCGGCGGCTGAGCTGGATACCGGGTTCATTCCACGTTACCAGGAGCAACTGCTGCCAGAGCCCTCGCCGCTCAGTGATGAGTTCTGGCAAGCCGCGGCGCAGGCATTTTCCCAAAGCCAAGCGGACACGACCCGCGCTGATGACCTGAGTTCGCCTTGGGGGATCGGCACTGGGTTCCGTGCCGGATTGCCGACGGAAATCACCCTGCATTTGAGCTGCGAAGGTCAGGACCGTGCGCTGACGTTGGGCGCTACCCGATCGGCGCAACTCGCGGGCGAGCAACTGCTGACCGAACACAACGGCGTGCGCCGCCAGCATCGGGCAATCCGTCGCGGCGGCGTTGTGTATCTGCAATGGGATGGTGAATTGCGCCGCATCGAGTCCTACGACCCGATCAGCGCCGTCGAAGCCAGTCACAGCCATCATGGCGGGCTCACTGCGCCCATGAACGGCAGCATCGTGCGAGTGCTGGTGGAAGCCGGGCAAACGGTCGAAGCCGGGGCGCAATTGGTGGTGCTGGAGGCGATGAAGATGGAGCACAGCATTCGTGCACCACACGCCGGGGTGATCAAAGCGCTGTATTGCCAGGAAGGCGAGATGGTCAGCGAAGGCAGTGCATTGGTCGAGCTGGAAGAAGCCTGAAATGCGGATCGGTCCTACGCAGTGCGAGGACCGATCTGATCAGAACCTGGCCGTTGCCTGAACCACTACGCCGATGATTCGGCAGGCTTCGGTGTAAAGGGCTTTCGGATACGTCGGATTGAGCGGGACCAGGTAACGCTGCCCGCCCTCTTCGATCAGTTTGCGAAACGTCGCTTCAGTGCTGTCCGGCCATTGGGCGATCACCAGTTTCCCGGGTTCCGGCACAATGGCCGGGTCCACCAGGATCATCATGCCCTCGGCGATACTGACGCCGCTCGGTGCAGTCATCGCATCGCCCACCACGGTCAACCAGAACGCCGCGCCCTGAGCGTGGTAGTCGGTCAGTTCGAAACGCGCCGTGTCATAGACCGTCGGCTCACCGTCACGCACCTCGCAGGATTCGCGCCAGTCACTGACCGGGTAACGGAAGTACGGGTTGTACTTGCGCACCAGATCCTGGCTTTCCTCCTTCGCAATGTCCGGCTCGCGGATCACCAGCGCCACCTCGAGAAACTCCATGCCCAGTGCGTGCAGCACACGGTTCATGTCATCGATGCCCGGTTGGCGACGTTTGTTCAGCCAATGGCCGACGCCGCCCTGGGACATCCCCAGGCGGTCGGCGAGTATTTCCTGAGTGACTTTGAGTTCACTCATCTTGGCCTTGACCAATTCAATCCATTTATCCATGTGCGGCACGATACGTGGGCGCCTCCGGCCAGCAAAACACAACTTGTAGTATTTAAATTCTCGTCACAAATACAGTTCGTACTACGATTGGATCACGGATTTGAATCTAACACGGAGCTTTGCCATCGCCATGACCATCCCCAGCAATGACTTGCCAGACATGCAGATCGACACCTCCCTCACCTCGCCAAAAGGCTCGGCCGCCGCGCAGCGCGCCCTGGACTATTACTTGAAACCAGCTGTGTCCGAAGCGGTGGAAGAGGAGCGTTTTTTTGATGTGAACCGCAATGTCAGCTGCGAGGAAGCACTGGTGCGCGCTTCAGACCTGTTGCGCTGCGCCGCCGCCACGGCGTACGAGTCGGCGAACAATCTGCAGGGCGTGCACCGGGACCTGGCGTTTTCGACGGTGCATATGATCGATATGGCCAAGGCGTTGCTGGACCGATCCCTCGACGGGGATCATCACGCATAAGGCAGGCAGGGATATTTCGCGGGGCGCGGGAAAGAATTTTCCAATCGCGCAGATAAAATCGTTTGACTTGCAAACGAGAATGATTATTATTGCATGCAGCTGGTCGCGAGATCAGTCGATTGTCCAAGTGACCTTAGGTCGGTCTCCTGGACTATCTCCTCATCAGGCTAATCACGGTTTTTGACCCGGCTTTTTGCCGGGTCTTTTTTTTGCCAGTTATTCTGGCTTTACCTTCAGGCTAATGAAGTCTTTGGGTGCTGCAAATTCGATGGCGCGGATAATATCAAAAGAATATCTGTTGGCAAGAGAAGCCCGGCAACATTGGGCCAAACTAATGGAAAATAGCACTTGAGAATCAATCGCACAGTCTCTAAGCTGCGACGGCGTCAAGGAGGACGCCCCCTTTTACCCCCGCAATTTCCCCCGGTTTTTCCCTTCCCAGCGTGTAAAGTATCAGCCATAAAAATCATATTCAGGAATCGACTATGACCGTGGCTAGATCTTCTTTCGACATCAGCGCCAACTTCGACAGCGGCAACATTGAAGTGCTGGACATCAGCAATCCGTTGCAAGCCCTGCTGGCCATCAAGCCAGACACCCGCAGCCAGCATTTTCAGTGGTTTCACTTCAAGGCCAGCGGTTTGCACGTCGGACAGGAACACTGGTTTCGTCTGAACAATGCCAGCAAATCCTCGTACAACAAAGCCTGGGACGGCTATCAGGCAGTGGCGTCCTACGACCACGTCAACTGGTTCCGGGTGCCGACCATCTTCGAAGGCGACTGCCTGCGTTTCAGCCTCGAAGCCACGGCCACCCACGCCTGGTTTGCCTACTTCGAACCCTACAGCCGTGGCCGCCATGACTGGTTGATCGAACAGGCGCTGACCAAGGCCGGCACTGAACTGCTGGCCACCGGCAAGAGTGTCGAAGGTCGTGACATTCAGTTGCTGCGCAAAGGCACCGGCGCCGAAGGCCGGCGCAAGGTCTGGATGATTGCCCAGCAACACCCCGGCGAACACATGGCCGAGTGGTTCATGGAAGGTGTGATCGAACGCCTGGAAAGACACGACGATCCAGTGCTGAACAAACTGCTGGCCAGCGCCGACCTGTATCTGGTGCCGAACATGAACCCGGACGGTGCCTTTCACGGTCACCTGCGCACCAACGCCATGGGCCAGGACCTCAACCGCGCCTGGCAGAGCGCCAGTCAGGAGATCAGTCCGGAAGTGCTGTTCGCTCAGCAACAGATGGAAAAGTACGGCGTCGACCTGTTCCTCGACATCCATGGCGATGAAGAAATCCCCTACGTGTTCACTGCCGGTTGCGAGGGCAACCCAGGCTACACGCCGCGGATCGAAAAACTCGAAGAGCATTTCCGCAGTCATCTGAAACACCTGACCAAGGACTTCCAGACCAAGCACGGCTACACCCGCGACGAGCCGGGCAAAGCCAACATGACCCTGGCGTGCAACAGCGTCGGTCAGAAATTCGACTGCCTGTCGTTGACCCTGGAGATGCCGTTCAAGGACAACAACGACAAACCGGATCCGTTGACAGGCTGGTCCGGCAAGCGTTCGAAGCAACTGGGCAAGGATGTGCTGACGACCGTGGCGGACATGGTCGATACCTTGCGCTGATCCTGCGCAATGGCTGCATGCCAGGCATGCAGCCACGCCTCATTCGGCCGCCACTCGCACACAATCCTCCGGCCGCAAATCTGGATCTACAGCGTGCGCCCCAAAGCGCAAAGCCGGTTAACCGCGGTCTTTGCCCCGCAGCATGCTGTCGAGCACCTCATCACGCCGTACCCAACCGTGAAACAACGCCGCCGCCAGATGCAGCAGCACGGTCAGAAACAGCAGGTACGCCAGATACCCGTGCGCCTTGCGCAGGAACGCAAACACCTGCGCGTTCGCCGGCACAATCGATGGCAACTGCAACGAACTGCTGAGCATCACCGGGTCACCCGCCGCCGAAATCATCGCCCAGCCGAGCAGCGGCAGGATCAACATCAAGGCATACAGCAAGACATGCGAAGCCTTGGCCGCCAGCGCTTGCCAGCCCGGCAGGTCTGCCGGCAAAGGAGGTTGCCGGGTGGAAAAGCGCACAGCAAGGCGCACGATCACCAGCAGCAGAATGGCGATGCCCAGTGGTTTGTGCAGATGGATCAGCCACTCGTGCCGCTCAGACACGGAAGCGACCATGCCCGCGCCGATAAACAGCATGGCAATGATCATCAGCGCCATCAGCCAGTGCAGCAGCCGCGCCAGCGGCGCGAAGTGGTTCGGTTGGTTGCTCATTGTTGAGCCTCCTGCTTGGCGGCGGGCAACTGGCTGACTTCACTGGTGCGGCGCAAGTAGGAACTGGCGTAACCGGCGGAGCGCGCGGCGAGCAACGGGTCGTCGGAACCTTCGATACCGGCGGGCAATACCAGCGGGTCGTAGTTGATGTCCCGGCATTCGCCATTGAGCTGCGGCTGGGTGCTTTCGAGCACCAGCGTGCCGGCGTTCACCACTTTACGACCGTCGGGCCAAGCCTTGCTGGCGTCGTTGACCGGATCACCGGGGTTGGCCAGCGTGATGTTCAACTGCCAACGCAACGGCCCCAAGGCAATCCGTTGAAGCAGGTCTTTCTCGAGGAAATCGCCACCCTCCGGCGCCGTGGCACCTGCCGCGTCCTGCACCAACGGCACCATGCTCCAGCGCACCGCTTGCTTTTGCCCGGCGGCGTTGACCAGGTAAAACGCATTGACGCTGTTATAGGTTTCCGTCACGTAACTGGCGGACGGCTTGGCGGTTTTGATCCAGGCCAGGAACGGTCCGGCCTCCGGGTGCGCACCAAAGAACGCCGGCACCGCTGCCGGGTTCGGTTTGCCGGTGGCCGGGTCCGGCGACTGGGCCTGCTGCAATTGATAGAACGCTTCGGGTGTGCCCACCGGGAACACCGGCATGCTGTTCATCCCGGTGCGCCACTGTTGGCCGTTGGCCTGGGTGAAGCGCAGCGCCAGGCTGCGGATCGGCACGGCGCTGTCCGGCGCGTAAGGGTTACCGGCAGGCAAGGCAAAACGCCCGACCACCGGGGTCCGCGCCTCGTTGAACACCTGAGCGCTGGAATAGCTGCGCGCCTCGCCACTGCTTTCGAAATGTCCGATCACGCACACGCCTTTGGAGTGATTGCGCCGGAAACCGGGGTGCACGCCGTTGTTGGTTTCCAGCACGTTGATCAGCTTTTTCGGGGTCAGTCGCTGTGGGTCAAAGGTGCCGTTGACGTAGGCAAATGCCCCGGCCACTGCAGCGACCACCACGGCAATACCGGCCAGACGCAACGTCAGGCTCGCGGCACTCAAGGGGGGCCGGGTGGGCGGTGATGAGCGATCTACCATGAAAGACTCCAGGGCCATCGGCCACAAGTGAGAAGGATCAAGCAGACGAACCCCGCGAACGTTTATTCCATCGTGCGGTATTTATTTTTTCAGGCGTGGAATAACCTTCAGTGCCGGGCGTCTCTCTAGTCCACAGCGTAGCGACTAGCCAGAACTTCATGAACGAGATCGACGAACAACTCAGAGAAATCATTCCCGGATTGCGCCGGTTTGCCGTGTCGTTGACGCGCAACCCCAGCAGCGCCGACGATCTGGTGCAGTCGTGTCTGGAGCGGGCGCTGTCGAGTTGGGGCGACAAACGCCCCGAAGGCGACTTGCGCGCCTGGCTGTTTTCGATTCTGTATCGGCAATTTCTCGACGCTCACCGGCGCTCCCGGCGTTATGCGCGGATGCTCGAATTCTTTACCGGACGGGACGATACCCAACCGTCGGTAGAACGCACCGTGATCGCCCAATCGACCCTGCAAGCCTTCGATCAGCTCGGCACCGAACAGCGCGCGCTGCTGCTCTGGGTGTCGGTCGAAGGCCTGAGCTACAAGGAAGTCGCCGAGATTCTCGACGTCCCTGTCGGCACCGTTATGTCGCGCCTGTCCCGCGCCCGCCAGGCCTTGCGCCAACTCAGCGACGGCGAAATCACCCGCCCTTCCCTGCGGAGACTCAAATGATCAGCATGCCCCCGAGCGAGCGTGACCTGCACGCGTATGTGGACCACCAGCTCAATGATGACGACCGACGTCTGGTAGAGACTTTTCTGGCCGGCAACGTGGAAATATCCGCACAGGTTCGCGCCTGGCAGCAGGACGCCCAGCAACTGCGCGCGGCCCTGAGCGGTGCGTTGCAGCAACCCGCCAACCCGGCCCTCGACCCAGCACTGATTCGCCAACGCCTCAAACGCCAATCACGCCGCCATCTGGCCAGCGCCGCGGTGTTGCTGATTGCCGTGAGCATCGGCGGCTTCAGCGGTTGGAAGGCGCGGGAGATGACCCTCCTCAGCGCGGCGGCGCCGATGGCCGACGCGATGCAGGCTTATCGGCTGTTTGCCCAGCAAGGCATGCTGCCGGCCGATTACAAGGTCAGCGATAACGGCGATATGCAGGGCTGGCTCGACCGCTATTTCACGCAGGCCCATCGCTTGCCGGACCTTACCGGCGCGGGGTTCAAACCGGTCAGCGGGCGCTTGCTCAGCACTGAGCAAGGGCCGGCGGCGATGGTGGTTTATGAGGATCGCAGCGGGCACAAAGTCAGCTTCTACGTGCGCCCGCCGGGTCCGAAGAATTTCCTGCTGCCCAGGGGCAGTCGCAGTGACGGCGGGTTGCAGGCTGAGTACTGGTCCGGCAGCGGTTACAACTACGCGATGGTCAGCCCGAGCGATACACCGACGGCGCAGATGCTCAAGCAGACCGTGCAGTTCTGAACACCCCTTGTAGGAGCCGGCTTGCTGGCGATGGCGGTGTATCAGTCACCATTGATTTGACTGACCCACCGCCATCGCCAGCAAGCCGGCTCCTACAAGGGATTTGCGGTGTGTTCAGCTTTGGCCGAAAACTTGGGACGGCCGCCGCAACAACGGATCAAACGGATTGATCCGCGGCCCGATCAGCGCTGCTTCGCGCTTGAGCATCTCCACCACCGTCGGCAAGCGATCCGGCCCCAATCGGTCACTCACAGTGGCCACACTCAACGCCGCCACCGCACGCCCCTCGCGATCGAGAATCGGCACCGCCACGCCGGCCATGCCTTGCAGCACGCCGGTGTTGCGCCCGGCGTAGCCGAGGGCGCGCACGTTCTCGACTTCCGAACGCAGGAACACCTCGTCGTACAGGTGAAAATCCTTCAGCCGCGGCAGGTTGTAATGGATCACCGTGTCGCGCTCCTCTTCCGGCAGGAACGCCAGGATCGCCAGACTGCCCTGGCCCACGCCCAACGCCACCCGCCCGCCGATGTCACCGGTAAAGGTGCGAATCGGAAACGGCCCTTCACTGCGGTCCAGGCAGATCGCATCAAACCCGCTGCGCGCCAGTAGAAACAAAGAATCCCCCAGTGAGGCCGACAACCGCAGCAACGACGGCCGCACCAGTTCGCGCAGGTTTCCGGTATTGCCGGCACGCGCCGCCAGCGCAAAAAAATCCAGGCTCAGCCGATAGCGCTTGCTGCGCGCATCCTGCTCGACCATGCCTTCGTCCATCAGGCTGCGCAGCAAGCGGTGGGTGGTCGGTTGCGACAGACCGATGCGCTGGGCCAGTTGCGTCACGCGCTCCCCGCCCTCGACGGTGTCACCCAGACTGCGCAGCACCGCAAACAGCCGGGAGACCGCACCGACGCCGACTTCATTTTTGTTTTCATTCCGCTCAATGGAATCAGTCATGCCATTTCTCGACAATTAATTTACTCACCGAATGAAACTGAAAATAGTCATCGCTTCAGTGAAATAGGCCATTGAGCCCATCCTAGTCTTCGTCCTAATCTGCGTCCACAGGGGTGATTCGAACAACAGCGGCAGCCGACCCAAGTCGAGCGCCAACGCACCCCGCAACACCCTTTCGTATCTGCCCATACAAAAAAGCGCGACCTCAGGCCGCGCATAACAATCTCAGGTGGAGCGCAGTTATGGCTTTTGTGCAACTTGAAGGACTCGGCAAACGTTACGGCGACATCGATGCCGTCGTCGCCACCCACCTCTCGGTCGAGAAAGGCGAGTTCGTGTCCCTGCTCGGCCCTTCCGGCTGTGGCAAAACCACCACCCTGCAAATGATCGCCGGCTTCGTCGAAGTCACCAGCGGGCGCATTCTGCTGGACGGTCGCGACATCACCCACGCCAAACCCGCCAGCCGTGGCTTGGGCGTGGTGTTCCAGAGTTATGCGTTGTTTCCGCACATGACCGTCAAAGACAACGTCGCCTTCGGCCTGCGCATGCGCAAAGTGCCCAACGGCGAGTTGCAGCAGCGCGTGGATCGGGTGTTGAAACTGGTGCGTCTGGACCAGCACGCAGAACGTTACCCACGCGAACTGTCCGGTGGTCAGCGCCAGCGTGTGGCGCTGGCCCGCGCCCTGGTGATCGAACCGCCGGTGCTGTTGCTCGACGAGCCGCTGTCCAACCTCGACGCCAACCTGCGCGAGGAGATGCAGTTCGAGATCCGCCGCATCCAGCGCGAAGTTGGGATCACCACGTTGATGGTCACCCACGACCAGTCCGAAGCGCTGTCCATCAGCGACCGCGTGGTGGTGATGCAGGCCGGGCGCATCACCCAGATCGACGCGCCCTACACCCTTTACGAACACCCGCGCACCGAGTTCATTTCCGGCTTCGTCGGCAAGGCCAACCTGCTGCCCGGCGAGCGTGACAGTGCGGGTGTGGTTCAGGTGCGCAGCGGCGGTGAACTGACCCTGAGCCTGCGTCCGGAAAAAATCGACCTGCGGGACAAGGATCACGGCCGCCTGCCAGGCAGGATCGTCAGCCGCTTCTTTCTCGGCAGCCAATGGTTGTACGGCGTTTCGACCAGCCTCGGCGAACTCAGCGTGGTGCGCCGCAACGACGGCTCGGCACCGCTGAACGAAGGCACACCGGTCGGCCTCGACTGGGACACGGCGCTGCTGCGGGTGCTGAGTGTCGACGAGGTGTCGGCATGAGTACGCTCGTGGCTGTTCGCCAGGGACGTCAGGGTTATTTGTTGTCGGCACCGGCGCTGGCGTTGTACGTCTGCCTGCTGGTGATCCCGCTGCTGCTGACGCTGGTGTTGTCGTTCAACGTCTTCGACTACAGCTCGGGCATCAACGGCGACGCCTACACCGTCGACCATTACAGCAGCCTGCTGGGTGATCCGTACTTCTACGAAATCTTTTTGCGCACGTTCTGGATCAGCGCCCTGACCACCTTGCTCTGCGTGGTGATTGGCGTGCCTGAGGCTTACATCCTCAGCCGCATGGGCGCGCCATGGCGTTCGATTTTCTTGATTCTGATCCTCACGCCGTTGCTGATTTCGGTGGTGGTGCGCGCCTTCGGCTGGAGCCTCTTGCTCGGCGCCGACGGCCTGGTCAACCAGACACTGCAAGCCTTCGGCGGCTCACCGATGAAGCTGTTGTACACGCCGTTCGCGGTGGTGATTGCACTGGTTCACGTGATGTTGCCGTTCATGATCATTCCGGTCTGGACCTCGCTGCAAAAACTCGACCCGGCCGCCGAACAAGCAGCGATGTCGCTGGGTGCCAGTCACTTCACGGTGATGCGCCAGGTGGTGTTGCCGCAAATCATGCCCGGCGTGCTGTCCGGCACGTTGATCGTGTTCGGTCTCGCGGCCAGCTCCTTTGCCATTCCCGGCCTGCTCGGCGGGCGGCGGATCAAGATGGTCGCCACGCTGATCTACGACCAGTACCTGTCGGAACTCAACTGGCCGATGGGCGCCGCCATCGCCGTCGCGCTGCTGTTGCTCAACCTGCTGATCATGCTGTCGTGGAACCGGATGATCGAAGGCCGCTACAAGAAGTCATTGGGATAACTCGTCATGTCCAAGAACGGTCCTTTCGCCCTGCTGTTCCATACCCTGGTGGTGGTGTTCATGCTGGCGCCGCTGGTGGTGGTCTGCCTCGTGGCGTTCACCCCGGAAAACACCCTGAGCCTGCCGACCACGGAGTTTTCCCTGCGCTGGTTCCGTGCGGTGTTCGAGCGTGCCGACTTTGTCGATGCGTTTTACAACAGTCTGATTCTGGCGTTCTGTGCGGCCAGCCTGGCGACATTGATTGCGGTGCCGGCGGCGCTGGCAATCACCCGTTTCGAGTTTCCCGGACGGGACTTTTTCAATGGCCTGTTTCTGTCGCCGATCATCATTCCGCATCTGGTGTTGGGCGTGGCACTGCTGCGTTTGTTTGCGCTGATGGGCGTCAACGGCAGCTTCGCCTGGCTGATCTTTGCTCACGTACTGGTGATCACGCCGTATGTGCTGCGACTGGTGCTGGCCTCGGCCATTGGCCTGGATCGCAGCGCCGAACACGCGGCGCAATCGCTGGGTGCCGGGCGCTTCACGCTGTTTCGCCAAATCACCTTGCCGATGATTCTGCCGGGGGTCGCCGGGGGTTGGCTGCTGGCGTTCATCAACAGTTTTGACGAGGTGACGCTGTCGATCTTCGTCACCTCGCCGGCCACGCAAACCTTGCCGGTGCGTATGTACGTGTACGCCACTGAGTCCATCGATCCGATGATGGCGGCGGTGTCGGCCCTGGTGATCGCGCTGACCGCGCTGACGATGATTCTGCTTGATCGGGTCTACGGCCTGGATCGGGTTCTGGTGGGTAAACAATGAGGGCGCCATGGCTCTGCTGAAACGACTGGCCGAAGGCGACCGCCCGGCCGTGAACTTTACCCTCGACGGCGCACCAGCCAGCGGGCTGCTCGGCGACACCGTGCTGACCGCCGTGCTGACCTGCAGCGAACACTTGCGCGGCAGCGATTTCAGCGCGCAGCCCCGCGCCGGGTTTTGCTTGATGGGCGCGTGCCAGGACTGCTGGGTTCGCCTGGGCGATGGCCGGCGAGTACGCGCGTGCTCGACGCTGCTAGAAGCCGGCGAACACATAAGCCGCGAACCGGGGCGATCGCTATGAACACACATTACATCTCCCCAACCCGGATCCCCTGTAGGAGCGAGCCTGCTCGCGATCGCGGCGTATCAGCCGACATGAATGTTGGATGTAAGGCCCCCATCGCTAGCAAGCCAGCTCCTACAGGGGATCGGTGTCGAGCACAAAATTCGCGACCAACCCCAATCCACTGTAGGAGCCGGCTTGCTGGCGATCGCGGTGCATCTGTCGACATGGATGTTGAATGTGAGGGCCTCATCGCCGGCAAGCCAGCTCCTACAGGGGATCTGCGTCGAGCACAAAATTCGCGACCAACCCCAATCAACTGTAGGAGCCGGCTTGCTGGCGATCGCGGTGTGTCAGCCGACATGAATGTTGGATGTAAGGCCCCCATCGCCGGCAAGCCAGCTCCGACAGGGGATCTGTGCCGAGCACAAAATTCGCGACCAACCCCAATCAACTGTAGGAGCCGGCTTGCTGGCGATCGCGGTGTATCAGCCGACATCGATGTTGGATGTGAGGGCCCCATCGCCGGCAAGCCAGCTCCTACAGGGGATCTGCGTCGAGCACAAAATTCACGACCAACCCCAATCAACTGTAGGAGCCGGCTTGCTGGCGATCGCGGTGTGTCAGCCGACATGGGTGTTGGATGTGAGGCCCCCATCGCTAGCAAGCCAGCTCCTACAGGGGATCTGTGTCGGGCACAAAACTGGTGGGCAACCCCAATCAACTGTAGGAGCCAGCTTGCTGGCGATGGCGGTGTGTCAGCCGACATGGGTGTTGGATGTGAGGCCGCCATCGCCGGCAAGCCGGCTCCTACAGGGGAGCGGTGTCGAGCACAAAATTCACGACCAACCCCAATCAACTGTAGGAGCCGGCTTGCTGGCGATCGCGGTGTATCAGCTGACATCGATGTTGGATGTGAGGGCCCCATCGCCGGCAAGCCAGCTCCTACAGGGGAGCGGTGTCGAGCACAAAATTCGCGACCAACCCCAATCCACTGTAGGAGCCGGCTTGCTGGCGATCGCGGTGGGTCAGCCGACATGGGTGTTGAATGTGAGGGCCTCATCGCCGGCAAGCCAGCTCCTACAGGGGAGCTGTGTCGAGCACAAAATTCGCGACCAACCCCAATCAACTGTAGGAGCCGGCTTGCTGGCGATGGCGGTGTATCAGCCGACATCGATGTTGGATGTGAGGGCCCCATCGCTGGCAAGCCAGCTCCTACAGGGGAGCTGTGTCGAGCACAAAATTCGCGACCAACCCCAATCAACTGTAGGAGCCAGCTTGCTGGCGATGGCGGTGGGTCAGTCGACATGGATGTTGAATGTGAGGGCCTCATCGCCGGCAAGCCGGCTCCTACAGGGGGTTGGGTATGAAGTCGGTGGTTGTTGTGGGTGCCGGGCCGGCCGGGATTCGTGCGGCGCAGACGCTGGTGGCACACGGTGTGCGCCCGGTTTTGCTGGACGAAGCCGCGCGCGGTGGCGGGCAGATTTATCGGCGGCAGCCGGCGAATTTCAAGCGCTCGGCGGTCAAGCTGTATGGCTTCGAAGCGCGCAAGGCGAAGGCCTTGCACCAGACGATCGACGAGTTGCGCGAGCAGCTCGATTACCGTCCTGAAACCCTGGTGTGGAACGCCGAGGCCGGCGCGCTCGACACCTTGCACGAGCAGCGCGCCGCACGCTTGGAGTTCTCTCGGGTGATCGTCGCCACGGGCGCCACCGACCGGGTGTTACCGGTGCAAGGCTGGACGCTGCCGGGCGTCTACAGCCTTGGCGCTGCGCAGATAGCCCTGAAATTCCAGGGCTGCGCCATCGGTGAGCGCGTGGTGTTCGCCGGCAGTGGACCGTTGCTGTATCTGGTGGCGTATCAATACGCCAAGGCCGGCGCGAACGTGGTCGCGGTGCTCGACAGCTCGCCGTTCAGCGCCCAGGCCCGCGCCCTGCCCGATCTGTTGGCGCAACCGGCCACATTGGCCAAAGGCATTTATTACCGCAGCTGGCTGACCGCTCACGGTATCCCGGTGCATCAGGGTGCAACCTTGAAACGCATCGATGGCGAACACCGCGTACAGTCGCTGCGTTGGGCCAACTCAAACGGTGAACATCAACTGGACTGCGACGCCGTGGCATTCGCCCATGGCCTGCGCAGTGAAACCCAACTCGCCGACTTGCTCGGCTGCGCATTCGCCTGGAACCCGCTCAACCGCGCCTGGCTGCCGCAGCGTGACAGCGCCGGTCGCAGCAGTGTCGCCGAGGTTTATCTGGCCGGCGACGGCGCCGGCATCATGGGCGCCGACGCGGCGGAAATGGCCGGCGAACGGGCCGCCCTCGCCTTGCTCGAAGACATGGGTCACGTGGTTGCGCCCAAGCGTGGCGTGCAACTGGAGCAGGCACTTGAACGAATCGATAGCTTTCGCCAAGGCCTGGAACGCGCCTTCGTGTTTCCACAAAACTGGGCGGCCGACACGCCGGACGACGTGATGGTCTGCCGCTGCGAAGAAGTGCGCGCCGGTGACATCCGCGACGTCGTGCGCGAGGGCCATTGGGAAATCAACCGGGTCAAGGCCCATTGCCGGGTCGGCATGGGCCGCTGTCAGGGGCGCATGTGTGGCGCTGCCGCCGCAGAAATCATTGCCTGCGCCAGTCAGCGAAACGTCTCTGACATCGGCCGCTTGCGGGCACAGGCACCGATCAAACCGTTGCCGTTTGGTCTGGAGGTCGAGCCATGATCGAGGTCGATGCAGTGATCATTGGCGGCGGCATTGTCGGCGCCTCCGCCGCGCTCTTCCTGAGCAAGGCCGGTCGTCGTGTGGCGCTGCTGGAGCGCGACTTTTGCGGTTCGCACTCCAGCGGCGTGAACTACGGCGGCGTGCGGCGTCAGGGCCGACCGTTGTCGCAACTGCCGCTGTCGCAACAGGCTCACGAAATCTGGGGGCAGTTGCCGCAGTTGATCGGCATTGACGGTGAATACCAGCGCAGCGGTCACTTGAAACTGGCGCGCAGCCTCAACGACCTGCGCGCATTGCAGGACTATGCCGCCAGCAGTCAGGGTTTCGGCCTCGATTTGCAGGTGCTTGATCGCCGTGAATTACGCACGCGTTTTCCGTGGGTCGGCGACGTCGCGGTCGGCGCCTCGTTTTGCCCGGATGACGGTCACGCCAACCCACGACTGGTTTCACCCGCGTTTGCCCGGGCAGCACAGCGCCACGGCGCGCAAGTCCACGAACAATGCGCGGTGAGCGCCGTGGAGCATGACGGTCAGCGCTTTTGCGTCAGCACGCAAAACGGCCTGCAACTGCAAGCGCCCTGGCTGCTGAACTGCGCTGGCGCATGGGCCGGCAGCCTTGCCGCGCAGTTCGACGAAGCGGTGCCGATGCACGCCGGGCACCCGGCGATGTTGGTCACCGAACCCTTGCCATGGGTGATGGATGCCAGCACCGGCGTCGAGGGCGGCGGTATTTATGCGCGTCAGGTCGCACGCGGCAATTGCGTGTTGGGCGGCGGTCAGGGGTTTGCCCTCGACGGCGCGCGCGCCCGCCCCGGTCAACACGCGGTGATCGAAATCCTGCGCCAAGCCGTAGAGCTTTATCCGTTTCTTGAAGGCGCCCAGGCGATTCGTACCTGGAGCGGCACCGAAGGTTACTTGCCCGATCGCCAACCGGTGATCGGTCACAGTGGCACTCAACCCGGTCTGTTGCACGCGTTCGGCTTTGCCGGCGCAGGTTTCCAGATCGGTCCAGCGGTGGGCCAGGCGCTCACCGAGATCATCTGCAGCGGCGCCTCAACCACGTCGCTGGATGCGTTTTCCATCACCCGGTTTCACTCCATCTCCGTTGCTTGATAGAGGAAGGTCGCGCCAATGAATAACGTCAAACGCACTGCACTGCTCGGACTTTCGTGCCTGAGCGCCCTGCTCACGGTCACCCAGGCCCAGGCCGAACCGACGCTTTACCTCGGCATGAACGGCGGGACCATGGAACGGCTCTACGCCGACAAGGTGCTGCCGGTTTTCGAGAAGGCCAACAACGTCAAAGTGGTGATCGTGCCCGGCACGTCCGCCGACATTCTGGCCAAGGTCCAGGCCAGCAAAGGCAACCCGCAAATGCACGTGATGTTCCTCGACGACGGCATCATGTACCGCGCCATCGCCATGGGCCTGTGCGACAAACTCGAAGACAGCCCGACCCTGGCGCAGATTCCGGCCAAGGGCCGCATCAAGGACCAGGCCGTGGCGGTCAGCCTTGGCGTCACGGGACTTGCGTACAACACACGGTTGTTCAAGGAAAAAGGCTGGGCGACGCCGACCTCGTGGATGGACATGGCCGACCCGCGCTTCAAGGACAAACTTGTGTTCCAGTCGATGGCTTCTTCGACCTTCGGCCTGCACGGTTTCCTGATGTTCAACCGGATTCAGGGCGGCAGCGAAACCGACGTCGAGCCGGGCTTCAAGGCGTGGCCGAACACCGTCGGGCGCAACGTGCTGGAATACATTCCGAGCTCGGCGAAGATTTCCGAAATGCTCCAGACCGACGAAGCGGCGTTGTTCCCGCTGACGCCGACCCAGGTCACCGCGCTGAAACTCAAAGGCATGCCGGTCGAATATGCACAACCGAAGGAAGGCGCAGTGGTGCTCAACGTTGCCGAATGCGCCATCGCCAACAACACCCAGCCGGAACTGGCGCAGAAACTCGCCGCGTTTCTGCTGACCCCCGAGGCGCAAGCCGCTGCACTTGAAGATGGCGATCAGATCCCGTCCAACCCGAACACCCCGACCACGGACAAGACACGGGGCCAGGTCGAAGCGATGAAGCAGTATCTGACGACGGCGATTGCCATCGACTGGGACCAGGTCAACGAACAGCGCCCGGCGTGGAATGCGCGGTGGAATCGTAGTATCGAGCGGTAGTTCACTGTCGAGCCAACACAACAAAACCCTGTAGGAGCGAGCTTGCTCCGGGCGGCGTTCCGACGATGGTGTGTCAGTCAACATCAATGTGCCTGATACACCATCGTCGGAACGCCGCCCGGAGCAAGCTCGCTCCTACAAGTGTTAAAACCCCACATCCAGAATCACACTGTCCTGATACGTGCCCGCCGGCGGTGTGGTCTGGTCGGTGTAGATTTTCGCGTTGTAATTGAAGATCTGGCTCCCGGAGCCCAAACCGTTACCGGGATTGACCTCGGCATCAGTGCTGGCCCGGCGAGCACTGCCGACACTGCCCCAGCGGGTGGTGCCGGCGCTTTTGAAGATGTCATACGCCAGGTAATTGCCGCCGAAAGCCATCCGTCGCCGCCCGCCAACACTGGCTGCCTGCAGACCATCGCCCAGACCCACGGTGTAAGCGCTGCCCTTGGTGCAGGCGAGGCTGATGGTCTGGCCGGTAACCGGCGCAAAGGCACTGACGACCGGTGCGCTGCCGAAACTGATGTTCGGGGCGGTGATGGTGCAGTCATTGGCGACCGTCAGGGTGACGGTCATGCTGGTGGTGCCGCTGCTGATATCGCGCCGCAGGCAAACACTGCCGGCGCCAATGCCGGAGCAATAATTCCAGCTCCAGGCAATGCTCAAGGTCTCGGTATAGATACCCGCCGCCACGTTACTGCCCGTGATTGTCCCCAGATAAATCGGTGCGGTTTTCGGCACCACGCTGCCCAGCAGCCCCAGCGCATCAATGATCCCGTTGCGCGCGAAGTCGAAGGGCGTGCCACGTTCGATCGGGTAACTGGTGGTGTTGTTGGCATACAGCGTGTAACCGATGACGTCTCCGGTCGGCCCGAGCAGTCCGGTTTGAGTCGAGGTAATCGTGGCGTAGAAATGGTCATTGTTGGTCAGCAACGAGACCAATGAGCCGGTGCAACTCAAACCGGCGTTGAGGCTTGAACTGTTCTGCACGGCGGTACGCAGCGCAATCGAGCTCACCGAACCGAATGCCACCGCCGTGGCAGGGACCACCACCGAACACAACGCCCATGCCGAGCCTGGCAACCAGACCGCCAGCAGCACCAGCCATTTCACGGCACTCATTGGCACACCAACGGCCCGATCAGCGGAATCTGATCCTGATTCATGTCCACCGCGAACTGGACGCGGCAGACTTTCCCGTCGGCCAGCGTCACCTGCAATGTGTTCTGCGCCTGAAGATTTTCCAGGTACACCAGACCGTCCCATCCGACCACTGTTTGCGTGCCGCTCTGCTCATGCACGACACCGCTGCCCAGGGGCAGCTCTCGCTGCTGCGCATCCACCAGGACGATGCTCGCGGCGATCACCCGGCTCAATGGAAACGTCAGCAAATAACCGCTGCCACGGCGCACGGCAATCCGCTGTTCGACGTTCGGGCTGCGCACGTTGGCCGGCAGGTTCAGTGGATCGATCTCGTACTTGCCGCGGTAATAGGCGCTGCTCCACGGCACCAACAGGTGGCCATTGCGATCAGTCTGGCCGACCTGCTGGTTTTCGTAACGCACCGGAATGTCGGCGTAGCCATCGGTGCTGACCACCACAAAGGCATCGTCGATGCGGTTGGCGGCGAACACCTGACGGTCCATCCACACCAGCGATCCGCTGGCATCGGCCCAACGGGTTTCGGCGTCGCTGTTGCCGTACACACCGGCCTGCAATTGCACCGACTGCAAGCGCCAGGTCAGGTCGGCCTGACGATAGGCCGGGCCGTCGCCGTGGGCATAACCGAGGTTGAACCCCACCCCGCCTTCAGTCGGCACGGCGCGACTGTAATTGACCCGCTGCTGGCTCTGCCCGGTCTTGCTGCGCTCACTGCTGAGCGCGAGGCTGCCGCGCAAGTCGAACGGGATCACCAGTTGCGCCTGCACCGCCCAGTTGCTGTCGCCGATTTCGCGGTTGGCCGACAGGTAGAAACTGCTGTTGTGCCATAGCGGTTTGCTCCAGGTCAGGTTGAGCAAACGGGTGCGTGAATCATCCGCCGCGCGCACGTCGAAATACCCGACGCCGAGGCTGCCCCAGGCATTGAGATTCAGGCTCAGGGTCGCCTGTTCGCTGCGTTTGCTGAGGGTAGTGAAAGGACTGTCGACCACGGTCAGATCGGCGTATTGGTCGCGACGTTGCAGGCGTTGATAAGAGAAGCTGTAGCGCTGGCTGCTGTATTGATAACCCAGGCTCAGTTGTTGACCGCTGTCGCCATCGAACCGGCTCTGGCTGAGTGCGGTATTGAGCACGCCGAAATTGCCCAGGCGCAGGTTGCCGCCGACACCGCCGAGGGTCAGTGAGTCCGACGCTTCGGCGTGGCTTTCCAGGGTGAAGTTGTCGCTCAGGCCGTAGCGCAGACTGCCCGATGAGACACCGGGACCGTAACCGAAATCGCTGATGCCGTAATCGCGGCGCAAGGTACCGGCCGCCACGGAAAAGTCGCTCAGGCCCTTTTGCAGCAAACTGCTGGTGACGTAAAACGGCACGGTGGTCGAGACCTGCCGACCGAGGGCATCGGTGGTGACCACCACGGCTTCACCGGCGCCATTGATGAACGGAATATTGGTCAGCGTGTAGGGGCCGGGTTGCAGGTCGGCGCTGCTGGATTTGTAGCCGTTGATGAACAGGTCGACCGAGGATGGCACCGCCGCTTCCCCGGCAAACTGCGGCAACGGATAAGT
The DNA here is from genome assembly GCF_020423045.1 of Pseudomonas sp. MM213. Taxonomy (NCBI): domain Bacteria; kingdom Pseudomonadati; phylum Pseudomonadota; class Gammaproteobacteria; order Pseudomonadales; family Pseudomonadaceae; genus Pseudomonas; species Pseudomonas sp. MM213. The sequence goes on from NZ_CP081943.1 coordinate 2,443,427, forward strand.
CACCAGGTCCGGGCGCACGCCGAAATCCCGCGACAGCTGAACCCCGCCCAGGCGCACCGAACTGCTCCAGGGCAATGCGCCGCTGACCAGGTCACCGGCCTCGTAGGTCAGCAATCGCTCGTCATCGGAGTAGCGCCAGGTGGTGTCGTAACGCAGGTAGCCATTGTTCAGCGTACTGACCGAATCGCCGGACAACGTGCGCCGGTATTGCCCGGTGTTGGACAGCGTGCCCCAGCTGTCGAACAGTCGCACTTCGTTCCAGGCCGCGAGGTAAGTGCCGGCATCATCGGTGTCGTTGAGGTACAGGTCGTAGTTGAACAAGGCACCGAAACTGCTCAGGGCCGGAGTGCGCGGATAGGCGTCGCGATTGCCGACGAATTGCTCCGGCAGCCAGCTCGGCGGTACGTCGAGCAGCAGGCGCTGACCGGCACTGTCGTACTCGCTGTGCAGACCCGACAGGCTGTCGAGGTCGACTTCGGCGCCGAGGGTGTCCGGCAGTTTCATACCGGTGTCACGCAACGCGTTGGCCGACAGGAAAAATCGCCCGTTGCGTTGCTCCACCGCCACGACGTGTCCGGTATTCATCTGATTGACCACCAATTCCAGAAACAACTGCGCATCAGCCACGGCCTCCATGCTGCCGGGTGGCGGCGGCAAATCACCGGCCTGGGACGGGTGAGCGAACGCCAGGCAACCCACACAGCTCATGGCGCAGATCAACGGACGCTGGAAACTGCGAGCCCGATGCAGGCTCATTACCGCTTTACGTCCGTCGATGGACCCTGCCTCCCTTTCCCGTCAGTTGCAGATCAGCGCGCGGGCGTAATGCTTTGTACCTGCGGCGAACCATTCACCCGCACCTGCAACGCCGGGTCTTGCGCCATCGGACCGGGCGCCGGCCAGCGCATGATCGCGCCCGGCAGCACATAACCGAGCAGGCCTTCCACCAGAGGTTTTGTCTGGCCTCCCTGCTTCAGCGCAACGTCCGTCAACCGCGCATGCACCGCCCCCTGATTGCGCACTTCCACATAAGGGCGACCGTCCACCGCCACCGTGCGCCAGCTCAAATCCGGCAGCCCCGCGCCTTTGGGATCACGCTTGCGACTGGTGTCTTCCTTGCTCCACAACCCTGCGCCGTAAGCAAACAGCGGCACCGAATAACGCATCTGGAACCGAATGGCCGCCGCCGTCTTGCCACTTTCGCCGGCGGGCGCAGTGGCCGAGGGGATTTCATCGATGATGATGCGATAAGCCAGTTCCTGCCCCGGTGGGATCTCCCGGGTACGGGTCAGGCGCACCAGTTGTTTCTGGCCCGGCTCGATTTTCGCCACCGGCGGGCTGCCGATCACGTCGCGCTGGTTCTGGTATTGGTCGTTGAAACCGCTTTGACTCCAGGCGAACACCCGGATCTGCAAATTCGCAGTCTCGTTGCCACGGTTTTCCAGCCACAAGGCACTGGCCTGCTGATCGGCCTCCAGCACGGGATCGATCGGCCAGATCAGCACCGAACTGGCCGCCTGCACCTTGACCGCCCCCAACAGCAGCATCGCCAACACTGCCTGACGCACAACAGAATGCCGCCGCGCGGGTAAATCCATTTGCCTACTCCTTGTGCCTGTCAGGCCCGATCAAAAACGCCGCGTTACCACGACAGCTGCACTTGCAGCACATCGCTGTAGGTCCCCCCAGGCTGATTGCCCGGTAACAGCACCTGACCGTAAATCGGCAGGCGGATGTTGTTTGCGTCCGTGTACGCCACCGCGACGCTCTGGCCGATCCCCAGGCTTTGGCTGTAAGCCGCGTCGCGAAACAGCTGGTACGAAACGCGGTTGCTGCCGGTGGTCAGCTGCAGGTGTCGCCCGCTGCTGTTGTACTGGCCGCCATCGACGGTCATGTTCATGGTCACGCCCGGTGTGCATTGCAGCTGTACATCCCCCGTCAGGGCCACTTGCACCGTGCCGGTGGCCAGCGCCGATTGGCTGCCGTAATTCAGGCTGCCGTAGTTCGAGACCCCGCCGACCACCAGACAACCCGCAGTGACCGTGGCGCTGACCAGGAAACTCTGGCTGGTCACCGCTGCCAGCGGCAACGGCACACCGGCCGCGCACAATAGCGCCATCGCTGCCCATCCATGGCGGTTCATCGCCCTAGAACGTCAGTTCGACGGAAATCGTGTCGCTGTAAGTACCGGCCGGCAGCCCGGCCTTGCCCTTAGCCTGACCGTAGATGTTCACGGTCTGCGCCACGCCGGTGCTGGGGTCAAGGTTGATCACCCCGTCAATGGCTAAAAGCTGCGAGTGCCCGGAATCGGTGTACAAGTCGTACGGCACGTAGTTGGCGACACCGTCGTACAGCGCGCGAGAACCGCCCGCCGACAGTCCGTCATGGGCACCGGCACGCACCTTGACCGTTGGCGTGGTGCCGCTGGAGCAAAGGATCGACAGCGCCACGCCACCGCCCATGACTTGTGCATCTTTCGTGGTGAACAGGCTGTTGTCGGTGCCGAAGTTCAAGGCACCAAAGTTCAGCCCGCTGGAGCCACCCGCACCATTTACCTGACAGCTGCTGATCAGAATCAGGCTGGCAGAGATCTGGCCGGTGACCGTGGTGGCCGCCTGCGCGCCGGACACCAGCGTCAGGCCAAGCAGTGACAAAACTATCCTTGATACGAGCATGCGCATGGTGTCCGTCCTCTACGGGTTTACCAATCGAGCGTCACGGTCAGGGTGTCGGTATAGACCCCGGCCGGTATCGCGCGGGTATTCGCCACCACCGAGCCAAACACCGGAATCGGTATCTGGGCCCCGCTGGTGACGGCGAAGTTGTGTTGTTGCCCGATGCTGTAGCTCTGGCTTCCGGATGCATCGAGGAACAATTGATAAGGCAGGGTCTGGCTGCCGTTGCTCAGGCGCCGGGTGGTGCCGTCACCATGGGTGCCGCCATCGATGGTGACGGTGAAGCCGGTGACCGAAGGGGTGCAGGCGACGTTCAATCTGCCGCGACCGTCAGCACCGAGGCGGGCTTTGATCGGGTTGGTCCAGGTCGGGCCTTGCTGGCCGAAATCCAGCGTGCCGAAATCACTGACCGGGCTGCCGCCATTGGTCACTTCACAACCGGCGATGATGATCAGTCGCGCATGGATCTGCCCGCTGATCGCCGCCTGCGCGCCCCCCGTCAGCAATACCCCTGCACCCACGGCCATCAATATCCAGAGTTTGCTTGTCATAACGCCAATCCCAATTCCATCAGGACTCCAGAACCCAGGCGCACAACGAGGAGCGCCCCCTTCCCTGCGCCAGCCGAATCCATTGGCGGCAGTTACACAGTTGCCGCTACCAGATGACGGTCACTTTCAACAGGTCGGAATAGCGACTGACCCGGGGAATTTCCGCCAGCGGTTCGATGCGTGCATACAACGGTAAATCCACTGAACCGGTATCCGGCACACGGCCGCTCACCGGGACGTCCACCGCCAGCGGGATCAACCGCGCGGGGTCCTGATAGAGCCGATAGGGAATGGGTTTGCTGCCGGCGGAACCGGCCATGTAGCGCGTGTCACCGACGCCACCGTGCAGGCCGCCGTCGACCCGGAGTTGATAAGGGGTGTCGGGATTGCATTCGAGACGGGGCAGGCGCTCGTTCATCAGCGCCGCCGCCAAAGGCCCGGCGGGATCGTCCAGGCGCGCGGTATTGCCGAAGTCCAGCACCCCCAGTTGCTCGACGCCCGCTGTGCGTTGCTGGCCCACCACCTGACAACCGCGCAGCACGTCGACACGCACGTGCACCTGAAGTTCTGCGGCCGACACTTGCGCACTGAGCATCACGCCCAAGACTGCACATGCAATGATTCCATTCACGGCCGATTCCTTGTGGGGGGGCTTCTAAAAATGCAGGTTAGCAACGCCCCGAGGATTTTCCAGTGGCCCGAAAAAAAATTGGATCCACCGAAGGAATGAGCTTTTATGTCGAATTGCTGGTAAACCCCGCAACCCCTACGCCCAATAAGCTGTACACACCGCACAATTCCGTCCAACTACACCCCACGCCCGTCGACACAACTGGAAGCAAATTTCCCCATTTGGTTACACTAGGCCGCCGCAGCTCGGGGAGCCTGCCTGACGATTACGGGGTGACACAGTGGCCGTTCGACCGCCCAACCGTTCGCGATTCACACCACGCTGGCCCGCGCTGCGCCGCCTCTTCGGCAAGGCATCGACGGCCTCCGCCGCTCATTCAGCGATGGGGCGCGTGGTCCACGACTATTTCCGGCACAAGGCCCACGCACAGGGTTACACCCTCAGCCACAGCCAGCAGCGCGTGGTCGACTGCATGGCGCAGCACGCCGCGGCACTGCTCGGCACTTCGGCAAAAACGCTGCCGGGCCTTTATCTGTACGGCGCCGTGGGGCGTGGCAAGAGCTGGTTGCTCGACGGCTTTTTCCAGGCGCTGCCGATCGCGGAAAAACAGCGCCTGCACTTCCACGAGTTTTTCGCTCGACTGCACCAAGGCATGTTCAGTCATCGCGATCACCCGGATGCGCTGGCGACGACGCTCGACGACTTGCTGAACGATTGTCGGGTGCTGTGTTTCGACGAGTTCCACGTCCACGACATTGGCGACGCGATGCTCATCGCGCGGCTGTTCAAGGCTCTGTTTCGCCGAGGCATTCTGCTGCTGGTGACCTCCAATTACCCGCCTGAGGGCTTGCTGCCAAACCCGCTCTACCACGCGCGCTTCAAACCGGTGATCGACCTGATCAATGCGCGCATGCAAGTCATGGAAGTCGGCGGCCCGCACGACTATCGCAGTCAGGCGAGAACCCACGCCCAGCAGTTGTTTACCCAGGGTCACTACGTCTGGCCGGCTACGCTGGCGCAACGTCAGGCACTGAACCTGCCCGAGCCCGATGCGCCGTCCATTCCTTTGCCCGTCGGCAACCGGCATCTTCCAGCCCGATATTGCGCAGGACGCACCATCGGTTTCACCTTCGGCGATCTGTGCGACCACCCCACGGCGGTCATGGATTACCTGGAGCTGTGCCGACGTTTCGACCACTGGATCATCGATAAACTGCCCAACCTCGCCGACTGCTCGATTGCCGCGCAGCAGCGTTTCATCAATCTGGTGGACGTTTTGTACGACCAGGACAAGCACCTGATCCTGCTCGGCCACCGCTCGTTGCGCGAAAGCCTGGGCGGCGATGCCATTGACCTGGCGCGCACCCGCAGTCGATTGGGACAGTTGATGGAAGTCAGAGAACCGGCCTGAAAACCGGATTGGCGGTGCAGCATCTATCGCTTTCGTCGGATCGCCGCCATCGCGAGCAGGCTCGCTCCCACAGTTGACCGCGTACATCCAGATAACCAGGTCTAATGTGGGAGCGAGCCTGCTCGCGATGGCGGTCTGACAGCCACCCGGGTTTTACCGCTATCATGTCGCCCTTTATCGGGCCTCGCGCCCTACCTTCGATCAATAGCGAATCTGATCATGGATACCCTTGCCCAACTGCGCGCCGGCCTGCTGGCTGGCACCACTCGCCTGGACCTGGCCGCCGACCTGACGGAGTTCCCCCGGGAAATCCTCGACCTGGCGGATTCGCTGGAGGTGCTCAACCTCAGTGGCAACGCGTTGCGCAGCCTGCCGGACGACTTTCATCGCCTGACCCGTTTGCGCGTGTTGTTCTGCGACCGCAACCAGTTCAGCGAACTGCCTGCCTGCCTCGGCCAGTGCCCCGCACTGACCATGGTCGGTTTCAAGGCCAACCGCATCGAAACCGTACCGGGCGCCGCGCTGCCGCCGTTGTTGCGCTGGTTGATCCTGACCGACAACCGCATCAGCGAATTGCCGACCGAGCTGGGCGAACGCCCGTATCTGCAAAAACTGATGCTGGCCGGTAACCGCCTGCGGTGCTTGCCCCAGAGCCTGAGCAATTGCCATCGCCTCGAGCTGACCCGCATCGCCGCCAACCAGTTGACCGAGTTGCCCTCCTGGTTGCTGACCCTGCCGAGCCTGACCTGGCTGGCCTATGCCGGCAATCCGCTGGAAACCGAAGCCGATGCCGCCGCGCTCGATGCCACGCCGACGATTCCCTGGTCTCAGTTGAGCCTTGAACAGAAGCTGGGCGAAGGCGCTTCCGGTGTCATTCATCAGGCGTTGTGGAAGCAGGCAACGCCGGTCGCGGTCAAACTCTACAAGGGCGAAATGACCAGCGATGGCTCGCCGCTGCATGAAATGAACGCCTGCATCACCGCCGGCCTTCACCCCAACCTGATCCGGGTCGAAGGACGGATTGTCGAGCATCCGCAGGCCCAGGCCGGGTTGGTCATGGAGTTGATCGACCCGAGCTATCGCAACCTCGCCGGGTTGCCGAGCCTGGAGTCCTGCAGCCGCGATGTCTACGCCAGCGATACCCGGTTCAGCGCCGATGTGGCCTTGCGGATCGCTTGTGGCATCGCGTCGGTGGCCGAGCATTTGCACCGCCAGGGCATCACCCACGGCGACCTCTATGGCCACAATATTCTATGGAACGAGCACGGCGATTGTCTGTTGGGGGACTTTGGCGCAGCGTCTTTCCACGCGACCGAGGACAGCCTTGAAACCCGTGCATTGCAGCGGATCGAGGTGCGCGCGTTTGGTGTTCTGTTGGGGGAATTGCTGGAGCGGATCGACTCGGGGCTGAGTGATCAGGCGCGGGTGAAGCTGGAGGATTTGCAGCAGCGTTGCTGCCAGCCGAAAGTGCTGGCGCGGCCGGGGTTCAGCGAGATTGTGCGGGAGTTGAACGGCTGGTGACCGCTGCGCGGTCAATCGCTAGCAGGCTAGCTCCCACAATTGACCGGTGTTCACAATCCAGTGTGGGAGCTAGCCTGCTAGCGAAAGCGGTATCACTGAAGAAGCAAATTACCCAGCCAGACCGACAAACATGTCCTGCACATCATCGTGGTTGTCGAGGCCTTCCAGGAACGCTTCAACCTCAGCCATCTGCTCGTCGCTCAGGCCGCTGACCGGGTTCTTCGGCTTGTAGCCCAGCTTCGCCGACAACACGGTGAAACCCTGCTCAGGCAAGGCTTTCTGCACCGAATCCAGATCGGTCGCTTCGGTGATGAACAGGGTGGCGCCGTCATCGGCAGGTTCGAAATCCTGCGCGCCGGCTTCGATAGCGGCCATTTCCGGATCGGCATCCGGGCTGTCCGGGGACGCCTCGATCATGCCCACATGGTCAAAGTCCCACGCAACGGAACCGGAGGCGCCGAGCTGGCCCTTGCGGAACGCGACGCGGATTTCAGCGACGGTGCGGTTGATGTTGTCGGTCACGCATTCAACGATCAGCGGCACCTGGTGCGGCGCGAACCCTTCGTAAGTCACGCGATGGTATTGCACGGTTTCGCCGAGCTGGCCGGAGCCCTTCTTGATCGCACGTTCCAGGGTTTCGCGGGGCATCGACGCCTTTTTTGCCTGTTCGACCACCAGACGCAGGTGTGCGTTGGTGGCGGTATCGGCACCGTTACGCGCAGCAATGGTGATTTCTTTCACCAGTTTGCCGAAGATCTTGCCCTTGGCGTTGGCTGCCGCTTCTTTGTGTTTAACCTTCCACTGTGCGCCCATTACTCACTCTCTTATCTATGGCGCCGAGACATCTATTGGCCGACGCTTTGCGCAAGTTTATACGGCCTAAAGTTGGCAATCGACCAAAAAATCCATCCTGTCGAATCGACTTCTTCACCGCTGGTTGTAGGGCGATTCTGAAACGTCGATTTGCGGTGACCATAAAGGCCCACGGTTTCGTACCCTCTGTGCCCGTACTCCCTGGCAGAAGCGCGATCGATGCACAACGACAAGGAAAGTCCCTTCACCCTGACACTGCTGGAAGCCGATTTGAGTTGGCAGGTGGTTCAGTTCAGTGGCCATGAAGCGCTCAACCAGCCCTATCGATTCGATATCGAAGTGATCGGCCTGTCACCGGCGATGAGCCCGGATCGCCTGTTGCAACAACCGGTGTTCCTCAGTCTGACGCAAGGCCTTGGTATTCATGGCGTCGTCCACAGCGCCAGCCACGAACATCGCGGCCCGCACTGGATCGGGTACAGGCTGGTGGTGGTGCCCTGGCTGCAAAACCTCGACCGGCAGCGTTGCCGCCGGGTGTTTCATCAACTCAATGTGCCAGCGATCCTGCGCCAGTTACTCGCAGAAAACTCAGTGCCCGAAGACAGCTATCGTTTTGAGCTGCCGAACGGACGTTATCCCGCCAGGCCGTTTTGCATTCAGTTTGACGAGAGCGACCTGACGTTCCTGCAACGTCTGTGCGAAGAAGAAGGCATCCACTATCACTTCGAACATCGATGCGACGGCCATGTGCTGGTGCTCGCGGATGACTGCCTGAGTTTCCCCCAGGAACCGCTGCTGACGCCGTTTCATGGCGACACTCCCGAGCACGCGAACGGGCCGGTGATCAACGAACTGTTCCAGCGGCACACCTCGCCGCCACTCTGCGCGCACCCCGCCCCGCCACCGCTCGATCGCGAACGGCTCAGCCGCCGAATACTCGAGCGCTTGCGCTGTCTGCATCGGCAGATACAGGGTCAAAGCAATCACAGCGAATTGCGCAGCGGACGCATCGTGCAAGTGTCGGAACATCCGTTGCAGAACTTCAACGATCAATGGCTGCTGACCGAGCTCTGTCATCAGGGACAGCAACCGTCGATTCTCGCCCCGGCCACCACCGACATGAGCCGGCGTTACAGCAATCAGTTCACCGCCATTGCGTGGTCAACGGTGTTCCGCCCCGCGCTGACACACGCCAGGCCCGACATTCCGGGCTTCCAGACCGCGCGGGTGCTCGGCCCGGTCGGCCAGCCTGCGGTGCTCGATGAACAAGGCCGGGTACAGGTCAGGTTGTGGCCCACCCCGGAGTCCGATGACGATGAATCCCCCGGCCTTTGGCTGCCCCTGGCTCTCGCAACAGCGGACGGTCGGATCGATCCGTCGAAGCTGCCGGTCGCCGGCACCGAGGTGTTCATCAGTTTTCTCGACAGCGATCCGGACCGCCCGGTGTTGTGCGCGACGGCGAGCCATCCGCCAGCGCCTCGAACCACCCGCCAACCACGCGGCGATGACCGGCTGCTGCTCGATTGGCTGATCAACCGTCAGGCCTGATCAGCCCTTGTCCGCCTTGCCCGCTGCCGCCGCGAATTTCGCCAGGCGCACGTCCAGATGCCGTGGCCGACGCCCGTGATCTTCGGCACGCTCCTTGCGGCGGATGGCGTTGCGCACCATCAGCGAACCGAGGTAGCGAATCGGCTCCGGCGGAAAGAAGCCCAACGGACCGTTGACCAGCGGTGAACGGGTCCAGGCATTGTCGAGTCCCTGAACCATCGAAGCGAGAATCTGCCCGCCCATGTGACAGGGCCCGACCCCGCTGCCGGAATAACCGAAGCCGTAGAACACATTCCCGTGGGCGCTCATCTGGCCGAAGAACGGTAAACCGGTGACCGAGCGATCCGACGGACCGTTCCACGTCGCTTCGACTTTGACCTCGGCAAACGCCGGAAAAAACTCGCTGAGGCTGTGCTGCAACAGGCCTGCATAGGGCGACGGCTGATCGAACACCGGCAGCATCCGGCCACCGTAGGCAAACGTGTTGCCGCCCTTGCCGAGCATGATCCGGCCGTCCGGGGTGTTGTGGTAGTAGTGCACGAAAATCCGTGAATCGAGCACCGTGACACCGCTGGTCAAACCGATCTGGTCGAGCAGGTCCGGCCGTGCTTCGGTGATCAGCATGTCGCTGGAGACAATCGCCACACTGCGCTCGAACTGCGGGAACGCGCGGGCCATCCACGCGTTCATCGCCAGCACCACCCGGTCCGCACGGACAGTGCCGTGCGGGGTCTGGATCCCTGCCGGTTTGCCCTCTTCCAGTCCGGTCATCGCGGTGTTCTCATGAATCCTCACGCCCAACTGCAACGCCACCCGGCGCAAACCACGCACCAGTTTGCCCGGTTGCACGCTGGCGGCGGCCGGTGAAAACCAGCCTTCCAGGTGTTTTCGGGAACCGGCCATGCGCTGCACATCCGCCACCGGCCGTTGCGTGAACGAGTTGATGCCGTGGCGTTCGAGCGCGGCGATCACCGCGTCGGTCGAGCCGCATTGGGCGCGGTTGGTCGCGGTGTAGAGCGTGCCGTCGAGGCGGTAATCGGCGTCCACGCCGTACTGTTCGCAGAAGGTGCCGATCGCATGAATACTGCGCTCGGATTCCTTGACCAGCCGCACCGCCTCTTCGACGCCGAACAACCTTTCCAGGGTGAAATACTTGGCCGACCACGACAGCGCACAACCGCCGTTGCGGCCGCTGGCGCCGGCACCACAGATGTCGGCTTCGATCAGCAACACATCCAGTTCCGGGTTCTGCTCCTTGAGCATGATCGCGGTCCACAAACCGGTGTAGCCACCGCCGACGATGCAGACATCGGCGCGGGTGTCGCCGGGCAAAGGTTCGCACGGCGCGCACGACTCAGCCGCCAGCGCCTGTTCCAGCCAGAAAGGTCTCATCGGTATTTCCTCAGGTACGCAGGGGTTTGACGCTCATCGGCCGGTTCGGCACGAATGCAGTTTCGCCACGCAGGCCAGCCGGGCGGCTATTCCAGTAGGGGATCAGCACCAGCGCTGAAAACAAGGCGCAGCCGGCGAAGATAATGAACACGGTGACCGAGTCGAAGTAGCCCGGCAGCAAACCGCCGAGAATCGCCCCGACCGAGCCGCAACCGTTGACGAAGCCCGCCGACGTGGCGCCGGCCTTGGCGGTGCCGAAATCGATGGCCGCCGCGCCGCTGATCATCGAGTCCGGTCCGTACAGCGTCAGGCCCATCACGAACAGCAGCGCCACCACCAGCATCACACTGCCGGTGTGCAAGGCGCCCATGAACAACGCCAGCGAAACGGTCAATGCAAGCAAACTGATCACGCAGGCCGGCATGCGTCGGGCGCCGAACAGTTTGTCCGAGGCCAGCCCGAGCAGGATCGGCCCAAGCAACCCGGCCAGTTCGAACGCCGTCGGGATGATCGCCGCACCGACCTTGCCCACGGTTGGCATCTGCTCGAAAACGATCACCGGCCCCCACAACAGAATCGCGTAGCGCGCCGGTTTCAGCAGGAAGTACGCGAGCCCGAGAACCAGCACCGTGCGGTTGCGCAGGATTTCCTTCAGCGGTTCCAGCACGCTGATCTTGCTTTGCGCATGCGCCTCTTCGGCGGTCATCTCTGGTTCCGGTTCGATCGCTGGCAAGCCAACGTCTTGCGGTTTGTTGCGTTGCAAAATAAAAAACAGCACGGCGACCAGCCCAACCACCGCCGCACTGGAAAAGAACGCCGCATGCCAGCTACCGATGAGCGTGTACGCCCACCAACCGGCAAACGGCGACGCCACGAGCCCGCCAAAGGCATAGCAGGAACTCCATAAACCCAGCACTCGCCCGCGCTGTTCGGCGGGGAAGAAACTGCCGATGTTCTTGCACAGCCCCGACCATCCGGTGGACTGGGCCAGCCCTTGAATCAGCATGCAGGTAGCGAAAATCGGTAACGTTGCGAAGCTGCCCATCACCAGCGCAGCCGCAGCGGAAATCAGCAAGCCGCCGAGCACCACGACCCTTGGGCCAAAGCGGTCGGCGAGGATGCCCCAGGTGAATTGGCCGATGGCGTAGGCCGCGAGATAGATGGCGTCGAGGTTGGCCATGGCCATTTTGTCGAGCATGAAGGTGGGGTCTTCGGCGATCCCCAGTTTGGCCACGGAAAAGGCTTTGCGGGTGAAGTAGAAAGCGGCGTAGGCGAGCCAGGTGATCGCGAAGATCTGCACGCGCCAACGCTTGATGGTGCCGATGTGCTTGTTCATTGTGGTTCTGACCTCAGGGTGTGAGTGTGCCGGCAGAATTGGAAGAAAACGCCTGTGTTTTTTATTGTTGAGCACTGCGATATCGCTGCGTCCCTTTGGCGATACCGGTCAGATGAGTCCTGCTGTTGCACGCGCAGGCTCATGGTCACGGAGGCTGTTCGACTGACCAGTCACCGCGACTGGAGCCGATAAAAACAATTACTGATTAATAAGTGAAATCGATTTATCGTATTTCCAATATAAGCCCAGCTTGTTACTGGAGGTTTCGATGTCGGTTTCCCACGCCCAGCTCAAAGCCTTCCATGCCGTGGCGGTTCACGGAAGCTTCACCAAAGCCGCCGAGCGGCTTTTTCTCACGCAACCGGCGATTTCCGACCAGGTGCGCAAGCTCGAAGAGCGCTTCGGGGTATTGCTGTTCCACCGCAACAAACGGTCGGTGCGACTGACCGATCTGGGTGAACGCTTGTTGAGCATTACCCAGCGATTGTTCGTCATCGAAGCCGAGGCGCAGGAGTTGCTTCACGACTCGCAGGCGTTGCAGACCGGCAGCCTGATTCTGGCGGTGGACGCCCCGGTGCACGTGCTGCCGCAGATCGCGCGGTTCTGCGAGCGCTACCCCGGCATCAGCGTGAAGATCGAAACCGGCAACACTGATGAATCGCTGTTTCGGCTGTTCAACTATCAGGCTGACCTGGCGTTGCTCGGGCGCGATGTCAGCGATGAACGATTGATCTCGCTGCCGCTGCGCAATGACCCGATGGTGGCGTTTGTTTCGCGCAATCATCCGTGGGCCGACCGCGAGTCGATCTGCCTCGCGGACCTCGACGATACGCCGCTGGTGCTGCGGGAAATCGGCTCGGTGACGCGCCAGACGCTGGAGGAGGAAATGGCCGGCGCCGGGTTTCGGATTCGCCCGGCGATTCAGGTCGAAGGCCGGGAGGCGGCGCGTGAGGCGGTGGTCGTGGGGATCGGGGTGGGCGTGGTCTCGGCGGCGGAGTTTGGTGCGGATTCGCGGGTGTGTGCGCTGCCGATCACCGACTGCAAGCGGCGGCTGACGGAAACGCTGGTGTGTTTGCGCGAGCAGAGTTCGCGGCGGGTGGTGGCGACGTTTCTGGAGATGGTGCGCGAGAGTCTGGTGTAGACAGGTCTGGCCCCTTCGCGGGCAAGTCGGATCGCCGCCCGCTCGCTCCTACAGGTTGCATACGACCTTGTAGGAGCGAGGCTTGCCCGCGAAGGCCGCACCTCGGTCTAACTGACCGGCGCCAACTCGAAAAACGCCTGAATCAAGCGCAAATCCCGCCGCCGCTCCATGCACCCGATCATGTGCCGGTTCACCAATCCCTCGCCAATAATCGGCACCGCCGCCACCCGCGGGTCATGGCTGACCTCCACCGACGACACCACGCCAACCCCCAACTGTGCCGCGACGGCCTCGGTCACCGCCTCGCGACTGTCCAGTTCCAGCAACACCCGGGGGCTCACCTTCGCCTGGGCGCAAGCGTCATCGAACGTGCGTCGGGTAATCGAACTCGGTTCGCGCAACACCATGATGACCTGATCCAAATCCTTCAGCGGCACCCCTTTCGAACGCTGCGCCCAAGCATGCCCCTCAGGCACCAGCGCACAAATCCGCGACTCGCTCAGCGCCTGCAAATGCAAACCCTTGCGCGGCTCAACCTCGGTCAGCACCGCCACATCGGCATGCTCCGACAACAGCGCCGCCAGGGTTTCCTGCGCATTGCCCAGGCGCAGGTTCACGGTGATCCCCGGATACCGCGCGCGCAGGCTCGCGAGCATCGGCATGACCATGTGCGGCCCATCCGCCGCCACTTCCAGACGCCCGGTGAGCAATTGCCGATTGGCCTCCAGCATCACTTGCGCTTCTTCGGCCAGACCAAACATCGCCCGGGTGATCGCGGCGAGTTTGGTGCCCTCCTCCGTCAGCTCGACCCGACGCGCGGTGCGCCGCAGCAGGGTGATCTGGTAGTGCTCCTCCAACGCCTTGATGTGCCCGGTGACCGCCGGTTGGCTGATGAACAGCCGTGCAGCGGCCCGGGTAAAGCTGCCCTCGCGGGCCACCGCATCGAAGGCGCGGAGCTGGAACAGGTTCATGAATAACCCTCACTGATGGCTGGCATAACAACAAACAATTTGATTGATAACACGGCAAATTGCAATTTAAGCCCCGTAGCTTCATCCCATCGATTGCGAGGACACGAGAATGAGTACTGCCGAACCCATCCTGCTCACCCCCGGCCCGTTGACGACGTCGGCCCGCACCCGTCAGGCGATGATGGTCGACTGGGGTTCATGGGATGACCGCTTCAATCAACTGACCGCCAGCCTCTGCGAGCAACTGCTGGCGATCATCAACGGCAGCGAGAGTCACCACTGCGTGCCCCTGCAAGGCAGCGGCACCTTCGCCGTCGAAGCGGCAATCGGCACGCTGGTGCCTCGCGACGGCAAAGTCCTGGTGCTGATCAACGGCGCCTATGGCAAACGCCTGGCGAAAATCTGCGAAGTGCTCGGCCGTTCCTTCAGCACCTTTGAAACCGCCGAAGACGAACCGACCACCGCCGCCGACGTAGACCGTCTGCTGCGGGCCGATGCCAGCATCACCCACGTTGCGCTGATCCACTGCGAAACCAGCACCGGCATCCTCAACCCGCTGCCGGAAATCGCCCAGGTCATTGCGCAACACGGCAAACGCCTGATCATCGACGCCATGAGCTCCTTTGGCGCGCTGCCGGTGGATGCGCAACAGGTGCCGTTCGACGCGTTGATCGCGGCCTCGGGCAAATGCCTGGAAGGCGTGCCGGGGATGGGGTTTGTCTTCGCTCGCAAAGACGCGCTGGCAAATGCCGCCGGCAACTCGCACTCGCTGGCGATGGACCTGTTCGACCAGCACACCTACATGGCCAAGACCGGCCAATGGCGCTTCACCCCGCCAACCCACGTGGTCGCGGCGCTGCACGAAGCCCTGCTGCAATACAACGAAGAAGGCGGTTTGCCGGCGCGGCATCAGCGCTACGCCGACAACTGCAAAGTGTTGCTCGATGACATGGCCAGGCTCGGCTTGCGCAGCTTCCTGCCCGCCGCGATCCAGGCGCCGATCATTGTCACTTTCCACGCACCGAAAGACCCGCGTTACCAGTTCAAGGAGTTCTACGAACGCGTCAAGGCCAAGGGTTTCATCCTCTATCCCGGCAAATTGACCCAGGTCGAAACCTTCCGCGTCGGCTGCATCGGCCACGTCAACCAGGCCGAGATGCACGCGGCGGTGGCGGCGATTGCCGAAGTGCTGCGCGAGATGGAAGTGCTCGAAATCTGAACCACAGACACCGCCGTCCCTGTAGGAGCGAGGCTAGCCCGCGAACACAGGCGACGCGGTCTGTCCGACAAACCTCGTCATCGTTCTTCGCGGGCAAGCCTCGCTCCTACAGGATCAAAAAAATGAACTACGCAAACCCAACCAAACTGCAAGCCGCCATCCTCGACTGGGCCGGCACCGTGGTCGATTTCGGCTCCTTCGCCCCAACCCAGATTTTTGTCGAGGCCTTCGCCGAATTCGATGTCCAGGTGTCCATCGAAGAAGCCCGTGGCCCGATGGGCATGGGCAAGTGGGATCACATCCGCACCCTGTGTGATCAGCCGGCCGTCGCCGAACGTTATCGCAAGGCCTTCGGCCGCACGCCGACCGACGATGACGTCACTGCGATTTACCAACGCTTCATGCCGCTGCAAATCGAAAAAATCGCCGAGCACTCGGCGCTGATCCCCGGCGCGCTGGAGACCATCGCCAACCTGCGTGCGCAAGGGATCAAGATCGGCTCCTGCTCCGGCTACCCGAAACAGGTCATGGACAAAGTGGTCGAGCTCGCCGCCACCAATGGCTACGTCGCCGATCACGTGGTCGCCACCGACGAAGTGCCCAACGGCCGTCCATGGCCGGCTCAGGCACTGGCCAACGTGATCGCCCTGGGCATCGACGATGTCGCCGCGTGCGTGAAGATCGACGACACCGTGCCAGGCATTCTTGAAGGTCGTCGCGCCGGCATGTGGACCGTGGCGCTGATCTGCTCGGGTAACGCGCTGGGCCTGGACTACGAAGGTTATCGCGCCCTCGGCAGTGACGAGCTGGACAGCGAACGCAAGCGTATCCACGCACTGTTCGAAGGCTCGCGCCCGCACTACATGATCGACACCATCACCGATTTGCCGGCCGTGATCGCCGACATCAACCAGCGCCTGGCCAACGGCGAGATGCCGCAAACCAACTGATTCACCGCATTCCCCCTGTAGGAGCGAGGCTTGCCCGCGAAGGCGTACTATCTGCCGACATCCATGTTGAATGTTCAGACGCCTTCGCGGGCAAGTCGGATCGCCGCACCGCTCGCTCCTACAGGGGGAATTGTGTTTTTTTGCTCAATCACCTGACTTAGAGCATTGAACCGCCAATGGCTTGAGGCAAACCGTGCGAAACAGGCTTACAGTTAACGCACACCGTCAACCAAGAACGGTGGCCTGACCCGACCTGTGAGGAACGCCGTATGCCCTGGAAGAACTCCGACTCACGCTACAGCACCGTGTCGATCACGCTGCATTGGTTGATGCTGGTGTTGCTCGCGGTGGTTTACGCCAGCATCGAATTTCGCGGAATCTTTCCCAAAGGCAGTGGTGGCCGAACGCTGATCGTTGAAGCGCATTTCATGCTCGGTCTGACGGTGTTTGTGCTGGTGTGGTTGCGGCTGTTCGCGCGCAGCCTCGGCCCGGCGCCGCAGATCTTCCCCGCTTCGCCGCACTGGCAGACCGTGCTGGCCAGATTGATGCACTGGGCGCTGTACCTGTTCATGATCGCCATGCCGATTCTGGGTTGGCTGGTCACCAGCGCCAAGGGGCATCAGGTGATGTTCTATGGCATTGATCTGCCGATGCTGCTGTCAGAGGACAAGGAGTTGGCCAAGCAAATCGAAGGCTGGCATGTACTCGGCGGCACCATCGGTTACTGGCTGATCGGGCTGCACGCCGTGGCGGGGATTTATCACCACTATGTGGTGGGCGACAACACCCTGCTGCGGATGATGCCCAAACGCGTAAACCGCAATTCCTGAAAACAACGCCCTCCCCTGTAGGAGCGAGGCTTGCCCGCGAAGAACGATGACGAGGTTTGTCGGACAGACCGCGTCGCCTGTGTTCGCGGGCAAGCCTCGCTCCTACAGGGGTACGAGGCGCGACGAAAATCCGCGAAGCCCTTGCAAGCCGCCGGTGTGGATGAAGATCAGTCGCGTACCCTGTGCGAATCGTCCGGCTTCGACTTGCTGCTTGAGCGCCAGCAGCGCTTTGCCGGTGTACAGCGGTTCAAGGGGAATGCCACTGGCCTGTTCGGTTTGCGCGATGAAATCCAGTAACAGCGGATCGACTTTGGCGAAGCCACCACGACTGGCGTCGAACAGTTCGTAGACCGGATGATGCAAGCCCGCTTCCTGCACGATCGATGCGATTTGCTGCGCAACGCCATGATCATCGGGCACCGCCAGCGCGCCATAAACCGGATGATCCCCCGCTTCAGCCAACGCCAGGCCGGCCAGCGTGGTGCCCGTTCCACAGGCCAGCCACCAGCCGTCGTAGTCGCTCCAGCCCAGACCGTTCAGTTGCGCGCCGACCATCGACTTCAGTTGCATGCAGCCCTTCGCACCCGACAAACCGCCGCCACCTTCCGGCACCGCAAACAGCTCAGGGTATTGCGCCTGCCAGGGTTCCCAGAAACCCGCATCGTGCCGCGCGCGATAGCCGCCATAACCGAGCCAGTGCAACTGCATGCCGAAGGCTTGCAAGTCTTTCACTGTGGGCGTTTCCTGCGGATGGCCGCGCAATAAACCCACGGTCGTGAAACCGAAGCGCTTGCCGGCGGCAGCCAGTGCGTGAAGATGATTGGAGTGAGCACCGCCGAGGCTGATGATGCCTTTGGCAGCGGCAAGGTCAGCCGCTTTGAGGTGTTCGATGAGCTTGAACCACTTGTTGCCGCTGATCAGCGGGTCGATCTGGTCCAGGCGCAGGATGGCGACTTCGATGCCGGTGCTTTCGAGCCAGTCGAGATGAAGGGGTTCGAGCGGGGCTCGGGGAAGCCAGTCATTGGAAGGGAGGAACATCGATGCCGGCTCTGGGTAAAGAGCCGGCATATTAGCAGCCTTGAAGACGCCTTCGCGGGCAAGCCTCGCTCCTACAGGTATTGTGCCGTTCACAAAATTGATAAACGACACAATACCTGTAGGAGCGAGGCTTGCCCGCGAAGGCCATTGGCACGCTGGACCTGCTGTTAAAGCTCAGCAGCCAACCGCGAACCCTGATTGATGGCCCGCTTCGCATCCAGCTCCGCCGCCACGTCCGCGCCGCCAATCAAATGCACGTTCTGCCCTGCCGCAACCAACCCGTCCTGCAATTCGCGCAACGGATCCTGCCCGGCGCAGATCACGATGTTGTCCACCGGCAGCACTTGCGGCTCGCCGGTTTCGCCGATGCGGATGTGCAAACCTTCGTCGTCGATCTTCAGGTATTCGACGCTGTTGAGCATCTGCACTTGCTTGTTCTTCAGACCGGTGCGGTGAATCCAGCCGGTGGTTTTGCCCAGGCCGTCGCCGACCTTGGATTTCTTGCGTTGCAGCAGGAACACTTCACGCGCCGGTGCATGCGGCTCAGCCTTGATGCCGGCGACACCGCCACGCGCCTGAAGAAGCGTGTCGATGCCCCACTCTTTCCAGAACGCTTCACGGTCCAGGCTGGTGGCAACGCCCTGATGCACGAGGAACTCGGACACGTCGAAACCAATCCCGCCCGCGCCGATCACGGCGACCCGTTTGCCCACCGGCTTACGCTCAAGAATCACGTCCAGGTAGCTCAACACCTTGGCGTTCTCGACGCCTGGAATCGCCGGTACACGCGGCGCGATGCCGGTGGCGAGGATGATCTCGTCGTAACCGCCTTCAACCAGTTTCGCCACATCGACCCGAGTGTTCAGGCAGACCTCGACGTTGGTGGTTTGCAACTTGCGGTTGAAGTAGCGCAGGGTTTCAAAGAACTCTTCCTTGCCCGGCACGCGTTTGGCGATGTTGAACTGACCGCCGATTTCACTGGCCGAATCGAACAGCGTCACCTGATGACCACGCTCGGCAGCCACGGTTGCGGCCGACAGACCCGCAAGGCCGGCACCGACCACGGCGATTTTCTTGATCTGCTGCACGGGCAGGTAGTTGAGTTCGGTCTCGTGGCAAGCCCGCGGGTTCACCAGGCAAGTGGTCAACTTGCCGCCAAACGTGTGATCGAGGCACGCCTGGTTGCAACCGATGCAGGTGTTGATTTCATCGGCACGGCCCGCGGCGGCCTTGTTGACGAAGTCGGCATCGGCAAGGAACGGCCGCGCCATGGAGACCATGTCAGCATCGCCTTCAGCGAGAATCTGCTCGGCGATTTCCGGGGTGTTGATGCGGTTGGTGGTGATCAGCGGAATGCTCACCGAGCCGCGCAGCTTGGCGGTGACTTTGCTGAACGCCGCGCGCGGCACTTTGGTGGCGATGGTCGGAATCCGCGCTTCGTGCCAGCCGATGCCGGTGTTGATAATGGTTGCACCGGCCTGTTCGATGGCCTTGGCCAGGGTCACGATTTCTTCCCAGCTGCTGCCGCCTTCCACCAGGTCGAGCATCGACAGGCGGAAGATAATGATGAAATTCGGGCCTACGGCTTCGCGTACACGGCGGACGATTTCCACCGGCAGGCGCATGCGGTTTTCGTAGCTGCCGCCCCAGCGGTCGGTACGGTGGTTGGTGTGCGCCGCGAGGAACTGGTTAATGAAATAACCTTCGGAGCCCATGATCTCGACGCCGTCGTACTCGGCTGTTTGCGCCAGGGTCGAGCAGGTGACGAAATCGCTGATCTGCTTCTCGATGCCTTCCTCGTCCAGCTCTTTGGGCTTGAACGGGTTGATCGGCGCCTGAATGGCGCTCGGCGCAACTTGCTTCGGGCTGTAGGCATAACGGCCGGCATGCAGAATCTGCATGCAGATCTTGCCGCCCGCCTCGTGCACCGCGCGGGTCACGATCTGATGCTTGAGCGCTTCTTCGAGGGTGGTCAGTTTGGCCGCGCCGGAATACACACCGCCTTCGTCGTTCGGACCGATACCGCCAGTGACCATCAGGCCGACACCGCCACGGGCGCGCTCGGCGAAGAAAGCAGCCATGCGTTCAAAGCCGCCGGGCTTTTCCTCAAGACCGGTGTGCATCGACCCCATCAGGGTGCGGTTGCGCAACGTGGTAAAACCCAGGTCCAACGGAGCCAACAGGTGCGGGTAATGAGCGGCGGTCATCGGTAACTCCACAACGAGCGTTCACGGAAAAAGTGTGGGCGCTCTTTGGCGCCCCTCTGTCATGTGTAACAGACTATGAGCACTCCCCCGGCCGCTCAATGACCGAAACTGACAACTTAATGATCCAAATGCGCAACGGCTCGGGTGTCGGACGTTTGCGCCATCTCCTCTGCAATTAACCCCGGGGAGTCAGGGTGCGGCTGTCGAAAGGCAGCGCAAGTGCACTGAACCCAATGAAAATTCGTATACCATATCTCCAACTCAATCCGAACGACTGCCGCCGTGACCCTACCCAAATTCAATGCTCCAGACTTGGGCAATGCGCCTTCGACATCTGAAATCATCACCCGCCATCTGCGTGACGCCATCGTCGCCGGGCATTTCGCCGAGGACGAGCCGATTCGCCAGGACGACATCGCCCGGCAGTTCAACGTCAGCAAGATCCCGGTGCGTGAGGCCCTCAAGCGCCTGGAAGCCGAAGGCCTGGTGATGTTCCAGCGCAATCGCGGGGCGATGGTCACACGGGTGTCCGATGCCGAGCTGGCGCAGATGTTCGAAGTGCGCATGTTGCTCGAAGACAAGGTGCTTCGCCTGGCCATTCCCAACATGACCGAAGACACCTTCGCCCGGGCCGAACGCATCTGTCAGGAGTTCGTCGGCGAAGATGATGTGGGACGTTGGGCCGAGCTCAATTGGGAACTGCACGCCTGCCTCTATGAACCGGCACAACGTCCGTTTCTGGTGAGCCTGATCCGTTCGGTGAACGACAAACTGGAACGTTACCTGCGCATGCAGATGAGCCTTTCCGCAGGCAAGGAACGCGCCGATCACGAACACCGTGAGATCCTCGAAGCCTGTCGCGCCGGTGACGTCGACCGGGCGGTGAAGCTGCTGGACGAACACATCGCAGGGGTCTGCAAAACCCTGTTCGAGCACCTGCCCCACCACCACTGACAGACCGCGGTACTGTGCCGATTTCGTCATCGGCACCGGGTAAAACCATCAAGCCTGCAAGCCCCCGCACGGGCCACTCTTGCGTTCACTCATCTGAACGGACGTGGCCCACTCATGAAACGCATCACCGTGATTGACTCCCACACCGGCGGCGAACCCACCCGCCTGGTGACCTCCGGTTTTCCCGAGCTGGGCACCGGCAGCATGGCCGAACGTCTTCAACGGCTGGCTGAACACCATGACCAATGGCGCACCGCCTGCGTGCTCGAACCGCGAGGCAGTGATGTGCTGGTCGGCGCACTGCTGTGCGAACCGGTTGACCCTGCGGCCTGTGCCGGGGTGATCTTCTTCAATAACTCGGGTTACCTCGGCATGTGCGGCCACGGCACCATCGGCTTGGTGGCGTCGCTTGCTCACCTGGGCAAGATCGGTCCGGGCGTGCACAGCATCGAAACGCCGGTCGGCACGGTGCAGGCAACCTTGCACGACGACCACTCCGTCAGCGTGCGCAACGTGCCGGCCTACCGTTATCGCAAAGCCGTGGCGTTGCAGGTGCCGGGAATTGGCGAAGTGGTCGGTGATATTGCCTGGGGTGGCAACTGGTTTTTCCTGATCGCCGAGCATGGTCTGCGCGTTGCCAGCGACAACCTTGATGCGTTGACCGCCTACACCTTCGCCGTGCAACAAGCACTGGACGTTCAGGGGATACGTGGCGAAGACGGCGGGTTGATCGACCACGTCGAGCTGTTCGCCGAGGATGAACAGGCCGACAGCCGCAACTTTGTGCTCTGCCCCGGCAAGGCCTACGACCGCTCGCCCTGCGGTACCGGCACCAGTGCAAAACTGGCGTGCCTGGCGGCCGATGACAAATTGCAGCCGGGCCAGATCTGGCGCCAGGCGAGCGTGATCGGCAGCGAGTTCGAAGGCTCCTACGAACAGCACGGCGAGCGCATCGTACCGACGATTCGTGGCCGCGCCTTCATCAGCGCCGAGGCCAGCCTGATCATCGAACAGGACGACCCGTTCGCCTGGGGCATTCGTCCATGAGCCAAGGCCTGGAGGCCGATGTCATCGTGATCGGCGCCGGCATCATCGGTGCCGCGTGCGCCCAGGCGCTGGCCCGGCGCGGCTTGCGCGTGCTGGTGCTGGACGCTGGCTTGCACAGCGCGACGGCCGCCGGTATGGGCCACTTGCTGGTGCTCGACGACAACCCGGCCGAGCTGGCCCTGAGCCAATACTCGCTGCAACGCTGGCGCGAACTGGCGCCGGACTTGCCTGAAGGCTGCGCTTACCGCAGCAACGGGACGTTGTGGCTGGCAGCCAATGCCGAAGAAATGGCCGTGGCCCACAGCAAATACCTGAACCTTCAGACCCAGGGCGTTGCCTGCGAGTTGATCGCTCGTAATGCCTTGCGCGCCCGTGAACCTGAACTGCGCGAAGACCTCGAAGGCGGTTTGTTGATCAATGGCGACGGCATTCTCTACGCTCCGGCGACCGCCAACTGGATGCTCGACACCGCCGACATCGAACAACGTCGGGCGCGGGTCAGCGAGGTCGATGGCAATCGCGTGCGACTCGATGACGGCCAGTGGTTGAGCGCTGAGGCAGTCATATTGGCCAACGGCATCCAGGCCAACGACCTGTGCCCCGAGTTGCCGATCGAGCCGAAAAAAGGCCACTTGCTGATCACCGACCGCTACCCCGGCAAGGTCACCCACACGCTGGTGGAACTCGGCTATGTCACCAGCGCCCACAACGCCACAGGGCCCTCGACCGCCTGCAACATTCAGCCCCGGCCGACCGGGCAACTGTTCATCGGCGCCTCGCGACAATTCGGTACCACCGACCCGCAGGTCGAAGGCTGGATGCTCGCGAAAATGCTCAAGCGCGCCACCGAGTACATGCCGGGCCTGGCCCAGCTCAATGGCATCCGCGCCTGGACCGGTTTTCGCGCCGCCAGCCCCGACGGGCTGCCACTGATTGGTGAGCACCCATCGCGCAAAGGTTTGTGGCTGGCGGTCGGTCACGAGGGACTGGGGGTCACCACGGCCCCCGGCACCGCCGATATTCTGGTCGCGCAACTGTTCAATGAGACGCCGCCATTGGCGGCGCAAGCCTATCTGCCGCAACGTTTTCTCGGGGAGGCCGTGTATGCCTGATTTGGTCCTGGACGGCCGCACCCTGCGGGTCGCCGAAGGTACGACTGTCGCCGCGGCATTAGCCTTGGCCAGCGACGGTTGCAGTCGCACGTCGGTCAGCGGTCAGCGGCGCGCACCGCTGTGCGGCATGGGCATCTGCCAGGAATGCCGGGTGACCATCGACGGACGCCGCCGACTGGCCTGCCAGACGCTGTGTCATGACGGCATGCAGGTGCGGACCCAACCATGAATGAATTCGCCGACTTGCTGATCATCGGTGCCGGCCCCGCCGGCATGAGCGCCGCCCTCGCCGCCGCGACCAGTGGCGCCCGCATTATCGTGCTCGACGACAACCCGTTGCCGGGAGGCCAGATCTGGCGCGACGGGCCTCAGGCCAGCCTGCCGAATCAGGCACGGCAGATGCGCGAGCGCCTGCATGCCAACAGCAATATTCGCCACCACAGCGGCACTCGTGTGATCGCCTGTTCCGGCCCCAAACAATTGCTGGTGGAAGACGCCGATCACGGATGGCTGATCGGCTACGACAAACTGATTCTGTGCACCGGCGCCCGTGAGTTGCTGCTGCCCTTCCCCGGCTGGACATTGCCGGGTGTGACGGGGGCCGGAGGACTCCAGGCGTTGATCAAGGGCGGCCTGCCGGTGCAGGACGAACGCGTGGTGATCGCCGGCAGCGGGCCGTTGTTACTGGCCAGTGCAGCCACCGCGAAACACAATGGCGCCCACGTGCTGAGCATTGCCGAGCAAGCCTCCTCGGTTGCGGTCGCCGGGTTCGCCCTGCAACTGCCACGCTGGCCGGGCAAGCTTGTGCAATCCTTCAGCCTGTTTGATCGTCATTACCGCACCGGCTCCCACGTCGTGGCAGCCTTGGGTAATGAACGGCTGGAAGGTGTGCGACTGCGGCAACAGGGCAAAATCGTCGAACTGGCCTGTGATCGCCTGGCCTGTGGTTTCGGCCTGATTCCCAATACACAACTCGGTCAGGCGCTGGGTTGCGCACTCGACGACACGGCGCTCGCGGTCGATGCCTGGCAAGCCACGAGCCTTGCCGATCACTACGCCGCAGGCGAATGCACCGGTTTCGGCGGCAGTGAACTGGCGTTGGTCGAAGGTGCCATTGCCGGGCATGCCGCCGTCGGTAACACCGCAGCGGCACGCCAATTGTGGCCGCGTCGGACGCGTTGGCAGGGTTTCGCCAAGGCGTTGAACAGCGCATTCAGCCTCAACCCGCACCTCAAGTCACTGGCGCAAGCCGACACGCTGGTCTGTCGCTGCGAAGACGTGCCCTACGCGGCACTGGCCGGGCACGCTGACTGGCGTGCGGCAAAATTGGCCAGCCGCTGCGGCATGGGCGCCTGTCAGGGGCGAGTGTGTGGCGGCGCCTTGCAGTACCTGTTCGACTGGCAACCCTCGGCCCCGCGACCGCCGTTCAGCCCGGCACGAATCGAAACCCTGATGTGCCTGGACGACACCCCGCCCGAGTAAACGCTCGCTCCGGGGTTTCGGGGGCACTGCCGAGTCTTTATGATCCCGGTAGTTGCCACCAGGCCCCCAGCGCTATGTTCCCCTTACTCAATCAGTTCAAACCCTGCGATTTGCCCACGCTGCTGAGCAGTCTGCAGCCCATCGCGACGCTGCTCGACACCCTGGCGGACGTGGTGTTCTTCATCAAGGACAGCGAGGCGCGCTATGTCTTCGTCAACCAGACCCTGGCTCGACGGTGTGGTTTCAAGCACAGCGGGCAACTGCTCGGACTGACGGCGGACCAGGTCTTCCCGGCACGATTTGGCCCGCTGTACACCGAGCAGGATCGGCGCGTGCTGTCCACCGGCCGTGAACTGGCGGATCAACTGGAACTGCACCTGTATTTCGGCAACCAGCCAGTCTGGTGCCTGACCCACAAACTCGCCCTGCATGACGAACAAGGGCGGATCGTCGGCCTCGCCGGCATTTCCCGCGACCTGCAACTGCCCCAGTCCAACCATCCGGCGTTCCAGAAACTGGCAGCGGTGGACGCACACATCCGCCGTCATTTCGCCCGACCGATCAGCCTTGCTGAATTGACGGCCATCGCCGGTTTCTCTGTGGCGCAACTGGAACGCCATTGCAAACGGGTGTTCCAGCTCACGCCACGGCAGATGATCCACAAGTCCCGCCTGGAAGAAGGCTCGCGCCTGTTGCTCGACACCGACCTGCCGATCACCGAAATCGCTCTGCGCTGCGGCTACACCGACCACAGTGCGTTCAGCCGCCAATTCCGCGCCCTCACCAGTCTTTCGCCCAGCCAGTACCGCGATAGCGGTCGTTAAAATGTTCCTTTAAGGGGCGCTGCGCACCCTGCGTGCTCCCTTCCGTAACACCTCCTTGACCGACACAGTCGTAGCGTTGCCCCGCTCGCTTGCGCTGAGCCGCCCTGCTTCAAGGGTTGGCAAAAATTCGACGGTAAAAGCAAAAACGGCACGGCCATTGCTATTGTTAATATCGTATACGAAATCCCCAATACGATATTCAACAGCACTTCCACAGAACGAGGCCTCTATGAAAAACCCCGCATTTGCCGTAGCCCTCAGCGCTGTTCTCAGTACCTCCTTCATTGCCACCGCGCAGGCTGACAAGCTCGACGACATTATCGGTTCCGGCAAGCTGCGCTGCGCCGTGACCCTGGACTTCCCGCCCATGGGTTTCCGCGATGCCAGCAACGCTCCTGCCGGTTTCGACGTGGACTATTGCAACGACCTGGCGAAGATCCTCGGGGTCGAGGCCGAAGTGGTGGAAACGCCGTTCCCGGACCGCATTCCGGCGCTGATCTCCGGACGGGCTGACGTGATCGTCGCCTCGACCTCCGACACCCTCGAACGGGCCAAGACCGTTGGCCTGACCGTGCCGTACTTCGCCTTCCAGATGGTCGTGCTGACCCGCGACAACACTGGCATTAACAGCTTCAACGACATCAAGGGCAAAGCGCTGGGCAACACCAGCGGCACCTTTGAGGCCATCGCGCTGGAGGGCGATGTGAAGAAATGGGGCAGCGGCACCTTCCGCGCCTACCAGTCACAAAACGACACGCTGCTGGCGGTGGCCCAGGGTCACATCGACGCCACGGTGGTGACCAATACCGTCGCCGCCGCGACGATCAAGTCGGGCAAATACAAAAACCTGAAAATCGCCGGCAACGCGCCTTACACCATCGACTACGTGTCCCTGGGTGCCAAGCGCAATGAGTACGGCCTGCTCAACTACCTCAACCTGTTCGTCAACCAGCAGGTGCGCAGCGGTCGCTACAACGAGTTGTTCACCAAATGGGTCGGCACTGAAATCCCGCCGACTGACCTGACCGTGCCAAAGGTCTACTACTAAGGTGTCCGGCATGCCTGGGTCCACTGCTCTCACCGGTCGTAACCTGGTCCCGGGCTCCGCCCAGGGCGCGCTGCTGTTTGCCGATGTCGGGCTGAGCTTCTGGGGCGGCGTCGACCCTTGTACGGGTGAAGTCATCGACCGTCACCATCCGCTCAGCGGCGAACATCTGCACGGTCGTGTGCTGGCCATTCCCAGTGGTCGCGGTTCGTGTACCGGCAGCAGCGTGCTGATGGAGTTGATCAGCAACGGTCATGCTCCGGCTGCTTTGGTCCTGGCCGAAGCCGATGAGATTCTGACCTTGGGCGTGCTGGTGGCACAGACCATTTTCGAGCGTTCCCTGCCGGTGCTGTGCATCGGCCGGGAGGCCTTCGCGACCTTGCGCGGCAAAGCCTTCGCCCGAGTCGAAGGCGCCTCGCTGGCGATGTTCGATCACGTGCCCATCGATGGCTGGCAGCCAACCGAAACACCGATGCACACAGGCGAAACCAACGAGTCGATTGAGCTCACCGGGTTCGACCGTTCGCTGCTCGACGGCGAGCATGGCAAAGCCGCGCAGATGGCCATGCAGATTGTCCTGCGCATGGCCGAACTGCAAGGCGCCCACCAACTGGTGGATATCGCTCAGGCCCACATCGACGGCTGTATTTACACGGGACCGGCGAGCCTGCGCTTCGCCGAACAACTGGTGCACTGGGGCGCAAAGGTTCGCGTGCCCACCACCCTCAATTCAATTTCCGTGGACCAGCGCCGCTGGCGAGCGTTGGGCATCGACCCGTTGCTCGGCGAACCGGCCAGTGCCTTGGGCGATGCCTACATGGCGATGGGTGCGCAGCTCAGTTTCACCTGCGCCCCCTACTTGCTCGACACCGCACCGAAGGCCGGCGAGCAGATCGTCTGGGCCGAATCCAACGCGGTGGTCTACGCCAACAGCGTGCTCGGTGCGCGCACGTTGAAGTACCCGGACTATCTGGATATCTGCATCGCCCTGACCGGCCGCGCGCCGCTGATCGGTTGTCATCTGGAAGCGCCACGCAAAGCCCGCCTGCGCGTTGAATTACCGGACCTGGGCGAACTCGACGATGCGTTTTACCCCTTGCTCGGCTACCACATCGGTGCCCTCGCGGGCAGCCGGATCCCGCTGGTGTTCGGGCTGGAACAGCACCAGCCAGACCTCGACGACCTGAAAGCCTTCGGTGCGGCGTTCGCCACCACGTCGGCCGCGCCGTTGTTTCATATCGCCGGGGTCACACCCGAAGCACTCAACCCTGCACAAGCGCTGGAAGCCGACGTCCCGATACCTGTGGAAACAATCCGCCTGGCGGACCTGCTGGGCAGTTGGCGCGAGCTGAACAGTGCCCGTGACAACCGCGTGGAGGTGGTCTCGCTGGGTAACCCGCACTTCTCGCTCAGCGAGTTCGCCCGACTCGCGCGGCTGTGTCACGGCCGGCACAAACACCCCGAGGTGGTGCTCGCCATCACGTGCGGTCGTGCGGTGCTGGAACAGGCGCGCGACGCCGGACACATCGGCGTCATTGAAGCCTTCGGCGCCACCCTGGTGACGGACACCTGCTGGTGCATGCTCGGTGAGCCGGTGATTCCGCCAGCCGCCACAACCTTAATGACCAACTCGGGCAAATACGCCCATTACGCACCGGGTCTGGTGGGGCGAAAAGTGCACTTCGCCAGCCTCGCCGAGTGCGTTGACGCCGCTTGCACTGCCAGCGCCAGCGGGCGACTGCCGAGCTGGTTGCAACCTGCCTTGCTGATGGAGAGCCTCGCGCATGTTTGATTACACCTTCCAATGGCGCGCCACCCTGCGCGCCTTGCCGGACATGCTCGCCGGTGCCTGGGTCACGTTCGAGACCGCCGCGCTGTCGATGATTTTCGGCGTACTGATCGCCCTGGCCCTGACAGTCATGCGTGAAACCAGGCACCCGCTGCTGCGCGGCATCGGCAACGGCTGGGTGTCGATCGCCCGTAATACCCCGTCGCTGTTCCAGATCTACATCCTGTACTTCGGCCTCGGCTCAATGGGCCTGCACGTCAGCTCCTGGCTCGCGCTGTTGGCCGGGATCACCTTCAACAATGCCGGCTATCTCGCGGAAAACTTTCGCGGCGGGCTCAAGGCAGTGCCCGGCACGCAGGTGCGTGCCGCGCGCTCGCTGGGCATGAGTGCCTTCCAGGCCTACCGGATGATCATCGTCCCGCAACTGTTGCGGATCGTGTTCTACCCGTTGAGCAACCAGATGGTCTGGGCGGTGTTGATGACGTCGCTGGGGGTGATTGTCGGGCTCAACAACGACCTCACCGGCGTGACCCAGGACTACAACGTCAAGACGTTCCGCACCTTCGAATATTTCACCATCGCCGCGGTGCTGTATTACCTGATTGCCAAGGCGATCGTCGCGACGGCCCGGCTGATGGCCTGGCGGCTGTTCCGTTACTGAGGACGTGACTATGTTTTCCACCGGTTTTTCCTGGAACGACCTGCTGTTCCTGCTTAACGGCGCCTGGATCACGCTGCAACTGACTTGCTGGGCGATCCTGCTCGGCACATTCGCCGGGCTGGTGTTCGGCCTGCTGCGTGCGCTGTTGCCACGGGCCAGCCTGCCACTGGCATGGGTACTGGACGTGTTTCGCAGCGTGCCGCTGCTGATCCAGTTCGTGCTGTTCAACTCGCTCAAGAGCATCGTCGGCCTGAACATCAGTGCTTTCAGCGTGGGCTGCATCGTGCTCGGGGTTTTCGCCGCCGCGTACTTCACCGAGATCGTGCGCGGCGGCGTGTTGTCGGTACCGCTGACCCTGCGCCGGGCCAGCCGTTCACTGGGCCTGAGTTTCTTCCAGGACCTGCGCTGGATCGTCCTGCCGATGGCCTCGCGCGTAGCCTTCCCCGGCTGGCTGAACCTGGTGCTCGGGGTGATGAAAGACACCGCGCTGGTGATGTGGATCGGCATCGTCGAACTGCTTCGCGCCTCGCAAACCATCGTGACCCGCATTCAGGAACCGCTGCTGGTGCTGTGCATCGCGGGCCTTATCTACTACGTCATGAGCCTGGTGGTCGCACGCCTCGGCGCTCGTCTGGAAAGAAGGTGGCAAGAAAATGATTGAGATCGACAACGTACACAAATCCTTCGGCGACCTTGATGTGGTCAAGGGTGTCAGCCTGACCGTGAACAAGGGCGAAGTGGTGTCCATCATCGGCGGCTCCGGCTCGGGAAAATCGACCCTGCTGATGTGCATCAATGGCCTGGAACCGATCCAGAAAGGCAACATCCGCGTGGATGGCGTCGAGGTGCATCACCGCGCAACCGACCTCAATCACCTGCGGCAGAAAATCGGCATCGTGTTCCAGCAATGGAATGCCTTCCCGCACCTGACCGTGCTGGAAAACGTGATGCTCGCACCGCGCAAGGTCCTGGGCAAAAGCAAGGCCGAAGCCGAGGCGCTGGCCGTGCAGCAACTGACTCACGTTGGCCTGGGCGACAAGCTCAAGGTGTTCCCCGGCAAGCTCTCGGGCGGCCAGCAACAACGCATGGCCATTGCCCGCGCCCTGGCGATGTCACCGGACTACATGCTGTTCGACGAAGCCACCTCGGCCCTCGATCCACAGTTGGTCGGCGAAGTGCTGGACACCATGCGCATGCTCGCCGAAGACGGCATGACCATGGTGCTGGTGACGCACGAGATCCGCTTCGCCCGGGACGTGTCCGACCGCGTGGCGTTCTTTCGCAACGGCCTGGTGCATGAGATTGGTTCGCCGGATCAGGTGATTGGTAATCCGGTACATGCGGAAACCGCTGCGTTTCTAAAATCGGTGAAATAGACGATGACCCCATCGCCGGCAAGCCGGTCTCGCTCCCACAGTGTTTTGTGAGCGCCACAGATCCCTGTGGGAGCGAGACCGGCTTGCCGGCGATGAGGCCCGAACAGACGAAACAAGGAGGAGACAATGCGCTCATCGAAAGTGATTCATGTAGTCAGCTGCCACGCCGAAGGTGAAGTCGGCGACGTAATTGTCGGCGGCGTCGCACCACCGCCCGGCGCCACGGTCTGGGAACAATCACGCTGGATCGCCAGGGATGAAACCCTGCGCAACTTCGTGCTCAACGAGCCGCGTGGCGGGGTGTTCCGCCACGTCAACCTGCTGGTGCCGGCCAAGGACCCGCGGGCGCACATGGCCTGGATCATCATGGAACCGGCGGATACCCCGCCGATGTCCGGCTCCAATTCCCTGTGCGTGGCCACCGTGTTGCTCGACACCGGTATTGTGCCAATGACCGAACCGCAAACCCGGCTGGTGCTCGAAGCCCCCGGCGGCCTGATCGAAGCCGTGGCCGATTGCCGTGACGGCAAGGTCGAACGGGTGGAAATCAAAAACGTGCCGTCCTTCGCCGATCGCCTCGACGCGTGGATCGAAGTGGAAGGTGTCGGCTCCCTCAAAGTCGATACCGCCTATGGCGGTGACAGCTTTGTGATCGCCGATGCCAGGGAACTGGGTTTTTCAATCCGCCCCGATGAAGCCGCCGACCTGGTGGCGGTCGGGCTGAAAATCACCCGTGCCGCCAACGAGCAATTGGGCTTTGTGCATCCGTTGAACCCTGAGTGGTCACACATTTCCTTTTGCCAGATCGCCGCGCCCGTCGTCCACGAGAACGGCATTGCCACCGGCGCCAACGCGGTGGTGATTCAACCGGGCAAGATCGACCGCTCGCCGACCGGCACGGGTTGCTCGGCGCGCATGGCGGTGTTGCACGCCAAGGGTTTGATGCGCGTCGGCGAGCGCTTTATCGGTCGCTCGATCATCGGCTCCGAATTCCACTGTCGGATTGACTCACTGACCGAAGTGGCCGGACGCCCCGCTATCTACCCCTGCATTTCCGGCCGGGCCTGGATTACCGGCACCCATCAATTGCTGCTCGATCCGAACGATCCGTGGCCACAAGGCTATCGACTGTCAGACACCTGGCCCGGTGCCTGAACACTCTGAAGCACTGACCACCCCGACCGACGGCTGACAAAAACCCCACAAACCTGAAAAAAGCACTAGCCGAATTTTTTCATTTTAAATATCGTATACGAAATACAATAAACAACCCGGAGGCAACAATGAGCAAGCGAATTAACTGGAGTGGCGTCTTCCCCGCGGTGACCACTCAATTCAACGATGACTTCTCGATCAACCTGGATAAAACCCATCAGGTGATTTCCAACGTGATCCGCGACGGCGTGTCGGGCCTGGTGGTGTGCGGCTCGGTAGGCGAGAACACTTCGCTGACCGCTGAAGAAAAAATCGCCGTGACCGAAGTCGCGGTCGATGCCTCGCGCGGCCGTGTGCCAGTGATTTGCGGTGTGGCCGAATTCACCAGTGTGCAAGCGGCCAAGGTCGCTAACGCCGTGCGCAAGGTCGGTGTCGATGGCGTGATGCTGATGCCGGCGCTGGTCTACGGTTCCAAGCCGTTCGAAACGGCCGAGCATTACCGCTACGTGGCGAAAAACGCCGACGTGCCGTTGATGGTCTACAACAACCCGCCGATCTACAAAAACGACGTGACCCCGGACATCCTGATTGCCCTGGCCGACTGCGACAACGTGGTGTGCTTCAAGGATTCCTCTGGCGACACCCGCCGCTTCATCGACATCCGCAACGAAGTGGGTGACCGTTTTGTGTTGTTCGCCGGCCTCGACGATGTGGTGCTGGAAAGCCTCGCCGTGGGCGCTGAAGGCTGGGTGTCGGGCATGTCCAATGTGTTCCCGAAAGAAGGCGAAACCATCTTCCGCCTGGCCAAGGCCGGACGTTATGCCGAAGCCATGCCGATCTACGAATGGCTGATGCCGATCCTGCACCTCGACGCCCGTGCCGACCTGGTGCAGTGCATCAAGCTGTGCGAAGCCATCGCCGGTCGCGGCAGTGCGCTGACCCGTCCGCCACGCCTGGCCCTGCCGGAAGAAGATCGGGTCTTCGTCGAGCAGATCATGGCCAAGGCCCTGGCCAACCGTCCGCACTTGCCGGACGTCGGTCTCTGAGTGATTGCCGGGCGGGGTTTTGCGGCCCCGGCCCGGCTACCTGTTTTTGCGCCCCTACAGGAAACGCCAGCATGCCCAACGCTCAACACGCTCACCGCGCAACCACACCCTCTGGACTCAAGCGCGTCGTGGCCGCCGCCATGGCCGGCACAGTCGCCGAATGGTATGAATTCTTCCTTTATGGCACCGCGTCGGCACTGGTCTTCGGCCAGTTGTTCTTCCGCCAGACCGACAGTCCCATCGACGGCATCATCGCCGCTTTCGCCCTGTACGCCGTGGGCTTTCTCGCCCGTCCGTTGGGTGGCCTGGTGTTCGGTCACTACGGCGACAAGTACGGCCGCAAGCGCCTGCTGCAACTGAGCCTGGTGGTGGTCGGTATCACCACCTTCTTGATGGGTTGCCTGCCCGGCTTCAACCAGATCGGCTATGCCGCACCGGTGTTGCTGGTGCTGCTGCGGCTGATCCAGGGTTTCGCGTTTGGCGGCGAATGGGGCGGTGCAATTCTACTGGTGTCCGAGCATTGCCCGGACAATCGCCGAGGTTTCTGGGCCAGTTGGCCGCAAGCCGGTGTGCCGGCCGGTAACCTGGTGGCGACGGTTGCGCTGCTGCTGTTGTCGTCGAACCTGTCGGAGGAGCAATTCCTCGCCTGGGGCTGGCGCGTGGCGTTCTGGTTCTCGGCCTTCGTGGTACTGATCGGCTACTGGATTCGCACCAGCGTCGATGACGCGCCGATTTTCAAGGAAGCCCAGGCCCGTCAGGCGCAGACCAAGCAACAGCAACTGGGCGTGGTCGAAGTGCTGCGTCACCACTGGCGTTCGGTACTGGTCGGTATTGGCGCGCGGTTTGCCGAAAACATCCTCTACTACACCGTCGTGACGTTCTCGATTACCTATCTGAAACTGGTGGTGCACAAGGACACGTCCGAAATTCTGCTGCTGATGTTCGGCGCGCACCTGCTGCACTTCTTCATGATTCCGTTGATGGGTTATCTGTCTGACCTGGTGGGGCGCAAACCGGTGTACCTGACCGGCGCGATCCTCACGGCGTTCTGGGGTTTCATCGGTTTCCCGATGATGGACACCGGCAACAACTGGCTGATCATGGCGGCCATCACCCTGGGCCTGGCCATCGAGTCGATGACCTACGCGCCCTACTCGGCGCTGATGGCGGAAATGTTCCCGACTCACGTGCGCTACACCGCGTTGTCCCTGTGCTACCAGGTGGCGCCGATCTTCGCCGGCTCCCTCGCTCCGTTGATTGCGATCACCTTGCTCAACAAGTACCACAGCTCGACACCGATCGCGTTTTACCTGGTCGGCGCGTCGCTGATCTCTATCATCGCGGTCGGCTTGACCCGTGAGACACGTGGCAAGTCGTTGCACCTGGTGGACAGCGAATCTGCCGCGCGCATCGCCGCCCTCCACGATGCCGAACCAGTGACCGCACGCCGCAGCGATTCCTTGGCCTGACGCCGCAGACCTGTAGGAGCGAAGCTTGCTCGCGAAGACGATGTGTCAGCTGACATCTCTGTTGAATGTATTACCGCCTTCGCGAGCAAGCTTCGCTCCTACAGATCCAGTCCCCCACATTCCGACAGGAGCTTTCCATGCCCGAGATCATCGGCCACAACTACATCGGCGGTGCGCGCAGTGCTGCTGGCAAAATCACCGTGCGCAGCCACGACGCCACTACCGGTGAAGCGCTGCCCTACGCGTTCATGCAGGCCACCAACGAAGAAGTCGACGCCGCCGCCCAGGCCGCCGCAGCCGCCTACCCGACCTTTCGCACGTTGTCGGCTATACGCCGCGCGGAATTTCTCGAAGCCATCGCCACGCAACTGGAGGCACTGGACGATGATTTCATCGCTCTGGTGACCCGCGAGACGGCGCTGCCGAACGGACGGATTCTAGGTGAACGCACGCGCACCAGCAGCCAGATGCGCCTGTTTGCGCAAGTCCTGCGCCGTGGCGATTTTTATGCGGCACGCATCGACCGGGCCCTGCCCGAGCGTCAGCCACTGCCACGAGCTGATTTGCGCCAATACCGGATCGGCGTCGGCCCGGTCGCGGTGTTCGGTGCGAGCAATTTCCCGCTGGCATTCTCAACCGCCGGTGGCGATACCGCTGCCGCCCTGGCCGCCGGTTGTCCGGTGGTGTTCAAGGCCCACAGCGGGCATATGGCGACGGCCGAACTCGTGGCCGACGCAATCATCCGTGCCGCCGAGCAGACTGACATGCCCAAGGGTGTGTTCAACATGATCTACGGTTCTGGCGTGGGCGAAACCCTGGTCAAACATCCGGCGATTCAGGCGGTCGGTTTCACGGGGTCACTCAAGGGTGGCCGCGCGCTGTGCGACATGGCCGCGGCACGAGCGCAGCCGATTCCCGTGTTCGCCGAAATGAGCAGCATCAATCCCGTGCTGGTATTGCCCGAAGCACTGCAAATGCGGGGCGAGAAAATTGCCAACGAACTCGCCGCCTCCGTGGTGCTCGGCTGTGGCCAGTTCTGCACAAACCCGGGACTGGTGATCGGTATTCGCTCGCCAGCGTTCAGCGCCTTCACCCAATCGCTGAGCGCCGTGATGGCGGGGCAACCGGGGCAGACCATGCTCAACTTCGGCACGCTCGACAGCTACGCCAACGGTGTGCAGGCGTTGCACGCGCACCCGAACATCACTCACCTGGCCGGTCGCGATCAACAGGGCACACAGGCGCAGCCGCAACTGTTCAAGGCTGACGTGAGTCTGTTGTTCGATGGCGACCCGCTGTTGCAAGAAGAAGTGTTCGGTCCGGCGACAGTGTTGGTGGAAGTGGCCGACAAAGCCGAACTGCAACGGGCACTTCAGCACTTGCACGGGCAACTCACGGCCACGCTGATTGCTGAAGCCGGCGACCTGCAAAATCACCCCGGGCTGTTACCGCTGCTGGAGCAAAAAGTTGGCCGGGTGTTGTTCAACGGTTACCCGACCGGCGTCGAAGTCTGCGATGCGATGGTGCATGGCGGGCCTTATCCGGCCACCTCAGATGCGCGCGGCACCTCGGTCGGCAGCCTCGCCATCGAGCGTTTCCTGCGCCCTGTGTGCTATCAGAACTGTCCCGACGCGCTTCTGCCCGACCCGCTGAAAAATGCCAACCCGCTGGGCATCGCTCGCCTGGTCGATGGCAGCAGTCAACGCACGCCCCTGTAAAAAAAGCGCCACCGGTTTACCGGTGGCGCACGCTCTCACTCATCCCAGCAGCGCTTTCAGATCGTTGTACAACGCCTCGGGAATCTCGACGCCCTCCACCAGGCTACGCGCTCGCGCCTCATAGCGCCGTTGCGAGGGCAACCGTGCGCCCTGCCCTTCAATACTCTCAAACAAGACCTCGGCACGGGCCAGATGCTGCTCGGTGGCTTCACCGAGAAAACGTCGTGGATCAAGGGCAATGATCAACTCGCCGTGGTACGGCGACGACTTGCTGCCGGCGTCGTAAGCCAGTGACTCGGCGCTGGTCAGATCACCAATCAGCGGTCCGGCGATCAGCTCCACCATGGCCGCCAGCGCCGAGCCTTTATGCCCACCGAACGTCAGCATCGCGCCCGCATCGAGCACCACGTTGGCATCGGTGCTGGGCTGGCCCTGCGCGTCCACACCCCAACCCTCGGGAAGCGCTTTGCCGGCGCGCCGGTGCAACTCGATATCGCCACGGGCAATCGCGCTGGTGGCGAAGTCGAACACAAACGGATCCTTGCCCGAGCGTGGCCAGCCGAACGCAATGGGATTGGTGCCAAACACTGGCTGGCTGCCGCCCGCGGGCGCCACCCAGGCATGGCTGGGATTGCAGGCCAATGCCACGAGGCCGGCCGCCGTCAGTTGCTCGATCTCAACCCACAGCGCAGAGAAATGCACGCAGCGATTGATTGCCAGCGCAGCGATACCGTTTGCCCGGGCTTTCTGCGCCAACAACGGCAGCCCCGCCTGGAACGCCAATTGTGAAAAACCACCCGCCGCGTCCACGCGCACGATCGAAGGCGCTTGATCGATGACCTGCGGCTCGGCATCGGCCGCCACTTTGCCTGCCCTGAGTGAGTTGACGCAGCCCAGGATCCGATACAAACCATGGGAGGCGCAGCCATCGCGCTCGCCGGCAATCACTGTGGCTGTCACCGCCTGAGCGTGGGCAAGGTTGAAACCGTTGTGCAGCAAGATCGATTCGGCCAGCTCGCGAGCTTCGGCCAGGGACAGACGGATCATAATCACCTCCTTGAACAGACCGTCCAGCCTGACCCGTTCCAGCCGTCACGGCTTGATCGCTTTAGGCCGACGCCATGACGAATTCGGCACATATGGATCATTGCGATGCGTCTTTGCATTGGTTCGGCATCGTCGGCCATCATTCGCTGCAAAACCGCAAAAAAATCAAAAAAACCGCCCCTCAACGCGTTGTTTTACCGTAGCCTCGTCCCCCATCCTGAACGCCAATCTTGAACCCTGCACACGGCCACTAACTGTTTTCCCATGCGCAAACTTCTGTACCTGACTTTCTCCATGGCATTGATTGCCGCCCTGACGACCTACGCCATGTGGGCCGCGGATCGTCCGGCGGGTCATTACCTGTCGGACTTGCGCATCGATCTCGCCATCGATCAGGGAACGCCTGCCGATCGTGGCAACCTGCTGGGTATCCAGCCCGAACTGTTTCCCACCGACTACCAAAGCACCGAACGCTTGCACCGCAAACTCGCGGCCTATTTGCAGAAAGCCCAGGAACAGGGGCTGCTGAATGAAAAAACCATCGTGGTGCTGCCCGAACATGTCGGCACCTGGCTGATGGTCAGCGGCGAGAAAGACGAGTTGTATCAAGCCACCACGCTCAAGGAAGCCATGAACTGGCTGGCGGTGAGCAACCCGTTGAAGTTCATCCGCGCGCTGATCGGCGCCAAGGGTGACAACCGCCTCGACGATGCGCACCTGCGCATGAAAGCCAAGAGCATGGCCAAGGATTACCAGGCCCTGTTTGGTGGGCTGGCAAAGGAATTTCACGTGACGCTCGTGGCGGGCTCCATCGTGCTGCCCGAGCCGAGCATCATCGACGGCACGCTGAAAATCGGTCGCGGTGCGCTGTACAACAGCAGCGTGGTGTTCGGCCGCGACGGGCTGCCGATTGGCCAGCCACAACGCCAGATGCACCCGATCGTCGATGAAAGCGATGTGATCCAGGCCAATGGCGAACACACGCTCAATGTCGTCGACACCCCGGCCGGACGCCTGGGTGTGTTGATCGGCAGCGACAGCTGGTACCCGGACAACTACCGCCAACTCGACGATCAGGGCGCGCAACTGGTCGCGGTCCCGGCGTTCGTCATCGGTCGCGGCGCCTGGGACAAGCCATGGCGCGGCTACAAGGGTCTGTCGGCGCCCGATTCCGTCAGCCTCAAGGCTGGCGAACTGAGCGAGGGTCAAGCCTGGCACCGCCTGACGCTGACCGCTCAACCGCCCGCCAGCCAGGCCATCGCCGGCATGAGCGTATTCCTGCGCGGGCAGTTCTGGGATCAGGGCAGCGCCGGGCAAAGTTTTCTCAGCAGCAACGGGCAGCATTTCGCCGGTGGAAACTTCCGTGGCGCGCGTTTGCTGAACCTTTGGTTGTAAACCATGAAACCGTTGCCGATGCGTCTGGGCGATCTGTCGGTGGGCTTTGTTCATAGCCTGGCCGACGCGGTGCGCAGTCACGGCATTGATCCCCAGCCCCTGCTCGACCAGTATGGCCTGGACCCCGCCCGGCTTGGCGAAGCCTGCGCCCGGCTGTCGATCCCGCGCTACATGCGCCTGGGCCACGGCGCCATCCAACTGACCGCCGACCCGGCACTGGGTTTACGCATGGGCCAACTCAGTCGCCTGAGCCAGGCCGGCCTCGCCGGGGTTACCGCCGCGCAGGCACCGACAGTACGCGAAGCGGCGCGCTGTCTGATTCGCTTCGAAGCCTTGTACGGCTCCAACTATCGCGGTCAATCGAGTTTCCACGAAGATGCCCAAGGCGCGTGGCTGCGGTTCTATTCCATCAGCCCTTACAACGCCTATAACCGCTTCGTGGTGGATTCGATCATCGCCGGCTGGTTGCAACAATTGTCCAGCGTCAGCCCTGTTCCCCTGAGCGCTGAGCGCATCGAGATCGAGTTCGACGAGCCGGATTACCGGGACGCTTATGCGGTGCTGGGCGATTGCCCGATCCAGTTTGGCGCCGAGCAGAACCAACTGCGCCTGAGTCTGGCCAGCCTCGCTCAGCGCAACCCGCTGCACTGCCCGAGTACGTGGCGACACCTGCTGCAATTGTGTGAACGGGAACTGGAACAACTGACACGCACCCGCAGCCTGCGTGAACGCATCATTCAGTTACTGGGGCCGTTGCTCAATGGTGGCCGGGAACCCGACCTGGAAGAAGTGGCGGCACGCCTGAAGCTGCCTACCTGGACCTTGCGCCGCAAACTCACCGAGGAAGGCACGCAGTTTCGTGCAATTCTCAACGACACTCGTCGCGACCTGGCCATGACCTACATTCGTGACACCGAACTGGCGTTCGGTGAAATCGCCTACCTGCTGGGCTTTGCCTCAGCCGAAGCGTTTCAACGTGCTTTCAAACGCTGGAGCGGTCAGACACCCGGCGAGTTTCGCCGCAGTCACCGCCAGTCGGCCTGACGCTTACAGCTCGGTAGCGTCTTCAGCCGGTTCCAGCGGGTCCAGTTCAAAGGCCTGGAACTCGAGCAGCTCTTCTTGATAATCGTCCATTTTGAATCCCCCATCGCTCGTTGAAAAAACGCTTGAATAAATGACCTGCACCTTGAGCATAAAGTGCCCGCGTGAAAGAAAAATGACGCAGGCACGACACTCCGTCGCTACTGAATAAAACGTAGCAGGTGGTCAGGAATTTATCACAGGATTTTTCGATGCAGGCCATCGGAATGTGGCCTGGGTTGACGCGGATCAAACTTGAACACGATTCCGGGATCGACAGGCTGCGAGCCGATCCCGGAACGTCAGTCACCGATTATTGGCTGGTCACAGGCATGGCAGGAATCGGTTCGCTCGGAGGAGGCAAATTCGACTGCGCCGGTGGCGTGACATTTTCCGTCGACGGTGCCACCGATTCAGCGTTCTCGACCGGTGCAACCGGTGCAGGCTCAGGTGGCGGTGCAACCGGTTCCGCAGCAGGTGCCGGCGCAGGCTCGGCTGCCGGAGCTGGAGCTGGAGCTGATTGAGCGGCAGAGGCCGGCTCAGGCGCCGGTGCGGCCTTGGCTTCAGGCACGCCCAGATCGGTTTTCGGCTTTTCGACGATGTGCGCGGCTTTTTTTGCTTCCGGCGGCAGGAACAACTCCACCAGGGCGAAGAAACGCTCGTAGAACTTAGCCGACGAGACGGTTTCGCTGGCGACCTTGACCATCGAGTCGTCGGACGAGCCGATCGGCATCGATACCGAACCCAACACACCGACACCGAGGCTCGCGGAGTTGTTGGTCTTCTTCAGCGCATAGCGATCCTGCAAGGCGTTGGCGAACATGGTCGCGTGATGGCCTTCGCTGCCATCATCGGCACAGACCACACTGAAGCTGATCTCCATGTGGGTCTCGCCGGTCTGCTGGAAGCTCTTGTGACCACTGATCAGCTTCGGGTCGTTGCTGGTGATGATGTAACCCTGGCTGAGCAACGCGCGACGGGCGGCTTCGCAGGATTGCGCATCGGTGACCGGGTAATTGCGCGAAAAGGTTCCGGAGTCGTCGAAGTTCTCATGCTCATAGATCGGGGCTTTTTTCGAAGAGCAACCGGCCGCGACGGCCAGCACCAACGCCAGCCCGACAACCCGCACGGGAAATGATTTAAACATTGAGCATCCTGAGAAAAACGGTCCGGGGCGTATTGTGCAACAGATCGATGCTTAGCGTCGCATCGATTAGTGTCTTGAAACAGTTACAAGTGTAATGACTGCCATTTACAGGAAAAAGTCGCCCGGAAAAACCTCAGCCGACGGACAGCCCCTGCCCGCTTTTTCTGTGCCCACAAAAAACCCCGGCGGTTTGGCCGGGGTCTTTGTGTCGCGGGAAACTCAGTCAGGCATCAGAAACGCTTGATGTCCGCTTCGGCTTCCAACTGCTTGCGGTAGGCCGCAAAGTCTTGCTGGCCAATACGCGAGGCGAGGAAGCGACGGTATTGAGCCTTCTCTTCGTCGGTCGGCGCAGCGGCTTCGTTGACGCCGTTCAGACGCACGATCACCAGGCTACCATCGGCCAGGGTCACGCTGCTGAAGGTCGGTTTGTCTTTGGCAACCGGCTTCGGCATGCGGAACAACGCTTGCAGCACAGTCGGGTCGATCCCTTCCTGAGCGCGATTCGCCGCAGCGGTGACTTTCCAGCTCTGACCATCAATCGCCTTGTCCAGCGGCGTCTTGCCCTCGCGCAGGCCGGCAATCAGCTCATCAGCCTTGGTCTTGGCGGCAGCACTGGCGTGCTCCTTGGCCAATTGCCCGCGGATGGCGGCAGAGACGCTTTCCAGCGGCAGTTGCGCAGGCTTCAGGTGTTCCTTGGCACGCAACACGATCACGGTTTCCGGATCGAGTTCGATGGCGGTGCTGTTGGCACCCTCATCCAGCACTTCAGGACTGAACGCGGCAGCGATCACCGCACGGTTGGCTGCAACGCCGTCGCCACCTTCCCGGCCGAACGGCTTGGAGGTGTGAACGGTCAGTTTCAGGTCCTGTGCCGGCTGGGCCAGATCGGAAGATTCGAACGACGAGTCTTCCAGTTGCTTGGTCGCCTCGACGAAACGCTGCTCGACCTGCTGGGTTTTCAGCTCGCGGGTCAGCTTGTCTTTCAGGCTGGCGAGGGTCGGAACTTCCGGCGCCTCGACACCCAACAGCTTGATCAGGTGGAAGCCGAAATCAGTACGAACCGGGGCCGAAACCTGGTCCTTGGCCAACGCATACAGCGCGGTTTCGAACGCTGGATCGTAGACGCCAGGGCCTGCGTAACCGAGGTCACCACCGTTGTTCGCCGAACCTGGATCCTGGGAGAACTCCTTGGCCAGGGCCTCGAACTTCTCGCCTTTGGCCAGACGGGCCTGAACTTCTTCGATCTTGGCCTTGGCTTGCGCCTCGGTCACCTTGCCGTTCACTTCGATCAGAATGTGCGCCGCCCGACGTTGCTCGGACAGGTTGGCGATTTCTTTCTGATACGCCGCTTGCAGGTCTTCGTCTTTCACCGCGACCTGATCAAAGAAGGAAGACTTCTTCAACTCGAGGTAATCGATGATCACCTGATCCGGCGTCATGAATTCCTTGGCGTGTTCGTCGTAGTAGGCCTTGACCTCATCGTCGGTCAGCTTCACAGCCGCCGGGTCAGCCTTGACGTTCAGGGTAGCGAAGTCGCGGGTCTGTTTTTCCAGACGGGCGAAGGCCAGCACCTGTGCGTCGGTGACGAAACCGCTACCAGCCAGGCCAGCGCGCAGTTGGCCGATCAGCATTTCCTGAGCCAGCATCTGGCGGAATTGCATGCGGCTGTAGCCGAGCTGACGAATAACCTGATCGAAACGCTCGGAGCTGAACTTGCCGTCCACCTGGAACTCAGGGGTTTGCAGGATCACTTGGTCCAAAGCCGCTTCGGAAAAAGCGAATTTCGAGTTTTCTGCGCCTTGCAGCAGCAGCTTGCGGTCGATCAAGCCTTTGAGGGCCGATTCGCGCAGCATTTTTTCGTCGAGCAAGGAAGCATCGAAATCCTTGCCCAGCTGTTGCATGAGTTGACGGCGTTGCATATCGACCGCCTGGCTCAGCTCGTTCTGGCTGATTTCTTCGCCGTTGACCTTGGCCGCATCGTTACGATGGGTGGTGGCCTGAAAAATGGCGTCGAAACCGGTCAAAGCCATCAGTGCAACGATGACCCCGATAATGGTCTTGGCAATCCAGCCTTGTGAATTGTCCCTGATATTCTGCAGCAT
Source organism: Pseudomonas sp. MM213 (assembly GCF_020423045.1). Classification (NCBI taxonomy): domain Bacteria; kingdom Pseudomonadati; phylum Pseudomonadota; class Gammaproteobacteria; order Pseudomonadales; family Pseudomonadaceae; genus Pseudomonas; species Pseudomonas sp. MM213. The sequence goes on from NZ_CP081943.1 coordinate 2,486,110, forward strand.
GCGTCCCCCAGAAACGGTTGAACTTCAAAATTAGGCAACCGTGGAGCGTGGGTAGAATCCGGATAGAAGAAAGGCGCATCCGAGGATGCGCCTTCTCGTAACTGGCGGAGCGGACCAAGGGTTCGAACTTGCGACCCTCGGTGTCTCGGACCGGCAACTTGCCGACTGGACTACCGCTCCGCTGCCAGGTCAGGCATGACCCCGACCCGGATAGGCAAAAACCTGAATCGAACTTAGTTGACAGCTTCTTTCAGTGCTTTACCGGCTTTGAAACCTGGTTTTTTGGCTGCTGCGATTTCCAGTGTCTTACCGGTCTGTGGGTTACGACCAATGCGAGCTGGACGATCAGTCACGGAGAAAGTACCGAAACCAACCAGAACAACAGAGTCGCCAGCCTTGAGAGCGCCAGTGACGGATTCGATTACAGCGTCCAGCGCACGGCCAGCAGCAGCTTTCGGGATATCAGCGGATGCAGCGATAGCATCAATCAGTTCCGACTTGTTCACTCTAAGTCCCCTTATATCTATTTGAGTATGATTCTAAGTTTTTTGGTGAAAGCAAAAACGAGTGCTGAATGGCCTACAGACACTTAAGAGCCGCTTTATAACAAGGGCTCTAAAAAGCTGTCAACAAGCCCTCCAGGCAAATGCGTACTAATGCGTGCTAATTCTTTCCTTAGAGTCAGACTCGCGTTTTTCATCCTTTGCAACTATCTCCGGAGCTACATCGGGCAAGGGCTCCGGCGCGTATTGCAGCGCAATTTGCAGGACCTCGTCAATCCATTTAACCGGTTTAATCTGCAGATCTTGCTTGATATTGTCAGGAATTTCCTTCAGATCGCGTACGTTCTCTTCAGGAATGATCACCGTCTTGATCCCGCCACGGTGGGCAGCAAGCAGTTTTTCTTTCAGACCGCCAATCGCCAGCACTTGACCGCGCAAGGTGATTTCACCCGTCATGGCCACGTCAGCGCGCACCGGGATCCCGGTCAACGCCGACACCAGGGCCGTGCACATGCCTACACCGGCGCTAGGGCCGTCCTTCGGGGTCGCCCCTTCCGGCATATGGATGTGCGTGTCACGCTTCTCGTGGAAGTCCAGGGGAATGCCCAGGCTCTTCGCGCGGCTGCGGACAACGGTCAAGGCAGCGGTGATCGATTCGACCATCACGTCACCCAGCGAACCGGTCTTGATCAACTGGCCTTTGCCCGGTACGACAGCGGCTTCGATGGTCAGCAATTCGCCGCCCACCTGAGTCCATGCCAGGCCGGTCACCTGACCGATCTGATCCTGCGATTCAGCCAGGCCGTAGCGGAATTTACGCACGCCCAGGAAGTGCTCCAGCATGTCGGCAGTGACCTTCACCGAGAAGCGTTTTTCCAGTGCATGCTCTTTGACCGCCTTGCGGCAAACCTTGGCAATCTGGCGCTCCAGCCCACGTACACCGGCTTCGCGGGTGTAGTAGCGGATGATGTCGCGGATCGCTTCGGCGTCGAATTCCAGCTCGCCTTTCTTCAAACCGTTGGCAGTAATCTGCTTCGGCGAAAGGTACTTGACGGCGATGTTGATTTTCTCGTCTTCGGTGTAACCCGGCAGACGAATCACTTCCATCCGGTCGAGCAGCGCCGGCGGAATATTCATCGAGTTCGAGGTGCACAGGAACATCACATCGGACAGGTCGTAATCGACTTCCAGATAGTGATCGTTGAAGTTGTGGTTCTGCTCCGGATCGAGCACTTCCAGCAACGCCGATGCTGGATCGCCACGCATGTCGCTGCCCATTTTGTCGATTTCATCGAGCAGGAACAGCGGGTTGCGGACGCCCACTTTTGTCATCTTTTGAATCAATCTACCTGGCATCGAACCGATATAAGTCCGGCGATGACCACGAATTTCCGCTTCATCGCGTACACCGCCGAGGGCCATGCGCACGAATTTACGGTTGGTGGCGTGAGCAATCGACTCCGCCAGCGAGGTTTTACCCACACCAGGAGGACCGACAAGGCACAACACCGGGCCACGAATCTTCTTCACGCGTTTTTGCACGGCGAGGTATTCGAGGATGCGTTCTTTGACTTCTTCCAGACCGTAGTGGTCGGCGTCGAGGATGTCTTCTGCACGCGCCAGGTCCAGACGCACTTTGCTCTGAGCCTTCCACGGCACCTGAACCAGCCAGTCGATGTACGAACGCACCACGGTCGCTTCCGCGGACATTGGCGACATTTGCTTCAGCTTGTTCAGTTCGGCCTGGGCCTTGGCCAAGGCGTCTTTCGGCAGGCCGGCGGCATCGATGCGCTTTTTCAGCTCTTCGATTTCGTTGTGGCCTTCATCGCTGTCGCCGAGTTCTTTCTGAATGGCCTTCATCTGCTCATTCAGGTAGTACTCGCGCTGGCTGCGCTCCATTTGTTTTTTGACGCGACCGCGAATGCGTTTTTCGACTTGCAGCAGATCGATCTCGGCATCCAGCAACGCCAGGACGTGCTCGACCCGGGCCGACAAATCGATGATTTCGAGAATTTCCTGCTTCTGCTCGATCTTCAGGGCCATGTGCGCGGCCATGGTATCGACCAGGCGGCCTGGCTCGTCGATGCTGTTGAGCGACGACAGGACTTCAGCGGGGACTTTCTTGCCCAGCTGCACATATTGTTCGAACTGAGCCAGCAAGCTGCGGACAAACACTTCCGACTCGCGCTCAGGCGCATCGACTTCATCGATCAAGGAGACTTCGGCACGGCAGTGGCCGTCCACTTCGCTGAAGCGCTCCACGGCGCCGCGCTGCTCACCTTCGACCAGAACCTTGACCGTGCCGTCAGGCAACTTGAGCAACTGCAGAACGGTAGCGATCGTACCTACGCGATAAAGTGCTTCTTCACCGGGATCGTCGTCAGCAGGGTTTCTCTGGGCCAGCAGAAGGATCTGCTTGTCGCCCGTCATCGCTGCCTCGAGGGCTTCGATGGATTTCTCGCGCCCCACGAACAGCGGGATAACCATGTGCGGATAAACCACAACATCACGCAATGGCAGGAGAGGCAATTCGATGGTTGTCTTCATGATTTCGCCTCTACGGCGGCCATAAGGCCGTAAACAGATGGAAGTAAGCTTGAAACCAAGATGGGGGCTGCCTTGAAAAAAAACAAGCGCAAAGAGGACGTTAAAAATGCTTTAAAAGAAAAGGGGCCCGAAGGCCCCTTCTTTATTCCAGCTGCGTGACGCTTAAGCGTCTGGCGCAGCCTTGGCAGCCGGCTCACTGTTTTCGTAGATATACAGTGGCTTGGACTTGCCTTCTATAACGCTTTCATCGATCACTACTTTACTCACCTCGGACTGCGAGGGGATCTCATACATAGTGTCGAGCAATACACCTTCGAGAATCGAGCGCAGTCCACGGGCACCGGTCTTGCGTTCCAGGGCACGTTTGGCGACCGATTTGAGTGCGTCGGCCCGGAATTCCAGGTCCACGCCTTCCATCTCGAACAGCTTGGCATACTGTTTGGTCAGAGCATTTTTCGGCTCGGTAAGGATCTGCATCAATGCAGCCTCATCAAGCTCGTCCAGCGTGGCAAGAACCGGCAGACGACCGACGAATTCCGGGATCAGACCGAACTTGACCAGATCGTCAGGCTCGACTTCACGCAGGGATTCACCGACTTTCTTGCCTTCTTCCTTGCTGCGCACTTCTGCGTTGAAACCGATGCCGCCCTTGGTGGAACGGTTTTGAATAACCTTTTCCAGACCAGAGAATGCGCCGCCGCAGATGAACAGGATGTTACGGGTGTCAACCTGAAGGAATTCCTGCTGCGGATGCTTGCGACCACCTTGAGGCGGAACGGAAGCGACCGTACCTTCGATCAGCTTGAGCAGGGCCTGCTGCACGCCTTCACCGGAAACGTCCCGGGTGATCGACGGGTTGTCAGACTTGCGCGAGATCTTGTCGATCTCATCGATGTAGACAATGCCCATCTGGGCTTTTTCTACGTCGTAATCGCACTTCTGCAGCAGCTTCTGAATGATGTTCTCGACATCTTCACCCACATAACCCGCCTCGGTGAGGGTGGTTGCGTCGGCGATGGTGAACGGAACGTTCAACAAGCGGGCCAGTGTTTCGGCAAGCAGGGTTTTACCCGAGCCTGTCGGGCCGATCAGCAAGATGTTGCTCTTGCCGAGTTCGACGTCGTCATTCTTTTTGTCACGCTGGTTCAGGCGTTTGTAGTGGTTGTACACCGCTACAGCCAGAACCTTTTTTGCACGCTCCTGACCAATCACGTACTGATCAAGGATGCCGCTGATTTCTTTAGGCGAAGGCAATTTATGCGCGCTGCTTTCCGCCTGGGCTTCCTGCACCTCCTCTCGGATGATGTCATTGCACAGGTCGACGCACTCGTCGCAGATAAAGACCGAGGGGCCGGCAATCAATTTGCGCACTTCATGCTGGCTTTTGCCACAGAAGGAGCAATAGAGCAGCTTGCCGTTGTCCTCGCCGTTGCGGGTGTCAGTCATTCGTTCGATCCAAATCCGATAGGCTTGCAACACAAGATGAAGGCTATTGCGGGCTTTTTCAAGCCCGCTGGTGATCGGACCAGCCGACCCGCCTTATTTTGAGCTGCTTATATTAAGCGGGGCGCTGGGTGATCACTTCATCGATCAACCCGTATTCACGCGCGGCTTCTGCACTCATGAAATTGTCGCGGTTGGTATCGCGCTCGATCTCTTCAAGCGTGCGCCCGCTGTGCTTGGCCATCAGCGTGTTGAGACGCTCACGAATGAAGAGGATTTCCTTGGCATGGATTTCGATATCCGAAGCCTGCCCCTGGAAACCGCCCAGTGGCTGGTGAATCATCACGCGTGAGTTCGGCAGGCAGTAACGCTTGCCAGGAGCACCGGCGGTCAGCAGGAATGCGCCCATGCTGCAGGCCTGACCGATACAGGTGGTCGACACGTTAGGCTTGATGAACTGCATGGTGTCGTAGATCGACATGCCCGCCGTCACCGAACCGCCCGGGGAGTTGATATAGAGATGGATGTCCTTGTCCGGGTTTTCCGCTTCAAGGAACAGCAGCTGCGCACAAATCAGGTTGGCCATGTAGTCCTCTACCGGACCCACCAGAAAGATCACCCGCTCCTTGAGAAGACGCGAGTAAATGTCGTAGGCGCGCTCGCCACGAGCAGACTGCTCGACAACCATCGGGACCAGGCCGCCTGCGGCCTGGATATCAGAGTTCTGCTGAATATACGAATTACGGAACATGCTCTGCAGTCACTCCCAAATAGTTATGTCTTGAATACGCATAAGCCAGCACGAAGGCTGGCTTATGGTGTGTGCTTCTTACCGCAGAAAAGATCAGTCGGCTTGTGGAGCTTCTACCGGCTTGACCGCTTCTTCGTAAGAGACCGATTTGTCGGTCACGCTAGCTTTCTGCAGAACAGTATCCACAACTTGCTCTTCCAGCACAACCGAACGGACTTCGTTCAGTTGCTGCTCGTTCTTGTAGTACCAGGACACAACCTGCTCAGGCTCTTGATAGGCCGAAGCCATTTCCTGGATCATTTCGCGAACGCGGGCTTCGTCAGGCTTGAGGTCGAATTGCTTGACCACTTCAGCCACGATCAGACCCAGAACAACGCGACGCTTGGCTTGCTCTTCGAACAGCTCGGCCGGCAGTTGATCAGGCTTGATGTTGCCGCCGAACTGCTGAACAGCCTGCACGCGCAGACGGTCAACTTCGTTGGACAGCAGAGCCTTTGGCACTTCGATCGGGTTGGTGGCCAGCAGACCGTCCATTACCTGATTCTTGACCTTGGATTTGATTGCCTGACGCAGCTCACGCTCCATGTTCTTGCGAACTTCGGCGCGGAAGCCTTCCAGACCGGTTTCCTTGATGCCGAATTGAGCGAAGAACTCTTCGTTCAGCTCAGGCAGTTTTGGCTCGGAAACAGTGTTCACAGTCACGGTGAACTCAGCGGTTTTGCCCGCCAGGTCCAGGTTCTGATAGTCAGCTGGGAAGGTCAGGTTCAGAACGCGCTCTTCGCCGGCTTTAGCGCCAACCAGACCGTCTTCGAAACCCGGGATCATGCGGCCGGAACCCAGAACCAGCTGAGTGCCTTTGGCGGAACCGCCAGCGAACACTTCACCGTCAACCTTGCCGACGAAATCGATGTTCAGTTGGTCGTCGTTCTGAGCGGCGCGATCGGCCACTTCGAAACGGGTGTTCTGCTTGCGCAGCACGTCCAGCATTTTGTCCAGATCGGCGTCAGCCACGTCAGCGCTCAGGCGCTCAACGGTGATGCCTTCGAAACCGGCAACGGTGAACTCAGGGAACACTTCGAAAATCGCGACGTATTCCAGGTCTTTGCCAGCTTCCAGGGATTTCGGCTCGATCGAAGGAGCGCCAGCCGGGTTCAGCTTTTGCTCAACTACGGCTTCGTAGAAAGAGGACTGGATGACGTCGCCGACAGCTTCCTGACGTGCATCAGCACCAAAACGGCGCTTGATTTCGCTCATCGGCACTTTGCCTGGACGGAAACCAGCGATCTTGGCCTTTTGGGCGGTCTGCTGCAGACGCTTGTTGACCTGAGTCTCGATGCGCTCAGCCGGCACGGTGATGCTCATGCGGCGCTCAAGAGCAGAAGTATTTTCAACAGAAACTTGCATGGATATTCCTCGTTGCACAGACGTTGGCCGGCCGTTTCCGACCCCAGAATCAAGGGCATGCATTCTAGTAGGTCAAACTCAAGAAGTCACCCTACTGAAAACGGGTAACAACGCAGCAGGCAATTTATAGGTGCGAATGCATGAATGCATCTCGCCCCGGTGGCAAATACAGCCAATCATGCCAGGGCTCTGCGCCAACCCTTCTATATATAGAAGCGATTGCCAGGCATCCCCCTGACAGCCGATCTCGCGAGCAAGACCGGCGAGCAGCACGGCATCATCGAGAAACAAAAATACGACGAAACGCCCTGCGCCTGCGACCCAGAACCTGCGGTCGCGAAACACTCAAACCACTAAAACAAAAAAGGCGCCAGACTGTTAAATCTGGCGCCTTTCGGAATATGGGGTGGACGATGGGGATCGAACCCACGACAACGGGAGTCACAATCCCGTGCTCTACCAACTGAGCTACGCCCACCATATTGCGTAACAAAGAAGCCAAACAACTTCTTCGTTGAGCTCCAGCCAGGCCAGCGGCCTGAATGAAGCTTTATTTGGTGCGGATGAAGAGACTCGAACTCTTACGCCTCGCGGCGCTGGAACCTAAATCCAGTGTGTCTACCAATTCCACCACATCCGCATGTAGCCGTTAAAGCAAAGGCGCCAGACTGTTAATCTGGCGCCTTTCGAAATATGGGGTGGACGATGGGGATCGAACCCACGACAACGGGAGTCACAATCCCGTGCTCTACCAACTGAGCTACGCCCACCATATCGCGTTACTTGTGCCAAAGCTGCCTAATGGCGCACCCGGCAGGACTCGAACCTGCGACCATCCGCTTAGAAGGCGGATGCTCTATCCAGCTGAGCTACGGGCGCCTTGTTAATCTGTACCCTTGAAGGACTACAAACTAAGTGCTTTCCAGCCTTGCAGAATCGTAATTCCGCTCGACCTTCTTAACCAGTGCTAGGCTGTGCCCGACAAGTGCGACGAATAGTATAGAGCCCCCCGTAGGGCGTCAAATCCTTTTTAAAAAAAATTCATTTAATTAAAGGGGTTAGAGGAATTTGCAGACCAAGCGCCTTTGCCCTCACCTCATGACATGCGAGAATGCGTTCTCTTTTTTTCCCCTCTCGATGGTTAATCACGCGCAATGACTGCACAACTAATCGACGGCAAATCGATCGCCGCCAGCCTGCGCCAGCAGATCGCCAAACGCGTCACCGAGCGTCGCCAGCAAGGCCTGCGCACTCCCGGTCTCGCGGTGATCCTGGTCGGCAGCGATCCTGCCTCTCAGGTTTATGTCTCGCACAAGCGTAAAGACTGTGAAGAGGTCGGCTTCATTTCCCAAGCCTACGACCTGCCTTCCGAAACCACTCAAGAAGCGCTGACCGCCCTGATCGATCGCCTGAACGACGACCCGGCAATCGACGGCGTTCTGCTTCAACTTCCGCTGCCTGAACACCTGGACGCGTCCAAATTGCTGGAACGCATTCGTCCGGACAAAGACGTCGACGGCTTCCATCCTTATAACGTCGGTCGTCTGGCCCAGCGCATTCCACTGCTGCGCCCTTGCACGCCCAAAGGGATCATGACCCTGCTGGAAAGCACCGGGGCCGATCTTTACGGGATGGACGCAGTGGTCGTCGGTGCTTCCAACATTGTCGGGCGACCGATGGCGATGGAATTGCTGCTGGCCGGTTGCACCGTGACCGTCACTCACCGCTTCACCAAGGATCTGGCTGGCCACGTCGGTCGCGCCGATCTGGTGGTGGTCGCCGCCGGCAAGCCGGGCCTGGTCAAGGGTGAATGGATCAAGGAAGGCGCGATCGTGATCGACGTCGGCATCAACCGTCAGGAAGACGGCAAACTGGTCGGCGACGTGATCTATGAAACCGCCCTGCCCCGCGCTGGCTGGATCACTCCAGTACCGGGCGGCGTCGGCCCGATGACCCGCGCCTGCCTGCTGGAAAACACGCTGTACGCAGCGGAAACACTGCACAGCTGAGTGTTCGATTTGTGTTAATCGAAAAAAGGAACCCCGCCAATGGCGGGGTTTTTTTGCCTGCAATCCTGCGCACGGCAATCCGTCTATCCCCCCAGAGTTTTACGCCTCTGGCGAAATCCTCAAGGGCCCGGCGATTCCGATTCAAGCACCTTGGTTTTATCCGTCGAGTCACTCATCTGATCGAAGAGCCGATTTTTTATGACCACGGCACAAATCACCATATACAGCATGAAGACCGGCTGTCGAAGCATGAAATGCGCACCAGAAAAAACCATCAAAACGAAGAGCAGTGTTATTGAAAAGGGATCACGAGCCTTGATCGCGCCGATCACCAACCAAAGGTACAAGACACCAAAGAGTACAACGCCTACGACACCCACTTGCGTAAGCAAGTCAAACAACAAGTTATGCGCCTCGAATCGTTTGCTCGGTGTATCCAGATAAGAAAATGCGCCAGGTCCATGGCCAAACACCGGCGACAACTTCCACACTTCGAACGCATGAATCCACAAGGTTTTACGCACGCCGCCCTTGTTTGGATCCAGCCCGATACCAAACGTGGAGTCTGACCTGCCAAACGCGAAAGGCGCTCGAGAGCCCTCCCCGACCGAACCGCTCGCCCCCACAAATTTCGATACATCTATCCTGAGCGCCTCGAGAATTTGCACGCCTGGCCCATCAAATAAAAACTTGAAAAAAGCAAACGCGAGCACAAACGCCGCGATCATTGTCGCAAAAAACCTCCAATTGATATTTTTCAGCCAGCACCAGGACAACAAAGTCAGCAACGGGATTCCGATACACCAGGCAAGGAGTAGCGCATCGCTTCTGACGCAAAATCCCAAAAAGAAAAAAGCCAGAGAAACGCAAACTTCTTGAAAAATCGCCATCCTTGCCAATGAGTACGCTGAGAAATAGCCGCCAGCCAGATCGGCACCGGGAGTAAAAACAGGGCGAGCTGGTTAGGATTCATTGACCATGCGGCCACGCGAGAGGGGTAATACTGAGTATTGATCTCCAAGAGATCGGAGATCGAAACGCTGCCAATCAGAAAAACCAATAAAGGAATGGATAGCAACAGAATGGGGATGGTAACGATCGCCCTGATAAATCGCTGGAACTCGAACGCGCTCAAATCGCTGACGTAAGTCAGCACCAGCAGCGTGAAACAGGCCGCGTAGACATAAGCAACTCCGGTGTGTATCGATCCTTCACCACGCACGGAGCCCGTGAAGTAGCCGATGAGCGCCGTGACAATGAAGGCCGCCCAAAACAGCATGAGAGGATGCTTCAATTTCTGCAGAAAACCACTTCGCCGAACCAGGGCAAACGCTGCGATGAAAACCATCACCTCCGCAATCCCCACTGGCAGACCCGGAAGGCGAAGCATGGTTGATACCGACAAAAAAGCGACCAGCGCCGCTACGACCGGAAGTACACTTTTTTTATGCATATAGGGGGATCCCGGACACCAACGATCTGTTAACCAGACGGAAATGGGTCCAGCGCCCAAGTGCAGTAGCCTTTGCGCCAACCGCCTGATCACTCTCAACTTTTGCCAGGTCATTGAAACCGAATGTTTCATTGTTGACCGGTACATCAGCGTGCAGCGTGGCTGGATTGTAGGCAGCATGGAGCGGCAGGTCGGCTGTATCCGCCCAGCGGCTTAATCTATCGACGGCCGGTCAGATTCCACACGCAGGGAGGGGCTGAGGGGTACAAAATGGGTACAGCATTAAATATCTTTCACTTTCCGCCCTTTGTTTGCGGGCACCTATGGCTTTCCTGGCACATACTTCTAAAATGCGTCGTTTTTAAAGAAACAACCCGTTACAAAACGGCTAATCCACACTTTATGAGTCTGCCAGCGTGAAAATCCCCCTTTCCATCCTGAGCCTATTTTTTGCACTTACAGGGACGTTCATCACGCCAGCGGTCAATGCTGCTGAAACCACCGCGGCACCTCGAGATACGAAACAACTCAAGCTGGCTTCCGGCAGCTCTTTGCTGCTGGATATGCAGACCAACAAAGTCATCTATGCCAGCAACCCCGATGTGGTTGTCCCTATCGCCTCCGTCAGCAAATTGATGACGGGTCTTGTCGTGGTCGAAGCCAGGCAGAACATGGACGAGTACATCAATATCAACATCAGCGATACGCCAGAAATGAAAGGCGTGTTTTCCCGGGTGAAACTCAAAAGCGAATTGCCGCGCAGGGAAATGCTGCTGATCGCCCTAATGTCCTCGGAAAACCGCGCAGCCGCGAGCCTGGCCCACCACTATCCGGGCGGCTATGTCGCATTCATTGCCGCGATGAACGCCAAGGCCAAGGCGTTGGGCATGACCAGCACCCACTTCGTCGAACCGACTGGCCTCTCCCCTCGTAACGTCTCTACCGCACGTGACCTGAGCAAATTGCTGATCGCGGCGCACAAGTACCCGTTATTGACCGAGTTGAGCACCACCAAGGAAAAAACCGTCTCGTTCCGCAAGCCCAATTACAGCTTGGGTTTTCGCAACACCGACCATCTGGTCGGCAAGCCGAACTGGGACATCAAGTTGACCAAAACCGGTTTCACCAACGAAGCGGGTCACTGCTTGGTGTTGGTGACCAGCATGGGTAATCGTCCGGTGGCGCTGGTGATTCTCGATGCGTTCGGCAAGTACACGCACTTCGCCGATGCCAGTCGTATTCGCAACTGGGTCGAGACCGGCAAGGGCGCCAATGTTCCGTCTGAGGCCTTGCAGTACAAATCGGAGAAGAACCTCAAGCACCGTCAGAGTGGTGTGGTTGAGGCTTCGAAGTAGTTGGGGATATATCCGTTTCATCGGTAACGGCGGCTGATGGTTTCGCCCTTACGGCGAGTCACTTGGAAAAGCCCCAAGTAACCAAGGGCTCTTGCCCCTTTCGTTCGGTGCCTCGCCTAGGCTCGGCATGCCCTCGCTCCGGTCCTGCTCCGTGGGCCCGCCGCCATCGGCCATCCATGGCCGGGGGCGGCTAACCCGGCATCCATGCCGGGTTGCCCACTGCGCAGAACCTGCGCTCGGCCTCTCGAGGGGGCGCTCAGATCAAAAGCGGAAGGCGAGCTAACGCTCGGCCTGATGAGTGGTGGAAATCAAAAGCGTATGCGATTTCCTGTAGGAGCCGGCTTGCCGGCGAAAAGCGTTTGAACAACGCGTTCATTCAGACAGCCCGCGTTATCGTTGGCGTCCATCGCCAGCAAGCTGACTCCTACAATTTTGAATCGTGTGAACCCAATCCCTTGTAGGAGCCGGCTTGCTGGCGATAGCGTCCGTCCAGTCAATAAATGCGTCGACTGACCCACCGCTATCGCCAGCAAGCCGGCTCCTACAGGGGAATGTGCAAACATCCAAAACTGGTGCGGCCATCACAATGCGGGAGTGTGCACACGACTGAAGAGCCAGGTCGGCTTTCAGGCCGCCTCGGCGGCTGTGGCGGTAGTCGCCCCCTCGAGAGGCCGAGTTGAGGTTCTGCGCAGTGGGCAACCCGGCATGGATGCCGGGTTAGCCGCCCCCGGCCATGGATGGCCGATGGCGGCGGGCCCACGGAGCAGGACCGGAGCGAGGGCATGCCGAGCCTTAGCGAGGCACCGAACGAAAGGGGCAAAAGCGCTTGGTTACTTGGCGCTTCTCCAAGTGACTCGCCGTAAGGGCGAAACCAATAGCCGCCGTTACCGCAATAACGGATATACCCCCAATCCACCGAACGCCAAACCGAAAACCTCAATCATTCGGCAACGGCATCTGGTCATCATCCGGAATACCATCCCCCGCACTCGGATCCCTTGGCCTCACCACCGGCCTGACCAACGGATCACGCATCGGACTGTCCGGATCCATCACAGGATCAATATCATCCTCCACAGTGGTTGGAACACTGTCCGGACGCTTGTCGTCAAAACTCGAATCAGTAGACATACGCACCTCACACTGAACGTCAGGGTTTCAAATTCGCGAGCGGGTCGTAAGGTTTGGCGGGAGCCTTGCCCGCCTCGCCCGGTTTAACGTCCCTGGGCGCCCTGGCAGGTCCGATGGGGTCGACCTGAGGGTCGGCAAGGTCCGGTGAATCCGGATCGAAACCCAACTCATTGCCTGAAGAATGCTCGGACGAGTGCGGGCCGGAGGGTGAAGTGGGATGTGTCATGGGCGCCTCCTTGGAACGGACCCGGAAACAACCGGGCCCTTATCCTTTAGAGGCCAATCGCAAGTGGCAGTGCCGGGCAGATGACGAACGGGAAGCTTACTGCGAAGTCAGCGCCTTCTTCGCACGGGCAGCGGCCTGCTCCTGGCCGGCCTGCGCCAGATCGTTCGCCGCTTTCAACCAACGCGACTGATCAACGTTGGCCGGAATCTGCTCCGGTTTCTGGATCAGCACCGCCCAACCACCCGCATCCTTGAACGACGACTCAAACGAGCTGAAGCTCATCAACTCCCGACGATTCATTCCCGAGCGCAGCAGCACAGTCCGCTTCTGACGGTTGTACCCGGCGAGAATGGCGTAACGCGGTTCAGCCCAGAACGCCGAGCCTTCAGTGAAGCGCACCATCACCGGGTAACCCGCCGCAACCTGGGTCAGCAGCGCAGGCAAATGGCTGTCGAGTGGGTAAACGACCATCCCGTACTCGCGGGCGAGGTTCTGCATGTTCTGCTGCAATTGCGCTTCGGCGCCCGGCAGGTGCAAAGGTTTTTCGAGCAACCCCGGGGTAATCACGATGCCCTGCTGGGCCAACAGACTGGCCAGCACCTGGGGCCCGCTTTGAAAGCTTTGCCCACGGTAGAACGTCCCGCTGAGTTCCACGCGTTCCGGCAGACGCTTGACCTCCGGCGCCACACTGCCCGCGCAGCCAGCCAGACCTGCAACACAGCCAACAATCAGGGCTGCCGTTCGAATTCGCGAAAATACCCGCACCATCATCACTCTCTTGTTCAGACGCCAGGTGTCCGTGCTCCCGGCTTGGCCGTTGATCATAGGACGCCGCGCGACAGCGGTATAGCCTTAACCGGCAGTTGATTGCGTTCGATAGAGCGAACTGATTGGTCGGCACCGACCTTTGGTCAATAGCCTGCAACATGGCAGCGACTAGACTGTCACTTGCAAAGCGTGTGTGCCCGAAGCAGGGCGAAGAGGAGGCACTGATGAGCCTGACAATGACCATTGTGATGTTGATTTTCAGTTGGCTGGCTGTTGCCGCCGCCATGTTGTGGGGAGTCCTGCGAATTGCCCGCAGGCACCATCACCACCCCGCCCAGCCGGCTCGGGTGACGAAAACCGACAAACCGGTTGCACGTCACGCCACTGCGCACTGACGGGCACTTTTTACTACCCTCGAATACAAACGGCCGCCTGGACTCTTGCGAGTGCAGGCGGCCGTTTTCGTTTCAGCCCAGGTTACGCTTCAGCGGCAATGCGCTTCTGCTTGGCCCGTCGCGACATCATGTTCAAGCCTTCAATCGTTGCCGAGAACGCCATGGCTGCGTAGACGTAGCCTTTCGGTACGTGGGCACCGAAGCCTTCGGCGATCAGCGTCATGCCGATCATGATCAGGAAGCCCAGCGCCAGCATCACCACCGTCGGGTTGTCGTTGATGAACTTGGCCAATGGGTCAGCCGCCAACAACATCACCAGCACCGACACCACCACCGCGATGATCATGATCGGCAAATGCTCGGTCATGCCGACAGCGGTAATGATGCTGTCGATGGAGAACACCATGTCCAGCATCAGGATCTGACCGATCGCGGCGGCAAAGCCCAGGGTCACGGTCGAGGTCGCCGACTTCGGATCTTCCGGCGCCGGGTCCATGCTGTGATGGATCTCGGTGGTCGCCTTCCACAACAGGAACAGGCCGCCGGCGATCAGGATCATGTCCTTCCAGGAGAACGCGTGGCCGAGGATCTCGATCACCGGCTCAGTCAACTGGACGATGAACGCGATGGTGCTCAGCAGCGCCAGTCGCAGGATCAGCGCCATGCCGATACCGATGCGCCGCGCCTTCTGCCGATGCTGCTCCGGCAGTTTGTTGGTCAGGATCGAGATGAAGATCAGGTTATCGATGCCAAGCACGATTTCCATCACCACCAGCGTGGCCAGGGCGACCCAGGCGGTGGGGCTTGCAGCAAGTTCTAAAAGGTATTCCATGGGTCAGTCCTGACTCGTTTTAAGACGGTTTAGATTTCCTGGGACGACGATTCGGTTTTCTCTTTGTCGTCGCCCGATGATTCTTTCTTGCTGATCAACCCGCTGGTGGCATCGCTGAGCGCTTGCTCGGCGGCTTTGTGGGTGTCGTCAATCGCTTGCTTGGCGGATTCGGCAGCCTTGCCCATCAGTTGCTGAGCGCTTTTTTCGGCCTGGTCACAACCGGCCAGCACCAGTAAAGACGCAATCAACAGTGCCGTGGTTTTAAGCTTCATGATGCTTTCCTCGATAGAACAAAACGGGCCGAAACGATGGCCCGTTGATAGCGAGGCATTCTAGGGAGGCAAACACTTCAGGAAAATTCGTATTTTTAGCGGTTATACTTCGGTTTTCACGAACTGTAGGTCGCCATGCTCAACTATCGACAACTGCATTACTTCTGGGTCGTGGCCAAGACCGGCAGCATCGTGCGCGCCTGCGAACAGCTGAACCTGACGCCGCAGACCATCAGCGGGCAGATTTCCCTGCTCGAACAAACCTACGGTATCGAGTTGTTTCGTCGGGTCGGCCGACAGCTGGAACTCACCGAAGCCGGACGCCAGACCCTGCCCTACGCCGAGCAGATGTTTCAGCTCGGCGGTGAATTGGAGCTGATGCTGCGGGCGCAACCCAATGAGCAACAGATTCTGTTTCGGGTTGGCGTGGCTGACGTGGTGCCCAAATCCATCGTCTACCGCCTGATCGCGCCGACCATGGAGCTGAGCGAACCGCTGCGCATTACCTGCCGCGAAGACAAACTTGAACGCCTGCTCGCCGACCTGGCGATTCAACGCCTGGACCTGGTGATTTCCGACAGCCCGATGCCATCGCACCTGGACATCAAGGGCTACAGCCAGAAACTCGGGGAATGCGGGATCAGCTTCTTCGCCACCGCCGAACTGGCGGCGCAGTACGGCCAGGATTTCCCGCGCAGCCTGCACGGCGCACCGCTGCTGATTCCGGGGCCGGAAACCGTGGTGCGCAGTCGTTTGCAACGCTGGTTTGCCGAGCAGCAGATTCAGCCGCGCATCGTCGGTGAGTTCGACGACAGCGCGTTGATGCAGGCCTTCGGCCAATCCGGCAGCGGAATTTTCATCGGCCCGAGCGTGATTGCCGATGAAGTGAAGCGTCAGTGCGGCGTGGAATTGATTGGCCAGACCGACGCCGTGACCGAGTCGTTCTACGCCATTTCGGTGGAGCGCAAGGTCAAGCACCCCGGCATCGTTGCGATTACCGAAGGTGCCCGACGCGAGTTGTTCACCGCGATGTGACGGTCAGGCGCAGACTTCGCGGGGCTTGAAGGTCATCAGCGCCATGGCCAACAGGATCGAGATCAGAATAAAACCGGCCGCCGCAAAGCCCAGCCCACCCAGGCCAACGCTGTCGATCACCCGGCCACCGACCATCGCGCCCAGACCGATACCGAGGTTGGCGCCGGCAATGTTCAGCGACGCGGCAAACGCCGGTGCTTCAGGCGCGGCTTTCATCAAACGCACATGGCTGACCAGGAACAACGCCGCTTGTGTCACGCCCCAAATGCCCATTGCCGCCGCCAGACCCAGCGGCGAATGGATGTTCGGCACCAGCGTCACCATGCCGGCGATCATGAACGCGCAGAACGTCACGGAAGCGATCAGCGGATGACGATCCACCGCGCGACCGCCCAGCGAGTTGCCGATCAGGCCCACCGCGCCGAAGCCCATCAGGCACCAACCCACCACGGTGCCGTTGAAACCGGCCAACCGCTCAAGAATGTCCGCCAGATAGGTGTAAGCGGTGAACATGCCGCTGAACACCAGGATCGACAGCAACACGTGCCCGATCATCAACGGGCTGCGCAGGATCTTGAACTGCGAACGGAAGCTCACCTGATGCTGGTGCAGACTGGTTTTCGGCAGGTAGATAAACAGCAGCAACGCCTTGGCAAACGCGATCACCGCCAGAATGCCGAAGGCGCTGCGCCAGCCGAACGCATCGGAAATCAACGTACCCACCGGAATACCGAACACCGTTGCGCAAACGATGCCGAAACCGATCTTGGCAATGGCGCGTCCGGCGTAATCCGGCCCGACGATGTCCACCGCCGTCTCACTGGCCAGGGCCCAGAACACCGGCAGCCCGAGCGCGGGGATCAACCGCGCAACGGCCATTACCCAGATGTTCGGCGCAAACGCCGCGAGGGTGTTGGCCAGACCGAACATGATCAACACCGAGATGAACAGCTTGCGCCGTTCGAACCGGGCGAAGTACGCGGTCAGGAACGGCCCGAACGCGGCGACAGTGAAGGCGAACAACGTCACCAGCAAACCGGCCTGGGGGATGGTCACTTCAAGATCCCGGGCGATTGCCGGCAACAGGCCGACGATGATGAATTCCGTGGTCAGCACCGTGAAACCGGCGGCGGACAACAGAAGGATGGGCAACAGCATGCAGAACTCCAGAAAACGACAACACCAGCGATAGCCCGAAGGCTCACTGGCAGACATGAAAATGAGGATGCGCAATCTTAACAGAGTGTTTCCAAAGGCGGTTGCACGAACCTGCACATCGCGTTTAGCAGGCGGGTGGCAGATCGTCACAGGTCTGAGGGATGCGGACGACGCTGTGATAAAGTCCGCGCCCTGCGATTCGTACACCCTGTTCATCCGCCCTTTAATGGCCGCGATGTCGCGACACCCCGCACCTAATAAAATCAGAGATGCCGTTTTATGACTGCTTCATCCCCTTCGCTATTGCAACGCTTGAAACGCTTGAGCCTGGTTACGCAAATCATCATCGGCCTGCTCGCCGGGATTGCCCTGGCGCTGGTTGCGCCGGACGTGGCGAAGTCCACCGCGTTCATTGGCAAAGTGTTCGTCTCGGCGCTGAAAGCCGTCGCGCCGATTCTGGTGTTCGTGCTGGTCATGGCGTCGATCGCCAACCACAAGCACGGCCAGGAAACCCACATTCGCCCAATTCTGTTTCTGTACTTGCTGGGCACGTTTGCGGCGGCCGTGGTCGCGGTCGTGGCCAGCATGATGTTCCCGTCGAGCCTGGTGCTGTCCACCCACGACGTCGCGGTGACGGCGCCGGGCGGTATCGGCGAAGTGCTACAAAGTCTGCTGCTGAGCGTGGTGGATAACCCGGTCAGCGCGCTGATGAATGCCAATTTCATCGGCATTCTGGCGTGGGCCATCGGCATGGGCGTCGCCATTCGCCATGCCGGTGACACCACGCGTGAAGTGCTCGGCGACTTGTCCAACGGCGTGACCCTGATCGTGCGCCTGGTGATCCGTTTTGCGCCGCTGGGGATTTTCGGCCTGGTGGCGTCGACCCTCGCCACTTCCGGTTTCGGTGCCTTGATCGGCTACGCGCATCTGCTGGCGGTGTTGCTGGGTTGCATGCTGTTTGTGGCGCTGGTGATGAACCCGGTGATCGTGTTCTGGAAGCTGCGTCGCAACCCGTATCCGCTGGTGATCATGTGCTTGCGTGAAAGTGGCATCACGGCGTTTTTCACCCGCAGTTCGGCGGCGAATATTCCGGTCAATCTGGAGTTGAGCAAGCGCCTGGGTCTGCATGAGGACACTTATTCGGTTTCGATTCCGCTGGGTGCGACGATCAACATGGCGGGGGCTGCGATCACCATTACCGTGCTGACTCTGGCGGCTGTGCATACGCTGGGTATTGCCGTGGACATTCCGACGGCCATCTTGCTGAGTGTCGTCGCGGCGATTTGTGCCTGTGGCGCTTCGGGTGTGGCGGGCGGTTCGTTGTTGTTGATTCCACTGGCGTGCAGTCTGTTCGGCATTCCGAGCGAGATCGCGATGCAGGTGGTGGCGGTTGGTTTCATTATTGGTGTGTTGCAGGATTCGGCGGAGACTGCGCTGAATTCTTCGACTGATGTGTTGTTTACGGCGGCGGCTTGTTTGGGTGAGGACGAGAAGGCTCAGCGTTTGGCGTGACGCGTGGTTTGGTGGTTTGGTGGTTTGGTTTGGGGCATATCCGTTTCTTCGGTAACGGCCTCTATTGGTTTCGCCCTTACGGCGAGTCACTTGGAAAAGCCCCAAGTAACCAAGGGCTCTTGCCCCTTTCGTTCGGTGCCTCGCCTAGGCTCGGCATGCCCTCGCTCCGGTCCTGCTCCGTGGGCCCGCCGCCATCGGCCATCCATGGCCGGGGGCGGCTAACCCGGCATCCATGCCGGGTTGCCCACTACGCAGAACCTCCACTCGGCCTCTCGAGGGGGCGCTCAGATCAAAAGCGGAAGGCGAGCTAACGCTCGGCCTGATGAGTGGTGGAAATCAAAAGCAAACGCGATTCCCTGTAGGAGCGAGGCTTGCCCGCGAAAAACGACCGGACAACGCGTTCATTCAGACAGCCCGCGTTATCGTTGACGTCCATCGCCAGCAAGCTGGCTCCTACAATTTTGAATCGTGTGAACCCAATCCCGTGTAGGAGCCGGCTTGCTGGCGATAGCGGTGGGTCAGTCAACGCATTTATTGAATGAACGGACGCCATCGCCAGCAAGCCGGCTCCTAAAGGGGATCGGTGTACATATCCGGAATGAGGGAACACGCGCACCAAAGAGCCAGGTCGGCTTTCAGGCCGCCTCGGCGGCTGTGGCGGTAGTCGCCCCCTCGAGAGGCCGAGCGCAGGTTCTGCGCAGTGGGCAACCCGGCATGGATGCCGGGTTAGCCGCCCCCGGCCATGGATGGCCGATGGCGGCGGGCCCACGGAGCAGGACCGGAGCGAGGGCATGCCGAGCTTTAGCGAGGCACCGAACGAAAGGGGCAAGAGCCCTTGGTTACTTGGGGCTTTTCCAAGTGACTCGCCGTAAGGGCGAAACCAATAGCCGCCGCAACCGAAAAAACGGATATACACCCGGTCAACAAACCGAGCAGACCCACTCCCACAAGAACAACAAAAAAGCCCGCCAAGGCGCAAACCTTGGCGGGCTTTTTTGTACCCGGGCGGTTTAGAACGCGCCCATGTAATCGCGCTTGCCCACTTCCACACCGTTATGACGCAGCAACGCGTAAGCGGTAGTGACGTGGAAGAAGAACTGCGGCAGACCGTAGCTCAGCAAGTAAGCCTGGCCGCTGAAGCGCTTCTCTTTCGGCGTGCCCTGACGGGTGATGATCTCGATGCCTTCCTTGCCATTGATCTGCTCAGGCTTGATCTCGCCAATGTAAGCCAGAACCTTGGTCAGCAATGCTTGCAGCTCGGCGAAGGTGGTTTCAGTGTCGTCGTACTTCGGCACTTCGATCTCGGCCAGACGCGAAGAAACACCCTTGGCGAAATCCACGGCGATCTGCACCTGACGCACCAGCGGGAACATGTCCGGGTACAGACGGGCTTGCAGGAAAGCGTTCGGATCAATGTTCTTGGCGGTGGCGTGGGCTTCGGCCTTGTTCAGAACGTCGCTCAGGGCGTTGAGCATTTGTTTGAAAACCGGAACGGAAGCGTCATACAGGGAAATGGTCATGGCAGTCTCGTGTGGTGACAGGAGTAAAACGTGGGGTCGATTATAGCGATGCACGGTCCCAGGTGAAGCGATAGATATGGGCCGGCGGACCAGGATGGCAATTGCCGTTGTCGGCGTCGGCACCGACGATCGACCATTGCGCCCGGGAGGTCTCGCCCAACTCGCGGGCAGCCTGAGGATTGAAGCACTGACCGAGCTGTTCATCCGGCACCAACGCGTACGCCTGAGGATGTTCACGCAACCACTGCGCCGCCTGCTCGACCGTTGAACCGATCATGCCGAAATGCACGATCGGCTGCCTTGCGAACAACCAATGGCCCTCGCGCCAGTGGACCAACACCAGGTCTGCGCCCCGAGTCATGGTCGCCGCCTGCGCCATCAACGCCTCGTGGGGATTGGCGCCGTCCTTGACCGGCTCGATGAACCCTCGGGCGAACCACAGCGTGAACCAGACCACCGCCACCCCCTGAAAAATCCGCCACCCCAGTTGGCGTTGACGGAACCAGCGCCTGAACAACCACGGCATCAGCGGCGCGGCAACCAACACCAATCCCGGCAGCGCCGGATAAATGTACAACTTGCGCTTGCCGCTGCTCAGGCAGAAAAACAGCACCACCAGCACCACCCACCCCAGCAGCACCAACACGCGACCATCATGCTTGCGTAATTGCCGGCGCCAGGCGGGGATCAGCCACGGCAGCGCGAGCACCAGCGGCAACCAATATTGCGGAATGACGCTGACGAAGAAGTACCAGAACGGCTCCCGGTGATCCCAGGCGGCCGCATAACGCCCCGCCGTCTGGCGCAGCAGGATTTCCCGCACGTAGGCAATTTCCTCAGCACCGCCATTGAGCACGATCGACAGCGCCAAGGGCAGCAGCCAGATGCCCACGGCACCGAGCAGCACCACAACACCCAGGCCCCATTTGCGCGCTTCGCCCGGCATCGCCACCACGCCGGACCAACCTTTGCGCACCGCGTAGGCATACGGGATCAGCATCAACGCCGGCACAAAGCCGACCCCTTTGGTGATCACGCCGATCCCCATCGCCGCGCAGCCCACGTAAAACCAGCGCCAGGCCGGCCCCAGCAGCAGGTGTCGGGCCAGACCGTACAGGCCCAGCGAGGTGAACAAAATCAGAAAACTGTCGATCTGGCCGGTGCGCAAAATGCTGTAGGTCTGATAGGTCGCCAGGTACAGCAGCGCGGCTGTCCGACCGGCTCGCTGGTTCCAAAGCCTGCGACCCAAGTCGTAGAGCATCGCCGTGACCGAGGTGGCAGACAGCAGCCCCGGAAGGTAAAGGGCAATGGCGGGCATCCCGGTGATCCAGGTGAAAAACGCCACGGTCCACATGAATATCGGTGGTTTATCGCCGTAAATCTCGGCAGCGCGATGGGGAATCAACCACGACCCGTTATGCAGCATCTCCAGCGCCACGCCGAGGAAGCGCTCCTCGTCCACATTCTGCGGCTGGCGCAACCCGAGCCCTGCGCCGACCAGCAACAGAGCAAGCAGCATCAGCCCCAGGCATTCGACGCCGGGTGAAAGGGTTCGGCGCATGGGTCAGTCCTTCAAGGTTTTGCTGCGGGCAATCAATTGCAGGTTGCGCAAATAGACGATGGAACCGAACGCCTGGCCGATGATGAACACCGGGTCCTGTCGATAGATGGCATACGCGAACAACAGCGCGCTGCCGATGATGCTCAGGTACCAGAAGCTCACCGGTATCACGCTGCGTTTTTTGTATTCGCTGTACAGCCACTGCAGGACAAAGCGCCCGGTGAAGGCGATCTGGCCGCTGAAACCGACCACCAGCCACAGGGTTTCGCGGGACAGATTCATCCTTCGATCTCCTGCGGCCGGGTGTTCAGACGTGTACGCCGGATCAGCCACCAGACGCCGATCAGGTCGAGAACCCCCACCAGCGCGCGGTCGATATTGCCGTATTTGGAGACACCGGCCGTGCGCGGTCGATGGTTGACCGGGTGGGTGAGCATGCGGCCGTTGTGGCGCTGGATCAGCGCGGGGATGAAGCGGTGCATGTGGTCGAAGTACGGCAAACGCAGGAACGCCGCGCGCTGGATCAGTTTCAACCCGCAGCCGGTGTCCGGCGTCTGATCCTTGAGCATGCGTCGGCGCAACCCGTTGGCAAACCGCGAAGCCCAGCGCTTGCTGGCGGTGTCGCGGCGGTTGACCCGGTGCCCGGCGACCAATTGCAGGTCGGCGGCTGCCGGCTCACGGCGCACCAGCGCCAGCATGCCGGGGATGTCCGCAGGGTCGTTTTGCCCGTCACCATCGAGGGTTGCCAGCCATTGGCCACGGGCGGCGAGCGCGGCGTGATAGAGCGACGTGCTCTGCCCCAGCGAGCGTTCATGTTGCAGGATGCGCAGCGTGTTCAGCCCGTTATGCCGGGTCTGCCGCAACGCCTGCAACGTGGTGTCAGTGCTGCCATCGTCGACGACGATGACTTCATACGCTTCATCCGCCAGCGCGACGCGGATTTCTTCCAGCAGCGCGGTGAGATTGCTCGCTTCGTTCTTTGCCGGAATCAGCACGGATACAAATAAGTCCTGGCTCATGGAGGCCCCTGTTTTCCTGAATTTTTTATGTTCGAAGATCAACGCTTCAGCGCTGATAAAAGTGGCGATACCACTTCACGAATTGCCCGACGCCGGCCTCGACCGTCACGTGCGGACGAAAATCGACCCACTGCGCCAATGCCGACACATCCGCCCAGGTCCTGTGCACATCGCCCGCCTGCATCGGCATCAAGTTGCGCCGGGCAGGCCGGCCCAGCGCCGCCTCCAGGCATTCGACGAAATCCAGCAGCGCCACCGGCGTGCCGCGCCCGATGTTGAAAATCCGGTTGACGCCCTCCCCGGCGTTCTCCGGCAACGGCGGGCGTGGACGCAGGCGGACGATGCTTTCGACGATGTCGTCGATGTAGGTAAAATCCCGCGACATCAAGCCCTCGTTGTAGAGGTCGATGGGGCGATCGTTGAGGATCGCGTCGGTGAACTTGAACAACGCCATGTCGGGGCGGCCCCAAGGTCCGTACACGGTAAAAAACCGCAGGCCGCTGGCCTGGAGCCCGTAGAGATGGCAGTAGCTGTGGGCCATCAGCTCATTGGCGCGCTTGCTCGCCGCGTACAGCGAAACCGGGTGATCGACGGCGTCTTCGACGCTGAATGGCAACTTGCTGTTGGTGCCGTACACCGAACTGCTCGAGGCATAAATCAGATGGTCCGGGCGATGGTGCCGGCAGGCCTCCAGCACATTCAAAAAACCTGTCAGGTTCGATTGCGCGTACACGTCCGGGTTGTCCAGCGAGTAGCGAACACCCGCCTGGGCCGCCAGATGGATGACATCTGTGAAGCGGTGATCCTTGAACAACGCCATCAAGGCAGGTTTGTCGACGATATCCAGCGTCTGGAAACGAAAGCCCGACAAGGCTCGCAG
The DNA here is from genome assembly GCF_020423045.1 of Pseudomonas sp. MM213. Classification (NCBI taxonomy): domain Bacteria; kingdom Pseudomonadati; phylum Pseudomonadota; class Gammaproteobacteria; order Pseudomonadales; family Pseudomonadaceae; genus Pseudomonas; species Pseudomonas sp. MM213. The sequence continues at coordinate 2,509,884 of NZ_CP081943.1, forward strand.
TTCCTTGAGCCGAGCGTGTTTGAGCGCCACGCTGTAGTAGTCGTTGAGGTTATCAATGCCGACCACTTCAAGGCCTTGCTCACACAGGCGCTTGACCGTGTGAAAACCGATGAAACCCGCGGCGCCGGTGACCAGTACGGTCATGTCAGGTGCGCGCCAATCAGCGCATTATTGCCAGTCGATTCCAACGTCAGCGTCATGCCTTGCTCCCGGTTGCAGTCAGTAAGGCCAGTGACGTCGTCGATACGCTCTGACGCCGCGCCCCTCAGGCGCGACCGTCATCGCGCGGCCATGCATACGGTGCCCGTCGAATTGTAAAAATCGCGTTATGGATTGATGTAGCTTTTATGACCATTGCCGGGGGAGGCGACGAATTCAGTTGCCATTGGCGCCCGCCCATCTAAAGTGCATGCCAGCTGAAGAAGAATATGAACCGGGTAAGGACGCAGCATCATGAGCATTGAGCAAGAAACAACCTTCGACGAGCCACGGCTCAACAGCACGGAAATCCGCATTCTGGGTTCGCTGATCGAGAAACAGGCCACCAGCCCGGAAACCTATCCGCTGACCCTCAATGCCCTGGTGATTGCCTGCAACCAGAAAACCAGCCGTGAACCGGTGATGAACCTCACCCAGGGCCAGGTCGGCCAGAGCCTGCGCGCCCTCGAAGGTCGCGGTTTTGCCAAACTGGTGATGGGCAGTCGTGCCGACCGCTGGGAGCACAAGGTCGACAAGGCACTGGAACTGGTGCCGGCGCAGGTGATTCTGACGGGACTGCTGTTTCTGCGTGGTCCGCAGACGGTCAACGAACTGCTGACCCGCAGCGGCCGCATGCATGAGTTCGAAGATGCCGAGCAGGTTGTGCATCAGCTTGAACGGTTGATTGCGCGCGGTCTGGCGCTGCTGATTCCGCGCCAGGCGGGGCAGCGTGAAGACCGCTACATGCATGCGCTGGGTGATCCGGCGGACATCGAAGCGATCCTCGCGGCGCGACACAATCCGGTGGAGCGTGGTGGCGGCAGCGGCGTGTCGGTAGAACGCATCGAAGAGCTCGAAGCGCGGATTGCAGCGCTGGAAGAGCGCCTGGCACGACTCGAGTAACCGCCACGATCTCCTGTAGGAGCGAGGCTTGCCCGCGAAGGCGATTTCCAATTCGACACAATGTTGGACGTTGAATTGCTTTCGCGGGCAAGTCGGATCGCCGCATCGCTCGCTCCCACAAAGGAAGTGCTACTCGCCGTCCCAGTAATCCACGCCGTCGGCCTGTCTGGCGATGGCAACGAAGCCCGAGGCATTGCCTTCGGCATCGACCTTGAAGTCGTCCATCACCGCGTACTTGCCGGAGTCCGGGTATTCGCAGATTTCCGGCGATTGCTGGGTGCTGACCGCCAAATAGCGCAGTTCAGCCTTGCTGGTGTTGATGATCTGGTGCGCCGCTTCCGGACCGCCCGGCGGGCAGGCGATCACGTCACCGGCGCGGATCGGAAAACGCTCGGTGCCAAGACGAATCTCCCCTTCCCCCGCGACGACGTAGAACATCTCCTCGTTGACCCGATGACTGTGAAACGGGCTGCCGCGCATGCCCGGTTCCAGCACGTACAAGCGATAACCGAGCTTTTGCGCACCCAGTTGCTGACCGACGCGAGCCATCCTCTGTTGATAACGGCCGGCGGTTTCACCGGTGGGCGCGAGGGCTTCGGGCAGCGGTTCGAGTTCGACCTGATGCAGGTTGAGGATGGGGGGATGCATGGGAAACCTCGGGCACGGTTTGATGGGGTGGCAAGTCTTGTTTTGCTGGGGAGCAGTATAGGAAATTTGCTGCGACTGACTGGATACCGAGTCGCAGCCATCGCGAGCGGGCTCGCTCCCACATTTGATCGCATTTCTACTGGAAGCACTCGGCCGAATGTGGGAGCGAGCCCGCTCGCGATGAGGCCAGTACTGCCAACAAATAGCGGAAGGCCTCAACTGCGGGCGAATTCCACCGCCTTCTGAAACTGCTCCTGCGTCGGACGCACGCCGGTGTACAACACGAACTGCTCCAGCGCCTGGATCGCGATCACTTCCAGTCCGGTGATCACACGCTTGCCTTCGGCACGTCCCTGCACGATCAGCGGTGTTTCCGAGGGGATCGCCACCACATCGAAGATAGTCTGCGCTGCTGCGATCGTTTGCGCATCGAACGCCAGGTGATCGGCCTCAGGCCCGCCGGTCATGCCGATCGGTGTCACGTTGATCAACATTTGCGGGCGCTGGCTGCCCAGTTCGGCTTGCCATTCATAGCCCAGCGATTCAGCCAGGGCACGTCCGGCGTGCTCGTTGCGCGCCACAATCAGGCCGTTCTGGTAGCCACCATCGCGCAATGCACTGGCCACAGCCTTGGCCATGCCGCCGCTGCCGCGCAGGGCAAAAGTCGACGCCTTGGGCACCTGGTGGGTTTCCAGCAACTGAGCGATGGCGATGTAATCGGTGTTGTAAGCCTTGAGGTGGCCGTCCGTATTGACGATGGTGTTGATCGATTGAATCACGGCAGCCGATGCGTCCAGTTCATCGACCAGCGCAATGCAGGCTTCCTTGAATGGCATCGACACGCCGCAGCCGCGAATCCCCAGGGCGCGGATGCCTGCGACGGCACCGGTCAGGTCCTGGCTGCGGAACGCCTTGTAGTAGAAATTCAGGCCAAGTTGTTCGTACAGATGATTGTGAAATCGCAGGCCAAAGTTCCCGGGGCGGCCCGACAGGGACATGCACAACTGGGTGTCTTTGTTGGGGTTCATCTGCATGAAAAATCTCCTTCAATTGCACTTTCAGATGGACGGGATTAGCCATGCCATCGCGTTCTGATCGATCATATCCGCGTACCTGCTCGTGGCAGCGAAGTTGGTAAGGAAGCCGGTACAGACCTTACACAAAATTTACCCAACGGCTGTGCTGATTTTCAGAAATACGCTGTCTTAGAAGTATCCCCGCGACAATCCTTGGGTCTATTGCAGACGCATGCGCCGGGTCGATGAACCGAGGAACTATCATGATCCGTAAAATCCCCACAGTTGCCTTGCTGATCGGTGCTCTTGCTATCGCAGGGCAGGCAGAAGCGCATGGCGGTGGCGGGTGGCAAGGTCCAGCGGTATTTGGTGCGATCGTTGGCTCGGCCATCGTCGGTTCGGCCATCATCAATAGCGGCCGGCCGGTTTACGTACAGCAACCGGTTTACGTGCAGCCACAGCCGGTTTACGTACAGCAGCCGCCACCGGTTTATTACCAGCCGGCACCGGTTTATGTGCAACAACCGGGTTATTACGGCCCGCCGCCGGTCTACTACGGTCCTCCCCGTGGTTATTACGGCCCGCCACGCGGGTATTACGGGCCTCCCCATGGTTATGGCCGCTGGTAACAGGCTCGGGCGCTAACCGCGGGTTTTGACTGCGTTTATATCCATTATTTGGTGATGGCGGCTGGCGGTTTCGCCCTTACGGCGAGTCACTTGGAGAAGCGCCAAGTAACCAAGCGCTCTTGCCCCTTTCGTTCGGTGCCTCGCCTAGGCTCGGCATGCCCTCGCTCCGGTCCTGCTCCGTGGGCCCGCCGCCATCGGCCATCCATGGCCGGGGGCGGCTAACCCGGCATCCTTGCCGGGTTGCCCACTGCGCAGAACCTCCACTCGGCCTCTCGAGGGGGCGTGTACCTCAAGATCAAAAGCGGAAGGCGAGATAACGCTCGGCCTGATGAGTGGTGAAAATCAAAAGCGTACGCCGATCCCTGTAGGAGCCGGCTTGCCGGCGAAAAACGCCCGGACACCGCGTTCATTCAGACAGCCCGCGTTATCGTTGACGTCCATCGCCAGCAAGCTGGCTCCTACAATTTTGAATCGTGTGAACCCAATCCCTTGTAGGAGCCGGCTTGCTGCGGGCGGCGTTCCGACGATAGCGGTGGGTCAGTCAACGTATGTATTGGCTGGAGGGACGCCATCGCCAGCAAGCCGGCTCCTACAGGGGATAGGTGTACATCTCCGGAATGAGGGAACGCGCGCACCAAAGAGCCAGGTCGGCTTTCAGGCCGCCTCGGCGGCTGTGGCGGTAGTCGCCCCCTCGAGAGGCCGAGTGGAGGTTCTGCGCAGTGGGCAACCCGGCATGGATGCCGGGTTAGCCGCCCCCGGCCATGGATGGCCGATGGCGGCGGCCCACGGAGCAGGACCGGAGCGAGGGCATGCCGAGCCTTAGCGAGGCACCGAACGAAAGGGGCAAAAGCCCTTTGGTTACTTTGGGGCTTTTTGTACGGACCGGACACATGGTTGACGGGTGTGCGGGGACATGGTGGACACTTTTCGGCGAGCCAACTTCGCCGGGAATCCATCATGCCCTGGGACACGAGAGATACCATGAGCCTGAAAGAAGAGTTTGTTGCCTTAGCACGGCAACCCGGCAGCAATAAACGAGAACTGTGTCGACGGTTCGGCATCAGTCCGCAAACGGCCTACAAGTGGCTCAACCGCTACGAGACACACGGTCAGTCGGGACTGCAAGAGAAGTCCCGCAGACCTGCAACCAGCCCCAAGCTGACCCCTGCTGCTTTGGAGGCCGAAGTCTTAGCCCTCAGGCAAGAACATCCCGCATGGGGCGGACGCACAATCAGCATCATCTTGAAAAAGCAGATCGCTCCCAGCACCGTCACCAATGTCCTGCGCAGGCACGGGCTGATTCAGCCTGCTCAGAATGAGCAAGAGGCCAAGCTGAGATTTGAACACGATGCGCCTAACGATCTGTGGCAGATGGATTTCAAGGGGCACTTCTCAACGCAAGAAGGCCGATGCCACCCCCTGACTTTGTTGGACGACCACTCACGATTCAATTTGGCTATTCAGGCCTGCGATAACGAGCGCGGAGCCACGGTGAAGGAAAAGATGATTGAGGTATTCCAGCGCTTCGGATTACCAGCACGCATCAATGTTGATAACGGCCCGCCATGGGGCTCACCGCGCAACCCAGGTGAAATCACAGAGCTGAGTATCTGGCTGATTCGTTTAGGAATCCGGATCAGCTTCAGCCGCCCTTACCATCCCCAAACCAATGGGAAGATCGAGCGCTTCCACCGTTCACTCAAAGCCGAAGTGCTTGAGGGGCGTCAATTTTCCACGGTCAAGGAGGCTCAATCCGCGTTTGATCGATGGCGGGAGGTTTATAACCTGCAACGGCCTCATCAAGCGTTGAACTATCAAGTGCCGATGGACCGGTATCGCTCTAGCCCCTGGGCTTATCCGCAGCAACTATCGGAGTTTGAATACGGGCCGGACGATGTGTTGGCCAAGGTTTATCACAGCCGATTTCGCTTTCAGAAACGCTATTTCAGCATCGCCAAGGGCTTGGTTGGGCAGCACATCGCAATACGGCCCAACCCTGAAAGAAATGGACTCTTTGACGTCTACTTCTGCCATCACTTCCTAAGAACGTTCGACGTGAGCAAACCTGACTATGGGTCATAATGTGTCAACCATGTCCCCGCACATGTGTCCACCATGTGTCCGGTCCGTACAGGCTTTTCCAAAGTGACTCGCCGTAAGGGCGAAACCAATAGCCGCCGTTACCGCAGAAACGGATATACCCCCACCCAACCCCAAAAACCCCCTCAACATCACACTCGAACAGCAGTTTTAAGGCCCCACCCGTCGGCAAAAGTCTGGATAAATCGCATCAAGGTCGCTATCGGGACAGTGCTGACCGTTTAAGTTGGCAAGATTGACTCACCCACCCTCACCCCCACCTTGGGGGAACACGGTCATATTTATGTCATGTCAGGTCCGCAAGCTCGGACCTGTCCGCCAACAACAGGTTGATAACAACAAGGACGACCACATGCCCACACAACACCCGCACCGCAACCTCGGTTTGTGCACCTCCAGCAAGGTCTACAACGCCCTGACCGAACTCAAGCACCTGGAAGGTCATCGCAGCGCCAAGTTTCTTTCGCTGCTGGCCGAAAACCTTGTGCGAAAAGGCCTGCTCAACGAACAGGAAGTGGTCCATATGCTGGACCTGGTGGTCGACTGACCGACAGACGGTCGTTTGCACCCGCTGCCGTCAATGTCGACTATCGAAAGCGATGATTGTTCGTTCGCGCAGCAGACCCGTAAGGTAGCTCCATAGATTGATGGAGGTACTTATGTCCCAGGTTCAAATCATGTCCGTTATTGGCAGCGCCGTTCCCGCCTCGCTTAGAGAGCTAGGATTGCTCGCCTGTTGGTATCTGGTCCAGGACGGTGAACAGATCAGCGGTCCGCTCCCATCGCTGACCGCCGCCAAGGCGCTGTCGCAGAGCTTCGACGCCGGCCGACTCAACGCTTAAGGCAACTGCACCCGCGGTTTGGTTTCCATGAAAATCGCCCAGCTCGACATAAACAGCGCGGCGATCAACGGTCCGATGACAAAGCCATTGAGCCCGAAAATCGCCAGGCCGCCGAGGGTCGAGATGAGGATCAGATAGTCCGGCATCTTCGTGTCCTTGCCCACCAGGATCGGGCGCAGCACGTTGTCCACCAGGCCAATCACGAACACCCCGAACAACCCCAGCACCACGCCCTGCCAGATCGCCCCGCTGAACAGGAAAAACGCGGCCACCGGCGCCCAGACAATTCCTGCGCCGACCGCTGGCAACAGCGACAGAAACGCCATCAACACCGCCCAGAGCAACGAGCTCGGGATGTCCAGAAACCAGAAAATAAAACCGCCCAATGCGCCTTGAGTGACCGCCACAAAAAGGTTGCCCTTCACCGTGGCGCGCACCACGCGGTTGAACTTGAGCTGCAAACGGCGTTTCTGGTGTTCTTCCAGCGGCACGGCGGCGCGCACTTTGCGCGCCAGTTCTGCACCGTCGCGCAAAAAGAAGAACAACAGGTACAGCATGATGAAAAAACCCACCACGAAATCAAACGTACCCTGACCGAAACTGAAGGCTTTGTTGGCGATGAACTCATTGCCCGTCACCGCACTCTTGATGATTTTCTCCCGCAGCCCCTCCAGCTCGCCGATCCCGGCGCGATCGAGCAAGTGCTGGAAGTACGGAGGCAGGCTGTGTTTGAAATGCGTGATGTACCCCGCGATGTCCAGCTCGCCGCTTTCGATGCTCTTGTAAAGCGCCGCCCCCTCCTGGACCAGCAGAATACTGAGGATGATCACCGGCAGGATCGCAATGACCATGCAAATGCTCAACGTCAGCATTGACGTCAGGTTGCGCTCCCAGCCGAACTTCAGTTGCAGTCGCCGCTGCAGCGGCGCGAAGAGAATGCCGAGGATCACCGCCCAGAACACCGCGCCGTAGAACGGCAGCAAAATCCAGATAAACGCGGCGGTCACCAACCCCAGCAAAATCACCAGTGATTTGTCTTGTACCTTCTCTTCGTTCATGTCCGATCCATGTCAGTCCGCAGGGCACAGGCCCTTGTACCAAGAGCCGTCCTGATGCTTAGTCCGCCACGGTTCGCGCGAGTGCCATCCGTTTGTTCATCAAGCATAGATCCAGATCAATGAATGCCACGGGCATGCCGATTATCCTCGCCGGCTTTTGCGATCGACCCGCCCATGACCCTTTTCACACCTGAGCTGCTCGCCCCCGCCGGCACCCTGAAAAACATGCGTTATGCCTTCGCCTATGGCGCCGACGCGGTGTACGCCGGTCAGCCTCGCTACAGCCTGCGGGTGCGCAACAACGAATTCGATCACGCCAACCTCGCGCTCGGCATTCGCGAGGCCCAGGCACAGGGCAAGCGCTTTTACGTGGTGGTGAACATCGCCCCGCACAACGCCAAACTCAAAACCTTCCTCAAGGACCTGGAGCCGGTGATTGCCATGGCACCGGACGCGCTGATCATGTCCGACCCGGGCCTGATCATGCTGGTGCGTCGGCACTTCCCGCAGATGCCGATCCACCTGTCGGTGCAAGCCAACACGGTCAACTGGGCGAGTGTCGAGTTCTGGCAGCAACAAGGCTTGAGCCGGATCATCCTGTCGCGGGAACTGTCCCTGGAAGAAATCGCCGAAATCCGCCAGCAAGTGCCCGCCATGGAGCTGGAAGTATTCGTCCACGGCGCGTTGTGCATGGCCTATTCCGGTCGCTGCCTGCTGTCGGGCTACATGAACAAACGCGATGCCAATCAGGGCAGTTGCACCAATGCCTGTCGCTGGAAGTACTCGGCGCAAGAAGCCACGGAAAATCTGCTCGGCGACATCGTGCAGACCTTCCAGCCCGAACCGACGCTGGGGATCGGCGCGCCCACCGATCAGGTATTCCTGTTGCAGGAAGCCAACCGCCCCGACGAACTGATGCCGGCCTTCGAAGACGAACACGGCACCTACATCATGAACGCCAAGGACCTGCGCGCCGTGCAGCACGTCGAGCGCCTGACGCAGATGGGGGTGCATTCGCTGAAAATCGAAGGGCGGACCAAATCTCACTTTTACTGCGCGCGCACCACTCAGGTTTACCGTCGGGCGATCGACGATGCGGTGGCCGGTCGCGACTTCGACCGGGGCCTGATGACCGATCTGGAATCCCTCGCCCAGCGCGGTTACACCGAAGGTTTTCTGCGTCGTCACGTGCATGACGAATACCAGAATTATCAGAACGGCAGCTCAGTGTCGGAGCGACAGCAATTTGTCGGCGAATTGACCGGCGAGCGGCGTGACCGGCTGGCGGAAGTCAAAGTGAAGAACCGCTTTGGCCTGGGCGATCACATGGAACTGATGACGCCCAAGGGAAACTTCCACTTCGATTTGCATCAGTTGCAGAACATCAAAGGCCAGCCCATCGATGTGGCGCCGGGGGATGGGCACACCGTGTACCTGCCGATACCGGATGCGGTGGATTTGCGCTTCGGGTTGTTGATGCGGGATGTGCGCGAGATGTGATCTTCGATCAACACCGCTATCCCCAAAACACCGCAACCTCTGTAGGAGCCGGCTTGCTGGCGATCCATGCGACGCGGTCTGTCAAATGAACCGCGTCGCCTGGATCGCCAGCAAGCCGGCTCCTACAGGGGGCGCGGTGTTCTTACGTGAACTCCTCGCGCAACATCGCCACAAACGCTTCTCGCGCCGGGTGAACCCCGGCGTTTTCATGCCAGTAAAACAGGTTGTCGATGGCGGTCAGTTCAGGGAACTCATAACCCGCACAACCAGCGCCCTTGGCGTACTGATCGAACACCCCTTTAGGCACCAGAGCGACCCCCGCCCCCGCGCTGACGCACCCGACAATCGCGCCGTAACTCGCCAGGCTGACAATCGGCAGCGCCTGCCCCTGGCGCAACAACCAATGTTCCAGCGCCGCACGGTAAGGACACCCCTGAGGCCACATGAACACGGTCTTGTCCTGCAAATCGGCGATCTCGCGCACCGGCCCCAACGACGTCGAGGCAATCAGCAGCAGCTCCTCGCGGTACATCGGCGTGCGCTTGAGTTGTGAGCGCTCGACATCCACCGCGACGATTGCGCCGTCGAGCCGGTGGTTGGCGGTGTCATCGAGCAATTGGCCCCAGGTGCCGGTGGTCAGCTCCAGCGCCACCGCCGGATAACGCTTGTGGAACTTGGCGAGCAAACGCGGCAAGCGACCGGTGGCCGACGATTCGATGGCGCCGATGCGCAACGGGCCGGACGGCTCGGCGGCGGGGTCGACCGCCCGTTTGGCCTCAGCCGTCATGGCGAGAATCTTCGAGGCGTAGGCCAGAAAGGTCTGCCCCGACGGACTGATGCGCAACCCTCTGCCTTCGCGGATAAATAACGCGACGCCCAACTCCGCTTCCAGCGACTTGATCCGTGCCGTGATGTTCGACGGCACGCAATGCAACAGCTCGGCCGCCCGGGCGATGCTGCCGACGTCGGCCACGGTCTTGAACATGCGAATCTGTGCCAGCTCCATACATCACCCAAAGTGAACGGTTAGCGCAGTATAAGTCAGTTGTGGCGAACGGTCCGCATTCTGATACTCGAAGCATCTGCCCACAGGTGCCCGACCATGAAAGCGCTCTCAACCGCCACCCCCCCCTCAAAATCATCCTGGCCATGGCCTTCGTCGTCGCGTGCTGGGGCTATTCCCCGACCGGTATTCACATCGGCTTGCAAGCCTATGATCCCGGGCATCTGGCATTGCTGCGGTTTCTGCTGGCGTCGGTGTTCATGGCGCTGGTTGCGGTGTTCAAAGGCATCAGCCTGCCGACCCTTCGCGATCTGCCGCTGCTGTTCGGCCTCGGCTTTTTTGCGGTGAGCCTGCACCACGTGGCGATCAATTTTGGTCAGCAAGGGGTCAGCGCCGGTGCGTCCAGCGTGCTCGCGCAATCGACGCCCTTGTTCAGCACGCTGCTGGCGCGCTTCGTGTTCAAAGACCAGGTGAGCGCGTGGCGCTGGGGCTGTGTTTTTCTGGGATTGATCGGCGTGGTGATTGTGGTGGCGGGCGATCGCGGACTGGGCAGCATCGACGCCCATGGCCTGTTGATTCTGCTGGCGGCGGTGTCCTGGAGTTTCTACTTCGCGTTGCAGAAACATCACTCCGGGCGTTACGACGGGCTGACACTGGTCTGCTACACGGTGTGGTCGGGGACCGCGTTGTTACTGGTTTATCTGCCGGGGTTGGCGGCACAAGCGGTCAACGCGCCGATGCAGGTGCAACTGGCAGTGCTGGCGCTGGGCATTTTTCCGAGCGCGCTCGCCTACCTGGCCTGGGCATTTGTGTTGACTCACGTTGATTTGAGCCGGGCGACGATGACGCTGTATCTGGTGCCGCCGACGGCCATGGCGATTGCCTCGTTTGGCTTGGGGGAACGGCCGACGGTGATGATCGTTGTCGGGGGGACGGTGGTGTTGGTCAGTGTGTTGGCGTTGAATCTGGAGCGGCGGTTTGTGGCGATTCGGGTGGCGGGCGTTTGATGGGTGTTTTGTGGTGATGGGGCTGGCGCCTTCGCCGGCAAGCCGGCTCCTACAGGGGATCGCGGTTCGGCTCTGCGCCAGCCGGATCCCGCGAAGGCGGTTAATCGCGATCCGCCAGAAACCGGTCCCGGCTGTTGGTCAGGTGCAGCCACATTGCCGCCCGCGCCGCGTCCGCGTCCTGACGCTTGATCGCGTTGAGAATCGCCTCGTGTTCCAGATTGGCCAACTGCCCCAGCTTGCTCAAATCCGCCGCGCCACGTTCAGCCGCGTTGACGCGGGTGCGGGGGATCATCGCGCTGCCCAGGTGCTGCATGATTTCCGTGAAGCAGACATTGCCGGTGGCCTCGGCGATCAGCAGATGGAAACGCCTGTCGGCTTCGACGCAGCTGTCGTTGTTGGCGAGCAGGCTTTGATAATCGTCCAGCGCTTCGCGCATTTGTGCCAATTGCGGGTCCGTGCGCCGAATCGCCGCCAACGCAGCGGCCTGGGTTTCGAGGCCCAGGCGCAACTCCAGGATGCTGCGCACGCCCAGCGCGGTATCGACATTCAGTCGTAGCCCCTGCTCCGGTGCGCGCTCGATAACGAACGTGCCGATGCCGTGCCGGGTTTCCACCAGCCCCGACGCCTGCAACTTCGAGATCGCCTCGCGCACCACAGTGCGACTGACCCCGTGCTCCTGAACGATGCTGTTCTCCGACGGCAACTTGTCCCCCGGCAGCATCTGGCCGAGCAGGATGCTCTGGGTCAGTTTCGCGACCAGGTCATGGGCCAGGTTGTGAGTGCGCTTGCGGGCAGGCGCGTCGAGGTCATCTTGCATGGCAATCATCCGAAAGCAGGGCTAAGCGGATCGTAGCACTGCGGTCGAACGGTTTCTCAAGAAAACCGCCTCCAACTTGTATGACAACACTCAACAAAACAGACATCCAAGACAAAAACAAAGCATACAAACACCCCTAAACTGAATAAAAAATGACCTTAACCATACTATTTTGTTGAGCATTACCTCTTGCAGGATAAAAAAATGTAGTTGTATGATGTCTAGCAACAACGCCACACCTGCAACACCCCGCATAAAAATAATCAGTGGGAGAAAACCAAGTGAATACATCCGTATCCGGGATGCACGACGGTGCCGATTCGGTCCTGAAGTCCGCCATCTCGAAAGTGAAACGCCACGTTCTGCCGCTGTTCGTCATCATGTTCATCGTCAACTACATCGACCGCGTGAACATCGGCTTCGTCCGCGCCCACATGGAACATGACCTGGGCATTGGTGCTGCCGCCTACGGCCTCGGTGCCGGCCTGTTCTTCATCGGCTACGCGCTGTTCGAAGTCCCCTCCAACATCCTTCTGCAAAAAGTCGGCGCACGAATCTGGCTGACCCGCATCATGCTGACCTGGGGTCTGGTGGCCGCCTGCATGGCGTTCATCCAGAACGAAACCCACTTCTACATCCTGCGATTCCTGTTGGGCGTGGCTGAAGCCGGCTTCTTCCCCGGGGTGATTTATTACTTCACGCGCTGGTTGCCCGGGGTAGAACGCGGCAAGGCCATCGCGATCTTCCTCAGCGGCTCGGCCATTGCCTCTCTGATCTCCGGCCCGTTGTCCGGGTTGCTCCTGCAAATCAGCGGGTTCGGCATGCACGGCTGGCAATGGATGTATTTCATTGAAGGCATGTTCTCGGTCGGGCTGTGCGTATTCGTCTGGTTCTGGCTCGACTCCAAACCCCACGACGCCAAATGGCTGAGCCGCGATGAGCAAGACGCGCTGGTCAAAGCCATCGATGACGAGCAACTGGCCCGCGAAGCCGCGACGCCGATCAAACCGTCGCTGGGCACGCTGCTCAAGGATCGCCAGATCATCCTGTTCTGCCTGATCTACTTCTTCATCCAGCTGACCATTTACGCCGCGACCTTCTGGCTGCCGAGCATCATCAAGAAGATGGGCGACCTCAGCGACGTTCAGGTCGGGCTGTTCAACTCGATCCCGTGGTTGCTGTCGATTGTCGGCATGTACGCCTTCGCATCGCTCTCGACGAAATGGAAACACCAGCAAGCCTGGGTGGCCGCTGCCCTGCTGATCGCTGCGGCGGGGATGTTCATGTCCACCACCGGCGGGCCGGTCTTCGCTTTCGTGGCGATCTGCTTCGCAGCACTGGGTTTCAAATCGGCTTCTTCGCTGTTCTGGCCAATCCCTCAGGCGTACCTGGATGCACGGATCGCCGCTGGCGTGATCGCGCTGATCAACTCCGTGGGCAACCTCGGCGGCTTCGTCGCGCCGACCACTTTCGGCCTGCTGGAACAACACACCGGCTCGATTCAAGGCGGGCTGTACGGCCTCGCCGCGACCTCGATCATCGCCGCGATCATCGTCTTCGCTGCACGCAACACACCGAAAACCGCACCGGCCGTTGCGCTGGGCAAACCAACGCCCAACCACGCCTGATCGCTGCTATTTAAGGACAAGAACATGAACCAACAAGACACCGCAAAAGCCCCGATCATCACCAGCATGCAAGTGGTTCCGGTGGCCGGTCACGATGGCATGCTGCTCAACCTGAGCGGCGCCCATGGCCCGTTTTTCACACGCAACATCGTGATCCTCAAGGACAACGCCGGGCACACCGGCGTCGGTGAAGTGCCGGGCGGCGAGCGCATTCGCCAGACTCTGGAAGATGCGCGCAGCCTGGTGGTCGGCAGCCCGATCGGCACCTATCAAAGGATTCTCAACCAGGTGCGCCAGACCTTCGCCGACCGCGATGCCGGTGGTCGCGGCTTGCAGACGTTCGACCTGCGCATCACCATTCACGCGGTGACTGGCCTGGAAGCGGCGCTGCTCGATTTGCTCGGCCAGCACCTGGACGTGCCCGTCGCAGCGCTGCTCGGCGAAGGCCAGCAACGCGACGAAGTGAAGATGCTCGGTTATCTGTTTTATGTCGGTGATCGCAACGCCACCGATCTGGCTTATCGCAGCGAACCGGACGCCAACAACGACTGGTTCCGCGTACGTCACGAGAAAGCCATGACCGCCGATTCCGTAGTGCGCCTGGCAGAAGCCGCCCACGCCCGTTACGGGTTCAAGGACTTCAAGCTCAAGGGCGGCGTGCTCAGTGGCGACGAAGAAATCGAAGCGGTCACCGCGCTGGCCGAACGCTTTCCCGACGCGCGCATCACCCTTGATCCGAATGGCGCCTGGTCGCTGAAAGAAGCGATCCGCTTGTGCCGCGATCAGCATCACGTCCTCGCTTACGCCGAAGACCCGTGCGGCGCGGAAAACGGTTACTCAGGCCGGGAAGTCATGGCCGAATTCCGCCGTGCCACCGGCCTGAAAACCGCGACCAACATGATCGCCACCGACTGGCGGGAAATGGGCCACGCGATCCAGTTGCAATCGGTGGACATCCCGCTGGCCGACCCGCACTTCTGGACGATGCAGGGTTCGGTTCGCGTGGCGCAGATGTGCCACGAATGGGGCCTGACCTGGGGCTCGCACTCCAACAACCACTTCGATATTTCCCTGGCGATGTTCACCCACGTCGCAGCTGCCGCACCGGGTGAAATCACCGCCATCGACACCCACTGGATCTGGCAGGACGGCCAGCACCTGACCAAAGCGCCACTGCAAATCGTCGACGGTTGCGTGCAAGTGCCGAAGAAACCGGGGCTCGGGGTTGAGCTGGACATGGATCAACTGGCCAAGGCCCATGAGCTGTACAAAGGCATGGGGCTGGGTGCGCGGGATGACAGCGTGGCGATGCAGTTTCTGATTCCGGGTTGGAAATTCGATAACAAGCGGCCAAGCCTGGTGCGCTAGTCGTCGGCACACCGCACACCTGTAGGAGCCGGCTTGCTGGCGATAGCGGTGGGTCAATCGACACATATATCGCCCGAACGGACGCCATCGCCAGCAAGCCGGCTCCTACAGGGTGAGCGGTGTTTGGGCGGCTTGCAAAAGCCACCCCTTGAACGCCGCCATCGCCGATGTTTCGGGCCGTGACTGCAAGCGGGTCAGCCAGTAGCTGCCGGTGGTGATGCCGATGGCGAACGGTTGCTCGATGACTCCCGCCGCCAGTTGCCGGGCGAACATCAACGGCGGCGCCAAGGCCACACCCGCACCTTGCAACGCCGCCTCCATCATCGCCAGCGAGGAATCGAAGACGATGCTGCGAGGCGGCGCGGCATGGGCAGGCAGGCCGGTGGCCTGAAACCATTCGGGCCACTCATCCGTGCGATAGGAACGCAACAGCGTTTGCTGCAACAGATCGTCCGGCGTGTGCAGTTGCCGGGCAATCTCGGGCACGCACAACACCGACAACGGCGCTTCGATCAACCTGACCGCTTCAATCCCGTGCCACGCTCCCGCGCCAAAGCGAATCGCGTAATCCAGCCCTTCAGCCGCCACGTCCACTCGATTGTTGTGGGTCGACAGGCGCAAATCTATGAACGGATGTTTCGCCTGAAAGTCCGCCAGTCGCGGCAATAGCCAACCGACCGCAAACGTCCCCACTGCGCCCACCGTCAACACCTCACGAAAATGCCCGCCTTCGAAACGCTCCAGGGTTTCGGCGATTCGATCGAAGGACTCGCGCAGCACCGGCAACAAGGTCTCCCCTTCACTGGTCAGCATCAGCCCGCGTGGCAGGCGTTTGAACAGGGTGACATTGAGCTGGGCTTCCAGGCTTTTGACCTGATGACTCACCGCGGCTTGCGTAACGCACAACTCCACCGCCGCCCGTGTAAAACTCAGATGACGCGCAGAGGCCTCGAAGGCGCGCAGTGCGTTGAGCGGTAATTGCGGGCGGATCATGCCAACTCCCAAATTTTTCTAATGGCTAAGCCGAGATATTGTCGTTTGTCGAAGCACGGCATACTGAATAGATTTGGCACGCCCAGCGACGGCCCGATTCATAAACCGCTCGGAGTGTAGCGGGTTTAATCATCAAATCTCATGGACAGCAGCTCAATCATGCACAACTCAACATTCGGCAAGGTCTTATCCTGCAGCGCTTTCGGACTGCTCCTCAGTGCAGGTTACTGCGTTGCCGGGAATCAGACTGACGCGCAGATCGAAGCCGCGGTGAATGCCGCGGTTGCCCCGATCATGCAGCAACAGAACATTCCCGGCATGGCCGTCGCGATCACCGTAGATGGCAAGCAGCATTACTTTAACTACGGCGTGGCCTCGAAGAAAACCGGCACGCCTGTCACCGAAAGCACCCTGTTCGAGATCGGTTCGGTGAGCAAAACCTTCACCGCCACCCTCGCCGCCTACGCCCAGGCCAGCGGCAAACTGTCCCTGTCGGACAAGGCCAGCCATGTCCTGCCGGCATTGCGCGACAGCGCGTTCGATCACGTCAGCGTGCTGCAACTGGGCACCTACACCGCCGGCGGTCTGCCGCTGCAATTCCCCGACAATGCGGATGCAGCGGACAAGATGCTCGGCTATTTCAAACAGTGGAAACCGGCTTACACCGCCGGCAGCCATCGGCTGTATTCGAACCCGAGCCTGGGATTGTTCGGGTATCTGGCAGCCAACAGCATGGGCCAGCCGTTTGATGAGTTGATGGAAAAGACTGTGCTGCCCAAGCTCGGCTTGCAGCACACCTTCCTCAAGGTGCCGCAGGATCAGATGGCGCTTTACGCCCAGGGTTACAACAAGGAAGACAAACCGGTGCGGGTCGAGCCGGGCGCACTGGACTCAGAAGCGTATGGCGTAAAAACCAGCGCCTCGGACCTGCTTCGCTACGTCGAGGCAAACATCAAACCCTCCAGCCTTGAAGCGCCGATGCAGCAAGCCATCGCCACGACGCATGCCGGTTACTACACGGTCGGCGACATGACCCAGGGGCTGGGCTGGGAGTTTTACCACTACCCGATCACCCTCGATAAATTGCTCGCCGGCAACTCGTCGCAAATGGCGATGGAGGCGCACAAAGTCCAGTGGCTGAACCCTCCGCAAGCTCAACCGGACAACGTACTGATCAACAAGACCGGCTCCACCGGTGGCTTCGGCGCGTATGTGGCGTACGTGCCCTCGAAAGACATCGGCATCGTGATCCTGGCCAACAAAAACTACCCGAACCCGGAGCGAGTCAAAATCGCCCATGCAGTGTTGAGCACATTGACTCAATAACCTACGAACCAACCTCTTGTAGGAGCGAGCCTGCTCGCGATTGCGGTGTGTCAGGCGAAAGGGATTTCGAATGTTACGGCCTCATCGCGAGCAAGCTTGCTCCTACAAGGGTCGGCGCAGGCAAAAAATGGGCGACCTGTTGAGGTCGCCCATTTTTGTTAGCGCATGGCCATCTACGCATTCAATCGTCAGGCATTTCCGGTGGCTTGGCAGGCTTCGCCGGTTTGCCCGGTTTCGCCCCCTTGGTGCCGTTAGGCGGTGCGGCCTCTGTGACGGGCGGCGGGGTGGGCACCGTGGCTTCTTTCTCGGTGGACGGCAACTGGTCGACCGTACTGAAAATCGTCTTCAGATCAACCGCGTCCGATTGCTCGAGTTTCTTTTCGCCGTCCTTGCCGACCAGAATCACCTTGGTCTTGGCCCCTGCTCCCAACTTGAGCGAACGGATCAAGGCTGCCGTGTCTTGTGGCCCGAGGTCTTTGCCTTCGCGCTGGCCCATCAGGTTGAGTACGGTGTACAGGACCATGTTCCGGTCGGTGAATTCCTTGCGATTGGCCGGCTCATCCAGCGACTTTTTCAGGCTGACCCACGCCGGGTCGACCGTGCTCGGCGCAATGACAATCAGCGGCCGGGACCTGCCCTTGTCCATGTCCAGCGGTGAGTCGCCATCGGCGGCGAGCAAGGGGCCGGCGAAAGCCAGCAGGGTTGTCAGGGTCAATGACCTGATGAGCATGCGCATCTCCTTTTGATATCCACGCTCTAATGATTGCGCATCGCGGCGTTCGTTCCGGGGTCGCACCGCAATTGTGTTTCGCCTTGACCCAAGCTTAGGTCAGGGCGGTCATTGCGCAACAGGCTGAGCTAATCTCAAGACTCGATATACACCTGAACCGCCGTGAGGATCCCGCCATGAGCGCTCAGCTGAATCACACCATTGTCTGGTGCCGAAACAAACAGATATCCGCGTCGTTTCTGGTCGAGATTCTCGGCTTGCCCGCCCCCGAACCCTTCGGGCCGATGTTGATCGTGAAACTCGAAAACGGCGTGTCGCTGGACTACTACGACAATGACCCGCCGATTGCCTCTCAGCATTATGCGTTTCTGGTCAGCGACGACGATTTCGATGCGGCGTTCGCTCGCCTGCAAGCCAGGCAGCAAGCGTGGTGGGCTGATCCCTGCAAACAGCGGCCGCAACAGATCAACGATTATGGGGGTGGCAGGCGCGTGTATTTCGATGACCCGGACGGGCATCTGCTGGAGATTTTCACCCGGGAATGACAAACAATGCTGCCGGGCATCTTAAGGATCTTCTTGCACCACAAAGGACGTTAGCCGCCTTATCAGCGGTGTCGCAAGTAACACGAATGGCACAATGGTCATCCAGGCAACCAGCCAGGCTTTTAATCCATACGACAGTAACTGGCTGGCCGAAAGGCTTGAAGGACTGGCTATGGCCGTAGCAATAGCGCAGGTGATTGCGGACTGGATCACCGCAGAAGTTCGCTGGCGAAATCGCCGATGGAGCTTGGGCATTTCCGGTACTCCCAGACGGCTGCGTCGCAAGTGGCGAGCAGCCGGCTTGCATGGACCTTACTTGGCTTGGAGCAATTCAACAGTCTGCGCAGTCGTCAACAGAGCGTTGGCGATGTAACGGAAGTTGATCAGCGCGGCCAGGTAACCATCCCCTTCCGGGGTGGTCGGGCCGGCGGTAGCGTCACGCACCACGGCCACCTCGAAGCCTTGCTCGAGTAATTCACGCAGGTGCGACTCGACGCAAAGGTTGGCCGCCATACCCGCCAGAATAATTTGCGATACACCGTGCTTGCGCAGTTGCAGCGCCAAGTCATTGGTTTCCGGGCCGTAGACCTTGTGTGGCGAAGCGATGATGGTTTTGCCGTCGAGAATGTACGGCTTGAACTCGGGCATGAAGTCCGCACCGGAGTTCTCGAAACCGTCGAGGGTCAGCGGGCCCTTGCGATCGAACATGCAGATGGAGTGCATGACCTTTTCCAGCGGCCCGCCGAATTTCCACTCGTGGTCGCACGGATAGTAGTAGTGCGGAGAGACAGCGACCGTGATGCCCGCACCTTTGGCGGCTGCGAACAACTGACCGAGGTGATTGACCACATCGTGTTCGACGATGCTCTTGCCAAACACATCCCAACTCACACCCTCAGGGCTGAGGAAATCGATTTGGGGGTCGATGACGACCAGCGCAGCGCGGGAAAGGTCAATTTTCATCCCTGGATTTGGCAGCGCAGGGCTGGCTGGATCTGCGTAATGTGCGAGGCGTGTTGTGTCGTTGCTCATGCCAATAGACTCCGATCGTGGGTAACAAAGTTGCTCTATGCCATGGCGCCCCTGCGGGCCGTTGCTTACCATCGGCGAGAACATCATGCTATCCCCACCTTCTGATCCGACTTTGTCAGCACGTACAGAGTCTTTATCTGGTCGTCGCTATCATGGATATCCTGTCCGAATTCTTCGAACGCACGAACCTTCAGGGCAGGCTTTTCTTCTCTGGCCGGGTCGATGGCACTCTTGTCCTCGATAAGCCGCCAGGTATGGCGTTCATCCATGTCATCAGCCAGGGCGGTATCGACATGGTTCAGCCTGGGTTACCAAAGATCTCCATTGCCGAGCCCAGCGTGCTGTTCTGTCCGAGCAGTTGCCGGTATCAACTGCGCTCCAATACGATCGAGGGGGCAGAACTGATTTGCGCCTCATTTCAATTTGGGCGAAACACACAACACCCCTTCCCTCTCGGGCTCAAAGAAACCCTGATCTTCCCATTCAGAGAGCTGGAGAATCTCGACCCGGTTATTGGCGCGTTACTCGCCGAGTTTCGGGATCAGGAGGCTGGAAGGACCAAAGCGCTGAATCTGCTGTTGGAATACATATTTGTCCTGATCGTGCGACGCGCCGTTGCAGACGGACTGATATCCAGTGGATTGCTCTATGCCCTGCAGGATGGGCGCCTCGGCGCGGTGTTCAACAGCATCCATTCAGTGCCGGATGAGCTTTGGACCGTCGAGAAACTGGCGAGCCTGGCGAACATGTCCAGGTCGAAATTTTCTGCCTGCTTCACTCAGATAATGGGGCAGTCGCCTATGGGGTACGTCACCGCATGGAGGATGAAGGTGGCTCAGGACATGCTTCGTGATGGTGTTCAGATCAAGGTGATCGCCGAGTCGGTCGGTTACAGCTCGCAGGCGTCTTTTTCGAAAAGCTTTCTGAACGTCATTGGCTGCCCTCCAGCCGAGTGGCTGAAACGCGATGCCAGTGCAGAAGCCCCCTTGGTGACCGCACACGTGCAGCCTGCACAAGATTTTCTGGCTTCACAGGCGTAACAGAGCAAGGATCGCCGAACCCAAGCGCAGTCTTTATGACTACTCGACGTGTCATATCGACTCTTTCCAGCCGTTGTATATATGACAACACACAATCATATCTTGTTGATATATAACAACAAATAAACTGGCACGATTCATGAAATAGTTTTGGAAATGCCTCCAAAGCAGGAAATCATCATGTCTCGTTCCATCCCCCTCAGTTTTACGCTTTGCCTGTTGCTCTCACCTGTGTGCATGGCCGATCAGGTCGTCCGTGAGGTGCCTGATACCACCGCTGGCAAGGGCGCCGGTGCCGTGACCGGATTGATGGTCGGCGCTGTGGGTGGCCCGATTGGAGCGCTGATCGGTGCCGGTGTCGGATTCTTTGCCGGCAGCGCGGTTCAGGAAGCGGCCGGTCTCACGGAAACCGCTTATGAAGTGAAGGACGCCCAAGGCGAAATCAGCACTGTTCGCTCGCCCAATGCCCACTTCGAACCAGGTCAGCAAGTGACGCGCAAAGGCCCGCGCCTGGTGCGTCAGGACAGTTGATCCTGCCATCACCACGAACTCCTTCTTGGGATCCGGCCATGGGTCGGTTCCTCTTTTTTTCTCGTTTTCGAGGGTGGACGAGCCGCATCTCGTCTGCCCTTTTTTCTTACACCGCGCTTTATCCTTAAAGGCTGCGGAACACCGTAAACAGCTTCTTGATGATAATCATCGCAATGAATACTCATCGATCTAACGATAGGTATCAGCCGCAAAAGCCGCTTCATCTAAGGCAATGCAAAAAACAGCAACTTCATAGCCGGTTGTCAGACAAACATGGATAAGCATCTAACACACAAGCACTTTTATTTACTTTCCTGACCATTCGGCCAACAAAGACAGCAAAAATTATCCTCGTCGTCACGTTTAAGCATTTCAATTCAACACTACTTTCTTATAAAATTCCCCGCCTTAATGGCCCCTGGCCAGCAACCTCGGAAAAGCGGCTCTCTCTCCCTTGAAAAGAAAAGCCCGGCGACACCTTGTTGCGACTTTTCCTGACATCATCCGGTACAGCTCCGAACACTGAATTCCTTTCGTACAATCATGAACTGCCAGCCAGGCACTTTCTGCCTGGATGCTCCCTTTACTAACGTTTCCCTATCTGTCCGAGACAGAGGAGGATTATTTGCTTCGCAAGCTTGCACTGCCTTATGGTTTGAGGACGATCCTGACGACTGCGCTGGTATTCCAGTGTGCAACTTTAGTCCTCAGCTTATGGTTAGTGAGCAGCAACCAATCGAGCATTGGAACCCTATCAAGTGTCGCTGTCGATCAAGTCGACGCAGTGGCAGAAACTGTTCAACACTTGATGGAGGCACGCCTCTCCCTGTCGCGAGCCAACACCCGCATCGTACTGTTTAATAAAATTCCGCATGAAATGGTGCAACACGCCCGCACGGAATTGACACTGGCGAATAAATCGTTTGACCGCTTCCTCACACACACAAAGGTTGATGAAGAAAACCACATCCGAGTCCAGGCTTTAAAAGACGTGTATTCACGTTATGTGGAGGTGCTCAATCAACTGGTCAAGTACACGGGCGCTGGCGACGTCCAATGGGCACTCGCTCAGCCGGTACAGGACATTCAAGAGCAACTCCTTCTGGAACAAAAAAACTTCATAAAATACGGAAACAGCATCAGCCAGACTTCACTTCAGTCCATGGGTGACCGATTTAAAATATACATCGCCGCCGCTGCAATAATACTTCTCATGGTATTAGCAACAACATTCTTCCTGCTGTACATCATAAAAAAAGTAGAGAAGAGTCGACTTCTAAAAATTGCCGTCAATCGAACTGACAGTGCAATTATCGTGACCAATCCGGACAGCATAATTACCTATGTAAACGAGGGTTTTGTGCGCATGCTGGGTTATGAAATATCAGACCTGGTGGGGAAAAAACCGGACGAGGTATTTTATGGCCGCCATACGGATCAGGAAGCCGTCCTTTCTTTCAGAAACAGTATCCAGAAAGGACAAAGCCATACCACTGAATTACTGGTCTACAACAAATCAAAGAATCCATTATGGGTACGCGTAGTCGCCAATCCGGTGCTCGACCCACAGGGTGTTCAGCAGGACGTCGTGGCTATTGTGACGGACATCACCGAAGCCAAGATGAACGACGAGTTGCAGTTCAAGGTCCTCAGTGCCATGGCCCGCGAAGAGCCACTTCCCGACATCATGAAGTTGATTTGTCTGGAGATAGGTCGTATCGCTCCTGAAATCGGCGTTTCAATAAGACAATTTGATGAGCAGGGCTGCCTTCCACTGGTGGCGGAATTCAACCTGCCGGCCGGGTTGATTCAGTCACTGGAAAGCCTTGCCGAAAGGTCCATCCTGAAAAAAATGGACGTGAAAGAAAGCATGATGCTGAACTTCACTGACCCTGCATCGGACCAGGGCGATTGCATCGATCACAAGCTCTCGCAATCGTTCGGTTTCACGGCCGGCTGGGTTAACACCATTCGCTCCAACAACGGACGTTGTTTAGGCACATTTACCCTTTACTACCGTGAAAATCACCTCCCTGCGGTCCAACATCACCGGCTGCTTGAAACCAGCCTGAAGCTGTGCGCACTCGCCCTCGAGAGGGACAGCTTTATCAACGATATTGAACGACTGGCCTATTATGACAGCCTGACGATGTTGCCCAATCGGCGACTGTTGATGATGAAAGCAAACTCAATGATTGCCAATGCTCAGCGCTCGCAATCATCAATGGCCGTGTTGTTCATCGACATTAATAAGTTCAAGCAAATCAATGACTCACTTGGGCACGCCGCCGGGGATTTGCTTCTGTCTGAAATAGCCAGGAGGCTTCAGGGTTCTGTGAGGGGCAATGACTTTGTCAGCCGGCTTTCAGGAGATGAATTCGTCATTATTCTGTCTCCCTCCAGCGCTGAACAGGCGATTGCCTTTTCAGAAAGAATGCTCAGCAAACTATCGGAACCCATGATGTTGGCCGATGTAAAAATTGCGCCCTCGGCCAGCATTGGTATTGGTATTTATCCAGACCACGGTAACGACATTCACTCGTTGCTTTTGCATGCCGATCAGGCGATGTACAAAGCCAAGTCCGCAGGCCGCCAGGCAATTGAAGTGTTCGACCAGGTGATCAACGATTCAACCAATGACGAACTGACACTGAGCCTGGCCCTCGAGAATGCCCTGGAGTCCAATCAGCTGACGCTGCATTACCAGCCCCAGATAGCGCTCGACGACAACCAGCTTTTTGGTGTCGAGGCACTTGCCCGCTGGTGTCATCCGGAGCTTGGAAACATCCCTCCAAATCGATTCATCCCTTTGGTGCGCGAGGCAGGATTGATGCCCAAGCTCAATCAATGGGTACTCACCGAAGCCTGCCGGCAGATGGCTCAATGGCGCGACTCGGGACTTGCCGTGCCTCGTATGTCGGTAAACATCTTCCCCGTCGCCTTTCGCGACAGAGCCATTATTGATCTCATCCAGTCTCTGCTGACAAAGCATGGGCTCTTACCCTCCTGCTTGACGCTGGAGGTCACGGAAGACTTCATACTGGACGCCACCGACAATGTCATATCGGTCATTACCGAGGTCCGTCAATTAGGCGTCAGCTTATCCATTGACGATTTTGGCACCGGTTACTCCAGCCTGAGCTACTTGCTGCGACTGCCCGTGGACACCATCAAGCTGGACAAGAGTTTTATCGACGATATCGAAAAAAGCGAAAGTGCCCGGACACTGGCACAGTCGATTGCCGGGATCTGCAAGAGCTTGCAATTGAACATTGTCGCCGAAGGTGTTGAAACCGATGCGCAACTTGAAATCCTTCGAGGCCAGGGATACCAGATAGCGCAAGGTTATTGTTTCTCGCGCCCTTTGGCCCCTCAGGATTTGGCTCAATGGATCCGCGAGAGATTCCTTTCCAGCGATGATAGCGAACGCTACCGAATCTCGGCTCCCAGGAGCCTGCTGTGAGATTTCAAGGGAAGTCGTACAGAACCTAGAACGCCAGTTTGTAGCCGATCAGCACCAGCATCGTCGCCAGGCACGGGCGCAACACCTCATCCGAGATGCGGCCGGTCAGGTGGCTGCCCAGGTAAATCCCCGGCAGCGAACCGACCAGCAAGTAGCCCAGCACATGCCAATCCATGTTGCCCATGCTCGCATGGCCGAGACCGGCGACCAGGGTCAGCGGTACGGCGTGGGCGATTTCCGTGCCGACGAGGCGGCGGGTAGGCAACAGCGGATACAGAATGAACAGCGCCACGGTGCCCAGGGCGCCCGCGCCGATGGAGGTCAGGGCGACCATGGTGCCGAGGATCAGGCCGGTGATCACGGTCAGCCCATTCAAGCGTTTGCCGCTTGGGTTGTAGGTGCCACCGGCGCGTTTGTGGGCGAAGTCGAGCAGGCGTTTCTTGAAGAAAATCGCCAGTGCCGTGGCAAACAGGACGAAGCCCAGCGCCTGTTTGATGATGGCGTTCATCGCGTCGGGGGACGTTTGCAAACTGCTCAGGAACCACAACGTCAGCGCCACGGCCGGCACGCTGCCGAGCGTCAGCCAACCGGTAATGGCCCAGTCGATGTTCTTGTTCTTGCGATGTACCAGCACACCACTGGATTTGGTAATCGCGGCGTACAGCAGGTCCGTACCCACCGCTGTCGCCGGATTGATGCCGAACCAAAGCAGGATCGGCGTCATCAGCGAGCCGCCGCCCACGCCGGTCATGCCGACAATGAACCCCACCACCAAACCTGCCACAACCAAACCGAAGTTAACGAAATCCATTAACACGCCCACAAAAACGCATGAAAAAACTGGCCCGCAGCATAGCGATTTTTCTTATAACTACTTATATCGATGCGGTCTATCGTTATTCCTTCATGCGCACTCCCTGTAGGAGCCGGCTTGCTGCGGGCGGCGTTCCGACGATTACGGTGTGTCAGTCAAATCAATGTTGCAGATATACCGCTATCGCCAGCAAGCCGGCTCCTACAGGGTCGGGGTTTACTGGACGGGGAGGAAATTGAGGAACAACAGGCTCTGTGCGTAGTTCAGGCCGATCCGCCGGTAGCGCTCGTCCAGCATCTGGGTCAGCAGGTCCAGGCGCGCGACGATCTTGCCGAACTCCACGGCAAAACTCAGGTTGCTGCCCTCCTCCGAGATCTCGTTGGAAAACAGCAAGGGCTCGCCGTTTTTGTTTTGCCGCTGGCTGAGGATCCAGGTGGCTTTCTCGATGTTGCGCGCGGCGTTGCTGACGAAGACCGGGTTGATCGCATCGGTCATGTAAAACTCCAGCCGATTGCCGTGAGCGGTGACCAGCATGCTGCCGATGGCGTAGATGAAAGCGCCGACCCGGTCGCCGAGGAACTCCGGGCTCATGGCGTAATTCAGCGCCGCCAGATCCTTCTTGCCCCCCAGCGTCGGCAGCGGTTGTTGCTGTTCGATGGCCAGGCGCACCTGTTTGCCGGCGGTGCGGGCGTCGAGGAAGCCGGACTTCTTCAGCTCCTGCGGGTTGCGCAGGTAGAGCTTGCCCATCAGCAGGTAAAGGCTGTCGAGGTTGTCGCGCATCGCCAGGGTGGCCATGCGGTCGACGCTGGTCTGGAGGAATTCCTGGGGCCTGCCTTCACGAAACTGGCTGACGATGTCCCGGCCCTGCTGCTGACTGCAACCGGTCGTGAAGAGCATCGACAGAACGGCGAGCAGCAGGCAATGGCGGCGGATGTGCACAGCGGTGAGGGGTAAAACTCGGGCCATGGGTGCTTGAACTTGGGCATGGGCCGGCAGAGGGGATCGCCGCAGGCTGACCAAGGGTAGAGCCGTGGATTGCGAAAAAGTGCAGAACCTGCAGTCCGCCCTTTCCCAACAAAGTGAAGGGGATCACTAATTAGTCATACTTTTTAATTGAAACGCCGCACGATTCAGCTATAAATCCTTCCATGTCGAATTAACAATCGATATTTAGTATGACTACTTTAAAAACAATAAAAAGGAAGGTAACCCATGCTTCACTCCAGATACCCGCACTACGCCCTTGGGCTGTCCCTGATGATCGCCACCCTCACCGCCCAGGCCAATGGTCTGTCCAGCGAACATAAAGCCTTCGGCAAAACCAATGACGGCACAACCGTCGAACAATACGTGTTGCGTAACAGCCACGGCATGCAGGCCACCGTGATCACCTACGGAGCGACGCTGCAGTCGCTTGCCGTGCCGGACAAAAACGGCAAGCTCGAAGACGTGGTGCTCGGCTTCGACAACGTACAGGGCTATCAGAGCGGCAAGGCCTACTTCGGCGCGACCATCGGGCGCTTCGGTAATCGCCTGGCCAACGGTGCGTTCGAAATCGATGGCAAGCGCTTTCAGGTGCCGCAAAATGACGGCTCGAATTCACTGCACGGCGGCCCGCAGGGTTTTGACAAACATGTCTGGAAAGCCAAACCGGCGAAGGGCAAGGATTCAGTGGGCGTGACGCTGACATACCTGTCGGCGGACGGCGAAATGGGTTTTCCTGGCAACCTGACAACCGAGGTCACCTACAGCCTCAACGAAAACAACGAGCTGCGCATTGAGTACAAGGCCTCCACCGACAAACCGACGGTGCTGAACCTGACCAATCACAGCTACTTCAACCTGGCCGGCGCGGGTAACGGCGACGTGTTGCAACAGGTCGCAACCTTGCACGCCAGTCACTACACGCCGGTCAACGGTAAGTTGATTCCTACCGGCGAGCTGGCTCCGGTGACCGGTACGCCGATGGACTTCACCCAACCCACCGCCATTGGCAAACACATCAAGGCGGATCATCCGCAGCTGAAATTCGCCGAGCCGAAACAGGGTGGCTTCGATTTCAACTGGGTGCTGGATGCCAAGGGGGACCTCGGCAAACTGGCTGCCGATGTCAGCGACCCGCAGTCCGGGCGTCGTTTGCAGCTCTATACCACTGAGCCTGGCGTGCAGTTCTATACCAGCAACTTCCTTGATGGCTCGGTCAAGGGCAAGGCCGGCAAGACTTACGCACACTGGAGCGCGTTCACTCTGGAAACCCAGCATTACCCGGACGCGCCCAATCAGCCGAACTTCCCGTCTACGCGACTGGATCCGGGCAAGACGTATACCCAGAGTACTGTGTTGAAGTTTTCTGCTCGGTAAGACGTTGGGGGGGGGGCATCAGCGCTTGGGTGAATATCCATTATTTCGGTGATGGCTGATCGTGGTTTCGCCCTTACGGCGAGTCACTTGGAGAAGCGCCAAGTAACCAAGCGCTCTTGCCCCTTTCGTTCGGTGGCTCGCTAATGCTCGCCATGCCCTCGCTCCGGTCCTGCTCCGTGGGCCCGCCGCCATCGGCCATCCATGGCCGGGGGCGGCTAACCCGGCATCCATGCCGGGTTGCCCACTGCGCAGAACCTCCACTCGGCCTCTCGAGGGGGCGTGTACCTCAAGATCAAAAGCTGAAGGCGAGCTAACGCTCGGCCTGATGAGTGGTGAAAAGCGAAAGCAAACGCGATTCCCTGTAGGAGCGAGGCTTGCCCGCGAAAAGCGTCCGGACGGCGCGTTCATTCAGACAGCCCGCGTTATCGTTGACACCTACAGCCCGGGGAACCCATGGGCTATTCTGCTGCCAACCGAAGTATCGACCGAATGACATCAAGGAGCTTTGCATGCGGACTCTAGAACTGGCCGGCCTCAACGTACCGGTTATCGGCCAGGGCACTTGGCGCATGGGGGAAGATTCTGCTCGACACCACGAGGAAGTCGCCGCGTTGCGCCTGGGCATTGAGTTGGGCATGACCTTGATCGACACCGCGGAAATGTACGGCGAAGGGGGCGCCGAGGAAGTCGTCGGCGAAGCCATTGCCGGCCTGCGCGACAAGGTGTTTCTGGTCAGCAAGGTGTATCCGCACAACGCCAGCCGCAAGGGCATCCCCGAGGCCTGCGAACGCAGCCTGCGGCGGTTGAACACCGATTACATTGATTTGTACCTGCTGCACTGGCGCGGCCAGTACCCCCTTGAAGAAACCGTTGAGGCATTCGAACGCCTGCGCGAGGCCGGCAAGATCGGCCGTTGGGGCGTGTCCAATTTCGACGTGGATGACCTGCAAGAACTGGCCTCCCCGGCCTGCGCCACCAATCAAGTGCTCTACAACCTTGAGGAGCGTGGAATAGAATTTGATTTACTGCCGTGGAGCCAACAGCATCGTCAGCCATTGATGGCGTACTGTCCCATCGGCCAGGGCGGGAGTTTGCTCGCTCACCCGACACTCAAGCAGGTGGCCGCCCGTCACGCGGCGACACCGGCCCAGGTAGCCTTGGCATGGATTCTGCGGCAGGATGGAGTCATTGCCATCCCCAAGGCGGTCCGACCTGAGCATGTGCAACTGAATGCGCATGCCGCGCAATTGAAGCTTGTAGCCGGGGATCTGGAGGCGCTGGACCACGCGTTTCACGCGCCACACCGCAAACAGCGACTGGCCATGGTCTGAGCCATCGCGGTTCTGTCAGAGGGCTTCTCATGAGAAGCACCGATCAGCTCGACGTCTTTGATCTGCAACGCTTTCTACGGGCGCAGGACCCGGTATTCGAACGGGTGAAAAACGAGCTCGTTGCGGGCCGCAAGCGCAGTCACTGGATGTGGTTCATCTTTCCGCAATTCATCGGCCTGGGCGGCAGCGAAATGTCGCAACGATATGCCATTCACTCGGGAGAGGAGGCTTCGGCGTACCTCAAGCATGCGCAGCTGGGCCCACGGCTGCGCACCTGCACGCAGTTGGTGCTGGATATTCCGGAACGCTCCATCATCGAAATTTTCGGCCATCCGGACAATCTGAAGTTCCGCTCGTCGATGACCCTGTTCGCGCAGTTCGCCCCGGATGACAGCCTGTTCCAGCAAGCGCTGATGCGGCACTTCCATGGGATTCCGGATGACTGGACGTTATCGCTGCTGGACTCAAAACAGGCCCAACTGCCCCCCAATCAGGGTTGAGAAATCGTCATCCACGAACGGCAGAATCGCATCCGCCACCGGTTGCAGCTGCCGGGTGACGTAATGGTCGTAGTCGATCGGCGCGCTACGGATCTCCAGCGGCTCGGGCCCGGCGACGGTGATCACGTAGCTGATCCAGCCGCCGTTCTGGTATTGCCGCGGACGGCCCTGTTGATCGTTGTAGTCGTCGGCGATCCGCGCCGCGCGAACATGCGGCGGCACGTTGCGTTCATAGTCATCCAGGGTCCGGCGCAAGCGCTTGCGGTAGATCAGGCGATCATCGAACTCGCCCGCCAGGGTCTTGCGCACGTACTCGCGGACATAATCCTGATAGGGCTGGCGATGGAAGATCCGCGTGTACAGCTCTTGCTGGAATTGCCGGGCCAGCAGCGACCAGTCGGTGCGCACGGTTTCCAGCCCCTTGTAGACCATCTCGTCAGTGCCGTCGTCACGCGTGACCAGCCCGGCATAACGCTTCTTGCTGCCCTCCTCGGCGCCGCGAATGGTCGGCATCAGAAAGCGCTTGTAGTGGGTTTCGAACTGTAACTCCAACGCGCTCTGCAGCCCGTACTCCTCTTGCACATGCACGCGCCACCATTGATTGACGTGATCCACCAGCGCGTGGCCGATCTGCGCCGCTTCCTGCTGACCGTGGGCGCGGCGCAGCCAGACAAACGTCGAGTCGGTATCGCCATAGATCACTGTGTGCCCCTGGGCTTCGATCAACTGGCGGGTACGCAGCATGATTTCGTGCCCGCGCAACGTGATCGACGAGGCCAGACGCGTATCGAAGAAACGGCAACCGCTGGAGCCGAGCACGCCGTAGAAGGCGTTCATGATGATCTTCAGCGCCTGGGACAACGGTGCGTTGTGTTCGCGCTTGGCGGTTTCGCGGCCCTCGGCGACCCGCGCGACAATGGCCGGCAGGCAGTGCCGGGTTCTGGAAAAAAGCGCCCCGCGAAAACCGGGCACGGATTCGCTGTCCTCGGGATGCTTGAGCCCTTCGATCAGGCCCACCGGGTCGATGAGGAAGGTGCGGATGATCGATGGATAGAGGCTTTTGTAGTCGAGCACCAGCACCGATTCGTACAGGCCCGGCTGCGAGTCCATGACAAATCCGCCGGGGCTGGCCTGTGCAGGCTTGCTGCCGAGGTTGGGCGCAACGAAACCCTGGCGGTGCATCAACGGCATGTACAGGTGCGTGAAGGCCGCCACCGAACCGCCACTGCGATCCGCCGGCAAACCGGTCACGCTGGCCCGCTCCAGCAGGAAAGTGAGCAATTGGGTCTTGGCGAAAATCCGCGTGACCAGTTCGCAGTCCTTGAGGTTGTAAGTGGCGAGGGCCGGTTTGTCCTCGGCGAACATGCGGTTGATTTCGTCCATGCGCTGGTACGGCGTGCTGATCGACTTGCCCTCGCCGAGCAGGGTTTGCGCGACGTTTTCCAGGCTGAACGATGGAAAACTCCAGGTCGCCGAACGCAGGGATTCGATGCCGTCGATGATCAATCGCCCGGCGGCCGAGGCGAAGTAATGGTTGCGGCTGCCGTGCTCGCGCCACTGCATTTCCTCACCGCCGCGCCCCAGTTTCAGCGGCACCGCCAGGCGTCGGGCGTGTTCGTGAAGCACGCGCAAATCGAACTGCACGACGTTCCAGCCAATGATCGCGTCAGGGTCGTGCCGGGCGAACCATTCGTTGAGCTTTTTCAGCAGCAGGGTTCGCGACTCGCAATACTCGAGCTGGAAGTCGACCTTGCTGTCGTCGCCGTTGGGCGGGCCGAGCATGTACACCTGACGCTCGCCGCAGCCTTCCAGCGCGATGGAATACAGATCGCCCTGAGCGGTGGTTTCGATGTCCAGGGACACCAGCCTGAGCGTCGGTCGATAGTCGGGATCGGGTTTCATCTGCGCGTCGAGCAGCAGGCCTTCGGCATCGGGTGTGCCACCGAAGATCACCGGCGCGGTGATGAAGCGCTCCATCATGTAGCGTTCCGGGGGGCGTACGTCGGCCTCGAACATCTCGACGCCAGCCTTGCGCAGCGCGGTTTCCAGGCGCATCAGTTGACCGTGTTGCTGGCAATACAGGCCGAGCACCGGGCGATGTTCGAAATCCAGCAGGGCCAGGGGTTTGAGCTCGACATTTTTTTCGCCGTGCAGCACCTGCTCAGCCTGCTCACGCTGCTCGGCGGGGATGAACGCCACCGACGGTTGATGCGGCAGGCGAATACGCTGGGGACCGGTGTCGGTCGCCAGCCAGAACTCGACTTCCGTACCGGCCGGGGTATCGCGCCAATGCCGGGTGAGGACGAAGCCCCGCTGTAAATCCACCACTGCAACCTCACCTCTGATTCAGAGCGCAATTCTACGCGGCATTGCGGGGGATAACAGCGAACGCCTGGATTGGAATGAACCCTTGTAGGAGCTGGCTTGCCGGCGATAGCGCCCGTTCAAACGATAAATACGTCGCCTGACCCACCGCTATCGCCGGCAAGCCGGCTCCTACAAGGTCGGTGGTGTGTTCGAAAATGAGAGGTTTATCGAAGAAAAACGGCTGAATGGCGTTTTTTGCGCGTTATCTGCCGTTTTCTGCCTTGCCCTCGGCGCTCGGGTCTACGATTCTTCAAGAACAACGACAACACCCGAGAAGCCACCATGAAAACCGTCGCCCAACTGCTCAAGTTGAAAGATCAGAAAAATCAGGAAGTGCACCAGATCAAACCCGATCACATGGTGCTCGAAGCACTGATGAAGATGGCCGAGAAGAACGTCGGTGCCTTGCTGGTGGTAGAGAATGACGAAGTGCTGGGCATCATCAGTGAACGTGATTACGCACGCAAACTGGTGCTGCATGGCCGTTCTTCCGTGGGCACGCCGGTCCGCGACATCATGGTGTCGCCAGTCATCACCGTAGACACCCATCAAACCGTCGATACGTGCCTGAGCATCATGTCTGACAGGCGCCTGCGTCACCTGCCGGTGGTGGAGAACGGCAAGTTGATCGGCTTGCTGTCGATCGGCGACCTGGTCAAGGAAGCGATTGCGGAGCAGGCAGAACTGATCCGCCAGCTGGAGCAGTACATTCGCGGCGAGTAATGCGAGCCCTGTAGGAGCGAGGCTTGCCCGCGAAAGCGCCGACTCAGTCAATGAACGTGTCGCCTGACCCAACGCCTTCGCGGGCAAGCCTCGCTCCTACAGGGGATTGCGGTGTTCAGGACGGCCAATGCCGCGCAAAGACCGGCGCCAACGTCGGGTGCCGGTCGATTCGCTCAAGCCAGGCGAAAAAACCGGGCCGCGCACTGCGCAAATGCTCCCGGGTGCCCGCCCACCGCGAGATCACCGCCGCCAATACATCCAGCGCGCCGGGCGTCTCATCGCCCAGGTACAACTCGCCCGAGAACTGATCGGCAAACACCTCCCAACTCCAGTGCAACCGTTCGCGAGCACCGGCCATGAGGTTGTCACGCGAGGGTTTGTCCGCCACGAGCAACCAGCGCTCGGGGTAATCGATGATGCCGATCGCCGCATAACAATTGGTGACGATGTACACCAGCCCCCGGATCGCCTGATCGCGCTCGGCGGCATCTTTCGGCAGCAGTTTCGACTTGGGAAACGTCAACCCGAGATGAATCAAGATCGCCGCACTTTCGGTGAGAACGCTGCCGTCAGGCAGTTGCAGGGTCGGAATCTGCTTCAGCGGGTTGATCTTCTCCAACGCGTGGGCCGCCTCGGTGGATAACTCGACGTCGATGAAGCGGTAAGGAATCTCGCACAGCTCCAACGCAGCTTCGATGGCGGCGGCGCCGGAGTTCTGGTGTCCGTATAGCTGATACATATCGCGCTCCTGGCGAGACGAACAGGTAGTCGGTAGACGAGCGGGCAAAGGTCACGTTCCCTGCCATTTGGCGGATCGATGCAGGTAAGATGCGCGACCCCGGGGCACTCTTCCAATACCCCCGCAGCTCACTTCAAGGAAAGAACATGCGCCAACAGGATGGCCAACGCGCCGCACTTTTTCGTACCGTCGGTTTCATTCTGGCCTGCCTGGCGCTAAGTGCCTGCTCGCCAAGCGACCACTCGTCATCGGCCAGTCTAGCCGGTGAACAAGGGCGTGGCGGGGCCATGCTCGCCTATGAACACGAATTGCAGCTGTTGCTGCCCCAGGCGGAAATCGCCCCGCGTTTGCAGGCCACCCGTGAGGCGTGCGAAACCGCACGCTTCGGCGCCTGCAACGTCTTGCGCATCGAGCAAGGCGCCGGCCGCGCCGACATCACCCTGCGCATTGCCCCTGCCGGCGTCGAGCCGTTGGTGGCGATGGCCGCCGAGGGTGGCGAACTGGGTCAGCGGATCACCAGCGCCGAAGACCTCGCCGATGCCGTGGACGACACCCGCCGACGCCAGGAACGACTCAAGGCCCAGCAGCAACGCCTGGATGAACTGGCGACCCGCAAAGACATCAGCGTCACCGACCTGATCACCCTGAGCAAAGAGCAGGCCGGGATCGAAAACGATCTGCAAGCCCTGGCGCAGATTGCCGCCGGGCACCAGCGGCGTCTGGACACCAATCGGGTCACGTTGTCGTTCCTGCCGACCGGCGCCAGCAGTCGCTCGTCGCACTTGAGCCAGGCGTTCAGCAACTTGCTCGACAACCTGGCCGAAGGCGCCGCCGATGCACTGGAAAAAACCAGTTACGCCCTGCCCTTCCTGATCCTCGCGTTCCCGCTGTTCATGCTGTGGGTCTGGTTGTGGCGCAAGTTCGTTCGGCGTCGGACCTGAGCCGGGCGTCAACCGCGCTCCGCCTGCCGACAACTCAACCATCACGCCTACGCACGGGGAGTTACCTGCTCCATCACTGCCGTCGATGTTCACCATCACGTCAATGAAGTTCTCATAAAAATTGTGCGGCGTACCATCAGCTCCATACCAAACAACTACACCCCGGAGCACACCACCATGAAACGCCAACTCTTCCTCAGCATCGCTTTCTCGGTTTTTGCAGTTAACGCTTTTGCCGCTTCGTCCGCTCACCCGGTTGTCGCTGAAGGCGGCTCGGATCGGTTGATTGAAAGCCGTGTGGCTGAGGGTGGTTCGGATCGTTTGATCGAAAATCGTGTGGCCGAAGGTGGTTCGGATCGTTTGATCGAAAATCGTGTGGCCGAAGGTGGTTCCGACCGTCTGATCGAGAATCGCGTCGCCGAAGGTGGTTCCGACCGTCTGATCGAAAACCGTGTCGCCGAAGGTGGTTCCGACCGCCTGATCGAAAACCGCGTTGCCGAAGGTGGTTCCGACCGTCTGATCGAGAACCGCGTTGCCGAAGGTGGTTCCGACCGCCTGATCGAAAACCGCGTCGCCGAAGGTGGTTCTGACCGTCTGATCGAAAGCCGCGCTGTATGAATGAATGGCTTTGCAGCAACACTCGACAAAAAACCCGGCCTTACACGCCGGGTTTTTTTATGCATTTTTTGAGACCGGTCACTTCCCCGCCAGCGCCATGCAGCGCTGATAACGCTCGTCGACTCGCTTGGCAAACCACGCCGTGGTGAGTTTTCGGGTGATTTTCGGGCTCTGCAACGCAATCCCCGGCAATACCGCTCGCGGCAATGAACGGCCTTCGGCCTTCTCGGCCAATTCGAAAACCCGCTGATACAACGTGCTGTCCTCGAACTCGAGGCTTTTGCCCTTCTCCAGTTGATCCCGAATCGTCGGATTGCGCATGCCCAGTTGCTTGCCGAGGGTGCGCACGGCCAGTTCCGTGGTGCCGGGCATGATCGAGTCGTAGCGCACCAGATCACCGTCCAGCGCCAGAGGAATCCCCGAAGCACGGCTCACCGCATTCTGAAATGCGGCGTTTCGACTGGCGTACCAACCGGCGTTGAAATCGGCGAAGCGGTACAGCGGCTGCTTGTAGCTCACCGGATAACCGAGCAAGTGGGCGATGCCGAAATACATACCGCCGCGACGGCTGAACACTTCATGCCGAATCGAGCCGTCCACCGGGTACGGATAACCCCGCGCCTGCTGCTCGGCGAAGTCGATGCTGACCTGCATCGGCCCACCGGTGTGCACCGGATTGAAACCACCGAACAGCGTGCGGCCCATGGGCACCCTGCCGATGAAATCATCGAAGATCGCGCTCAATTCCTTTTCACTGCGCGCGGCATTCAATCGGTCGCTGTAGCTTTTGCCGGTGCTGGAACGTATTTGCAGCGCACCGCTCACCAGCAGGCCGGGGATGTGGGCTTTGGCGGCACGGCGGTCGACTTCCTCTCGGGCGATCTTGCCCAGGCCCGGCACCGGCGGGTCTGCCTGAAAGGTCGACTCCTGCTCGGTGACCGCCAGTACGGAACACAGATTTTGCGTAGAGGGATA
Organism: Pseudomonas sp. MM213; assembly: GCF_020423045.1. Classification (NCBI taxonomy): domain Bacteria; kingdom Pseudomonadati; phylum Pseudomonadota; class Gammaproteobacteria; order Pseudomonadales; family Pseudomonadaceae; genus Pseudomonas; species Pseudomonas sp. MM213. The sequence continues at coordinate 2,545,630 of NZ_CP081943.1, forward strand.
AATGTTCTGCGCAGCAAACGCCGCGTAGATGTCCGTGGCCCAGCCTTGGCGATCAACGGTTTTCGCCGGCAGCAGGCGCACGATCTCGGCCTTGACCTCTTTGGGTGTGCGGGCCGGGGCTTCCTGGGTGCGCTGAGTCCCGCAACCGGCCAGCACCAACAGCGCCGCGACGCTCGTGATCAATCGATTGGCTTGCATGGCGCTCCATCAGATCCGTTGAACCGGGTTAACCATACGATCAATCGCATGGCGCAGGCTATGACTGTGCCGGCGACACACTGTTCCCGGCACAGACACACTGAACGGTGGGAGCCGGCTTGCTGGCGATGGGAGCACCGAGGTGCATCAGGATGAGCGCGTTATCGTTCATCGCCAGCAAGCCGGCGCTTACAGGGTCTTTTCCGTTGGGCGGGCTGTCTGACGGCCCTCTTCGGCTGAACCATACTTGAGCCAAGACGCCAGGGGAGAACAGGCGCATGAACCGTAGCGACGTACTGATCATCGGCGCCGGTCCCACCGGTCTGGTGCTCGCGCTGTGGCTGAGCAAACTGGGGATCCGCGTGCGGATTATCGACAAGACCTCGGCCCCCGGCACCACTTCACGGGCGTTGGCCGTGCAGGCGCGCACACTGGAACTGTATCGCCAGCTCGACCTCAACGAGGCCGTGATACACAAAGGGCATCGCGTGGCGGCGGCCAACTTCTGGGTCAAGGGCGAACCCGTGGCGCGCTTGCCGTTGGGCCGGATTGGCGAGGGTCTGACGCCGTATGCATTCCTGGAAATTTTTCCCCAGGACGAGCACGAACAATTGCTGATTGAACGCCTGGAAGCCTTTGGCATCCGGGTCGAGCGCAACACCGAACTGGAGAGCTTCGAAGAAACCGGCGATGGCATCACCGCGCGGCTGCGCCTGCCCGATGGTCAAGAGGAAACCTGTCAGGCCTGTTACCTCGCCGGCTGCGACGGTGCCCGCTCGCGGGTGCGCAAAACCCTCGATACCGGATTTCCCGGCGGCACCTACCAGCAGATTTTCTACGTGGCCGACGTGCAGGCCAGCGGGCCGGCGCTCAATGGCGAGCTGCACCTGGACCTCGATGAAGCAGACTTTCTCGCGGTGTTTCCCCTCGCCGGCGAAGGTCGCGCGCGGTTGATCGGCACCGTTCGCGACGAACGCGCCGAGCACGTGGAAACCCTGCGATTCGAAGACGTCAGCACCCGCGCCATCGAACACTTGAAAGTGCAGATCGAGCAGGTGAACTGGTTCTCGACCTACCGTGTGCATCATCGGGTGGCCGATCACTTTCGCAGCGGTCGCGCGTTTCTATTGGGCGACGCGGCCCATGTCCACAGCCCGGCGGGCGGCCAGGGCATGAACACCGGCATCGGCGATGCCATCAACCTCGCCTGGAAACTCGCGGCCGTGTTGAGCGGCGGTGCTGCCCCGCATCTGCTCGACACGTATGAAACCGAGCGCATCGCCTTTGCCCGCAAACTGGTCGCCACCACCGACCGGGTGTTCAGTTTTGTCACCGCCGAAGGACGCATGGCAGATTTGCTGCGTACCCGTCTGGCGCCGTTCCTGCTGCCGAAAATGGCTTCGTTCGAGGCCTCCCGGGAATTCCTGTTTCGTACGGTGTCGCAGATCACCCTCAACTATCGTGGAATGCCATTGAGCACCGGCGTCGCCGGGCACGTTCACGGAGGTGACCGCTTGCCGTGGGCACATGATGGTGAAGGGGATAACTTCGGGCCGCTGAAGTGCCCGAACTGGCAGGTGCATGTGTACGGCGACACCAGCGACGAAATGATTGCCTGGTGCAATGAACATCACTTGCCGTTGCATGTGTTTGACTGGCGACCGGCGTTTGAAACATCCGGCCTTGGGCGCAACGGGTTTTATTTGTTGCGGCCGGATACCTACGTGGCGGTGGCCGAGTCGTGCTCGGATCCGAAGGTGATCGAACGGTACTTCCGGGATCGCGGGATACGGCCGTATTTTGGCCCTCACTGATTCACCCAATCCAATTGTGGGAGCGAGACCGGCTTGCCGGCGATTGCGCTGTGTCAGAAACATCCATTGCGGATGTGACACCGCTTCGCGAGCAGGCTCGCTCCCACAGGGAGTTGTGAGATGTTCAGATCCCGGCCAGGGCCAGGTCCATCGCGAAGTAGGTGAAGATCAAATCCGCCCCCGCCCGTTTGATCGCACCGAGACTCTCGCGCACCACGCGGTCCTCATCGATGGCCCCGGCCTGTGCGCCGAACTTGATCATCGCGTACTCGCCGCTGACCTGGTACGCCGACAGCGGCAGGCGCGAAACCTCGCGAATGTCGCGGATGATGTCCAGGTACGCGCCGGCCGGCTTGACCATCAGCGCGTCGGCGCCTTCCTGCTCGTCCATCAGCGATTCACGCACCGCTTCGCGGCGGTTCATCGGGTTCATTTGATAGCTTTTGCGGTCGCCCTTGAGTGCGCTGCCGCCGGCTTCGCGGAACGGGCCGTAGAGCGCCGAGGCGAATTTGGTCGAATAGGCCATGATCGCGGTCTGGGTGAAACCGGCGGCGTCCAGCGCCCGGCGAATCGCCTGGACCTGCCCGTCCATGGCCGCCGACGGCGCGATCACATCGGCACCGGCACGGGCTGCCGCGACGGCTTGTTTGCCGAGGTTGATCAGGGTCTGGTCATTATCGACTTCGTGGTTGTGCAACACGCCGCAGTGACCGTGGTCGGTGTATTCGCAGAAGCAGGTGTCGGACATCACGATCATCTCCGGCACCGCGTCCTTGGCGATGCGCGCCATGCGCGAGACCAGGCCATTGTCGCTCCAGGTGTCGCTGCCGCTGCTGTCCAGATGATGGGACACGCCGAAGGTCATCACCGACTTGATCCCCGCACGGGCATAGCGCTCGATCTCGCCGGCCAGTTTCGATTCCGGAATCCGCATCACACCGGGCATGCTTTTGATCGGCACGAAGTCGTCGATTTCTTCCTCGACGAAAATCGGCAGCACCAGATCGTTCAAGCTGAACTCGGTTTCCTGGAACAGGCTGCGCAGGCTCGCATTGCGGCGCAGACGGCGTGGACGTGCTTCGGGGAACTGACTGGACATGGGGTTTCCTGAAAAATCGGGGGACGAGACGAAAGTCGTAAGGGGGCGAAAGCTTATGCCCAGTTCGCCGCCGGGCACAAACCTCAGCGGAGTAAAAACCGTTACCGCTTCGGCAACAATTCCTGCATCCACCATAAAACCCTGTGGGAGCGAGCCTGCTCGCGATGGAGTGTCAGTCGCCATCAATGTAGCTGATACACCATCGCGAGCAGGCTCGCTCCCACAGGTTTAGATGTTCAGCGTGCCGGTAATGCACGTAACTACAGAACCACCAATCCAGATCTCATCGCCAATCCGCTCGACCGCAATGCGCCCGGCCCGCCCCATGGTCAGACCCTGACTCACCACATAAGACGCCGGCGCCAGCCCTTCGCTGAGCAGCCATTGGGCGATGCCGGCATTCAGGCTGCCGGTGGCGGGATCTTCCGGCATGCCGTCGCCGGAAATGAACGCCCGCACTTCGAACTGTGCGTCATCGCCGTCACGCTCTGGATGCCACGGCGCAATCACACCGACCGCGAGGCCGAGCATCTGCGAATGGTCCGGCTGCAGGTCCAGCACCTGCTGGCGATCCTCGACCATCACCGCCAGCCAACCCGCGCCGTTATCGACCCACTGCGCCCGCACGATGGCGCCCGGTTCCAGTCGGAGCCCGCGTCGTACCCGCTCCACCAGCTCCGCCTGCACCGGCCCGGTCTTGAGCAGTGGCGGTGCGAGAAAGGCCAGTTCCGCGCCTTGCCGGCGCACCCGCACCAGGCCCACGCCGCATTCCTGAATGATCTCCTCGCCCTTGGGCACGCCACCGGCTTCGAGCCAGGCATGGCAGGTGCCCAGGGTCGGGTGACCGGCGAACGGCAATTCGTTCAGGGTGGTGAAAATCCGCACCCGGTAATCGGCCCGAGGGTCCTGCGGGGCGAGGATGAACGTGGTTTCACTGAGATTCGTCCAGGTGGCGAACGCCGCCATGCGCTCATCGCTGAGCTCATCGGCGCCGAACACCACGGCCAACGGATTGCCCTTGAGCGCAACGCGGCTGAAGACATCTACTTGCTTGAAATCGAATGCGTGCATGGCCTGCCTTGGTCTTGGTGGATTCGAAAGGTCTTACTTGGGAATTTCCAGCCCGCGCATCACCGCCGGCCGCGCCAGGAAGCGCTCCAACACCCGCGTCACGTTCGGGAAATCCTTGATGCCCACCAGATCGCCCGCCTCATAGAAGCCGATCAGGTTGCGCACCCACGGGAATGTCGCGATATCGGCGATGGTGTAGCGCTCGCCCATGATCCAGTCACGCCCCTGCAGACGTCCATCAAGCACTTTTAACAAACGTTTACTTTCCTCGACATAACGATCCCGAGGGCGTTTGTCTTCGTAGTCCTTGCCGGCGAATTTGTTGAAAAAACCGAGCTGGCCGAACATCGGCCCGATACCACCCATCTGAAACATCAACCACTGGATCGTCTCGTAACGCGCAGCCGATTCCTGGGCCAGCAACTGCCCGCTCTTGTCGGCGAGGTAAATCAGAATCGCCCCGGACTCGAACAACGGCAGCGGCAGGTCGTCCGGCCCGTGGGGGTCGAGGATCGCCGGGATCTTGTTGTTGGGGTTCAGCGACAGAAACTCGGGCGACAGCTGGTCGCTGGTGTCGAAGCCCACGCGATGCGGCTCGTAGGGCAGGCCGATCTCTTCGAGCATGATCGACACCTTGACGCCGTTGGGGGTCGGCAACGAATAGAGCTGAATCCACTCAGGGTATTGGGCTGGCCATTTTTGAGTGATAGGGAAAGCAGACAGATCGGTCATCGCATGGATCCACGAAGAGATTGAGAGGCACGATCATAGTGTGAGTGGCCGCAGGCTGCGACGTACGGCGTATCGATATTGATGATTACCAAGATCAATGGATTGCAGTCTTCTCCTGCGACCGCCCCGTGTACTGTGTCCATAAATCCGCAACATCCTGTCGATAACCTCTGCTCCAACCCGTTCATGGTTATCGGTACATTGCTGCGCATGCCGCCGGAATCGAACCAAACGGGCCTCAGTGGACTCTGAGTGCTGCCCTTTCGGAAACGGACCGGATCATCGACATGGAAAACACCCGACGCTGGGAGCGCGTGGTGTAAAGGTTTGTCAGCCTTAACCGAATGCGCTGAAGAAACCCTTATTCCATGATGAACCTTATGAAATTGGTCCAACGCTTCAAACATCGCGCTTATATTGTGCTGCCCTCCCTGTTGGCAATCAGTGCGCTGTTCCTGTCGCTGGAAGTCCGTGAAAGCCGCGCCCAGCCGGCTGACGGCACCCAGACGCTGGTCTTCCTGCGCCACGCGGAAAAACCCGCCGGCGGCCTCGGCCAGCTCAATTGCCAGGGCCTGAACCGCGCCATCGACCTGGCCACCCTGCTCCCGGAAAAATTCGGCAAGGCCAACTACGTGTTTGCAGCCAACCCGACGCGCAATGTCGAGGAAGGCGAGCTGGATAATTCCTACAGCTACATTCGCCCCCTGATGACCATCAGCCCCAGCGCCATCAAGCTCGGCTTGCCGGTGAACATCAACTTCTCGGCCAATGACACCAGTGATCTGGCCGACGAACTGCTGCATGACAAGTACCACAACTCGGTGATCTACACCGCGTGGTCCCACGGCTACCTGCCCGAGCTGATCAACAAGGTCGCCGGCGAAGCGGTCGGCAAGAAACAGAACATCACCGATGACTGGGAATCCAGCGACTACGACTCGCTGTATGTACTCACCCTGACCTGGCACAACGGCAAGGCCAGTCTGCAGAGCCACAGCTACAAGCAAGGCCTGGATAACGGCCGGGAAACCTGCCCGACATAAGGACTGGTCGCGCTGTTCGACCCGCGCACGACCTGTAGGAGCCGCCCGCAGCAAGCCGGCTCCTACAGGGGATTGGGGTTATGGCAGCAGGATGACTTTGTCGCCACTGCCCTGATTCACTTCGGCGTAACGTTCCAGCCCTTCGGCCAGTGGCGATTCGAACAACCCTTGTGGCAACGGCAACAGGTCCTGGTCGAAGAACCGGCCGAACTGATCGAGCATCGCCGCGCACGCTTGCACGCCGTATAGCAACGAGTTGATCCCCACCACCGAACCGCCCTTGCGATACAGCGCCAGGGCCGGCAATTGCACCTGGCCATCCACCGGCGCGGCGATGATCGCGATGCGACCGAACGCGGCCAGCGCGGGGACGGAGGCCGGTAGCCAGAACCCGGTGGTGTCAAAAATCACGTCGGCGCCGCCGGTGTAGACCGCATTCACCTGCGCGCCCAAATCCTCGGGTTTATCCAGCTGCAACGTCTGATACCCCTGAGCCTGCAAGTCCTTGACCTGCTCCGGCCGACGCGCCGCCGCCAGCACCTGGGCGCCACGCACCTTGGCCAGCGCCAGCGCAGCACTGCCGACCGCCCCGCCACCGATCACCAATAACCGCGTTTGTGCGTTCACCAGGCTGCGCTCCAGCGCATCCCACGCCGTGGTGTAAGGCACGCCGAGGCTGGCGGCCTGGGCAAAACTCAGGTGCGTCGGTTTGCGCGCCACGCCATTGGCCGGCAGCTTGACGAATTGCGCATGGGAGCCGTCGGCGAAAAAGCCCAGTTCACGGCCGGTGCCCCACACTTCCTGACCGATCAGCGCCTGCGGGCCTTCGACGACTACACCCGCAAAATCACGCCCGGGAATGCGCGGCAACGTGGTGTAGGGAAAACGCCCCAGCACATTCTTCACATCACTGGGATTGAGGCCGGCGGCCTTGATTTGCACCAGCACTTCATCGGCGCCGGGCACGGGGGTCGGAACCTCGACAAAGCGCAGGGCCGAAAGGTCGCCGGTTTTGTCGAACTGCAATGCTTTCATGGGAGTGTCCATCCAACAGGGGAAAGGGAATTCAGGAGATCCAGCCAGTGACCAGTTGCCGCCCCATGGGCCACAACTTTTCACCGGCGAGCATGCCCAGCAGGCCCACCAGCGCGATGGCCGGTGGTGCGGGGGAACGAAAATCCAGCGCGCCGTAAAGCAAACCGACGCCCAGACCGATGACCAGCGAGATGAGGTAGCTCATGGCAGACTCCGTGGGCAATTGAGGGATGCCCAAAGTCTAAAGGCCGGCATCCGCGAGCATCGGCCAAGTGCTTCTGAATTCCGGCCAAACCACCCGCAATAACCTGTAGGAGCCAGCTTGCTGGCGATAGCTGACGTGAGGACGATGCAAAATTTGAGGATGCTATCGCCAGCAAGCTGGCTCCTACAGGTTCGTGCAGAACTGCGAGGGCGCGACACCCAGTTCCCGACGGAACATGTCACTGAAGCTGCTCGGCGAGTAGCCCAGCTCCCGGGCAATCGCACTGACCGGCGCCCCCTGGATCAGCTCCGCGACCGCAGTCGCCAGTTGCACTTGTCGCCGCCACTCGGCGAAGCCCATGCCCAGACCGTCCTTGAACAGCCGCGCCAGGGTCCGCACGCTGGCCCCGGCGTTTTGCGCGTGTTGTTCGAAGGAAACGTCCAGCGATGGCGCGGCCATGACAGCCTGACACAGGTTCATCAGGCGCCGGTCGGAATCATCCGGCAACGGGATTTTCAACAGCGAACGCCTGGCTCGCCGCAGTTCCAGCAGTGCCAGCCCGACCAGCGCCTCGTAATACTCCGGCGCGCCGTCGTCGCCCTGCTCCACCAGCCCGACGATGAGTTCACGCAGCAACCCGCCCACTTCGATCACCTGGACCGTGTCGTCCAGCGTCGCCGCCAATGCCGGACGCAGGTAGATGTTGCGCATCTGCAGGTCCGAGACCACGCGAATGCCGTGAGGCACGCCCGGCGGCAACCACACCGCCCGTTGCGGCGGCACCACCAGCGCCTCATGCGGCGTTTCGACCCACATCACCCCGCTCATCGCATACAACAACTGGCCCCAGACATGCTCGTGGGGCTCGATGAACAGCCCGCGCGGATAGGTGCGCGCCAGCGGTTGCACGGGCACATCGGTGTCACTCAGGTCGGGGGGCGCGGCAAGGGCCATGGTCAGCATTCATCGGGGATTTTCAGAAAACCCATGGTAACCAGCCGCAGGCCTCATCGCCACTGGCCGCAGCCGTCTGACAATCCGAATGAATTTTCCGTACCGCCGACGATCCTTCTATTACCACAGGGAGGAATACGGGCTTTATGAATAACGCAAAACTTTTCGTCATTGAATACACCCTTCATGGCGTCCCAAAGTCTTTCATCATTCGCCTGGACAAAATGGACAATGCGCAGGCTTGGCATTGGGCTAGTTGCGACGCCGGCGTGGGCCGAATCCCGCGCTTTGGAAGGGAGAAAGTGCAAAAGACCAGCAAGCCGATGGCGGAAAAATTCGGCGTGGAAAATGTCACTTGGCGGCCAGCAAGCTAACCACGCTTTTCTGTAGGAGCAAGCTTGCTCGCGATGAACGATAACGCGGTCAGCCTGAAGAACCTCGGCGCCTGCATCGTCGGAACGCCGCCCGGACCAAGCTTGCTCCTACACAGTCAGTGTTGGGCGCACTTGCAGTCTTTGTGCACGCATTCTTCACCGTGTTCATGGTGTTTGGCGCAGGCTTCGCAGCAGTAGTGCTTGCCGTGACGTGCGATCGGATGCTGGCCCAGTTTGCAGTTGCAATTCTTGCAGTCGCATTTGCTTTCGCTATCGATCATGAGTCTGACTCCTGAGGTGGTGGTCGTCGGGGCTACAACCCGTCTCACCAGTGTAGAAGTTGCCACAGACGACGCAGCCCAAACCTGTAGGAGCGAGGCTTGCCCGCGAAGAACGATAACGCGATGTAACTGTTTAGATCGCGGCATCTGCTTCGCGGGCAAGCCTCGCTCCTACAGGAAAGCGAAAGCGGTCAGGCCTGGCGGGTATTGCTGCGATACATGAACACCAGCGCCAACCCGAGCAGCACCATCGCCAGTATCCGGCTGCCGGACAGTTCGATCTGCGGGTTGCCCAGCCAGCCGAAGTTATCGATCAGCATCCCCATGCCCAACTGCCCGACGATCACCGCGACCGTCGCCACCGCCGTACCCACCCGTGGCACCGCCCCCACCATCACCATCATGTACACCACGCCGAACAGCGCGCCGCTGAGCTGCCATTTCGGCACGTCCAGCAGGCTCACGGCATGGGCCGGCTCGAAAAACAGGATCAGCAACCCGGTGCTCACCGCACCCACCACGAACGTCAACAAACTGCTGCGCAGCACACCGACCGTTTCGCCCAGACGCCCATTGATGGCGGCCTGAACACTCAACACCGCACCGGCAGCCACGACCACCGCCAACAAAATAATCAGATTAATCATTAACCCCGCGCAATCAGAACAAGTGCCGCCACAATCAGCAGCAAGGCCAGCCAACGTTCACCGTTGACCTTTTTACGAGTGGCGCCGAACCAGCCGAAGTGGTCGATCAGCACGCTTTTACCGACCTGCCCGGACAGGATCGCGATCATCGTCATCGCAATGCCGATGTACGGCGTGGCCAGGGTCAGCACCACCACGTAGATCGGCCCGAGAAAACCGCCGATCAACTGCCAGCGCGGCAAGTCGCTGAAGGCCGGTCCCTTTTGCGGGCCGCTGAGCAACAGCAGGAAAAACAGGATCGCCGAGCCGACGCCGAAGATGCTCAACGTCGCCCACAAGTGACCGACCTGAACCCCCAGCGGCCCGAGCAGACCGGCCTCCACGGACAGGCCCATACCGGCCAGGATCACCAAAGGCAGCAGCAAAAGCCGCAACCCGGGTTGGGTTGCCGGTGTGACAGCGATATCGATTGAAGAAGATTGCATAACAGAGACCTACCCATTTTCAAATGAACTACACGGTCGCCTGTAGGAGCGAAGCTTGCTCGCGAAGGCGGCGTGTCAGTCGCCGAAGATGACGACTGACACGCCGCCTTCGCGAGCAAGCTTCGCTCCTACAAGGTCTGCGTGCAGGAAGTGAGCGCATTATCGGCTGGCGCTGCTGTGCGATAAATGGGAGCATCCTGACAACACTTTTGCGTAACTCGCACAGCAGGACTCTTCATGCACGGCCTCAACGAATTGGGTTTCAAGGCACTTCGGCTGTTTGTCGCGGTACTCGACCACGGCAGCTTCTCTGAAGTCGCCCGCCGCGAAGGCCTGGCGCCGTCGTCGATTTCCCGGCAGATCCAGTTGATGGAACAGGCGCTGAGCCAGCAATTGCTTTACCGCCACACCCGCGCGGTCACGCCGACAGAGGCCGGACGCTTGCTCGGCGAGCATGCGCGATTGGTGCTGGTGCAGTTGGAGGAAGCCGAACAGGCGTTGCAGGAACAACAAAGCGAGCCGAGCGGACTGGTGCGGATCAACGCGCCGGTGGTGTTTGGCCAGCGGCACCTGACGCCCTGGCTGGGGCAACTGTGCGAGCGTTACCCGAAATTGCAGCTGGATATCCAGCAGACCGACAGCTACGTCGCACCGTTACAGGAAGGTGCCGACCTGCTGTTTCGCATCGGCCCGCTGCACGATTCGAGCATGCAGGCGCGGATTCTGGCGCCTCAACGCTTTCAGGTGGCGGCGAGCCCGGCGTACTTGAAACGCCATGGCACACCGTTGCATCCCGAAGACCTCGCGGCGCATCAATGCCTGGCCTACAAAGGCGTGGCCGGCCAGCAACGCTGGTTTTTCCGCCAGGGTCAGCAGGACTGGAGGCCCTACTCGGTGAAGGGACCGATCACCGGCAACCACGCCGACACCCTCACACAGGCCGCCGAACAAGGCCTGGGCCTGGTGATGTTTCCGTCGTGGCTGATTGGTGAAGCGGTGCGCAACGGCACGCTGGTGCCGGTGCTGGGGGAATATCAGGTGTCCAACAGCCTTGAGCCGCAACAGATCGCCGTGCTCTGGCCCGGGAGCCGGCGGTTGTCGGTGAAGGTAAGGACGGTGATTGATTTCTATGTCGAATGCTTCGGGACCGTGCCGTATTGGGACAGGCCTTAAGGACGATGCGAAATGTTTACTGTAGGAGCCAGGCTTGCCGGCGAAGGCGTCCTCAAGTACGCCTTCGCCGGCAAGTCGGATCGCCGCACCGCTGGCTCCTACGGTAGGTTCGGGGGTCAGATGCGGAACTGGCCGACCAGAGTGCCGAGGCGCTGGCCAAGATCAGCCAGGCTGCGGGACGTCTGGGCGCCGAGTTGGGTTTCGCCGGCCACGTTGTCCACGGCCACCGCGATCTGATGCACGCTGCGGTTGATCTCTTCGGCCACGGCGGTCTGCTCCTCGGCGGCGCTGGCGATCTGCGCGTTCATCGAGTTGATGGTGCCGATCAGTTGAGCCATGGTGTCCAGCGAGGCGCCGGCTTCGTTGGCCTGCATGGACGTACCGTCGCCGGCCTCGCTGGAGCGGCGCATCGCTTCCACCGCCGACTGGGTGCCGGCCTGCAAGCGGTCGATCATGCCCTGGATTTCCTGGGTGCTGATTTGCGTGCGGCTGGCCAGCGCACGGACTTCGTCGGCCACTACCGCAAAACCGCGACCGGCCTCACCGGCACGGGCCGCTTCAATGGCGGCGTTGAGCGCCAACAGGTTGGTCTGCTCGGCAATCGAACGGATCACCCCGAGCACGCTGACAATCGATGACACGTCCTTTTGCAGGCTGTCGAGGGACACGCCGCTGCTGCGAATATCGTCGACCAACGCATGGATCTTGACGATGCTGCCGGCCACCACACGCTTGGCCGTCTGGCCTTCTTCGTCGGTCTGCTGCGCCGCCACTGCGGCGTTTTGTGCACTTTTCGCCACTTCTTGCGCGGCGGCCGACATTTCGTTGATCGCCGTGGCCACCTGATCGGTCTCGTGACGCTGACGCTCCATCGCCTGATCCGAACGCTGGGCCTGATCGGAGACCTGATTCACCAGCCCGGTCAATTGCGAGGTCATTTCGGTAATCTGACGCACCAGGCCGTGGATCTTGTCGACGAACCGGTTGAACGAGCCGGCGAGTTGGCCGAGTTCATCCTGGCTGGTGATGGTCAGGCGCCGGGTCAGGTCGCCCTCGCCCGCCGCGATGTCGTCGAGGTTGGCTTTCATCAGGTTCAGCGGACGCAGAATGGTGTTGGCCAGCAGCATGCCGGCGGCGGCAATCAGCAGCAGCACGACGGCGGCGATGCCGATGATGCTCAGCAACACGCCTTCCATCCGGTCTTGAACCTTGGCTTCGACCACGGCCACTTGTGCCTCGATACCGTCGAGGTTGACCGAGGTGCCAACCGCCATATCCCACTTCGGCAGGTATTCGGTGTAGCCGAGTTTTGGTACCAGCACCTGAGTGTTGCCAGGCAATGGCGAGCTGTATTGCAGGTAGTGAGTGCCGTCTTTGGCGACTTTCACCAGGTCGCGGTTGACGTAGACGCCGTTCGGGTCGCGGTTGTCCTTGAAGCTCTGGCCCACGCCTTCGGGGCTGTTGGCCTTGAACAGGCGCACGGTGTTGGAGTCGTAGCCGAAGAAGTAGCCTTCCTTGCCGTAGCTGATGCTCGACAGCAATTTGATCACCTGGGCCCGCGCCGCATCATCGCCAGGGGCGGCGGCCTCGTAGAGCGGTTTGATCGCGGTCATGGCCACGGCGACGTAACTTTGCAGGGTGGCCTTGGCGTCGCTGAGCAGGCGCTGGCGCGTCTCCTCGACTTCCTTGCGGGCCTGTTCCTGCAGAACGAACAACGTGGTCAGGCTGATGACCAGCGCAAAGAGCAACACCGGGAGGACGGCAAGGGACAGGACTTTAGCCTTCAGGCTCATGCGCATGACGGTTCACTCTTTTGGTTTTATTGGCGTGGTTAAAGGCTTTAACGGCACGCCAACGCAAAACTGTAGGAGTCCGGCTTGCCGGCGATGGCGTATTTGAAATTGCCATCGCCAGCAAGCCGGCTCCTACAGATTGCGCGATCAACGCTGACCCTACCGACACCTCTGACCTGTAGGAGCCGGCTTGCTGGCGATGGCGTTTTCACAGGCACCATCACCGGGCAGGTTGGAATCAGAGAACCATCGCGGCCACCCAGCCGAACGCCAGCAGCGGCAGGTTGTAATGCAGGAAGGTCGGGACCACGGTGTCCCAGATGTGGTGGTGCTGACCGTCGATGTTCAGGCCGGAGGTCGGGCCGAGCGTCGAGTCGGAAGCAGGCGAACCAGCGTCGCCCAGCGCGCCGGCGGTGCCGACGATGCAGACGATGGCGATCGGGCTGAACCCCAGTTGCACGCACAGCGGCACGAAAATCGCTGCCAGAATCGGCACGGTGGAAAACGACGAACCGATGCCCATGGTCACCAGCAGACCGACCAGCAACATCAGCAGCGCACCGATGCCTTTACTGTGGCCGATCCACGACGCCGACGCTTCAACCAGCGTCTGTACCTGACCGGTGGCTTTCATCACTTCGGCAAACCCCGAGGCGGCGATCATGATGAAACCGATCATCGCCATCATCTTCATGCCTTCGGTGAACAGGTCATCGGTGTCGCGCCATTTCACGATGCCCGACACCGAGAAGATCAAAAAGCCTGCCAGTGCACCGATAATCATCGAGTCCAGCAACAACTGAATAATGAACGCCGCCGCAATCGCCACACCCGCAACCATCAGGCTCAGCGGGTTGTACTGCACCACGACCTGCTCGACCTGTTCGATCTTTTCCAGGTCGTAGACGCGCTTCTTGCGGTAGCTGATAAAGGCTGCCGCAAGCCCCACCACCATGCCCAGCGCCGGAATGCCCATGGCATGGGTGACGTTGATGCCGCTGATATCGACGCCGCTGCGGGCCACGTTGGCCAGCAGGATTTCATTAAGGAAGATGTTGCCGAAGCCCACGGGCAGGAACATGTACGGGGTGATCAGGCCAAAGGTCATGACGCAGGCGATCAACCGCCGATCCAGTTGCAGCTTGGTCAGCACATACAGCAGCGGCGGCACCAGCAACGGAATAAAAGCGATATGTATCGGCAGAATATTCTGTGAAGCGATGGCCACCACCCACAGCAGGCCGATCAGCAGCCACTTCACCGAGCCGCCACCGTTGGCGTGCTGGCGGTCAACCATGGCCAGGGCTTTGTCGGCCAGCGCATGGGCCAGGCCGGACTTGGCAATCGCCACCGCGAAGGCGCCGAGCAAGGCATAAGACAAGGCCACCGTCGCCCCGCCACCGAGGCCGCTGTTGAAGGCTTTCAAGGTGGCGTCGATGCCCAGGCCACCGGTCAAACCACCCACCAGCGCGCCGATAATCAGCGCGATCACCACGTGCACGCGGGACAGGCTGAGAATCAGCATGATGCCGACCGCGGCAATTACAGCATTAATCATCGTTACCTCAAGGCAAGCGAAATGAGCCCGGCCGGCAGTCTGCGAAGAGCCGCCAGCGGGATAAGGAATGGGTTTTATTAGAGGGCGCGCACTGTGCCGGACCATCACCGCCTTGTCAAAGCCAGCGACCCGAACGCACGAGCGACGCCGCCCCTGTCGGAACCACACCGCGACCTTTCCGAAACGACATCGCCCCCTGTAGGAGCCGGCTTGCTGGCGATGGCGTCCGTCCAGTCAATAACGGATTGGCTGACCCACCGCTATCGCCAGCAAGCCGGCTCCTACAAGGGTTGTGCGGGTGATTCGATTTCCGTCGGACGGCATAAAGAAAGCAGATTTTCAGCCGTTACAGTGCAAAGTCTCAGATATTTATCGAATAAGGACGTCTCCATGTCGCTCAGACAACTTTCCATTCAATGGAAAATCACCCTGCTGGCCGGGCTTTGCCTCGCCGGTATCGTGACCTTGCTGGTAGGTCTTTCGCTGTATCGCATGGAGCACAGTTCCGAGCTGGTGAAAGCCTCGAGCATGGAGATGCTCACTGAAGCCGCCCAGGCCCGGATCGAGTCCCAGGGCGAAAACCAGGCGCTGAACATTCGCCAGCAGTTCATGGATGCCTATCAATATGGCCACGGCTTTTCCCGTCAGGTGTTGTTCCTGCGCGATCAGGCCGAAAAGCGCTTTCTCGATGCCTTCGACCTGCGTGAAGACCTGACCCGCCAGGTCAAGTCCGCGTTGCAAGCCAACCCGGAATTGCTCGGCCTGTCGCTGGTGTTCGAAGCCAATGCGCTGGACGGCAAGGATGAACTGTTTGCCGGCCAGGCTGAGCTGGGCAGCAACGACAAGGGCCGTTTCGCGCTGTACTGGTCGCAACCGACCCCCGGCAAGGTGACGTCGATGGCGCTGCCCGAAACTGACATGGCCGACACCAGCACCGGCCCCAGCGGTGAACCCGCCAACGCCTGGTTCACCTGCCCGCGCACCTCGCTCAAGCCCTGCGTGATCGAACCCTACTTCTATGTGATCGACGGCCAGAACGTGCTGATGACCAGCATCGTGTTCCCGCTGATGGTCAATGGCAAAGTCATCGCCTCGCTGTCGGTGGACATCAACCTCAACAGCCTGCAAGCCGTCAGCCAGGGCGCGAGCAAGAAGCTTTATGACGGCCAGACCAACGTCAGCATCATCAGCCCGGCCGGTTTGCTCGCCGGCTACAGCCCGGACGCCAGCAAACTCGCCCAGCGCCTGGACGCTGTGGATAAAACCAACGGCACCGAACTGATCCGCCTGCTCGCCGCCAGCAGCAAAACCGCAAGCCTGCACAGCAACCAGCAGTTGAAAGTGCTGTCGCCGTTCCAGCCGATCCCCGACGGCAAATCGTGGGGCGTGTTGCTCGACGTGCCGGAAAAAGTCCTGGTCGGCCCCGCCGAAACCCTGAAAAAACAACTCGATGACAGCAATACCGCCGGCACACTGGTCGAACTCGGCCTCGGCGTGCTGGCCGCGTTGATCGGCCTGTTGCTGGTGTGGCTGATGGCGCGCAGCGTGACCAAACCGATTCTGGGCGTGGCGCACATGCTCGAAGACATCGCCAGCGGCGAAGGCGACCTGACCCGGCGCCTGGCCTACGACAAAAAGGATGAGCTGGGCCAGTTGGCCGGCTGGTTCAACCGTTTCCTCGACAAGTTGCAGCCGATCATCGCCGAGGTGAAACGCTCGGTCCAGGACGCGCGCAGCACGGCGGACCAGTCTTCTGCCATCGCCACGCAGACCAGCGCCGGCATGGAACAGCAATACCGTCAGGTCGATCAGGTGGCAACCGCTTCCCACGAAATGAGCGCCACCGCCCAGGACGTTGCCCGCAGCGCGGCACAAGCGGCACAAGCGGCGCGCGATGCCGATCACGCCACCCGCCGTGGCTTGACCGTGATCGACCAGACCACCACCAGCATCGACAACCTCGCCGCCGACATGAGCGCAGCGATGGTGCAGGTCGAAGGCTTGGCGGCCAACAGCGAGAAAATCGGTTCGGTACTGGAAGTGATCCGCGCCATCGCCGAGCAGACCAACCTGCTGGCCCTCAACGCCGCCATCGAAGCGGCCCGTGCCGGTGAGGCCGGACGCGGTTTTGCGGTGGTCGCCGACGAAGTGCGCAACCTGGCGCGGCGTACGCAGGAGTCGGTTGAAGAAACCCGTCTGGTGATCGAGCAGTTGCAGAACGGCACGCAGGATGTGGTGGGGTCGATGAACAACAGCCATCGCCAGGCTCAGGGCAGTGTCGAGCAGGTCAGCCAGGCCGTCACGGCGTTGCGCCAGATCGGCGACGCAGTGACGGTGATCAGCGACATGAACCTGCAGATTGCCTCAGCGGCGGAAGAGCAAAGCGCGGTGGCGGAAGAGATCAACAACAACGTGGCGACGATCCGGGACGTGACCGAGTCGCTGTCGGGGCAGGCCAATGAGTCGGCGCGGGTGAGCCAGTCGCTCAATAGCCTGGCGAATCAGCAACAGAGCCTGATGGATCAATTCCGCGTCTGACTGACAACACACCTCCTGTAGGAGCCGGCTTGCTGGCGATGGCGGCGATACATTCAACACATGTGTTGCCTGACAGAACGCCATCGCCAGCAAGCCGGCTCCTACAGGTTATCGGGGTTTTCAATGTCAGCGTTTGGGCAGTCCGATGACGACCTTCAACCCGCCCCACTCGCTCTCCTCCAGCCGCAACACCCCGCCCCACGTGTCGACGATGTCGCGCACAATCCCCAGCCCCAACCCATGCCCTTGCGCCTGTTCATCCAGCCGCGTACCCCGGCTGAACACCTGAGCACGCTGGTCCTCGGGAATGCCCGGCCCATCATCTTCCACGCTTAGCTCAAACCCTGCAGCCGTCTCGACCACGCTCAACCGCACCTCGGCATCCGCCCACTTGCAGGCGTTGTCCAGCAGGTTGCCCAGCAGTTCCAGTAAGTCTTCGCGATCCCAAGGCAACTGCAACCCGGCCGGCGCGCGATAGCTCAGTTCAAGGTGTTCGCCGTGGATCATGTTCAACGTGGCGAGCAATCCCGGCAGTTCCGCATCGCAATCAAACAACGCCCCCGGCAGCGCATCGCCGGACAACCGTGCGCGGTTAAGCTCGCGATTGAGTCGTTGCTGAACCTGTGCCAATTGGTCATTGAGGATCTTGCGCAGCTCGGGATGGGCATCGAGTTTCTCGCTGGACGCCAGGCTCAACAACACCGCCAGCGGGGTTTTCAAGGCATGCCCAAGGTTGCCCAGCGCATTGCGCG
Organism: Pseudomonas sp. MM213; assembly: GCF_020423045.1. Classification (NCBI taxonomy): domain Bacteria; kingdom Pseudomonadati; phylum Pseudomonadota; class Gammaproteobacteria; order Pseudomonadales; family Pseudomonadaceae; genus Pseudomonas; species Pseudomonas sp. MM213. The sequence continues at coordinate 2,563,382 of NZ_CP081943.1, forward strand.
AACGCTTGAGGCTGTCTTCGGTGTGGGCAAGCAAATGGTTGATCTGCGCCACCAGCGGCTCAAGTTCCACCGGCACCTGATCATCCAGTTGCGAACGCTGGCCCTGCTGCAACTGAGCAATCTGCTCTCGGGCCTTTTCCAGTGGACGCAAGGCGCGGTGCACGGTGATCCGTTGCAACAGCAAAATCAGCAGCAACCCCGCCAGCCCCAGCCCCAGCCCCACTTGCTGCATGCGCTTGAAACTCTCGCGCACCGGCGTGTAATCCTGAGCGACGCTGATGGAGATCGATTGTCCCAAACGGCGATAGTCCGAACGCAAGACCAGCAATTGCTGGCCTTCCGGCCCCAGTTGCAGGTTGCTGTGCAGGCCGGGATGTTCGAGGCGCGGCAATTCCTGATCCCACAACGAACGGGAGCGCCAATGGCTGTCAGCAAAATCTATACGGAAGTAATGCCCGGAAAACGGCCGTTGATAGGCCGGTGACAGATGGCGTTCATCCAGCTGCAAGCCCTGCGGCCCGCGCACCAGCGCCACCAGCAAACTTTCGCTGTCGTTGCGCAACCCCGCTTCGAGGTAGCGCTGCAAGCCCACTTCGAACAACCACAGGCTGGTTTGCGCCAGCACCAGGCCGACGATCACCATCACGCTGATCAGCCCCAGACTCAAGCGGCGCTGGATCGACCTCACTGCGCTTGCCCGCCGAACAGGTAACCCTGGCCGCGACGGGTTTCGATCACGCTGCGCCCGAGCTTGCGCCGCAGGTGGTTGACGTGAACTTCCAGCACGTTGGAATCGCGCTCGGTCTCACCGTCGTAGAGGTGTTCGGCGAGGTGGCTTTTGGAGAGGATCTGCTCGGGGTGCAGCATGAAATAGCGCAGCAGGCGAAATTCCGCAGCGGTGAGCTGGATGTCGGCACCGTCGCGGGTCACGCATTGCCGGCCTTCGTCCAGATGCAATCCGGCCGACTGCAGCGTCGGTTGATTGACCTGGCCATGGGAGCGGCGCAACAACGCCTGAATGCGCAAATGCAGCTCTTCAGGGTGGAAAGGTTTGCTCAGGTAATCGTCGGCGCCGGCCTTGAGGCCTTCGATCCGTTCGGCCCAGGAGCCGCGCGCGGTGAGGATCAACACCGGCGTAGCCAGCCCGCCCGCGCGCCATTGCGCCAACACGTCGAGCCCCGGCAAACCCGGCAGACCGAGGTCGAGGATGATCAGGTCATACGGTTCGCTGCTGCCCTGATACACCGCGTCGCGGCCGTCGGCCAGCCAGTCCACGGCGTAGCCCTGACGGTTGAGGCCGGCCATCAGTTCGTCGGCCAGGGGCACATGGTCTTCCACCAGCAGCAATCGCATCGGTCAATCTTCCTTGTCTTTCAGTAACTCGCCAGTGGCGGCGTCGAGGTCCAGTTCACGAACCACGCCTTCGGTGGTCAGCAGCTCGACTTCATAAATGTAGACGTCGTGTTTCTCTTCGAGCTCGGCTTCCAGCAGTTTTGAGCCTGGATAACGCTCCAGCGCCTGCTTCACCACTTGTTCGAGCGGCAGGATCACGCCCTGCTGGCGCAGGCGCAGCGCTTCATCCTGATCAAGGTCGCGGGCCATGACGATCGAGCAAAACGCCAGAAGCACCAGCGCCATGCGTGACAATGAACACACCTTCATTACGTATCCTGATGATCCTTGAGAAGTTGCCCGCTGACCGCGTCTAATTCCAGGTCCCACTCAAGGCCTTGCGGGTCGCGCAGCTCCACCTGATAGATGTACTTGCCGTACTCTTCTTCCAGCTCGGTTTCGGTGACCGTCGAGCCAGGGTGTTTGGCCAATGCCGTGGCGTTGAGCTTCTCGAAAGACACAATGGTACCAGCGTCGCGCAGCCGCAGGGCTTCGTCGGGGCCCAAGTCGCGAGCGTGGGCGATGCTGACGGTCATGGCGACGATGGAGGCGGTGAACAGGGCAGTCAGGGTTTTCATGGGTGTCTCCGTATTTTTTATGTGTTGCGTACGGAAGGCACCTTAGCGATTCGAACTTAATTGAAACTGAATTGCCATCATCAAGAATGGCATCACGCTATCGTCGGCATACGCCAAACCTGTAGGAGCACGGCTTGCCGGCGAAGGCGCCCTTGACATCGCCTTCGCCGGCAAGCCGTGCTCCTACAGATTCCTGGTGCAACATCGAATGCGAGGTATTGCCGCCCCCTGCAGCCACACTGTTTATAATCCGCCCGCTTGCCAGACATCGAGACCGGTATGACCGCCATCCACATCAAGTTCCCTTCCCTGACCCTCAAGGCCGGCCCGCGTGCCTTGGCGCGCATCCGTGAGCACGGCCTGAACGCCGCCGATGTCGGTACGTTGCCGGGTGCTGCCGGCGGGCCGAAGGCGTTGGGGATTCAAGGTCTGGACCTGGCGCTGTTTGGCGAATGGCTGCCCGCCGCGCCGCGTGAACGGTCGCTGATCGGCGCCTCGGTCGGCTCCTGGCGCTTCGCCAGTGCCTGCCTGCCGGACGCCGCCGAAGGCATTCGCCGCCTCGGTCACCTGTACACCGAGCAGAACTTCGCCAAAGGCGTGACCATGGCGCAGATCAGCCAGAGCTCGCAACGCATGCTCAATGACCTGCTCGACGGTCGCGATGCGGCGATTCTGAGCAATGCGAATTACCGGCTGAACATCATGGTGGTCAAAAGCCATGGCCTGCTTGCGGACGATCATCGCGGTCGTCTCGGGCTGGGCCTGTCGTCGGTGATCGCCGACAACCTGCGGGGGCGCGCACGGCTGTCGCGGCATTTCGAACGTCTGATCATCCACGACCCGCGCCTGGCACCGCCGGTCAACGCGCTGAACGATTTCCCCTCGCGCTTCGTCGCGCTGAATGCCGGCAACCTGCGTCAGGCCCTGCTCGCCTCGGGCTCGATCCCGATGGTCATGGAAGGCGTGCGCGACCTGCCGGGCGCCGGCGCCGGAACGTTCCGCGACGGCGGCCTGCTCGACTATCACCTCGACCTGCCCTACAGCGGCAACGACATCGTGCTGTATCCACATTTCACCGACCGGGTGATTCCCGGCTGGTTCGACAAAACCCTGCCGTGGCGCCGTGCCTGCCCAACGCGCTTGCAAGATGTCCTGTTGCTGGCGCCGTCCAAGGAATACCTGGCCCGCCTGCCCTACGGCAAACTGCCGGACCGTAACGACTTCAAGCGTTTCATGGGCGATGCGCCGAGCCGGCAGAAATACTGGCGTGCAACCATGGATGAAAGCCGCAGGCTGGGCGATGAGTTTCTCGAACTGGCCGCCAACGGTCGCCTTGGCGAACGCTTGCTGACCCTTTAGTCAGGACAAACTGTTAAACTCGCCGCCTGCCCACATCGCTGCGGCGATCGCCACCTGACAGAGCTGAAAACACTGTGGAAATCTTCAAAGAATTTACCTTCGAATCCGCCCACCGCCTGCCCCACGTCCCGGAAGGCCACAAGTGCGGCCGCCTGCACGGTCACTCGTTCAAAGTGGCGATTCATTTGAGTGGCGATCTGGATCCGCATACTGGCTGGATTCGCGACTTCTCGGAGATCAAGGCGATCTTCAAGCCGTTGTATGAGCGCCTGGATCACAACTATTTGAATGACATTCCGGGGTTGGAGAATCCGACCAGTGAAGTGTTGGCGAAGTGGATCTGGGTTGAACTCAAGCCATTGCTGCCAGAACTGAGCGCGATCCGTATTCACGAGACCTGCACCAGCGGTTGCATCTATCGCGGCGAATAAACCAGACAACGCATTCCCCCTGTGGGAGCGGGCTTGCTCGCGAAAGCGGTGTGTCAGGCAACAGAGATGTCGACTGATACACCGCTTTCGCGAGCAAGCCCGCTCCCACAGGGGGAACTGCGTTTCGTCAGTGATTAAAAAAACAGCCTTCATCGGCTGTTTTTTTATGCCTATGCTTTTTGGCTTGCACCCGCCAAGAGGACTTACCCATGACTGACTGGCCGCTGGCTCAAACCTATCGCTTCAACGGGCACTCTGTCCGTTACGCCGTGCGTGGCGACGGCCCGCCGTTGGTGTTCGTGCATGGCACGCCGTTCTCTTCGTTTGTGTGGCACCGGATTGCGCCGCACTTCATCACGTCGCACCGGGTGCATTATTTCGACCTGCTGGGTTACGGGCTGTCCGAGAAGGTCGAAGGCGATGTGTCGCTGGGGGTGCAGAACGAGTTGTTGACCCAACTGCTGGAGCATTGGGGTCTGGATTGCCCGGATGTGGTGGCCCACGATTTCGGCGGCGCGACGGTGCTGCGCGCGCATCTGCTGAACGGCAAGGACTACCGCAGCCTGACGCTGATCGACCCGGTGGCGTTGACGCCGTGGGGTTCGCCGTTCGTGCAGCAGGTGCGTCAGTATGAAGCGGCGTTCAGCGGCGTGCCCGATTACATTCAGCGGGCGATTGTGTCGGCCTATGTTCGCGGGGCGATCAAGCGCGACATACCCGACGATGAACTCGCGCCCTACGTGCAACCGTGGCTGGGCGATCCGGGGCAAGCGGCGTTTTACCGGCAGATCGCGCAGATGGATCAGCGCTATACCCGTGAGGTCGAGGGGTTGTACCCGACGGTTCGTTGCCCGGTGCAGATTCTGTGGGGCGAGGATGATCAGTGGATCCCCATCGAGCGTGGCCGCGCGCTGCAGCAGATGATTGCGGGGGCGCAGTTTCACCCAATCCCCAATGCCGGGCATCTGGTTCAGGAAGATGCACCGGAGGCGATCGTCGCCGCGCTGCTGCGTTTTCTCCCCAAATCCCCCTGAAAACACCCAGTCCTTGTAGGAGCCGGCTTGCTGGCGATAGCGGTGTGTCAGTCGGCACATATGTTGCGTGTCATACCGCGATCGCCAGCAAGCCGGCTCCTACAAAAAGCGGTGTTTCTTCAGTTGGTCCCGATCAATGGCGGGCATTTTTCTTTCGCTGCCGTGGTCAAAGTTCACATCTGTCCGATGCTCGATTTCCGTTGCCGCGCTAATGTCTATAACTGACGCGCCAGCGCACTACTACAAGATCTCCAAAAGGATTCGCCTGATGCACATCATCAACGCCCGCCTGCGCAACCAAGAAGGCCTGCATGAGTTGCACCTGGAAAACGGCCTGATCAGCAATATTGCCCGTCAGACCGAAGCGCCGACCCTGGGCCCCGATGATCTGGACGCCGGCGGCAACCTGGTGGTGCCGCCCTTCGTCGAACCGCACATCCACCTCGACGCCACGCTCACCGCCGGCGAACCGCGCTGGAACATGAGCGGCACGCTGTTCGAAGGCATCGAATGCTGGGGCGAGCGCAAGGTGACGATCACCGAGGAAGACACCAAGACCCGCGCCAGGAAAACCATCCAGGCCCTCGCCGCCCACGGCATCCAGCATGTGCGTACCCATGTCGATGTCACCGACCCGCAGCTGACGGCGCTGAAGGCGATGCTCGAAGTGCGCGAGGAAAGCCGGCACCTGATCGACATGCAAATCGTCGCTTTCCCCCAGGAAGGCATCGAGTCGTACCGCAACGGTCGTGAGCTGATGGAAGAAGCGATCCGCATGGGCGCGGACGTGGTCGGCGGGATTCCACATTTCGAATACACCCGCGATCAGGGCGTGAGCTCAGTGAAGTTCCTGATGGACCTGGCCGAACGCACCGGCTGCCTGGTGGACGTGCATTGCGATGAAACCGATGACCCGCACTCGCGGTTTCTCGAAGTGCTCGCCGAAGAAGCCCGCAGCCGCGACATGGGCTCGCGGGTCACGGCCAGCCACACCACGGCCATGGGCTCGTACGACAACGCGTACTGCGCCAAACTGTTTCGCCTGCTCGGGCATTCGGGGATCAGTTTTGTCTCCTGCCCCACCGAAAGCATTCACCTGCAAGGGCGCTACGACAACTTTCCGAAACGTCGTGGCGTCACTCGGGTGAATGAATTGCTCGAAGCGGGGATGAACGTGTGCTTCGGCCAGGACTCGATCGTCGACCCGTGGTATCCGCTGGGTAACGGCAACATTTTGCGGGTGCTCGAAGCGGGTTTGCACATCTGTCACATGCTCGGGTATCGCAACCTGCAAAGCGCGCTGGACCTGGTCACCGACAACAGCGCCAGGGCGATGAACCTGGGGGAGCGGTATGGACTGGAGCGCGGGCGGCCGGCGAATTTGCTGATTCTTTCGGCAGACAGCGATTACGAGGTGATCCGCAGTCAGGGCTTGCCGCTGTATTCGGTTCGTGATGGGAAGGTGTTGATGAAGCGGCAGATGCCGGTGGTGGAGTTTTTTGGTGAGCAACCCTGAGTTTTGTGTTGGCTGAGCTGACGCCTTCGCGGGCAAGCCTCGCTCCTACAGGGATCGCCGAACCTGTAGGAGCGAGGCTTGCCCGCGAAGGCAATCTCAAATTCACCCCATCAACCGCGCCGTACCAAACAAACTGACCCGACTCAATTCCCCGTCTGTTTCCTCCAACAAAATCGGCGCCGTCCCACCAGGCATCACCACCTTCACCTCACCCGCCACCACCCAACCCACGCGCCACGCCGCACACGCCACCGCGCTCGCACTGGTACCGGACGACGCCGTCGGCCCTTCCCCACGTTCAAACACCCGAGCAGCAATTCGCCCCGCTGACTCGCGCATCGCCCATTGCAAATTAACCCCCGTCGGGCACGGTCGCCCTGCCCCGGTCGGCATCGCGTAGGCAATGCGCGTCAACCCTTCGGACAATCGCGCTTCGCGCATCTGCTCATTGGCGGGCAATGCCTCGGCATCGTCCACAAGCGTTACGCAATGCGGATTGCCGACCCGCACGAACTGGCTGCGGGACCAGGCGGGATCCAGCGCCGACAACGATTGAACGTGGCTGAGCCCACGACCGTTGAATGCCACATCGGTCACCCCTTGAGCACTGACCGCCTCGGGCCCGAACGCCGGTTTGCCCAGATCCAGCCAGAAACCCTGCACACCCTCGACCTGCGCGCGGTTCACCGATATCTCACCGGGCGAAGGCGTGTCGGCCTTGTCGTGATGAACCCTGAGCACACACGGCGCGTTTTCCGGAAACAGCCCTTGGTCGCTGAGCGCCTGGGAGAAAATCGTCAGCCCGTTGCCACTGCGCTCGGCCAGGGTGCCGTCGGTGTTGACGATCAACAGATCGAACGGCGGCGACGTTTGAAACGGGCCGACTAGCAGACCGTCGCAACGATGGTCCTTGCTGCCGGGCGGTTGCGTGCCCGGCGCCCAGGCACAGAACGCCTCGATGGCCGACACTGCCCAGGTCGTGCGGGTTTGCGCCGCCAGACTGGCCTGTTCAGGTAAATCGATCCCTTCGCGGCGCACTGCATCCGGCGCCACTACCGCGTAGATATTGCCTCGAGCATCGTAGAACGGCGTCATGACGCCTCCCGTGTAAACATCACAGGCGTGCAACATATCGCGAAACCGCGACGGGCTGTGCAAGGATGTCACCCTGCCTGACCGCGAAACCGTCCGGACACTGATCGAACCTCATGGGTGAGTCACTGTCCCTTGGGGACGCGACGTTTTTTGCCAAGGATCGATATGACCAACCTCAACACGCCCACCACTTTCGTGCCCGGACGCCTGGAACAGATGTCCACGCGCATTGCCTTTTTCATCGCCGGTTTCGGGATTGCCGCGTGGGCGCCGCTGGTGCCTTACGCCAAGGCCCGGGCCGGGCTGGATGAAGGCACCCTCGGTTTGCTGCTGTTGTGCCTGGGGGTGGGCTCGATTCTGGCGATGCCGATGGCGGGGTTGCTGGCCACGCGTTTCGGCTGCCGGCGCGTGCTGACGGGCGGTACGTTGTTGATCTGTCTGGCGCTGCCACTGTTGGCGACGGTGTCCTCGGTCCCGGCGCTGATAGCGGCCTTGTTCATGTTCGGCGCGGGCCTCGGCACGGTGGATTCGACGGTGAACCTGCAAGCGGTGATCGTCGAGCGCGCCAGCGGCAAAACCATGATATCGGGTTTCCACGGGCTGTTCAGCCTCGGCGGGATTGTCGGGGCGGCGGGCGTCAGTGCCCTGCTCGGCTTTGGGGTTTCTCCGTTGGGGGCGATGCTGGTGGTGATCGTGCTGCTGCTGATCGCACTGTGCAAAGCCGCGCCGCACCTGCTGCCGTATGGCAGCGAAAGTTCCGGGCCGGCCTTTGCCATTCCCCACGGCATCGTGCTGTTTATCGGCGGCATGTGTTTCATCGTGTTCCTCGCCGAGGGCGCGGCGCTGGACTGGAGCGCGGTGTTCCTGGCGCAGGAACGCGGGATCGACACGGCCTATGCGGGATTGGGTTATGCGGCGTTTGCGCTGACCATGACGGCCGGGCGGTTGACCGGTGACAAGATCGTCCGGCGCCTAGGCGCGACACGGGTGATCGTGTTCGGTGGGCTGACGGCCGCTACCGGCCTGTTTCTGGCGACGTTCGCACCGAGCTGGGAGATGGCGCTGGTGGGTTATGCGCTGCTGGGCGCGGGCTGCTCGAATATCGTGCCGGTGCTGTACACCGCCGTGGGCAAGCAGACGGTCATGCCTGAAAGCATTGCCGTGCCGGCGATTACGACGCTGGGTTACGCGGGGATTCTGGCGGGGCCGGCGGTGATCGGGTTCATCGCCCACGGCAGCAGTTTGAGTTTTGCCTTTGGGCTGATGGCGGTGTTGCTGGTGGCGGTTGCCATTGGCGGGAAGGTGTTGAAGGCCTGAAAAGCATCGCCGGCAAGCCAGCTCCTACAAGGATCGTCAGTGCACACACTATCTATGTGCGAAACAACTGTAGGAGCGAGCGGTGCGGCGATCCGACTTGCCCGCGAAAGCGGTGGGTCAGGCGCCATTTCTATCGACTGGACAGCCATCTTCGCGGGCAAGCCTCGCTCCTACAGGGATCTCCAGCGAACACAGATTCTGTGCACGCCGGCGATCTTGTAGGAGCTGGCTTGCCGGCGATGCAGGCGACTCGGTCTATCAGAACCCGACACTGGCCTGCACGAAGAACGTGCGCGGTGCGCCGACGTACATGCCCGAGTTGTTGTCGCTGGAGCGGGTGAAGTACTGTTTGTCGAAGATGTTTTTCACCCCGGCGCCGACTTTCAGGTTCGATAGCTGCGCGCCGAAGTCATAACCGCCCCGCACGTTCCAGGTGACGTAACCAGGAATGTCGCCGTACTGACCGTCGGCAGTGCCTTCGGTGATGTAGTTGTTGGTGAAGCTGCCATTGGAATTCACGGCAACGCCCGGCGAACGTTGTTTGGACTGGGCAAACGCATCGACGTTGTAGGTCCAGCGGTCGATGTCATATCGCAAGCCGGCAGTTGCGACCTGGCGCGAATAGAACGGCAGGTCACGGCCCTTGAAGCCCGGAATCTCCCCTTCATACACGGCACGTGTGTAGGTGAAACCGGCGTTGGCGCTCAGGCCGTCGAGCCGTGGGTCCAGTGCCGCCATGTCGTAATGCACCGATGCTTCAACGCCCTGGTGCGTGGTTGCGCCGAGGTTGGTCCAGCCCGCATCGTTGCTGATGTACTGCAACTCTTTATCGAAGTCGATGTAGAACAGCGTCACTTCGCCGCCCCACACATCATCGTTGTAGCGCGTGCCGAGCTCGTAGGTCTTGGCTTTTTCCGGCTCCAGACCGTTGGCGGTGCTGTCACCCGTACCGCCCTGACCGAGCTGGAAATACTGCAGGCTGCCGAACGAAGTCTCGTAGTTGGCGAACAGTTTCCAGGCATCGGAAATGTGATACATCACGCTCAAGGCCGGCAGCGGCTCGTTGCTTTCGATGCTGCGATTCTTCTCCGTCACACGCTTGCCATCGGCATCGCGTCCGGGGCGCTCATGCCAGTCGGTGCTGATGTGCTCGAAACGGATGCCGGGGGTAATCGTCCAGTTGCCGACGTCGATCTTGTCGTCGAGGTAAACGGAGTTGGCTTCCGTACCGCCGGTGCGGTCCTGGTACACATGGCCGTCCGAGGCCTTGGTCACGACAGGCTCGTTGCTCTTGTTCAGCTCCAGACGGGTCGCCTGTTCGTGCATGCCTTCCTTGAGGTAGCGATAACCGACGCTGACTTCCTGGGTGGTCGGGCCCACGTCGAACACATGGGACACCCGCGGTTCGATGCCGAAGGTGTAATAGGTACGCGGGAACGAGCCGATAGTCTTCTGGTCGCGGGCGGCGATGTTGCTGCCACGGAAGCTGTCGGAGTAGTACGTCAGCACTTCTGCCTGGGTACGGTCATCGATCTGCCGTGCCCACTTGAACGAGACGTCCTTGCGGCGCCCGCTGAAGTTGTCGTTGTTGCGGTCGGACTGAAACGGATTGGCGTCGTACTGCGCCTGAGTCAGGCCGCCGGGCATGTCGGCGCTGGCGTCGTAGTAATGCAGGTTGAGGCTGAAGTCGTCGACATCGGTCGGCGCCCAGTGGGTCTTGAGCAGCACGTCGTCGATGTCGTTGCCGTTGTTGCGCTCACGGTAACCGTTGCCGTTCACGCCCGAGTACAACAGCGCCACGCCCATGCCGTTGTCCGCGGTACCGCCGGCAAACGCCGTGTCGATGTGCTTCCAGCCACCGTGCTTGGAGGTTTCCAGGGTGGTGCCGATTTCGGCGGAGGCTTTTTCCGGGATTGCGCGGGTCACGAAGTTGATCACACCGCCAACGTTTTGCGGCCCGTAGCGCACGGAACCGGCACCGCGCACCACGTCGATGCTGTCGAGGTTACCCGAGGAAATCGGCGCCATGGACAGCTGCGGCTGGCCATACGGTGCGAATGCGGCCGGTACGCCGTCGATCAGCACGGTGGAGCGTGGCGACAGACGCGAAGTCAGGCCGCGCACGCCGACGTTCAGGGAGATATCGCTGCCGCCAGTGCCGTTGGCTTCTTGCACTTGCACGCCGGGCACGCGCTTCAACACGTCGCCGACGTTCATCGCGCCTTGCTCGACCATGGCTTCGCGACGAATCACCGTGCGGGCGCCGGGATGGTTCTGCACCACGGCGGCATCGGCGTCACCGAGCCAGTCACCGACGACCTTGATGTCAGTCACGCCCAGTTCCAGCGGGCCGTTGGTGGCGGAAGTCGGCGATGGAGCCGGCGTCAGGGTCACCGAACCTTCGTCGATCTGATACTCGAGACCGCTGCCCTGCAGCAATTGGCGCAAGGCTTGCTCCGGCGAAAGGTTGCCATCCACCGCCGGGGCCTGTTTGCCGGCGACCAGTTCAGGACTGAAAAAAACCTGCAACGAGGTTTGCTGGCCGAGCTCGCTCAGCGCCTGACCCAAGGGTTGCGCCGGGATGTGAATGGCATCGGCGGCAAAGGCCTGGGGCAGCGCAGCGTTGACCGCCAGCGCAAGGGCCAGCGGCAACCAAAGGGAGTTGTTGTTTTTAGCGGTGGTTTTTTTCACGTCGAACGTAGTCCTGTGGATCGCAAGAGTGTGCGCCTGTTAATGCAAACCAGTTGCAGTTGGACAGGAAGACGATCAACTCGAAAAAAACCTGAATTTATTTTGAAATTATTTCCTGACTGCCGTCATCGAGGGTGCGCACGGCCACCGGCAAGATGGTCGGCAAGGCCTTGAGCAGCGCGTCGGTGTTGTCGGATTTGAACACGCTAGTCAGGCGCAGATTGCCCACTGTGTCGTTGCCGACGGTGAGTGGCTTGTCCCGATAACGCGACACTTCCTCGGCCACTTCGGCCAGGCTGGCGTTGTTGAACACCAGTTTGCCGTTGCGCCAGGCCGTCAATTCCGCAGGGTTGACCGCATAGGCCGCGGCCACTTTGCCCTGGGCATCAATGCGCGTTCCCAGGCCAGCGGTAAGGTTGACGAACTCATTGTCCGCCGCGCCGTGCCCCTGAACCCTGACCGTGCCCTGCTCCACCACGACCCGGGTGTCACGAGCGCCGCGACGCACATCGAAGCGCGTGCCGGTGACCGTGACCTTGCCGCTGCCCGCTTGGACCACGAATGGCCGATCGCTGTCATGGGCGACGCTGAACATCGCCTCGCCTTGCGTCAATTCGATGCCGCGCTGACTTTTTTCAAAGCGCACCTGAAGACGACTGCGGCTGTTCAGGTCGATCACCGAACCGTCCGGCAGCGCCACCTGGCGACGCTCGCCCATGGTCGTCGAATACTCGGCGGTGTATGACGCCGGTTGATTCAAACCGCTGAACAGGCCCAGGCCCAGCGCCACGGCCACCACACTGGCCGCCACCGCATAACGCACCAGCGGCCGACGTTTGCTGCGCGCCGACGGGGTTTCGCACAAGGCTTGCAGTCGCGCACGCGGCACCAGGTCGGCGGCTGTCCACAGGCCCTGAAGCAACTGAAATTCGTCGCGGTGCTGAGGGTGCTCGTTCAGCCAGTACTCGAAACGCTGGCGCTCTTCGACGTCAATGGCCGGCTCCTGCAAACGCACAAACCACTGCGCCGCCTCATCGCGAACCGTCGTTTGCCCGCACGCGCAATCACGAGTATCCATCATGGAAGTTCCTGTTTGGCTGGGGATGAGAGTGCACGGCCGATCATGGTTGCAAACCGTCGAGGCGGTCGCGCAGATGCCGCAGGGTGCGGATCATATACTTTTCCACCATGTTCTTGGACAGTCCCAGGCGTTCGGCGATTTCAGCCTGGGTCAGCCCTTCGATCTTCTGCCACACAAAAACCTTGCGACAGTTGACCGGCAACTCGGTGAGCGCCCGTTCAATGGAATCAGCCAACTGGATCGCATGCATGAAATGCTCCGGGTCGCCGGACGACGACACACTGTGATCAACCGCCTCCGACTCCATGGCGCCCCGCCGATCCTCACGCCGATAACCATCCACCGCGATGTTGCGCGCAGTCTGGTGCAAATACGCCCGGGGCTGCTGCACCGCCGCCGAATCGGACTCAAGCACCCGCACGAAAGTGTCGTGGGCCAGATCCTCGGCCTGCTGACGATTTCTCAGGCGACGGGTCCAGGTGCCAACCAACTCTTCGTAATGCTCGAAAAAGCCGTGTCTGCGGGGCAACTTGGGGGTCATTGCGGTGTGCTGTGATGACGGGGCGTGAATAGTAATGCTTCCTATTAACCGGAAGCAATGGATTCCAGACAGCCAACTCGCCACCACTCGTCAACGAGAAAAGTTGATTTAGGCACACAGCCAAAGGATTCTGGCAGGCATCCAAAAGAAGCCAGCCACAAGCTGTAGCAAAGTGCAGTCATGCCAGTCACCGGCGTTCGTCCAGGAATTCAGACATGTTCACCTCCTTTGCCTCACTGAAAAGAAAACCCCTCGCCCGCCTCGCGCTGGCCATCAGCCTTGGCACGCTTGGCCTGCCTTACTGGGCGGGCACCGCTCAGGCCCATGGCGGGCACGCCGAGATGGTGCCGCTGCAAGCGGGCCTTGAGGAGTTTGGGGCCACGGTGAAATGGGACGACTACGCCGACCTGTTCGTGATTGCCAAGGACGGCGTTTATCTCAAGGTCAAACCGGGCAGCAAGGTCGCCATGCTCAACGGCAAACGGATGGAGCTGAGTGTGCCGGTGGTGTTCAAGGGCAAGACCGCTTTCATGTCCAAGGACTTCATCAATCAGGTGTTCCAGTCCGGCCTGGACAAGACCTTTGTCGTCGAGACGCGCCCTAACCCGCTCAACCCGCTGAGCGCGGATGAGATCAAGACCGCTGTCGAGATCATCAAGCAATCGGAGCACTACAAACCCGGTTTCCGCTTCACGGAAATATCGGTCAACGAGCCGCCGAAGGATCAGGTGTGGAATTTCGTCTACAGCGGGCAAAACGTCGCCCAACCGCGCCAGGCCAACATTGTGGTGCTCGACGGCAAGCATGTGGTTGAAGGCCTGGTCGATCTCGACAGCAAGACGCTCAAATCGTGGAAGCCGATCGAAGGCGCCCACGGCATGGTCCTGCTGGATGACTTCGCGACGGTGCAATCGGCGATTGAAGCGAGCCCCGAGTATGCGCAGGCGCTGACCAAACGCGGTATCAGCGATGTGAAGAAGGTGGTGGCCACGCCGTTGACGGTCGGTTACTTCGACGGCAAGGACGGCCTGGCGCAGGACAAGCGCCTGTTGAAAATCGTCAGCTATCTGAATACCGGTGATGGCAACTATTGGGCACACCCGATCGAGGGGCTGGTGGCGATTGTCGATCTGGAGCAGAAGAAACTGATCAAGATCGAAGACGACGCGGTCATTCCGGTGCCGATGAAATCGACGCCGTACGACGGACGCGGGCGTAAGGGCACGTCGGTCAAGCCGCTGGAGATCATCGAGCCCGAAGGCAAAAACTACACCATCTCCGGCAACAGCATTCACTGGCAGAACTGGGACTTCCACGTTCGCCTCGACTCGCGGGTCGGCCCGATCCTGTCCACCGTCACTTATGACGACAAGGGCAAGAAACGCAAAATCATGTACGAAGGCTCGCTGGGCGGCATGATTGTGCCTTATGGCGATCCGGATGGCGGCTGGTACTTCAAGGCTTATCTCGACTCGGGCGATTACGGCATGGGCACGCTGACCTCGCCGATTGCGCGCGGTAAAGATGCTCCAGAAAACGCCGTGCTGCTGGACGCCACCATTGCCGACTACACCGGCGCCCCGACTTCGATTCCCCGCGCCATGGCGGTGTTCGAGCGCTACGCCGGCCCGGAATACAAACACCAGGAAATGGGCCAGCCCAACCTCAGCACCGAGCGTCGCGAACTGGTGGTGCGCTGGATCAGCACCGTCGGCAACTACGACTACATTTTCGACTGGGTCTTCCAGCAAAACGGCACCATTGGCATCGACGCCGGCGCCACCGGCATTGAAGCGGTCAAGGGCGTCAAATCGAAAACCATGCACGAAGCCACCGCCAAGGAAGACACGCGCTACGGCACGCTGCTGGACCACAACATCGTCGGCACCACGCACCAGCACATCTACAACTTCCGCCTGGACATGGACGTGGACGGTGAGAACAACTCGCTGGTGGAAGTGAACCCGGTGGTAGCCCCGAACGACCGTGGCGGGCCGCGCACCAGCACGATGCAGACCGAAACCAAAGTCGTCGGCACCGAGCAGCAAGCCGCGCAGAAATTCGACCCGTCGACTGTTCGCCTGCTGACCAATACCAGCAAGGAAAACAAAGTCGGCAACCCGGTTTCCTATCAGTTGATTCCGTACGCCGGCGGCACGCACCCGGTGGCCAAGGGTGCCAATTTCGGCAAGGACGAATGGCTCTATCACCGCCTGAGTTTCATGGACAAACAGCTGTGGGTGACGCGCTACAACCCGGAAGAAAAGTACCCGGAAGGCAAGTACCCGAACCGCTCGGACAAGGATGCGGGGCTTGGGCAGTTCACCCACGACAACCAGTCCATCGAAAACAGCGATGACGTGGTCTGGCTGACCACCGGCACCACGCACATCGCCCGTGCGGAGGAATGGCCGATCATGCCGACCGAGTGGGTGCATGTGCTGTTGAAGCCGTGGAATTTCTTCGATGAGACGCCGACGCTGAACCTCAACGTGCCGCAGTAATGCGCCCCCCTGTAGGAGCCGGCTTGCTGCGGGCGGCGTTCCGACGATCGCGGTGAGTCAGTCGAGATTAATGTTTCTGACACACCGCCATCGCCAGCAAGCCGGCTCCTACAGGGGGTAATGTGTTTTCAAGGGGTCGGTCAGGCGTGTTTTTTGCGGTACTCACCGGGCGAAATGCCGAAGCGCGATTTGAACGCGGTGGAAAAGTAGCTCGAATCGGAAAAGCCCCATGAATACCCCAGCACCGACAACTTCTGCTCGGTACGCGTTTGGCGCAGGGACTCCGCGCACAAATCCAGTCGCCGATTCTTGATGTACCGCGCCACCACCAATCCCTTCTTGGCAAACATCCGGTACAAACCACGCGTCGACATTCCCACCTCGCGCGCCAGCCATTCGGGGCAGAGGTCTTCCGAGCGGATGTGCTCATCGATGAAGCCCAGGGTCTTGCGAAAGAGGCGCTCATGCACGTCCGCGCATGCTTCGCTGTGACTGATGGCCGGACGCAACAGGCTGACAATCGCCTCCAGCGTCGCTTCGCTTTCTGCCCGACTCAGGCATTGCTGGTGCGTGGCGTCCAGAATCAAACGGTGCGAAAGCATCGCGATGGGGGATGTCGCGGCGATCCGGTGACCGCACTGGACCGGATTGAAGCGCAGGGTTTGCTCGACCAGTTGCGACGGCAGAATCAATGACAGCTGCCGGGAGTTTTCACTGTAGGTAAAGTCGCTGGGGCGCGAGGCGTCGATCAGCGTGATATCCCCGGCCGACAGCAACACCTTGCTGTCGCCCTGAGCCATGCCGGCGCTGCCATCGAGCTGAAACACCGCAAAGTATTTACCGTCCTCGCCCGCCGCCACTTCGTGAGGCGTGCGGTACAGCCGTGCCTGGCGGGCATCGACAAAACTGAGCTTCAGCGCGCCGTCCTGGTGCTCGCGGATCTGTCCGGCAAACTCATCACCCAGGGGTTGCGCATTGAAGGCGCCACAGATCTGGTTGATCTGATGAATCCACTGATCGAAGCCATCACGGCGCTGTGCAATTGAAGAAATCATGTCGGGCCTCACGCAGGCTTGTTTTTATTATCTACGCCAATCCACGGGTTCTCCTGAACAGTGCCGCTCCTACGGAAACAGACGGGTTATTTAAGCCCGCCAAAGCGCCGATAAAAGCTTTCGCCCACGTCCGGCAACGGACCATCGGCGGTTTCCAGTGCAGTGTTCAACCACTCTTCGGCCTTGGCGTAGATCAGCCGGTAAATGTTGCGGCACAACTGGCGGGCGGCGCGTCCTTCCCAATCGCCGGGCAACAACTCGTCCGGCAATTGCGGGTCACGCAGCAGCAGTTTGCGGTACTCGTGAATAAGCAGGACCCGTGCCAGGAAGCAGTCCGACGGTTGCAGGTTTTCCTGCTCGCGAAGCGCTTGCCAGAGCGGTCGGAACAGTTGGATGAACTCGCTGTAATGGGCCGCCAGCTCCTCGATGTTCCAGCTCTCGCGCACCTGCAAACGCAGGGCCTTTGAGGCAAGCACGTCTTGTGCGGTGGTTTCGAAGACGATGGTGTCTTCCTGGGCACCCAGGTCGAGCAAGGTCGCGTTGACGTCGGCCCGATCACTGCGCGGGCAGGCCAGCACGGCGGGCGAGATCGCACCAAAACCTTGCCACTCCAGTTCTTCGCGCACTTGTTTGCGCTTGTCCTGGGTCAGTTGCGTAAGCATCACCAGGCACCACGAACCGTCCCAGGCCGGAACGGTGGAGCTGTAGACCCGCTTGAAGGCTTTGTCGAAACGCCGACGGCCGGCGCCGGTCAGGCTGTAGTAGCTACGGCGCCCGACTTTTTCGGCGGTCAGCCAGCCTTCCTTGGTCAGGCGAAAAATCGAGGTGCGGATCAGCCGTTCATTGATGCCGATGGGCTCGAGCAACTGAATCAGGCTGCCCAGCCACACCGTGCCGCCGTGGGGTTCGATGGCATCCCCGTACAGCGTGATGATCAAGGAACTGGCGCGGATCGGCGTCTGCTCCTGGAAGCGGGTAATCAGATGGTTCAAGGGTGTCAGGGACGACATGGGCGTACCGAGCTGAAAAAAGAAAAGGAATATACCGAATGTCCGCCGGTTAATTGCAAATCCCTGTAGGAGCGAAGCTTGCTCGCGAAGGTGTGTCAGCTAAAGGGTTGTCGACTGACACACCTTCGCGAGCAAGCTTCGCTCCTACAGGAGAACAACTTTCATAGAGAACTGCCCTTGGGCCGCAGGCCGCTGTCGCTGATACGCGGGCGGTCGGGCTCCGGTTCGGTCAGCGGCTCGCAGACTTGCATCTGCTCCAGGCAACGCTTGGCCAGTTGCTGATACTCGCGAGTGCCCGCCTGCTTCCACGACACCTCTTCATCGCTGAGGCTGCGCTTGACGCTGGCCGGCGCGCCCATGATCAGCGACTGCTCGGGGCCTTCGAAACCGGCCTTGACGAAGGCCGCCGCCGAGACGAATGAGCGAGCACCGATGCGCGCATTATCCATCACCACCGCATTCATCCCCACCAACGCGTCGGCGCCAATCCGGCAGCCGTGCAGCACCGCGCCATGGCCGATGTGACCGTTGCGCTCAACCACGGTGTCGCTGTCCGGGAAACCGTGCATCACGCAGGTGTCCTGCAGATTGGCGCCCTCCTCCAGCACGATCCGGCCGAAGTCACCGCGCAGACTCGCCAGCGGACCGACGTAGCAATGGGGACCGATGATCACGTCGCCGATCAGCACGGCGGACGGGTGAACGTAAGCGCTGGGGTCAACCACCGGAGTCAGGCCATCGAGGCTGTAGCAAGTCATGGGGCGTTTCCTTATTAGAGCATTCACAAAGCGATGCCGATGTAGACTCATTTTGTATCACATCACTTTTACATTAACAAAGCACAAAAACCGTATCACTTACAAAGCCACTGGCCCGCCGCGTCTATTTAGACGACAAAACCCCGGCTAAAACCAATAAAACAGGCGCATCCAGCGCTTGATCAAAGCCATTCAAACCACAACCATAAAACCACAAACCCGACGATAGGACACATTAAATCTATTTTTGTATTGCATTTACGTATCACGTTATAGGTATACTCCGGCAAAACCGGCCTACGCGCCGATCCAATAATGAGCCGGCATTACAGCCGAGCGTGCACCGTGAGGGCATCCGCCATGCCTCTAACCCTTGCTGTCGAATTCCACGAACCGGGCGTCCGCCTGATTACCTTGCAGCGTCCGCAAGCGTTGAATGCCCTGACCACCCAATTGCTGGGTGAACTGGCGGACGAACTGACGGCCGCGCAAGCCGATGCCGAGACCCGCGTCGTGGTCCTGACCGGCAGCCGCAAAGCCTTCGCGGCCGGTGCTGACATCAAGGAAATGGCCGAACGCAATCTGGTCGGCATCCTCGACGACCCGCGCCAGGAGTCATGGCAAACCATCACCCGCTTCAACAAACCGCTGATCGCCGCCGTCAACGGCTTCGCCCTCGGCGGTGGCTGCGAACTGGCGATGCACGCCGACATCATCATCGCCGGCGAGGACGCACGTTTCGGCCAGCCGGAAATCAATCTCGGGATCATGCCCGGCGCCGGCGGCACTCAACGTTTGCTGCGCGCCGTCGGTAAATCCATGGCCATGCAGATGGTCCTGACCGGCGAGCCGATCGACGCCCGCCAGGCCCAGCGCGCCGGGCTGGTCAGCGAAGTCACCCAACCGGAATTCACCGTCGAGCGTGCGCTGCAGATCGCCCGCAGCATTGCCACGAAAGCACCGCTGGCGGTGCGCCTGGCCAAGGAAGCGCTGCTCAAGGCGATGGACACCGACCTCGCCAGCGGCCTGCGTTTCGAGCGCCACGCCTTCACCGTGCTGGCCGGCACCCGCGACCGCGACGAAGGCATTGAGGCCTTTCAGCAAAAACGCACGCCGACCTTCACTGGCCAGTAATCCGGCCATCGATAACGAATTCGAACGACCTCCCAGAGAACGCCAAGACCATGAACTTCGAACACATCCTGTTTTCCATCGAGGCCGGCGTTGCCCTGCTGAGCCTCAATCGCCCGGACCAACTCAACAGCTTCAACACGCAGATGCACGGCGAAGTGAAGGAAGCGCTCAAGCAGGTTCGACAGAACCCGGACGTGCGCGTACTGCTGCTGACCGCTGAAGGTCGCGGTTTCTGCGCCGGGCAAGACCTCAGCGACCGCAATGTCGCGCCGGGCAGCGCCGTGCCGGATCTGGGTGAGTCCATCGAGAAGTTCTACAACCCGCTGATCCGCCAGTTGCGCGACCTGCCGCTGCCGGTGATCTGCGCGGTCAATGGCGTGGCGGCCGGCGCCGGCGCCAACATTCCACTGGCTTGCGACCTGGTATTGGCAGCGCGTTCGGCGAGCTTCATCCAGGCCTTCTGCAAGATCGGTTTGATCCCGGATTCCGGCGGCACCTGGACCTTGCCGCGCCTGGTCGGCATGGCCCGCGCCAAGGCGCTGGCCTTGCTCGGCAATCGCCTGAGCGCCGAGCAAGCCGAGCAATGGGGGCTGATCTACCGCGTGGTGGATGACGCCGAATTGCGCAATGAAGCCCTGACCCTCGCCCGTCATCTGGCCACGCAACCGACGTACGGCCTGGCGCTGATCAAGCGCAGCCTCAACGCCAGCCTGAGCAACACCTTCGACGAACAACTGGAGCTGGAAAAAGACCTGCAACGCCTGGCCGGGCGCAGCGAGGATTACCGTGAAGGCGTCAGCGCGTTCATGGAAAAACGCAGCCCAAGTTTCAAGGGGCGCTGAGTCATGACCGCACTGAACACTAACGCGCGCATCGCGGTGATCGGCGCCGGGGCCATGGGCGCAGGCATTGCCCAGGTCGCGGCGCAGGCCGGTCATCCGGTATTGCTGCTGGACAATCGCCCCGGCGCTGCGGCCCAGGCCATTGAAGGCATTGATCGACAACTGGGCAAACGGGTCGAGAACGGCAAACTGTCCGCCGAGTCGCGCAGCGCAACGATTGCGCGCCTGCACGCTGTGGAAGTCATCGAAGCGCTGGCCGAGTGCGAGCTGATCATCGAAGCCATCGTCGAAAACCTTGAGGTCAAACGCGCACTCTTTCGCCAACTGGAAGGCATCTGCGGTGAGCACTGCATTCTGGCGAGCAACACTTCGTCGCTGTCGATCACCAGCATCGCCGCGCAGCTGAACCATCCGCAACGCTTGCTCGGCTTGCACTTCTTCAACCCGGCGCCGCTCATGGCGCTGGTGGAAATCGTTTCCGGGCTGGCCAGCGATCCGGCGTTGGCCGAGTGTCTGTACGACACCGCCAAAGCCTGGGGCAAAAAACCCGTACACACCCGCTCGACACCGGGCTTTATCGTCAACCGCGTCGCCCGCCCGTTCTACGCCGAAAGCCTGCGCCTGCTGCAGGAAGGCGCGGCGGATTGCCCGACGCTGGATGCGCTGATGCGCGAGGCCGGTGGTTTTGCGATGGGCGCCTTCGAACTGACCGACCTGATCGGCCATGACGTCAACTATGCCGTGACCTGTTCTGTGTTTGATGCCTATTACGGGGATACACGTTTCCTGCCTTCGCTGATTCAGAAGGAATTGGTCGACGCCGGGCGCCTGGGTCGCAAAAGCGCCCATGGCTTCTACCGTTATGCCGAAGGCTCCGAGCGACCACAGCCGACCTCTATCAGCAGCGATCACCCGGTTGAAACCTGCGTCGTGGAAGGTGATCTCGGCATCGCCAACGCGTTGATTGCGCGTCTGCACGAACATCAGATCAACGTCATTCAGCGCGATGGCCAAGGCCTGTTGAAAGTCGGCGATGCGGTGCTGGCGCTTAGCGACGGGCGCATGGCCTGTCAGCGGGCGAAAGAAGACGGGCTGCGCAATCTGATCCTGCTGGACCTGGCCTTCGACTACGGCAAGGCCAGCCGCATCGCCATCAGTTGCTCGGCAGACATCTCCCCTTCGGCACTCGAACACGGCGTCGCACTGCTGCAACGCGCTGGATTCACCGTCAGCCAACTCAGCGACAGCCCCGCGCTCGCAGTGTTGCGCACGGTGGCGATGCTCGCCAACGAAGCCGCCGACGCCGTGCTGCAAGGCGTGGCCTCGGCCGCCGACATCGATCTGGCGATGCGCGCCGGCGTCAATTACCCGCAAGGCCCGCTGGCCTGGGCCGACGCCATTGGCCTCGCGCACATCCTCAACGTGCTGGAAAACCTGCAAACGAGCTACGGCGAACAACGCTATCGACCGTCGCTGCTGTTGCGCCGCCGCGTCGCTGAAGGGAGGACGTTCCATGACTAATCACGAAGCAATGAACCTGGCCAGCAACTGCGCGCAAACGATGTTCAAGCGCGACGCCGCGAGCCAGGCCATGGGCATGCGCCTGCTCTCGGCGGCACCGGGCTGCGCCCGCGTCGGCATGAGCGTGCGCGCCGACATGATTCAGGGCCACGGCACTTGCCACGGCGGTTACCTGTTCGCCCTCGCCGACTCGGCGTTTGCCTTTGCCTGCAACAGCTACAACGAAGCCACCGTGGCCATCGGTTGCAGCATCGACTACATCGCCCCGGCACGCCTGGGCGACACCTTGACCGCCGATTGCACCGAGCAGAGCCGCTCCGGTCGCACCGGCAACTACGACGTGCGGATTGAAAACCAACTGGGCCAGCTGATCGCGCTGTTCCATGGCAAATCCTACAAAGTGCGCGGCGCTGTGCTCGCGCAGGAGACCCCGAATGAATGACGCCTTGATCATCGACGCCGTGCGGACCCCGATCGGCCGCTACGCCGGTGCCTTGAGCAGCGTACGCGCCGACGACCTCGGTGCAGTGCCGTTGCGCGAACTGCTGCGCCGCCACCCGCAGGTCAACTGGAATGCCGTGGATGATGTGATCTACGGCTGCGCCAACCAGGCCGGCGAAGACAACCGCAACGTCGCGCGTATGTCGGCGCTGTTGGCCGGGTTGCCGGTCAGCGTGCCGGGCACCACGCTCAACCGCTTGTGCGGTTCCGGGCTGGATGCCATCGGCACCGCAGCGCGGGCGATTCGTTGCGGCGAAGCCGGGCTGATGCTGGTCGGCGGCGTCGAATCGATGTCCCGCGCGCCGTTGGTCATGGGCAAGGCCGAACAGGCCTTCTCCCGGGATGCGCAGGTCTACGACACCACCATCGGCTGGCGCTTCGTCAATCCGCTGATGAAAAAAACCTACGGCATCGACTCGATGCCGGAAACCGCCGAGAACGTCGCCGAGCAGTTCAACATCTCCCGCGCCGACCAGGACGCCTTTGCCCTGCGCAGCCAGCAGCGTGCCGGCGCGGCCCAGGCCAGTGGGCGTCTGGCCAAGGAAATCGTCGCGGTGGAAATCCCGCAGCGCAAAGGCCCGGCCAAAGTCGTCGAGCATGACGAACACCCCCGCGGCGACACCACGCTTGAGCAGTTGCAGAAACTCGGCACGCCGTTTCGCGAAGGCGGCAGCGTCACCGCCGGCAATGCCTCCGGGGTCAATGACGGCGCTTGCGCGCTGTTGCTGGCCAGCCCGGCGGTCGCCAAACGCCACGGCCTGAAGGCTCGCGGCCGGGTTGTGGCCATGGCCACTGCCGGTGTCGAGCCGCGCATCATGGGCATCGGCCCGGTACCAGCGACGCGCAAAGTGCTGGAACTGGCCAACCTGAGCCTCGCCGACATGGACGTGATCGAACTCAACGAAGCCTTCGCCGCGCAAGGCCTGGCGGTGTTGCGCGAACTGGGTTTGAGCGACACCGACCCGCGGGTCAACCCGAATGGCGGCGCCATCGCCCTCGGCCACCCATTGGGCATGAGCGGTGCGCGGCTGGTCACCACCGCCCTGCACGAACTGGAAGAACGTCAGGGCCGCTACGCCTTGTGCACCATGTGCATCGGCGTCGGCCAGGGCATTGCGCTGATCATTGAGCGCTTGTCCGACTAAAGAATCGCGATTCCCGGGGAGCCTAGAGGTATCCTTGGGGCATGCACTCAAAGCCCGGCTGCGGCCGGGCTGAAACACAAAAATAATTCGAGTGAAGTTATGAACATGCCAATTGCCAAAGCCGTGCTTGATCCCGTGCTGGACCCGCTGGAAACCGCCAGCATTGACGAACTCCGTCAGCACCAGCTGGAACGCCTGCGCTGGAGCCTCAACCACGCCTACAAAAATGTGCCGCTGTACCGTCAGCGCTTCGATGCACTGGGCGTGCACCCGGATGACATCAAATCCCTGGAAGACCTGGCGAAGTTTCCGTTCACCACCAAATCCGACCTGCGCGACAACTACCCCTACGGCATGTTTGCCGTGCCGATGCAGGACGTGGTGCGCCTGCACGCGTCCAGCGGCACCACCGGCAAACCGACCGTCGTCGGTTACACGCAGAACGACATCGACACCTGGGCCAACGTGGTCGCGCGCTCGATCCGCGCAGCCGGTGGCCGACGTGGCGACAAAGTGCACATTTCCTATGGCTACGGCCTGTTCACCGGCGGCCTCGGCGCGCACTACGGCGCCGAACGCCTGGGTTGCACGGTAATTCCGATGTCCGGCGGCCAGACTGAAAAGCAAGTGCAACTGATCAAGGATTTCCAGCCGGACATCATCATGGTCACGCCGTCGTACATGCTCAACATCGCCGATGAAATCGAGCGCCAGGGCATCGACCCGCACAAACTGGCCCTGCGCCTGGGAATCTTCGGTGCCGAGCCGTGGACCGGCGAACTGCGCAGCGCCATCGAGAACCGTTTGGGCATCACCGCACTGGACATCTACGGCCTCTCGGAAATCATGGGGCCGGGCGTCGCTATGGAATGCGCTGAAACCAAGGACGGCCCGACGATCTGGGAAGACCATTTCTACCCGGAAATCATCGACCCGGTTACCGGTGAAGTGCTGCCGGACGGGCAGATGGGCGAACTGGTGTTCACGTCCCTGAGCAAGGAAGCCTTGCCGATGATCCGCTACCGCACCCGCGACCTGACGCGCCTGCTGCCGGGGACTGCGCGGCCGATGCGGCGGATCGACAAGATTACCGGGCGTAGCGATGACATGTTGATCATTCGCGGGGTTAACGTGTTTCCGACGCAGATCGAGGAGCAGGTGCTGAAAATCAAACAGCTTTCAGAGTGTTATGAGATTCATCTGTATCGCAACGGGAACCTGGACAGCGTGGATGTGCATGTCGAGTTGAAGGCTGAACACCAGCACTTGAGCGATGAGCAGCAGAGGGCTGTTTGTGGCGAGTTGAGCAAGCACATCAAGACGTATATCGGGATCAGTTCGCGGATTGTTTTGCAGCCTCTGCATTCGATCAAGCGCTCTGAGGGCAAGGCTTGTCACGTGATGGACAAACGCCCGAAAGCATGACTGCTGCACCCTTTAAGCCCCGCTTTTGCGGGGCTTTTTTTGGGTGTACGCGCACGAACTCTGTGGGAGCGAGCCTGCTCGCGAAGGCTTTATAGGCAACCCGATTCTCGCGTATGTACCGCGATCTATTGTAGGAGCCGGCTTGCTGCGGGCGGCGTTCCGACGATGGCGGCCTGACAGCCGACCATTTTCTTTCGGGTGTATATATCCATTCCTGCGGTAACGGCCGCTAATGGTTTCGCCCTTACGGCGAGTCACTTGGAAGAGCCCCAAGTAACCAAGCGCTCTTGCCCCTTTCGTTCGGTGGCTCGCTAATGCTCGCCATGCCCTCGCTCCGGTCCTGCTCCGTGGGCCCGCCGCCATCGGCCATCCCTGGCCTGGGGCGGCTAACCCGGCATCCATGCCGGGTTGCCCACTGCGCAGAACCTGCGCTCGGCCTCTCGAGGGGGCGCTCAGATCAAAAGCTGAAGGCGAGCTAACGCTCGGCCTGATGAGTGGTGAGAAGCAAAAGCGTACGCGATTCCCTGTAGGAGCCGGCTTGCTGGCGATGGCGGTGGGTCAGTCGACGTTTGTATTGGCTGGACGGACGCTATCGCCGGCAAGCCAGCTCCTACAGGGTTCATGCGGGCTCCGAAAAGCCATGATTTCAGAGCCTCGCCTTCATGGAATCGCGAGAGAGCGCCCGGTCAACGGAGCGCCTGGCAGTGACGCGTCTGTCCAGCCTATCGATGTGAGCACCCAGCGCCGGGATCAGTCGCGCTTTGCGCATGTCGTCGAGCTTGGCCACCCCCAGCCAATAGATGAATGGCAGTACAAAGCCTCCTCCAAAATGACCAAACCACTTGGCGATAAACGATGACGGGACGATCAGCGCCACCAAAACCAGCCAGGACCAGGACAGCGGCTTGGCCATCTCCTTATAGATAACATCACTCGAACCCAAGGCATAACTGAGCGAAAGATGGTGATTGCGCAGCACTACCGGACACACATATTCCTTGTGTGAACTGCTTGCGTAGATCACGGAAACCTCATGACCTTTACGCAACTGGAAATCTTCAAAACCATATTCCAGACGGCGCTCTTCGCCCTCCTTCGTTCTGATCCAGATCACCCCACGGCTCGGCGTATTGCTGATCACCACCCCATGCTCGATGTGGAAATGAATCCTGACCTTACCGAAGGTGAAATCCTGCATGCCCACTCCTTGAAATTCCGTCACCGATGACGAGTCGCCCAGTCGGTAAGCGGCGGATGCTACTAAGGCGCCATCAGGCTGTCCAGAAACCGGACTTGCCCCGTACGTCGAAAGCGATACAAAAAAACATACGACACGATATTTTGTGTTTGATATTAAATTCTGTATCGCTTATAAAGTTCTCCATGCCCTCGATCAGATTCAAGGCGGGAGACCCCCAATGTACGCACAGCTCGTAGAAACCGGCGTTAAGCGCATCAAGGACCTGTCGGAAATGTCCGAACAGGAACGCGCCTTCCAGGAAAAAATCGATTCAGAAATCAAGATCGAAGCGAAAAACTGGATGCCTGATGCCTATCGCCAGACCCTGATCCGGCAGATCTCGCAGCACGCCCACTCGGAAATCGTCGGCATGCTGCCCGAAGGCAACTGGGTCACCCGCGCGCCATCGCTCAAACGCAAACTGCAATTGATGGCCAAGATTCAGGACGAAGCCGGCCACGGCCTGTACCTGTACAGCGCCATGGAAACCCTCGGCGCCGACCGCGACGAAGAAATCGCCAAGCTGCACAGCGGCAAGGCCAAGTACTCGAGCATCTTCAACTACCCAACCCTGAACTGGGCCGACATGGGCGCAGTGGGCTGGCTGGTGGACGGCGCCGCGATCGTCAATCAGGTGGTGTTGCAACGCACCTCATACGGCCCCTACTCCCGGGCCATGGTGCGCATCTGCAAGGAAGAAAGTTTCCACCAGCGCCAAGGCTACGAAATCCTTCTGACCATGATGCGCCACGGCAATCAGGCGCAAAAAGACATGGTCCAGGACGCGATCAACCGCCTGTGGTGGCCGTCGCTGATGATGTTCGGCCCGAGCGACGAACACTCGCCGAACAGCGCCCAGTCCATGGCCTGGAAAATCAAACGCCAGAGCAACGACGAACTGCGCCAGCGCTTCATCGACCAGACCATCCCGCAACTCGAATTGCTCGGTTGCACCTGCCCCGATCCGGACCTGAAGTGGAACGCCGAACGCGGCCATTACGACTTCGGTGAAATCCAGTGGAGCGAGTTCTACGAAGTGCTCAAGGGCAACGGCCCGTGCAACCAGGAACGCGTCGCCACTCGCCGCAAAGCCATTGAAGACGGCGCCTGGGTCCGCGAAGCCGCAGTTGCCCACGCCCGCAAAAAACAAAACAAGAACGCCGCCTGATTCGGCCACCTGATCTGGAGACACCGCCATGTCCGAATGGACCCTTTTCGAAGTCTTCGTGCGCAGCAAGCACGGCCTCAACCACAAGCACGTCGGCAGCGTGCATGCCGCCGACACCACCATGGCCATCGAGAACGCGCGTGAGTTGTACACCCGTCGCAGCGAAGGCGTGAGCCTGTGGGTCGTGCCGTCGGCACTGATCACCGCCTCGTCGCCGGATGAAAAAGATCCGCTGTTCGACCCGTCGGACGACAAGGTTTATCGCCATGCCAGCTTCTACGAGCTGCCGGCCGAAGTCGGGCACATGTGAGGTCGACCATGAATAACAACACCGATCTGATCGAATACCTGCTGCGCCTCGGCGACAGCGCCCTGATCCAGGGCCAGCGCCTGTGCCAATGGTGCGGCAAGGCGCCGGCGCTGGAAGAAGAACTGGCGCTGATGAATGTCGGCCTCGACCTCGTCGGCCAGGCGCGCAACTGGCTGGAATACGCCGCTGAACTGCTGGGCGACGATCGCGATGCCGATCACCTGGCGTTCCGTCGCGATGAGCGCGCCTATCGCAACCTGCTGCTGGTGGAACAACCCAACGGCGATTACGCGGTGACCATCCTCAAGCAGTTCCTGTATGACGCCTGGCACCTGGAAGTGCTTAAAGGTTTGAGCCAGTCCAGCGATGAGCGCATCGCCGGGATCGCTGCCAAAGCCGTAAAGGAAGTCACCTATCACCTGCGCCGCTCCGGCGAGTGGGTCGAGCGTCTGGGCGACGGCACCGAGGAAAGCCACAAGCGCATGCTCGCAGCGATCCCTGAGGTCTGGCGCTTTACCGTGGAACTGATCGCTGCCGATGACAGCGAACAGCGTCTGTGCGAAGCCGGCATCACCCCGGACATCGCCACCGTCGCCGCCGCGTGGCAAGCCAGGGTCAACGAGATTTTCGCCAGCGCCACCCTGCCGGTGCCTGCCGCGCCGAGCTATTTCTACCTGAATGCGCGCAAGGGCCTGCACACCGAACACCTCGGCATCCTGTTGGCGGAGATGCAATTCCTGCCACGAGCGTACCCCGATGCAACCTGGTGAGCTGATCGCCAGCGACCTCGGCGCCCGGCCGGCCCAACCGACGGACCTGGCCGCCGCGTGGGCGACCCTGGCGCAGGTCATGGACCCGGAAGTGCCGGTGGTCAGCGTGGTCGACCTCGGCATCGTGCGCGATCTCGACTGGCAAGCCGGCCACTTGCACGTGGTGGTCACGCCGACCTACTCCGGCTGCCCCGCCACCGAGGTGATTGAAAGCGACATCCGCGATGCGCTGGAGCTTGCCGGCTTCAGGGCACCGCAACTGGAACGCAAATTGACCCCGGCGTGGACCACCGACTGGATCACCGACATCGGCCGCGAACGCCTGCGCGCTTATGGCATCGCACCGCCCGACGGCAGCACCAGCAAACGCAGCCTGCTCGGCGAAAGCCCGGTGATCGTCTGCCCGCAATGCGGCAGCGCGCACACCGAAGTGCTCAGCGAGTTCGGTTCCACCGCGTGCAAGGCGTTGTACCGCTGCGTCGATTGCCGCGAGCCGTTCGACTATTTCAAGTGCATCTGAGCGGCGATCGGCCGTCCCAGCTGGAGAACAATAATGAGCAAATTTCACAGCCTGACCATCAAGGACGTGCGTGCCGAAACCCGTGACGCGGTGTCCATCGCCTTCGATATTCCGCAGCACCTGCAAGACAGTTTTCACTTCACCCAGGGCCAGCACCTGGTGATGCGCACGCAAATGGATGGCGAAGAAGTGCGTCGTTCGTATTCGATCTGCACCGGCGTCAATGACGGCGAACTGCGCGTCGCGATCAAGCGTGTGGCCGGCGGGCGTTTCTCCGCATTCGCCAATGAGCAGCTCAAGGCCGGGCATAGCCTGGAAGTGATGCCGCCGGCCGGGCACTTCTGCGTCGAGCTCGACCCACAACGCCACGGTCATTACCTGGCCGTGGCGGCGGGCAGCGGCATCACGCCGATCCTGTCGATCATCAAGACCACCCTGCAAACCGAACCGCATAGCCGCGTCACGCTGCTGTATGGCAACCGCTCAAGTTCCGGCGCGCTGTTCCGTGAACAGCTCGAAGATTTGAAAAACCGCTACTTGCAGCGTCTGAACCTGATCTTCGTGTTCAGCCGCGAGCAGCAGGATGTCGACCTGTACAACGGCCGGATCAACGCCGAGAAATGCGAGCAACTGTTCTCCCGCTGGCTCGATGTCAAAGCCCTCGATGCGGCATTCATCTGTGGCCCGCAGGAGATGACCGAAACCGTGCGCGACAGCCTCAAGGCCAAGGGCATGGCACCGGAGCGCATCCATTTCGAACTGTTCGCCGCCGCTGGCAGCCAGCAAAAACGCGAGGCTCGCGAGGCTGCACGGCAAGTTGATGCGGCGGTCAGCCAGATCACCGTTATCAGCGACGGCCGCGCGCTGGCCTTCGACCTGCCGCGCAACAGCCAGAGCATCCTCGATGCCGGCAACGCCCAGGGCGCCGAACTGCCTTACTCGTGCAAGGCCGGCGTGTGCTCGACATGCAAATGCAAGGTCATCGAAGGCGAAGTGGAAATGGACAGCAACCACGCCCTGGAAGACTACGAAGTGGCTGCCGGTTACGTGCTGTCGTGCCAGGCGTATCCGGTCAGCGACAAAGTCATCCTGGATTTCGACCAACTCTGATTATCCGGCAAACACGGAACCTGTAGGAGCGAGGCTTGCCCGCGAAGACTGACCATCAGACGACATCAATGTTGAATCTGCCGGCCTCTTCGCGGGCAAGCCTCGCTCCTACAGAGACCGGGGCGCCCCCGAGAACCTGCTTCACCCCACAACAAAAACAACAACAGAGAGCGTGCCATGACACCCACAGACGTAGAACTCATCCGCCAGCACCCCGATTTCATCCAGCTGGTTCGTCGCAAACAAAACCTGTACTGGTCGCTGTCGCTGATCATGCTGGTGATCTATTTCGGCTTCGTGTTGCTGGTGGCGTTCTCCCCCGCCACCCTCGGCCAATCCTTGAGCGGCGGTGTGACCTCGGTGGGCATGCTGGTCGGTGTGGTGATCGTGGTATTGGCCTTCGCGCTGACCGGTTTCTACGTCTATCGCGCCAACAACGTGATTGATCCGCTCAACGAAAAACTGAAACAGGAGTGCGCCCGATGAGCCGTCTCCTGGCGTTGTTCCTGTTGCCGCTGGCAGCGGTCACCGACTTCGCGGTCGCCGCCGACGGCGCGTCCCGCCCATTGAACTGGAACGCCATCGGCATGTTCCTGGTGTTCGTGCTGTTCACCCTCGGCGTCACGCGTTGGGCCGCATTGCGTACCCGTTCCGCCAGCGACTTCTACACCGCAGGCGGTGGCATGACTGGCTTCCAGAACGGCCTGGCGATTGCCGGCGACATGATCTCGGCGGCGTCCTTCCTCGGCATCTCGGCGATGATGTTTCTCAATGGCTACGACGGCTTGCTCTACGCGCTGGGCGTGTTGGCGGGCTGGCCGATCATCCTGTTCCTGATCGCTGAGCGCCTGCGCAACCTCGGCAAATATACGTTCGCCGACGTGGTCTCTTATCGCCTGGAACAAACCCCGGTGCGCCTGACCTCGGCGTTCGGCACCCTGACCGTCGCGTTGATGTACCTGGTGGCGCAGATGGTCGGTGCCGGCAAGCTGATCGAGTTGCTGTTCGGCATCGACTACCTCTACGCGGTGATGCTGGTCGGTGTGTTGATGGTGTTCTACGTGACCTTCGGCGGCATGCTCGCCACCACGTGGGTGCAGATCATCAAAGCGGTGATGCTGCTGTTCGGCACCACGTTCATGGCGTTCATGGTGCTCAAGCATTTCGGTTTCAGCACCGAAGCGATGTTCGCCGGCGCCACTGCCGTGCACGCCAAGGGCAGCGCGATCATGGCGCCTGGTGGTTTGCTGTCGAACCCGATCGATGCGATCTCGCTGGGCTTGGGCATGATGTTCGGCACCGCCGGCCTGCCGCATATCCTGATGCGTTTCTTCACCGTCAGCGATGCCAAGGAAGCACGTAAAAGCGTGTTCTACGCCACCGGTTTCATCGGTTACTTCTACTTGCTGCTGATCATCGTCGGCTTCGGCGCCATCGTCATGGTCGGCACCGATCCTGCGTTCCGCGATGCCAGCGGCGCGATCATCGGCGGCGGCAACATGATTGCCGTGCACCTGGCGCAAGCCGTGGGCGGCAACCTGTTCCTCGGCTTCATCTCGGCGGTGGCCTTCGCCACCATTCTGGCGGTGGTTGCAGGCCTGGCGTTGTCCGGTGCCTCGGCAGTGTCCCACGATTTGTATGCCTGCGTGATGCGCAAGGGACAGGCCACCGAGCAGCAGGAAATCCGCGTGTCGCGCATTGCCACGCTGTGCATCGGCGTGCTGGCGATCATCCTCGGCCTGCTGTTCGAATCGCAGAACATTGCGTTCCTTTCCGGCCTGGTGCTGGCCATCGCCGCGTCGGTGAATTTCCCGGTGCTGTTCCTTTCGATGTACTGGAAAGGCCTGACCACTCGCGGCGCGGTCACCGGCAGCCTGACGGGGCTGGTCTCGGCGATTGTCCTGCTGGTACTGAGCCCGGCGGTGTGGGTCAACGTGCTGCATCACGACAAGGCGCTGTTCCCGTACTCCAACCCGGCGCTGTTTTCCATGAGCCTCGCGTTTTTCAGTGCCTGGCTGTTTTCGGTCACCGACACCTCGCCGCGAGCGGCCCTTGAGCGCGGCCGCTACCTGGCGCAGTTCATCCGTTCGATGACCGGCATCGGTGCCTCCGGCGCCAGCAAGCACTAATCACGACCGACTGATGGCAGGGAATAAAAACAATGAAGCCCGCACGTTCTGCACCTTACGAATCACTGTTTTCGCTGGCCGCCGCATTGAGTCTGCCCATGGTCGCCCCCAGCGCCATGGCTGACTTCATCGATGACAGCAAGGCCCGTATTGAAATGCGCAACCACTACATCAATCGCGATTTCCGTCAGGACAACGCGGCGCAATCCAAGGCTGAAGAATGGGCGCAGGGTTTCACCGCGCGCATCGAGTCCGGGTTCACCGACGGTACTTTAGGCTTCGGTCTCGATGCGTTGGGGGAGCTGGGATTGAAACTCGACTCCAGCCCGGATCGCCGTGGCACCGGGCTACTGCCCTTCGGTCCGAAAAGCCATGAGCCGGCGGACGAGTTCAGCGAGCTGGGGCTGACCGGCAAGCTGCGGGTGTCGAAAAGCGTGTTGAAGCTCGGCACCCTGCAACCCCTGCTGCCGGTGGCGACTTACAACGACACCCGCCTGCTCGGTTCTACCTTTGAGGGCGGCTTGCTGACCAGCCAGGAAATCAGTGGCCTGACGCTGAATACCGGGCGCCTGACCAAGGCCAACCTGCGGGATTCCTCCAGCAACGATGACATCGGTTACGCCGCCGCCAGCAGTGATCACTTCGACTTTGCCGGTGGCAGCTACGCGTTCAGTCCGCAACTGAACCTGAGTTATTACTACGGCAAGCTCGATCAGATTTATCGCCAGCAATTTGTCGGGTTGGTGCATACCCAGCCGCTGGGCAACGGTTTCAATCTGCGCAGCGACTTGCGCTATTTCGACAGCCGGGGCGACGGCGCCGAACGCGCCGGGCGCATCGACAACCGCAACTTCAACAGCATGTTCACCGTGTCCCACGGTGCCCACAAGGTCAGCGCCACGTACCAGCAATTGTCCGGCGACAGTGCCTTTCCGTTCCTCAACGGCGGCGATCCGTACGTGGTCAACCTGGTGACCTTCAACACCTACACCCGGGCCGACGAGGACTCCTGGCAGTTGCGTTACGACTACGACTTCGCGGCGCAAGGCATTCCCGGCCTGACCTTCATGACCCGCTACACCGACGGGCGCCACGTCAAGGCCGGCACCGTCGACAACGGCCGTGAGCGCGAGCGCGACACCGACATCAGTTACGTCATCCAGAGCGGCGTGTTCAAGGACGTCAGCCTGCGCTGGCGCAACGTGACCTTCCGCTCCGGCAATGGCCTGAACACCGCCCTCGATGAAAACCGGCTGATCGTCGGTTACACCGTGGCGCTTTGGTAATCCCTGAAGGGCGCGGTTACCGCCGCGCCAACACCTTTCACAACCTGGAGGAATCGTGATGTCTCACGCCCCTACCCTGCAAAGTTTCATCGCCGGTCGCTGGATCGGCCAACACGGTGCCCAGGTGCTGCGCAGCGCCATCGACGGCCACGAGATTGCACGCACCCACGAGGAACGCCCGGACTTCGCCGAAGCCGTCGAGCACGGTCGTCGCCAAGGCATCAGCGGCTTGATGGCGCTGGACTTCCAGCAACGGGCGCAACGCCTCAAGGCACTGGCCTTGTACCTGAGCGAACGCAAGGAACAGCTTTACGCGATCTCCCACCACAGCGGCGCCACCCGTGCCGACAGCTGGATCGATATCGAGGGCGGCAACAGCACGCTGTTCACCTACGCCAGCCTCGGCTCGCGGGAACTGCCGTCGGGCAACATCGTCCACGAAGGCCCGGCGATGCAGCTGAGCAAGCTCGGCACCTTCGCCGGCACGCACATTCTGGTGCCGCGCGGTGGTCTTGCGGTGCACATCAATGCGTTCAACTTCCCGATCTGGGGCATGCTGGAAAAATTCGCGCCGAGCTTTCTCGCCGGCATGCCGTGCATCGTCAAACCGGCCAGCGCCACCAGCTACCTGACCGAAGCCGTGGTGCGGCTGATGGACGAATCCGGCTTGCTACCGGCGGGCAGCCTGCAACTGATCATCGGCAGCACCGGTGACTTGCTCGACCGCCTGCAAGGCCAGGACGTGGTGACGTTCACCGGTTCCGCCGACACCGCAGCCAAGCTGCGCGTCAATCCGAACCTGATCCGCAACTCGGTGCCGTTCAACGCCGAAGCCGACTCGCTGAACTGCGCGATCCTCGCCCCGGACGTGACCCCGGACGACGAAGAGTTCGAGCTGTTCATCAAGGAAGTCGCACGGGAAATGACCACCAAGGCCGGGCAGAAATGCACCGCCATCCGCCGCGCCATCGTGCCGGCCAAACACATCGATGCCGTCGCGACCCGTTTGCGCGACCGTCTGAAGAAAGTCGTGGTCGGCGACCCGTCGGTGGAAGGCGTGCGCATGGGTGCACTGGCCTCTCACGATCAGCAAAAAGACGTCGCCGAGCGCCTGGAAAGCCTGCTGCAAAGCAGCGACCTGCTGTTTGGCGCTCGCGACGGTTTTGAGCCGCGTGGCGAAAACGTCAGCCAGGGTGCGTTCTTCGCGCCGACCCTGTTGCAGGCCCGCGACCCGCACGCTGAAGGCGGCGCGCACGACATCGAAGCGTTCGGCCCGGTCAGCACGCTGATGGCCTACGACGACCTCGACGAAGCACTGGCCCTGGCCGCGCGCGGCAAAGGCAGCCTGGTGGCGAGTCTGATCACCAAGGACCCGCAGATCGCCGCCAAAGCCATTCCTGTCGCGGCGGCCTGGCACGGTCGCTTGCTGGTGCTGGACCGCGAATCCGCCGCAGAATCCACCGGCCACGGCTCGCCCCTGCCACAACTCAAGCATGGCGGGCCGGGTCGTGCCGGTGGCGGTGAAGAGCTCGGTGGTCTGCGCGCAGTGAAACACTACCTGCAACGCGCCGCCGTGCAAGGCTCGCCGACCATGCTCGCCGCCGTCACCGGTGAATACGTGCGTGGCGCCAAGGTCATCGAGACCGAGGTGCATCCGTTCCGCCGGTTCTTCCAGGACCTGCAGATCGGCGAATCGCTGCTGACCCACCGTCGCACCGTGACCGAGGCCGATCTGGTGAACTTCGGTTGCCTGTCCGGCGATCACTTCTACATGCACTTCGACGAGATCGCCGCCAAGGAATCGCAATTCGGCAAACGCATCGCCCACGGTTACTTCGTGCTGTCGGCGGCGGCCGGTCTGTTCGTCTCCCCGGCGCCAGGCCCGGTGCTGGCCAACTACGGCCTGGATACGTTGCGCTTCATCAACCCGGTGGGCATCGGCGACACCATCCAGGCGCGCCTGACCTGCAAACGCAAAATCGATCAGGGCAAAAAGAGCCCGCAAGGCATTCCACAGGGCGTGGTGGCATGGGACGTGGAAGTCACCAACCAGCTGGGTGAACTGGTCGCCAGTTACGACATCCTCACGCTGGTCGTCAAACGCGAGGGTTAACGCAGGCCTGTAGACGCTGGCTTGCTGGCGATGGCGTCCGCATGATCGATGCCAATCCAAAGGCCCCATCGCCAGCAAGCCGGCTCCTACAAGGGGTTTGTGTGAACGCCAGTTTCAACGTTCACACCGATCCACTGTAGGAGCCGGCTTGCTGGCGATGACGGCCGCATGATCGATGCACATCCCAAGGCCCCATCGCCGGCAAGCCGGTTCCTACAAGGGGCTTTCTGCGAGTTCCTGTTACAACGCCTTCGCACTGGTTTTTGCAAGTGACTGTGCGTTTATTGCCTTCTTCAAGGACATGACCGGCATCACCCCTGGCCACTGGCGAAAATAAGCACCTGACGATCGGCAGCAGAAATTAATTGCGACCAAATATTACATACGTCATATTACGTACGTAATTAAACGCCGATTCCCACAGGTAATCCTCCATGACCAGCATGCCCAGCCTTGAACCCGACGTTGCCGTTGCGGTGAGCACACCCAAGCCTCCCCTGCTCAAGCGCCTGATCCTGCTGACGCTGGCCATTGCCGCCCTGGTATGTGCAGGCCTTTACGCCACCCATTGGTGGACCGCCGGGCGTTTCATCGAAGAAACCGACGACGCCTACATTGGCGGCGACGTGACGGTGATCGGGCCGAAGGTCGCGGGTTACATCGAAGAGGTGATGGTCAGCGACAACCAGAAAGTGAAGGCCGGCGATGTGCTTATCCGCCTCGATTCCCGTGACTACCGCGCCAACCTGGCCAAGGCCGAAGGCGCGGTGGCTGCGCAAGAAGCCTTGCTGGCCAACCTCGACGCCACCGAACAACTGCAACACGCAGTGATCGGTCAGGCCCGTGCGGGGATCGACGCCACCGGCGCTGAAACCGCCCGCTCGCGGGACGACAATGCACGCTACAAACGCCTGGTCGGCAGCAACGCTGTCTCCGTGGAAAGTGCGCAACGGGCCGACGCCACCTTCAAGACCGCCCAGGCGCTGAGTGCTCGGGCCCAGGCTGAACTGCTGGCGGCGCAACGCCAATTGAACGTGATCGACACTCAGAAACAGCAAGCACGTGCCGCGCTGATGCAGGCCAAGGCCGAACGAGACCTGGCGCAATTGAACGTCGGTTACACCGAGTTGCGCGCACCGATGGATGGCGTGATCGGCAATCGCCGGGCGCGTGTCGGTGCGTATGCGCAGGCCGGTTCGCAGCAGTTGTCGGTGGTGCCGGCCAGCGGGCTGTGGGTCGATGCCAACTTCAAGGAAGACCAACTGGCGCACATGACACCGGGCCAACCAGTGATCATTCACGCCGACGTGCTCTCGGGGCAGGTATTCCACGGGCACCTCGACAGCCTCGCGCCAGCCAGCGGTTCGCAGTTCAGCGTGTTGCCACCGGAAAACGCCACCGGCAACTTCACCAAAATCGTGCAGCGAGTGCCAGTGCGGATCGTGCTCGATCCTGCCGACGGCGTGCTTGGGCATCTGCGTCCGGGCCTGTCGGTGACCGCTGAAGTCGACACACGCAAGGAGCCTGAAACGCCTGCCGTGGCCAGCGCGCCATGAGCCGCGCCCTCGCCGCCCCCGCGCAGCCGTTCAACGCCGCCAGCATGGCAACGGCGACCAAGGTGTTCGCCTTCGCCACCATGTGCATCGGCATGTTCATTGCCCTGCTGGATATCCAGATCGTCTCGGCTTCATTGCGCGATATCGGCGGCGGGTTGTCGGCGGGCACTGACGAAACGGCGTGGGTGCAAACCAGCTACCTGATCGCCGAAATCATCGTGATTCCGCTGTCCGGCTGGCTCTCCCGCGTGTTCTCGACCCGCTGGCTGTTCTGCGCATCCGCGGTGGGTTTCACCCTGGCCAGCCTGCTCTGCGGCGCGGCCTGGAACATTCAGAGCATGATCGCCTTCCGCGCCCTGCAAGGGTTTCTTGGCGGTTCGATGATCCCGCTGGTGTTCACCACGGCGTTCTTTTTCTTCACCGGCAAACAACGGGTGATCGCCGCCGCGACCATCGGCGCGGTGGCGTCCTTGGCACCGACACTGGGACCGGTGATTGGTGGCTGGATCACCGACGTTTCCTCCTGGCACTGGCTGTTCTACATCAACCTGGTGCCGGGGATTTTTGTTGCGGTGGCGGTGCCGATGCTGGTGAAGATCGATCAGCCGGAACTGTCGCTGCTCAAGGGCGCCGACTATTTGAGCATGGTGTTTCTGGCACTGTTTCTCGGCTGCCTGGAATACACCCTCGAAGAAGGCCCGCGCTGGAACTGGTTCAGTGACCGCACGATTCTGACCACCGCATGGATCAGCGGCCTGGCTGGCCTGGCGTTCATCGGCCGGACCTTGCACGTGGCCAACCCGATCGTCGATTTGCGCGCCCTCAAAGACCGCAACTTCGCCCTCGGCTGCTTCTTCTCGTTTGTCACCGGGATCGGCCTGTTTGCCACGATTTACCTGACGCCGCTGTTTCTCGGTCGGGTGCGGGGTTATGGCGCGCTGGACATTGGTCTGGCGGTTTTCTCCACCGGGGTGTTCCAGATCATGGCGATTCCGCTGTACGCCTTTCTGGCCAACCGCATCGATCTGCGCTGGGTCATGATGACCGGCCTTGGGTTATTCGCTTTGTCGATGTGGGATTTCAGCCCGATCACCCATGACTGGGGAGGCAAGGAATTGATGCTGCCGCAAGCGCTGCGCGGAATTGCCCAGCAACTGGCGGTGCCGCCAGCGGTCACCTTGACCCTCGGCGGCTTGGCACCGGCCCGACTCAAACACGCTTCCGGGCTGTTCAACCTGATGCGCAACCTGGGCGGAGCCATTGGCATCGCCGCCTGCGCGACGATCCTTAATGACCGCACCAACCTGCACTTCACACGATTGGCGGAAAACCTCAACAGCACCAACGAAGCCCTGAATCAATGGCTTTCCCAGGTCGGCAACAAATTCGCCACGCTCGGCCAAAGCGGTGACGCGGGTGTCACCGCCAGCCTGCACCAGTTATGGCTGCTGACCTACCGCGAAGCGCAGACGCAAACCTACGGCGATGCGTTTCTGATGATCATGGTCTGCTTCATCATCGCCACGGCGATGGTGCCCTTGATGCGCAAGGTGCAACCACCGGCCGCGCCTTCAGCGGACGCTCACTGATCAGGCCTGAGGCGTTTTACGGAAGCCTACGGCCAGACGGTTCCAGCTATTGATGGTGGAAATCGCCACGGTCAGGTCGACCATTTCCTTGGGGCTGAACTGCGCAGCGACCACTTCGTAGTCTTCGTCCGGAGCGTGGGTCAGGCTCAGTTGGGTCAGGGACTCGGTCCAGAGCAACGCAGCACGTTCGCGCTCGGTGAAGAACGGGGCCTCGCGCCAGGCGGTCACGGCGAACAGGCGACGCGGGGTTTCGCCGCCCTTGATCGCATCGGCGGTGTGCATGTCGATGCAGAAGGCGCAGCCATTGATTTGCGAAGCACGCAACTTGACCAGTTCGATCAGGGTCTTTTCCAGAGGCAGCTTCGAAACGGCGGTTTCCAGGGCGATCATGGCTTTGAGGGCATCAGGGGACGCGGTGTAGAAATCGATACGGGGTTTCATGGCAGGCTCCGGGAGCAAGTGGGGGTGGAGCTAAGTTAGTCCTGCAGGCCGGCTGCTGGAATATCCAATTTCTCAGAAGTCGAGTAGACCGCCGCCGCCCTTGTAGGAGCCGGCTTGCTGGCGATGCGGGCAACTCGGAGCAAATTGATGAGTGAGGTGATGCTATCGCCAGCAAGCCGGCTCCTACAGGGGGGCGAAAAATAGTCTGTCGGGCGGATTGCCAGCACTCGGTCCTCGCCACTAGAATGCGATCAATTCTTAATTGCATCAGGCCAGGACGCCGGAAAAGAGTATCAGCCCCCCATGTCGTCAGCCGACCAGCCTTTGAACCAGCAAATCCATACCCTCTACAGCGAACACCACGGTTGGCTTCAGGGATGGCTGCAGCGAAAACTCGGTAATCGCTGCGACGCGGCGGACCTGGCCCACGATACGTTCCTGCGTTTGCTGACCCGGCAAGTCGTCAAGCCCTGGGGCAGCGAGCCCCGGGCACTGCTGACGCACATCGCCAAGGGCCTGGTGATTGATCGCTGGCGTCGACAGGACATCGAACGCGCTTATCTGGAGACCATTGCCCACCTGCCAGCCACAGAGGTGCCATCACCGGAAACCCGCCTGCTGATTCTCGAAACCCTGATGCGCATCGAAGCGCTGCTGCGCGAATTGCCGGCCATCACTCGCGAAACCTTTCTGCTGTCACAGATCGAAGGGCTGACCTACCACCAGATCGCCGCACGCCTGAATGTGTCGCTGATCACCGTCAAACGGCACATGCGCACTGCGTTCATTACCTGCCTGAGTGTCGCCTGATGAATTCGTCGATGATCAACCCGCACATTCTCGGCGAAGCCGCCGACTGGCTGGTGCAGTTGCATTCAGGCAGCGCGACGCCGTCCGACCATCACGCCATTGCCCAATGGCGCAATCGCAGTGCCGAACATGCGCTGGCCTGGCAACGGGCCGAAGCGCTGCTCGGAGAATTTCGCAGTGTGCCGGCCAACCTGGCCATCCAGACCCTCCAGCGAGCGGCACGCAAGGATGGTCTGAGCCGCCGCCAGACCCTCACGCGTATTGGCTTGCTGCTGATGGCCGGCCCCTTGGGCATCGCCTCGCAACACGCGTCCTGGCAACAATGGACCGCCGATCAGCGCACGGCAGTGGGCGAACAGAAAAACCTGCAACTGCCCGATGGCAGTCAGGTGCTGCTCAACACCGAAAGTGCGGTGGACATTGCCTTTACCCCGCGTGAACGCCGAGTGGTGCTGCTGGATGGCGAAGTGTTGATCAGCACCGCCAAGGATCCCGGCGCCCGGCCCTTTATCGTCGAAACCCCGCAAGGCATCGCCCGTGCGCTGGGTACGCGGTTTTGCGTGCGCATCACTGGCTCGAGAAGCCAGGTGTCGGTGCTCGAAGGGCTGGTGGAAGTCACGCCGCAGTTGCTCCAGCAGAGCACGACGCTCAAGGCCGGTGAGCGTCAGAGCTTCAAGCTCAATCGCCTCGACCCGCTCGAACCTTTCGACACCAGCGCCCTGGCCTGGGACAAGGGCATGTTGCTGGCGAGCAATATGCGCCTGGACGAATTGCTCGGCGAATTGAGCCGCTATCGCCCCGGCGTGTTGCGTTGTCATGCGGATGTCGCGGGGTTGCGGGTGTCGGGGGCGTTTTCCTTGCGTGACACCGATGCCAGCCTGCGTCTGCTCAGCGATACGTTGCCGCTGAAAATCAGCAGCCTGACCCGCTACTGGCTGTCGGTCGAGCCCCGGGCCTGAGTGCGCTGAAAAACTATTTCACAGTCCCCTGATACCTTTCCGCGTTTCGTTCGGTGTGTGGATAGACCTCTTCAATTCCACGCGCTCGACAGGAACGCCGAATGACTTCAACACCGCTGCACCGCCCCGCCGATTTCCCGCTCAAGGCCCTGAGCCTGAGCATTGCCCTGGCCTTTACCGCGATGCTGCCGATCAACAGCCATGCCGCTGACACCGTCAGCGAAAGTACCAGCCGCAACGTCGATATCGGGCCGGGCTTGCTCAGTCATACCCTGGCGCAATTCGCCGTGGCGGTCGGCGTGCCGTTGTCGTTCGATCCGGCGCAACTGGGCAATCGCCAGAGCCCGGGATTGCAAGGCAACTACAGCGTGCAGTCAGGCTTCGCGCAATTGCTTGAGGGCAGCGGTTTCGAGTTGATCAGCACGGGCGGAAACGGTTACACCGTGGCGCCGCGAGTCGCTGCCAACGGTGCGCTGGAGCTGGGCGCCACCAGCGTCAGCGCCCTGCGCGACGACAACGCGGACACCTACGGTGGCGGTCAGGTCGCCAAGGTTGCGCAGATCGGCATGCTCGGTAACCAGGCCTTGAAAGACCTGCCCTTCAGCGTCACCAGCTACACCGCCAAAACCATCGCCGACCAGCAAGCGCAGACCGTGGGCGATGTGTTGCTCAACGACGCTTCGGTTCGGCAGTCCGCCGGCTTTGGCAACTTCTCCCAGGTGTTCGTGATCCGCGGTTTGCCGCTGCTGTCCGATGACATTTCCTATAACGGTCTTTACGGCATCCTGCCCCGGCAGATCATCGCCACCGAAGCGCTGGAACGGGTCGAGTTGTTCAAGGGACCGAACGCTTTTGTGAATGGTGTTACGCCCAGCGGCAGCGGGATTGGCGGTGGCGTCAACCTGCAACCCAAACGCGCCAACGATGTGCCGACCCGCAGCGTCACCCTCGATTACAGCGACGATGGCCGGGTCGGCGGGCATCTGGACCTGGGCCAGCGCTTTGGCGAAGACAACCGATTCGGCGCGCGGGTCAA
Source organism: Pseudomonas sp. MM213 (assembly GCF_020423045.1). Classification (NCBI taxonomy): domain Bacteria; kingdom Pseudomonadati; phylum Pseudomonadota; class Gammaproteobacteria; order Pseudomonadales; family Pseudomonadaceae; genus Pseudomonas; species Pseudomonas sp. MM213. The sequence continues at coordinate 2,605,349 of NZ_CP081943.1, forward strand.
TCTGCTGCAACGCGAAGGCGCCACCGCCGTCGATGACGAAGACCGTCGCTCGTCGCTGATCAGCGTCGGCCTGGACTACCGAGGTGATCGCCTGCGGGTGTCGACGGACCTGGGCTATCAGAAACAGGTGATCAATCAGGGCCGCTCGGTGATCTATGTCGATTCGACCTTGAGCAAAGCGCCCAAGGTGCCGGATGCCAACGCCGGTTACGCACAGAGCTGGAGCTACTCGCAACTGGAAGACACCTTCGGCATGGCCCGCGCCGAGTACGACCTCAGTGACAACTGGACCGCCTACGTGTCCGGCGGCGCCAAACACACCCGGGAAAACGGCGTGTATTCGTCGCTGACCGTCACCGACCTCAACGGCAATGCCCGGGGTGGCATGCTTTACTCGCCTCACGACGAGGACAACAAAAGCCTGATGACCGGCCTCAACGGCCACTTGAACACCGGGCCGATCAGTCACCAATTGAACCTGGGCCTCGCGGGTATCTGGGGCCAGCAACGCTCGGCGTTCGAAACCATAGGCGCCGCCACGCGCTACAGCACCAACCTCTACGACGTCACGGACAAACCGCGCCCAAGCCCCACATCGTTTGCCAGCGACATTCACGACCCACGCATCGTCGGCAAGAACACCCTGCGCAGCGCGGCGGTGTCCGACACCCTGGGTTTCATCGATGATCGCGTCCTGCTCACCCTCGGCGTACGGCGCCAGACGCTCAACGTCGATGGCTGGAACACCACCACCGGCGCACGCACCTCAAGCTACGAAGAGTCGATCACCACGCCGGTCTATGGCCTGGTGATCAAGCCATGGGAACACGTTTCGTTCTACGCCAACCGCATCGAAGGCCTGGCCAAGGGCCCGACGCCGCCGACCAGCGCGATCAACCGCGACGAGACCTTCGCCCCGGTGCGCAGCAAGCAAATCGAAGCCGGCGTGCGCCTGGACATGGACACCTATGGCGCGAGCCTCGGCGTGTACCGCATCGAACAGCCGTCGAGCTACACCCAGGACGGGATCTTCCGGGTCGATGGCGAGCAGCAAAACAAAGGCGTGGAGTTGAACGTCTATGGCGAGCCGCTTGATGGCCTGCGCCTGCTGAGCGGCGCGACGCTGATGAAGACTGAAATCGAAGGCAGCACCAACGGGGTCAACGACGGCAACCGCGCCGTCGGCGTACCGCGTTTTCAACTCAACGTCGGGGCGGATTGGGACGTGCCGGGGATTGAAGGCGCGGCGCTCAGTGCGCGGATGCTGCGCACCGGCGGGCAATACCTGAACGCCGCCAACACCCAGAGCATTCCGGCGTGGAACCGCTTTGATGTGGGGTCGCGGTATGCCTTCAAGATGGATGAGAAGCAAATCACCTTGCGCGCCAATCTGGAGAACGTGGCGAACAAGGCCTATTGGGCCTCGGCGAATGGCGGGTACCTGACGCAGGGGACGCCGCGGACACTGAAGGTTTCGGCGACGCTGGATTTCTGATTTTTTGTGGTGAGGTCAATATTGCCTTCGCGGGCAAGTCGGGTCGCCGCACCGCTCGCTCCTACAGGGGATTGAGTCGTACCTGTAGGAGCGAGGCTTGCCCGCGAACCGCGCAGCGGCCATTCAACACAACCCTTACGCCCGACTGCGCAACCACTGCAAAAACCCCTTCTTCTCCACCACCTTCGGCGTTTCCTGGGTCAACGTCTGTGCCTTGTGCAAACGGAAATCCAGCAACGCCTTCATCGCTTCGCCGATGTCATGCCGCGCATCCAGGCACGGTTTGAGGTAGTCCTTTTCGATCCGGTACAGGCTGCAAGCGGTCTTGGCGCTGAAGTCCGCCGGCAGCGCCGTGTCCGACAAGATCCCGCCCTCGCCGATCACCTCGCCCGGCCCCATGCGCCCGGACTCGAACTTGCCCCCTGCGCGGCTCAGCGCCACCGAGACCACGCCGGATTCGATGATGAACAGATGATCGCTGACCTCCCCCGCCGGCAGGATCATTTCCCCGGCGCGGAAGTTTTGCAGGGTCATGTGCTGGCTGAAGGTTTCTTTTTCTTCCTGACGCAAAGTCGAAAAAATCGCCGAGCTTTCCAGCAACGCCCGTGGCCGCGACAGGTTCACCGGTGCATTCGATTCGACGCTGGACAACAGGCTCACGCCGGATGCCTGCAAGTGCCGGAACGCCAGATCGAACAGCAGATTGCGCACCATGCGCTTCTGGTCCATCGAGACCACGAAGCCGCTGATTTCGTATTCCACGCCGGTGGCGCTCGAACCTTTGAGCGCGACACACGGCGCCGGCTTGGCCAGCAGGTATCGGCACCCCTCCATCGCCCGCTCCAGCGCATCGATCACCGTTTGCGGACGTGCGTGCGGGCTCAACTGCAAGCTGATCGACACGCCGAAAATGTCGCTCGGCCGGCTGAAGTTGATGATCTTGGCCTTGGCGGCCAGCGAGTTGGGGATCACCGCCATGCTGCCCTGGGACGTTTGCAGGCGCGTGGCGCGCCAATCGATGTCGGTGACCCTACCTTCGGTGCCGTCGATGGAGATCCAGTCATCCAGTTGATAGGGTTTGGTGGTGTTGAGGACGATCCCCGAGAACACGTCGCTGAGGGTGCTTTGCAACGCCAGGCCGACGATGATCGCCAACGCGCCGGACGTCGCCAGCACGCCTTTGACCGGCAGGTCGAGCACGTACGCCAGGGCCGCGATGATCGCGATCAGGAAAATCACCGCGCCGAGCAAATCCTGGAGCAGGCGACCGGTGTGCCCGACCCGTTGCATCATCCCTGCGCCGATCAACACCGTCAGGGTGCGCGCGCCGAACAGCCACCAGCCAATCTGCAAGCCGGTCGCCGCCAGGTGCAACGGCACGTTGTCCGCCCAGGGCGCGGGCTCCAGAGGGTTCAGGCCTTCGTTGAACAACAGGATGCTGAACAACGTGAAAATCAGCAGCCGCACCAACAGTTTCCAGTTGCTGCCACTGGCACTGATCAAGCGCCACAGCCCCAGATCGATGATGATCAGGATCAGGGCACAGACCAGCGGGTGATTGGTAAGCAGTGACAGCATCAAGCAACTCCAGCCATGTACGGATGGGCACAGTGTAGGAGCAAACGCAGTCGTTGGAACAACACAAAACACTGTAGGAGCCGGCTTGCCGGCGATGGTGGTCTCACAGTCACTCAATTGTTGACTGCTCTACCGCCATCGCCAGCAAGCCGGCTCCTACAGGGGTGATGTGTGTCAGTGATTATTTGCTATTGGTCAGCGTGTTGTAGCTGGTCATCAGGTTGCGGTAGTCCGGGATGTGGTTGGAGAACAGGGTCGCCAGGCCTTCCACGTCGTTGCGCCAGTCGCGATGCAGCTCGCAGGCCAGGCCGAACCAGGTCATCAATTGCGCGCCGGAAGACGACATGCGGTCCCAGGCCGATTGGCGGGTCAGCTCGTTGAACGTGCCGGAAGCGTCCGTCACCACAAACACGTCAAAACCTTCCGCCAGTGCCGACAGCGCCGGGAATGCCACGCACACCTCGGTCACCACGCCGGCGATGATCAGTTGCTTCTTGCCGGTGGCCTTGATCGCCTTGACGAAGTCTTCGTTGTCCCAGGCATTGATCTGGCCAGGACGGGCAATGTAAGGCGCATCCGGAAACAGCGCTTTGAGCTCGGGCACCAGCGGGCCGTTGGGGCCGGTTTCGAAACTGGTGGTGAGGATGGTCGGCAATTTGAAGTACTTGGCCAGGTCGGCCAGGGCCAGCACGTTGTTCTTGAAACGGTCCGGTTCGATGTCCCGCACCAGAGACAGCAGGCCCGCCTGATGATCCACCAACAGAACGGCGGCGTTATCCTTGTCGAGACGTTTGTAAGAAGTAGTCATTTCAGTAGTCCTCGCGTGTTATCGATGCCGAGTGGAAATCGGCGTGGGGTACTCGGTTAGCGCTGGGAATCCAGCACTTCGTGTTCGTTCGCCACTTGCTGGGCCTTGAGGTAACTCTCGATCAGCAATTGATAATGCGGCATGGCCTGGGCGTAGACAGCCGCCCACTGCTCGGCATCCGGACGGTTCCACGAGCCTTGCAGCTCAGAGAGCGTAGCCATGATGTCGATCGGCACCACCCCGGCTTGTGCCAAACGGGCAATCGTCAGATCAGTGGCCAGTTTCGAGTGGTTGCCGGAAGCATCGACCACGGCAAACACTTTGTAGCCTTCATGCACCGCCGCAATGGACGGGAACGCCAGGCATACGCTGGTCAGGGTGCCGGCGATCACCAGGGTTTTCTTGCCGGTGGCTTTGACTGCCGCGTGAAACTCGGCATTGTCCCAGGCGTTGATTTCACCTTTGCGCGCCACGTATTGAGCATGCGGCGCGGCTTCGTGGATTTCCGGAATCAACGGTCCGTTCGGTCCTTGCGGTACGGAAGCGGTGGTGATCACCGGCATCTTCAGCAGTGTCGCGGCTTTGGCCAGGGCAATGGCGTTGGCGCGCAGTTGCGGTACGTCCATGTCCTTGACGATCTGGAACAATCCGCTCTGGTGGTCGATCAACAGCATCGCGCTGTCGTTGGGATCGATGGTCGGTTTTTGGCCATTGAAGTTGGCCGCGTTGACGGTACTCATGTGCGTCTCCTCTTTATTTCAGGCAACAGCCATCCCTGGCCCCGGAACCGGCCTACGCATCCTGTGTAGAGCGGGTTGTTGAACCTGTAGGGTTAACCGTGCATCCGGCCGAACCGACCGGACTGGAAGTCAGCAAAGGCCTGGTGAATCTCTTGCTCGCTGTTCATCACGAACGGGCCGTGGCCGACGATGGGTTCGTCGATCGGCTCGCCGCTGAGCAGCAACACGACTGCGTCGTTATTGGCTTCCAGACTGATCTGATGGCCATTGCGTTCGAACAACGCCAACTGCCCTTCGCGCACCAGTTCCAGGCCGTTGACCTGAACCGTGCCACGCAGCACCACCAGTGCGGTGTTGCGACCTTCATGCAGATCGAGGGTCAGCAACTTGCCGCCGTTGAGGCGCAAGTCCCAGACATCGACCGGGGTGAATGTCCGCGCCGGGCCGGTGTGGCCGTCGAATTCGCCGGCGATCAAGCGCAGGCTGCCGGCCTCGTCCTTGAGCGGGATGCTCGGAATGTCGCCGTCGAGAATCGTCTGGTAACCGGCGTCGGCCATTTTGTCTTTGGCCGGCAGGTTGACCCACAGCTGGACCATTTCCAGGGTGCCGCCGGTTTTGGCGAAGCCTTCGGAGTGGAACTCTTCGTGGAGAATCCCCGAGGCGGCGGTCATCCATTGCACATCGCCCGGGCCGATCTTGCCGCCGCTGCCGGTGGAGTCGCGGTGCTCCAGTTCGCCCTTATAAACGATAGTCACGGTTTCGAAACCGCGGTGCGGATGCTGACCAACGCCACGACGCTCGGTGGTCGGGGTGAATTCAGCAGGGCCGGCGTGATCCAGCAGCAAAAACGGGCTGATGTGTTTGCCCAGGTTGTCGTAGGAAAACAGCGTACGAACCGGAAAACCGTCGCCGACCCAATGGGTCCGTGGGCTGGTGTAGATGCCGATGATGTTTTTCATGCTGCCTCCGAAATCTGTGGTTTGACGCGATGGACAAAGCTTAAAACCGAACCCTTTGGTGCGCTAGACTGCAAAAATCAGCCTTAGCGTTCTATATGGAGAACGATGGTGGAAGACCTCAACACCCTCTACTACTTCACCCAAGTGGTGGAACATCAGGGTTTCGCTGCGGCCGGGCGGGCGCTGGACATGCCCAAATCGAAGCTCAGCCGACGCATCGCCGAGCTCGAAGAGCGCCTCGGTGTACGTCTGTTGCACCGCACCAGCCGGCATTGTTCGCTGACCGAAATCGGCCAGGCGTATTACCAGCGTTGCCTGGCCATGCGCGTGGAAGCGGAAAGCGCCGCCGAACTGATCGAGCGCAACCGCTCCGAACCCCAGGGCCTGGTGCGCATCAGTTGCCCGACCGCGTTGCTCAATTCCTGGGTCGGGCCGATGCTGACCCGCTACATGCTCAAATACCCGTTGGTGGAGTTGTTCATCGAGAGCACCAACCGCCGGGTCGACCTGATCCACGAGGGATTCGACATCGCCCTGCGCGTACGCTTTCCGCCGCTGGAGAACACCGATATGGTGATGAAGGTGCTGGGCAACAGCACCCAAAGCCTGGTGGGCAGCCCGGCCTTTGCCGAACGCTTGTCGACGCCCGCCTCCCCGGCCGACCTCAGCGGTTTGCCCAGCGTGCACTGGGGCGCGGCGCAGCGTGAATATCAGTGGGAATTATTCGGCGCGAACGGCGCCAGCGCGCTGATTCGACACGCGCCACGCATGGTCACCGATGACTTGCTGGCCCTGCGCCACGCGGTGCTCGCGGGGATTGGCGTCGCGCACCTGCCCAGCGTGGTGGTGCGCGATGACATTGCCGCCGGACGCCTCGTCGAACTGGTGCCAGGCTGGGCGCCCAAGTGCGGGATCGTCCATGCGATCTTCCCCTCTCGCCGTGGGTTACTGCCGTCGGTGCGGACGTTGATTGACTTTCTCGGTGAGGAATTCAGCTACTCCGATATTGCTTGAGGAACGCGACACGCGGGGCTGGCGGAGTTTTTATTTCGGACATAATATCAGCGCAGATTACAACCATAATATCTGCGCCCGTCCGAGGACACTGAACATGCAAAGCCCCAACCGAGAAGCCACCCTCGCCCAATGGATCGTTCAGGAAGACGCCATGCGCGCACGTCTGGCCGGGCCCGGCAGCCTGTCGCTGGCGGAAGTCAGCGCGCTGTCGCCGGCCGAGTTCTTCGAGGGCATCGGCAACGGTGAACTGCCTTCGCCGCCGATTGGCACGCTGATGGACTTCATCCCTATCGAATGGTCGGCCGGGCTGTTCATCTTCCAGGGCACGCCGGACGCCCGGCATTACAACCCGCTGGGCAGCGTGCATGGCGGTTATGCGGCGACCTTGCTGGATTCGTGCATGGGCTGCGCGATTCATACGCAGCTGAAAAAGGGCCAAGGGTATACGACGCTGGATCTGCGCATCAGTTATGTCCGCGCGCTGACCGGCGCCAGCGGACCGGTGCGGGCCGAGGGCAAGATTGTGCACCTGGGGCGTTCGACGGCGCTGGCCGAGGGGCGGATTTATGATGTGGATGGGCGGTTGTATGCGACGGGGTCGACCACCTGCATGATTCTTGAGGCTCGGGGGTAAGGTTTTAGACCGAGTCGTTGCCTTCGCGGGCAAGCCTCGCTCCTACAGAAACAGTGTGCCCCCTGTAGGAGCGAGGCTTGCCCGCGAAGGCGTCCGTTGCAACACCGCGAATCCTCTTGCCTTACGATTCATGACTTGCGGTAAACATTGCTTTGCCCATCCAGCGGTTTTTCTCAAGGATGCAGGCACGGATACTCGTGCCCATTCCCACTGCAACCCCTGGAGTCATTGATGTCTATTCCCGCATTCGGTCTTGGTACGTTTCGCTTGCAAGGCCAGGTGGTCATTGATTCGGTGAGCACTGGCCTGGAACTGGGCTACCGCGCCATCGATACCGCGCAAATCTACGAGAACGAAGCCGAGGTCGGCGAGGCCATCGCAGCCAGCGGCATTGCCCGTGAAGAACTGTTCATCACCAGCAAGATCTGGGTCGCCAACTTCGCCAAGGACCGCTTGATCGACAGCCTCAAAGAGAGCCTGCAAAAACTGCAGACCGACTACCTCGACCTGACACTGATCCACTGGCCATCGCCGGAAAACCAGGTGCCGGTCGAAGAATTCATGGGCGCGTTGCTCGAAGCCAAAAAACTCGGATTGACCCGGCAGATCGGCGTCTCCAACTTCACCGTCGACCTGATGAAGCAAGCCATCGCCGCCATCGGTGCCGAGCACATCGCCACCAACCAGATCGAATTGCACCCGTACCTGCAAAACCGCAAGGTCGTCGAGTTCGCGCAGAACCAGGACATCCAGATCACCTCCTACATGACCCTGGCCTACGGCGAAGTGCTGAAAGACCCGGTCATCCAGCAGATTGCCGAGCGCCTGCAAGCAACGCCTGCGCAAGTCACCCTGGCCTGGGCCATGCAATCGGGTTACGCGGTGATCCCGTCATCCACCAAACGCGCCAACCTGGAAAGCAACCTCAAGGCCTGCGCCCTGACCCTGAGCGACGCCGACATGGCACTGATCGCCGGCCTTGAACGCGCCCACCGCCTGACCAGCCCCAAAGGCATCGCGCCGAACTGGGATTAAGCGTCAGCCTCGCGCCAGCTGTTCGTCGAGGCGCCTCATGGTCTTAGCCAGCTGATCGACGGCTTTGTCGATCAGCTCTGGACTGCCATCACCGCAGGCACGCTCGAGGTCCTCGCAGCATTCGATCAGACTGACCGCCCGCACCATCAGCGCCCCGCCCTTGATGCGGTGCGCCAACTTACGCAGGGCATGCTGTTCGCCACTGGCGTGGGCCTTGAGCAACTCGTCCCGATCCGTGCGATTGGTCGCGGCCAGGTCACTCAACAGTTGATTGATCAGCTCGTAGTCCTCGCCGACGTAACGCTCCAGACCGCTCAAGTCGATGTCGGCGGTTGAGGGTGTTTCGATTTCGAGGGGCGGCACCGCGCCATCGGCAAACCTGGACGCCAACCAGGCGCCCAGATCCGCCAGGCGGATCGGCTTGAACAGGCAGTCGTCCATCCCCGCTTCCAGGCAACGGGCCTTCTCCTCGGGCTGCGCATTGGCGGTCAACCCCAGAATCAGGATCGGTTGCAATCCCTGAGTCCGCTCTTCATCGCGGATGGCCCCGGCCAACTCATAACCGCTGAGCACCGGCATGTTGCAGTCGGTAATCAGCACATCAAATTCATATTCGCGCCATCGATCAAGACCTTGCTGGCCATCCTCGGCGTCCATCACCCGGTGGCCCAGGTAGCTCAACTGCCGTGAGAGCAGCAATCGATTGGCCGGGTAATCATCGACCACCAGAATGGTCAGCGGCCGGGTCTGCGCCTGTTCCTCACGGTCGGGTGACTCGCTGGACGGCAACGGTTGCAACGCGGGCAGATCCAGGCAGACATCAATCCGCGTGCCCTTCCCCAACACGCTGGCAAGCTGCAATTGACCGCCCATCATTTCGCACAACGTGCTGCTGATCACCAACCCCAGACCTGAGCCGTTTCGACCTGTTTGCTGGCTGTTTTGCGCCTGCACAAACGGGCTGAACAGTCGCTGCCGATCGATTTCGCTGATACCGATGCCGGTGTCTTCAATGCGCACCGAGACCGCCAGTTGCCCGACTGCACGGGGCTCGACCCGCAGCGTCAGGCGCACTTCACCTTCTTCGGTGAACTTGATCGCGTTGCTCAGCAGATTGGACAGCACCTGCTTGAAACGCGTGGGGTCGATCAACACGTCGGCTTCGCTGTGCTCGCCCAAGTCGACGCGCCACTCCAGGTTCTTCTGCCGGGCCAGGCCTTCAAATACCCGGCACACCGATTCGACCAGCGTGCGCAGGTTGGCCCGTTCCGGCGTCAGGGACAAATGCCCGGACTCGATGCGGGCGATGTCCAGAATGTCGCCAATCAACGCCAGCAATTGTTGCCCGGCATTGGCCGCCACCTCGATGGCCGACCGGTCGGTGACGCCTTCATCCGCTCGCTTCAGCGCCAGTTCGAGCATGCCAAGCAGCGCATTCATCGGCGTGCGGATCTCATGGCTCATGGTCGCCAGAAACGTGGTCTTGGCACGGTTCGCCTCATCCGCCGCGTCCTTGGCGTCCTGCAGTTGACTGAGCAATTGCTGACGCAGGCGGATCTGCCGGCGCTGCCAGGCGATCCACGCCAGCGCCAGCAACAGCAAGGCGCCGGCACCGACAAAGGCCTGGAGAATGTCCTGCCGGTGACGCAGCCAGAAGCTCTGTTCAACCATCAGGTCATTGCGCCAATAACCGGTCATTTCATCGATTTCTTCAGGGGAGATACTCAGCAGTGCCTTGTCCAGGATCGAATGCAGCTCAACGGCCTCGCGACCGGTCGCCAGGGTGCTGCGGGCCGGATCGGTGCCGACGGTGCTGGTCACTTGCAGGCGGTCGCGGTATTGCCGGGAAATCATGATCCGGGCACCGATCAACGAGTTGATGGCGCCGTCCGTCCTGCCCTGGGCGACCATTTCCATCCCGTCCGCGGTCAACGGCGCAGTGACCAGTTCGACCTGCGGGAAATGCTGGCGAATGAATTCCCCGGCACTGTTACCCTGGGTGATGGCCAGTTTTTTGCCCGCCATCTCATCCAGTGTCCGCGGGCTGTCGGATGCAATGCGGGTCACCAGCACATTCGGGCTGGTCAGAAACGGCCGGGTAAATCGCAGTTCTGTTTCACGCTCAATGCTGGGGCTGATCCCGGCGACCACGTCAACATGACCGCTCCTGATCCACTCGAACAATTCGGCCACTGACCGGGTTGGCTGAATGTCGAATTTCAAACCTGTACGTAAACTGATTTTCGCCAGCACATCGATGCTGATGCCCCGGTAATTGCCCCCGTCATCGACGAAGGAAATCGGCATGAGGTTTTGGTTGATCGCCACTCGCACGCGTGGATGATTATTGAGCCAGCGTTGCTCGGCGACACTGAAGTGCAGGGCTTGCGTACCGGCAATGGAAGCCCCGCTGCCGCCCCATCGCCGCAGGATATTCATTCGTTCATTGGTCGGGATCGCCGCCAGCGCCCGGTTGACGATACGTTGCAACTGGAGGTTGTCGAGGTTCATCGCAAACGCGAAACGCCCGGATTCCATACGGGAAAAATCCGCCAGTTGAACGTTGTTGAGGTAATTTTTGCTGATCAGGTGATTGACGCTGATGGCGTCCCCCAGATAGGCGTCCGACTGACCAAACGCAACGGCGCCCACCGCGCCCAGCGTTGAAGGGAACAGCTGCACATTCGCCTTGGGATAAAAAGCCTGCACTTGTTGCTCGGGCAAATAGTGGTACAGCATCGCCAGCCGTTTACCGGCAAGGTCCGGGTCCAGTGGCAGGGATGAATCGGTGCGCGTGACCAGCACCGGTTGATCATCGGCATAGGCACTGGACATCCGCAGTTGTGGATCCTCGACCTCATAACGGTTGGCCGTTCCCAACAGGTCAGCCGCCCCTTCCTTGATCGCACGCACCGCCTCGTCCCGCGATGCATAGCGGTGAACATCGATCTCAACGTTCAATAGCTGTTTGAGCAGCCCGGCATAGTCAGCCGTCAGCCCTTCGTAGTCGGTGCCGGTGGTGGTGATGTCGAAGGGCGGATAATCCGGCGCCGAGACGGCCAGCACCAGCCGGCCTTTCTGGCGCAGTACACGCGAATCGGCATCCGACAGTTTGACGTCGTAGCCGTCGACGCTGGAGCGTCCGAGCAGGGTCAGTGATTGCGGTTGGGCATAGGCAGTCGATACCCACAAACAGACCGGGAGTACGAGGGATATCAGCCAACGCAATTGCCGAGAGGTACTCACTCAAATCAGACCGTTACGCTGGGCGGTCTCTCTCAAGTGAACCTTGGACTCCACATTGAGTTTTTCCGTCAAACGGGTTTTGTAGGTGCTGATGGTCTTGTGGCTCAGGTTCAAGAGTTTGGCGATTTCCTTGTTGCTTAATCCCTCGGCCAGGTACCGGAATATGGTCAGTTCACGGTCGGAGAGCTTGTCGATCCTCTCCATCTCGCTGAGTTGCATTGTGCTCAACGACACCGAACTCGACGGCAACTTGGCGAAATAGGTGTAACCGGCCATCACCGCCAGCACTGCCTCGTGCAAATGCTTCAAGTCGTTGGCCTTGGAAACATAAGCCCTGGCGCTGGCACGCATGCAGCGGTCCTGATAAAACCTTGGATCTTGCCCGGTGAAAACCAGTACTCGACAACGCTCGTCACTGGCCTGAATGCGGGCCAACACTTCCAGCCCGCCGAGACGGGGCATCATCAGATCCAGCACCACCAGATCGGGTTGATGCTTACGGATCGCTGAAAAGACCTCGTTGCCGTTGGATACCTTATGAATCAGTTTGAATCCCAGCTGTGTAAGCAGCATCGCGACTGCAGTGCACACCACCGGATGATCGTCTGCTATTACCGCTGACTTCATGGCAACTCCCTGTGCAGATACAAGACGATTGGGTAATGAATGCCCATGGGGCAGCCCCCGGCTACACGCAGCAGCTGCGCGAAGACTCTTGCACGGAAACACGCGCCCGACTACCTGACAGAAATGACAGTACCGACGAACGGTAGCTGTGGATCAACGGTCGCCATCAGCCGTTGAATGCACGCCAGATCGGGTAACGCAGCATCACTCACCTGAACCTTTTGCTGCCCGCAAGCCGGGGTCGGCGGCCCGTCATAGATCAAGGCGTGGTGAACCTGTGGGTGGTCGAGGAAGAAGTTGCGCAGGTCCAGGGCCCCGTCCGCCAGCGCGGCATTGATGACCACCAGGTCGAAAGGCACGCCGCCGTACTCGGTCAGGGTCAACAGTTCGGCAAGGTTTTGCACGGGGGCCACGCGGTAATAATCGAGCTGGTTGAACAGGCGCTCGATTCTCATCCGCTGAAAATGCTGCTCGTCGGCAATCAGGATACGTAACGCTTTGTTCGGCAACCGGGGCCCCCAGGAGGGTTTCAGATTCGTGAGGCCGCAAGGCTACGGAAGAGCCAACGAGCTTTCTGTAGGACTATTCCTAAAACCCGAGACATTTATTCCGTTGTCAGAGGGGATTCAACGCTATTCCGTCGTACTCGGACTCCAGAACGCCTGCACCACCAGCGTCGATGTCGAAATCCGCGCCACCAGCGCATCCAGCTCGTCGCCGTCCACGGACGTCGTCGCGAGGGTCGCCTCCACCTCGATTTCATCTGCGCCGAACGCGTGTACATCAACATCGCTCGCCGGGTAATTGCTGCGCTCAAGTTCCGCTTCCAGCAGCGCCAGCACGGCTTTTTGTTGTGAACGGCGGGCGATCACGTAAACGATGTTGGTAACTTCAGCCGAAATCACATCCAGCGGCTGACGGTTGATGTTGTTGACGATCGGCCGCAGCAAGGTATTGGCCGCCAGTACGAACAGCGTGCCGAGCAAGGCCTCCAGGACCAGATCGGCCCCTGCGCAGGCACCGACCGCCGCCGAAGCCCACAGCGTTGCCGCGGTGTTGAGGCCACGCACGTTGCCCTCTTCGCGCATGATCACCCCGGCACCGAGGAAGCCGATGCCGGAAACCACGTAGGCGACCACCCGCACCGCGCCTTCGGCCCCGCCGAGGCGATTGGCCATGTCGACGAAAATCGCCGCCCCCACCGCGACCAGCACGTTGGTGCGCAGGCCGGCGGTGCGTTGGCGGTATTGGCGCTCGAAGCCGATCAGGCCACCGAGGATGAAGGCCGCGCTGAGGCTGACCAGGGTGTCGACCAGGGAGGTCAGGTTGATGTTGTTGAGTGCTTGCATGAATGTTTTCCTGAATCTTCAGCCTTGTATTCAATTCCTTGTAGGAGCAAGGCTTGCCCGCGAAGAACGATGACGCGGTTTGCTTTGGAAATGAGGCGCGCCCTTCGCGGGCAAGTCGGATCGCCGCACCGCTCGCTCCTACATCTGGCAGCATTACTGCCAGCCAAACCGGCGGATGTAGAAGCCCTTCACCGCCTGGGTGAGCGCCATGTACGCCAGCAGAATCACCGGCAAAAACACAAAGTACAGCGACGGCAGCGCCTGCAATTTGAAGTAGTGCGCCAAGGGCCCCATCGGCAGGAAAATCCCCACGGCCATGATGATTCCGGTCATCACCAGCAGCGGCATGGCGGCGCGGCTTTGCAGGAACGGAATCTTCGGTGTGCGAATCATGTGCACGATCAGCGTCTGGGTCAGCAGCCCGACCACGAACCAGCCGGACTGGAACAGGGTCTGGTGGTCCGGGGTATTGGCGTCGAACACGTACCACATCAAGGCAAACGTCGTGATGTCGAAGATCGAACTGATCGGGCCAAAGAACAGCATGAAACGCCCGACATCCGCCGGTTGCCAGCGTTGCGGTTGCTTGAGCATTTCTTCGTCGACGTTATCGAACGGAATGGCGATCTGCGAAATGTCATAGAGCAGGTTCTGCACCAGCAGGTGCATCGGCAGCATCGGCAGGAACGGGATGAACGCGCTGGCCACCAGCACCGAGAACACGTTGCCGAAGTTCGAGCTCGCGGTCATCTTGATGTACTTGAGCATGTTGGCGAAGGTCCGCCGCCCTTCCAGCACGCCCTCCTCCAGGACCATCAGGCTTTTTTCCAGCAGGATGATGTCCGCCGCTTCCTTGGCGATGTCCACGGCGCTGTCCACCGAAATGCCGATGTCGGCGGTGCGCAGCGCAGGGGCGTCGTTGATGCCATCGCCCATGAACCCGACCACGTGGCCGTTGCCTTTGAGCAGTCGGACGATGCGTTCCTTGTGCGACGGCGTCAGTTTGGCGAAGACGTTGGTGGTCTCCACGGCCACCGCCAGTTCGGCGTCGGTCATGCGCTCGATGTCGTTGCCCATCAACAGGCCTTGCTGCTCCAGGCCGACTTCGCGGCAGATTTTCGCGGTCACCAGTTCGTTGTCGCCGGTCAGCACTTTCACCGCCACGCCATGCGCGGCCAGCGCTTTCAAGGCCGGCGCGGTGCTTTCCTTCGGTGGATCGAGAAACGCCACGTAGCCGATCAGCGTCAGGGCCTGCTCATCCGCCAGGCTGTAAGTCTCGCGCCCCTCGATCATCGGCCGCGCGGCAACCGCCACCACCCGCAGCCCCTCGGCATTGAACGAGGCGGTGACCTGACGAATCCGCGCCAGCAGTTCATCGCTCAGTGCTTCATCGCGTTCGCCGTGACGCACCCGCGTGCACACCGCCAGCACCTCTTCCACCGCACCTTTGCAGATCAACAGATGCGGTTGACCACGCTCGGCAACCACCACCGACATGCGCCGCCGGGTGAAGTCGAACGGGATCTCGTCGACTTTGTGAAACGCCGTGCCGACTTTCAGTTCGCGGTGGATTTCGACGTGTTCGAGCACCGCCACGTCCAGCAGGTTTTTCAGGCCGGTCTGGTAGTAGCTGTTGAGGTAGGCCATTTCCAGCACGTCGTCGGAGTCGTTGCCCCAGACGTCGACGTTGCGCGCCAGAAAGATTTTGTCCTGGGTCAGGGTGCCGGTCTTGTCCGTGCACAGCACGTCCATGGCGCCGAAGTTCTGGATCGCATCGAGGCGCTTGACGATGACTTTTTTGCGCGACAGGAACACCGCACCTTTTGCCAGCGTCGAGGTGACGATCATCGGCAGCATTTCCGGGGTCAGGCCCACGGCAATCGACAGTGCGAACAGCAGCGCTTCGGTCCAGTCGCCTTTGGTGAACCCATTGATGAACAGCACCAGCGGCGCCATCACGAACATGAAGCGGATCAGCAACCAGCTGACTTTGTTGACCCCGGTCTGGAACGACGTCGGCGCGCGATCGGTGGCGCCGACCCGCTGGGCCAGCGCGCCAAAATAGGTGCTGTTGCCCGTGGTCAGAATCACCGCGATCGCCGTGCCGGACACGACGTTGGTGCCCATGAACAGGATGTTGTCCAGGTCCAGCGGATTGCTGGTGTCGCTGTCCTGCTGGTGGCGGAATTTTTCCACCGGCATCGATTCGCCGGTCATCGCCGCCTGGCTGACGAACAGGTCCTTGGCGCTGAGCACCCGGCAATCGGCGGGAATCATGTCGCCGGCCGAGAGCACGATCAGATCGCCCGGCACCAGCTGTTTGATGGGGACTTCGGTGCGCAGGGCATCGCGACGCATCACCGTGGCGGTGTTGCTGACCATCGCCTTGAGCGCGTCGGCCGCCTGGTTGGATTTGGTTTCCTGCCAGAAGCGCAGCAAGGTCGAGAGCACCACCATCGAGAAAATCACGATGGCGGCTTTCATGTCCTCGGTCAGCCACGAGATGACCGCGAGCAATGTCAGCAACAGGTTGAACGGGTTTTTGTAGCAGTGCCACAAGTGAGTCCACCACGGTAGCGGTTGCTCGTGCTCGACTTCGTTGAGGCCGAATTGCACGCGCAGTGCATCGGCTTCGGCTTCGCTCAGGCCGTCGGTGTGGCTGCCGAGGTTGTGCAGCAGTTGGCCGGTGTCGCTGTTGGCGGCGCTCACCAGGGTTTGCGCCAAGGTCGGCGGCACCTCGCGGCTGACCGTGGTGTCGGTGAAGGTTTCCAGCAGCGCCAGGCGACGGAAGTGTCGGGCGATGTGACGGGTGCGCAGGAATCCGGCAAAGAATTCTTTGAGCAGGTTCAGGTTCATGGCAGTTCCCCCAGGGTCAGCCGGGAAACCTTCCAGCAGGCGTGTCGGTGCACCGCGATGACGACAAAAAGTCGAACATCACGCACGGTTCAGCGTCGATGAGAGGACGTCGGGACACGGACCAGGACTGGCCGCGATCGGGATGCCGCTGCTCGCTATCAGGCGAGACAACGGCACAAAAGGTTGCGCGTTATCTTGCCGGGTTGTTGCCGGTTATCGAAACCGGCCGACTACTGTCACTCGAACAAGTACCCACTGTGGGTCTCCGCTATTGATGAAAACGCGCGAAGCTTACGCCCCGATTTCTGGAGAGTAAACGATGCATTGGCAAGTCGTCGGGGAATTGCCGGGATCTTCAGGAAGGGTTCAGGATTCAAAATTTTGTGGTGTTGTTCAGACCGCCATCGCCAGCAAGCCGGCTCCTACAGGTGATCGCGTTCCCCTGTAGGAGCCGGCTTGCTGGCGATGGCGACCGAACAGACGCCGCAGAATTTAGCTGGCAGTCGCCAACAGCAGGTCCACCACCGAACGGCCATGCCCACGGTGCTTGCCATGCTCATACAAAGACCCGGCAATCTCATCCGCGCGAATCGGCAGGATCGACAACAGGGTGTCGCTCAAACCATGGCTCGCCTGGCAGAAGCCCTGCATATAAATGCCGGCCTTGCAGCGCTCGTCGGTGATCAGCTTGTAGTTGCGGTCCACCTCGAAATCGCCCAGATACTGTTCCAGCGGTGCCAACAGCTTGCGGTGCATCTGGCGCTCGTAACCGGTGGCCAGTACCACCGCGTCGTAATGCCGAACCGTGACTTCGCCGGTGGCGTTGTTACGCACTGCCAGTTCGATGCCGCGCTCGGTGGCGGTGGCTTTTTCAATAGTGGTCAGGGTACGGAACGCATGACGCGCGATACCCGAGACTTTCTGGCGATAGAAAATCCCGTAGATGCGTTCGATCAGGTCAATGTCCACCACCGAATAGTTGGTGTTGTGGTACTCGTTGACCAGACGCTCGCGCTCGCTGCTCGCCTGCTGGAACACCAGGTCGGTGAACTCCGGCGAGAACACTTCGTTGACGAACGGGCTGTCGTCCGCCGGTTTCAGCGCCGAGCCGCGCAGGATCATGTCGACCTGCACCGACGGGAAGCTGTCGTTCAAATCGATGAAGGCTTCCGCCGCGCTCTGCCCGCCGCCGATGATCGCGATGCTCATCGGTTGATTGTTCACGCACGGCTGCTTGGCCATCTGCGCCAGGTACTGCGAATGATGGAACACCCGACCGTCATCCTTCAGCGCCTTGAACGCTTCGGGAATGCGCGGTGTTCCGCCAGCACTGACCACCACCGAACGAGCGGTGCGCACGTGTTGCTGGCCTTGGGTATCGCGGGAGATCACGCGCAACGCTTCGACCTGCTGGTTGTGCAGCACCGGCTCGATGGTCAGCACCTCTTCGCCGTAACGGCTCTGCTCGGCGAATTGCCCGGCGACCCAGCACAGGTAGTCGTTGTATTCCATGCGGCACGGATAGAAGGTGCCGAGGTTGATGAAATCCACCAGACGACCGTGGTGCTTGAGGTAGTTGACGAAGGAATACGGACTGGTCGGATTGCGCAGGGTCACCAGGTCCTTGAGGAAGGAAATCTGCAATTCGCTCTGGGTCACCAGGGTGTTGCCGTGCCAGCGATAGTCCGCCTGCTTGTCGAGAAACAGTACATCCAGCTCGCCCTGGGTCGGCCCGCGCTCTTGCAGTGCGATGGCCAGCGCCAGGTTCGAAGGGCCGAAACCGACGCCGATCAGGTCGTGAACGATGGGCGATGCAATTGCCTGTGTCATTTCCAGTGTCCTCTGGATGAACCCCTCAACAGTGGGGCGTAAGCCTAAGTGACCTGACCAGCCTTGAGCAGGACAGCAGGTCGTCTGTTGATAGGGAACGAGGACAATGAAACAAAATTTAATATTGTTTTTTTACCCAGCGGAGAAGATCAGTGGGCATCCCACTGGCGCATCCGCACGCGGCAATGCTTCATCGCATTGACGATGTGCTTCTCGACCAGCGCCCGGGAAATCCCCAGGCGTTCGGCGATTTCCGGGTGCGACAGGCCATCGATCTTGCGCAGCAGGAAACTCTCGCGGCATAGCCGTGGCAATTCCGCCAGGGCACGCTGGAGCATTTCCAGGCGTTGGCCGTGGTCGAGGCTGTTGTGCGGGGACGGGGTGAAATAGCGTTCTTCGTTGTCGAGCACTTCCAGCGATTCGACCTGACGCAAGGCATTGCGCCGATGGTCGTCGATCACCAGGTTGAGCGCGGTGCGATAAAGGAATGCCCGGGGCTGCTCGATCGGCGTGTCGCTGGAGCGTTCCAGAACCCGCACATAAGCGTCATGCACCACATCTTCGGCCACCTGACGGTTGCCCAGCTTGGCGTTGAGGAAACACACCAGCTCGCGATAGTAGTTTTCCAACCATGACTCCCGGCCGCAGGGGTGCGGTTTCTTTCCTTGAGCCACCGCAACGACCGCCGAAATGGGCAGTGGCACGATAGTGGCAGTTCGAGGTGCGTAATTTATAGTAATTCTCATATAGATTTAAAGTATTGCTTCATCTTGCCCGACAAATAGTCTTCGATCTGTTTAATACTCCCTGCTTGCAACCGGCTATTTTATGCACCCGATCCCCTGTAGGAGCCGGCTTGCTGGCGATGGTCGTTAACGATAACGCGTTCTGCCTGAATCAACGCGGCGCACTTTCGTCCATCGCCAGCAAGCCGGCTCCTACAAAGTTTTGTGTTGTGAATACGATCCCCGCCGCTCCCGCAATGTGATTGTGTCGGGTTGTGTCGAGAGCTAAATTCCTCGGCTCTTTCCTCGTATAAAGGACAGCTCCCCGTCTCTGTCGGCTTCCCGACAGCGTTCAACTGTTGCCGGATTTCGTGCGCAGGCTGAACGACGGGCCGATATCCATTGGCCGGAACCCTGCATGAAACGTCCCCGACACACCCGACGCGCCCTGCTTGTAGCACTTTGTCTGATCCCCGTTATCGCCGTGGCTGCCTGGCAGGTCATCCCGCCCGGCCGAGACAAATTCGCCACCGTACAAGTCAGTCGGGGTGACATCGAAAGCAGCGTCACGGCGCTGGGCACCCTGCAACCTCGACGCTACGTGGACGTCGGTGCGCAGGCGTCCGGGCAGATCCAGAAGATCCATGTGGAAGTCGGTGACGTGATCAAGGAAGGCCAGTTGCTGGTGGAGATCGATCCGTCCACGCAACAGGCCAAACTCGACGCCGGGCGTTTTTCCGTGGAAAACCTCAAGGCGCAACTCGAGGAACAACGGGCACAGCACGAGCTGGCCCGGCAAAAGTTCCAGCGCCAGCAGAACCTCAAGGCCGGCGGCGCCACCCGCGAAGAAGACGTGCAAACTGCCCAGGCTGAACTGCGCGCCACCCAGGCACGCATCGACATGTTCCAGGCGCAGATCCGCCAGGCCCAGGCCAGCCTGCGCAGCGATCAGGCCGAACTCGGCTACACGCGCATTTACGCGCCGATGTCCGGCACCGTGGTCGCACTCGACGCCCGGGTCGGCCAGACCCTCAACGCGCAACAGCAAACACCGTTGATTCTGCGCATCGCCAAGTTGTCACCGATGACGGTCTGGGCCGAAGTCTCGGAAGCCGACATCGGCCACGTCAAACCCGGCATGACGGCCTGGTTCACCACCCTCAGCGGTGGCAAGCGGCGCTGGAGCAGCACCGTGCGGCAAATCCTGCCGGTGCCGCCCAAGCCTCTGGACCAGACCAGCCAAGGCGGTGGCAGCCCGACCAGTTCGAGCAAAAGCGGCAGCGCTCGCGTGGTGCTGTACACCGTGCTGCTCGACGTCGATAACGCCGACAACGCACTGATGGCGGAAATGACCACACAAGTGTTCTTCGTGTCCGACCAGGCGAAAGACGTGCTCACGGCGCCTATCGCTGCGTTGCAAGGCGGCACACAACCGAACATCCAGACCGCTCAGGTCGTCGCCAAAAACGGCCGCATCGAGCAACGCGACGTTCGCACCGGCATCAGCGATCGCCTGCGGGTGCAAATCCTCGACGGCTTGCAGGAAGGCGATCACCTGTTGATCGGCCCGGTCGACGGGAGTGGCGGCTGAATGCAGACGCCCCTGATCGACCTGCAGGACATCCGCAAATCCTACGGCGGCGGCGATTCACCTGAAGTTCACGTGTTGCGCGGCATCGACCTGTCGATCCATGCCGGGGAGTTCGTGGCGATTGTTGGCGCGTCCGGTTCCGGCAAGTCGACGCTGATGAACATCCTCGGCTGCCTCGACCGCCCGACGTCCGGCGAGTACCGCTTCGCCGGGGAGAACGTCGCCGGGCTCGACAGCGATGAGCTGGCCTGGCTGCGCCGCGAAGCCTTTGGTTTTGTGTTCCAGGGCTATCACCTGATTCCGTCCGGCTCAGCCCAGGAAAATGTCGAGATGCCGGCGATCTACGCAGGCACCCCGGCCGCCGAACGCCATGCCCGCGCTGCCGCCCTGCTCGACCGCCTCGGCCTCGCCTCACGCACCGGCAACCGCCCGCACCAACTCTCCGGCGGCCAGCAACAACGCGTATCCATCGCTCGCGCCTTGATGAACGGCGGCCACATCATCCTCGCCGACGAACCCACCGGCGCCCTCGACAGCCACAGCGGTGCCGAGGTGATGACGCTACTGGATGAACTGGCGAGCCAGGGCCACGTGGTGATCCTCATCACCCACGACCGCGAAGTCGCGGCCCGGGCCAAACGCATCATCGAAATCCGCGACGGGCTGATCATCAGCGACAGCGCCCACGACAACCCCGACGTACAAACCTCGGCCAACCCCGGCGCCCTGCAAGCCGTGGATTTGCGCAAGCGCCTGAGCGAAGGCGCCGAGGCCACGGGGGCCTGGAAAGGCGAACTGGTGGACGCCGTGCACGCGGCCTGGCGGGTGATGTGGATCAACAAGTTTCGCACCGCGCTGACCCTGCTCGGGATCATCATCGGCGTCGCGTCGGTGGTGGTGATGCTCGCCGTCGGCGAAGGCAGCAAGCGTCAGGTGATGGCGCAGATGGGCGCGTTCGGCTCGAACATCATTTACCTCAGCGGCTCGGCACCGAACCCGCGAACACCGCTGGGCATCATCACCCTCGATGACGTCGCGGCGGTCGGCAGCCTGCCGCAGGTGACGCGCATCATGCCGGTCAACGGCCAGGAGGCCGGGGTGCGCTTCGGCAACCTCGACCACTTGAGCTACGTCGGCGGCAACGACACCAACTTCCCGGCGATCTTCAATTGGCCGGTGGTGGAAGGCAGCTATTTCACCCAGGACGATGAACGCAACGCGGCGGCCGTCGCGGTGATCGGGCACAAGGTGCGGACCAAATTGCTCAAGGACGTGGCCAACCCCATCGGCCAGTACATCCTGATCGAAAACGTGCCCTTCCAGGTGGTCGGCGTGCTCGCGGAAAAAGGTGCCAGCTCCGGCGACAGCGACAGCGACGACCGCATCGCCATCCCCTATTCCGCCGCGAGTGTGCGGTTGTTCGGCACCCACAACCCCGAATACGTGGCCATCGCGGCGGCCGATGCGCGCAAGGTCAAAGAGACGGAAATCGCCATCGAGCAGTTGATGTTGCGCCTGCACGACGGCAAAAAGGATTTCGAACTGACCAACAACGCAGCGATGATTCAGGCCGAGGCGCGCACGCAAAATACCCTGTCGCTGATGCTCGGTTCGATCGCCGCGATTTCGCTGTTGGTGGGCGGGATTGGCGTGATGAACATCATGCTCATGACCGTGCGCGAACGCACCCGCGAGATCGGCATCCGCATGGCCACCGGCGCCCGTCAGCGCGACATCCTGCGGCAGTTCCTCACCGAAGCGGTGATGCTCTCGGTGGTCGGCGGCCTCGCCGGCATTGCCCTGGCGCTGATCGTCGGCGGCGTGCTGATTCTCAGCGAAGTGGCCGTCGCGTTCTCTTTGATAGCGGTACTCGGTGCCTTCGGCTGCGCCCTGGTCACCGGTGTTGTCTTCGGCTTCATGCCGGCCCGCAAAGCTGCCCGGCTCGACCCGGTCACGGCCCTTACCAGTGAATGATCGATCTATGAAAGCGCCACTCAGCCTGTTGACCCTCTGCGTGTTGCTCAGCGCGTGCGCCAACCCGGACTCGCGCCCGGACAGTGGCCTGCAGCCGCCGCCCTCCTGGCAGTCGGCACACCATGAAAACGCCTTGATGCAGAACGCCCAGTGGTGGACGCACTTTGGCAGCCCGCAGCTCGATCAACTGATTGAACAGGCCCGCGTCGGCAGTTATGACCTGGCGGCCGCACTGGCCCGGGTTCGCCAGGTCCAGGCCACCACCGTGATCGCCGGCGGTTCGCTGTTGCCGGAAGTGAAGGCCGCGGGGAACGCCAATCGCCAGAAGCTGATGCGCGGCAACGGCTACAGCCAACTGGACGCCGACAACAGCAACAAGGCGGTGGATTACTTCGACGCCAGCCTCAGCGCCAGTTATGAAATCGATTTCTGGGGCGGCCAGCGCGCCTCTCGCGACAGTGCGCAATTCGGCCTGCAAGCCAGTGAGTTCGATCGCGACACGGTTGAGTTGACGCTGCTCAGTGCGGTTGCCAGCACCTACGCGCAAGCGTTGTCATTGCAGGAACAGCACCGTATCGCGCAGCTCAATCTGGCGAACGCGCAGAAGGTTTTGAACCTGGTACAAACCCGCTTCGATTCAGGCTCTGCCACGGCACTGGAACTGGCCCAGCAAAAAAGCCTGGTGGCCGCGCAACAACGGCAGTTGCCGCTGGTGCAGCAACAAGCCGAAGAAGCGCGGATCACCCTCGCCGCCCTCCTCGGCCGTCCGGTTCAGGCATTGAAGCTCGACGATCAGCGCTTCGACCAACTCAGTTGGCCGGTCATCGGTGCGGGTGTGCCCAGCGATTTGCTCAACCGTCGCCCGGACATCGCTCGCGCCGAAGCGCAGCTGGCAGCCGCACGCGCCGATGTGACCGTGGCCCGGGCGAAAATGCTGCCCACCGTGACATTGAGTGCCCAGATCGGTTCTGGCGCCGACACCTTCAACGATGTGCTGCGCAGCCCGTTCTACAACCTCACCGCCGGATTGGTCGCGCCGATTTTCAACAATGGTCGCCTGGGCGCCGAACGCGACAAGGCCACGGCGCGCCAGGAAGAGCTGCTGGAAACCTACCGTGGCGCGATCATCAACGGCTTTGCCGACGTGGAAAAAGCCCTGACCGGCATTCGCGGACTGGACGCCCAGCGCCAATGGCAAAGTGAAGAATTGAATCAGGCGCAAACGGCTTTCGACATTGCGCAAAGCCGCTATCAGGCCGGGGCCGAGGATTTGCTGACGGTGCTGGAGACCCAACGCACGCTGTATGCCGCGCAGGATTTGAATGTGCAGCTGCGGTTGGCGAGGTTGCAGGCGAGTGTTGCGTTGTACAAGGCGCTTGGGGGTGGGTGGCAGGTGTTGTGATTGTATTGATAGCGATGGCCCCTTCGCGGGCAAGTCGAATCGTCGCACCGCTCGCCCCTACAGGTTAAGTGTCATGCCCCAATCATGCGGCACACCTGAATCCTGTAGGAGCGAGCGGTGCGACGATTCGACTTGCCCGCGAAGAACGATAACGCGGTAATCAAACCGGACTCTGTTTAGCCTTCAAATTCCGCGCATACCAAGGCCGTTGCGGCACCTTGCGGAACAGGTCTTCCAACTTTTTCTCGTCTTCACCAAAGGTAATCCGCAGCGCCAGTTTCATGGTTTCCGGGTCCATTTCCACCGACTTGCCCGCCTGCAACCCCGGTGTGGTGTTGCAGCCATGGGTGCTCGGGCCGAGCCACGGATCGTCGATCTCGACCCAGCGACCGGGCGCAAACCACGGCACACCATTGACCTCCAGCCGACGGACTTCCCCCGGATGAAAGCGCTCGTGCGCACGGAACCAGTCTTCGAGACGGTCATCGATCCAGCCATGGAAATGCCAGAACACCGGGTTCACATGGGAGGAAAACGGGTCGCCAAGAAAGTCGTTTTCCGCCGCGAACCAACGGGCGGAAAAGTCCGCGGTGTCCCGCGCGAACGGCACAGGCTGGCCATTGGACGGATCACGGGGCACCGACGCCCAGCGCATGTGCAGCCAGTCATGCAGCCCGAGTTCAACCTCGGAACCGAACTGCCCCAAGGTCAATTTCGACAAGTAACGCGGGTCACGGTATCGCGACTCCCAGACCTGAAAATTGCTGTGGTAGGTCTCGGCGGTCTTGAGATCGGCCACCCACTGCGAGTATTCGTCATCGTCTTCGGCGCGCCAGGCCGGCGGCAAAGCGGTGCCGTCGTGGTTGTCGAAGTAACGGGCAAAGGCCTGGCGATCACGCACCAGTTCCGGTTGCGGCAACGGAAATTGCTGCCACGACGGCAAGTCTTGCAGGGAGCGCGCGGTGCCGAGCATGTGCCGGTGCATGAAGAAAAAGTCGATGCCCGAGCCATTGCGGTCCTTGCGCGGTCCGCGCGCATCGCGCTCCTTGTCTCGAAGCCCCGGCTGCCAGCCGATGCCGCGCAAGGCGTTGCGCTTGTCTTCGGACAAGGTGTGCCATTTGTCGCGGGAGGCGTGCCAGAGCTGATGGAACAAGCGGTGCTCGGGCGAAATCAGCCACGCCAGCAACGCCGGGCCCAGGCCCGTGCGCTCGCGTGCTTCAGGGAACACCTGTTTGACTGCGACGAAACGGTTGTCCTGGGTGGTCAAGGCCAACGGACGATCCAGGCGCAGTACACGCCCACTCAAAGTGCCGCTGCCGGCATTGCCGAACGCGGCCCAGACCTCGTCCAGCTTGAAGGTGAATTCGTAGTCCGGCGTCCCCGTTGGGGATCGGGAATCGATCAGGCGCCAGCTCAGCTCTTTGTTGTCTACGCCCGCCAGATCGCCGAGGACGCGATAGCGCGGTGGCGGTGCGGCACGCAGCGCCTCGAAAGTATCGAGAAAACCGTTGAGCCCCCGACCCTTGTGACCGACGTCGAGCAGCAGTTGCAAGCCCTCGCGAGGCAAGCCGTCGAGCCCCGCGTCACGCCCCTCGAAGCGAATGTCCCAGACGCCCTGCAAGGTGTTGGCCAAACGCTGACCGGCCACATCCGCGACGTCGAATGACGCTTCGCCGGGGGTAATGGTCGGGTCCGGTTTTGTCAGTTCGCGATGCCCGTAATACGCCGCAGGCAGGGCGGCGCCGGTCAGTGCCAGACCCGCCAGGAACCATCGTCGAGAAATCGTCATTGCCCTACCTGTGTCAGCCATGGAGCAGGCTTTATCCAAGCTAGAACGTTTGTTGCATCGACAAATTTAAGAGCTTCGCGGGCAAGCCTCGCTCCTACAGGGGTTGTGCGTTGACCTGTAGGAGCGAGCGGTGCGGCGATCCGACTTGCCCGCGAAGAGGCCTTCAGCCGCACTAAATTTCCCACTCGGCCACTCGTTCTTCCCAGATAGCAAAGGCCCCCGCGCCTGCACCCTCGACGGCGAACCTGACTGAGATGGCAATGACAAAACCTCGTTCGAAAAAGGCTCTTTTCATTGGCCTGCCCCTGGCGCTGGCCATCGCTGGCGCGGCAGGGTTTGCGGCCTGGGATTACTGGCTCAACGACAACCCCGGCTACCCGGTCGCGGTGATGAAACAGGCCGATGAACTGCAAGAACGCATCCTCTCGTTCGACAGCCACATCACCGTGCCCATGGATTTCGGCACCGCCGAAAACGAGGCCGACAAGGACGGCAGCGGCCAGTTCGACCTGGTCAAGACAGCGCGTGGTCGCCTGTCCGGCGCGGCGCTGACCATTTTCGGCTGGCCCGAAATCTGGAACGGCGACAACGCCCCGCACCGCCCGACCGCCGGGTTCATCGACGAAGCCCGTCACGAGCAGGAGACCCGCTACAAAATCATCACCACCCTGGTGCGCGACTTCCCCAATCAGGTGGCCATTGCCTACACCCCGGACGATTTCCGACGCCTGCACGGCGAAGGCAAGTTCGCCGTGTTCATCAGCATGCTCAACGCCTACCCGCTGGGCAACGACGTCAACGCCCTGGATAAGTGGGCCGCGCGCGGAATGCGCATGTTCGGTTTCAGTTACGTGGGCAACAACGCCTGGGCCGATTCGTCCCGGCCGCTGCCGTTTTTCAATGATTCCCGTGATGCGCTGGGCGGCCTGTCAGAGCTGGGCAAACAAGCGGTGCATCGCCTGAACGACCTCGGGGTCATCATCGATGTGTCGCAAATGTCGACCAAAGCGCTTGAGCAAGTCAGCCAATTGAGCCGCGCACCGATGGTCGCCTCGCACTCGGCGCCACGGGCGCTGGTGGACATCCCGCGCAACCTCAGCGACAGCGAAATGCAGCTGATCAAGAACAGCGGCGGCGTGGTGCAGATCGTCGGCTTCCCGACCTACATCAAGCCGCTGAGCCAGGGCACCCAGGACAAACTCAACGCCCTGCGTGCGCGTTTCGACCTGCAACCGCTGCAAGGCCTGGAGATGGCGCTGATGCCGGGCGACCCGGTGATCACCGTGTGGTCGGAACAGCGTTTCGGCGAATACGCCAGTCAGCTCTACGGCATTGTCGATGAAGAACCCAAGGCCACCCTCAAGGATTACGGCGACGCCATCGACTACGCCGTGAAAAAAATCGGCATCGATCACGTCGGCATCAGCTCCGACTTCAACGACGGTGGCGGCCTGAACGGCTGGAAAGACGTCAGCGAGGCACGCAACGTGACCGCCGAACTGATCAGCCGCGGTTACAGCGAGGCCGACATCGCCAAGCTCTGGGGCGGCAATTTCCTGCGCGTCTGGGATCAGGTGCAGAAGTCCTCCAGGCCCGTCGCCAAACACTGACATTCACTTTGCCAAGCGAACCGAATTCATGACCAACCGTCGTACATTCCTCAAGCAGGCCGGCATTGTCGCGGCCGCCATTCCCCTGGGTTCCGCGGTCAGCCTGCCGGCAGTGGCCGCCACGCCGGCGCCGCTGCCCAAAGACAAATGGGCGCAGTTTCGCCAGCTGTTCAATCAGGATCCCGATTACCTGCATTTCGCCAACTTCCTGGTGACCTCGCACCCTCGTCCCGTGCGCGAAGCCATCGAGATGCACCGCGCCAACCTCGACCGCAACCCCGGCCTGGCGATGGACTGGCATCGCGGCGAAACCGAACGCCGTGAAGAAGACGTGCGCGTGTGGGCCGGCCGCTACTTGAAAGCCAAGCCTTCGCAGATCGCCCTGACCGGCAGCACCACCGAAGGCCTGGCGATGATTTATGCCGGCATTCACGTGCGTCCGGATCAGGAAATCCTGACCAGCGAACATGAGCACTACGCCGCCAACAGCGTGTTTGAATTCCGTACGCAAAAGGACGGAACCAAGGTCCGTAAAATCAAATTGTTCGAAGACCCGTACAAGGTCTCGACGAAAGAAATACTGGCCTCGATTGCCCGCAACATTCGCCCTGAGACTCGCGTGCTCGGCATGACCTGGGTGCACTCCGGCAGCGGTGTGAAGCTGCCCATCGGCGAGATCGGCAAACTGGTCGCCGAGAAAAACCGCGACCGCCAGGAAAAGGATCGCATCCTTTATGTGGTCGATGGCGTCCACGGTTTCGGCGTGGAAAACCTCGATTTCCCGGACATGCATTGCGACTACTTCATTGCCGGCACCCACAAATGGATGTTCGGCCCACGGGGCACCGGGATCATCTGCGCGCGCTCCGATGACATGAAGGACCTCACGCCGACCATCCCGACGTTCTCCGAAGCAACCACGTTTTCGACCGTTATGACCTACGGCGGCTATCACTCGTTTGAACACCGCTGGGCGCTGACCGAAGCCTTCAAGTTGCATCTGGACCTGGGCAAGGCCGAGGTTCAGGCGCGCATCCATGAAATCAACAGCTACCTGAAAAAGCGCTTGCAGGAGCATCCGTCGGTGGAGCTCGTCACGCCGTTGTCGCCCGAGTATTCCGCCGGCTTCACGTTCTTCCGGATCAAGAACCGCGACTGCGAAGAAGTCGCCAATTTCCTGATGGACCAGCGCGTGGTCTGCGATGCCGTCGACCGCGATGTCGGCCCGATCATTCGCCTGTCACCGGGCCTGCTCAACACCGAGGCGCACATCGACCGCGTCATGGCGCTGTTGGCCAGCAAGCTCTGAAACACCGATTTCCTTTAGCGAGAATGCATATGAAAAACATCCTGCACAGACTCGGGTTGTCACTCCCACAACTCGGGGCGCTGACAATCCTGGCATTGCTCGGCACCGCGTTGCCCGGCGCCGCCCAGGCCACCACCGCACCGCTGCCGGGCAAGGTGTTCAAGGATTGCCGCAACTGCCCGGAAATGGTGGTGCTGCCCGCCGGCACCTTCACCATGGGCACGCCGGAGGGTGAAGTCGGTCGCGAACCCGATGAAGGCCCGATGCACGAAGTCACGTTCGACAAGCCGTTCGCCATGAGCCGTTACCAGATCACCGCCGGCGAATGGGACCAGTACCTGAAAGAAACCGGGATCACCATTCCCGACGGCGACACTCGCCCCGGCCGCGAGTGCATCAACAGCAAGCCGCGTTATCCACAAAGCCCGCGTCAGCCGGCGGTGTGCATGAACTTTGCCGAGGTCAGCGCGTATGTCGCGTGGCTGTCGCTCAAGACCGGCCAGCACTACCACATCGTCAGCGAGGCCCAGCGCGAATACGCCGCCCGTGCCGGTTCAACGGGGCCGTTCCCGTTCCCGTTCGATGAAGGTACCGAGTACAGCATCGCCACCCATGCCAATACTTACGGCCCAACCGACGGCTACAGCTACACCTCCCCGGCCGGCAGCTACCCGCCGAACGCCTTCGGCATGTATGACATGCACGGCAACGTCTACGAGTGGATCGCCGACTGCGAACACAGCGATTACGTAGGCGCCCCCACCGACGGCAGCGCCTGGGTCGAACCCAACTGCGAAGCCTTGCAGATTCGCGGCAATGACTGGGGCGAAGCGCCGGTGTTCTCGCGTTCCGGCAACCGCAACAACATCTACCCGCAAACCCGTGGCGACTGGATCGGTTTCCGCGTCGTGCGCGATCTGCCGTCCAAAGGCTGACACCCCTTCCCCCGGCCGCCGCCAGTCGGCGGCCGTCTAAATTAAACGCCTGGCCACACGTTCTTCTGGGTATCTGCCTCAAGACCCAAGGAACCCTTTCCTCATGACCCAGCCTACGCGCGGTGCAATTCATGAATTGTTCACCCTCCTGAAACCGTTCCGGCTGGTGGTCAGCCTATCGATCATTCTGGGCATGGTGGGCGGTCTGAGCGTGACGGTGTTGCTGGCCACGATCAACAATGCCCTGCATTCGGAAAGCGGCCTGACCCAGGGCGTGGTCGCACTGTTCGGCGGTCTTTGCCTGTTGGCGCTGGCGAGTTCGATTTGCTCGGACATCGGCACCAACTATGTCGGCCAGCACATCATCGCCAAGCTGCGCAAAGAGCTGGGGGAAAAGGTGCTGTCGGCGCCCATCGAACAGATCGAACGCTATCGCAGCCACCGACTGATCCCGGTGCTGACCCATGACGTCGACACCATCAGCGACTTCGCGTTTGCCTTCGCGCCGCTGGCCATTTCCCTGACCGTGACCCTCGGCTGCATGGGCTACCTGGCCCTGTTGTCGTGGCCGATGTTCCTGATGATGGTGCTGGCGATTGCCATCGGCACCGGCATCCAGTTCTACGCACAGGGCAAGGGCATCAAGGGCTTCATGGCCGCCCGTGACGCCGAAGACGAATTGCAAAAGCACTACAACGCCATTGCCGGCGGCGCCAAGGAACTGCGCATTCACCGTCCGCGTCGCCAGCGCATGTTCACCTCGGGCATTCAGGGCACGGCGGATTTCATCTGCAACACTCAGGTGCGCTCGATCAATACCTTCGTGATCGCCAAGACGCTGGGGTCGATGCTGTTCTTCGTGGTCATCGGCCTCGCACTCGCCCTGCAATCGTTCTGGCCCAGCGCCGACAAGTCGGTGATGAGCGGTTTCGTCCTGGTGCTGCTGTACATGAAAGGCCCCATCGAGCATCTGGTCGGCACCTTGCCGGTGGTCAGCCGGGCGCGGATTGCCTTCCGCCGCATCGCCGAACTGTCGAGCCGGTTTTCCTCGCCCGAGCCGCACTTGCTGCTCAACGACACCGGCAAAAAACCGGCTGTGGTCAACAGTCTGCAACTGGACAACGTCAGCTATGCCTTCCCGGCTGTACCGGGCAGCGAAGCGTTCCGCCTGGGGCCGGTGAACCTGACCATCGAACAAGGCGACATCATTTTCATCGTCGGCGAAAACGGCTGCGGCAAGACCACGCTGATCAAGTTGTTGCTGGGGCTTTATGCGCCGCAACAAGGCGCAATCCTGCTCAACGGCGAAGGTGTCGATGCGCAGAACCGTGACGACTATCGCCAACTGTTCACCACGATTTTTGCCGACTACTACCTGTTCGATGACGTGGTGCAGGGCGATCAGCACATTCCCGAAGACGCCAACAAATACCTGCAACGCCTGGAAATCGCGCACAAGGTCAGCGTCAAGGACGGCAGTTTCACCACCACCGACCTGTCCACCGGCCAGCGTAAACGCCTGGCACTGGTCAATGCCTGGCTAGAAGAACGCCCGGTGCTGGTGTTTGACGAATGGGCGGCCGACCAGGACCCGACCTTCCGCCGGATCTTCTACACCGAGCTGCTTCCGGACCTGAAGCGCCTGGGCAAAACCATCATCGTCATCTCCCACGACGACCGCTATTTCGACATGGCCGATCAGTTGGTGCGCATGGAATCGGGCCGTGTGGTGACGGAGCGGGCGACCGCCTGAGCAGCGTTGAATCCATATACCTCGACGATTTTCGGAGTTTGTTTTCCGGTTTCGTCGGGGTGATGCGTCTAATAATAATTATCATTAACTAAAAAAATCTGCACACCTTAGGAGCGATTTGAGCAATGCAAAGCCCTACCCTGTCCCGCGCGCCGTTGGCTCTGGCCATCGCGCCGCAAAAGAAATTCCGAACAGTCGTACCGGGTGCGTTGCTGACCCTGTTGCTGCTGGGCACCTCTCAGGTCCAGGCCGCGCCGGTGAACGTCAACGTGCCTGCGCAATCGCTGGCCAGCGCGCTGCAGCAACTGGGTCAACAGACCGACCTGCAGATTCTGTACAGCCAGGACATGGTCAACGGCCTCAAGTCCACGGCGGTTTCCGGCAATCTGGAGCCGGAACAGGCATTGAATACGTTGCTGCTGGGGAGCGGCATTACGTTTCAACTGACTGGCAACACCGTTTCGCTGATTCCGGTCGCGGGTAACTCCAGCGCGCTGCAACTGGGCGCGACCGCCATTTCCGGCGTGGCGCCGGGGCCTACCACCGAAGGCACACATTCCTACACCACCGATCAAGTCAGCATCGGCAAGGGCAACATCAAGCTCAAGGACATCCCGCAGTCAGTGTCCGTCGTCACGCGCCAGCGCATGGACGACCAGAACATGAACAGCCTGCAAGACGCGATGCGCCAGGTCACCGGCGTCACCATCAAGACGTACAACTCCGGCTCCAGCCTGAACGACGTCTACATGCGCGGTTTCCTCGTCGATCAGGTGCAGGTTGACGGGGTATCGCAACCGACCGGCCAGGGCGACATGGGCACCAGCTTCGACCTCGCGATGTACGATCGCGTCGAAGTGTTGCGCGGCCCATCCGGCCTGTATCAAGGCGCTGGCGAGCCCGGCGGCACCATCAACGTGGTGCGCAAGCGTGCCCTGAACAAATTCGCCCTCGGCGGCGAGCTGGGCGCAGGCTCCTATGACCACTACCGCTCGATGGTGGACGTCACCGGTCCGTTGAACGATCAAGGCACCGTGCGCGGTCGCTTCATCACCGCTTACGAAAACAACAAATCCTACGTCGACTCTGCCCAGAACGAACGCCCGATGGTGTACGGTCGCCTGGAATTCGACCTCGCCCCGTCCACCACCCTGTCGGTGGGCGGCGCCTACCAGCAGAACCACTCCACCCCGGCGTTCGGCTTGCCGGCCTTTGCCGACGGCAAATTGCTGGACGTGCCGCGCTCGACGTTCGTCGATGCCAAGTGGAACACCCTGAACGAGAAAGTCTGGGAGTCCTTTGCCGAGGTCGATCACGCGCTGGACAACGGTGGTCAGTTCAAGACCACTGTCACCTACCGCGACGCTGAAACGCCACAGCGAAACTTCACCTGGGCCGACGGCGCAGTCGATCGTGATACCGGTGACAGCTGGGCCGTGGCATACGACTACTACACCCACATCAAGACCATCGGTGTCGACAGCTTCGTGACCACGCCGTTCGAATTCGCCGATCGCAATCACGAGTTCACCGTAGGTGCCGAGTACCAGCACCTGGACAAAGACTTCGAATACGGTGGCGGCGAGTACTTCCCGATCAACGTCTACAATCCGGGCAGTATCGATATTCCCGAGAACAACTACGAGCGCAACAACGGTAACTGGTCCAAATCCGACCAATACGGCCTCTATACCCGCGCCAAGTTCAACGTCACCGACTGGCTCGACGTGGTGGGCGGCAGCCGCGTGAGCTGGTACGAAAGTGACGCGAAGAACTCCAACGCCTTCTTCAACAGCTTCGGCGAAGCCCACACCAGCATCAACCGCAAGGTCGTGCCTTACGGCGCCATCATCGCCAAGCTGACCCCGGAACTGTCGGCCTACGCCAGCTACACCGGCGTGTTCAAGCCACAAAGCGAGCTCGACAGCGACAATACGCCCATCGGACCGCGTAAAGGCAAGCAATATGAAGTCGGCCTCAAGCGCGAGTTCTACGACGGCCGCCTGAACGCCAGCATCGCGATGTTCCGCATCTACGATGAAAACCGTGCTCAATTCAACGCCGACACCGGTGGAAACGAAGCACAGGGCAAGGCGCGCAGCCAGGGCTGGGAAACCGAGCTGAGCGGTAACCTGACCGACAACTGGAGCATCGTCACCGGTTATGCCTTCACCACCACCAAATTGTTGAAATCTGACGACGCGACCGAAGGCAGCACTTTCAGCACCATCACGCCTAAACACAACTTCAACCTGTGGACCAAATACGAATTCGCCGACGGCCCGCTCAAAGACTTCAGCGTCGGCGGCGGTGTACGTGTGGTCAGCAAGACCTGGTACCAGCGTGAAGTGCGCTTCGAACAAAGCGGCTACGGCATCGCCACCGCGCAGGTGGGCTACAAGTTCAACGAGAACCTGTCGGCGACACTGACCGGCAACAACCTGTTTGATAAAAAGTACTACGATCGCGTGGATGCTTCGTGGGGGACTAACTTCTATGGTGACCCGCGTAATCTGACGTTGACGTTGCGGGCTAATTATTGATTGCTAAGTACGTTACATGCTGAACAATACCGGGCCGCTTGCGGCCCGGTTTTGTTTTTGGGGGGAATGGAGTTCAGCCCGCGCTTCGCGGTCGCCACTCAACCAGCATCGTGCTTGTTGCGCTTTGACTCAATGAGGGCTCGCATATCAGCCATCACCTGATCATGCGGGATATTCGGTCGTGGATCATCGAGCGAAGCTTGCACTTTGGCACGAAACCAAAGGTCGTAACTGGCAGCCTGCTCTTCGGTTTCGAACCCTGAAACAGTGGGGGAAAGTTCGGCACTGATAGTCTAGTCAGCTCCGGTGCTCATTTTTCAGCAGCCTAATGGGTATGCGGCTGGTTGTCCGCCCCTACCAAGCTGGGTGCAGGCCATTCGCTTCAGCACCCGGCCTAATAGAAGTCGTAGTAAAGCACCCACTCCCCCGTACTTTTGCTCTTCCAGAACATCAGGCTCCCGCAATCCACCACGTTCAGGTTGATTTTCGTGTCGGAGGAAATCTGGAACACAAATTCAAAATCATCACCGAGGTCCACGCCGGACTGGCAGAACGAGGGGTAGCCGCCAATCTTGTGTTCGTAGGTGTGAGTCACGAGGTCTGAGTAGCTTTCTATCTCGCCCGTCCGCTGAAGGCTGCAAATTTCCTCTTCAAGGTCCGCCGGTGCGCCACCGCCATCCCACAGTGGAAAGTCCTCTGCGACCCGTTCGGCCAGCAACGGAAAGGGCTTGAGGTATGAACCTGCTACCGGCAGCTCTTTGCGGACAAGTACATCGTCAAATCCATACTCCCTGATCAGCCAGTTGTTCCCCATCGGGTCCAGCGCTTCCGGCAAGGGACTGGAAACAAACAAGGTAAGGACGCGAACGCCGTCCAGCGCCGGACTGTTAAACGGCAGGCTGGGGAGGTGGAATTGTGCAAAGGGATGCAGTTCAGCTCCGGCGTCGTTTCTCGGGACGCATTCATCCGGGCGAAACAGGAATACGTTTCCAAGCCAGCTTTCGTCATCCGTATGGGTGGGACGAAATCCGCCGGCGATGAATTTTGTGGCGGGTCTGGCCAAGCGTCTTTTGATTTCCTGGATGTTCATACCGGTACATCACTCCATTGCCAACTGCAGGGAGCCACAACGCTATACGGCGAACGTCCGAGCGCCAACCCTAAAAAGATGTCGGAAATTTCCCCGGAATTTTCGCGTTTTACCTCGGGTGTAGGAAGCCGGTGAATGGCGCGGTAGGCGGTCAGTCAGACCGCGTTATCGTTTATCGCCAGCAAGCCGGCTCCTACAGGCGATCCGGACGACACGGTTTGTCTGGTTCACCGCGGTGGGGCCATCGCCGGCAAGCCGGCTCCTACAGGCGATCCGGGCGACGCGGTTTGTCTGATTCACCGCGGTGATGCCATCGCCAGCAAGCCGGCTCCTACAGGCGATGCAGGCGACACGGTTTGTCTGATTCACCGCAGGGGGACATCGCCGGCAAGCCGGCTCCTACAGATCACGCATCAACCCAGGCTTTCTGTGATCTGCGCCGCCAGTTGCTCCAGCATCGCTGGTACTTCCTGGACCATCTCCCCCATCCGTGCGAAGTCGTGGGTCATGCCGGCCTTTACGTCGAGCACCACGGGTTGTCCGGCGGCACGCAATTTTTCGGCCCAGGCCAGGCCTTCATCCAGCAACGGATCGTATTCGGCCAGCCACAGTAAGGTGGGTGTCAGCCCTTGCAGGGTCTCGGCGAACAACGGGGAAAAGCGCCAGTCGCGGCGATCATCAATGCTGCGTTGATACTGCTGATAGAACCATTCCAGCGTGGTCGCTTCCAGCAGGTAGCCTTCAGCGAAACGTGCAAGCGACGGGCGTTTTTCCACGGCGTCGATCACCGGGTACAACAGCACTTGCAGCCGTGGCGTGAGCAGCCAGGCCTGTGGGTCCTGGGCGATAGCAATCGACAAGGACGCCACCAGGCTGCCGCCGACGCTGTCTCCCGCCAATGCGATACGTGCCGGGTCCAGCCCGAGCGCACCGGCGCCGGTGGTGGCGAGCCAGCGCGTCACGTCTTCGGCATCCTCGTAGGCGACAGGAAAACGGTGTTCCGGGGCCAGTCGATAATCCGCCGACAGCACCGCAAAACCACCCGCCAGCGCCAGTCGCCGGCACAGGGTGTCGTGGGAATCGAGGCTGCCGACCACGTAACCGCCGCCATGGAAATACAGCAGCACCGGGCGCTCCTGCGTGCCCAGTGATGGGCGAGCATAGAGGCGAGCATTGAGCAGATGGCCGTCGCGGGCCGGAATGCTGACCGCAGTCACGGTCAGCGCGCCCATCGGTGCGGCGTCGAGCAGCTGCGAGGTTTGTTCGAATTGCTGGCGCGCTTCGGTCGGGTCCAGCTCGTGCATGGGCAGGCTTTTGCCGGTGAGGCGGCCGAACTCGGCCAGCTCTAGAAAACCTTCGATGTCCGGGTGCAGTGCCATGGGCGGTGGTCTCCAAAAAATAAAAAAGCTCGCCCTATAAACGAACCGTGAGGGCCGTTCATTAGGACGAGCTTGTTTTGGCGCGGTAAAACCTTAGTCCTGCGCCACCACCTCGCGACCGAGTGCCGTCACCACAGCGCTCAGGCATTCATCCCGTTGCAGGATATCGAAGTGGCTGGCGGCGACGGTTTGCACTTTGCGCAGCCGTGGTTGCTGACGCTCCAGCGTCGCGCGTTCGACCGTCGGGTTACCATCGGCCCACCAGCAACACAGTTCGGCGTGCGGCAGCGGCAAGGTCTCGACCTGCCGCGACAACGCCTTCAAGCGCGTGCTGACCATGAACGTCTGCGCCAACTCATCGGCCCCCAGCAATGCGTAACCGCTGGCCTGTTCGCCTTCGGTGTCGATCACCGTGCGAATGATCCGCGCGACAGCGTCCTGATCACCCGTAGTTTCGACACTCAACGCCTGGGCATTGGTATCGCTGTCCATGCTCAAGGTCGCACCGAGGAACTCGCGCAGGTCCGCCCGCCACTCATCCACACTGGCGACGGCGTTGGCCTGGGTCGGCACAAAGCTGTCCACCAGGCCGACGAATGCCACACGCTGGCCCTGCTGTTCAAGCAGGTCGCCGACCATCAACGCCAACGCCCCGCCCAACGACCAGCCCAGCAAGTGATACGGGCCTTGCGGTTGCTTGCGGCGGATCGCCTCGACGTAGTCCGCAGCCATTTGCTGCAGCGAAGTGTCGTGCCACTGGCGGTCGAGCAGCATGCGGCATTGCACGCCGTACACCGTGCGCTGGCCTTCCAGTCGACGGGCCAGCGGTTCGTAGTCGAACACCGTGCCGAACCCGGCGTGCAGGCAGAACAGCGCCGGTTGATCGTCCACCGGCTGGTTCAACAGCAGCAGCGGTTCCGGGCTCTGTTTGAGCGGTTGCTCATCGACACCGGACAACCCGGCGATGGTCGGTTTGGCCATCATGTCGCGCAGTTTCAACTGGAAGCCCGGCTCGTTCAGCGCCCGCACCTTCGAGATCACTTTGAGGGTGCGCAGCGAGTCGCCGCCCAACTCGAAGAAGTTGTCGGTGATGCCGACCTTGTCGACGCCCAGCACTTGCTGCCAGATC
The DNA here is from genome assembly GCF_020423045.1 of Pseudomonas sp. MM213. Lineage (NCBI taxonomy): Bacteria > Pseudomonadati > Pseudomonadota > Gammaproteobacteria > Pseudomonadales > Pseudomonadaceae > Pseudomonas > Pseudomonas sp. MM213. Next base: position 2,642,752 of record NZ_CP081943.1, read on the forward strand.
TCGGCCAGCGCCCATTCCAGCGGCGTACGCGGGGCCACGTACTCGCGGCCCTCGAAGGTCGGGTCGGGCAAGGCCTTGCGGTCGAGCTTGCCGTTCGGTGTCAGCGGGAAACGCGGCAACACCACGACCTGCGTCGGCACCATGTAATCCGGCAGGCTTTCACGCAAGGCCGCCTGGCAACGCAGGCCCAGGCCGTCGTCTTCAACCGCGACCACATAGCCGATCAGTTGCGGCCCCTGCCCGCCGTCACGAACCACCACCAGCGCGTCATTGACCCCGACTTGCTCGCGCAGGCGAGCTTCGATTTCCCCCAGTTCGATGCGGAAGCCGCGCACTTTGACCTGATGGTCGATGCGCCCCACGTAATCGAACACGCCATCCTCGCGGCGGCGCACCAGGTCACCGGTGCGGTACAGACGGCCGCCGTCGCGGCTGAACGGATCAGCGACAAAACGCTCGGCGGTTTGCCACGGGTGACGGTGGTAGCCACGCGCAACGCCACGACCGCCGATGTACAGTTCGCCGACCATGCCCACCGGCAACGGATTGAGGTCCATGTCCAGCACGTGCAGGCTGCGGGTGCCGACACGGCGGCCAATCGGCGCGTACATCGCCTCGCAGTGGCCGTCGGCAGCGATTTTCCACAGCAGCGGCGTGACCACGGTTTCCGTCGGGCCGTAACCGTTCACCAAGTATTGCGGTTTGAGCCTGTGCTTGACCCGTTCGAACGTGGCGTCAGGCACCGCATCGCCACCGAAGCAATAGATGCGCACTGGCGGTGGGTTGCCGCCCTGCAACTCGGCGTGTTCGGCCAGTTGCAGCAAGTACGCCGGCGGGAAGCAGGCGACGCTGATGCGCTGACGATGCAACACCGCCAGGGTCTGTTCGGCGGTCCACAAGGTGTTGTCACGCACCACCAACGTCGAGCCGCTGATCAGCGCGGTGATCCAGCGTTCATGGGCACCGTCGAAGGCGAACGACATGAAATGCAGTTCGCGATTGGCCGGGTCCATTTCATACAACTCGGCAATTGCCTGCACGTGCATGCTCAATGGCCCGTGGGCCACGGCCACGCTTTTCGGTTTGCCGGTCGAGCCCGAGGTGTAAATCAGGTAGGCCAGTTGCTCGGCGTGTACGTTGTTTTGCGGCGCAGTCACCTCGATGTCGAGGTTCAAGCGATCCACGGCGACCATCGGCGTGCCCGGATTGAGTTGCGCCGTGTCACGCAAACGCTCCTGGGTCAGCAGCAAACGCATGTCGCTGTCGGCCATCATGTAGCGCAGGCGTTCCTGCGGGTATTGCGGGTCCAGCGGCACATACGCGGCGCCGCACTTCATCACCGCCAGCAGCGAAACCACCAGTTCCAGCGAGCGCTCCATGAACACGCCGATCACGTCTTCGGCCTGCACGCCCTGCTCCAGCAAGTGCGCCGCGAGTGCGTCGGAACGACGATCCAGCTCGGCATAACTCAGGTGTTCAGCGTCGCGGTCGGCGTAGCTCAGCACCAGCGCGGTGTGCTGCGGTTGCAGCCGCGCCCGTTCGCGGATCAGTTCGTGCACAGGCCGTTCGTGATCGTCAGCCAGCGTCGGCAGCTCGCCGTCCAGTTGCCGACCTTGGTCCAGCGTCAGCAAACCGATCTCGCCCACGGCGCGCCCGGCGTTGTCGCACAGACGCTGCATCAGGCTTTCCATGTGGCTGCGCAGCAATTCGACGGTGGCGAGGTCGAACTGATCGCGCTGGTGCATGTATTCGATGCGTAGCCCTTCATCGAGGCTGACCATCAAGTCCATCGCAAAGCTGGTCAGGCCGAAGTCGGAGACGTCTTCGAAGCGCAGGGAATCGCCATTCCACTCGCGCAACGTGCGGTCCACCGGCTGGTTTTCGAAAACGATGATGCTGTCGAACAGCGACTGCCCGCCCTGCCCGGCCCAGCGTTGAATGTCGCTGAGCGGAGTTTGCTGGAAGTCGCGGATATCCAGGTTGTAGGCCTGGATCTCGCGCAGCCAGTCACCGACGCTCGCCTCGGTCGGCACGCTGTTGACCACCGGCAAGGTGTTGATGAACAGCCCGAGCATGTTCTCCGAACCGTTGAGGGTTTCCGGTCGGCCCGACACCGTGGCGCCGAACGTCACCGTGCGCTGGCCGGTGTAACGCTGCAACAGCAGCAGCCACGCGGCTTGCACCAGGGTGTTGAGCGTGACTTGCTGTTGCTGGGCAAACGCCTGCAAACGCGCGGTCTGCGGCGCATTCAGGTGCGTATAGATCGCGTGATAACCCGCTTGCGGCGCCTTCACCGGCAACGCGCGGGCCAGGTGCGTGGCGCCTTCGAGGGCGTTGAGTTTGTCTTTCCAGAACGCTTCGCTGGCCTCGGCGACTTGCTGGCCGAGCCAGTCGATGTAGTCGCGATACGCGGCCACCGGTTCCTGCGCATCGCCACTGTAATGACGCAGCACTTCACCGATCAGGCGCGAAACACTCCAGCCGTCCATGAGGATGTGGTGGTAGGTCCAGATCAGGCGATAACGGTCGTCTTCCAGACGCACCAGCAGCAGGCGCAACAACGGCGCACGGTTCAGCGAGAAGCCACGTTCACGTTCATCGCTGGCCAATTGGCGCACGCGCTCGACCTGGTTATCCAGACCGCGCCAGTCCAGCTCGGTCAGCAGCGTCGGCGCATTGCGCAACACCACTTGCAGCGGCTCCTTGTCGCCCTCCCACAGGAACGCGGTGCGCAGGATCGCGTGACGCTGCGCGGCGTCGGCCCAGGCCTCGCGGAAACGCGGACCGTCAACGCCACGCACGCCCACTTCGATCTGGTTGACGTACAGCCCCGAGTCGCCGTCCTGCACCGAGTGGAACAGCATGCCCTGCTGCATCGGCGACAGAGGATAAACGTCGTCCACCTCGTCTGCCGTCAATGCCAGCGCCTGATATTGCGCGGCGCTCAGCTCGATTTTCAGCGCCGGCGCAGCCACTACCGGCGCGGCTTCCTCGGCTTCCACAGCCTGGGCGACGGTCGCCAGTTCGGCGATGGTCGGGTGACTGAACACGTGCTTCGGCGAAATGCTCAGGCCGGCCTTGCGCGCACGGCTGACCGCCTGGATCGACACGATGGAGTCGCCGCCCAGCTCGAAGAAGTTGTCCTGAATCCCGACCGGCACTTCAAACAGCGCCTGCCAGACTTCTTGCAACGTCGACTCCACGGCATTGCGCGGCGCGATGTATTCACCAACCTGCTGATCGGGTTGCGGCAACGCGCGGCGATCGAGCTTGCCGTTCGGCGTCACCGGCAGTTGCTCCAGCAACATCACATGACTCGGTTGCATGTGCTCGGGCAACGCGTTGCGCAGGTGCTGTTTGATCCCGTCGAGCACCAACGACTGGCCGACCACGTAAGCCACCAGTTGCTTGGACTTGCCGACATCCAGCGCGATCACCACCGCCTCGCGCACCTGTGGATATTCCAGCAGGCAGGCTTCGATTTCACCCAGTTCGATACGCAAACCACGGATCTTCACTTGATGGTCTATGCGTCCGACGTATTCAATCACGCCGTCATCGCGATAACGCGCCAGGTCGCCGGTGCGATACAGACGCTCGCCCCGTGTACTGAACGGGCTGGCGACGAAACGCTCAGCCGTCAGGTCCGGACGGCGATGGTAACCCCGCGCCAGACCGATGCCGCCCAAGTACAGCTCACCGACGCAGCCCGCCACTTGCGGTTGCAGGCTGTCATCGAGGATGTAGGTCACCAGGTTGGCGATCGGGTAACCGATCGGCACGCTGATCGAGCCGTCATCGACGCACGTCCAGTGGGTCACGTCGATGGCGGCTTCGGTCGGCCCGTACAGGTTGTACAACCCAACGCCGGGCAGCACGCGGAACAGGCTGTTCTGCAAATCCGCCGACAACGCTTCGCCGCTGCACATGATCTGCCGCAGGCTGGCGCAACGCTCAAAGCCTTCGCCCTGAACAAATGCCTGCAACATCGACGGCACGAAATGCAGGGTGCTGACCTGATACTGCTCGATCAAACGCACCAGCTGCGCCGGGTCACGATGGGCGCCCGGTTCGGCCACCGCAAGGCGCGCACCGACCATCAGCGGCCAGAAGAACTCCCACACCGACACGTCAAAACTGAACGGTGTCTTTTGCAGTACGGTGTCGCGACCGTCCAGCGGGTACGCGCCCTGCATCCACTCAATGCGGTTGAACAACGCATCGTGACGGTTGGCCGCGCCCTTCGGTTTACCGGTGGAGCCGGAGGTGTAAATCATGTAAGCCAGCGACTGCAACTCGACCACGCATGGCAGGTTTTCCTCGCTCAAGCCTTCGACCAGCTGAGCGCTGTCGTCCAGGCAGATCGCCGTGGTCCCGGCGGGAATCGGCAATTGCGCCAGCAGATGACGCTGGGTCAGCAGCACGTGGACGCCGCTGTCCTCGAACATGTGTTCCAGGCGCTCGCGCGGGTAATCCGGGTCCAGCGGCACGTAGGCGCCACCGGCCTTCATGATCGCGAGCAAACCGATCACCAGTTCCAGCGAACGCTCGGCGGCAATCCCCACCAGCACTTCGGCGCCGACACCTTGGGCGCGCAGGTAGTGCGCCAGGCGGTTGGCCTGCTGGTTGAGTTGGCGATACGTCAGGCTCTGACCGGCAAACACCAACGCCTGGGCGTCCGGGGTTTTCAGCACCTGGGCTTCGAAGCACAGGTGGACCGGGCGCACGTCGGGCCAGGTCACGGCGGTATCGTTGAAGCCTTGCACTTGTTGCTCGGTCTGCGCAGCGTCGAGCAGGCTCAGGCGACCCAAGGCTTGTTGCGGCTCGCGCACCATGGCATCGAGCAACGCCACCAGACGATTGCTCAGGCCGTCGATGGCCTCGGCGGTAAACAGCGCGGTGTCGTAATTGAAACGCAGGTCCAGGCACTCGCCCAGCTCGGCGGCGATGGCCAGCGGGAAACTGGTTTGATCGTGATTGCTGATACCCGAGAACTTCAGCGCGCTCGGATTACCGCCCTCCAGCGCCTCGGCGACCGGGTAGTTTTCGAACACCAGCAGCGTGTCGAACAGCGACTCGCCGGAGTGCCCGGCCCAACGCTGCACATCGGCCAGCGGCGTGTATTCGACCTCGCGCAGTTTGAGATTGAGCGCCTGCACCTCGTCCACCCATTGGCTGACCGTGCGCTCAGGATGTGGCGTGGCGATCACCGGCAAGGTGTTGATGAACAGGCCGACTTGCTGCTCTATCCCCTGCAACTCGCTCGGACGCCCCGACACCGTGGCGCCGAACGCGACGGTGCGCTGGCCGGTGTAGCGCTGCAACAGCAACAGCCACGCCGCTTGCAGCAAGGTGTTCGGCGTCACGCGGGCCTGCCGGGCAAAGCCGCTCAGGCGTTCGCTGGCCGCCCGGTCCAGGCTCAGGTGAACGGTGCGATGACCGTCGCCCTGCCCTGCGACCGGTCCCGGCATCGCGCCGGCCAAACGTGTCGGCTCGTTGAACGCCTGTAACTGCTCCAGCCAGAACGCTTCGCACGCAGCGCGATCACGCCCGCCCAGCCACGTCATGTAATCACGATAACGACCGCCGCTCGCCACCGGCATCACACCGGAGTAACGCTGCAACACTTCGCCGAACAGCTGCGAGGTGCTCCAGCCGTCCAGCAGAATGTGGTGGTTGGTGAAGATCAGGTGATGGGTGTCGTTCGCGGTCTGCACCAGGGTCAGGCGCAGCAACGGCGCGGCCGTCAGGTCGAAACCGCGCAGGCGATCGTCTTCGGCCAGACGTTCCAGGGCGTGTGCCTGATCCGCTTCATTGCGCCAGTCGAGCACGGTCACCGGCAACGTGGCGTTGGCCAGAATCACTTGCAGCGGCTGCGAGCCAACACTCTCGCTGAAAAACACGGCGCGCAACACTTCATGGTTTTCCAGCGTCTGCTGCCAGGCGCTGCGGAACGCCTCGACCTCGATGCCCTGCACGTCCACGCGCATTTGCGGGATGTAGGCGCCGGCATCCGGGGCGAACAGGCTGTGGAACAACATGCCTTCCTGCATCGGCGACAGCGGGAAGATGTTTTCGATCTCGCGCGCCGCCAGCGGCAGTGCATCGAGTTGCACCTGATCGACGCGGACCAGCGGCACGTCACTCGGCGTCAAGCCACCGGCACCGCTGAGGCAGTGTTCGATCAGCTGTTGCAGTTCGCCAGCGTAGGCCTCGGCCAGGCGCTGCACGGTGTGCTCGGCAAACACGTCGCGGCTGAAGGTCCAGCTCAGGCGCAATTGCCCGGCGTACACCTGACCGTTAATGCTCAGGCCACGGTCCAGCGCGGCCGAAGCGCCCTGCTCGGCACCCCCGCTTTCACGGGCCGGGCGCCACGGTGCCTGCTCATCGAAACTGGCATCGAACTGGCCCATGTAGTTAAACGTGACTTGCGGTTGCGGCAAATCCTCAAGACCGGCCTGCGCCAGATACCGCAGGATGCCGAAACCGATGCCTTTGTCCGGCACGGCGCGCAGCTGTTCCTTGACCGCCTTGATGCTCCCCGCCAAATCGCTGGCCGGGGTCAACTTGACCGGGAAAATCGAGGTGAACCAGCCCACGGTGCGGGTCAGGTCGATGTCGTCGAACAGGTCTTCACGACCATGACCTTCCAGTTTGACCAGGGTCGATGGCTGGCCAGTCCAGTCACCCAACACCCGCGCCAACGCCGTCAGCAACAGGTCGTTGACCTGCGTGCGGTAAGCCGCTGGCGCGTCTTGCAGCAGTTGGCGGGTGAACGTGCTGTCGAGCACGGTTTCCACGCTTACGGCGTGTTGGCTGGCGAGGCTGCCTTGCGGATTATCGGCGGGCAGGTCCACCACCACGCCGTGGTATTGGCGCTGCCAGTAAGCCGCTTGGCTCGCCAGTTCGGGACTTTGCGCATGGGTTTGCAAACGCGCCGCCCAGGCTTGATAGGCGCTGGACTTGGCCGGCAGGCGCACAGGTTGAGCCTGAAGCGCCTGGTCGTAGGCCGTTTGCAAATCTTCGAGCAACAGACGCCAGGACACACCGTCCACCGCCAAATGATGCACCACCAGCAGCAAGCGCTGAGCGCCCGCGCCCATGTCCACCAGCAAGGCGCGCAACAGCGGGCCATCGTGCAAACTCAGGCTGGCCTGTGCGGCGTTGCAGTGCTCAAGCAATTCGTCGGCGTTCGCAGCCTGACGCTGCCACAGCAATTCGGCGCTGTTCCAGTGCTCGGCCTGAGCCTGTTGCCACACGCCATTCACCTGATGCAAACGCAGGCGCAATGCGTCGTGATGTTCCAGCAACGCGGCCAATGCCTGTTGCAGGCACGCGCTGTCCAGCGGCTCGCGAAGTTCCAGCAGCACCGATTGGTTCCAGTGGTCCCGGGCCTCGATGGCCTGCTCGAAAAACCAGTGCTGGATCGGTGTCAGCAGCACGTCGCCGCGCACCGGACCCTGATCGATGACCAGACCGGCGCTGCGCTGCGCGACCTTCGCCAGACTCTGCACGGTCTGGTGTTGAAACAGGTCACGCGGGGTAATACGAATGCCGGCCTGACGCGCACGGCTGACCACCTGAATCGAGATGATCGAATCGCCGCCCAGTTCGAAGAAGTTGTCGTCGATCCCCACACGCTCCAGCTTGAGCACGTCTTGCCAGATCGCCGCCAACTCGGCTTGCAGGTCGTCCACCGGCGCCGTGTAAACCTGCTGCGCCAAGGCAGCATCAGGCTTGGGCAACGCGTTGCGGTCGAGCTTGCCGTTGCTGGTCAGCGGCCACTGATCAAGCTTGAGCAAATGCGCCGGCACCATGTAATCCGGCAGACCGGCCTGCAAATGTTCACGCAGCGCCTGACGCAAATCGGCGACGTCCTGGGTGACGGTGAACCAGGCGACCAATTGCTGACTGCCATTGATCTCGGGCGCCAACACCAGCGCCTGTTCAATGGCCGGGTGACTTTGCAGGCGGTCCTGGATTTCCCCCAGTTCAATGCGGAAGCCACGAATCTTCACTTGATGGTCGATGCGTCCGGCGTACTCGATGCTGCCATCGGCGCAATAGCGCGCCAGATCGCCGGTGCGATACAGGCGTGCACCCGCCTCGGCGGCGAACAGGTCCGGGACAAACCGCGTGGCGGTCAGATCGGCGCGCTGGTGATAACCCCGCGCCAGGCCGGCGCCGCCGACGTACAGCTCGCCGACGCAGCCCTTGGCCACCGGGTTCAGGCGCGGATCGAGCACGTACCAGCGCAGGTCGGCAATCGGCTCGCCCAACGGCGAACTGTTGGCGCCGTCGAGGTCGGCGCGGGACAACGGCCGGTAGGTCACGTGCACCGTGGTTTCGGTGATGCCGTACATGTTGATCAGCAACGGCTGTTGGTCGTCGAACGCGTCGTACCACGGACGCAGGCTCGCGACGTCCAGCGCCTCGCCGCCGAACACCACATAACGCAGGGCCATGCCCTGGGCATTGGCGCAGGCAAACGGCATCAACTGACGGAACGCCGACGGGGTCTGGTTGAGCACCGTGACCTGTTCATCGCACAGCAGGCGAGCGAACTCTTCCGGGGAACGGCTGATGGCGTGCGGCACCACCACCAGCTTGCCGCCGTAGAACAACGCACCAAAGATTTCCCATACCGAGAAGTCGAAGGCGTAGGAATGGAACAGGCTCCAGACATCGTCCGCGTTGAAACCGAACCAGTGTTCGGTGGCGCTGAACAGGCGGGTCAAGTTGCTGTGCGGCAACAAGGTGCCTTTGGGTTTGCCGGTGGAGCCGGAGGTGTAGATGACGTACGCGAGGTTTTCCGGGCAGGTCAGGTTCGGGAGGTTCTCGACGGACGCCTCATTCAGCCAGTCACTGGCGTGATCCAGGCAAATCACTTCGATGCCTTCGGACAACGGCAAACGCGGCAGCAGCGCGGAATCGGTCAGCAGCAAGCGCGTGCCGCTGTCGGCCAGCATGTAGGCCAGACGATCCTGCGGGTATTCCGGGTCCAGCGGCACGTACGCGCCGCCGGCCTTGAGGATCGCCAGCACGCTGACGATCATTTCCAGCGACCGCTCCAGCGCGATCCCCACCAACACATCCGGCCCGACACCGCGCTCGCGCAGACGCTGGGCGATGCGGTTGGCCTGTTGGTTCAGTTGCGCGTAGCTGAGGGTCGCGCCGTCGCAGGTCACCGCGATGTTGTGCGGGTGCGCGGCGGCCTGGGCTTCGATCAGTTGATGCGCGCACAGCGTGTTCGTGGCCTGCGAAGCGGCGCTGCGGTTCCAGTCCAGCAACGTGGCGTGCTGCTCGGTTGCGGCGAGCATGTTCAGGTCGGCCAAGGCGACCGAGCCGTCGGCACAGATCGCCTGCAACAAGTTCAGCCAATGCTGACCGAGACGCTCGATGGTCGAAGCGTCGAACAATTCGGTGGCGTACACGAACGAGGCGTGGATGCCGTCGTCGCTCTCCACGGTGTCAAGCATCAGCTCGAACTTGGTGGTCTTTTCATCCCAGATCAACGGCTCGACGCTCAGGCCCGGCAAGTCCCAGCGCTGTTCGCCGCCGGCTTCGCGCTGGTGGTTGAACATCACCTGGAACAACGGCGTGTGGCTCAGGCTGCGTTCGACATCGAGGCCATCGACCAATTGCTCAAAAGGCAAATCCTGATGCGCCTGCGCGCCCAGTGCCGCCGCCTTGACCTCGGCCAGCAACTGCAAAAATGGCTGGTCGGCATGGGGCTGGGTACGCAACACCTGGGTGTTGACGAAAAAGCCCAGCAGGTTTTCCACGTCTTGGCGGGTACGGTTGGCAATCGGCACGCCGACGCGAATGTCCCGTTCGCCGCTGTAGCGATGCAACAGGGTTTGCAACGACGCCATCAACACCATGAACAGCGTGCAGCCTTCGCGACGGGCGAGATCTTTCAGAGCAGACGCCAGGGCCGCCGGCACATTCAGCTCGACGCTGGCGCCCTTCTGGCTCGGGATCGCCGGGCGACGACGGTCGGCCAGCAGGTTCAGCGGTGGGTGCTCGTGACCCAATTGTTCACGCCAGTAAGCAAGCTGACGCTCGGCCTCGCCGGCCTCCAGCCACAGGCGCTGCCAACGGGCGAAATCGGCGTACTGAATGCCCAGCGCCGGCAGTTGCGGCGCTTGCCCGGCGCTGAGTTGCGCGTAGAGCCGGGTGAATTCCTGCAACAGAATCGGCAACGACCCGCCGTCGGTGACGATGTGGTGGAACGTCAGCACCAGCACATGCTGCTGCGCGTCGAGGCGGATCAACCGGCAGCGCATCAACGGACCGTGCTGCAAATCGAATGGCTGCTCGGCGTTGAGGCCGACCTGGCGATGCAGTTCGGCCTCGTCGGCGGCGTTTGCCTCGACCAGCGGCGCGCCCATCTGCGGGTGGATTTTTTGCAGCACCTGCTGCTCATCGAACACGAAGGTGGTGCGCAGCACTTCATGACGCTGCACCAGAGCAGCGAGGGTTTGCGCCAGCGCGGCGCGGTTGAGTTCACCGCTCAGGCGAAAGGCACCGGTCAGGTTGTAAGCGGTCGCCTGCGGCTGCATCTGCCACAAAAACCACAAGCGCTGCTGCGCGTACGACGCCGGCAGCGTGTCGACCGCCGGGTCCCTTGGCGGGATCGGCAGCAGCTCAAGGGTCAGGCCTTGCGCGTGCATCTTTTCTTGCAAGGCACGCCGCGCGTCCAGGCTCAAGCCGCAGAAACGCTGGGCCAGGGTCATCATTCTGTCCGGTGCAGCACTCATCGCGTGTGTTCCTCATCCACTTCGTCGAACAACGCTTCCAGCGCGTCTACATCGTTTTCTTTGTGCTCACTGTGCTGACGGAACTGCTCGATTTCCGCCGCCAGGCGTTCCAGGGTGTCGCCTTCGAAGAACAGCTTCAGCGGGATCGCCAGGTTCAGTTCTTCCTGAATCCGCGCACGAATCCGCGTTGCCAACAGCGAGTGACCGCCGAGTTCGAAGAAACTGTCGTGCACGCCGACCCGCTCCACGTGCAGCGCTTCGGCCCAGATCGCCGCGAGGACTTTTTCCAGATCGGTGCGCGGGGCGACGAAGGCACTGCGACGTACGTCGAGGTCGAGCAAGGCCTGGCGGTTGAGTTTGCCGTTGGGCATCAGCGGGAAACGTTCCAGCACCTGCAAGCGCGCAGGTTGCATGTGCTCCGGCAACGCTTCGCTGAGGTGGCTGCGCAATTCGTTGAGGCGGATGTCGGCGGTGTCGGCCGGGGAAATCACGAAGCCCAGCAGTTGCGGACCGGTCGGCGTTTCACGGGCGATGACGGCGGCGTCTTCAATGCCGGGGGCGCTGCGCATGGCGGATTCGATCTCGCCCAGTTCGATGCGGAAGCCACGGATTTTCACTTGATGATCGACCCGGCCGAGGTACTCCAGCACGCCATCGGCGCGGTAGCGTGCGAGGTCGCCGGTGCGGTACAGGCGTTGACCGGCCTGCTTCGCAAACAGGTCGGGCACAAAACGTTCGGCGGTCAGCGTGGCACGCTTGAGGTAGCCTCGGGCAATGCCGGCGCCGCCGACATACAGCTCACCTTCGACGCCCACGGCCACCGGCATCAAGTCCGGGCCGAGCACGTGAATGCGCATCCCCGGAATCGGCTGGCCAATCGGGATGGTGTCGTCATCCTGACCGAGCGGCAGTTCCCACGCCGAGCACCAGACCGTGCCTTCGGTCGGGCCGTATTCGTTGACCAGTGCCACTTGCGGCAAGGCCTCGCGATGACGTGCGACCAGGGCGTTGCTGCACGCTTCGCCCGCCACAATCACACACGCCAGCGCCGGGTTTTCGAGGTGTTCGAGAATCTGCGCGTGGTAGGACGGCAAGGTCAGGTAGTGGGAAACCTCTTCACGCTGGATCAGCGCCGCCAGCAGCGCCGGGTCCTTGTAGCTGTCTTCGTCCGGCAGGCACAGGGTCGCGCCCTGCCCCAACGCCCAGAAAACCCCGGCCACCGAGCTGTCGAAGGAGAACGACGAAAGCATCAGGAACGCGCGCAACGGCTGACGATAGAACGCGCTGCGTGCGAGGGTCGAGGCCACCGCGTTGGCGTGACTGATCATCACGCCCTTGGGTTTGCCGGTGGAGCCGGAGGTGTAAATGACGTAGGCAAGATGGGCGCTGTCGCCCAGCGGGACTGGCTGTTCCTGCGATGCAGACCAGACTTCAGTTTCCGGCATCAGCGAAATCACCCGCTCGCCGTGCAACGCTTCCGGCAGCGGCTGACAGGCCAGCACCTGACGCGCAGCGGCGTCCTGCAACATGAACGCCAGACGCTCGATCGGGTAGTTCGGATCGAGCGGCAGGTAAGCGGCGCCGGCCTTGAGTGTGCCGAGCAGTGCGATGACGATTTCCAGCGAACGCTGACCGTAGACCGCAACGATTTCATCCGGCGCAACGCCTTGCGCGCGCAGGGTATTGGCGACCTGGTTGGAGCGTGCATCCAGTTCGGCGTAGCTCAGGCGTTGGCCATTGACGCTGACGGCGATGCGCTGCGGATGCAGGCGTGCCTGTTCGGTGAACAGGTCTTGCAGGTAGCGATGCGGCAGTGCCTGCTCGGCGGCCAGCGGGTTGAAGTCTTCGATCAAGCGGGTCAGTTGCACCGCGTTGACCTGAGTGGCCTGGCCCAGGGTCAGCTCGGGCGAGGTCAGCAACTGGCGGCTGAATTCGACAAACTGTTCCAGCCAGGCCGCCAGCATCGACTCGGGCACCGCGCCGGCCAGGCACGACAGCTGCAACTGTTCGCCTTGAACCCGCAGACGCAGGACTTCCGGGTTGGCATCGTCTACTTCAATGCTCACGTCGGCATCGGCCTGATACACCAGGCCATAACGCAGCGGCGTCGCGACTTCGGCGCTCAGTTCAAACTCGTTGAGGCAGTCGAGCCAGGACAGCGATTGCTCGACGTTGCCAGCAAACGAGGCCAGCGCTTGCGCCAGGGTTTCGTGGCTGCGGTGATCAAACGCTACTGGCAAACGGCGGGCGAAACGCCCGAGGGTCGCTTCGGTCTGCTCGTTGCGCCCCGCCACTTCCCAGCCCATCAGCAACTTTTCCTGATTGCCGATGCGCGCCACAAACGCGCTCCACAGCAACAACGCCACGCGCTGCGCTTCGACGCCCTGAGCGGCGGCCAGCCGTTGCACATCGGCCAACCATGCCGCGTCATCAAGCGTCGCCTGATGGCGAGCCAGCGTCACTCCAACGGCCTTTTCAAAAGGCAGATGATGGGCCTGCGCGAACTGCTGTTGCAGGTTGCGCCAGAATGCGGCGCCTTGATGGCCGATGTCTTCTTCGCGCAGTTCTTCCTGCCACGCGGTGTAATCCAGGTACTGCAAGTCTTCCTGATTGTCGGCCAGTGTTTCGCCGCGCAACAGGCTCGCCAGCTCCGCCGACAGCACCCGCAGCGATGCTTCGTCGAGGCTGCTGGCCAGCGCCAGCAACGTGACGAAATGCTGACCGTCCGTGGTTTCCACTGACGCCACCACCAGCACCCGATCCGACGCCTCAGTCAGGGTTTCACGGCTGCGGTTTAGCGCTTCATCCAGCGAAGACACGCGACCCAGCAACGCGACCGGCAACTCGTCGCACAGGCTCTGTACCGGCCATTTCATCCCCGGCAGTCGGCGATAGACCGTGCGCAGGGTTTCATGGCGCTGGCCCAGTTTATCCAGTGCCGCACGCAATGCCTGCGCCTCCACAGCCTGGGCGACCGGCACGGTCAGGGCGGCGAACAGCGGCTGTCCGCCCAGTTCCTGAGCGCGCAAATAAAAGGCCTGCTGAGCCGAAGTCTGGAAAACGTCTACCGAAGGTTCGAGGGCGGTGGTGTTCATGTCGAGGGTCCTTATTCCTGATCCAGGTCGGCGCTTTTCTGCGCGATGGCCATGGCCGTGAGGATTTTTCTGTAGCCAGTGAATTCGTTGCGCGCATGCACGCTGAGGATGTTGTCCAGCAGGACCACGTCGCCCTTCTCCCAGGCGAACTCGACCATCACGTCGCGATAGATGCCTTGCAGGTGGCGGATGACGTCGTCGGGGATGGCCGAGCCGTCGCCGAAGAAGGTGTTTTGCGGCAGGTCCAGCGGGCCGAATTCACGCAGCAGGTTGTCGCGGATGCTGTCCGGCAGGGTCAGCGCGTTGAAGAAGGTGCCGTGGTTGAACCAGATGCGCTCGCCCGTCAGCGGATGGCGCACGATGGCCGGGCCGTTTTGCCGGGTGCGCAGGCGATTGCCGGACTTCCACTCGGCCTGAATGCCGATCTTCGCGCAGTAGGCTTCGACTTCGCCGCGATCTTCGCTCTGGAACACGGTCTGCCATGGCAGCCCCATGCCGTCGCCGTAGTTGCGCACGTACATGATGCGTTTACGCTGAAACTCCTCGCGCACGGCCGGGTCGATTCGCGCGAGGATTTCGCGGGTGTCGCCGAACGGTGTTTCGCCGCCGGTGGCCGAGGGCGTGTCGCAGTAGAAGTACAGGTGACGCGGGAACACCGGCGAATAGGAATGCTCGTTGTGCGGGAAGATTTTCTCCGCCGCCGGGTAATCGGTGGAGCTGTAGATCTTGAACTGACCGGTGATCTGGGTCCGTGGCGAGGCGCGGAACAGGTACTCCAGGGCGCCGTCGGAAATCGCCGCCACGCAGCGGTTGAATTCGGCGATGTCGGCCACCTGGAAGCCACGGAACAGAATCACCGCGTGATCAAGCAGCTTGCTTTCGATCAGGGCGCGATTCTCCGTCGCCCATTCCACCAGGCTCACACCAGGCACTGCCGGGCGGCACACCAGCGGCATGCTGGCACCGTCGAACATCGGCGCAAAACTCACCAGCCGGGTCGGGTCGGTGGACAGGCTCTTGCGCGCACCGCGGCCGATTTTGGGAATGGACTTGGTGGTTGAAACAGTCATAAACCCCTCCAGAAAATGATGACGGCGGCGCCCGGTTGGCACCGCCGCAATGAATCAGTCCGCCGCGCCTTGCGTTGCCGGCGTGCCGCGACGACGCTTGATCGCCATGGGCCCGCCCAGCAACGCCTTGCGCTGCTCGTTCAATCGCGCATCGGCACGGCGCTGCACCTCGGTGGCCAGTTCCAGCAGATCGCTGACCGTCAGCTCGTCGGCGCGCAACAACGCTTGCAGTACCGCCTCGATTTGTTCGAACAGGCTTTGCAGCGTGCTCGGCAAGTACTGCCCGGCGGGTGTTTCGAAACTCAGGTGAATGTGTTCGGCCTCGTTGTAGAACGCAGCGACCATGCCGATCTCGGCAGCTTGCCGGCCCGACGGGAAGTCCTCGACCAACAAGCCGTCCATGGAGGGCAAGCGACCGACGCCTTCCTGATAGATCAACTTGATGTCGAACAACGGCGAACGCCCGGCCCGACGCGGCAAGCGCAACGCTTCCACCAATCGCTCGAACGGCAGGTCCTGATGGTCCGAAGCCTCCAGAACCGCACGGCGACAGGCTTGCAACAGTTGCCCGGCAGCCTGGTCGGCATCGACCTCCACTTGCAGCACTAATTGGTTAACGAAGAAGCCGACCATTTGTTCAAGCTCAACTTGATTTCGGTTGGCGATATCGGTGCCGATGCGCACGCGACTGACCTCGGTGCGCTGACGCAACACCAGGGTGAAGCCGGCCAATAGCACCATGAACAGCGACAATCCACGCTGTTGGGCGAAGTCGCGCAACTGCTGACTCAAGGTCGAATTCAAGGTGAAATGTTGGCTGGCGCCTTCCTGCGCCTGACGCTGATCGCCGTCGCCCGGCAGCTCCAGCACGGCTTGCGGCTGGCCGAGGCGCGCCTGCCAGTAATCGAGCTGACGTTGCAGCTCGCCGCCCTGCTCCAGCCACTGACGCTGCCATTTGGCGAAGTCTGCGTATTGCACGCTGTGCTCCGGCAACTGCGCGACACCACCCCGGTTGAGGGTCGGGTACAGCGTGACGAATTCATTGATCAGAATCCGGAACGACCAGTCATCCGCCGCGATGTGGTGCACCGTCAGCAGCAGCACATGTTCCTGATCCGCGACCTGCAACACCCGCACCCGCAGCAACGGCCCGTTTCGCAAATCGAACGGCCGGGCGACTTCTTCACGGGCCAACTGCGCGGCTTCGACGTCCGGGGCCGGCAAATGCCGCAGGTCGTTGATGGCGAAATCCAGCGGCAGTTCGGCGTGTACCCGCTGCCAGGCCTGGCCGTCTTCCTCATAGAACGTGGTGCGCAACACGGCGTGGCGTTGCACCAGGGTTTCGAAGGTTTGCTGCAACGCCGACAGGTTCAACGCGCCGCGCAACCGCAAGGCGCCGGGCATGTTGTACATCGAGCTGTCGGGCTCGAGGTTCCACAGGAACCACAACCGCTGCTGGGCAAAGGACAACGGCTGGCGTTCGCCGGAGTGATCCGCCACCAGCGCCGGGCGTTCGCAGACATTGGCGGCGTGCCGCAGGCCTTGCACCTGAGCCGCGAAATCCTGCAGGCGCGGGTGTTCGAACAGGCTGCGCAAACTCACCGACAGGCCCAGTCGCTGACGAATCTGCGAGACGATCTGCGTGGCCAGCAACGAATGGCCGCCCAATTCGAAGAAGCTGTTTTCGCGATCGACACGGGCAACCTGCAACACCTGCTGCCAGATCTGCGCCAGCTCGATTTCCAGCTCACCTTGCGGTGCGGTGCCGGCCACGGCTTCCCAGACTTCGGGTGCCGGCAGCGCCGCACGGTCGAGTTTGCCGTTGCGGTTGAGCGGCAATGCGCTCATCACCACCAGTTGCGCCGGGAGCATGTAGTCCGGCAGACGCTCGCCCAAAGCCTGGCGCACGGTCTCGGTGAGTTGACGCGAATCAGCGTTCGGCAACACCGGCACCACATAACCGATCAGTTGCTTGCCACCGACGCCTTCGTGCACCAGCACCGCGGCTTCGCTGATCATCGGCAAGCCTTGCAGGTGCGCTTCCAGCTCACCGAGTTCAACGCGGAAACCGCGAATTTTCACCTGATGGTCGATGCGTCCCAGGTATTCCAGCGCGCCGTCCTCGCGATACCGCGCCAGGTCGCCGCTGCGGTACAAACGTGCGCCCGGCGTGGTGGAAAACGGATCGGCGATAAAGCGTTCGGCACTCAAACCCGGACGCTGGTGATAGTGCTGGGCAATGCCGGCATCACCGCCGATGCACAACTCGCCCGCGCAACCGGTTGGCAGCAGATGGCCCTCGGTGTCCAGCACGTACAACGCCCGACCGGGCAAGGCGCGGCCAATCGGCACGCCGATCAGGTTTTGCGTATCGCCCAAGGTGCACAGGTGGGTGCTGGAAACCACGGTGGCTTCGGTCGGCCCATAGGTGTTGAGCAGGCGTACGTCGCCGAGACCGGCGGCATGCCAGAGCTTCAGGCCCTCCAGTGACATGGCTTCGCCGCCGACATGAACCTGCCGCAACCGACCTTTGTCGCGCTGAGGCTGCGCGGCCCATTCCTGGGCCAGCAAATACCAGTAGGCCGCCGGCAAGTCCGCCAGGGTCACGCCCTGTTCGATGATCTGCCGGTACAAGGTGTCGGTGTCCCACAGCTCATCGCCGCGCAACACCAGCGCCGCGCCCACGCACAGCGGCGGGTAGCATTGCTCGACAAAGCCGTCGAAGCTGAACGTGGCGAATTGCAGCACGCGGTCGTCGGCGCTGAGTTGCGAATAGTCCGCCGCAATCACGCAAAACTCGCGCAGCGCGGCGTGGGCCAGGCACACGCCTTTCGGCCGCCCGGTGGAACCGGAGGTGTAAATCAGGTATGCGAGGTCTTCGGCACAGGCGAGGTTGACCGGATTGGCCGTGGAATAGCCGGCCAGCGACGCCTCTGTCAGCGCCAGGCGCGGCAAGCCTTCCGGCAGCGCGACATCGTTCAGCAGCTCCGGTTGCGCCAGCAGCAGGTCCATGCCGCTGTCTTCGATCATGTAGGCCAGGCGTTCGGCCGGGTAGTCCGGGTCCAGCGGCACGTAACCGGCACCGGACTTGAGGATGGCCATGAGGCTGACGATCATCTGTGCATTGCGCCGCACCGACAGGCCGACCCGTTGCCCCGGCGCCACGCCGTGTTCGCGCAGGCGATGGGCGAGCTGGTTGGCCTGGGCGTTGAGCTGTGCATAAGTCAGTCGCTCGTCGCCGGCAATTACGGCCCATGCATCGGGCGTGCGGGCCGCTTGCTGCTCGAAACGCTGATGCGCCAACAGCGGACTGTCCAGCTGCGGCGCGGCGGGACGCGAGCCCAGCAATACCTGCGCTGTTTGCTTCGCGTCCAACAGACTGACGGCGCCCAATACCTGCTGCGGCTGCGCAACGAACTGTT
Source organism: Pseudomonas sp. MM213 (assembly GCF_020423045.1). Lineage (NCBI taxonomy): Bacteria > Pseudomonadati > Pseudomonadota > Gammaproteobacteria > Pseudomonadales > Pseudomonadaceae > Pseudomonas > Pseudomonas sp. MM213. Next base: position 2,661,102 of record NZ_CP081943.1, read on the forward strand.
CCAGCACATGCAGCAGGTTCGCACTCAAACGCTCGATCTGCGCGGCGCTGAACAAGGTCCGGTCGAAACTGAATTCCAGACGCAGGCTGGCGCCGACTTCGATGCCGAGGGTCAGCGGGTAGCTGGTGATTTCGTGATTGCGCAATGCGCCGAAGGTCAGTCCCGCTGGCGCCCCTTGCTTCAGCGCTTCGGCCACCGGGAAGTTTTCGAACACCAGCAAGCTGTCGAACAGTGCATTGCCCTGCTGCCCGGCCCAGCCCTGAATGTCGTAGAGCGGCACATGCTCGAACTCACGCAGGCTCAGGTTCAGCGCTTGCAACTCATTGAGCCATTGGCTGACCGGTTGCGCGGACGACGGCGTGGCAATGATCGGCAAGGTGTTGATGAACAGGCCCAACTGTTGCTCGATACCCGGCAACGGTGCGGATCGCCCGGCAATCGTAGCGCCGAACGCCACGCACGATTGGCCAGTGTAGCGTTGCAACAGCAGGCCCCATGCGCCCTGCAACAAGGTGTTGAGGGTGATTTTCTGCTGCCGGGCAAACTCTGCCAGACGCTGCATGGCGGCGCTTTCGAGCGTCAGGTGATGCTCGCCCATGCCGCGCCCTTCGACCGGCGTCGGCAAGGCTTGCGCCAGCAAGGTCGGGGTTTCGAGCGCGGCCAGCGCCTGTTTCCAGAACTGTTCGCCCGCCGCCGGTGGCTGCTGCTGAATCCAGCCCAAGTAGTCGCGGTATTGCCCCAAAGGCTTGGCCAGTGTTTGCCCGGCGTAATGCTGAATCACCTCTCCGAGCAACTGTGCGTTGCTCCAGCCGTCCATGAGGATGTGATGACTGGTGTAGATCAGGTGCCAGGCGTCGCTGCTCTGGCGCACCAGCATCAGGCGGAACAGCGGCGCGGCACTGAGTTCGAAACCACGGCTGCGCTCCTCGGCGGCCAGTGCATCGAGGTCGATATCGGCCGCTTCGATCACCTGCAATTGCAGGTCGATCTGGCGATGAATCACCTGATGCGCAGCTTCCAGGCCCAACCAGTGGAAGCTGCTGCGCAGAATGTCGTGACGGTTGATCGCCGCCTGCCACGCCCGACCGAAGGCCGCCAGTTCCAGCCCCTGGATATCCAGGCGCAGTTGGTTGATGTAGGCCTCGGCCTGCGGCTCATACAAGGTGTGGAACAGCATGCCCTGCTGCATCGGCGTCAACGGATAAATGTCTTCGATGGCCGGGGCGGCGACGGGCAAGGCGTCCAGCTGCGCCTGATTGATCCGTGCCAACGGGAAGTCTGACGGCGTGACCTGCCCCGCTGGCGTGGCGCAGCAGTGTTCGATCAGCGCAGTGAGTTCTTCGGTGTAGGCGTCGGCCAGTTTTTGAACGGTGCCGTCGGCGAACATGTCGCGACTGAACCCCCATTGCAGCGAGAGCTGACCGCCATAGACCTGGCTTTCCAGCGTCAGCCAGTTGGCCAGCGGTGCATCGTCACCCTGGGCCTGACCGCCGCTTTCCGCTGCGGGTACAAACAGTGCGTCTTCATCGAACTGGCGGTCGAACTGGCCGAGGTAGTTGAAGGTGATCCGTGGCGCCGGTAACCCTTGCAACGCTTCACGCTGGGCCGGTTCGCCGAGGTAACGCAGCAGGCCATACCCCAGGCCTTTGTCGGGGATGGCGCGCAGTTGCTCCTTGATCGCCTTGATCGTGTTCGCCGTTTGCGCGTGAGGTTGCAGGCGCACCGGGAACAGGCTGGTGAACCAACCCACGGTGCGCGTCAGGTCGAGGTCGTCGAACAGGTCTTCACGGCCATGGCCTTCGAGCTGGATCAGCGTCGAGTTGTGCCCGGTCCAACGGCAGATCACCCGCGCCAGAGCGGTCAGCAGCAGGTCGTTGACCTGAGTGCGATAGGCCACCGGCGCCGTTTGCAGTAATTGCCGCGTCAGCCCGGCGTCGAGCTTCGATTCGATTTTGTGGCCGTGACGATGCTGCAAGCTGCCCAGCGGATTTTCACACGGCAGGTCGCGGGCATCGGCGTGTTGTGCCTGCCAGTAAGGCAGTTGTTGATCCAGCGTGCGGGCATGCGCTTGCAGGTGTTTGGCCCAGTGTTGATAAGCGCTGGTTTTGTCCGGCAACGTTGCGGCGCTGCCACCCGCCAATTGCGCGTAGACCTGCTGCAGGTCTTCGAGCAGCACCCGCCAGGACACGCCGTCCACCGCCAGATGGTGGACCGCCAGCAGCAGACGTTGCGAGCCATCGTCGAGACTGACCAGCAGCGCGCGCAACAACGGCCCATCGGCCAGATCGAGGCTGCGTTGTGCTTCGTCGCACAGGGCCGTCAACGCCTCGGTCGACGCCGCGTGACGCTGCCACAATCCGGTCGTTTCGACCTGTGGTCCATGAGACTGCTGCCAGCCATCGACACTCGCGGCAAACCGCAGGCGCAAGGCATCGTGATGGTTGATTACCGTCACCAGCGCGGCTTCCAGTGCTTGCGGGTTCAGCGCCTCGCGCGGCGTCAACAGCAAGGACTGGTTCCAGTGTTGCGGTTGCGCGATGGCCTGCTCAAAGAAGTAGTGTTGCGCCGGGGTCAGGATCACCTCACCGCTGACCGGCCCTTGGTCGATGGCACTGCGATTGTCGAACGCCGCCACCAGCGCCAGGCTGCGCACGGTCTGGTACTGAAACAGGTCGCGCGGACTGAGACGGATGCCGGCCTGACGGGCGCGGCTGACCACTTGAATGGAGATGATCGAATCACCGCCCAGTTCGAAGAAGTTGTCTTCGAGGCCCACACGTTCCAGGCCCAACACGTCCTGCCAGATCTGCGCCAATGCCATCTGCATCGCATCTTGCGGCGCGACGAACGCCTGTTGCGGCGCCGCGTCCGGTTGCGGCAGGGCCTTGCGGTCCAGTTTGCCGTTGGCGGTCACCGGCAAGGCATCGAGCGGCATCAGGTAGGTCGGCACCATGTATTCCGGCAAGCTTTTGAGCAGCCAGCCCTTGAGGGTTTCCGGCCACTGCGCCTCGGCGCTTTCCAGCACCAGGTACGCCACCAGATGTTTGCCGCCCTGCACCAGGACCACCGCCTCGCGCACCAGCGGATGCTGCATCAGACGGGTTTCGATTTCCCCCAGCTCGATACGCAGACCGCGCAGTTTCACTTGATGGTCGAGGCGGCCGAGGTATTCGATCACCCCGTCGGCACGCTGGCGCACGCGGTCGCCGGTGCGGTACAGGCGTGCGCCGTCATGGAACGGGCACGGCACAAATCGCTCGGCCGTCAGCCCCGGACGCCGGTGATAACTGCGCGCCAGACCAGCGCCGCCCAGGTACAACTCCCCCGCCACGCCCGCCGGCACCGGCAGCAACTGCGCGTCCAGAACGTGGGTGCGCAGGTTGGCAATCGGCCGGCCGATGGGCACGCTGTCGGCGCCCTCGTCAACGCAGGTCCAGTGGGTCACGTCGATGGCCGCTTCGGTCGGCCCGTACAAGTTGAACAACCCGGCGCCCGGCAGTTTGGCGAACACCTGAAGCTGGGCATCCAGCGGCAGGGCTTCACCGCTGCACGCGATGCGTTTGAGGCTGGTGCAGGCTTCTACGCCCGGTTCGTGGATAAACGCCTGAAGCATCGACGGCACAAAGTGCAAGGTGCTGATGCCGAACTCGCCGATGAGGCCGATCAACCGCGCCGGTTCGCGATGCGCACCCGGCGGCGCCACCACCAGACGGGCACCGGTCATCAACGGCCAGAAGAACTCCCAGACCGACACATCAAAACTGAACGGGGTTTTCTGCAACACCGAGTCGCTGCCGTCCAGCCCGTACGCCTGTTGCATCCAGCACAAACGGTTGACCAGCGCCGCATGGCTGTTGCCGGCGCCCTTGGGTTTGCCGGTGGAACCGGAGGTGTAAATCACATAGGCCAGGTTCAGCGGATTCACCGACACCTGCGGGCAATTTTCGCTGTAACCGTCCAGCCAGTCCTCGTCCTGATCCAGTGCGATGACCTTGATGCCCTCGGTCGGCAGCGTGCCAGCCAGGGCGCTTTGGGTCAGCAACACGCCAATCGCACTGTCTTCGATCATGTAGGCCAGGCGTTCCGCCGGGTATTCCGGATCGAGCGGCACGTAAGCACCGCCGGCCTTGAGAATCGCCAACAGGCCAATGACCATTTCCAGCGAACGCTCAACGGCAATCCCCACCAGCACATCGAGGCCGACACCCTGCTCGCGCAGGTAATGCGCCAATTGATTGGTGCGTGCATCGAGCTGTGCATAAGTCAGCTGACGGTCGCCAAACACCAGCGCCGGCGCCTCGGGTGTGCGCAAGGCCTGGGCGTGGATCAGTTCATGAATGCATTGCTCGACGGGATAGGTTTCGGCGGTGCGGTTCCAGTCATGCACCAGCACCTGTTGTTCATCCGCCGCCAGCATCGGCAGCTCGCCGACCCGCTGATGTGTGTCGATCACCATTGCCTGCAACAGCCGCGTCCAGTGCTGCGCCATGCGCGCGATGGTCGGCGCGTCGAACAGGTCGCTGGCGTAAGTCAGCGCGGCGTGCAGCTTGCCGCCCTTTTCATAGGTGTCGAGGGTCAGGTCGAACTGCGTGGTGCGCCCTTCCCACTCGATCGCGCCCAGCACCAGGCCGGACGCGGTGCTGATGCTGGACATGTCCGCGACCTGCGGCTGGTGGTTGTACATCACCTGGAACAGCGGCGTGTGGCTGAGGCTGCGCTCCAGTTTCAGCGCTTCGACCAGACGCTCGAACGGCAAATCCTGATGGGCCTGGGCACCGAGCGCAGTCTCCTTGATGGCGCGCAGCAGATCGTCAACGCGGGTGTGGCCATCGAGCCGGGTGCGCAGCACTTGGGTGTTGACGAAGAAGCCGATCAGGCCTTCGATTTCCGCTCGGTTGCGGTTGGCAATCGGCACCCCGACACGGATGTCGGTCTGCCCGGTGTAGCGATGCAGCAGCGCGTTGAACGCACCGAGCAACAGCATGAACAGGGTGATGTTGTGTTTCTGCGCGGTGGTGCGCAGTTGCTCGGCCAGTTGCGTGTCGACGGCGAATTCGTAGCGTGTGCCTCGATAACTCGGCATCGCCGGACGCGAGTGGTCGGTGGGCAACTCCAGCACCGGGTGCTCATCGCCGAGTTGCGCTTGCCAGTAATCGAGTTGGCGCGCCTGCTCGCCCGCCTCCAGCCAGCGGCGTTGCCACAAGGCGTAGTCGCTGTACTGGATCGGCAGCGGCGCGAGTTGCGGTTGTGCACCAGCCTCGAAGGCGTCGTAGCAGCGGATGAACTCGTCGATCAGCACGTTCATCGACCAGCCGTCGGAGACGATGTGATGCAGGGTCAGCAGCAGGACGTGTTCCTGCTCGGCGAGTTTGAGCAAGGTCACCCGCAGCAGCGGGCCGACGGACAAATCGAAGGGCAGCACCGATTGCTGTTCGGCCGCTTGGGCGACGGCACGTTCGCGCTCCGTTTCCGGCAAGGCGCTGAAGTCCACGTGTTTGATGATCAGCGGCGCGCTGGCCGGCACTTGCAGCAAGGTGTCGTCGGCCTGGCGCTGAAACACCGTGCGCAGGGTTTCGTGACGTGCCACGAGGCTGACGAAGGCTTGTTCCAGCGCCGACAGGTTCAACGCACCGGTCAAACGCACCGCGCCCGGCAGGTTGTAGGCACCACTTTGCGCGTCCAGTTGCCAGAGAAACCACATGCGTTGCTGGGCATATGACAGCGCCTGGCGATCCTCGGCCTCGACGCCGGCAGGAATGGGGAACCGGGCGAAATCAATGCCTTCCTTTTGCAAGGCCGCAAGGAACATCTGGCGCTTTTCCAGGGGCAACCCGATAAACCGGCGAGCAAGTTTCAAGGAGTCATCAGCATTCATTTCTAAGCATCCGGATCAGTGGCGGGAAGCACAAAGGCACGTCGTCCCTATAAAACGAATGCAGACCGGAAAAATTAGCGAATGAGAATAAGTGTCAGCGGGGAGGTGGATCGAGGTCTGTGGACCGCCAAAAATCATTGTGGGAGCGAGCCTGCTCGCGATTGCGGTCCATCATTCAACATTGATGTTGACTGAACCACCGCAATCGCGAGCAGGCTCGCTCCCACAGGGGGATAGGTGATCTTGAGATTGTATTAGGCAGTCGCGGCCATGGCGTGCCGGCGATGGTGGACGTCGAGCTGGTCCTTGATCACGCGCAGCACCTTGGCTTCGTGCTCATGGATGAAGAAGTGACCGCCGGCCAGCATGTCCACGGAAAAACTGCCGTGGGTTTCCTTGCTCCAGCCGATCAGCTGTTCGGTGGTTGCGCGATCCTCTTTGCCGCCGAGCACGTGCACCGGGCATTTCAGCAACGGACGCTGGATCGGCTCGAAACGGCCGCACAGCAGGAAATCCGCGCGCAGGATCGGTAGCGTCAGGCTCATCAGCTCTTCATTGGCCAGCACTTCTTCGCTGGTGCCATTGAGCGTGCGCAGTTGCTCGATCAGCTCGGCATCGGTTTTCGGATCGGCGAAACCCTGATCGTAATCAGCCCGCATCGTCGGTGCAGCGGTGCCCGAGGCGAACAGCGCCACCGGTTCCGGGCAACCCAGCGAGCGCAAGGCACGGGCCATTTCACAGGCCAGCAACGCGCCGAGACTGTGGCCGAACAGCGCGTACGGCGCCTTGAGCGTGGCTTTCTGTTCCTGGGCGAGTTGCAGCGCCAGGCGCCGCATGTCGGTGTGCAACGGTTCGCCGAACCGCGCGCCACGGCCCGGCAGTTCCACCGGCTGCAGCTTGAGCCACTCCGGCAGCTTACCTCGCCAGCGGCTGTAAACCATGGCGCTCGCGCCTGAATAGGGCAGGCACAGCAATGTCAGCTGGGTCACCGGGCTTACCTCGAAAAGTTGTCTGTAAAGAGAACGGATGAGCGCCGCAGGGAATTAGTCGACGGTGATGACGCCTTCGCGGGCAAGCCTCGCTCCTACAGGACGCACTGAAGCCTGTAGGAGCGAGCGGGCGGCGATCCGACTTGCCCGCGAAGAAGACAGCGAGAAGTCACTGAATGAATACTTACCTAAGGTGGCGATAGGTTGGGACCGCGGAACCAAGCACCACCGCCCCCGCCGCAATCGCCACCCAAAACCCGCTGCGCGCGCCAAACGCATCCACCAGCCAACCCGAGCTGGCCGCGCCAATCGCCACGCCGATGCTCATCCCCGTCACCAGCCAGGTCAGGCCTTCGGTGAGTTTGGCCGGCGGCACGATGCGTTCCACCAACGCCATGGCGACAATCAGCGTCGGCGCAAAAGACAGACCCGCGACGAACACCGCCAGCGCCAACCCGACAATATTGGTCGCCAGCAGCAACGGCAACGTGGTCACCGCCGTGGCCACCCCGCCGTACAGAAACAGTCGCGGCAGCGGCACTTTCGAGCGCAACGCGCCGAACGCCAAACCGGCCAGGCATGAACCGATGGCATACACCGACAACACAATGCTCGCCGCCGCCGGTTGCCCTTGATGCTGGGCGAAGGCCACGCTGACCACATCCACCACGCCGACAATGGTGCCCATGGCGACCATCAACAGCATCAGCAACTGAATCTCGCTGGAACGAATGATCGAGCCCTGATGGTGTTCTTCATGGGGATGTATCGCCGGTTCGGTGTCCCGTTGCAGAACGAACGCCGTGACGCCAATCGCCAGCATCAACAGTGCCGCCAATGGCCCCGCTTCGGGGAACACCACCACGCACAAGCCTACCGACAGCGGCGGCCCGACAATAAAACAGACTTCGTCGAGCACCGACTCCAGGGCGTACGCGGTTTGCAGTTGCGGCTGGCCACGATAGACCTCGGTCCAGCGCGCCCGCACCATCGCCGACATGCTCGGCATGCAACCGGCCAGCGCGGCAAACACAAACAGTGTCCATTGCGGCGCCTGCAAACGCGTGCACAACAACACCAGCAACAACGCGCCGCCACCGATCAGTGCCGACACCGGCAAAATCCGACGCTGCCCGAAACGGTCCACCAGCCGCGAAACCTGCGGCGCGCAAAACGCCGTGGCCAAGGCAAACGTCGCCGCCACCGCACCGGCCAATCCGTAGCCGCCCTGCAATTGCGAGAGCATGGTGATCAGGCCGATGCCGGTCATGGAAATCGGCATGCGTGCGATCATCCCGGCCAGCACAAAGGCTCGGCTGCCCGGGGCTTTGAACAGTTCGCGGTAGGGGTTGGCCATGGCTCGGCTCTCGACAAGGGCCTGCAAGTTGCCATATGGCCGCTTAAGGTGGAAGCGGCGAAATGTTGGTTGAATGTGAAGGCCCTATCGCCAGCAAGCCGGCTCCTACAGTTGATCGCGTTTCTTCTGGAAGGACTCGGTCCACTGTAGGAGCCGGCTTGCTGGCGATGAACGTTAACTCGGTCCGCCTGCTAAAACACTAAGGCTCTGTGGCCCACACACCTACAAGCACTAAACAAAACCGCCCCCCCCGGAAAATCGTTTGTTGCCACTCATTACATCCCCACCTAACATCCCTCCTCAACGGGTACAGCGGAGCTGTCCAACAAAACCCGAATTCAAGGAACCTGAATGAGCCAGCGCATCTACCGCAGCATCGACACCCCACTCCGATCCGGCCTGAACCGCGATGAACTGTGGGAAGGCCCCGACAAAGGCCTGATCAAATGCTGGGAAATCGGCCGCCAACGCGCCGCCCGCTTTCCCGAAATGGCCCAACAATGCCTGGCCGGTGAACTGCCGGTGCTGGGCTGGAAAGGGGGCGTCAGCCGCAGCCTGAAGAAACTCGAAAAGTACGGATCCCTCAAATACCTCGCCCAGTGGCAAGGTTTGCGCGGGGAAGACCTGGACGTTGACCTGGCTGAAGAACGGGCATTGGCCTGCTCGCGAACCGGAATGGTGGTGACGTTTACGCCGGATCGGGCGAAGTACTTCAATCAGGTCATGGAAACGGAAGGCTGATCTGCCTCGGAACTCACCGAAAACCGCTCCCGATACGCTTGCGGCGTCACGCCCATCGCCCGCAGGAAGCTGCGCCGCAACGTCTCTTCGCTGCCAAACCCGCACTGCACCGCGACCCGTTTGATCGGCACGCCGGTATCGCTGAGTAACCGCCGCGCCGTCTCGACCCGAATCAGTTCGATGGCCCGCGCGGGCGTCTGGCCGGTGTCGGCGCGGTAGTGACGGACGAAGCTGCGTTCGCTCATGCCAGCCTGCAAGGCGAGGGTCGGAACGCCCAGGTCCATGGTGAGGTTTTCGCTGATCCAGGCGTGAAGATCGTCGAAACGGTTGCCTTCCTTTTGCAACGACAGGGTCACGCTGAACTGTGATTGACCGCCCGGACGCTTCAAAAACACCACCAACTGCTGCGCCACTTCCAGCGCCATGGTGCGACCGAGGTCCTCTTCGACCATGGCCAGCGCGAGGTCGATACCGGCAGTGACGCCGGCCGAGGTCCAGACCGGGCCGTCATTGATAAAGATTGGATTGGGTTCGACACGCAAGCGCGGGTGTTTTTGCGCCAACTGCTCGCAACGGGTCCAGTGAGTGACCACCCGCCGGCCATCGAGCCAACCGCTGGCCGCCAGCAAAAACGCCCCGGTACACACCGATGACACCCGCCGACACCCCGCCGCATGTTCACGCACCCAAGCCACCAGCGCCTCATCCTCCGCCGCCGCATAAACGCCCCAACCGCCGGCAATGATCAGGGTGTCGCTGCCCTGCCCGGGCAACGGTTCGGCCACCAGCACCAAGCCCGCCGACGACGTCACCGCCCCGCCGCCGCTGGCAATCACCGTCGGCGCGTAGGGCGGCGGCAAGCCTTTCTGGCGGGCAATGTCATTGGCCGAGGCAAACACCTGCAGCGGCCCGGTGACGTCGAGCAGTTGCACGTTGGTGAAGGCGAGCACATGAATAGACTTGGGCATACTTGGCGTAATTCGTGGGGTAATTGGCGTATACGCCAAATCCTACGAGCCTACAGTGAAGCCGTCCACTCACTTCACGAGAAAAACACCATGACGTTGCAGATCGGTTTTCTGTTGTTCCCGCAGGTTCAGCAACTGGACCTGACCGGCCCTTACGACGTACTCGCCTCGCTGCCGGACGTGAAGGTGCATTTGATCTGGAAAGACCTGATGCCGGTCACCGCGAGCACCGGCCTGGTGCTCAAGCCCACCACCACTTTCGATGATTGCCCGGCGCTGGATGTGATCTGCGTTCCCGGCGGCAGCGGTGTCGGGCCGTTGATGGAGGATGAGCAGACGTTGGCGTTCATCAAGACGCAGGCGGTCAAGGCGCGGTATGTCACTTCGGTGTGCACCGGCGCGCTGGTACTCGGCGCGGCAGGTTTGCTCAAGGGTAAGCGCGCCACCACTCACTGGGCGTATCACGAGTTGCTTGGACCGCTGGGTGCAATCCCGGTGAAGGATCGGGTAGTGCGCGATGGCAATCTGCTGACCGGTGGCGGGATCACCGCCGGGATCGACTTTGCCCTGACCCTGGCGGCTGAATTGTTCGATAAGGACACGGCGCAATTGGTGCAATTGCAGCTGGAGTACGCGCCGGCGCCGCCGTTTGAATCTGGCAGCCCGGAATCAGCGCCACAGAGTGTTTTGGCAGAGGCTCATCGGCGTACGGCGCCATCGTTGCAGCAGCGGACGCTGATCACTGAACGGGCCGCAGCAAATCTCGGCTTGTAGGTAATCAATGTGGGTTCAGGTTCGCTCATACTCTGTGTACGACGGGGATGAATTGTAGGAGCCGGCTTGCTGGCGATGGCGGTGGGTCAGTCAACAGATTTATCGCCTGAACGCACGCCATCGCCAGCAAGCCGGCTCCTACAGTTGATGTGCGTGATGGTTGAGTCACTTTTCTACGGGCGAAAAAAAACCCGCCAGAGGCGGGTTTTTCCCAAGACCATTGTCGACTCCCTGTCGGTAGCGAATCCTTGCTGATGGTCGATCATCCGTGATCCTGAAGCGCTTCCTGTGCTTCAGTTGATGTGGCTAGATTACGCATCGGATCCAATGTGCAATAGACGACATAGCTACCATCGCGTGTAAGACATTCGCTATACCAGCCCTTCCGAAAACCCTTAGGCGCCTCAGGTGTCGAGCGCTCAAGCCGCGAGTTTCGCGGCCTGCAGCGGAGCTACGACGGGCAGCGCCTGCGCCATGGTGATTATTCTTCCTGTCTCACCCGGGTTTTGGCGGTTTCAGCCAAAAACTGTTCGATATTGTTCATCTGTTCCTCCCAGCCCCGGCTGTCCATGCGGAAAGCCTTTTCGCGGCGTGTCTGGGGGATGTGATCGAAACCGGACTCGGAGACCTTGAGCAACGTACCTTCAGGGTGGTCCTCCAGTTCGAACTTCACCAGCGTGGTGGGTTCCTGGGAATAGTCGACTTCCGGGCTCACCGCGTAGGGGTGCCAGCGAAACGAAAACACCCGCTCCGGCTCGACCCGCTCCACCAGCACATTCCACAAAACGTGCTCATAACCGGGGTAAGTGACCTGCCCCTGAGTCCACTCACCGGCGACAAAACGCTTGCCTTCCAATGCCACGCCAAACCATTGCCCGAACGCTTCGGCATGGGCCAGCACACGCCAGACCTGCGAGCGCGGGGCTTTAAGCAGGATCTTCCTTTCGATGCGATCTGATGCTGGGTTCATAAGTCACCTCCTGTACTGAACAGTAGGCCTGTGTGACCACAAGTCCAACCCTAAAGTTGTACCAATCGGGCCTCTCAATCAACCTGCCTGAAATATTCGGCCGCACATCCGGGCCAAAGTTCGGCGCTGAGAACAAGAGTCATCGGGCGGGAGCTGCTACCGTTTGCAGGGACGACATTGACCGGACAAGGAAGATTCATGCAGCCCTCACTCACGGAACGTTATCGCGGCGCCCTGCTGGGCCTGGCCTGCGGTGATGCCGTCGGCACCACGGTCGAGTTTCAGCCACGCGGCTCGTTCAGGCCCCTGACCGACATGGTGGGCGGCGGCCCATTCAACCTGAAACCCGGGCAATGGACCGATGACACCTCAATGGCGTTGTGCCTGGCCGAAAGCCTGCTGAGCAAAAACGGCTTCGATGCCGCCGACCAGATGGGCCGCTACCTCAATTGGTGGCAATCGGGTTATCTCAGTTCCACCGGGGAATGTTTCGACATCGGCATGACCGTGAGCGAGGCTTTGGCCCGGTATCAGCAAACCGGCGAACCCTTCGCGGGATCAACCGATCCCTATACGGCAGGGAACGGCTCGTTGATGCGGCTGGTGCCGGTGGTTTTGTACTACTTTCCCGACCGCGACCGGATCAGGGCGTTTTCCACAAAAAGTTCCCGCACGACCCACGCCGCGCCTGAAGCCGTTGAGTGCTGCCAGTTGTTCGCCGAGCTGACAGGTAACGCGTTACAGGGCGCGGCCAAAGCGGATTTACTAAGCTTGCCGGCGACTACATTCCTGGAACTCAAAGTCGCAGCCATCGCGCGTGGCGATTACCTCGTTAAACCTGAAAGCGCTATCCGAGGCAGCGGTTACTGCGTCGCCTCGCTGGAAGCCGCGCTGTGGTGTTTTCATCACACCGACAGTTTCGAAGCCGCCATCCTGACGGCCGCCAACCTGGGCGATGACGCCGATACCACCGCAGCCATCGTCGGTCAGTTGGCCGGCGCTTTCTACGGTGTCCAGGCCATTCCCGAACGTTGGCTGGCGAAGTTGTACCTGCGCGAAGACATCGAGGCTTGCGCCGATCAATTGCTCAAGGCTTCAGGCGCTGACACCGCAAGTGAATGAGGCTTCGCTACACTGCACCTCTTCTTTTCCTGTCACAGCGAGTTTCCCATGACCCCACGCGTGCTCCTGGCGCTGACGCCGTTGCTGTTCACCACCGTTGCTCATGCCGTCGATTGCGACAACGCCACCGACCAGGCCACGATGAATCAATGCGCGGCGCAGCAGAACAAGGCGGCGGACAAGGAGTTGAATGCGCTTTACCAGCAGATCACCGCGCGCTTGAAGGACAGCCCCGAGAGCAAGAAGCAGTTGATTGGCGCGCAACGGGCGTGGATCGGGTTCCGGGATGCCGAGTGCAAATTTTCAGCGTCGGGGGTTGAGGGCGGGAGTGTTTATCCGTTGATTTACAGCAATTGCATCACGGACCTGACCAAGGCTCGGGTGGAGGCTTTCAAAGCTTACTTGAAGTGCCAGGAGGGGGATTTGAGTTGCCCGGTGCCGGGGCAGTAAGTTCTCTAGCGTTTTCCATGGCCTCTTCGCGGGCAAGCCTCGCTCCTACAAGGAATCACCGAAACCCGTAGGAGCGAGGCTTGCCCGCGAAGGCGTCCTTTCAAACGCCGCGATTACCGGACAAATATCTGCGCCGTGGTAATCGCCATATCCCCACCCGGCAACTTGATGCTGCCCACCTGTTTCAGGCTGTCGGCATCAAAAATCGCCACATCGTTAAACGTCCCCGCCAGGTAGATCTTGCTGCCGTCCTTGTTGAAGGAAATGCAGTAGTAGGAATGATCCAGCGTCGCCGCCTGGAGCATTTTCTTTTCCTTGATGTCGTACTTCGCCAGGCGATTGAGCACGCCGAACATCAGGTTCGGGTCCTTCGGCGAGCGCATGCCGCTGAAGTAGATTTCCGTCAGCGGGCCGAAGTCGGTGGTTTCGGTCTTGCCGGTTTTCAGATCGATGCTGAACAACCCGTACAGGTACTCGGCGGTCAACGGATCCTGCTTCTTGTCCTTGAACTTTGCCGCGGTGTAGAGCAGCGAGAAGTCATGGCGATAGGTCTGCTGGTTCCACACGTAGAGCACGTCCGGTGCGCTGTAGTTCGCCCGTTTCCAGTGCCGGCTGGGGATCAGTACGTCGAATTTTCCGGTTTTCACATCGACCTTGTAGACGTCCGCCCCGGCCACATACAGCGTGCCGTCGTCGCCACTCTGCATGATGGTCAGCTGCCGTGGCGCCGGGAAACTGCGCACGGGTTTGGCATCCATGCCGGCGTCGGTGGCGTAGACATCCAGTCGTGGCTGCTGAACTTCATAGCGGTCATTGAGCATCAACGTCGGGTTGGCAACGGTGAACAGCTCCTTGCCGTCATGACTGAGGGTGAAGGCGAACATCGACTTCGCTTTCTCCCCCGGCTTCTGGGTGATGCTGGCGTGGAACACCTGTTTGCAGCTGTCCAGCTCGACGCCGTAGACATCCGCGTAGTGATTGTTCAGCACGTAAGCGGTCTTGCGGTCCGGCGACAACTGGACGGTGCCCGGACCAAAGGCGTCGGGCATCTTGCAGGTCTTGAACAGCGTGTCCGTGGCCAGGTCGATCACGTGCAGGTTGTTCGGGTAATTGGTGGTCAACATGTACTCGTGACCGTCTTGCAGAGCAGTGTTTTCATCGGCCAGAACAGTGAGCGAACAGGTGCTCAGGACGGCAAACGCGGCCAGGCCGCAGGCTTTGATGCTAGGCATGCTGGAATCCTTCTTGTCTGTCCGATCACTTGTCTTTAGGGAAGACAGTGCCAAGGTTGCGCCAGTTGTCGTTGGACGCCTGGGCATCCTTGTTCCAGTCCGGGTAGGTGCTCATCATGTCCGGCACCTGGGCCGGCCACCAGCAAGGGTCGGAGCAGCCATAAAGGTCGGCTTCCATCGGCTGGCACAGCGACGACACACCACCAAACGCATCGATTTCCCAGCCCGGGTCGGTGGTCGAGGCGCAGCCCGCGACAGAGCTCATCGCCACCACCTCTTCGATGCGGTTCTCGGCCGCGGCTTCATCGAGTTTCAACGCTTTGTTATTGATTGCCTTGAGATGTTTCATATCAGTGAGCCTTGCGCGGAGTGATGTAGCTGCTGATAAACGCAGGGTTGTTGGCCATGATCCGGGTGTAGACCTCGATGCCGAAGTCGACCCAGTCACGCATCAGTTCGCAGTAGTGATAGGTCGGGTGGGTCGGGTCGCCGTAACGGGCGTAACTCTCGTGGTAGCAGCCGCCGGAGCAGAGGTTGCGGATCTGGCAGTCTTCGCAGCCGGTGTTGGTACGGTCGAGGCGCTGGGACAGGAAGTCGTTCAACTCCACCTGTTTCACCCCGCTGTGCACGTTGCCGAAGGTCGGCAAGGACGAGCCGGTGAAACGGTGGCACAGGTTCAGTTCGCCCTTGTGATCCACCGCCAGCATCTTCAGGCCCGCGCCGCACGGCAGGGCTTTTTTGTGGCCTTCGTGGATGTCGGTGATCAACTGGTGAAGGTTGGAGAAGCCGATGTTGCGGTGCTCCAGCGCCGCTTCCAGATAACGCCGACCGAGCGCCTTCATGTTGGCGAACACCTGCACCAGTTCATCACTGGTGAGGTTGAAGCTGCTGATGTCGCCGGAAGTCACCGGAGCAAAGCCGACTTCGGCAAACCCCAGCTCGTTGAACAAGTGATCCCAGATGGTTTCGACGTCGGTAACGCCGGTGGTCAACGTCACTCGCGCGCCCACCGGACGACTGTTGTAGCGCGACAGCAGCATCTCGGCCTTGCGCCGCACCACGTCGTACGTGCCCTGCCCGCCCACGGTGATGCGGTTGCGGTCGTGCACGGTTTTCGGCCCGTCGATACTGACGGAGAGCCCGAAACGGTGGGCGTTGAGGTAGTCCACGGTTTCTTCGGTGAGCAGCGTGGCGTTGGTGGTCATCACGAACTCGACGAACTTGCCGGCTTCGCGAAAACGCTTCTCACAGTAATCGACCATGTACTCGATCAGCTTGCGATTGCTCAACGGTTCGCCGCCGAAGAACACCACGGTGAAGCGCTCTTCGTCCGGGGATTCGCGCAGCAGCATTTCCACTGACGCAATGGCCGTTTCAACGTCCATTTTCTTGCCCGCCGACGGCTTGTCGAGGTCTTCCTTGTAGCAGTAGGTGCAGCTCAGGTTGCAGCCGGTGTTGACGTTGAGCACCACGGTATTGATCGCGGTGCGCTCGACCCGTTTGGTGCCGATGTCCGGGGTCAGCGGCGAGCCGTCACTGACCAGTTCCAGCGAGATCAGCTCGCGCAGGGTCTCGGTGATTTCTTCGCCGTTGAAACGTGCGGCCAGGCGCTGGATCAGGTCGTCCGACGAACAGCCTGGACCGCGCAAGGTGTCGATGATGGTGCCCGTCAGCTCATCGCTGGCGAACAGCGAACTGCTGGGAATGTGGAACAGCATGCGGTCGGCGTCGACGTGCACTTCGTGCAGATTCCGCTCGACCAGATTCAAAATAGCGCCCATTGCAACCTCCTGTGCAGACCTCCTTCACGAGGCCTGCGGTCATTCCAAAAAGTGTCTGAAACGGTTAACGGTCAGCCAACTCATGGAATGGGTGGATTGTTCCAGCGTTGCACGGTGACGATCATGTGGCCCTCGCCGGTCAGGGATTTCCCTGCGTCGTCGACGGCGGCGATCACCTTGAGGTTGCCGGCATTGTTGGTGGACATTTTGCGTTGCGGGTTCGGCCCGGCATCGCCCGGTGTGAACACGCCGCTGTCAGCCTGCATGGTGCCGGCGAACTTGACGTCTTCGTCTTCCTTGGCGCGGTCGTCGAAGGCTTCGACTTTCCATTGCGCCGGGAACACGCCGATGCGATACGGTTTGCCGTCAGCGCCCTTGCCCCAGGCTTCGGCGTCAAAACGGCCCTGGACTTTCGGCGTCGAACCACCGCCCTCGCCGATCCGCGCCACCGAGAACTCGGGCACGACTTTGACTTCGGCGATTTTGCTGTAGACCGACAGGGTCGGGCCTTTCAGCGTGCCGACGGTGACGTTGCGCAGCCCCGGCTGGGCATTGGCGGCAGCCTTGAGCTTGACGCGCATACGCTGCGGACTTTGCTCCAGCACTTCGACCACTTCCACACCTTTGCCGAAGCTCGGTTTACCGCTGAGACCGCTGCCGACCAGGGTCACTTCAGACTCGCTGCCGGCCTTGAGGTAACCCGGCTGCACGGCGAGCAAACGACTGCTGCCCTGCTTGGCCGCGACGAAGTCCAGACCCCGTTCATCGTGCTCGGCCTCGAACATCCGGCCTTGCATCGCATTGCCCTGGGCGGCGAACACCTGGCGCATGGTCACGCCGTCGATGGTCACGTTGCCGCGCCATTCGTAGCCGCTGTAGAGAATCGCGCTGCCGTCGCCATTGAACGGCGTGCCGTCGGCGTATTGGCCTTTGACGCTGACCTTGAAGGTGTCGTCGCCAGCGGCGGTCACGCTCATTACACCGGCCAGTTCACCTTTGCCCGGCAAGTGGCCGCTGAAGCTCCAGTCACCGGCAAACGCTTCGGCTTTGGGTGCTGCGCTCAGCCATTTTTTCCAGGCAGGGTTGTCCAGCGGATACCGCTTGGCCAACAGCGGCACCATGTCTTTGCGGGCAACGTCGAACCAGTCGCGGTCGCGGGCCAACGCCTGGTATTCGAGGGACGGCCATTGACCGAGGTGGAAATTCACCAGGCGTTCCCATTCCTGGGCCGGACGCCGTTGCAAGGCGACCCGCGCACCGGAGTGGCAACGACCGCACATCTGGCTGGTCTGGTCGTCGAACTTCTCGACGGTATTGAGTCGACGCTCCAGCGCGTAACGCACGCCGTCCGTCTCGCTCGGCGCCAGGCCCTGGGTGTCGGCCAGGTATTTGACCAGGGTACGGCGGTCGTCATCGCTGATCTGCAAACCGTGCATGGCCTGCATCCGGGCGATGCTCATCAGCCAGCCTTCCGGGGTTTTGCGCTGGTGGCTGATGCGGCTCAGGGTGTTTTCGGCTTCAGGGGTGTGACAGCCCTGACAGGTTTCCTTGAGGATGGTCTGGGCGTCGCGGGCTGCCAGGCTGTCAGGCGAATGCAGCGCCACACACGCGGCCACGGCCAGCAGACTGACGCTCAGGCCTGATCGGAGTTTTCTCTTCATCAACGTCGAACCTCGCACGGTGCTTTCTTATTTTTGTGGCTTATCGTTTTTATGGTTTCTGCCGCCGGCGGCGCACCGCAGACGGAGGCAAGAGAAACGTCTGCGATGAGCAATACACGGAGCGTGCCAGCTTGCCGATTACCTTTTTTATCAAGCGTTTGCGTGAAGTTGAATGCGATTGGCCATGCTTGATCGAGAGCGCGTGCGTCTAATATCGCGACAGTTGTTGCAGTCTGAGACAAGCATAGATGCCTTAACCGGGACAGCTCATCGCACGACGATTGACGACAGGCCCGTGCGGGGGCGAAATGGTTGTTCACCAATTGCCGTTCAGGGGATAACGAAATGGCAAACATCACTGTCCTGGCGGGGGACTTTCTGCAGGGTGACGGAGAGTACAGAGACGGCGTTTTCACCTTGAGAACGTCGCTTCACCCGTGGCCCGGCATCACCCTGCCACTCTCCTCGTTCAAAAGCGTGGAAGTCGCCAACGAAGAGTCGATCAACAACATCAAGGACGCCATCGGCTTCGGCGTCGCCGGCGCCATGCTGCTGGGGCCCATCGGCGCGATTGCCGGTTTCATGCTGGCCGGAAAAGAAACCGAAGTAACCTTTCTGGCAACGCTGAAAGACGACAAAAAGCTGCTGGCCGCCGTTGATAGCAACACGTTCGACGAGATTTCCCGGAAAATAGCAGCCTGATTGCCTGACGCGAGCCGCACCGGCCTTCAACGGTGCGGCTTGTCGCCGGTTCAGATGGAATAGGTGGGATGAATGCTCTTGTGCGCCTCGATTTCCTGGCGCATGTCCGCCACCAGCGTGGCGATGGCATGGGGACTGTCCAGTGTCCACACCGGAACGTGGGTGGCGATCAGGTCCACTTTGCCCGTCATGCAGTCACAGACCCGGATCGTCATGGACTGGTCCGCTTCCATGTTGCAGGTGCAGACGGCGGGTAGAAAACTGTGTTCGATGATGCTTTGAATTTCCAGGGTTGAAAGGAACATCGCAACCTCCCTTACGCCAGATGTATAGCAGGGGAAATGCTCCGTCATTTCACCACCGAGCCTGAAAATTCTATTCCCCAAAGGTGGGGGGCTCAAGGGCGCAACCCGGTTGCTCGTCGTCTCGACGGGTGGTCATCGGCGCTCAAGGTATCGCGCTTTGCGCCGATAACCTGCTACACCAAACGTTAAGGGAATGACGACATGGCAATTTCTTTAAATGCAGCCTTGATCCAGCCATCGGCCGCTCAGCTCAGCCAGTCCAGCCAACCACTGACCGCGAAAACGCTGACTGAAGACCTGCAGAAAACAGCGGTCAACATCAATCCGGCAGCGATTTACCATCCAGGCGATGAAACCCCGGCACCCAGTCCGGCCATGGAATCGATCGAGACCTGGATCGGCCGATCCCAGTCACCTGACTTCCCGCAGGTTGCCGAGCGGCACAAAAATGCCCATCAATCGCTGAAATACTCCTTCGAAGAGTTCCAGTCAGCGTTGGCCCATGCCTATCCGGATCTCGCCGACAAAAAATTTGGCTTCACCATTCAAGCGGATGGAAGCCTCAAAGCCCTCAACAGTTCAGGCCAGCTCAGTTCTTCCGATATGAACCGGCTGAACAATCTGCTGAATGCTTCCAGTTCGCTGAAATCGGCAGCGAGCAGTTACCGCGACGCCTCCATCGACCTGGTGGCCGCCGACTCCGTATGGGGCGGCAGCTACGTGGGCGGGTACAACCTGAACAAGGAAAACTTCGCCAACACCATCGATCTGGGCGCCCTGTTCTTGAAGAAAGGCTCGGTGCCAAACGCTGAAACCCTGAACGGCTTCTTCTCTTCCCAGTTGTGGAGTAAAGGCGAGCGGATGACGCGGGAGACGGAAACGGTGATGTTGGCCGAGCGCAATAAGATCGACGTGACGGCCTGATTCCGACAACAGGCGCGGAGTGCCCGAATCAGCTCAGGCCACATCGTTGGCCTGAGCTGAAAAAACCGTCTCTTGAATCTCAGCCGCCGTCGCGATTTGCGACAACACAGCGGAACCCGACGGCCCCGAATTTCATCCCACGCCCGCCGCCAAAGGGCTATCCGGCCCTTCCGGACAGTTGGCACAGCCATTGCGAAAGCCTCGTTCTCACGAACAACAAGAGGCCTCGCCATGACGCTCCCCTACCTGCTTCCCGCCACCTCGGCGTTCATCCAGCGCGCCCCGCGCATGCTTATCGGCGGCGACTGGGTCGAGGCTGCCGACGGCCAGACCATGCCACTGCACAACCCGGCCACCGGCGAAGTGCTGTGCGTGGTGCCGCGGGCCACGCCCGAAGACGTTGACCGTGCGGTGCTCGCGGCACGTCAGGCGTTCGATGATTCCGCCTGGACCCGCACCCGTCCCCGCGAGCGGCAGAATTTGCTGTGGAAACTCGCCGACCTGATGGAACGCGACGCCGAACTGCTGGCGCAGCTGGAATGCCTGAACAACGGCAAGAGCGCGGCGGTGGCCCAGGTGATGGACGTGCAACTGTCCATCGACTTCCTGCGCTACATGGCCGGTTGGGCGACCAAGATCGAAGGCTCCAGCGTGGAAGTGTCGTTGCCGCTGATGCCAAACGATCAGTTCCACAGTTTCATTCGTCGCGAAGCGGTGGGCGTGGTCGGCGCCATCGTCGCCTGGAACTTCCCGCTGCTGCTGGCCTGCTGGAAACTCGGCCCGGCACTGGCCACCGGTTGCACCGTGGTGCTCAAACCCGCCGACGAAACCCCGCTGACTGCATTGAAACTCGCTGAACTGGTGCTGGAAGCGGGTTATCCCGAAGGCGTGTTCAACGTGGTCACCGGCACCGGCATCACCGCCGGTTCGGCGCTGACCCACAACCCGCTGGTGGACAAGCTGACCTTCACCGGCTCCACCGCCGTCGGCAAGCAGATCGGCAAGATCGCCATGGATTCCATGACCCGCGTCACCCTGGAACTGGGTGGCAAATCGCCGACCATCGTCATGGCCGACGCCGACCTGAAGTCCGCTGCCGCAGGCGCTGCCAGTGCGATTTTCTTCAACCAGGGTCAGGTCTGCTGTGCCGGTTCGAGGCTGTATGTGCAGCGCAAGCATTTCGACAATGTGGTGGCGGACATCGCCGACATTGCCAACGCCATGAAGCTCGGCAACGGGCTGGACCCGAGTGTCGAGATGGGGCCGCTGATCTCGGCGCGCCAGCAGGAACGGGTTTACGGGTACATCGAAAAAGGTCGGGAAAGCGGTGCGACGATTGCCTGCGGCGGTGAACAATTCGGGCCGGGATTCTTCGTCAAACCGACAGTGATCGTTGATGTCGACCAGAAGCACTCGCTGGTGCAGGAAGAGATCTTCGGGCCGGTGCTGGTGGCGATCCCGTTTGATGATGAGGCCGATGCGTTGCGCATGGCCAACGACAGTCCCTACGGGCTTGGCGCGAGCATCTGGTCGAATGATCTGGCGGCGGTGCACCGGATGATTCCGCGGATCAAATCCGGTTCGGTGTGGGTCAATTGCCACAGCGCCCTGGACCCGGCGCTGCCGTTTGGCGGGTACAAGATGTCGGGGGTCGGGCGGGAGATGGGGTATGCGGCGATCGAGCATTACACCGAGTTGAAGTCGGTGTTGATCAAGCTTTGATCTTCATCGTTCTTTAGGCCGCCTTCGCGGGCAAGTCGGATCGCCGCATCGCTCGCTCCTACAAGGGCACGAAAACCTGTAGGAGCGAGGCTTGCCCGCGAAGAGGCCAGACCAATCGCTACAAATATCAGGGCTTGAACCCCTGCCCCAACAACCAACTCCTGACCATCCTCCCCTGCTCCACCGTCAACCCCGCCAACGCCTGCCCGGCCGGTTCGGTCCGCAACCTGCGCACAAGAGGCGCCAACTCAACCCCCTGCACATGCCAGATCCCCAACGGCTGATCCGCTGTGATCACCACTTCGGCCTCATCCACAAACCCATCCTTCAACACCGGCGCCCGTTCGATCCGCAGCGCGGCAAAATCCGCCTCGGCATGCGCCACCTCGGCATCCGGCCACTGCCGCCGCGCCTGCCAGAATGGTTGATCCAGCCAACGCTGCTCATCGGCATAAAAATCCCGCCCGATCCGCGCAAAACGCAAAAACAACTGCTCTACCCGCTGCTGATGAAAGCGCTGGGCCAACGCCGCCCGCTCAGGTTTTCGCAACAACGTGTTGATCACCGTCGGCGCCTGCAACGCCGAGGACAAGGACTGAAAGATGCCATTGCCCGACAGCGGGTCCACCGCCATCGCCGCATCGCCGACCCGAATCCAGTTTTCGCCGCACACCTGCGGGCTCAGAATCGCGGTGCTGCTGCGGGCGTGCAGCTGTAGATCGACCTCATGTTCGACACCAAAAAACTCACGCGCCAACGAGGAACCCTGGCGCTGCCCGCGACAGTAATCGAGCAACTGCGCCTTGCCCGGCAGCTCGGCGCTGGCGACGTCCACCGTCCATTGCCAATAACACTGACCGTCCGCCCGCCGCGCCATCCACGCCCAGCCGTCCGCAAGGCTTTCCACGGCACTGGCGGTGTTGCCGGGTGCGCCTTGCCAGCGATTGAGCAGGCTGACCGTCTCCGGCCCGCGCAGCCCCTTGCCGAGTGCCGGTGCCTGGCGTCCGCGCGCCTCCACCAGAAAATCGGCAACCAACGCTTCGAGCCCTTCGATCTCGACCCGATGCCCCTCCGCCGAGGTCTGAACGCTCAGCACCCGACCTTCAATCAGCTCAACGCCCGCCAGGCGCAGGTCCTCACGCAGTCCTCGATCAAAGCTCGGGCGGTCCAGCAGGAATTCGATGTTTTGCGCATGCTGCTGACCGTTCCACGACACCTGCCGCTGCGACGGCAACGCCGCATCCGCCAGCGCCTGATGCAGACCGGCACCGCGCAAGGCCTCCAGCACCCGCAGCGAAACGCCTTCCAGCGCAGCGAACCGGCGCCACTCGCTGACCAGCGTCACGGGGTAACCGAGCCGCCGCAAGCCCAAGGCAACCGCCGCCCCCGCTGGCCCCGCGCCCAGAATCAGGATCATGCTCCGAAGCGCCGTTCAGGACCGCGATAACGGGCATTCTTGCGCAGCCAGTCGATGATCTGTTCGTTGCTCGCCTCGGGCTGTGAAACCAGGAACCCGGCAATGTGCCCGCTCAACGCCGCGCAGCCCAGACTGGCACCGGACTGCCCCGGATACGTCCCGTGCACGCACGCCGCGAAATCCGCCTGAGCGCTGTTGAGCCATGACCATTCCTGTTCGGCGCAACGTGCATCGCCGGTCACCCGCAGCACCTGTGGATAATTCGCCGGGAACACGCCCTCGCCCTGCGCCGGGCTCGATGCACACAGCAAAATGCCTTGCGCTACTGCTGCCGCGCAGGCTTCGCGCAATAGACTGCGGTCCTGGCGCAAACCGAGGCTCAGATTGATCAGCCGTACGTCCTGCGCCACCAGCCAATCAATCGCCGTGGCGATCTGCAAGGCGCTGGTGACACCACGCTGGTCAAACACCTGTGCCACGCAGAACACCGCCGAAGGAGCCCGATGACTGATGGCTTCGATCACCGCGCTGCCGTGGCCGAGCGGGTCGTCGCGCAAGTCACTTTCGGCCAGGCCGTCCGCCAGCAACGAGAACCGTCGTCCGGCGATCACCTGCACCCGCTGCGCCGCCGAATGGCCGCTGTCCACTACACCGATTCGCAGTTCAGACTTCATGCTGCACCGTTTTCGACGTGAGCACGCCGTCGAGCAATTCAAAGCGCAGGTCGGCATCGGCCAGGGTTGAGGGGCGATGACTGATGAGGATGCGCGTGCGTCCGGCAAACAGTCGGTCGATGGCCTCGATCACTTCGCGCTCGGTGGCTTCATCCACCGCCGAAGTGGCTTCGTCGAGCACCAGAATAAGCGGGTCCTGCAACAGTGCCCGGGCGATGGCGATGCGCTGTTTCTGCCCGCCGGACAACTGCTGCCCGCGTTCGCCCAACGGACTGTCGAGGCCTTCGGGCAATGAGGCGATCAGGCTGTCGAGTTGCGCCAGCCGCGCCACGTCGGCGATTGCTTCGCGGCTGGCGTCGGGCACCGCGTAGGCCAGGTTATCGGCGAGGCTGCCGCGAAACAGCACGATGTCCTGACTGACCACGGCAATCCGTCGGCGCAACTGGAACAGGTCCAGTTCCCGCAGGTCGACTTCGCCGAGCAGCACCCGCCCGGACTGTGGATCGTGATGCCGTTGCAGCAAATCGATCAGCGTCGATTTGCCGACGCCAGAGCCGCCACTCAGGGCGACTTTCAAACCGTAGGGAATCCGCGCTTCGATGCCGCGCAAGGTGCTCGGCCGACCGGGATGGCTGAAGTGCACGTCGTCGAAACGCAGTTCGCCGGAAGTTGGCATTGGCCGAGGTTCAGCGGGGCTCAGCACGGTCGGTTCTTCACCGCGCAACTCCATGACGCGCCCCAGACTGACCGTCATCCGCTGAATCGCCACGTAGAGCCCAAGCAGACTTTGAACCGGCCCGACCGCCATCCCCAGGTACGTGGAAAACGCAATCAACGCGCCCAGTTGCCACGTCCCTTGCACCACCCAATAACCGCCAATCAAAAACGCACAGGCACGGGACAGCGAGGTCAGCGTGCCCGGCACCGCCTGGGTGAAAAATTCGGTGACTTGCAGACGCAGCAATTGACTCATGTAGCCCTGCCCCAACGCCTCCAGACGCCGCGACTCACGTTGCTGCTGACCGGCCGACTGAATGAATTTCATCACCGGCAGGGTCTCGACCATGAACGACGACATGTCCGCCGATCGCTCGCGCAATTGGCGCACATCGCGCTCGACCTTGCGCCGCATCCAGCGCAGCCAGAGCACATCGAGGGGAATCAGCACCAGCGCCAGCAGCGACAACTTCCACGACAACGTCAGCAACATCGCCACGGCGACCACCAGGCCGATCACGCTCGACACTGCCGAGAACAGCGAATCCACGGCGAAGCGCTGGATCTCCGCAACATCGCCATCGAGGCGCGACATCAGGTCGCCGATGCGCCGCTGCCCATAGAAGCTCGGCGACAGGGTTTGCAAATGCCGATAAAGGTCGTCGCGCAGCGAGAACAGAATCCGCCCGGACAGCCGCGTGTGCAGGTAACGATTGATCCCCGAGAGCGCCGTGCCGAGCAGCCCGGCGACGATCATCAACCCGGCGATCAACACCAGCATGGGGAAGTTGCGCGCCAGCAAGCCATCGTCGATCAGCAGCTTGGTCAGCCAGGGTTGCACCAGCACCAGCGACGAGGCGCAGACCGACAGACCGAGCAGTCCGACAATCGCCAGACGATGCGGGCGCACAAAGCTGTAGAGCCAGCGCAACGCCGCTTGCAGGGCTTCGGGGTTCTGGCTGTCGATCAGCCGAACGATCAGGCGCTGCATCACGAACGCAACTGTTTGAGCTTGCGGTACAAGGTTGCGCGACTGATGCCCAAGGCGTCGGCGGCGGCCGAGACGTTGCCCTGATGGCTGTCCAGGGACTGGCGAATCAGCTCCAGTTCGTTTTCGCGAATGCTCCCGGACGCCGGCCGCTCGCTGGCGTTCAGTTCGTCGAGCATGCTGTCGGGCAAATGATCGAGGGTGAGGACGGTGTCCCCCGGTTCGCGCATGGCCAGCGCGGTGCGCAAGACCATTTCCAGTTGGCGGATGTTGCCCGGCCAGTGGTAACCCGCGAGCAAGCGGTTCAAGTCGTCATGCAGGAGCATGGCCGGTGCATCTAGCCTGGCCAGCAGACGACCGACCAGCGCGTTGAAATCGTCGCGTTCGCGCAGGGCCGGCAACATCACGCTGATGCCGTTGACCCGATAGAACAGGTCTTCACGGAAGTGTTTTTCTTCGACCAGACGCTTGAGGTCGCGGTGGGTCGCGCAGATCAGGGCGACGTCGATGTCCTGTTCTTCACCGGCGCCCAAAGGCGCGACTTTACGGTCCTGCAACACGCGCAGCAGACGCGCCTGCAAGGCCAGCGGCATGTCGCCGATTTCGTCGAGAAATAACGTACCGCCATGGGCCTGTTGCAGACGCCCGACCATGCCGCCGCGACGGGAACCGGTGAACGCGCCTTCACGGTAGCCGAACAGTTCCGACTCGATCAGGCCTTCGGGAATCGCCGCGCAGTTCACCGCGACAAAGGGTTTGTCGCAGCGGCTGCCGGCCATGTGCAAGGCGCGCGCGATCATTTCCTTACCGGTGCCGGTTTCACCGAGCAGCAACACCGGCAACTCGTTGGCCAGCCCCTGACGGGCCATGCGCAGGGCACGGGCATAACGGACGTTGCTGCCGGCCAGGGCATCGAGATCCGGTTGAGGTTTGGCGGTTTTCGCCGGACTGCGCGGCGGCGTGCTGACGTTGATTGAGCGCTGCGGTGCGCGCAGGGTTTTATAGAAAAATTCGCCTTTGGCGGTCTGCAAACTGCCGACGCCGCCCTGGTGCAAACGCGACAACAGTTGTAAGCCATCGACGCCGAGAAACTCTTCGCAACGGCGACCGACCAGCGCCGAGCGTTCGGCATGGAGCAACTGACACGCCTGGGCGCTGACCGCAAGAATCTGCCCGCCGAGGCTTACCGCCAGCAAGCCCTGCCAAGGGGATTCGAGGTACTGCCGGCGGCTGTGGAACGCCAGCACGATCTGGTCGGGGAAACTGGCGTTGAACACCCGGCTTTCAATCTGGCTGACCGCCATGGCCAACAGCGCGGTGCTGTCGTGAACGCGGCCGAGCGGGCCTTCGCGGGTCAGGTCGAGGACGCCGAGGATGTCGCCTTGCGGGCAATAAATCGGCACGGAGGTGCAGGAGAAATCGGTCAGGCGATCGAGGTAATGCTCGCCGCAATCGATCATCGTCGGCCGGGCTTCCACCAGCGCGGTGCCCAGTGCGTTGGTGCCGCGAGCGGCTTCGCTCCAGCAGGCGCCAAGGGTGATGTCCTGCAGGCCGCTGCCCTTGAGGCGATCGGCGCGGCCTTCGACCGCGAGGATGGTCGCGTCGGAGTTGGCGAGGATGATCAGGCCTTCCTTGCCCTGGCGGTCGGCCAGGTAATCGATCGCCGGCAATGCCGCGTCGATCAGCAGGCGATTGTTCGCCAGCAGCACGTCGAGACTCGCGCTCGATTCCAGCGCCAGTTCATGTTTGCTGTTGAAATGCACGCCATGGCTGAGGCTGCGTCGCCACGATGCATCGATTTCCGCCCGCAACACGCCATCGGGGACTTCACCCTCAAGATGGAGTTTTTCCCGGGCCAGCCGGGCTTCACGGTGCAGCTTGGGGGAAGTTGTTTTTATTAGCGTCATCAAGCGCTCCGGATCGGTCCGCCCTGCGCTCTTTTAAGTTCAGCGCCCTGCCGCAATCTTTACGTTAACGTCAGGGCGATGGCAAGTGCCTTACAGCGCTTGTGTTCTTTCAAGCCAACCGCGTCATCGTTCATCGCCGGCAAGCCAGCTCCTACAGGTTCAGCGTTAACCAAAATTTAGCGTTCACACCAATCCATTGTAGGAGCTGGCTTGCCAGCGATGGCGGCCTGTCAGGCACCCCACAACTCAGATCCGCCACACCTCGGGCCCGACAAAAAACGCCCGTGCATTGTCCTCAAGACTCTCCAGGTGATACCCACCCTCCTGCACAATCAGGCACGGCAACCCAAGGCTGCGAATCCGCTCACCCAGCCGCGCAAACCCTTCCCGCGTCACCGCCACTTTGCTCTGCGGGTCCAGCTCGAAAATGTCGAAACCCAGGGACAGCACCAACACCTCGGCAGCGAAATCCTTCACCGCCGCCAGCGCCACCTCCAGTTGCCCGAGGAAGTCCGCCTCACTCGAACCATGGGCCATCGGCAAATTCAGGTTGTACCCCTCGCCCGCCCCGACACCGCGCTCATCCGCAAACCCGGCAACCCCCGGATAGAAGTTGGTCGGATCGCCGTGCACCGAGACATACAGCACGTCATCGCGGTCGTAGAAAATCTCCTGAATCCCCTGACCGTGGTGCATGTCGGTGTCGAGCACCGCGACGCGTTCAAACCCGCCGCGCAACACCTGCGCCGCCACCGCCGCGTTGTTCACATAGCAGAAACCACCGGCCGCTTCGGCCCGGGCGTGATGCCCCGGTGGACGGCACAACGCGTAAGCCGCCGGCTCACCATCAAGCAACGCCTGCGCGCCAGCCACTGCGCTTTGCGCCGACCAATAGGCCGAACGCCAGGTCTGTTCACCCACCGGGCAACTGCCATCCGCCAGATAACGTGCGGCCTGAGCCAAGATTCCGCGTAGTGCGTTTGGCTCACGGACGAAGATGTTCGACATCACTTCGTCGCCCCAATCTTCCGGGACTTCCTTCCAGCGCTGATGCGCTTCCTGGAGAAACGCCAGGTACGGCGCACCGTGCACCGCCAGCAGCGGATCAAGTCCGGCATCCACCGGCTGCTCGACTTTGAAACCCAGCGAGCGAGACGCCTGCACCAGTCGCTGCGCACGCTCCGGCACTTCCTGTGGCGTGCGCATCTGTCCGCGGGAGTAATAGCTGCGTGGATGGTGAAGCAATTGTTCGGGATGGAAAAAACTGCGCATGGGATTGATACCTGTCAGATAACGTAATTCTCGAATCCGAGTGCACCCTCCTGTAGGAGCGAGGCTTGCCCGCGAAGGCGGTGTGTCAGTCAAACGTCGATGTTGTGCTGACGCCTTCGCGGGCAAGCCTCGCTCCTACAGGGATCGGGTTTATTCAGTTCTGCCGGCGCGGGACAGCACGGCGTTGAGCAGCACGTCGGTGCCTTGCCGCACGTCTTCCGGCAGCACGTCTTCGGCTTCGTTATGACTCAAGCCGCCGACACACGGGATGAACACCATCGCCGTCGGGCAGAATCGCGCCAGGTGAATCGCGTCATGCCCGGCACCGCTGACAATCGATTGCTGAGCGTAGCCCAGGGCATCGACAGCGTGCTGCACCGCCGCCACGCAGTCTGCGTCGAACGGTGTCGCCGGGCTGATCCAGTGCGGGGTGATCGTCAGGTTCAGGCCGCGACCGTCGGCAATCGCCTGCAGCCGCGCGCGCACTTGCTGCTCCATCGCATCGATGGCGTCGTCCCGGTGATGACGCAGGTCGACGGTAAAATTCACCAACCCCGGAATGGTGTTGCGCGACGACTTGTTGATGCTCAACTCACCGACGGTGGTCAGGCCCTCCGGGGCGAAATCGGTGGCCAGACTCTCAACCGCCTGAATCATCCGCGCCACGCCGTACAGCGCATCCTTGCGCAGCGGCATCGGCGTGGTGCCGGCGTGAGCGGCCATGCCTTCGACCCGCACGTCGAGCCAGCGAATCGCCTGGCCGCCGCTGACCACGCCGATGCTCTTGGCGTTGTCTTCAAGGATCGGGCCTTGTTCGATGTGGGCTTCAAAATACGCATCCACCGCACCGCCCAACGGACGCTCGCCGGCATAACCGGTACGCTTCAGCTCATCACCGACGCTGATGCCATCGGCATCACGCACCGCCAGCGCCGCGTCCAATTGCATGATGCCGGTGAACACCGCCGAGCCGAACATCGCCGGGGTGAAGCGCGCGCCTTCTTCGTTGGTCCACACCGCCACTTCCAGCGGCTTGCGGGTCTGGATGCCGAGGTCGTTGAGGCAGCGCACCACTTCAAGGCCGGCGAGCACACCGTACACGCCGTCGAAGCGTCCGCCTTCAGGCTGGGTGTCGAGATGGCTGCCCATCATCACGGGCGCAGCGTCCGGGTCAGTGCCGGCGCGGCGGGCGAACAGGTTGCCGATGGCGTCCACGCTCAGGGTCATGCCGGCTTCGCGGCACCAGTGGGCAAACAGTTCACGACCGGCCTTGTCTTCATCGCTCAAGGCCAGGCGGCAACTGCCGCCACGGGCGGTGGCGCCGATTTCGGCCATCGCCATCAGACTCGCCCACAGGCGTTCGCCATTAATCTTCAACATGAGGTTCTCCAAAAATATTCGAAACGACGATCCCCTGTAGGAGCCGGCTTGCTGGCGATAGCGGTGGGTCAGTCACCCAATTAATTGACTGGACGGACGCAATCGCCAGCAAGCCGGCTCCTACAAGTTCAAATGGTGGCTAGCTCAACGCGTTCAGCGCTGGCATGGCGACGGGCAAGGGACAGCACACAGACCAACGAAGTCGCAGCAATCAGGCTGTAGAACAGCGCCATCGGCCACCATTGACCGGCGAATTTATGCGCCAGCAGCGTGCCGATCAGCGGCGTCAAACCACCGGCCACGGCGCCACAGATCTGATACGCCAGCGAAATCGCCGTGTAGCGCACGCGGGTCTCGAACATGCCGCTGACGTACCCGGCGATCACTGCGTAGAACGACGCCATGCACACCACCGCCAGCGCGATGCCAAGGATGATCAGTGGTGCCTGGCCCGAGCTGACCAGCACGAACATCGGGTACGGCGAAGCCATTGCCAACAACGACACCAAGCACAGGAAACGCGTGGCGCCGATTTTTTCCGCGAGCCACGCCGCCAGCGGCTGGATGCAGAACTGAATGATCGCCACCACAAACAGGCACTCGAGGATCAGCGAGCGCGGCAACTGCAGTTGCTGGGTGGTGTAGGCGATCATGAAGGTGTTGGTGAAATACACCCCGGCAATCCCCAGGGTGTTGGCGCCGATGCACAACAACAGCGGACGCCACGCGGTGCGCAGGACTTCCATGACCGGCGCCTGCTCTTTACGCGTGCTTTTCGCCGCGAGTTCGCGACTGGCGAGGAATTCCGGAGACTCGTTCACGCCCAGTCGAATCGCCAGCCCCACCAGCAGCAGCAACGAACTGGCGAGGAACGGCAGGCGCCAGCCCCAGCTCATCAGGTCTTCTTCCGGCAAACGGGTGACTGCGCTGAATGCCAGCAGCGACAGGATCAAACCGGCCGGGCTGCCAAGTTGCGCAAAGGACGCGAAGAAATTGCGCCGACCTTTCGGCGCATGCTCGCCGGCCATCAAGACCGCCCCGCCCCACTCGCCACCCACGGCAATGCCCTGGACGATGCGCAGCAGAATCAGCAGTACCGGCGCTGCGGCGCCGATCTGTGCATAAGTCGGCAGCAAACCGATGCAGACCGTGACCACGCCCATCATCAGCAAGGTGATGATCAGCGATTTCTTGCGCCCGATGCGGTCACCGATGTGGCCGAAGATGATCCCGCCCAACGGCCGCGCGAAGAAGCCCACGGCGAAGGTGCCGAACGCGGCCATGGTGCTGAACAGTTTGTCGTCGGAGGGGAAGAACAGCGCACCGAACACCAGCGCGGCGGCGGTGGCGTAAATGTAAAAGTCGTACCACTCGATCATGGTGCCGATGAAGGCTGCGGCTGCCGCACGACGTGGCTGGGAAGAAGCTGGGGGCTTCATGGTTCGGACTCCATTGATTGTTTTTTTGGCAGGAGAAAAGCAGTAAATCCAAGGCACTCTGACGGCGCCTGTCTGGGAGTGATTTATCGTCCCGAGGCTATGATTAGTCAATTTTCTATTTATTATGCGAAGTATTACTACAGCTTATAATCGAGAGCCACATGGTCGAACGCGATGTGCAACGCCTGCTCAATGACCGACTGGACTGGAACCTGCTGCGCACCTTTCGAGTGATCGGCCAGGAGCTGAGCATCAGCCGCGCCGCCGCCCGCCTGCACCTGACGCAACCCGCCGTGAGCCAGGCATTGAAGCGTCTGGAAGAACAACTCGGCCGCCAACTGATCGCCCGTCGCGGGCCACGTTTTGCCTTGACTGAAGTCGGCGAGCAGATCTTCGCACTGGCCGGGGAAATCTATGGGCAGATGTCCCAGGTCAGCAGCGTGCTGGAGCAACCGGCCGACGAAGTGATCGGCAAGGTGCGCCTGTTGATCATCAGCCGGATCTACTCGGAACGCTTCGATGACTTCCTCGCGGACTTCCATCGGCAGCACCCGCGGGTCGATCTGGAGGTGGATGTGATGCGCAGCTCCGACATCGTCAGTGCGCTTCAGGAAAAAACCGCGACGCTGGGGCTGAGCCTCAATCGCCGTCCGCAACCGCGCCTGGAGCAACGGTTGTTCCTGCGTCAGCGCTATGCGTTTTTCTGCGGCAAGCATCATGCGATGTTCGGCCAGCAGAACGTCGATCAAGGGGATTTGCAGCGGGAGAATTTCGTCAGTTTCACCAGCGACCAGATCGGCGGCATGCTCTCGCCGCTGACGATTTTTCGCGATCAGCAGGGCTTCAGCGGACGCATCGTGGCGTCGTCACCGAGCCTGGAAGAAGTCCGGCGACTGGTGATCGCCGGATTCGGAATCGGCTGTTTGCCCGAGCACGTAGTGGCGGCGGACGTCGACGCCGGATTGCTCTGGCGCCTGCCGCCCCACGAAGGGATTGCCGACGTGGACATTCATTTGCTGTGGAACCGCGAGCAGCGCATGAGCCGGGCCGAAACGATATTCATCGAGAGCCTGCAACGCTGCCTGACGGCTTAGACGCGCAACACCTGCGCGACCGGTTCACCGGCGCGCAAACGTTCGAGCAAGCGCGGTTCGGCATGATCGGACGCCAGCGCCTGTTCGATGACACCGGCCGCGGTGTGCCAATCGAGAAACAGCACGCCGTTGTCGTCCGCCAGCACCAGATCACCCGGCTGCACGGTGACGCCTGCGCAGTGAATCGGCTGGTTGATCTGGCTGTCGCCGCGACCGTGCAGCTTGGTGGTCAGCAGGCTGGTGCCGCGAGCGAAGACCGGCAATCCGCCCTCACGCAGCTCCAGCAAATCAGTCACGGCGCCGTCGACCACGATGCCCGCCGCCCCGGCACAACTCGCGGCACAACTGGTCACCGCGCCGACCGGTGCGTGTTGCCAGTCGCCATCGGTGTCGATCACCAACACGTCGCCCGGCTTTATCAGCGCCAACGCCTGGTTGACGGCAATGGCATCGGCGCCCACCAATTTCAGGGTTAGCGCACGGCCCACCAGTTTCACGTTGGGCACCATCGCCCGCAGTTGCGAGTCGGCAAAACCCGCCTCCAGAAAATGGCCAAGGGTCGGAAAGCTCACCGCTTTGAACTGCTCGATCAACTGTGATTCATCCATGCTGCGGCTCCCTGGCAATCACCTCGGCCACACAGTCGATTTCCAGCGACACGCCCCACAGCGCCACGCACACCGTGGTTCGCGCCGGCGGCGCATGGCCGAGAAACTCGCGATACACCGCGTTGAACGGCTCCAGTTGCGCCGGATCGGTGAGGTACGCGTTGACCTTGATCACGTGGCTGAAACCCGAGCCGGCTTCAATCAGGATCGCCTCGAGATTGCGCAAGGTTTGCCGCACTTGCTCGGTGAAATCGGCGGGCTGCTCATCGAGTGTGCTTTGGGCCGGAATCTGCCCGGCGGTGAACACCAGATGGCCGCTGACCACCGCTTGAGAGTAAGGCCCGACGGGGGCGATGAAACCCGGAGCGGATTGAATTCTGCGCATGCTGTTGAGCTCCATTAATCAGGCCGCAGCCGATTTGAAAGGTTTGCGAACGGGTTGATCGGCAGCCGGGCCCGCCGCCGGGATTTCGCTGATGTCGCGCTTGAACGTCTCGGTCAGCAGCAACAGCGCCAGCAAGGAAATCAGCGCCGCGCCGATCATGTACCAGGCCACCGACGAGCCTTTGCCGGTCGCTGCGAGCAACGCAGTGGTGACGATGGGCGTTGCGGCGCTGCCGAGCAGGCCGGACAGCATGTAGCTGATCGACAGTCCCGAATAACGCACGCGGGTGCCGAACAACTCCGCCAGGAAGGTCGCGATAGGCCCGTAGTTGGCGGCGAATGCGGTCATCAACAGCAAGTAGCCGAAGATCACCAGCGACAGCTCCTTGGTGTCCATCAGCCAGAACATCGGGAACGCGACCAACGCCTCGGCAACGATGCCGGCAACAATGATCGGCTTGCGGCCGAAACGGTCCGACAACGCGCCGAACACCGGCAGCATGACGATGCACCAGGCGCAGGACAGCAGCACCACGCCCAGCATCACGCTGCGACTGAAACCGAGATTCTGCGTGCCGTACGTCAGGCCGAACGCGACGATGATGTTGAACGACGCGCCGGTCGACATCGTCGCAATACCGCCGAGCACCACTTGCTTCCAGTACTTGCGGAAGACTTCGGCCAGCGGCATTTTCACCTGCACTTCCGCTTCCTTGACCTTGTTGAAGGCCGGGGTTTCGGCGATGTTCAGGCGGATGTACAAACCGACGGCAATCAGCAGCACGCTGGCCAGAAACGGAATGCGCCAGCCCCAGGCCAACAGGTCTTCAGGCGACAGCCACGCGGCGATCACCAGGAACGCCAGGTTGGCAATCATGGTCCCGGCCGGGACGCCGATCTGCACCCAGGAACCGTACAGGCCGCGCTTGTTGGCCGGCGCATGTTCCACCGCCATCAACACCGCCCCGCCCCACTCACCGCCCAGCGCCAGGCCTTGAATGACCCTCAGCAATAACAACAGGATCGGCGCCCATATCCCGATGGCCGCGTAATTGGGTAACAAGCCGATCGCGAACGTGGCGGCGCCCATGGTCAACAGCGAAATCAACAACATTGACTTGCGACCCAGGCGGTCACCGAAGTGCCCGAACAATGCCGCACCGACAATCCGCGCCAGATACGCCGAAGCGAAGGTGCCGAATGCCAGCAATGTGCCGATCAGCGGCACGAAGTCCGGGAAGAACACCTTGTTGAATACCAGCGCCGACGCGGTGGCAAACACAAACAGGTCGTACCATTCCACCGTGGTGCCGATGACACTGGCCACGGCAACTTTTTTCATGCTGATTGCAACTTCCGGCGGGGCACCGGACTTTTCTGCGGACGATAGATCGCTCATCACTGTCTCCAGGAATTCTTCAGAACTCGTTTATTTAATTGTTTTGACTGGCAGTAAATCGTTTGAGAGTGAGGGATTGTTGTTATGTATCGCCCAACTGAGTGGGCGAGTTTTTATATTCAGTAACCCAGTAATCGGTCCGCGTTATTCAATAAAGGTTCGCCGGCATTTAAACGGCGGAAGTTCTCCGCAACTTGTTCGGCAATGCAGTCGTGGGATGCCGCCGATGCCATGTGCGGTGTGATCGTCACACCGGGCATTGTCCAGAGACGGTGATCAACCGGCAGTGGTTCTTGCTCGAAAACATCCAGCAGCGCGCCGCGCAGTTTTCCTCGTTTCAGGGCCTGTTCGAGGTCGTCGATATTGAGATGACCGCCCCGGCCGCAATTCACCAGCGCAGCGCCATTGGCCAATTGTTCGAAAGTTGAATGACCAAGAATGCCGCGGGTTTCGCTGGTCAGCGGCAACAAGTTGATCAGCAACTCCACACCCTCAAGAAACGGTTTCAGGCTTGCCGCACCGGCGAAGGTCTGCACGCCGTTTATCGTCTTGCCACTGCGCGCCCAGCCACGAACGTCGTAACCGGAAGCGGCCAGATCCTGAGCGATGGCGCTGCCCAGCGATCCCAGCCCCATCACACCCACTTTGAATTGCCCCGCAGCCCGTTGCAGCGGCCGCTCCCAGCGCTGTTCCTGTAGCTGCAACAGCACTTGATCGAAACCACGGTGAAAGTGGATCACCGCCCAGCGTACGTATTCGGTCATGCCCTGACGGTGACCGGGATCGACCACCCGGCACACCGGCAGATCCGGGCACGACGGGTCATGATCGAGGTGATCGATACCGGCCGCCACCGAGTGAATCACCTGAAGGTTCGGTAACGCGGCGAGGCTGCCCGGCAAAGGGAACCAGCACGCGGCGATCTGCGCATTTTTGGCCAGCGGATCATCCGCCAGCACGGTGGTGAGCTGCGGCGCGCTGCGGGCGAACGCGGCTTGCAGTTGCTTGAGCAGCAAGGTGTCGCGGGACAGCAAAACCACGGTGTTCATGACAGATAGGACTCGCGCTGGGATTCGATCAGGGTCAGTGCGGCCTCCCAGGCCAGGTCGATGATGTTGTCCTGCTCATCGCGGTCAAACTGCTCGGCGGTGTGTGCACACACTTCCGGCGACGGGTAATGCAACGCGGAACCGCCGGCCAGCGCCGCCACCTGCGCCTGGCAGGCCCGCTCCAGAAAGTGGATCTCCTGGAACGCCTGAGCCACGCCGGAGCCACCGACCAGCAAACCGTGATTGCGCAGGATCATTGCCCGGTGCGGCCCCAGATCAGCAATCAACCGCTCGCGCTCATCCAGCGACAACGCAATGCCTTCATAGGTGTGATACGCCAATTTTCCGTAGAACTTCAGGGCGTGCTGACTGATCGGCAGCAAGCCCTGTTTCTGCGCCGCAACGGCCATGCCAGCGGCGGTGTGGGTATGGATCACGCAATTCAGGTCCGGACGGGCCATGTGGATCGCCGAATGAATGACGAACCCTGCGGCGTTGACCCGATGACCTTCGTAATGCGGGTCGACGACGCGCCCGTCCTGATCGATGCGCACCAGATCCGAGGCGCGCATGCGGTCGAAAATCACCCCGTAGCGGTTGATCAGAAAGTGATGCTCAGGCCCTGGAATCCGCAGGGTGATGTGGGTGTCGATCAAATCGGTCATGCGAAAGTGCGCGACCAGCCGATACAGCGCAGCCAGTTCGCAACGGGCCTTCCATTCAACCGGGCCGATGTGTTCAGGTTTACTCACGAATACACCTCTTTAGCAGCGTGGGTGACGACCGGGTTGGCGCGCAGGCGGGCCAGCCCGCAAACACCGATCAGGGACAGGGCCGAAAGCAAGGTGAAGAACACCGCCAACGGCAGCCATTGTCCGGAAAACTTGCTCGCCAGCAGCGTGCCGATCAGCGGCGTGGTGCCGCCGGCCAGTGCACAGCTCAACTGGTAAGCGATGGAAATGCCCGAGTAGCGCAGGTGCACCGGGAACGCCTGGGTCATGTAACCGGCGATCACCGCGTACAGCGCCGAAAGGATCACTACCGCGAGGGCGATGCCGAGGGTCATCAACAGAATGTTTTGCGTGCCCACCAGCAAGAACATCGGGTACGGCGTGACCATGCACAGCAGCGCAACGAGCTTGAGAAAACGACCTTCGCCGATGCGCTCGGCGAGCAGTGCGCTGAGCGGTTGCGAGAGCAACTGAATGACGGTCACCAGGAACAGGCAATCGAGAATCGTCGAGCGTGCGATGCCCTGATACTGGGTGACGTAGGTGATCATGAAAGTGTTGGTGAAGAAGAACCCGGCCGAGCCGATGGTCACTGCGGCGGCAGCGAACAGGATCTGCCGCCAGCACGTGCGAATCACGTCTTTCACCGGGTATTTGGCGGTCTCGTTGTTGTCCCGCGCCTTGGCGAATTCCGGCGACTCATGAACGCCGGAGCGGATCATCAGGCCGACCATCATCAGCACACCACTGGCGAGGAACGGCAGACGCCAGCCCCAGGTCAGGAAGTCTTCGGGTTCAAGTGATGTCAC